>NZ_CP110973.1:3927500-5246221 GCF_026248825.1 Larkinella insperata | reverse complement strand
AGAACGGCCTAGCCAACGACGTCATTCAGGCCATCAGCCGCGACGGGCAGGGCAACATCTGGCTCAGCACCAACAGCGGGTTATCGCGTTTCAATCCGAAAACGGAAACGTTCCGGAATTACAACGCAGGCGACGGCTTGCAGGAAGGAGCTTTCAACCGGATGGCCGTTTACCAATCCGACCGTGGGGTGCTGTACTTTGGTGGCATCAACGGCCTGAATTACTTCAACCCCGGCCGAATCCGGGACAACCCAATCATCCCACCGGTGTACATTACCAGCTTACAGGTCTTCGATCAGCCCGTGCTGCTGCGGTCCAGTCGGATGACGCTGGCGCACGATCAATCGACGGTTACGTTTGAATTTGCGGCTTTAAACTATTCCCTGCCCGAAAAAAACCTGTACACCTACAAGCTGGAAGGATTCGACCGGCACTGGAGCAGCAAATCCCATAAACGTACGGTTACCTACACCAACCTGGACCCGGGCGAATACAGCTTTCGGGTGAAAGCGTCCAACAACGACGGCATCTGGAACGAGCAGGGGACGGTTTTCCGGATCATCATCAAGCCGCCGTTCTGGCAAACCTGGTGGTTCCGGATCACGGCGGGGGGGCTCCTGGTGGCGGGTGTCTATGCCTTTTTCCGGCTGCGGACCCAGTCGTTGAAAGTCCAGAAAAGGAAACTTGAGAAAATTGTCAGGAATCAGACGGCGAAGGTTCATCTTCAGAAAGAAGAACTGCAAACCCAATCGGAGCACCTGCAGGCCCTGATCGAAGAACTCCACGAGCAACGCGTGCAGGAACAGAAAGCCCGGGAAGAAGCTGAAAAGGCCAACAAAGCCAAGAGTGTCTTTCTGGCTACGATGAGCCACGAGATCCGGACGCCCATGAATGGGGTGCTGGGGATGGCGTACCTGTTGAAGGAAACCGACCTGCACGACGATCAGGTTGAATACGTGGAAACCATACTCCAGTGCGGGGTCAATTTGCTGGGAGTGATCAACGACATTCTTGATTTTTCAAAGATCGAATCCGGGAGTATGGAACTGGAGTCGAGCGATGTCGATTTGCGGCATTGCGTGGAAGATGTGCTTGATCTGTTCGCCAGCAAAGCCGCCGAAACCGGGCTGGATCTGGTGTATCAGTTTGAGTCCCAGGTTCCGTTGCAAATAGTTACCGACGGCTTGCGGCTCCGCCAGGTTCTGGTCAACCTGGTGGGTAACGCGGTGAAATTCACCCATAAAGGCGAGGTTTTTATCCGGGTTGACGTTCAGCAGCGGATCAGCGACCAGGAACTGGAACTGGTGTTTCAGGTACGTGATACGGGTATCGGAATTTCGGAGGACAAAATACAGCGGCTTTTCAAGGCCTTTTCCCAAGTTGATTCGTCCATGACGCGCAAGTACGGCGGCACCGGCCTGGGGCTGGCCATCAGCGAGCGGCTGGTCAAACTAATGGGCGGGCAAATCAGCGTCGAAAGCCAGGAAGGCTGGGGAACGACGTTTTCCTTTACCATTCGCTGCCAGATCAGCCAGCAGTCAAAACGGCATTACATCCTGTTGAATACCAACGATAACGACGGGAAGCGGGTGCTGGTGGTCGACGACAATCAAACCAATCTGGTGATTTTGAAGACGCAGCTCGAACAGTGGAAGCTGCAACCCGTTACAGCCTCGTCGGGTCGGCAGGCGCTGACCCTTCTGGCGGAAAATTCGTTCTTCCAATTGGTCATAACCGATATGCAGATGCCGGAGATGAACGGTGTTGAACTGGCCCGCAACATCCGCGGTCGTCACCCCCGGCTTCCGATTATCCTGCTGAGTTCCATCGGTGAAGAAACCCGTAAAGCGCATCCGGGACTCTTTTCGGCCATCGTTACCAAGCCCATCCGCCAGCAGCAGCTTTTTGACCTGGTCCAGCAGCAACTTAAACACCCCGGCGAAAATCCACCCTCGGTTTCCCGCCCGTCGCAGCAACAGTTGAGCAATACGTTTGCCGTGCAGCATCCGCTGGACATTCTGATTGCCGAAGATTATCCGGCCAATCAAAAGCTCATTCTCAGCGTGCTGCACCGGTTGGGGTACCAGCCGCATCTAGCCCAGAATGGAGCTGAAGCGATTTCCATGCTCAGCCAGCAACCGTACGATGCGATTCTGATGGACGTGCAGATGCCCGAAATGAACGGGTTGGATGCCACCCGCCACATCCGTCGGCAAACGGGTCGCCAGCCGGTTATCATTGCCATGACCGCCAACGCGATGGCCGAAGACCGGGAAGAGTGTCTGCAGGCCGGTATGGACGATTACATCTCCAAACCCATCCGGCTGGATGTGTTGAAAACCGCCCTGGAACAGGCCGCATCCCGGCGGTAAGGTCGTCCTGATACCAAGAAAGCCGCTGATGCAACACGCATCAGCGGCTTTCTTGGTATCAGGGGAAAAGGATTCCGGATTACTTCAGGGCTTCTTTCAACTCGGCAGCGGCAAAATTCTGCGCCTGTTCGGCTTTCTGCACCACCGCGTTCGTTCCGAAAAACTCGTGGGTGGTGCCTGCGTAAAACTCGTATTTTGCTTTTACGCCCACGCTCAGGAATTTTTCGTAGAGCAGTTTTCCTTCCGTTTGCAGTGGATCGATCTCTGCGGCAATGATGGTAGCGGGCGGTAAACCGCTCAGATCGGCAACATCTACGAGCGAAATCCAGGGCGTATCGCCGTCCGCGGGCGTTTTGAAGTATTTATCCACGAACCACTCGATCAGCGGTTTGTCCAGCGGCTTGGCGTTGGCGTAGTCGATGTAGGAAGGCGTGTTCAGGTCGTTGTTGGCAACCGGATAAACCAGCAACTGGTGTTTGGGCAGGGCAATGCCGTTGTTGCGGGCCATCATGCAAACCCCCACCGACATATTCCCCCCGGCGCTTTCGCCCGCAACGGCAATTCTCGATGCATCCCCGCCGATGGAAGCGGCATTGTTCAGTACCCACTCGTAGGCTTTGTAGCAATCCACGTGCGCCGTGGCAAATTTATTTTCGGGAGACAAGTGATAATCTACCGAAACCACCAGGGCGCCCACTTTCTCCGCCAGGGCCTTGGCCGATGATTCGTACACTTCCGGGCTGGCGAGCACCCAGCCACCTCCGTGGTAATACACAATCACCGGCAACATTCCGGCCGCGTTGGCTGGTTTATAAACCACCGCCCGTACCTGCGTAGCGCCCGAACCGGGAACCGTGATTTCGCTGGTGGTCACGTTGGGCATGGGCGGCTGCTGGCCTTTCTTCGCCAGCAACGACAGGACCGCGTCTTTTACGGTCGGTTTTTTACGGGCTTCCTCGACCGATAGCTGCCAAAGCGGAGTGGGGTTCAGCAGGGTCAGTTCATCGATCACTTCCTTCATTTGCGGATCAAGCTTGGCCATCCAGTCCGTCGGTGTTTCGGGCGGGGGGGTAATGTCGTGATCTCTCAGGCAGGAGCTGAGCGAATCCAGCAGGGCCACAACCAGCAGGTACGCCAAAAAAGGGTGGGTATGTTTAGAAAAGAGTTTCCAGTTCATTCCGGATTTTTGTAACCACAGCAGAAAGGGTGTGAATCGCTTCATAGATAGTTGTGACGGGTTGTAATTGAATTTGCCCTATCTACGTAGTAGCACCGGTCGACGGATTTAAAAATCCGGCTGAATGAGGCTATGGCCCATAAACAAACAAAATAACGAAAAAGCGGTTGAACGGACGACTGATCCCGGTGGTGCAAAAAACAGAAACCGCCTTTGCGGGGCGGTTGCGGGTCACTTTGGAATGAGGGAAGATTATTTTTGTGTCCACGGAGGGATTCGAACCCTCACACCTTTACGGCACCACCCCCTCAAGATGGCGTGTCTACCAATTCCACCACATGGACAAGTATACGGCGTTTTTTGTGGTTGCAAAAGTAGAGATTTGCCCGAAAAAAACAAAGATCGTCCTCAGATTCCCTAAAAAATGAAAAAACGCATGAGTAAGGACGCCGGGGTAATTTGCTTTAACCCATGGACGTATAGCGGACAACCCGGCGCGTAACACGCTGGTTTTCCCGTGGTTCCGGTCCATAGAAACCGGCTCGTTCATCATAGGTTAGCACTGAACCTGGCTCTTCTCCCGACAGAGGAGCCAGTGTTTTTTTTACGGACGGAGCGGAAGCAACAAGAGAACAGAACTCATTTTCGACCCGAAAGCGCCGCTTTTCGGCCCGTTCTCTTGCCTGATTCGCACCCCGGCCGACTATTCCTCTTCTTTCAGCAGAACAACCAGCTCGTCAATGGCTGCGCGGATGTTGTCTCGAACGTCCAGAATGGACGCTTCCATCATGTAGCAGGGGGCGGTAATGATCCGGTTTTCGCGATCCACCGCAATTTCCCGGACGGTTTTCATTTCGGCCCGCTGGCCCAGCGAGGTAATACCGGCCGCAATCCCGCTGATTTCGTAGGGGCTGTTCTCTTCGTTAGTGCCGACAGTCAGGGTGGCGCTGATTCCGCTTCCTTCCAGCGCCTTGGCGATGGTGGTGGGGCTCATGCACAGGCCGACAATCGGTTTTTTCTGTTCGACCAGGTCAATAATCAGTTGTTTAACGGGTTCCAGAATGTCGCCCTGCGGCCCCTCAAACGCCCACTTTGTAATGTTTTTGGCCGTCCCAAAACCGCCCGGCATCACCAGCGCATCCAGTTCGTCGATGGTTAGGCTGGCCAGGTTTCGGATGTTGCCGCGCGCAATCCGGGCCGATTCGACCAGAACATTGCGGGTTTCCGGCATTTCTTCGCCCGTCAGGTGGTTGATAACATGGTGCTGGTCAACGTCCGGCGCAAAACAAATGGTTTCGGCACCCACTTCCGCCAGGGCCAGCAGGGTCAGGACGGCTTCGTGGATTTCGGTACCGTCATAAACGCCGTTGCCGTGCAATAAAACGCCAATTTTCATGGATTCGGGGATCTTAATTCGTCGATTTTTGGGGGAAATTTAGCTAAAAAGTTGTAACTTCAACGATTCATTTCAACCTTCGTTTTGGCGAAACTGATTCGTCGGAACACTTATTTAATAGAAAGCTAAATCGTAATATGGCACTGGAATTAACTGGGAAGCTGCTAAAAGTTCTGCCCGAACAGTCGGGGCAGGGAAAGAACGGGACCTGGACCAAACAACAATTTGTAATTGAAACCATCGATCAGTTTCCCAAGCAGATCTGTCTGATGGCCTGGGGCGACAAAACCGGTGATCTGGCCCAATTTGCCCCCGGCGACACCCTGCGCGTTGCCATTAGCATTGAATCCCGGGAATACAACGATCGGTGGTATACCGATGTGCGGGCCTGGCGGATTGAGCCGGCCGAAGGAGGAGAAGCCATGCCGGCCCCAACGGCGGCTCCGCGTCGTTCGGAAGCCCCGGCCCGTCCGGCCGCTAGCAGCCAGCCGCTGACTTCCTTTGAAGATGATGATAATGCCTTGCCGTTCTAAGAACGGAAAACCCGTTCGGGCGGTTGATTCGGAAGAACAACCGCCCGAATTATAGATGGTCAAATAGCTTGGCCATGCCCTCGTTGATTACCTTCTGAAGCTTCTCCGGCTTTTTGGGAAGAATCCCCTCCACCACGCCCTGCCAGACCATTTCATTCCGCTTGGGATCGACCAGGTGGACATCCACCGTTCCCTGCCGGTACTGGCCGACCGGAACCTCCTGACTGCGCCAGCTGTAGCGCCGTTGCCCGATGTAAAACGGCGGATCAGTTCGGATGTTGGTTTCGCGGGTTTGCGTTTTCTCATCAACGGCAATGCCGATGTTCATCATTAAATCCGGCTGCGTATCGACCCGGCGGAGGCCCTTGCGCACCAGTTCGGATTCAATGGACTTTTTAAGTGCATCAATCTGCGACCGGTAAAAACCGCTCTGCGGAATATCACCCGTCGATTCGATGTCCGAAAAGGCAAAGGTGCGGTAATTGGTTAGGGTGAAATTTGGAGCAGGTTCGGTTTTAACAACCCGGACCGAACTGCAGCCGCCCGTTGCCAGCAGCAGGCCAATCAGGCCCAGATAATGAAGTATTTTCATGGAGTCGGCTTCACAATGATTCGTTACAACAACGGTTTCGCCGGCAAAAGGTTGGAGGAGGTACGGCAATGGCCTGAAAACAAAAAATCCCGCTCCTATAAAGGCTGCGGGTTTGATGCTTGGCCGGTGTAATGGATGAAGCTACAACGGGGTTTTATTTTGGTGATCCGGCTGGGATTCGAACCCAGGACCCATACATTAAAAGTGTATTGCTCTACCAGCTGAGCTACCAGATCGGTTGTCGGAGCCATCGTCCGGCGCGGTACACGCAGGACAGCAGAAATGGCCAGACAGTTATTTTTTGGTGATCCGGCTGGGATTCGAACCCAGGACCCATACATTAAAAGTGTATTGCTCTACCAGCTGAGCTACCAGATCGAAAAAGGAGAAGATGAAAAGAAATGATATATACCGTAACCTTTCTACTTTTGCCTTTTGTAATTTTGAGCTGCTTCCCAAAATTGCGATGCAAAAGTACCTGTTCTAATACGAAAATGCAAGGTTCTGCTCTAAAATTGGCCTATTTTTTTTCACTGGTGTTCCTGCTGGGGGGTCTAACCAGCCTCGCCGGAACGGGTTCGGTGAGCCTCTATCAGGCTGATTCTCTGTTTGCTGCCGGTCGCTATGAGCCCGCCGTAAATGCGTACGAATTTCATTTAAAAAATGGCTACAAACCGACCGATCCGATGCTGCTGAAGCTGGCTTACGGCTGGGAAAAGCAGGGGGACGTGGCCAGAATGCTCTATTATCTGCAGGTGTATTTCGACCGCCGGCCCGACGAAGCCGTTCTAAAAAAGATGCACGAGGTGGCCATCCAAAACAATTTGCGGGGCTACGAAACCGACGACCTGAACTATTTTTACCTTTTCTACAAGCAGTACGGTCTGTACCTGACCGTCGGACTGGTCCTGCTGGGCACGTACGCGTTCGGGATATTCTGGATGAAGCACCGCAACCGCGAAGCTTCCCGGCGTCGGCATAAGGTTATTGTGCTGGCGTATCTGACGGCCTTGCTGCTGCTGATCAACCTGCCGGAAGGGTATCAGTCCGGTATTGTCAACCGCGACCGGGTTCTGCTCCGGCGCGACCCATCAGCCGCTGCGCCGGTAGCCGACGTTATTCAGCGGGGCAATAAGGTCAACATCCTCGGCAGCCAGGACATCTGGCTCCGCGTCTTCTGGAACGACGGGCTGTATTACATCCGCCGGGATGCCGTTTGGGAAATCTGAAATCGGCGGAGAGTCGGCCTGAAAGGAGACAAAAAACGGGATGGTTTCCGGGGTGATACCGATCCGTGTCACCCCGGAAACCATCCCGCTACCAACGTCTTTTACCGGTTGAGCGGAGAATCTTTTTCTTTCGCCAAGGTTTTGTAGACCATGCGGTCGGTGAAGGCGGGGAAGAGTTTATTCAGGAAAACAACCAGTTTTCCCTGGGTCGTCAGTATAAGGTCCCGTTTCCGGCGTCTGACGGCTTTTAAAATGTGGTCGGCACATTCTTCCGCGCTCATCATTTTGCTTTCGTCACGGACCGTTTCACCCGCAACCTGGCCTTCGCTGTTGAGGGCCGAGTACCGGATGTTTGACGTGGTGAACCCCGGACAGGCCACCAGCACGTGAACCCCCGAATCCAGTATTTCGGTGCGGAGCGCTTCCAGAAAGCCGTTCATGGCAAACTTCGAGGCCGAGTAACCACTCCGGACCGGTAACCCCCGGTAGCCCGCGATGGACGAAATCCCGACAATGGATCCCTTGGTTTTCAGGATATGGGGCAGGGCGTAACGAGTCGCATATACCGTTCCCATGAAGTTGATATCCATCACTTTACGGATAACGTCGGGTTCCATGTCCAGCACCATCGAGCGCATCGTGATGCCCGCGTTGTTGATCAGAATGTCCAGCCGGCCGTACCGCTGAATGGTGGTATCGATGAGCGCTCGGACGTCTGCTTCCACGCTCACGTCGGCCTGGAGACTTACATTCTTAATACCGCTTTGGGTTAATTCCTGGCTGACCGTTTCGAGCGATTCAACGCGCCGGGCGCAGATGACGATAATGGCCTGTTGGCGACCAAACGCAAAAGCCAGCGCCCGGCCAATACCCGATGAAGCCCCGGTGATCAGTACTACTTTATCTTTCATGAACGACGAAAAAATGCTTTGGTAAGAACGGGAAAGACCGTTGGATGATTATTTGCTGCTTTTATAAGAAACTTGGCTACTAAAAAAGTTATGTGTCTATTGCCTGTCTGATTTTGTAGAGAATTACGGCAAAGTTAGTATTATTGCGGTGCAATCTGGACCATTCAACATTCACGATTTATGAAAAGAACATTTGCGTATCTGATGACGGCTTTTCTGGCAACGGCCCTGGCAGTGACATCCTGCTCACCAATTAAAGATGCGCCTGACAAGAAAGATACCGTTGAGTTTGAGGGAGCATTGGCCGGTAATTGGGTACTTCCCAGCAACGGTTCATCAGCGACCGGAACCTTTACCGGAACGTATAATAAAGTCACTAAGTCACTGAGTTATACCATCAATTATACAGGAATTACGCCCACCGGCGGTAGCATAAACCTTGCACCCGGTGGCCCGGGAACCAACGGGGCCAGCATCGCTACGTTTACGTCATTGAACAGTCCGATCAGCGGAACGATTAACTTCACCCAAAACCAAAGCTCGGAACAAGCCCAGGCTTGGGAAAACGCGTTGATGGAAGAACGGATGTATGTAAACCTGACAACTACGCAGTATCCGGCGGGTGAAATCCGGGGTAACATCATGCGCGCTCCGATTTCCAACGACTAATTTGGAGCCATTCGATCAGATTTTAACGGACGGTTCAACCCTGCTACTAGGACATTTTAACCTTCCAGATAAGCACCATCAAAAAAGCGACCTCAACTGGGTCGCTTTTTTGGTTTCGTTGCTTTTACCGCTTACCGCAGGACCGTAACCAGGCCTTTGTAGGATCGGTTCGTGTATTTGATCAGGTAGTAATATTGGCCCGGCGGATAGTGCCCCGCATCCCACTGAAAATTCCGGTCGGTGGAGGAAAACACCGCTTTGCCCCAGCGATTCATAATGTCGACCCGGCGAAACTGGTCGGCGCAATTGTCCAGCGGCAGGTTCGGAACGCTGAAAAAGTCGTTTTTACCGTCTTCGTTGGGCGTAATGACGTTGGTGATCGTGATGTTGTAATCCACGGGAATGTCCTTGACCACGAACGTAACGCGGGTGGTGTCGTACTGCGTTGGGCAACTGCTGTCCTGCGAAATGAAATCGAGTTCGTAGGTGGCTTTTTCCTGGCCCTGTAAAACCGGACAGGTGGGCTGCCAGGCAAACGATGAGGTCAGCGGACTCGGACCGGTTTTTTCTTCAAACTGCATCCCCAGGCTTTTCCAGTCAAAGTTATTGCCAACGGCCGTAAGCTTCAGAACACCCGGGTCGGGGTCTTCCCCAATCACGTCAAAGCGAACGGAGGCCGGCAGCGTATCGCCGTGGGTCATGGTAAGTTCAATCACGGGCTGATCCAGGGTGGTTTTGACGGTGGGAGGTCGGTTGGGTTCCGGCGTTGCCTTGAGCCGCACCGTCACCGTATCGCGCTGGTTGCGGTTGCAGCGGGTGTCGGTCACAATGAAATCAACGACGTACTCCTGGTTTCTGACCTGATCGCACTGCGGGGTCCAGTTGAACACCTGACTCACCGAACCCTGACCCGAAACGGCGGCAAAGCTCATGCCGACCTGAGCCAGGTTAAAGCCCCGCCCAACGGCCGTCAGGGTAAGCATGTCCTGATCCGGGTCGGTGCCGTTAACCCGAAACTGAAGCGGTTTTCCGGTCTGTACGGCAGTCTGGTTGCCCGGCAGGGTAGTCTGCACATCCGGTTTTCGGTTCAGCTCCGGGGCCATTTCCACCGTAATGGTCAAGGTGTCTTTCAACCCCTGCGGACAGCCTTCGTCGGTGGCCAGAATGGCCAGCTTCAACTGTTTTCCGTCGGCCAGGCACTGATCGAAACAGACTTTGGTTTTCACGGTATCCCCCTTAAACCGGATCAGAACTTCGGCGGGTGAAAACGTGATTCCCTGCGCGGGCCCCTCCAGAACCGACATCTTGACCCGTTGGTTCGGATCCAGGTCGGTGATGAACAGGTCGAGGCAGTTGGCGTTTTTGTCGTTTATTTTTAATACCGTGCCTTCTTGGTAAAAATCGACCTGACCGGTGGGCCGCATGGCCAGTGCGGGCGGGTTGTTTTTCTGGCAGTCGATAACTTTAAGCTGGAAATCGCGCCGGACCATCCCGATGCGCTGCCAGTTGCCCGAGGCATTTTTGCGGTATTCCTCCACCAGCACGCAAAAGGCGAACAAGCCCACCTCGCCCGCCGTGACCGTCAGCATTCCGGTTCGCGGATTGACCCGCAACGGGGCCGGTCCCGGAATGGCCCGGTCCTGGTTGAGGCCGCTCGTCCAGCGAACTTCCGGATACGCCGAACTGGGCATGGCCACCTGGGGGCGCGGATTGCCCGCCGTGCTAAAGCCGTTTAGCGGGGTGACGAGCCGGTACGCCAGGCTGTCGCCATCGGCATCGGATGCTCCGAAATCAAACGAAAAAGGTTGGTTGATGCAGATGTAATCGCCCTGGACGGTACGGAAGGAGGGCGATGAGTTGATAAAGTCGGCTCCATTGCCGGTTCGCTGGGCCGGAAATTCCAGGTAAAAAGTAGAACCGGCGTTGCCGGGGTTCTGAATGTTGCTGATGGAGTTGTTGCGGCAGCAGCGCTCCCAGACCATGTAATACCCGCGGGGATCGTTAAAAGCGTTTAACGTAAAAATCACCAGCCCGGAATATTTCAGCAGCCGGGTCCGGAGGGTCGGCAGGGCGCATTCGGGTTTGGTGTAATTGACGTACTGCGACGACACCATGGGCAGGTCAACTACCCCGATAAAGGCATTGTCGCTCTTGCGGTAAATGAAGACGGAAACGAAAGGGTCTTCGGCACCCGGGTTGCCGTTCAGATCGTCGAAGTAGAGGTTAAGGTTGATTTGATGGGTATACGGATTTTGGTTGGTGAGCCGTTTCAACTCCAATTCTCCACCAACGATGTGCGTGGCCGAAGCCGTTAAAGCCAGCCCAAACCAGCACCACACAAGCCAACTCCACCAGACTGTCTTCCGATAAAACTGTTTCATTCAAATACGAATAGGGTTGTTGAAACCAAAATACGGTGCTTAATTTACAGAATTTATTAGAGTTTATTATGTCAGGAAAGACCCAAAAGAAGACACAACGGTTGCAAGCTGTTCGCATTGATGACGTTGCCGCCGAGGGAAAGTGTCTGGTTCGTACGGAAGAAGGAGTCATATTTGTAGAAGGTCGCCTGGGTGGGCCGGTAGCCGCGCCGGGCGACGTGGTCGATCTGCGGATTGTCAAACAGAAAAAGCAGTACCGGGAAGCCGTCGTTGAAAAAATACACAGTTACGGACCCAGCAGGGCCGAGCCGTTCTGCCCACACTTTGGCACCTGCGGAGGCTGCAAGTGGCAGCACATCCGGTACGACGAACAATTGCGTTTCAAGGGCCAGCAGGCCGCCGACCACCTGAGCCGCATCGGTAAGGTGCAGTTGCCGCCGGTACTGCCAACGCTGGCGTCCGCCGAGACCCGGTATTACCGCAACAAACTCGAATTTACCTGCGCCGACGGCCGCTGGATTACGGAAGATGAAATTCGTTCGGGTACATCGGTCGACAAACGGGCGGTTGGCTTCCACATTCCGAAGCGTTTTGATAAAATTTTACCCATTGTGCATTGTTTCCTCCAGCCCGACCCGTCGAACGCTATTCGGCTGGCGGTGGCAGCGTATGCTTTTGAGCACGGGCTGACGATGTACAACCTGAACACACACGTCGGTTTTCTGCGCACGGTGATTATTCGCACGGCATCGACGGGGCAGGTGATGGTGAACGTGCAGGTGGCCGAAGACCGTCCGGAAGAACTCAAGGGGCTGATGGAGATGTTGAAACAGACTTTCCCGCAGATTACCTCGCTGAATTACATCCTGAACCAAAAGCTGAACGACTCTTACCAGGATCAGGAAGTGATCCCGTATTGGGGCAAACCCTACATCGAGGAACAGATGGACGCAGGCAGCGGCCAACCCTTAACGTTTCGGGTGGGGCCGAAATCGTTCTACCAGACCAACGCCGGCCAGGCGTTCGAACTGTACAAGATTACGCGGGAATGGGCGGGACTGACGGGTTCGGAGCGGGTCTATGACCTGTATACCGGCACTGGCACCATTGCGTTGTTTGTGGCCCGCCAGGCCCGTCAGGTGCTCGGTATCGAGTACGTGGAGTCGGCGGTGGAAGATGCCCGCGTCAATGCTTCGATCAACGGCATTCAGAACGCGGAATTTCTGGCGGGAGATATGGGGAAAATCCTGACCCCGGCGCTGTTTGATCAGTACGGCAAACCGGATGTGGTGATTACTGACCCGCCCCGCGCCGGAATGGACGAAGCCGTCACCCGAAACCTGCTTCAGGCGGCTCCCCAGCGCATTGTGTACGTGAGTTGCAACACCGCCACGCAGGCCCGCGACCTGGCCATTCTGGATGAATTGTACGAAGTAAAAGCCGTGCAGCCCGTTGACATGTTTCCGCACACGCATCACGTCGAGAATGTCGTGAAGCTGGAAAAGAGGAATTAAGAATTAAGAGTTAAAAGTGAAGAGTTAAATGCGTCAGCCAATTCTTCACTTTTAACTCTTAATTCTTAACTCAAAACGGTGTTTCCTGTTGGGAGGGATCGACGAAGCCGAAGTTGGTGAAGCCGCCCCCGCCCGGGTTGGGCGAATTGAGGTTGTTGGCTTTGCTCTTGACGATGCCGCCCTGACTTTCGAAGGATTGGGCGCCGGAAAGCTTGGGATCAAAGCCCGCCGACGGACCGCTGAACGGAGCCGGTGACTGTTGCGGCATAAAGAACGAGTCCAGGTCGGCAAACTTGGTGTATTTGCCCACGAAGCGCAGCTGAACGGTGTCCAGCGAGCCACTCCGGTTTTTCGCAATAATCACTTCACCCACGCCCGAAACCGAGTTGCCGTTTTCATCGGCGGTAATGCCGTAGTATTCTGGGCGGTACAAAAAGATTACCATGTCGGCATCCTGCTCGATAGAACCGGATTCCCGAAGGTCGGAGAGTTGCGGTTTCTTGTCGCCACCCCGGGTTTCGACGGCCCGGCTCAACTGCGAGAGCGCGATTACCGGCACGTTCAGTTCTTTGGCGAGGTTCTTCATCGCCCGAGAAATCGAGGCAATTTCCTGCTCCCGGTTTCCACCCATCTTCCCGGAGGTATCGCCCGACATGAGCTGGAGGTAGTCGATAACGACCATCTGAATGTCGTGCTGGGCTTTCAACCGGCGGCACTTGGCCCGCATTTCCAGAATCGAAAGGGCGGGGGTGTCGTCGATAAAGATGGGGGCTTCGGTCAGCCGCTGAATTTTATGGTGGAGCTGCGCCCACTCGTGCGGGGCCAGGTTTCCTTTCTTGATTTTTTCGCTGTCAATTTCGGCTTCGGCCGAGATAAGCCGGTTGACCAGCTGCACCGACGACATCTCGAGCGAGAAAATGGCGACGGCCTGCCCGAAATCGACGGCGGCATTGCGGAGTGCGCTGACGACGAAGGCCGTTTTACCCATACCGGGACGGGCGGCCAGAATGATCAATTCCGAACGTTGCCAGCCGGAGGTTAGCCGGTCGAGGGCACTGAAGCCGGACGGAACTCCCGTCAGGCCATCCTTCATGTTTTTCTTCTGCTCCAGTTCGTCCAGCGCCTGCCGCATGATGGTGCCCATGTCGGCGTAGTTCTTCCGGATGTTGGACTCCGAAATTCGGAACATCGACTGTTCAATCCGGTCGAGCAGGTTAAAAACGTCGGTAGTGTCCTCGTAGGCGTCCCGCTGGATTTCGTTGGCCACGGTAATGAGCGCCCGTTTGATGGAGGCTTCCGCGATGACGCGGGCGTGGTATTCGATGTTGGCCGCTGAGGTTACCCGGGTCGTGAGGTCGGTAATGTAACCGCCACCGCCAACTATTTCGATCTCGCCATTTTTACGCAGTTGCTGCGTAACCGTCAGCATATCAACCGGTTCGGCGTTGCCAAACAGCGTGACGATGGCGTTATAAATTCGTTGATTGGCTTCTTTGTAAAAACTTTCCGGCTTTAGGATGTCAATTACGGCGGAAAGAGCATCTTTCTCGATCATCAGGGCGCCCAGCACAGCCTCTTCCAGATCGACGGCCTGCGGTGGCAATTTTCCCAGACCCGTGGGCGTGAGCATGTGGTTTACACCATCGGACATACTGCGCCGATTGCCCATGTAAGGGGTCTTCCGGAAATTAGAGTTGGTAGGACGTTCGTTCTCCATTGCACTGCAAGTATAGCCAATCCTTGGTAGAATGAAAAGGCAACTGGTCGGTCCTCAGCGAAGGTGTGGCGGGAAACGGGAATAGTAAGTTCTTGGCTCTAAAGTACATATTCTTAACGGCCTGTCTGAAAAAAAAAGAAAAAAAGATGGTCGTTTTAGCGTACGGTTAGCGGTGAATCTGTCCGATGTGCAATTCTGCTTTTAGCGCATCTTCCGGAAAAAGATGGCTGAAATATGCAACTGATTAATCATGAAGAGATTGCATAAATTTGGCACGTTTGGGAGATAATTAATGATAATTTTTGTTGTTTAGTACGTATGAACTTCTAAATTTAGAAGGGAATTCGATTATTCACCCCCTAAAATATGCAGGAAGATTTGGTAGAAAAAGTAATAACGCTTGACAATGTTTCGCTCATCGACTTTCTGGGCGTTGAAAACAACAATATTAAGGAAGTTGCGGCCGCCTTTCCGATGAGCAAGATAATTTCCCGTGGTAACGAAATCCGCATTAAAGGAACGACCCCGGAAATTTCCCGCATTACTGACATTCTGGATTCGCTCATTGAGCACTACCAGCGGTACGGCAAGTTAACCCACGAAAACGTAAAAAGCTTTCTGAAAAATACGGAACGCGATCCGGCCGCAGTTGTGCAACCGGATGACAATGTGCTGGTTTACGGCACCAAAGGCGTGATTGTCCGGGCCAAAACCGCCAATCAGCAACGGCTGGTGGACGCGTCCGAAAAGTTTGATCTGGTGTTTGCGATTGGTCCGGCCGGAACGGGGAAAACCTACACGGCGGTGGCCATTGCGGTGCGGGCCCTGAAAAACAAGGAAGTTAAAAAAATCATCATAACCCGTCCGGCCGTTGAAGCCGGTGAAAACCTCGGCTTTTTGCCCGGCGATCTGAAGGAGAAAATCGATCCGTATCTGCGGCCGATTTACGACGCCCTGGACGACATGATTCCGGCCGAAAAGCTGAAAACGTACATAGAAAATCGGACCATTGAAATTGCTCCGCTGGCCTACATGCGCGGACGGACGCTCAACAATGCTTTTATTTTGCTGGACGAAGCGCAGAACACGACGCCGATGCAGATGAAAATGTTTCTGACGCGGATGGGGCCGAACTCAAAAGCCATGATTACAGGCGACCGTTCGCAGATTGACTTGCCCAAAAACCAGCGTTCGGGTTTGATCGAGGCCGTTGATCTTTTGCGGGATATCAAAGGAATTGAGTGCGTTGTACTCGACGGCAGCGACGTGGTACGCCACCGATTGGTTAAAGAAATCATCACGGCGTATGAACGGGCTGAAAAATAACCCCCTGCTTGCTGCACTGGGGCTCTGGCTTAGTTTTGGGCTGCTGGAAGCCCGGGCCCAAACGCCCGGGCTTCCCCAGCGTTGTGGCATTGAGCAGCGGGAGAAAATCCTCCAGCAACGCGATCCGCAACGGCTCGCCAGGCGCCAAAAGCTTAACGAACAGATTCAGGAGGTTATCAGCCACCAGAAAAACAAACCCAATTCGGCCCGGATCAGCGAAGTGATTTACCGCATCCCGGTGGTGGTGCACGTAGTGCATAACAACTCGTCGGGCTTCATTGGCGGGGCGAATAACCCCAACATTTCCGATGAGCAGATTGCTTCCCAGATCCGGGTTCTGAACGAAGACTACCGCCGGTTGCCCAATACCCGGGGATTTAACACCGATCCCATCGGCGCCGATACGGGAATTGAATTTTACCTGGCCGGCGTGGACCCCGACGGTTTTCAAACCACCGGTATTACCCGGAATTATTCGGATAAAACCAGTTTTAACGTGTACGATGGCAACAGCGGGGACGATGTGCTGCTCTCCGAAATTGCCTACTGGCCCAGCGACAAGTACCTGAACATCTGGGTAACGACGCTGCGAAACGATTACCTGGGCTATTCCCAGTTCCCGGAAGCCGACAACATTCCCGGTTTGAATCCGCAGGAAAACGAGCGGACGGACGGGGTCATTATCGACTACCGTTATTTTGGCAGCGACATCGGCGCGGTAACCAGCTCCATCTACCGGTATGGGCGGACAACCACGCACGAGGTTGGGCACTGGCTGGGGTTGATCCACACTTGGGGCGACACCTACTGCGGGGATGACTATTGCGACGATACGCCACCAACCGCCGAAGCCAACCAATCCACCCAATGTGTGGATCAGTATTCGAATTGCCGCGGCACCCGCACCCGCAACCTGATCGAGAATTACCTCGATTATACGCCTGACGCCTGCATGAACCTGTTTACGCTGGACCAAAAGGCGCGGATGCGGGCCGTGATTGAAACCAGCACCCGGCGGCAGCGGCTGGTGCGGTCGACGGAAACGTTGCCACAGACCGAAACACTGACCGTTACCGTGTCGCCGAACCCGATCAGTAATGCATCGGCATTGACGGTGAAGGTTTTACTGACCGGCTTTCAAACGTTTCAGGTTGATCTGATCGACCCGGCCGGACGGATCATCCGCACGCAGCAGTTTAAAGACTACCCAAGTTCTTCCATTGCCTTCCCGGTGCACACGCTGATTCCGGGTATTTATTTTGTGAAAGTGCATACCGATAAAGAAACTGTTGGAAAACGGTTGCTGATTCATTAGTACTTTTACCGGTCAGTATATAGCCTTTCGGGCAAGGGGGCGGTGCCGGAAAAACGGAGCGCTTACCTGCTGAGATCGTAAACTGAATTCGGTGAAACTGAACCTATCCGCCGTATGATTGAAGTTATTCAAATAAACAACCCGACTGCAATGCAGCAGGTCTTTGCCATTCGCGAGGAGGTGTTTGTTCGGGAACAGAACGTACCGGCCGAAGATGAGTACGATGAGTTCGAGTCGATAAGCCGTCATTTTATGGCCCTTTGCGACGGAACACCCTGCGGAACGGCCCGGTGGCGCAAAACCTCGAACGGCATCAAGCTGGAACGGTTTGCCGTGCGCGCCCCGTTTCGCGGAAAAGGAGTCGGGCAGGCGCTGGTGCAGGCCGTGCTCGACGATGTGTTCAGCCAGCAGCCGGAACCCATCGAATCCGTTTACCTGAATTCGCAGGTCACCGCCATGCCGCTGTACGCCAAATTTGGTTTCAAAGCCGTCGGACCGATGTTTGACGAGTGCGGCATTCAGCACTACAAGATGGTTTTACCACCTTCTTCATTTCCTGCCTGATGCTCCGCTGGAACGCATTTCCGTTTGTTCGCTACGTGCTTGCCCTGATGGGCGGTATTCTGGCGTATCTTCAATTTCCACAGTCAGGACATTTTGTAGTCTTATATTTGTTTGTCGTCACAAATGTATTTTTGATTTCCTTTTTGTGGAAAAGAAAACCGTTCGCGATTATAAAGGGTGTAAGTGGCTTGCTGATCCTGAGTGGAATGGGCTGGCTGGTTACGGCGTTGCACACGGCGGCTAACGCGCCAACCAATTTGATTCACCTTCAGCAACCGGTCCGGGCTTACCGGGCGGTAGTCAGTTCGCAGGCCGAAAACCGGGCGAAGACCTTCCGGCTGGAACTGGAGGTGAAGACCGTGCTGACCGACAGCGCCTGGCAACCGGCGAGCGGTCGGCTGATCGTCTACCTCGACAAGACGGTTCCTAAAAAGCCACGGTACGGCGACCTCTGGCTCGTTCGGGGGGCGCCCCGAACCATTGACCCTCCTCTGAACCCGGGCGAATTTAATTACAAACGGCACCTGGCTAACCGGGGCATTTACCACCAGCAATACCTGCGATCAACGGACCGCGTGGTGGTGGGGTATCACCCCGAAAACCGGCTAACGGCGCTGGCTTACGGGGTCAACGACTGGGCCGACAGCGTTTTTACCGGTCACCTGGGGCGCGGGCCGGAGTTCGCCATCGTCAAAGCCATGATCTTGGGCGTCCGCGACGGGATTGATACCGACCTGCAGCAGGCGTATTCAGCCGCGGGAGCGGTGCACGTTTTATCCGTTTCGGGACTGCACGTAGGCGTTTTGTTTGCGGCCCTGAGTTTTGCGCTGGCTTTCCTGAAGCGAAACCGCCACGGAAAGTTTCTGTTCGCGGTTCTGATGCTGGGGCTACTCTGGTTTTATGCGCTGATGACCGGTTTTTCGGCCCCGGTGCTGCGCTCGGCCTTCATGTTTTCGCTGCTGCTGATCGGGCAAACCATCGGCCGGGCCAACAACCCGTTGAATACCCTGGCGGCATCCGCGTTCCTGATACTGCTGATCGATCCGTACGCCCTTATGACCGCCGGTTTCCAGCTTTCGTACTTGGCCGTGTGCGGTCTGATCCTCTGGCACCGCAGCCTTTATCAGAGCTACACCTTCCGCTACCGCTGGTCCGACTGGCTTTGGCAACTCACGGCCGTAGCCCTGGTGGCCCAGTTGCTGACGTTTCCGTTGGGCGTCTTTTACTTTCACCAGTTTCCGACCTACTTCTGGCTAGCCAATCCGGTGGTGATTCCGCTTTCTTCGCTGGTGCTGATTCTGGCGATGGGCGTGCTGGTGGTGGGGTGGATCCCGTACGTGGGTTTCGGGGTCGGAAAACTGCTGTTCGGTTCGATGTGGCTCCTGAACCAAGCCATTTTATGGACGGAAAAGTTGCCGTTTTCGATGGTCAAACCCCTTATGCTAACCGCCTGGGAGCTTCTGGTGCTGTACGGGGTTATCCTGTTCGGGATTGCCTGGCTGGTCAGCCGGGAAGGGCGGTATGGCCGGGTCATGGTAGTCAGTATGCTATTGTTAACCGCATCGGTCGGCTGGACCACCCTGCACCGTAAAAAACAGCGGTTGCTTATCGTGCATTTTGTCCCGCACACGTCGGCCATTAGTCTGGTTGAGGGCGGATCGGCGGTTTTTCTGACCCGGGAAGCGTTCAACGACACCAGCCGGGAAGTGACTTTCTACGTCCGCAACACCTGGGACAGTCTGGGGGTGAGCCGGATCACCTACGCGCAGCCGGACCGGATGCCCCGGAGGATTCCGTTCTTCCAAAACCCGGCCGTGGCGTTGCTCTCGTGGCAGGGAAAAAGCGTAGTGATTGTCAACCGGATCCCGAAGCGGGAGCCCTGGCGCCTGCCAGCGGTGGTGGATGTGGCCATCGTCAGCCGCAATGCCGTCCAGTCGTGGAGCGACCTGAAAGGACGCCTGGCCGCCCGGCGCATCATTTTTGACGACTCCAACAAAACTCCGCTGACGGATCGGTTGCTGGCCGAAGCCCGCCAACGAGGTATCCCGTGTCATTCCGTCCGGCAGCAGGGCGCTTTCGTGCTCAACTTCTGAATCAGCCGGGCTGGCGCTGTCTTGCCGTTTATCAACTAATTTACCGGGTTTGGAAATGGGTTTAGTTTTGCGACATTTACCCCAAAATCACCATTCATTACTATTTTAACGGACAGCACCTATGGCTTCTTTCGATATAGTCAGCAAAGTGGACATGCAAACCCTGGACAACGCCATTAATGTCGCCATCAAGGAAATTGCGAATCGTTATGATTTGCGCAACAGCAAAACCAGCGTTGACCTGAACAAAAAAGACCTGAACGTACGGATCGAAACCGATAACGACATGAGCTTGAAGTCGGTGGAGGATATTTTGCTGGCCCGGATGGTCAAGCAGGGCGTTGACGGACGCAGCCTGGATTTTTCGGCCGAACCCCAGCCTTCGGGAAACCGGCTCCGTCGCGAGTTGAAAGTTCGGCAGGGGCTCGACAAAGACCAGCAGCGCAAGATTCTCAAACTGATCAAAGACAGCTTCCCTAAGATAACGGCTCAGGCCATGGACGACCAGGTCCGGGTAACGAGCAAAAAAATTGATGACCTCCAGGCCGTTATTGCCATGCTCCGCCGGTCCGAACTGGATGTTTCGCTGCAATTTGTAAACATGAAAAGCTAAACTTTTTTACTGAACGCAACGTTTGCAACGTATGGAGAAACAGGAAAAAATCCGGAAAGCCTACGCCGAATTCGTGCTGGAAAACGGAGCCCCACCGACGAGTGTTTTTCAATTTGCCAAGAAGTTAAAGGTCTCTGAAGCAGATTTTTACCAGGAGTATACTTCCTTCGAATCCATTGAAGCCGACATCTGGCTGAGCTTTTTCAGGCAGGCGCTCGACACGCTCGAAGCGGATCCGGTTTACCAGACCTATTCCGTTCGCGAAAAGCTTCTGGCCTTTTACTATACCTGGATTGAGGCATTGAGAGCGCAGCGCAGTTTTGCGGTCTTTAGCTACAACCGTCTGCGTGAAGCAACCGCTTCTATGTCTCCCGTGGCCAAAGTTCGGATGAACCGGCAAGCACCCCGCCTGTTGCAGCCGTTCAAAGAAGCCTTTTACGATTACGTTCGTGACTTACTGGCCGAAGGTCGGGAAAGCAAGGAAGTGGAACCACGGCCTTACCTGGCCGACCGGTACGCCGACGGCTTGTGGACGCAGACCCTGTTTATTCTCCGTTTCTGGATCAACGATGTCAGCAAGAATTTTGAGAAGACCGATACGGCGATTGAAAAGTCGGTTAACACCGCATTCGACCTGATCGGCCGCTCCCCGCTGGATTCACTATTTGATCTGGCCAAATTTATTTATCACAACCGGTAATGGAATGATGACTCAGAAACGGTCAACGGCTGCGGTTCGCATCCTTCAACGTTTCTGAGTCATCATTCATCCTTTATAGATGAAGACGCAAAACCATATTCCGACCAGCAAAGTGGCCCGGGCTAGTCAGTTTGTCAAAGCAGGGGTGAAGGTGGGCGGAAATTACCTGAAGCATTACGGAAAAAAACTGCTGGACCCGGAATTAACTAAGGAGGAACTCCACCAGGATAATGCGACGGATATTTACAAGGCGCTGAGCGAATTGAAAGGGAGCGCCCTGAAAATGGCGCAGATGCTGAGCATGGACCGCAGCATACTGCCCCGGGCTTACATTGATCAGTTTGCCATGTCGCAGTATTCGGCTCCGCCGTTGTCGGGACCGCTGGTAGTCAAGCTGTTCCGTACGTATTTTGGCAAAACTCCGCAGCAGATTTACGAGCAGTTCGACATGAATGCCGTTAACGCGGCTTCCATCGGGCAGGTCCACCAGGCCTGGAAAGATGGCAAGAAGCTGGCCGTGAAGGTGCAGTACCCTGGCGTGGCCGACAGCGTCAGTTCCGATTTGCGAATTGCCAAACCGCTGGCCATCCGGTTGCTGAATCTGAACGAAAAGGACATCAACCGCTACATGGGCGAGGTGGAGTCGAAGCTGCTGGAAGAAACCGACTATGAACTCGAGCTGAACCGCTCGATTTATATTTCGGAGCGGTGTTCGTCCATTCCCAACCTGGTTTTCCCGACGTATTACCCGGAATTGTCGAGCAAGCGCATTCTGACGATGGATTGGCTGGACGGTTTTCACCTGAAAGACTTTCTGAAAACCAACCCGTCGCAGGAGATCCGAGACCGCATTGGACAGTCGTTGTGGGACTTTTACAACTTCCAGATTCACGACCTGCGGCAGGTTCACGCCGACCCGCATCCCGGCAATTTTCTGATGCGTGCGGACGGGACGATGGGCGTCATTGACTTCGGCTGCGTAAAGGTGATTCCGGACTTTTTCTACGACAACTACTTCCGGCTTATTAATTTCGATACACTTGATGACAACCGGGCCACGATGGAGATTTTCCAGAACCTGGAGTTTATTGTTGCCGAAGATTCGCCGAAAGAAAGGGCGTTTTTTGCCGATCTGTTCAAGAAAATGATTGTTCTGCTCGGCAAGCCGTTTGCCACCCAGACGTTTGATTTTGGCGATAACACCTATTTCGATACGGTGTATGCCTTTGCGGAGGATCTGGCCAACGTCGATGAGTTGAAAAATTCGAAAGTTGCCCGCGGCTCGCAGCATGGTTTGTACATCAACCGGACCTATTTTGGTCTTTATTCGATGCTGAATGAGTTGAAAGCCAAGGTAGTGACAAACAAACCGGACTGGCTGGTTTCGAAAAAGCTGCGGTTGGAAATGCAAAAGGCGGGGTAAGGAGGGCGGATGATGCGGTATTTTCGTGTACCTTTGAGGTTGTATCCGCTTCACTTAGCTCGATGAGTAAACCGCGTTTTGACGATATTTTTATGGAACTGGCCGTTAATCTTTCCAGACGGTCGCATTGCATCAAGGCGCAGGTGGGCGCGGTACTGACGAAAGACACCCGGATTATTTCCATCGGTTACAACGGACCACCGTCCGGCACCCACAACTGCGACGAGGAGTTTCCGGGCGTGGGGTGCCCGCGTGATTCCAAAGGCAGCTGCTCCCTGGCGCTTCACGCCGAGCAGAATGCCATTCTGTATGCCGCCAAAAACGGCGCGGTAGTCGAAGGAGCGACGATCTACGTTACGCTGTCGCCCTGCATCGCCTGCGCCCGCATTATTTTCAGCATGAAAATCGCCAAGGTGGTTTTTCTGCATTCGTACGCCCGCTACAAGGGAATCCCAACCGACGAGGGCGTGGAGTTTTTGCGTAAATTTGGGGTCGAAACTGTTCAATACCAGCCAAGCGAAGGATTCGAAGCTGCGTTTGCGCAGGGCGACCCGCATTTGTAGGCGAATCCATGAATATTCTAGCACATGCGTACCTGGCTGGCGACGACGAGGGCCTGATTATTGGTAATTTTATCGCCGATTTCATCAAGGGAAATCCCGCACATCCCCGGCACGGGTTGTCTGAGGCCGTGCAGCGCGGCATCTGGCTGCACCGGCAGATTGATACCTTTACCGACCAGCATCCGCTGGTGGAAGAGATGCGGGTTCTGGTGCGGCCCCGTTGCCACAAATACGCCGGAGCGGCCATCGATGTCTTTCTCGACCATTTTCTGGCCGTTCAGTTTGTTGAAATCGCCCGCCAGCCGTTGCCCGCCTTTGTCCGGAATTTCTACCAGATCATCCGCTACAACCGGGACCAGTTGCCGGACGGCGCCCGGCGCATGAGCGATTACATGATTCAGTACGATTGGCTGACGGGCTATCAGTTTCGGGAAGGCATCGACCGGAGCCTGAAAGGCATCGCGCGCCGGACGGTTTTCGAGTCGAATCTCGATACGGCGATTGAGGATTTAAACGCCAATTACCGTAGTTTTGAGCAGTATTTCCGTCTTTTTTTTCCCGCGTTACAGCAGCACGTCCGTGATTTTCTGACTGATAACCAGTGGAATTGACTAAGGTATTTTGTTTTGATTGAATTGACGTATAGATGGTATCGTTATGACTCCGGCTGTTGATCAGATTCTGAAGGATATTCGAAAGAAAAACTACGCTCCGGTGTATTTGCTGCACGGTGAAGAACCGTACTTTGTTGACCTGATTGCCGAAGAAATCGAAAAATCCGTTGTGCCCGAGCACGAAAAGGGCTTTAATCAGTTTGTGGTTTTTGGGAAGGATACGCAGGTGGGCGCGGTGATTAATATGGCCCGGCGGTATCCGTTTATGGCAGACCGTCAGTTGGTACTGGTCAAGGAAGCCCAGCAATTGGGCGGGTTGGGCGAAAAAGCCAACCAGGCGCTGCTGGAGGAATATAGTAAGACCCCTTTATCGTCGACAGTGCTGGTGTTGTGCCACTCCGGCGCCTTCGATGAGCGGAAGGCCCTGGCGAAATCCATCGGGCAGAAAGGAGTTTTGCTGAACTCCAAGAAGCTCTACGAAAACAAGGTGCCCGACTGGATCGGGGAATATTGCCGGAACCAGAATGCTAAAATCAGCCTGAAAGCCATTCAGATGCTGTTTGACTACATTGGCAACGACCTAAAGCGGTTGTCGGGGGAGATCGATAAAATTATGATCAACCTCAAAGCCGGTGAGGAAATCAGCGCCGATACCGTCGAGCGCCTGGTGGGCATCAGCAAGGAGTACAATGTGTTTGAACTTCAAAAAGCGCTCACGTTGCGGGATGTGGTGAAAGCCAACCGGATCGCCGATTATTTCAGCCGCAATCCAAAGGACAATCCGCTGCCGCCTATGCTGATCATTCTCTACCAGTTTTTTACGAAAGTCCTGATGGTGCAGGCGTCCCGCGACCAGTCGGAGAAGGGATTATCGGCTTTGTTGGGCGTTCACACCTTTTTTATCAAAGATTACCTGCAAACCGCCCGGGCGTATCCGTTGTGGAAGGTGGCCGGTATCATCAAGTCCATCCGCCGGGCCGACGCGCTTTCCAAAGGCATCGATTCTCCGACCCTAAACGAGGGAGCCATCTTAAAACAACTCGTGTACGAAATTCTTCACTAGACCGGGGCCTTTGAGACGGAGTGAGTCATTGTCAGGATATAAAACAAAAAACCGCCTTTACCGGGCGGTTTTTTTATCTGGTAGCGGGGACGAGATTTGAACTCGTGGCCTCAGGGTTATGAATCCTGTGCTCTAACCAACTGAGCTACCCCGCCAGATTTTTCGTGCCACAAAAGTAAGAAAAAAAACTTTGACTCCAAATCACCTTTTTAAGCACCGTGTTAAAATTCTGCTAACTTTGCCCCGTTACCCATTAAAACTCACTGATATGGAAAAATATAAATTTGTTGCGGAATACGAACTTCGGGCCTCTCCGAAAGTCCTTTTTCCCTATATCAGCACCGCTTCCGGGCTTTCTCAATGGTTTGCCAACAAGGTCAACGTCCGTCCGGATCAGCAGTACGATTTTTTCTGGGATAACGAAAGTCACCTCGCCCGGCAGGTTTCCATCCGGCAGAATAAAAGCGTCCGTTTCGAGTTTTTAAATGGAACCGGAACGGCCGACGAGCATAACTACATCGATTTCCGCGTGGATGTCAGCGAACTCACCCAATCGACTTTTTTGCGGATCATCGATTATTCGTCCAATACCGATGCCGACGAACTTAAATCGCTTTGGAACAGTTTAATTGAAAAGTTGAAAGAAATCGTGGGAAGTTGATTGCCGATGAAAAAAATTGACAAGCTCGTACTGAAGTCGTTCTGGGGCCCCTTTGTATTGACGCTTTGTGTAGTTGTGTTTATATTCCTGATGCGCCTGATGATGTTTTACATTGATCAGTTTGTATCAAAAGACGTTGAATTTGCGGTTTTTGGGAAGATTATTTTTTATTTCAGCCTGATCACCATTCCAATTGCGCTGCCGCTGGCCATCCTGCTGTCTTCGCTGATGACCTACGGAAACCTCGGAGAATTTTTCGAGCTGACCGCCCTGAAAAGCGCGGGAATTTCCCTGACCCGGGCCATGCGCCCGCTGCTGATTGTTGCCACGGGCATAGCCATCTTTTCTTTCTGGTTCAACAATAAAGTTGCTCCCTGGGCCAACCTGAAAGGCTACAGTTTATTGTGGGATATCAAATCGTCCAAAGCCACCTTAAGTATTAAGGAAGGTATTTTTTACAACGACCTGCCGGGCTACAGCATCAAAGCCGACAAGAAAGACGGCGAAACGCTGCGCGGGCTGGTCATTTACAAGCACCAGGAAAACGGGCTGGAAACCGGTAACCGGGAAATCATTCTGGCTGATTCGGGCCGGATGTTTACTACCTCCGACAAGCAATACCTGATTTTTGAGCTTTACAACGGCAACGATTACACCGAGTACACCGATAATTCGTCGAACGTTTCGTACGCCAGCAACGGTTCGCAAAATTCGCTGGGCAAGTTTATGCGGAACGGCTTTGAACATTACAAACTGCGAATCAGTCTGGAGTCGTTTGGGTTAAAACGGACGGATGAGCAGCAGTTTGAGTACCACGAATACATGAAAAACCTGAGCGAACTGGCCACGCTGACCGATTCGTTGAAGCAAGAACTCAAGACGAGCCTGGCCAATACGGCCAATACCTCCCGGCAATACTACAGCTACCAGTTTAAGCAACCCGTTGTATCTGCCGTAACGTCCGGCACCGCGTCAGTTCCGTCGTCTGGGACCGCAGCGGTAACAGCTCCGGCAACTCCGACCGCAGTACGGGCGGGCAAGTGGATCGATTCGTTGCTGGCCCGGCCCGTAGATGCCCGGTACCAGGGGGAAATTCAGGACATGGCCCTTTCGCAGGCCCGCAACATGCTCTCGTACGCGGAGTCGAACCAGACCTATTTAAAAGAAAAGGCCAAAACCGTCAACCGCTACGAACTGGAAAGCCACCATAAATTTACGCAGGCCATTTCCTGCTTTATTATGTTTCTGATCGGGGCTCCGCTGGGGGCCATCATCAAAAAAGGCGGTTTCGGGGTTCCGGTGCTGGTGTCGATTCTGTTCTTTATCCTGCTGTACGTGCTGACCCTGACGGGCGATAAATACGCCAAAGACGGCTTAATCTGGGTGCCCGCCGGGGCCTGGATGGCCAACGTTATTCTGCTGCCGATCGGGTTGTACCTCATGAAACAGGCCCGTAACGATTCGCGCTTATTTGATAAGGATGTATACATCATCTGGTGGGGCCGGATGAAAAAACGGTATGTGGACTGGCGGACGGGGCGGATTCAGGCCAAGATGGCCTGAAAAAAACTGCGGTTGATTTTCCAACCATACAGAAAAAAAGTGTAATTTTGCATTTCATTCAATTTTTTGTTAAATTTTAGCTGTCTGACGATGTATTTAAATACCGAAAAAAAGCAAGAAATCTTTGCTGCTCAGGGGTTCAAAAGAACCACGGAAGACTCTGGGTCGGCTGAATCTCAGATCGCTCTGTTTACATTCCGGATTAACCACCTGACAGAGCACCTGAAAACTCACAAACACGATTATGGCACCCGGCTGGGCCTGCTCAAACTAGTCGGTAAGCGCCGGCGGTTGCTGGACTATCTGATAAAGAAAGACATAACTCGTTACCGGGCCATTATTGCTGAACTAGGGCTTCGGAAGTAAAACCTTCAGTGTCGGTCAGGGAATCTTTCAAACAGGTTCCCTGATTTCATGTTTACCTGGTTGAGTAGATTTCGTTTATTGAGTTCTTTCCGTTCGGATGGTCCGAACGAGCGGTCGGCGAGTAGTCAAAATTATTGCGGTCTTTGAGGAGAAGCAATCAGTTCAAAAAGCGGCTATTGTGCGTATTATTCTCTCATTATGTCACAAATCATCACACACTCCATTAACCTCCCTGACGGACGTACGATCACCATCGAAACGGGCAAGCTGGCCCGCCAGGCCGATGGTGCCGTAGTCGTTCGGCTGGGCGATACCATGTTGCTGGCAACGGTGGTATCGAGCAAAGAAGCGAAAGAAGGCACAGATTTTCTGCCACTTTCGGTTGACTATCAGGAAAAATTTGCGTCAGCCGGGCGCATTCCGGGCAGCTTTCAGCGCCGGGAGGGTCGGTTGGGCGATCACGAGATATTAATTAGCCGGCTGGTTGACCGGGCGCTGCGCCCGATTTTTCCGGACGACTACCATGCGGATACCCAGGTAATGATCACCCTGATTTCGGCGGATCCGGAAGTTCAGCCTGATGCCCTGGCGGCTCTGGCGGCTTCGTCGGCGCTTGCCGTTTCCGATATTCCGTTCAACGGTCCGATTTCGGAAGTACGGGTGGCAAAAGTCGACGGGGAATACCGCATCAACCCCACCACGTCCGATCTGGAGCGGGCGACGCTGGATTTGATCGTAGCGGCTACCGAGAAGGACATTTGTATGGTGGAAGGCCAGATGAATGAATGTTCGGAAGAAGAAGTGGTTGAAGCTCTGAAAGCGGCTCATGAAGTGATTAAAGTGCAGTGCGCTGCGCAGAAAGAACTGGAAGCCGCCGTTGGCAAACAGCAGAAGCGGGTGTACAGCCACGAAACCCACGACGAAGAACTGCGTCAGTTTGTCCACCAGCAAACGTACGACAAAGTATACGCGGTGGCCCGGCTGGCCAACAAAAACAAGAAAGTTCGCAGCGAGTCGTTTAAAGCGGTTTTCGAAGAATTTAAAACGATTCTGTTCCCGAATGGGGAAGAAGATTCGGCGAAACTGGCGCTGGCAAAAACCTATTTCCACGATGTGCAGTGGGAAGCTTCGCGCCGGCTGGTACTCGACGAGCGGGTCCGGCTCGACGGCCGTCAGCTGGACGAAATCCGCACAATCACGTCGGAGGTCGATTACCTGCCTTCGGCCCACGGTTCGGCCGTTTTTACCCGCGGTGAAACGCAATCGCTGACCACCGTAACGCTCGGTACGAAAATGGACGAGCAGATTGTGGATCAGGCAATGCACCAGGGTTTTGCCAAGTTTTTGCTGCATTACAATTTCCCCGGTTTTTCAACGGGTGAAGTCAAACCAAACCGGGGGGCGGGTCGCCGGGAAATCGGTCACGGAAATTTGGCCCACCGCGCCCTGAAAAAAGTGATGCCGCCGGACGCTGATAATCCGTACACCATTCGGGTGGTTTCCGATATTCTGGAATCCAACGGCTCGTCGTCGATGGCAACCGTTTGCGCCGGAACGCTGGCGCTGATGGATGCCGGGGTCAAAATCAAAGCACCCGTCGCCGGAATTGCCATGGGTTTGATTACCGACAATGCCGGAAAATACGCCGTTCTGTCCGACATCCTGGGCGATGAAGATCACCTGGGCGATATGGACTTTAAAGTAACGGGAACCGAGGCCGGAATTACCGCCTGCCAGATGGACATTAAGGTGGACGGTTTGTCGTACGATGTGTTGACCGAAGCCCTGCAACAGGCCCGGGCGGGCCGTTTGCACATTTTGGGCGAAATGAACAAAACGCTGTCGGCTCCCCGTCCGGATCTCAAACCCCACGCGCCCCGCGCGGTTACGATCAAAATCGACCGCGAATTCATTGGTGCCGTTATCGGGCCGGGCGGTAAAGTGGTTCAGGAAATTCAGAAAGAATCCGGCGCCACCATCGTTATCGAAGAAAAAGACAATGCCGGTTACGTCAATATCTTTGCGACGAATCAAACCAGCATGGACAAAGCTGTCTCCCGGATTAAAGGCATTGCGACCGTTCCGGAAGTCGGTGAGATTTACGACGGAAAAGTTAAAACCATCATGCCGTTTGGGGCATTCGTCGAGTTCCTGCCGGGCAAGGATGGTTTGTTGCACATTTCCGAGATTAAGTGGGATCGTTTGGAAACCATGGAAGGCGTTCTGGAAGTCGGCGAAGAAGTCCGGGTTAAGCTGATCGACATCGACAAAAAGACCGGAAAATACCGTCTTTCGCGTAAAGTTTTGCTTCCCAAGCCAGTGAACAAAAATCCAGCCTGATTTGTTACTTTTAATGTATAAGATCAGATTACGATTTCGTTACTAATTGGACTTGGGACGGCTTTCAGCCTGATGAAGTAGTAATAAAACCGGACCGCCGGAAGGCAGTATTCCGTACATGAGACAGCTAAAAATATCCAAACAGATTACCAACCGCGAGAGCCAATCTCTTGACAAGTATTTGCAGGAGATTGGTAAAGTGGACCTGCTTACGCCGGACGAGGAAGTGCAGTTGGCGCAGAAAATTCGCGAGGGCGATCAGTTGTCGCTCGAGCGTCTGACCAAAGCCAACCTGCGGTTTGTCGTCTCCGTGGCAAAACAATACCAGAACCAGGGTTTGTCGCTGGGCGATTTGATCAACGAGGGAAACCTGGGGTTGATTAAAGCCGCCCAACGGTTTGACGAAACCCGGGGTTTTAAATTTATTTCCTACGCCGTTTGGTGGATTCGCCAGTCGATTCTGCAGGCCCTGGCCGAGCAGTCACGGATTGTTCGTCTGCCGCTCAACCGGGTAGGTTCGCTGAACAAGATTTCAAAAACGTTCTCCGACCTGGAGCAAAAATTCGAACGGGAGCCGTCGCCGGAAGAGCTGGCCGCGGTGCTCGAGATTTCGGCCGCCGAGGTAGTGGATACCCTGAAAATTTCGGGTCGGCACGTTTCAATGGATGCGCCGTTTGTGCAGGGGGAAGAAAATAGCCTGCTCGATGTACTGGAAAACGACGGAGAAGATAAGCCCGATTCGGGCCTGATCAATGATTCGCTGCGGAAAGAAGTGCAAAGGGCGCTGTCGACGCTGACCCAACGGGAAGCCGATGTGATCACCCTGTATTTCGGTCTCAATGGCGAACACGCCATGACGCTGGAAGAAATTGGTGAAAAATTTAACTTGACGCGCGAGCGGGTCCGGCAAATTAAGGAGAAAGCCATTCGCCGGCTGCGCCACACGTCTCGTTCCAAAGCGCTGAAAACTTATCTAGGGTAGTAACGTATTAGTTAGAGTACATGCCGGGGTCGTCCGAAAAATACCGGGAATGCAGTGTCCATCTGCTACCACGGTTTTTCGGACGACCTTCGTGTTTATTAACCGGTAGACCGTCGTGGCCATTCATCAGCATCTACTTGATTTAGTCGAATTGTGTGTTCGGAAGGAAATCCGACAGGCCGTTATTTCACCCGGTTCGCGCAGCGCCCCCCTAACCCTGGCCCTGGCGCGTCACCCGCAGGTGACAACGCGGGTGGTGGCCGATGAGCGGTCCGCCGGTTTTATCGCGCTTGGTATCGCCCAGCAAATCCGGAAACCGGTTGTTGTTGTCTGCACGTCGGGTAGTGCGGTGTACAACCTGGCACCCGCCGTGGCCGAAGCCTACTTTCAGGAAATCCCATTGCTGGTCCTGACCGCCGATCGCCCGAAGGAATGGACGCACCAACTGGACGGGCAGACCATTTACCAAACCGAAATTTTCGGTAAGCACGTCAAGCAGTCCTTTGAATGGCCCGCCGACTTTGTGCACCCCGACGCCCGCTGGTTTGCCGAACGGATTGCCAACGAAGCCGTTGATCTGGCGCGCACCGAACCGCGGGGCCCCGTTCACATCAACCTGCCCCTGCGCGAGCCACTGTATCCGTCGGCCGACGAAACGTTTGCGTTTGGTCCGGTCCGGGTGATTGAGCAACTGCCGGCGATGCCGGCGCTCCCGCCCGAAACCTGGCATCGGTTGCAGGACGACTGGGATTCGGCGGAACGAAAACTGATTGCAATCGGTCAGGGGCCGCACGATCCGGCCCTGCTGGCGGTTCTGAAAAAAATGAGTGAAGAATGGCGGACCCCCATCGTGGGTGATGTGATTTCCAACCTGCCGCGCAACGGTGAATTCATTACCCAGCTCGACGTGTTTCTGAACCTGTCGGATGAGCAAATCCGGGAAGACCTCCGGCCCGACCTGTTGATAACCTGCGGCCAGTCGTTTATCTCCAAGCAGTTCAAGCTTTTCCTGCGCAGCCACCCTCCCCGGCAGCATTGGCAGGTTCAGCCGCACACCCGTCTGGCCGATCCGTTCCAGTCGCTGACCCGATTGATTCCGCATGACCCGACGGCTTTCTTCGAAAAACTATTTTCGGATGTTGATTATCAACGGTTTGTGAGTAACGACGACGAAGCGGATTCGGATGATGGGTACCAGCAAACTTGGCAGACACTGGACCGCCAGGCGACGCGAATGGTGAGCCAGTTTCTGCGAGACGAGACGGTCTTTCACGAGTGGGCCGTTGTTCAGCGGCTGCTGGATCAGCTACCGACCGATAGCCAGCTTCACGTCGCCAACAGCATGCCCGTGCGGTACGTCAATTTGTCAGGACTGGATGAAAATCAGCTGGTTGAAGTGTTTGCCAACCGCGGTACCAGCGGCATCGACGGGTGTTTGAGCACGGCGGTGGGCGCGGCTTTAACAACCTCGAAAACCGTTACGGCCCTGATTGGGGATGTGGCTTTTTTCTACGACCGGAACGCGCTCTGGAACAATCTGGTACCAAAGAACCTGCGCGTGATTGTACTCAACAACCACGGCGGAAATATCTTCCGGATTATCGACGGGCCTTCCCGGCAGCCGGAGCTCGATGCGTATTTTGAAACCAGCCAGCCGCTGTCGGCGGAAAATACCGCCAAAGATGCAGGGATGGTTTACCAAAAAGTAACCTCGTACGCCGAATTGAAAGCCGTTTTGCCGGATTTTTTTGCCCCCGGTGAACGGCCCAGGTTACTGGAAATCGAAACCGATCGACGCACGAACGCCGAAGAATTTGACCGCTACAAACGATTAGTCAAGGAGCTAAACCCGTAAGGTTACCGGCAATTACGCGCTAATTCTTCTTGGGCCAGCGGGTCACCAGCGTTGGCCCCGCGTTTCCAGGCCTGACACGCCAGGGCTAAATCACCGGATTGCTGGTAGGCCCCGCCCAGATAAGCGTACACGTTTTCGATGGACGGGTCAAGCCGCTCGGCTTCCTTCAAAGCTATAACCGCCTGATTACTCTGCTTTTGGGTTAGGTAGTACAACCCCAGATTGCGGTGGGCCCAGCCGTTTTGATCGTCCAGCTTCAGGGACTGCTCAATGAGTCGGAGCGCTTCTTCCGGCCGATTCAACTGGAGCAGGAGGTAGCCTTTGTTATTCAGGTAATACGGCTGGGTCGGCTGTAGCGCCAAAGCCCGGTCCGTCAGTTCCAGGGCTTCGGCGTATTTTTTTTCCCGAGCCAGAATGATTCCCAGGTTGTTGAAAGCGAAGTGCTGCTTGGGATTTAGTTGGGTAGCCTGCTGAAAATCGGCCCTGGCCAGATCGTACTGCTTCTGATTAAAATACAGGACGCCCCGGTTGGTCAGGGCTTCGGCGTTTTTCGGATCCAGCGCCAGGGCTTTCTCGTAGGAAGCCTGGGCCGCCGACTGGGCATCCTGCTTGATCTGGAGATTGCCCAACCGGACGTAATAATAGGACGAATCCCGGTAAACCGTCTGAATTTTCTTCAAATCGTCGGCACTGCCTTTCAGGTCGTTCAGGTCGGCCCGGACTTCGGCCCGGTTGAAGTAAGCCTGCCAGAATTCGGCGTCTTTTTCGATGGCCTGGTCGTAATCCGCCAGCGCTTCTTCGGCATTGCCGAGCCGGTATTTGGCCAGCCCCCGGTTGTTGTAGGCATCGGCGAAGTCCGGATTTTTTTCGATGGCTTCGTTGTAAAACTTGATGGCCTGCCGGTGTTCACCGGATTTGAACGCTAAATTTGCCCGTTGAAAAAACACGACTGCCTCGCTGTTATCCGAGTTTGAGCAGCCCAGGAAATACCCGCCGTAAGCCATCAGGACGAAAAAAGACAGTAGTTGTTGAAAGGTAGATCGGTTCATCGAATTAAGAGAATGGCAACTAAAATGCAACCTAACACTGTTAAATGGTAACAAAATGCGCTATATAAAAGAAATTCCGCATCCGTCGTTCCGAGTTGGCCTGTACGCCTGGAATAACAAATACCTGATTAAAATTGAAGCAGGAATGTACGAACAAACCTATAAGATCAGTGAAATGGACGTTAGTTCCGTAGACGAGGTAACCCGGCTGGTGGATGAAACCTTCCTGCAACGGGTGAACGAGCGGTTCGCCCAGATGCACGAAGATTTTATGAATACCCTTGAGCGGCATGAGTTTGATTAATTCCCCGCCACCAGGAGCCATTTTTTATACAGACTCATCTGCTCCGGCGTGGGGCTGGCAACGGGTTGAATCCGGTACGCGGCCAGCGGGTTGCCGATGAGCTGCATGGACAAGGTTTTGGTCTGCCCGCTGCGGCTAACCAGCACGGAAATGGTTTGCCCCGGGTGATAATTGTCCAGCATCCGGTCGAGGTCGTTGCTAACCCGCAGGTTGTCGATGGAAATAAGCTCGTCGTTAACGTTGAGACCGCTAGTCCAGGCCGGTGAGTCCCGCCGGACGGAGGTAACCGTCAGTCTTCCATCAGCAAACCGGGTCATTGCGCCCAGATACGCATCCTGTTTGCTGGCACTGGCGTCGACCAATTGCAGGCCCACCGGGTTAAGAAAACCGTTGTAGTCGATTTTTTCGGTACCGAATACGTACTTCTGGAAAAAATCATCCATTTTTTTGCCCGCTATTTTCTCAACGGCGGCCTGAAATTCGTCGTCCGTAAAGCCGCGTTTTTCCTTTTTATAATACGTAATATATAATAGGCGCAGCACATCGTCGAGTTTTTTCTGTCCGTTGGTGCTGGTCAGGATCGCCAGGTTGAGCAGCCCACCCAGAACGCTGCCCTTGCTGTAGTAGGAAACCGTGCTGTTGACCGAGTTTTCGTTGGGACGGTAATACTTAATCCAGGCGTCCAGGCTTGATTCGGCGACGGACTGAACCCGGTTGCCGGGCAAATTCTCAATTCCGGTAATCTCGCCCGTAAACGAGCGCAGGTAGGCGTCGGACGTCATCAAACCGCTGCGTTGTAAAATGGCGGTCTGGTAGAAGCTGGTGATGCCTTCGGCCACCCACAGCAGGTGCGTATAATTTTCGTTTTCGTAATCGAACGGACCGAGGGCTTTGGGCCGGATCCGTTTGACGTTCCAGAGATGAAAATACTCGTGGGCCACCAGACTCAGAAAATCCTGGTAGAGTTTTCCGTTCAGAAACGCGTTGCGGGTTACCTGCAGCGTGGTGGAGTTGGCGTGTTCGAGACCGCCCCCGCCCGTGGGCGTCTGGTGAATGATAAAGGTATAATCCTGGCAGGGGTGCTCGCCAATGACACGGTACGTTTCCTCGCAAACCCGTTTCATGTCGTCGGCCAGCTTGGCGTCGTCGTATACGTTATCGCCGTACATCGCCACGGTATGCGGCACGCCCGCGGCCGTAAACGAAAATGTGTGGTGGTTGCCAATTTCAACGGGGCTGTCCACCAGCACGTCGTAATCGGCGGCTTCATAGGTATTCGACTGGTCCGGCACGGCGGGCAGACCGGTCGCAATCTTTTTCCAGTCTTTGTAGGGCTGAATCACCAGCCGGTGGGGCTGGCTGCGGAGGTGATCCAAGTACATAAAAACGCTGGCGCCGTTCAGGTAGCCGTGGGAAGCGTCGATGAAGCTGGTCCGTACGCTCAGTTCGTACGCGTATACCTTATAATAAATAGAGAGCTGGTCGGCGGTCGAATAAACCCGCCAGGTATTTTTCCGAATCTTCTCGGAGCGCACGGGTTGGCTGCCCGCCGTAGCCCGGAATCCTTCCACGTTCCTGGCGTACTCCCGAATCAAATACGAGCCCGGCGTCCAGACCGGCATTTTAACGTCCAGATAGCCGTTTGATGAGGTTTTGGCCCCGGCGGCTGCGCCCGATATCCGCATTTCCACCACAAAATAATGGGTTTGCGGTTCGGGCATGGATAGTATATACGTAATGGACGGAGAAGCTACGACGGCAGAAATTTCAGTTGATTGAAGTGTGGTATTTGCCCCAAGCCCCCAGAAGGGAAAACAGAGCAAAAAGAAAAGCCAATGATTTTTTTTCATACGGAAAATGCGTGTACTTTCGTTTTCAGATGGTGGAAACCCGTTCTTACGACTTCCAAAAGTATTAACGAAACCACGATAAATAAAATCTGTTTAACCCCAACGTATGCGTCCGAACCCGTTTGGAAAGGCATTCCAATTATCGGTTTTAGTAACCTGCTCGGTGTTATCAATCCCGGTATCAGCCCAAAGAACCCTTAGTTATACCGAACCCGATGCCCTGTACCGCAATGGACTGGAGTGGTTTGAGAAAAATAATTATGCGGCTGCCCGTCAGGAATTCATGCAATACCTGGAGCGCAAAAAGCCCATCACCAACATCAGTGACCAAAACGCCGTATCGGCCGAATACTACATCGCCCTGACGGGACTCTACCTGGATATTCCGGAAGCGGAGGTGCAGGTGGACCGGTTTGTGAAGAACCACCGCGAACACCCCAAAGCCGGGCTGTTGTACGGTGATCTGGGCCGGTATTATTTCGACAAGGGCGACTACGACCGCGCCATCACGTTTCTGGAAAAAGCCATCCGCAACAACCAGAACGCGTACGGACAGGCCGAGAGCAAATACCTGCTGGCGATGGCCTATTACTCCAAGCAGGATTTGCGGCAGGCGCTCCCCCTGCTGAACCAGATCAAGCAGGACCCGGGGCTGGAGCAGGCTCCGGCGGCTTCGTATTACGCCGGAGTCATTAATTTCCGGCAGGGCAACTACCAGGAAGCCATCGGCGACTTCCGCCGGATTGAGAAAAACCCGACGTACCAGAACGAGGTGCCGAACTGGATTGTGCAGTCGATGTACAAGGCGGGTCGGTACGATGATCTGCTGGCGTACGCGCAACCCCTGCTGCAACGCAATCGGGGAAATGCCGCGCAACTGACGGAAGTCGCGCTGTTTACGGCGGAGGTATTCTATAAAAAAGGTGATTACGCCAAGGCAATCCCGTATTATAAGCAGTACAGCAACACCAAAGGCCGTAGTGTTCCGCCCGCCGTTCAGTTCCGCTACGGAGATGCCCTGTTCAAAACCGGGGATTACCAGGGGGCGATTGCAACCCTCAAAAATGTGGCCGCCGGAAAAGATACCCTGGCGCAGTATTCGGCGTACCGGATGGGCATTAGCTACCTGCAAACCGGGAACGCAAATTTCGCCCTGAACGCATTCGATCAGTCGGCCCGGCTGGCCTTCAACAAAGCGATTCAGGAAGAATCGGCGTTTAACCACGCCAAACTCCAGCTCGACCTGAACAACGGGGGCGATGCCGTCAAGGAGTTCACCGATTTTCTGAAACGCTACCCGGACAGCAAATTTGAAAACGAATCAAACGAGCTGCTCAGCGAAGCGTATTTCTCTTCCAATAATTACGGCGCGGCCATTGCCTACATTGAGGGACTCCGACGGCGGACTCCGCGCATCAATGCGTCTTACCAGCGGATCACGTATAACCAGGCGGTAAACGATTTTAACGCCGAACGGTATGAGCAGGCGCTGGCCAATTTCGACAAATCCCTGAAATACCCCGTCGACGCTGACCTCAAAAACAGCGCACTTTTCTGGAAAGCCGAAACCTTCTCGGCCCAGCGCAATTACGACGACGCGATTCCGCTTTACCAGCAGGTAACCCGCAACGGAGCCGCGAACGCCGAATTGCAGGGTAAAAGCCTCTATGCGCTGGGGTACGCGGCTTACAACAAGAAAAATTACGCGCAGGCCATCACCTACTTCCGGGATTTTATCGCCAAATCCGGAACGTCGGATAAGCAGGCGCTGGAAGATGCGACGGTTCGGGTGGCGGATAGCTACTTTGCAACCAAGAATTACAACGAGGCCATGCGGTATTACGATAACGCCATTGCCCAGGGCCGCATCGACCGCGATTACGCGGCTTACCAGAAGGGAATGATTCTGGCGTTCATGGAGCGGGATACGGAAGCCAAAGCGCAGTTTGAAAAAGTGCTGAGCCAGTTTCCGAACTCCCGGTATGCCGATGACGCCCTGTTCCAGATGGCCAACGTCGATTTCGAGAAGGGTGCCTACCAGGCTTCGATTCGCGGCTTCAGCCGGTTGATTAACGACAAACCTAAAAGCTACCTCATTCCGGCGGCTCTGCTCAAGCGGGCCACGGCCAGCACCAACCTGCAGGTATACGAACCCGCCATCCAGGATTACCGGCGGATTTTGGACCAGTACGGCGGTAGCCCGTCGGCTTCGGGTGCCCTGCTGGGTTTGCAAAACGCCCTGAGCGATGCGGGCCGGGCCGATGAGTTTAGCAGTACGCTTTCGTCGTACAAGAAAAACAACCCCGGCAGTACGGATCTACAAAAGGTTGAGTTCGAGAATGCCAAAGGGCTATATTTCAACGAGAAATATCAACAGGCTATCACGACGCTGCAGCAGTTTATCGATGATAATCCGAGCAGCCCGCTGATCCACGAAGCCCGGTTTTACCTGGCCGATTCCTATTACCGCACCAACGACCTGACCAACGCGCTCAAGTACTACTATACCGTAATTGGCGATAACAAGTCCGAGTTTGTGACGCGGGCGGCTTCCCGGGCGGCCGATATTGAACGGCAGCAGAAAAACTACCCGCGCGCGGTTCGGAACTACCGTACGGTGTTGGCGCAGTCGAAAAGCAAGAACGAGCAGTCGCAGGCGGTGCTGGGTTTGATGGATACGTATTACGCGACGGGCAACTACGATTCGACCCAGGTGCTGGCGCGGGAAGCGCTGTCGATGGGTAACGTGGTGCCGGGGGCGCAAAACCGGGCGCAGCTGGCGCTGGGTAAAGTGGCCTACGCGAAAGGCGATTACAAGCAGGCAACGACGGAGTTCGAAAAAACGATTGCCCTGGCGAAAGACGAACAAGGCGCAGAGGCCAACTACTGGATTGCGGAAATTTTATACCGGACCAAGAAGTACAAGGAATCCATTGACGTGCTGCTGAGGTTTAACTCCGATTTTGCCGACCACGAATACTGGAAAGGCAAAGGATTCATCCTGGTGGCCGACAACAACGTGGCCCAGAACGAAATTGCTCAGGCGAAGGCCGTTCTGAATTCCATTATCGAAAACGCGGAAAATCAGGAGATCGTCAACGAAGCCAAACAAAAGCTGGCGGCTATTGACAACAAGAACTAATCACGGATTGGTTTATCATCTTGTTCAACTAACTTTTATTCGAATCGCACCGGTTCAACCCGAATAACTGCATGTTCTTATCAAAACCCTCCATCGATCACCTCGCCTTGATTACTGTAGTCACGGGGAGTCTGTTGCTTGGCACGGTAAACGCGTGGGCCCAACAACCCCAGCGTCCGACGGCCCCGCCCGTGCGCGAAGGCGAGATCGATAACCAGGAAATTACCATTGAGAAGAATCGGAAAATTGAAATGCCCCCGGCCAACCGGCTTTTCAATAAAATACCGTCCATCAAACCGTCGACCGGCCAGCGCAAGCTGACGTACGAATTCAACGACCGGCCTCTGTCGGTGGGTGACCCGAAACTGTCGCCGACGGCCTTACCGCTGCCGGCTGCCCAGGCCGAGCAGCAGAACCTGTTCAACAACTACGTGAAGGCCGGGGCGGGTAATTATGGTTCGTTTTATGGGGAAGCCTTCGGCAGCGGGCAGGTGCTGGACAACGTTTCGGTTGACGGGTCGTTTAAACACCTGTCGTCGTCGATCGGCCCGGTGGATGGCAAGAACTCGGCCACGAGCGAAAACCGGATTAAGCTGAACGGTAACTACCAGACCGACGCCTTCAAGCTTTCGGCTAATTTGGGTTACGACCGCGAAGCGTTTTACTTCTACGGCTACCGCCGTCCGCAGGAGATTGATCGGCAAACCATTCGCCAGAAACTGACGACGACCCAGTTCCGCATTGGGATTGAAAACGTGGACCCCGATAAAAACATTGACTATTCACTGAAAACCGGCGTCACGAATCTGGCCGATAACTACGAGGCTACCGAATTGGACTGGGGCACCAACCTGAAAGCTTCCGTGGGCATTTCGGATAACTTCGTGGCCCTGCTGGCGGCTGACGCTTACATCACGCAGCGGTCTGATGGACCGGTGGACAACCGGAATTTGTTCCGGGTGAAGCCAACCTTTAAATATTCTAATTCGTTTCTGACGGCAACATTCGGGGTTAACGCTGTTAGCGAAACCGATAAGCGCTTGAATGTCAACCGCACGCGCGCTTTTCCGGTTGTTGACCTGGATGTGGTTCCAACTGGGAATATTCACTTTTTTGCGGGCGTCGACGGCGACATCAACCGGAACACTTTGCGGACATTTCTGAGTGAAAACCGCTGGCTGGCTCCGCAGGTGACGCTGGCCAATACCGAGAAGACCTGGGATTTGTACGCCGGGAGCAAAGGAGAATTGGGCAGCGGCATTTCCTACGAGGGCAAAGTTTCGTACGCCCGGTATCGCAACTTCTACGGGTTTAACAACACCTGGCCGGACACTTCCAGATTCTTTGTGGTGTACGATGGCAACCGCACCCATGTGCTGACCGTAACGGGACAGATTGGCTACACCTACAAAGAAGTTTTCCGCTCGACCCTGCGGGCTGATTTTTACGATTACACCCTGAGTCGGATGGAAGCCGCCTGGCACCGGCCGACCCTGTCGGGGTCGTGGTCGAACTCGTTTATTGTGAACAAAAAATTATTCATCACGGCTGATTTGTACCATTATCAGGGAATGCAGGGAAAAAATTTCGTTACCAATCAGATAGTCACCCTGCAACCGATCTGGGATGTGAACCTGAAAATTGACTATTTTTTAGGCAAACAGGTTTCAGCTTTTGTTTCGTTGAATAACATTATAGGCCGTAATTATCAGCGCTATTTGTATTATCCGCAACAAGGACTTAACTTTCTCGGAGGATTGTCGTACAGCTTCTGACACTGCATAACCGAAATGTCCATGGTACCTGTCTCGGATTATATCAAAAAACTGCTTTTTCAGTACGATTGCATCGTTGTTCCGGAACTGGGGGGCTTCATTTTGCACTATATTCCGGCTATGTATGTGGAGAATACCGGATTATACATGCCGCCCCGCAAAAAGATTGCCTTCAACGAAGCGCTACGGCTGGACGATGGTTTGCTGATCAACTACATGATGTTGCACGAAGGCTGCAGCCGCGATGAGGTGGTTCCGGTTATCCGCCACTTTGTAGACCAGTTGAAGCAGCAGGTCCGGCAGCAGCAAATCTTTGCGATAGAAGGGCTGGGTTTATTCTCGGAAAATGAGGAAGGTAAGCTCCAGTTTGATCCCGAAATCCGGCACAACTTCCAGGGAGAATCGTACGGTTTTCAACCCGTCGCGGCCCGGTTGGTAAACAGCCCGGCGGAGCAGGAAGCGGTGACACCGGTTGCGGTTATTCCAATGCCGAAAGAAGCGCCGATTGCCGTGGAAGCCGAAGAAGTGCCCGCCGATGGCGTTGTTGAACTGCCCGGTACCCATAGCCGTCGCCAGTATCTGGCCTGGGCGGCTGCGGTGCTTCTGGTCTGTACGCTGGGCATCGTCACCGTGAATCAATCTTCCTCGCAGCTGGTTAGTAGTTTGAACCCGTTCGAACTATTCCGGGGCGATAAGCAGGAGGAGATCAAGCCCCAAGCAGTAAAAACCGATATAATCCCGTTGGCGGAAACACCTTCCGCCGAGCCGGTGGCTGAACCGACGCTTCCGGTGGCTGAAGCCGTCACAGCATCGTTGGTTGAAAAGCATACGGCACCCATTGTACCGGTATCGACCTCGGTTCTGGTAGAGCCGAAAAAGTCGCCGGTTTATTACCTGGCAATTGCGGGCAGCTTCGCCAGCCGGGGCAATGCCCGGAAGCTGGTGCGCCAGTTGCACCGCCGTGGTTTCGAAACCGCCTATATCCTGCCGCCCCGCAAAGCAAAGGAACTCGTCAAAGTGGCTGCGCTGGGTTCGCCGGACAAAAACGAGATTCTGCAGGCCATTGATCAGGTGAGCAAAGTCTCGGGGGCACGCGCCTGGGTTCATAAAGTGGAATAAGTCGCCTTTTTGGAAAGGCAAATGATAGTGAAAAGGCAGCCAGTAGCTGCCTTTTTGCGTTGGTGAACCGAACTATTCGTGAAATCGTTTTAATTTTGCCGGCAGGAGAACAATACTGTCCACCGGTTTTTCCGTTAATTGGCTAAACTTCTGAACCATGAGTCGCGTGTTGCTGGATAATGAGAATGAATACCGGGTTACGGCGCTGGCCGGCTCGTTCGCTGTGTGTGCCCTGCTGTTCTTTCTGCTGCTGTATATCCGATTGTGGCAATCGGTTCCTGAGCCCCCGCCGATTCAGTACGTGGACGTGAACTTTGGGACGGACCTGATTGGCAGCGGGTCGATTCAAACCTACAACAAGGCCAGCGACTCCAAAAACACGGAAGATGTCAAGAAAGAAGAAGACCGGCCCAATCCGAAGGTGACAACCACTTCGCGGGTGGAAAAAACACCGACCTCGCCGGTTCCGAAGATTGTTGATGCCAAGCCCGACAAAGTTGTCACTGAGAAACCCGATATTGCCAGCAAGCTTGAGAGTCCAGTGACGGTTCCCGAAAAAGCCGAGCCGAAGAAAGTAACCTCCACGACGCCCAAACCGACGCCGGCCCCTCCGAAGGCCGAGCCGGTGGCCGAACCCAAGAAGGTGGATGCCAATGCCCTCTACAAACGCTCGAGCTCGGGTGGCTCGAACGGTACCGTGGGAAAAGCATCCGGCGAAGGAGGCAATAACAACGGAGATGATGCTTCGGGTGTAGGCGACAAAGGAAACCCCGACGGAAATATTAACGCCAAGCAGTTTTACGGTACCCCGGGTGGTAGTGGCTCGGGCGTTTCGCTGAACATGGCGGGCTGGCGACTGGCGAGCACCCGGATTGCGCAGGATAATTCCGGCGAGAGCGGCAAAATCGTTTTCGAAATTAAAGTAGACGATAAAGGCGATGTAACTTACGTACGGGTAAAAGAAACCCGGTTGAGTCCGACCGTTACCGAATTTTATAAACAACAGGTGTACAAGTTGCAGCTGGTGGCCAAAGGCTCAGCCGCTCCGCCGATTTCAACGGGTACCTACACCATTAATATCCGCTCAAACTAGTACCGAATGACGTATTCGGAAGCCATTGATTATTTGTACGCGCAGTTGCCGGTTTTTCACCGGGTGGGAGCGAAGGCTATTAAACCGGGTCTCGATAACGTTATCAAACTCTGCGATTATTTAGGAAATCCTCAGGAGAAATTTCGGAGTATCCACATTGCGGGTACCAACGGTAAGGGAAGCTCTTCGCACATGCTGGCGGCCGTGCTCCAGTCGGCTGGCTACAAGACGGGGCTGTATACCTCGCCCCACCTCAAATCCTTCACGGAGCGAATCCGGATTGACGGCTTTCCCGTGCCCGAGGAGGAGGTAGCGGACTTTGTGGTTCAGCACCGGGCGTTTATCGAGGATTTAAAGCCTTCTTTCTTTGAAGTAACCGTTGGTATGGCTTTTGACTACTTCGCCCGTCAGAACGTCGATATCGCCGTTGTAGAGGTAGGTCTCGGGGGGCGTCTTGATTCCACCAACATCATTACCCCGCTTGTCTCGCTCATCACCAACATTGGCTGGGACCATAGCGATATTCTGGGCGATAGCCTGGAGCAAATAGCGTTTGAAAAAGCCGGAATCATCAAGCCCGGTGTGCCGGTCGTTGTCAGCGAATACGATCCCGAGACGCAGGCCGTATTTCGGAAGCGGGCGGAGGAGTGTGGAAGCCAGCTTTTGTTTGGTTCTGATTTATTCGTGGTGAATAATTTTGGCGTCAGCGAGAAAGGGCGGGAGATATCTGTTGAGACGCTTACTGAAAATAGTCTTGCTTTGACATTGGGTTTACTGGGTACTTACCAGTTAAAGAATATTGCCGGCGTTTTGGGCGTTCTGAACGTGCTTACGGGTTTATATTCTCACTCTGGTTCTTCCTTTGAGAAACTTCGCATTTCCCCTGATGCCGTGGAGGACGGCTTGGCCAATGTGGTTGGACTGACGGGTTTGAAAGGACGCTGGCAATTTTTGCAGCGGAATCCGACGGTCATCTGTGATACGGGGCATAACGAACCGGGGATCCGGAATGTCATGGAATCCTTACAGACGGTTACCTACCAGCAGTTGCATGTGGTGGTGGGCTTTGTGAATGACAAGGACCTGTCGCGCGTCATTCGGTTGTTTCCCAAAGAGGCTCGGTATTATTTTTGTCAGCCTGATATTCCGCGGGCTCTGGACGCTGATGTGCTGGCGGAGGAATTTCGGCTACACGGTTTGGTAGGTGAAATAGTAAAAGAAGTAAATCTTGCCCTGGAAACGGCGCTGAGCCGGGCGCAACCGGAGGATTGCATCCTGGTGACCGGTAGCACGTACGTTGTGGCTGAATTAAATCAATTGTAGAAAAGTGAGTAGAAAGAAACTGCCCCGCTTTGAGCATAACCGGGAAAGTCCCCTCGTGCTGGAACCGGGTAAAGAGATTTACGAAACCATTAAAGGAAACTGGCGCGATCGCTATTTCCTGAATTCAAACCCCCTCGTGCTGGAAATTGGCTGCGGCCGGGGGGAATACACCGTAGGACTGGCCCGTCATTATCCGGAGCTGAACTTTATCGGTATCGATCGTAAGGGCGACCGGATTGCCCAGGGGAGTAAGCAGGCGCTTAACGAAGGCTTAACGAATGTTGCCTTTCTGCGGACCGATGTGTTCAAGTTGCTGGATTTTTTTGGCAAAGAGGAGGTTAATGAAATCTGGATTACCTTTCCGGATCCCCAGCCTCGAATCAGTCAGGTAAAAAACCGACTGACCGATCCGCGTTATCTGGCGTTGTACCGGGAAATACTTACCCATGAAGGGATTCTGCACCTGAAGACCGATCATGATGACTTTTTTGATTTTAGTGTTCAGACGCTGCCTGCCAACGGATTCAACGATTTGATCACGACCCACGATCTGTATCGCTCAGACATGAATCATTTGCATCTGGGCATTAAAACAAAATACGAAGAGATCTTCACCCGAAAGGGATTTTCGATAAAATACTTAAAATGCAAAAAGGCGGGATATTAACCCGCCTTTTTTGTTGACTTGACTTTAAATATTACAATTTAGCGATCAGGTCAGCTATCCGGCTTGAGTAGCCGAATTCGTTATCATACCAACCTACAATTTTCACCAACGTGCCGTTGGCGGAAGTCAGCTTAGAATCGAAGATACACGAGCTCGGGTTACCTACGATGTCAGTTGACACGATTTCATCAACGCAGTATTCCAGAATGCCTTTCAGCGGGCCTTCGGCGGCAGCTTTCATGGCTTCGTTAATTTCCTCTTTCGTGGCTTCGCGTTTCAGAATGGCCGTCAAATCTGTAACTGAACCGTCCGGGATGGGAACACGAAGCGCATAGCCATCCAGTTTGCCTTTCAGTTGCGGTAGTACTAAACCAACCGCTTTAGCAGCCCCCGTTGACGTCGGAACGATGGAAAGAGCGGCTGCGCGTGCCCGGCGTAAGTCGGAGTGAGGAGCATCCTGCAGATTCTGGTCCGCCGTGTAAGCGTGAATCGTAGTCATGTAACCTTTCTCAATTCCAAACACATCGTCGAGGACTTTGGCCATCGGAGCCAAGCAGTTGGTCGTACATGATGCGTTGGAGAGAATGGTTTCGCTGCCCGTCAGGGTATCTTCATTTACACCCAAAACGACCGTAGGAATGTTTCCTTTCGCCGGTGCTGAGATAACTACTTTTTTGGCTCCGGCAGTCAGGTGTTGGCCAGCTCCGGCTTCATCGACGAAACGTCCTGTCGATTCCAGTACAACATCAACTCCGAGGTCACCCCAAGGTAGGGCTTTGGGATCACGTTCCGCATAAGCGTGGATACGTGTACCGTTGATGGTCAGGCTATCGCTATCGGACGTGATTTCGCCCTGGAATTTACCGTGTACCGAATCGTATTTCAGCAAATGAGCCAGTGTTGCATTATCAGTTAAATCATTGATGGCAACAATTTCAACATTTTCTTTTTCAAGAAGTCTTCGGAAAGACAGGCGGCCAATCCGGCCAAACCCATTGATGGCGACTTTAATTTTGCCCATTGTATATAATAGAATTGGTTAACATGAACGCTGCAAAGATATCAATACAATTCGAAAGGAAAAGGGGAAGAGAAAACACTTATCTAAATGGAAGACAATATGAGTAAGATAGTATTTTTAGTAAATATAATCAGCATTAGTAATGAGCATGCTAATATAGCACACATGTTTTAGTATTGAATTTAGTATTTTGCTAATTCCACTCGAGATTTTACTAATTTTAGTAGTATAATGCTTTATTGTTTTCTAGACTTACATCAATATTAGATCATTGTAGATAAAATAATAAAGGAGGGGGATATAACCCTTAGGAATTCAATCATTATTCATTATTTTTATAGCGTGACCTACTTAATTAAATTTACAAATAAGGTCTAGAAATTAACATCAATTCGATTTGCCCTCGCTGAATTCTTCTTACCAAACGTACTCCTTTGGATCTAAGATCTGGCCAAATGCTGTATTCAATTTTTTGATAAACAAGTTTCTTCAACGACTAGTTAAAGATTGTAATACTGGTCTGATTCAGACAACGAGTAGATTAAGGTTTGACCCTGGTGGTGAGCCTGTTCATACGCATAAGATTTGGTTGGTGGTTCTTACCCAGAGGCTGAGTTATATGGAGAGGTAATCTGGAATTGGGGGAGAGCAAATTATAGCTCTGAAATGTTTTTTATATAATACGTCTGTATTATATTTATCTATAATTACAAGAATGGTATATAGGTGAAAGGGCTAATTTTCAGAAGACAGAGCCCCAAACTACGATCTAAAATTATAAAGCCCAGTACGAGGGTATAAAATATAAAATTATCAAGAAGAAGAAATTTATTTGGAGTCATATAACATCCTCAAAATCAGATTTTTATGTTTTTCAAAATAAACTACCTGTATCGTTTAAAATTTTAATTATGGAGTACAATAAGGTAATTGAAGATTGCTGGAATGACCGCTCATTATTGAAGGATTCGCAAACCATCCAAACCATTAAGTCGGTGATTGATGAACTCGACAAAGGTATATTACGAGTCGCAGAGCCGGGTGCTGAAGGGGAGAAGTGGACTGTCAACGAATGGGTGAAGAAAGCAATCTTGCTGTACTTTGTCTCACAAACCATGCAGACCGAGGAAGTTGGGATTTTCGAATTTCACGACAAAATTCCTCTTAAAAAAGACTACAAAAGCAGGGGGGTTCGGGTTGTCCCACCAGCCGTTGCCCGCTACGGTTCTTACATTGCTGCTGGAGCTATCCTTATGCCGTCTTACGTTAACGTCGGTGCGTATGTAGATGAACGTACTATGGTTGATACCTGGGCTACGGTAGGCAGTTGTGCGCAGATTGGAAAAGACGTTCATCTGAGTGGCGGTGTCGGCATTGGCGGGGTTCTGGAACCACCTCAGGCTTCACCCGTAATTGTTGAAGACGGCGCTTTTATTGGCTCACGGTGCATTGTTGTAGAAGGCGCTCATATCGGCAAAAGGGCGGTGCTTGGAGCGGGCGTAACCATTACAGGAAGTTCTAAAATTATCGATGTGACCGGATCTTCACCCGTTGAACACCGGGGCTATGTACCGGCCAATTCCGTGGTCATCCCCGGTAGCATTGCTAAAGAATTCCCGGCTGGCGTTTATCAGGTTCCCTGCGCACTGATCATCGGTCAGCGGAAAGAATCAACCGATTTAAAAACGTCGTTGAACGACGCGCTTCGTGATAATAACGTAACTGTATAAATGTAAACCCTTGTTTACACTTTCTCAAAGACCAATTTACATTTGTGAGTTGGTCTTTTTTGTTTACATGCTATTTACTTTTGTCACAATTTACAACAAGAAACTATTTACCAATTTAAATTCATTTACATTTGTTTATCTGCGTGTATAATTTATATTTGTAAAAAATATTGATTTATGAATGTAAATGACAAAATTAAACAGGTGTTGAAGGACAAGAATATGACACCTTCTTACTTTGCCGATGAGATTGGTGTTCAACGTTCTAGCATTTCCCATATTCTCTCGGGACGTAACCGACCTAGCTTTGATATTATTCAGAAAATTATACGGCGTTTTCCAGAGCTGGGTTACGATTGGATCCTTGAAGATGATCAGGCGTCATTGACAAATGTAAACCAACGAACTTCTATAACTGCTCCGACCACTTCCCGAAAAACCGTTCAACAACCCGAAATTGTTGAAAATTCAATTCCTCAACCATCAACTTTACAGCCGACACACCCAGTTGTAGACAAATCGAAAGAAGAAAAAACCATAGAACGAATTCTCGTCTTCTACACCGACGGTACGTTCCGTGAGTATTCTCCGTCGTAAGCTACGGAATACCGTTTGTTTAAAAGTTTGTATCTTTTATAAATTCATTGCAACCCTGCGTTGACGGATGGGATCACTGAAGAAAATCAATAGTTTCTCCACACTATAACCATCCTAATGAAACGCATCATGAAAAGGACCATACCGTATTGGCCCGTAGTTTTTTTGAGTGCCTTGCTGACTCTTTCCGGTTGCAAAAAAGAATCGAACAGCCAAACCGATAATCCGGCTCCGCTGGTGACATCGGTTCAGATTAATGAGAAAGCTTATTCCGTTGTAACCATCGGCAATCAACTCTGGTCAGCCGAAAATTACCGGGGACCGGGGGGATCACCGTACCGGACCGGGGACGAAAAACCGGAGTACGGACGGTATTATACTTTTGACGAAGCCAAAGCCGTTCCCGTTCCCGCCGGCTGGCGGATTCCGACGCTGCAGGATTACAAAGCCCTGGCCGAAAGTCAGGGCGTTCTTTTTACCGGAGAACGCGCCACCGGCCAGGAAGCTCTTAAAAAACTGGTGTCAAAAACCAACTGGCGCACGATGCCGGGCACCAATAGCTCCGGTTTTAACGCCCAACCGGCGGGTTATATCTACCAAAATTCCGCCCCAATGGACGGCGACATCAGCGAATTCTGGCTGGCCGATGGCAATACCGTCAGCATTCAGGAGAGCGCCAGTGGCAAAGGATATACTATGATGTTCTACGGCACCAATGGCCCGGGTTACCGATTTACGCTGCGGTTTGTCCGAAACAAGTAATTTTTTCTCCTGCTTACCACCCAAATTGGCAGGATTCCGGCGTCCTGCCACCGGTTTTCTTTCCCGATCTTCCTTCTTCAGGTTGAAAATCCTCCACAATCCATTACTTTTGCCCTGCAAAGGTGCCGCCTGACGTTGGTCAGCGAGGGCTTAATAGGGAAGTTGGTGCAAGACCAACGCTGTCCCCGCAACTGTAAACCCGGAAAAACTGATTTCCTCTTCGCGCCACTGTCCCGGTTTATCCGGATGGGAAGGCTGAAATCAGCGGGTAAGCCAGGAGACCTGCCTATGTTTGCTTTATTAGGATACGCCGTTTCTTTCGGGTGTAAAGGAAGCGCGATCGGAGGCCGGTGCACCGAAGGGAGCAAGGCCGTTCTTTTGCTTTACTTAATTTCTTTTGTATGCGGTGTAGAGACGGGGTTTTCCTGTCCTTCCTGATCGGTTCGTTTTACGCAGCGAACGGACAGACGAGTGGTACTGACCAAATGTTGCCTGCGGTGACGGTTCGGGGCACGACGCCCGAACGGTTTTCGGTCGGGCAAAAAACACAGCGAATCGATTCGGTAACGCTCGAGCAATTCCGGTTTCAAACGCTCACGGATGTTCTGACGTACACGACACCCCTTGCTTTTAAGGTGTACGGAGCGGGTCAACTCGCGACGGTTTCGTTTCGCGGCACCTCGTCCAACCACACCGCCGTGCTCTGGAACGGGATCAACATCAACCAGCCCACCCTGGGGCAGACCGATTTTTCCACGCTGCCCGTCGTCGGTTTCGATCAGCTGGCCGTTCAATACGGTTCCTCGGCCAGTTGCGTGGGGTCGGATGCGGTGGGCGGCAGTATTCTCTTGATGAATAATCCCAAATGGCAGCAACCTGGTTTCTCGGCGTCGGCGGGCCAGCAGGTGGGCAGCTTCCGCAACTACGGCACCCAGACCGGTATCCGGTTTGTTACGCCACCGGGAAAACGGTGGCAAATCGCCGGGAAAACCTTTCTGAACCTGGCTAATTACAACAACGATTACCCATACCGCGAACGGGGCCATTATTTTGTTGAGCATTCGACGACGCGCCAGAAGGGGCTAATTCAGGATTTATATTTCCGTAACGCCGAAAATCAGCAGCTTTCCTTTAATCTCTGGCTAACCGACAACAATCTGATTGTCTCACCGTACGATACGACGGTGCGGGAACAAACCCGTTCGCAGTCGTACCGGTTTCTGTCTACCTATGAAACGGATAAATTGACGGTTCGGCTGGGCTATATCCGCGACATCATCGACTACGCCCGCGGGAATTTGCGTAATCCGAGCCATTCCGAAACTGATCGACTAGTCAGTCGAATGGAACGCGAATTTATAAAACCATTCGGATTTAGCCCTGCCACGCTGCGGATAGGGGGCGAATGGTCACACTACTGGACGCGTGTAGACGGCTATGGTTCGTCGCTTATTCAGGAAGACCGCGCCGATCTGTTCGCTCTGTTACGAATTCAGTTAGCAAAATGGCTGTTCTCGGCAAATGTCCGCCAGGCGTTCGTAACCCGCTTTGATCCGCCCGTTACCCCCTCGGTGGGGGCGGAATATTCCGTTCTGCAGACGACTAAGACCAGCCTGACCGCCAAAGCCTCCCTGGGACGCAGCTACCGGGTGCCAACCTTGAATGAACGCTACTGGCGCGAATTGGGGAATCCGAATCTTCGGCCGGAAAACGGTTTTAACCTGGAAGCCGGTGTAGCGGCCCGCTGGCTGCCGGGCGACCGACTCACGCTTTCATCGGAAGCCACGATTTTTCGTAACCGCATCGACGACTGGTCGTACTGGAATCCCGAATACGGCTACCGGGTCGAGAATCTTCAATTAGTGGTGGCCCGCGGGCTGGAATGGACCGGTTCGCTGGCGTACACCGGTCCGGCCTGGCAGTCGGGGCTATCGGTAAGCTACGCCCTGACCCGCTCCAGCCAGGAACGCGTTTACAATGCATTTGCCCAGGACATCATTGGGAAACAGCTCGTTTACGTGCCCAGGCACGTCGGGCGGCTATCGGCTTACGTATCCCGCGGAAAAATGCGCCTGACGCTCCAGAATCAGGTGAATTCCCGGCAGTACATTACATTCGACAACATCCAGTTTCTGCGCGGGTACATGCTGACCAACGTGCTGCTGGAAACGCAGGTAAAACTAGGGCCGGTCGCCACCCGTATTCAGGGGCAGGTCAACAACCTTTTTGATACCGTTTACCTCAACGTTAAGCGCAACGCCATGCCGGGGCGCCATTTTGCCGTTCAATTAATCTGTAATCTGCATACCAAACAATGATCAAAAAAGTAACCACCGCTTCGGCGGTCCGGCTGAAACTGGCGCTTAGTCTGCTGGTCGCCTTAAACTGGTCCTGTAACAACGACAAGACCGATCCGGAGCCTTTGCCCAACGGCGCGGGCGTGCTGGTCATCAACCAGGGCAACTTCACCGACAACAACGGCACCATTACGTATTTACCGCCCAACGGCGCGGCACCAACCTACGATATTTTTAATCAGGTCAACCAGCGCTCCTTAACGGGTAGTCTTCAGGATTACACCGAATCCGACGGCAAGGGACTGATTCTGGTCGATAATACAACCGCCGGACAGGATAAAGTAGAGATCGTGGACGCCAACACGTTCCAATCACTGGCAACGTTAAAATCCCCGGATATTGAAAATCCCCGGTCGGCGGTGCGGGTCAGTGCAAATAAAGTCTACGTTAGCTGCTGGGATGTTTCCGGCGACTACGCAAACGGCACGTTCTACAAAGATCCCGGTTACATTGCAGTTGTGGATCTGACGACCAATACCGTTACCAGGAAGATTCCGGCGGTGAAAGGAGTGGAGACCCTGCTGCTGGTGGGTAACGAGGTGTTTGCCGGTTCGGCCGGTGGCGCCACGAAACTGACGGTAGTCGATGCCATTAACGACCAGCTGAAAACCGGCATTGAAATTGGCCGGAATCCAAGCCCGGTTGCGGTGGACGCCAACGGGAAACTGTGGGTGTATTCGGGTGGTGAAATGGTGCGGATCAATCCCCAGAGCAAAGCCATCGAATCCCGCCTGAAAATTGGGAGTGACCCGGCCCGCTCGGCCAGCCGTTTCCGACTCAGCGCCGACAAACAGTATTTCTACTTCGTGAACAGTTATTACGATGCCGCCGATAATTACAAAGAGAAAGGCGATGTGTACCGTTTTGCCATTACCGACACGAGCGTTCCGACTACCACACCTTTTATCAAGCGGTTGTTCAGCGGATTGGCCGTTGACCCCACCACGGGCACTATATACGGGGGCGTTACACCTTCTTACAAACAGGCAGGTTATGTGTACCGCTACCAGGCCAGTGGCACGTTAATCGATTCGGTGAAAGCTGAAATTGCGCCGACGGTATTTTATTTTAAATAAAGAAAAGACAAAAGAGGAAAGACTTTTACCATTCGGTTTCTTGTCTTTTTTCTTTTGTTTTTCATCTTTTTAGGATGCACAAAGCAATCATTAGCTGGAGCGGGGGCAAGGATTCGGCCCTCGCTTTATTTTTTTGTCAGCAATCCGCTCAGTACGAGGTGGTGGGCTTACTGACCAACGTGAACGAACTGCTCGGACGCGTTACGATGCACGGTGTTCGGGCGGAACTGATTGAAGACCAGGCCAAGGCGCTGGGCTTGCCGTTGTACACACTAAAACTTTCGGGCGATGTTTCCCTGGAATCGTACAATCAGGCCGTAAAGCAATCCCTGAATATGTTTAAAGAACAGGGCGTTACGCACGTAATTTACGGCGATATTTTCCTGGAAGACCTTCGGCACTACCGGGAGCAGCAAGTAAGCGAGGTCGGCTTACAGGCCGTGTTTCCGCTGTGGCAGCACAATACGACTTCGTTACTGACCCGGTTTAACCAGTCCGGGTTCAAAGCGGTGCTGGTTTGCATCAATGCCAAACTGTTACCGGAAAGCTGGGCGGGCCGGGAACTGGACGAAACCGTGCTGGCCGACTTGCCGCCAGCGGTGGACCCGTGCGGTGAGAATGGCGAATATCATTCGTTTGTATACGACGGACCCATTTTTAAAAGTCCGGTAGCTTTCCAGAAGGGCGAAACCGTTCGGCGTTCGTATCCGGCGCCCACACAGTCAGATGATCAATGGGATACGGAATTTGTGTTTCAGGATTTAGTATCTTTCAAAAAGAAACGCAAACATAAATATCCATGAACTTATCACTCATCTTCGGCAAAGGCTGGCAATTTCAGCACCGGCGTTATACATACCGGCGAATTCTCCGGCGAGTAGCGCATCAATACCAGGATCAACTGCGACAGGCTACGGGCTGGCGAAAAATCTGGCTACGGATAAAAATACGGTATGAAATTGAAAAGAATTACGGTTCTATCATCTCCTGACTCCCTTATTTGTTCCACGTGAATCCTTAAATCATTGATAGATACAGCATTATACAACATACTATGTACCAATACCTTATAATGGTATTTAAACCCTTACTTGCGCATAAAATAGTTGTTGTATAATTTATATTATGTTAACTAGGTTTTCTGTAAATGCCCTATCTCCCCATTCCTTTCCTCATCCAGTTTATTTCCTTTTCAACCAGTACCCTCCGCTCGATTGCCTTATGCTCACCATCTCTTCGAGAAACTCCGAATTTAATTTGAAAACATTTGAGTTATTCAATTAACCCAAAAACGTCGACGGTTTAGGTAATCATGGTATTAACTTTGATACTAGTTCTGTATCTAATCCGCTTTCAAGCACGCATAATTCACTAAATGGCTGTCCCTAGCCATACCCGTTACTGCCAACCGCACTCCAGCGGACCCGGTTGGCCGGTTTCCGCTCTCTCCTGCTTCCTAACACCCCCTCAACAGACCTACTTAACTAGCTTATTTCCAGCCGTTTTGGTCATTTGATAAGAAAACCGGACACTAAAAAAGCGGGTCGCCTTTAAAGGCGACCCGCTTAACAGTACGACTGTTCTGATTATTTGCTTTCGATACAAACCACTTTGTTGTCTTCGAATTGCTTCAGAATGTTCTGCAGGTTTGTCAGGTTGTCATTCAGATCCTGATCGGTATCTTTCACCGATTTCGCTTTCTGGAAATACGGCAACGCCTGTTTGAACTTGCCACATACCTGGCCTTCGATTTCTTTTCCTTTGGCCTGATACTCTTTCATATCCATCGCGCCCAGTTGTTCCCGGATCTGGATGGCTTCGTTGAAGTAAGCAGCGCCCAGGTTGAAGTTGGCATCGAAGTTATTCGGGTCCACTTGCAACGCCTTGTTGTAATACTCTTTCACCATTCCGCGACTTTCATCGACGGATTTGGTCAACTCGGCAAGTTTTTGCTCCTGGTTACCGGCGGCCTGGCTCTGCTGAGCCTGCTGCTGAACTTCTTTTTCCAGACCAGTGATTTTCGTTTGTGAATCAGCGATCATCTGCTTTACGCGCGTGATCTGATTTTTCACATCGACGTTCTTCGGTTCACGCTTCTGACGGGCCGTCAAACGGGTCAACTCGTTTTGCGATTCTTTCAACACCGTTTTCTCGTCCGCCAGCTGCTTGGTTGCATTCGGACCTTTCTTAGCATCGCCCTTCAGCTTTTTGAGCTCATCGGACTGGTCTCTGAGCTTACTGTCGTAGATACCGGCCAGCGTCAGCAGGTTGTTGACGTTGTTTGGCTCTTTTGCGATCTGATCCTTCAGGCTGGTAATGGCATCATCCATTTTGCCGGACGTTACCAGGATGCTGGTCCGCTGGGTAGTCAGGTCTTTGTTGTTCGGGAACACCGAAAGACCCTTATCAATCGTAGCAACGGCTTTCTCAACTTCCTTGTCCTGGTAGTATAAACTCACCAGCGTCGTGTAGACCGAAACGTCCTTGCCACCGTTGGCAATGTACCGTTCAAAGTTGGCTTTCGCATCGGCCGGCTTCTCGGCGTTTTGGGAGAAAATCCCCGCGTACAAAGCCGCCGTGGTGTCTTTCGGGTTAATCTCACCCGCTCTGGTCATCAGCGTAGCCGCATCCTTAAAGTTTTTGGCCTGGTACTTGTAGATACCCGAGTTCATAAAAGCCTGAAACAAAGGCTGGCCTTTCAGGGCTTCCTCAGCTTCTTTGGCCATTTTGCCTGGACCACCGGATTTTTTATCTTTATCTAGCTCGATAACTTTCTGGTAGGCTTCGTAGGCAACATTGGCAGCGTTTGAATCGAGTTTGATGGCCTGCGTAGCGATGTTCTCGTACGTCTTGGCGCGATCCAGCCAAGTTTTGGGCTTGACAGAAGATTTTTCGTCCGTGATTGCCTTGTCGCTTTTTTCTTTCTCAGACTGGAAAGTTTTTTCGGTCAGAGCATCGAGCCCTTGTTGCTGCGCGTATGCTCCTACTGATAAAAATCCCGCCAGTAGAAAGAACGAGAGTCTTTTCATGTGACTTAAATTTGGGGTTGAACGTTGGTTACATAAATAATTTTGGAAAGTACCGAATAAAATACGGGATAATCAAGCCATTTGCTCAGAGCTTGGCTCTTCCGGACTCCCGCCCGATGCGCTGCTCTCCCCTTCCGTTCCTTCCAGTTCTTCATCTTCTTCCCGGGCAATCCGGGTTACCGACGAGATTTCGTCACCGTCGCGCAGGTTGATCAGCCGCACGCCCTGGGTGTTCCGGCCAATGACCCGAACCTCGTCCACGTGCATCCGGATGGCCGTTCCTGCTTTGGTAATAATCATCAGGTCGTCGGCATCCGTTACTTCCAGAATACCCACCAGATTACCGACTTTATCCGTAACCTTCAGCGTACCGACTCCTTTGGCACCCCGGTTGGTCACCCGGTATTCATCCAGCGGAGAGCGTTTGCCAAATCCTTTCTCGGATACCACCAGCAACTGGGCGTCGTCGCGACCGATGCAAACCATCCCCACGGCTTTTACGCCCGGTTCCAGATCGATCCCCCGAACCCCAGCCGCCGTACGGCCCATCGGACGCACCCGGCTTTCGTTGAAGCGAACGGCTTTTCCTTCGCTCGATGCAATGATAATGTCGTTCTGACCGTTAGTCATACACACGTTCAGCAACCGGTCTCCCTCCTCCTCGTTGATCGTGATGGCGATGATCCCGTTCTGGCGCGGACGCGAGTAAGCTTCCAGCAGGGTTTTCTTGATGGTGCCCTGCTCGGTACACATTACGATATAATTATTATTAATGTAGTCGGCATTCTTCAGGTCCTTCACGTTGATGACCGCCCGCACTTTGTCGTCCGACTCAATGTTGATGAAGTTTGCCAATGGCCGCCCTTTCGAATCGCGGGCTCCCTCGGGCAGTTCATACACCGGCAACCAGTACAAACGGCCTTTCTGGGTAAAGATCAGCAGCGTGTTGTGCATCGTCGCCATGAACAGATGCTCCGTAAAGTCATCTTCCTTGGTCTTGGCCGCGCGGGAACCAACCCCTCCCCGACTCTGGGTCCGGTATTCGGTCAACGGCGTGCGTTTGATATAGCCCTCGTGCGAAATGGTAATCAGCATTTCATCATCGGCAATCAGCGAAAGATCACTGATGTTACCGTCGCCCAGCATGTTGATATCCGTTCGGCGCGCATCCCCGTAACGGGCTCTCAATTCGAGCAGCTCTTCCTTAATGATTTCCAGCTTCCGCTCTTCGCTGGCCAGAATACCTTTCAAATCGGCAATCAACCGGGCCAGCTCTTCGTATTCGGCCACAATTTTATCCCGCTCCAGCCCCGTTAGCCGTTGCAGACGCAGTTCCAGGATGGCTTTGGCCTGCACTTCGGTCAACTGGAACCGTTCGATCAAACCGTTTTTGGCCACATCCGGGTCGCGCGAGCTCCGGATCAGCTCAATCACCGCATCAAGGTTGTCGAGCGCAATCAGCAAACCTTCCAAGATGTGCGCCCGTTTCTCGGCTTCGCGCAGTTCGTACAGAGTCCGGCGGGTAATCACCTCCTGGCGGTGCTCCACGTAATACCGGATCATGTCCTTCAGGTTCAGCAACACCGGGCGGCCTTTCACCAGCGCCACGTTGTTGATGTTGAACGACGACTGCAACTGCGTATATTTATAGAGGTTGTTCAGCACCACATTCGGAACCGCATCCCGCTTCAAATCATACACCACGCGCAGACCGTCGCGGTCGGATTCATCCCGAAAGGCCGAGATGCCCTCAATTTTCTTATCATTGATCAATTCCGCCGTTTTTTCCAGCATCATGGCTTTATTAACCATGTAGGGAACATCGGTTACAATAATCTGGGTCTTGCCCTTATTCTCTTCAATGGTCGCGTTCGCCCGCAGCACCACCCGACCCTGACCGGTCCGGAACGCGTTGCGCACGCCCTCCATCCCGTAAATGGTCGCGCCGGTTGGGAAATCGGGCGCCGTGATGTACTCCATCAACTCATCGATGGTGATGTCGTGATTATCAATGTAGGCAACAATTCCGTTGACCACCTCCGTCAGGTTGTGGGGTGCCATGTTCGTGGCCATCCCGACGGCAATTCCCGACGAGCCGTTTAGCAGCAGGTTGGGCAGCTTGGCCGGCATCACGCTAGGTTCTTCCAGCGAATCATCGAAGTTGGGCTGGAAATCAACGGTTTCCTTGTAAATATCGGTCAATATCTCCTCCGCAATCCGCTTCAGACGGGCTTCGGTGTACCGCATGGCCGCCGGAGCGTCCCCGTCGATGGAACCAAAGTTACCCTGTCCATCCACGAGCGGATAGCGCAGCGACCAGTCCTGGGCCATCCGCACCATGGTGCTGTACACGGACGAGTCACCGTGCGGGTGGTATTTCCCCAGTACTTCGCCGACGATACGCGCCGACTTCTTGTACGGTTTGTTATAATTTACACCCAATTCAGCCATCCCAAATAACACCCGACGGTGCACCGGCTTCAAACCGTCACGGACATCAGGCAAAGCCCGGGAGATAATAACCGACATCGAATAATCGATGTAGGCCCCGCGCATTTCGTCTTCAATGTTAATGGGAATAATGTTGGTGGCGTCGTTTTGTTCTTCTGTTTCTTCTGCCATAAGAAGTTAATTCTCTGTCCGACAATCCGGACCAAGCGATGGTTAAAAAATGGAACCGTTCCGAGAAATCTACCGAACGGAGAAAGGCCTTTTCAATGGTGTGCCTATCATACAAATATGCAAAAAAATCACCACAAATAAAAGCGTTTTCCGAAGCAAGTGCAATTTGGGACAAATTCCGGGCCAAGTTCACCAATCTTTCACCAACGCCCGCTCAGCCCCCGGAAATCAGCCGCTACGACTCCGTATTTCTGCGACGATCTGTTTACCATTTCAACACCGTATTATCCAATTTACAACCGATCAGGTAGTTTGGGCAATTCGTATACGACTATTCCGGAAGTTCACCCGGCAAATAATAAATTTTTCCGTATTTTTACCGATGTACTTTCTGCACAATTCGTGGCAGGAACATTTCGTTTTGGACTAATAATTGAGGGCTCTCTGTCGATCAACCTGTAAAGTTTTATTGCACCAGATTCACAACGCAACGCAGGAAGTAGTACAGTATCATGCAGAAACGCCGTTTGTCGGACCAAACCCTTACATTCCTTCCCCATTATCTCCTGAGCCTGCTGGCTACGCTGTTGATGGGCTGTTCGACTTATGCTCCCGAAAGGCAAAAATCCGATTACCCCGTTGCCCAGCAGGGACTCCTGGACCTGCGCACCGTCCGGTTTGACCAGCAACTGGTGCCGCTGAACGGAGCCTGGAAATGGTACTGGAAATCACTACTGTCGCCAGGCGACCGCTCACCCGCGTTTGAATACAGTACTTTTCCGGAACCCTGGAGCACACAAACTTGGAACGGCCATCCCCTCCCCGCCTACGGTTACGCCACGTATTCGCTCACCATCCTGCTCCCCCGCCAGGCGCCCCCGCTGGCCCTGAAACTACCGGACTTTTTCACCGCTTACCGGCTTTTTGTCAACGATCAGGAACTGACCCGCAGCGGAACACCGGGCACTTCGCCCGAAAGCACCACCCCGTTCTGGTCAACTCAGATCAAATTTGTTCCCCAAACATCCGATACCCTGCGACTGCTCCTGCAGGTTGCAAACTTTCACCACTCAAAAGGCGGCCCTTACCAGCCCATCTTTTTGGGTTCAGCCGAAGAACTGCGGGTCGCCATCGACCGGGAGTATGCCCTCGACTATTTCCTCACGGGCTGTCTGTTTATGGGCGGCCTGTTTTTTTTGGGGTTGTTTTTGTTTGGGCGGCACGAAACATCCATCCTCTATTTTTCGCTGTTCTGCCTGCTCTACAGCTACCGCATCGTGGGCAGCGATCACTACGCCCTTCACGCTTTATTTGAAACCGCCCGCTGGTCGCTCCTGGTTCACCTGGAGTACCTGTCGCTGTTCGTCAGCGTTGCCGTTTTCGTGCTTTACACGGGGTCCCTCTATCCGGCCGATGTCAACCGCCACGTCATCCGGCTGCTAACCGGCATTTGTCTGGTATTTACCGTAGCAACCCTGCTCCTGCCGCCGATTTATTTCACCCAGCTAATCGACCCGTTTCTGGGGCTGATGATTATCTACATCGGCTACGCCTTTCACGTTTACTGGCTGGCCGCCCGGCGGAAGCGGCCCGGTGCCAAGTATTCGCTGATGAGTACCGGGGTTCTGCTGGCGGTGTTTATCGTGATTATTCTGAAGTATTTCCAGATCGCCATTCCGGAAAATATCGTTCTGTTCCTCGGCTATATCGGTTTCTTCTTTCTGCAATCTCTGGTGCTCTCGTACCGGTTTGCCTTCACGCTCCGGCAGGCCAAAGAACAGGCCGAAGAAGGGCTGCGGGTGAAAAACGAGTTTCTGAGCACCATCAGCCACGAGATCCGTACTCCGCTGAATGCCGTCATTGGTCTGAACCACCTGCTGCGGCAGGATAATCCGCGGCCCGATCAACTGCAACACCTCGACGTGATGCTTTATTCGGCCAACAACCTGCTGCATATCGTTAACGACATCCTGGATCTGAACCAGATTGAAGCCGGTAAAATAGCGCTCGAGTCCGTTCCAATGGACCCGGCCCGCATTCTGCAAAACGTGGTGTCGAGCTTCCAGGCCGTGGCCCGGGAAAAATCCCTAGCGCTGAATCTGACCATCGACCCCCGGTTTACGCCCAACGTCGTCGGCGATCCCAATCGTCTGGCGCAGGTGGTTTCCAATCTGGTCCAGAACGCCATCAAGTTTACCGAGCAGGGCGGGGTCGTTGTCAGTCTGACCGTCGATGAACAGCAAACCCAAACCACCACCCTTACTTTTGCCATCGAAGATACCGGCATTGGCATTGCGCCCGAAAAGCAGCAACTGATCTTCAACCGGTTTACCCAGGTCGATTCGTCCCTGTCCCGAACCTACGGCGGCACGGGCATGGGCCTCACCATCAGCCACAAAATCCTTCAGCTCCAGCAGGTCGAACTCCGCCTGCAGAGCCAGCCCGGCCGGGGCTCCCGTTTTTACTTTACGCAAACCTTCCCCCGGGTAGCCGCTCCGGCTCCCGAACCGCTGAAGGTAAACAAATCGGTTTCCGGCAACAAACCCCTGCACGGTATCACCATTCTGCTGGTCGAAGACAACGCCATGAATGTGCTGCTGGCCAAAAACATCCTCAGTAAGCTGGGGGCGACGGTCGATGTGGCCAACAACGGCCAGGAAGCCGTCAACATGCTCGACTCCACAAAGCACCGCCTGGTTCTGATGGATTTGCAGATGCCGGTTATGGACGGTTACGAGGCTACCCGCATCATCCGCAAGCGCAACGAAACGCTGCCGATCATTGCCGTAACGGCCAGTCTGGCCCAGGAAATTGGCGAGCGGGCCAACGACGCCGGCCTGGACGAAGTTCTGGTTAAGCCCTACAGCCCCGGCAACCTCGCCCAGGTAATTCTCAAACACCTCAAGTTAGCCGAGTAAGAAGTAGGGAATTCCCCCAGCGGGTCTTTACCTTTGCACCAAAAATTACGGCACAGCCCCCCCGATTTCCCATGCGCACTTCTTCCTTCCTGTTTTTTGTTTTCCTTGTTATTACCCGAACAGTTTCCGCCCAAACCGTTGGTCAGGTCACCGACCCGGTTGAGTACGTCAACGTGCTGATGGGCACCGATTCCAAACCCAGCCTGTCGAACGGCAACACGTATCCGGCCATCGCCCTGCCCTGGGGCATGAATTTCTGGATGCCCCAAACCGGCCGAATGGGCGACGGCTGGGCCTATACCTATGCCGCCAACAAAATTCGCGGCTTCAAGCAGACGCACCAGCCCTCGCCCTGGATGAACGATTACGGCCAGTTTGCCATCATGCCCGTCACCGGTAAAATCCGCTTCGACGAAAACGAACGCGCGAGCTGGTTTTCCCACAAGGCCGAAATCGCCAAACCCTATTATTATAAGGTGTATCTGGCCGATCATAATGTAACGACCGAAATTGCCCCCACCGAACGGGCCGCCCGCTTCCGGTTTACCTTCCCGCAAACCGATAGCGCTTCGGTGGTCATCGATGCGCTCGACAAGGGTTCGTTCGTCAAAATCATTCCCGGCGAAAACAAAATCATCGGCTACACGACCAAAAACAGCGGGGGCGTTCCCGACAATTTCAAGAATTACTTCGTGCTGATTTTTGACAAACCGTTTACGGTTCGCCAGGTTTTCAACGGCAAAAAGACCGAAAACCAGGCGTTGGAAGTCCAGGCCGATCATGCCGGAGCCGTGGTGGGCTTCAAAACCCGGAAGGGCGAGGTCGTCAACGTCCGGGTGGCCTCCTCGTTTATCAGCCCCGAACAGGCCGAGCTAAACCTGACCGAAATCGGCTCGGACTCGTTTGAAACCGTAGTACAGAAAGCCAAAGCCGCCTGGAACCAGGAACTGGGCCGGATCAAAATCGAAGGCGGCACGGTCGACCAGACCCGGACTTTCTACTCCTGTTTATACCGTTCGCTGCTGTTTCCGCGCAAGTTCTACGAAATCGATGCGGCCAAAAAAGTGGTTCACTACAGCCCCTACAACGGCAAGGTGCTGCCGGGTTACCTGTTTACCGACACCGGTTTCTGGGATACCTTCCGCTCGCTGTTCCCGTTCCTGAACCTGATGTATCCGTCGCTCAACGCCCAGATGCAGGAAGGACTCGTGAACGCTTACAACGAAGGTGGCTGGTTGCCCGAGTGGGCCAGTCCGGGCCTGCGCAACACGATGATCGGCTCCAACTCGGCCTCGATTGTGGCGGATGCCTACCTGAAAGGACTGCGCGGTTACGACATCAATACGCTCTACGAAGCGGTGTTGAAAAACTCCGAAAACGAAGGGCCGATGGATGCGGTCGGTCGGCGCGGGGTGAAAGAATACAACAAGCTGGGCTACGTTCCGTATGACGTGAAGATCAACGAAAATGCCGCCCGGACGCTGGAATACGCCTACGCCGACTTCACGATTTACCAACTGGCCAAAGCCCTCAAACGCCCGCAGGCCGAAATCGACCGGTTTGCCCAACGCAGCCAGAATTACCGCAACCTCTTCGACCCGGCCACGGGTTTGATGCGCGGTAAGAACCAGGACGGCACCTTCCAAAAGCCGTTCAACCCGTTCAAGTGGGGCGACGCGTTCACGGAAGGCAACAGCTGGCATTACACCTGGTCGGTTTTCCACGATGTACAGGGGCTGATCGGATTGATGGGCGGTCCCAAGAATTTCGTCGCCAAGCTGGACTCGGTCTTTACCCTGCCCCCGGTGTTCGACGAGAGCTATTACGGCAGCGTGATCCACGAAATCCGGGAGATGCAGATTGCCGACATGGGCAATTACGCCCACGGCAACCAGCCGATCCAGCACATGATTTACCTCTACAACTACGCCGGAGCGCCCTGGAAAACCCAGTACTGGATTCGTGAAACCATGAACCGGCTGTATCTGCCCACGCCCGACGGTTACTGCGGTGACGAAGACAACGGCCAGACCTCGGCCTGGTACGTCTTTTCGGCGCTGGGCTTCTACCCGGTCTGCCCCGGAACCGATCAGTACGTACTGGGCGCTCCGTTGTTTAAAAAAGCGACGATTACGCTCGAAAATGGTAAAAAACTGGTGATCAACGCCCCCACCAACTCGGAGAAAAACCGGTACGTGGACGCCGTCCGGGTAAACGGGAAACCGCACGCGGCCAACTGGCTGAGCCACCGGGCGCTTTTGCAGGGCGGAACCGTTGAGTTTACGATGCGCCCCACGCCCAACCAGCAGCGCGGCACCCAGCCCTCGGCCTTCCCGTATTCGTTCTCGAACGAGAAACGGTAAGCGATTACTACCCATAATCCAGCGGAGCCACCTTTCGGGTGGCTCCGCTTTTTTTGCCCTTTATCCTGACCGACGGTTTTAGGCATCGCGGCTGACGGTTCCGGCCGGAAGGGTCTGCCATCGGTTTGTTTCCACCAATCAAAAATCATATATTAGCCATAAAATAGCGCAGCCTGTCGCACACCGACGCGTCGCTCGTTCTGTCATACCGTTCATGCCGTTTCGCCGGATTTTTCAGCATCCTCTGCTCCGCTTTTCAAAGCGACGCATCTGGATTTTTGTGGGCCTGGTATCCTGGTCGGCCCCCATTGGCGTCTACAACTGGTTCGGCGACCGCTTCCTTTCCGATTGGCGGATCTGGCTCCCCACCACGGTTTTTGCCTACGTCGTCTGCATGACGTTACTGGTGGTTCAGGAAATTGTGATCTTTCGAATCATGAAACGGTTTCCCGAAATTCGGCAGACCTTAACGCGCATCGTCCTGGAGTTTCTGGTGTTTGTGTCGACCATCGGGGCATCCACCCTGATTCCCTTCTACGCCTTTCAGGCCATTCCTTCCTTAAATTTTCACCCCGAAAAACTGGCGACCAACAACCTCTGGCTGGGGGCCTGTACGATCATTCTTTTTATTGGTTTGTACGAGGGCCTTTATTCGCTGACCAAATGGAGGGAAAACAGTTTGCAGGCCGAAACCTACAAACGCGAGGTGTTGCTGAATCAGCTGGACGTGCTGAAAAACCAGATCAATCCGCACTTTCTGTTCAACAGCCTCAATGCCCTCTCGTCGCTCATCAGTGAAGAACCCAAGCAGGCCGAGCAATACGTCGATGAACTGGCGAAAGTGTACCGGTATCTGCTGCAAACCAACGAAAATACGCTGACGACGCTGGAAAACGAGCTGACCTTTATTCAGTCGTACTACCACCTGCTGAAAATGCGGCACGGAACGGGCGTTTCGCTCACGCTCGAGGTGCCGCCCGCTTCCTACAACCGCCAACTGCCCCCGCTGAGCCTGCAACTGCTGGTGGAAAACGCCGTCAAACACAACCGCATTCAGGCCGGAAAACCGCTGCAAATCCAGATTGACCTGACGCCCGAAAACTGGCTCCGGGTGCGCAACAACCTCCAGCGCAAAACGACCCGGGTGGTTTCCAACCGCGTGGGACTGACCAACATTGTGGCCAAATACCGGCTGCTGGGCGAATCGGAGCCGATCATCGCCGAGCAGGACGGCTTTTTTACCGTTACCCTGCCGCTGCTCAAACCGGCCACCGTTCCGCAGGTTTAACGCTTGGCCGAAGCGGCCCGGATCACCACCACTTTGTCGTTGGCCCCCTCGGGCACCACCAGTCGCCCGTTGCTGACGGGTACGGTGGTGAGCTTCTGTCCCGTTACCACATCCGTCCACGCGGCCTGGTAGGTTCCTTTTTTCAGGTTCAGGCTCAATTCGTACGGTTTGACAGCCATCGGCTCGTAATAAATCACCCACTCCGAAGCCCCGTTGCTCAGGGCCTGCGTTCGGGCGCCGGGGGCCACCGCTACCACCGCCGGGTCGGGTTTGAGCGGGATGAAATCCAGCGATTCGAAAAAGGTTTTCAGAATTTTGAACTGCGCCCGCAGCGCCGGACTGCCCCCCCCGGGGGCTTTGTAGGCGGTATCCTGACCGGTTTCGGCCCCGACTGAATACGAATAATCGAGCTGGTTGAACAACCCGCCCCCGGCCATCAGAAACCGCCAGGCCTGCCGCCGGTAGGTAGCGTCTTCGCGCCCGGCAAAACCCGTTTCGTTGAAGCCAATGACGCGGTTCAGGTGGTAATTTTCGGCAACGGCTTCCGGCAGCGCATAATGAAACGTGAAAACCGAAATGTTCGGATCGGCATCGGCGATGGGGTAATGGAAATTGCTGATGTCCTGCGAAATCAAATGCGGATTCAGCAATTTGCTCTCCTCGTCTTTGATCCAGCCGGCCACGCGCCGGTGCCAGGCATTCGAGCGTTGGGAAACTACCTGAAGAGTGGAGCGCCAGTCGTTGTCCGGGCCGTATTCGTTGCGTTTCAGGATCATTTCCGTCTGGTCGGCCCAGGGTTCGTTCTGAATTTCAAAGTAGAAATTATCAAAACCGTTGAGTTCGCGGACCAGTTTGCGCACATACCGTTCCTGGTGCGCCAGCAGGTTGCCGTTCTCCAGCGTATTGACCCGTTGCGAGTGCACGCTGTCGGTTTGGTTGACGTTGTTTTTGTGGTGGAACGCGCAATTGAGCCACCCATCGCCGTAGTGCGCCGAGAACAGGTTGATTTCCACGATGATTCCGGCCTTACGGGCTTCGGTCATAAAATTTTTCAACCGCTCGAAATACGCCGGGTCCCACTGGTTCAGGTCAAACTTGTTGCCGCCCAGCGCAAACCCGGCTTCGTTGCTCCGGCGCCAGGGCAGCACCAACCGGCCCTCGACCGGCGCCAGGGTGTTTTTCTGGATGCCGAAGACACCCGGCTTTTCGATGTATGCGCCCGTAAACAGCCGGGTGGTGTTCATGCCGTCGGCGGCCGTGGCCCGTAAGTACCTGGCGTAATCGAAATCCAGGTTGATGACCGCACCGTAGTGTTCGCCCGAGCCGACGACGATCATGGGTTTGTTCTGGTACTGAAAATAGTGCGGATTTTGCGGGTGAAGCCGAAAAATTCCACTCGCTTTTTGCTGCGCAACAACGGTATTGGAGGCAATAAAGGCACTGATTACCAGTCCGGCCAGACTAGTCCGTTTCCACATAATTTAAGTCTTTCTTAAAGGTTTCTTCCATAAAATACAACGCCAGAAACGCCAGGGCGGCCGTGAGCAAACCCACCCCGAGGGCGCTGTTCAACGTACCCACCTGGGATTTTCCGTAAACAAAGAGTGAAGTGAGCGGAATGACGGCCCCGCGCACGAAATTCGGGACGGTGGTGGCTACCGTCGCCCGCAGGTTGGTGCCAAACAACTCGGCGGCAATCGTGACAAACAGCGCCCAGTAGCCGTTGGCAAACCCCAGGAACACGCACACCAGGTAAAACGTAGTCAAATCGTTGAGCGGGGCCATTAGGTAGACCAGCACAAAAACCAGCGAGAGCGTAATAAAACCGCCGATGACTTTCTTGCGGCTTTTGAAATACTGACTCAGCATCCCGCTGGCAATGTCGCCCGCAACCTGCCCGGAAAACGACAGCATCACGGCTTTTCCCGCCACAACGGGTTCGGAAAGACCGATGGCCTGGCCGATCTCCGGCGAAAACGTAATCAGAATACCAACGACAAACCAGATGGGCAGGCCCACCAGAATGCACTGCAGGTATTTGACAAACCGCTCCCGGCTGGAAAACAGCATCAGTAAATCACCCCGCTTGACCTGACGTTCTTTCACCGTTTCAAAAATCCGCGATTCGAAAACGTTGATCCGGAGCACCAGCAGCATCAAACCGAGTCCACCGCCCACGAAATACGAAATTCGCCACTGGAACAAATCAGCCACGAAGTAAGCCAGGATGGCGCCCAGCACCCCCATCGTAGCCACGATCATGGTTCCGTAGCCCCGAATCTGCTTGGGCAGCACTTCCGTGACGAGCGTTACCCCGGCCCCGAGTTCGCCCGCCAGCCCGACCCCGGCCACAAACCGCAGTGCGGCATACATCGGCAGGCTGTTGATCAGGCCGTTGCCGATGTTGGCCAGCGAGTAAATCAGAATGGAGCCGAACAGCACCGAAAGCCGCCCGCGTTTGTCGCCCATGACGCCCCAGAAAATACCGCCAATGAGCATACCGGCCATTTGCCAGTTCAGGAGCGCAATGCCTTCGGGCAGGAGCTGATCGCCCTCCACGCCCAGCGCTTTCAGACTCGGCACCCGCACCACGCTGAACAAAAATAAATCGTACATATCCACCAGGTAGCCCAGCGCGGCCACAATCACCGGCAGTTGAAGCAGTTGGCTACTCAGGCTTCTTTCAGTTTTGGCTTCATCAACCATGTTGTCGTTAAGGTTAAAGGTCTACAGGAACGGTTTAACGTAAGGTTACTTAAAAGCGGGCTGCGGGCTGCGGGCTACGGCCTTCCCCCTGTAAACCCTGGACGTAAAACCGGAAATTAAACGTGCTTCGGCAGCGTATACGGCGCGCGGTACGGCCGGCTCAGGTGCGCGTTGGCCTCCGAATCGCCGATGAACTCTTCTTTTTTCGGATCGAATTTTAACTGGCGGCCCAGCCGGTACGAAATGTTGCCCAAATGCGCCAGACCCGACGCCAAATGCGCGGTTTCCACCGGACCGTTCAGCTTCGATTTGTCGCGCGAGCGCACAGCTTCGATAAAATTCAGGTAATGATCCCCGCCCGCGTGACCGGCGGGTCCGGGGGTACGTTCCTTGCCCAGAAACGTTTTGTAATCGTTGTAACCGTTGATGACCATGTAGCCCTTGTCGCCGTAAAACAGGTTGCCGATTTCAATACCATCTTCCCGGTTGGTCATCCACGGGCGTACTTCAAACTGAAGAATTTTGCCTTCTTTCGGATACCGGTAGGTCGAAATCAGCGTTTCTGGTGTTTCCTTGCAGTCGTTCCAGAGGTACTTTCCGCCCATCGAACTGATTTCCTCCGGCAACCCCACGTCCAGACCCCACATGGCCAGGTCGGTTTCGTGAATACCCTGGTTGCCGATGTCGCCATTGCCGTAGTCCCAGAACCAGTGCCAGTTGTAGTGCACGTAATTCTTGCTGAACTCGCGCGCCTTGGCCGGTCCCTGCCAGAGATCCCAGTTGAGCCCCGCCGGAACCGCACTGGTGCCCTGGTTACCAATATCCGGACGCCATTTATACACCAGGCCCCGCGCCATGTATACCTTCCCGATCAACCCGTCGCGCAGGTGCTTGATGGCCTCCTGAATGGCCGTCGAACTGCGCAACTGCACCCCGTGCTGCACCATGCGGTTGTATTTGGCAGCCGCTTCGATCAGCTTCCGGCCCTCCTTCAGGTTGTGCGTACCCGGTTTCTCGACGTACACATCTTTTCCGGCCTGGCACGCCCAGATGGCCGCCAGCGCGTGCCAGTGGTTGGGCGTGGCAATACTGACGGCATCGATGTTTTTGTCTTCGTAGACTTTCCGCAAATCCGGCTCGGTTTTCACCTTGCGGGAGTAGGTTTTCTCAAACTCGGCCGCCCGCTCCCCGAGCACCACGTTGTCCACGTCGCAGAGTGTAACGACCTCCACGTTGGGCAAAGCGGAAAAGCCGGAGATGTGGTTTTTACCGCGACCGTTGACGCCGATAACGGCCACCCGGATGCGGTCGTTGGCCCCGAAGGCGTGGGCGGGGATGATGGTCGGCAGACCCAGCACGGCCAGCGAGCCGGTGGCGGCAGTTTTGAGAAAGGTACGTCGGGAGTCGTTCTGCATTTTTTTACGAGGTTTAGGAAGTTAAAAGTGGTCTATCGCGGAGTTAAGCGGAGATTTTCGGAGCCTGGCGGAGCCTTTAACGCTGCGCTTCTCCGCTTAACTCCGCGAAACAACTTAAAAACTACAATCTCGGTATGGTCATCCCGCCATCGACCATGATTACCTGACCGGTCGAATACGGGAAATCACCCCGGGCCAGCGACGCTACCGCCCGGCCCACATCGTCGGGAAAGCCCCAACGTTTCTGCACCGTCAGGCCCTCGTCGATCAGTTTGTCGTATTTACCGACCACCCCCGCGGTCATGTCGGTGCGGATGATGCCGGGCCGGACTTCAAACACCGGTATGTCGAACTCCCCCAGCCGGGCGGCAAACAACTGCGTTGCCATGCTCAACCCCGCTTTCGCCACGCAATACTCGCCCCGGTTGACGGAAGCGACCGTGGCCGAGATCGAAGAAACGTTGATGATGCGGGCCGTAAAGTCGGGTTGCTCTGCTTTCTGCCGGATCATCCAGTTGGCCGCAGCCTGGGTCAGAAAATAAGCGCCCTGCAGGTTGGTCGACAAAACGTGCTCGAAGCTTTCTTCGGTGGCTTCCAGGATGTCGCGCCGTTCCTTCGGGGCAACCCCCGCGTTATTAACCAGTACGTTCAACCGCCCGAAATGGGCCATGATCTGCTCCATCATCCGGGTACGGTCTTCTTTGGAAGCAATATCGCCCTGGCAATAGAGCACATCCGCCCCCAGTTCCCGCAGCCCCGCCAGGGCCTCCCCGACGGCTTCCTGGGGCCGGACCCCGTTGATAGCCAGATCGAAACCCGCTTTGGCCAGGTGTTCGGCGACGCCGTAGCCAATGCCCCGGCTGCCGCCCGTTACAAACGCGACCCGTTTCATAATTCCGGAATATCAACCCAGCACCGTTTTTCCCAGCTTTCAATGCCTTTCTCGGCCAGTTGAACGCCCTTGGCCCCTTCCCGCAAATCCCACGGAAACGGCTCGTCTTTCACGACGTGTTTCAGAAACAGTTCCCACTGCACCTTGAAGGCGTTGTCAAACGGCTCCTGCTCGGGCACCTTGGCCCAGCCTTCGAAAAACTTGATGGGTTGCTCGATGTCGGGGTTCCAGACGGGTTTGGGCGTGTTGCCGTAATGCTGGATGTAGCACTCGCGCAACCCGGCCACCGCCGAGCCTTTCGTGCCGTCGACGTGCAGCGTCAGCAGGTCGTCGCGCCGAACCCGCGTGGTCCAGGAAGAGTTGAACTGCGCGATAACGCCCCCTTCGAGTTCAAACGTTGCGTAGGCGGCATCGTCGGCGGTGGCCGTATACGGTTTTCCCTGCTCGTCGATCCGCTCGGGAATGTGCGTGGCCCCCAGACAGGACACGGATTTTACGTTTCCAAACACGTTGTCCAGCACATAGCGCCAGTGGCAAAGCATATCTACAATAATGCCGCCGTCGTCTTCCTTGCGGTAATTCCACGAGGGGCGCTGGGCCGGGATGGTGTGTCCCTCAAACACCCAGTAACCGAACTCGCCCCGAACGGACAGAATCTTACCGAAGAAGTCGTTCTGAATCAACCGCTTGAGCTTCAGCAGGCCGGGCAGCCAGAGTTTGTCCTGCACTACGCCGTTTTTCAGACCGGCCGCTTTGCAGAGTTCATACAGTTCCATCGCCACTTCGGTGCTGACGGCCGTTGGCTTCTCGCAATAAACGTGTTTTCCGGCTTCCACGGCTTTGCGGACACCCTCGGCCCGGCGGCCCGTGGTCTGGGCGTCGAAATAAATGATGTTATGCGGATCAGCCAGGGCTTCATCGACGTTGGTCGTCATCTTGGTTACGCCCGACTGCTGGCATAATTTTTCGAGTTTATTGACATCCCGGCCGACCAGAATCGGATCGGGCATAATGACCTCATCCGGCCCGACTTTTACCCCGCCCTGTTTGATGATGGCGACAATGGAACGCAGCAGGTGCTGATTGGTACCCATCCGGCCCGTGACGCCGTTCATGATAATACCGACTTTGTGTTCTTTCACTGTTGATTAAATGGTTTGATGGCCAGGTGGCTGGACGGATTAAACGATGGTTTACGGTTTTTATGAATGATACAAATAGCCGTTTTTGATTTTTTCCAGAAACTCCTTCTGATCTTCGGCCCAGTAGCGGTTCGAGAAGATTTCGACCTCGTTGAACCCGCTGAAGCCCGTTGCTTCGACCCAAGACCGAATCTGGCGAATGTTGATGCAGCCCTCGCCCATCAATCCGCGGTCGTTGAGCAGGTCCACCGTCGGGGTTTTCCAGTCACAGATGTGAAAAGCGAACAAATGGCCGTTTTTACCGCACCGCCGGATTTCCTGTTCCAGATTCGGGTCCCACCAGAGGTGATAGACATCGACGGCCACGCCCACCCACGGTGAATTCAGGTCTTCGGCCATGTCGTTGGCCTGCCCTAACGTGTTGATGGCCGAACGATTATCGGCGTACATCGGGTGCAGCGGTTCAATGGCGAGCTTCACCCCGCTGGCTTCGGCGTGCGGCAACAGGGCGGCAATACCGTCACGGATTTGCTGGCGGGATTCGGTCAGTGGCTGGCCGGGAGCGGCTCCGCAAACCAGCACCACGTGCGGTGCCCCCAGTTCGGCGGCTTCGTCGATGGCCCGGCGGTTTTCATCGATTGCTGCCTGACGCCCACCGGCTTCCAGGTGCGGAAAGAATCCACCCCGGCAGAGCGACACCACCGTCAGGTTATGATCGCGCAGGAGCTGGCCGGTCTGGTGGATGTTGCGGTTAGCGAGCGCATCCCTCCAGACCGTAATGCCGCCAATTCCGGAGAGGGCAAAATGCTCGGCGGCTTCTTCCACCGACCACGGTTTTGTCGTAATCGTGTGTACGCAAAGTTTTGAAAAGTCCCGGAATGGAGATTCCCGGAACGCAGGTTCTCCCGCCGACGGTTCTGGTTGCGAGGCTGGGTTCATGACAAAGCGCCGAAGAAGGTATAATACGTTTCATTGTTGACGACCCGTTGCAGGTAGAGCGCCACTTCGCGGGCGTGGTAATCCCCCCACATACTCGACTCGCCGTACGGAATCTTGCTGCCTTCCGGCACGTAATCCCAGCCGTTGGGCCGGTGGTAAATCGAGTGCAGGATCAACCCCTGGTGATCGGGGTCAGTGCTCAGGTACGGCTCCGAAAATAATGAATCTAACACTGTTAACCCCGCCTGCCAGTACCGCAGGCCGTTTTCCACATCACCCCGCTCGGACATATATTTGCCCAGCCGAAGCAGTCCCTGCGCCCCGATGGCGGCCGCCGAGCTGTCTACTGGCTCAAAGTCGTTGTGGGGGTCGGCGGGTTTGGCGAGGTAGTCGCCCATGTTGGCCAGACCCGGTGCGCCCGTGTCCCAGTACGGAATGCCGTTGGTGGGGGTGTGTTCAATGTAGAAGTCGCAGGTGGCGCGGGCGGCTTTGAGCAGGTACGCTTCCACCACCGTCCAGCCGCCAAACGGTTCCAGGTCGGTTTTCTCGAAAGTATCCAGGTATTCGAGTTGTTCGGCAAAACCGCACATGGCCCAGGCCAGGCCGCGCGTCCAGGTTGAGAAACCCGTGTAGCCCTGCTGGGAGTTGGGGCAGCGGAAATTGCCGTCTTTGGTATTGAACACGCTTTCGTGCGCCGTGCGGCCCCAGAGGTCGTAGGTGTCGCGCCCTTCGCCGTAAAACACCGAGTAGTCGGCGGTGGCTTTCATGTGCTGCAGGGCGCGGTCGAGCAGGTTAATCACCACGTCGCCCTCGCCCTGGAAGACGTGGCCCAGGCTGTGGCTCAGCACCACCGCCCGGCACGACCGGATGGTGTCGACGAAAAGCGAGTGCGGACCGTTGAAGGAGTGAATAAAACCGCCGGTTTTCATGGTGGTCCAGCGGCTGGCCTGCACGGCTCCCGAGATTTTGAGCGCCAGTTCGTAAAAATTCTTTTCCCACTCGTTGAACTCGGTTTTGCCTTCCCGTATGAGCCGCAGCAGGTTGCCGTACGTGCTCACGTTGTTAAAACCGTGGTCGTGCACGCCAATGTGGCTGATGTGCGGAGCCATGACCGTCAGGGTTTTCTGGCGCCCCATTTCCAGGAAGCGCTCGTCACCGGTAGCGTCGAATTGCAGAATGGCCGAGCCAAACTGAAAGCCCTGCGTCCACTCGGTCCAGCCGCGGGTGGTGTAATGCCCCTGCACGGTAAAAACCGGGGACCCTTTGGCGGTATCGTAGTGGGTGTCAATGAGGTTAATTTTTTGGGCGGATAGATCCCAGAATTGTTGAAGTCGGGTGGTGAAGTCGGCCGGTTGGAGGGCGTTGTTGATTTGAATCATGGATCAGGTAATCGGGAAACGAGAAAAATCCTTGGAATTACCCGTATAAGACAAAAGGGGCGTTTACTTACCGGTTTTCGGGAAAAATTAGTTCTTCCGCGCTTTTTGGGAGCAGGGCCGCTCCGGGTTGTGACTTTTTCGCGCCCATTCCTTCCAATAGAGTAACGTGTTTTCATTTTAGCCATAAGCTCATGAATCGATTCTTTTTGATAGCGCCCTTTGTTCTGGTCACTCAGCTTTCCGCCCAGGCCCAGCAGCCCGTTCAGTCCCCCGTCATTGAACGTACCGAATCCATTCTCTACGAGAAGCGGATCACGGAAAAACGAGTGTCCAATTCCGGAATTCCCAGCTCACCGCTCTCCGGCAACCCCGCTTCGATGGTTCCGGAACCGGTGGTAGCCGAGCCTTCCTCACCCGTCCCCAGCGCCCGCCCCGGCCAACCGGCAGCCCCCCAACCGGCTTTCCCGGAGCCACCGGCCAGCCAAAGCGAAATCCGGCTGTTACGCATGTTAATGGAAGCGCAGGGCCACAAAATTGACAGCATTCAACAGGAAATTTTCCGGCAAAAACAGGCGGCTACCGCGTCCACGGAAGGTCAGCGCGAGCCGGCCGCTTCACCGGCAACCTTCAAACGCGATAACGTTTCGGTGGGCGTTTATATGGGACCGAATCTTTCGACCTATTCAACGGATCAAGACAGCCTAGGTTCGCGGGCCCGGGTGGGTTACCAGCTGGGTCTGTACGTGCGCGGGGGTGGTCGGCTGTTTGGCCAGTTGGGCGCCGAGTACGTGGGCATTTCGTCCAAACGCTACAGCAAAGACGACAAGGGCGCTTCGCTGAACCAACTCAACAGCACGATCAACACGCATTACATTCAGGTTCCGCTCCAGATCGGCTACCGGCCCTTGATGACCCGGTCCAAGCGAACGGGCATCCGGATTCAGGCGGGGGCCGAGCTATCGTATCTGCTGAAGGCCGACAAAAACGATTTTAAATTAACCGACGCGGATTACAACCAAACGGTAATCAATTTGCTGGGTGGTCTTGGCGTTGACCTGGGGCCCATTACCCTCGATGTGGCGTACCACCACGGCATCCGGGATGCGTACCGGGTCGAAAACGCCAAACTTCGGATGGTCAGCGCCAGTCTGGGGTTCAAATTTTAACGGGCAACCGGGTACGTTTATTAATGTGGGTTCGTTCGTGACCGTTTTACGGCCTGCCACCAATAATCGCTCAGGATTCGGCAGCAGTCCATCCATTCTGAAACCGTTTTTGGTTTAATCACGTAGGATTGAACGCCTTGTTGGTAGGCATCAATCAGATCTTCCAAATCGGTTGAAGACGTAAACATGATTACCGGAATCTGGCTAATAGAAGCAGGCATACTATGAATCACTTCCAACGCCTGCCAGCCATCCTGTCGTTTGGGCACGTACAGATCCAGCACAATCAGCAGGGGAAAGCCGGAGCCGGTTTGCTGGCATTCTTCCAGCAAGTCGAAGGCAACCTGCGGCTTATTGGCCAGCACCGGTTTTATTTGGGGGTTTACTTCTTCAAGGGCTTTTTTAAATAAGGTCCATTGATCCAGCGAATCTTCAATGACCAAAATTTTTCCGGCGTGTTCAGGAGCCTGCGGCTCTGCTTTGTGGTGTGGGTTCATAGGCATCCGTACTCAGCACTTTTCATTTCACATATCCGATTAACCAACAAGATAAAGATTCTCCTTGCTGCTAATCCCCGCACCAAAAACCAATTAATGAGGCTATGGTCGAAGCTAACCCGACCAGCCATTTGCCTGACAGTGCGACCGGGCCGTTTCATCATTCAGGGTTTCTTTTTGGGTATCACGGCTTGCAGCGGGGGTTTACTACCTGACGCCATGAATTTAATTCTCACCACCAAAAGCGACCGGGTCGTTGGCCCGGTCGTCTTTTTTCGATTTACTCCACAACAAAAGTGGTAATGGAGTGCGGCTGGCTGCTGGACTCAGCGGCCTTGTCGCCCACCTGAAGCCGGAATGCCTGCCGGTTATCCGAAGGGTTCATCACCACCACCGCCAGTTTCCCGTCCGGGTTTCGAAAGGCCGTTGTCAGCAAGGTATCCCGACTGGCGGCACTGCTGACGCGCAGGGCACCCGGCCGGATGAATTTAAAAAAATGCCCGAGGTAATAGTACGAACTGGTGTAGATCAACTTACCGCTTTGGGTGTCGGCATGAACGGGGGCAAAACAGAAATTACCAACATGGTTGGTACCGCCTTTCTCGTCGAGCAGGATATTCCAGTCGGTCCAGGCAACCGTACCCCGGTTAAAATCATGAATCATCGACATTCCGTACCGTTCGCCCAGCCACCCGGCGTTGAGCTGGTTTCGGTTGAACTTTTCGATGCATCCTTCGGTAAAAATCAACGCTTTGTCGGGAAACGCTTCGTGTACGCGGCTCAGGTTTTCGAAATTCATCCCGGCTCCCGTCCAGGTTTCGTACCAGTGGAAGCCCAGGGTAGTAGGACGTAAGCAGCTCCTGCTGGGTTTGCCGGGGCAGTTTGGCAAAGGTTTCAGCGGCTGCGTCCGTCAGGGCCCCGCCAATGCCCACCAGTTGCTGAAAAGTATGCGAAGGGTCAACGTAAACAAACAGCTCCGTTTCGAGCGGTTGGGCTGCCGGCTTTAAGGTCAGCGTACCGGTCTCCGACAGCCGAAGCGCGGTCTGGGAGGCCGTGGTAAATACGGTAACCCTGGTATAATCGGTACGGGCGCGGCTGGGAGGGGCCGGCGAAGGCTGGGCGTAGAGCAGGTGCGAACTAAGTCCGACCACGCAGGATGCAAAAAGCTTTTCCATAGGGAATGGATGCCTGAGCAGGTATACGGTTTGCCAGCTCATCAAACGGTGTCCTCTACCGCGTGCAGTGAGAAAACCGGGGTAAGTCAGCGCCCTCCAGCTTCATGTTGATAAACCTAGCTCAAGAACGATCTACCAGACGGGCTATTGACCCAAATAAGGGAATGGTGCCCAGGATTCCGGCAACAATACCGACATCAGAACGGGGCCCTATTCCAGATTGCCGTAGCCTCATTTGCCGGGTTCTCCGAACAACTTTTTTCTTTATCCGAAGTATTGCTAAAACCGGCCTTTTTGACCGTGATCACTAATCTGTCCCCAGTTTTTACGGCCCAAAAGGCCGCGGATTAATCAATAAAAATAACAAATATGGAAAGTATGATGAAGGCTGCCCTGAAGACGGCCGAGGGCGATTTTAAAGTGACTGAGGTAGAAACTCCTAAGATTCCCAAACCCGATTGGGTGCTCGCCCGGGTTCGGGTCGCGGGCATCTGCGGAACTGACCTTCGGCACTGGAAACACGCCGAACCAGAGCTGGAACACCGAATCATGGGTCACGAACTGGCCGGGGAGGTCGTGGAAGTCGGGGAAGCGGTTACCAACGTCAAACCGGGCGACCGGGTCGTTATCGAAACCCTACTGGGCGATGAGACCTGTCCCTGGTGCCAGTCGCAACAATATAACCTGTGCCCCCACCTCTACGAAGTTCGCATGGAAACCGTCTCCCGGGCTTTCGCTAGTTACCTGATCGGACCGGCCAAGAACTTTTATAAATTGCCCGACCACGTAAGTTTTGAAGAAGCTACCCTGCTGGACACTTTCTCGGTTTGTCTGCACGCCGTTCAACTCAGCGGGCTTAAACTGAACGACAAGGTAGCCGTCATTGGGGCGGGGCCCATCGGGTTGGGGCAGCTCCAACTGGCCAAGGCCAACGGAGCGGATGTGATCATCACCGATGTGGTGGATTCTTCGCTGCAACTGGCCCTGGAGCTGGGAGCCGATGCGGTGGTCAACTCCAAAAAGGAAGACGCCTACCAGAAAGTCATGGAATTTACGGGCGGCCGGGGGGTGGATATTGCCTTCGAATGCGCCGGGGGTCCCTCCATGCCCGTTACGTTGCCACAGGCCACATCCTTCGCCCGGATTGGCGGGAAGGTGGTCATCGTCGGGGGATTTGACGCGGGCAAAACCTCCATTGAGCTGGAATGGCAACGCATTCAGATGGCGCAGATTCAATTAATTCCGAGTGCCAGCTACGCCTGGTGGGGCATCGACCGCGAAATGCAGATCTGCTTGGATTTGATGGCCAAAGGAAAATTAAACGCCAAAAAACTGATCACCCACAGCTTCCCGCTGGATCAGATCAACCAGGCATTTGAAACGGCCCAGAACAAAGAAGAAACCAAGGCCGTCTTTGTGGCCCTGACCCTATAAGCCCATACGCAGGGCAGCCGCCCGCTGAATGTCACGAAAAGGACGCTATCCAGCGGACGGCTGTCCACGAATTCTAATTTGGTTCAACGAAGGGTTCGGCTACGCTGCGGAAAATCAGGCGGCTAACTGCGAAATATACCGTTGTTCCAGGAGGTGCGGGTTTTCGTAACGGTTGCCCAAAATCCGCACCTGCCGGGCGTGCAGGGCGCTGAGTGAAAAGGCGGGAAATTCACTGGTACCCAGGGGTTGAAACAGGGCATATCCGCATCGGTGGCTCGACCAGGCAATCTCAAATATGCGCCCGTCCCATTCCACCAGATCACTTTCGTACAGCAGAATTCCCTGCCGATCCGACTGCCCGATGGTGCGCATCAGCCGCCAGGAGAACGTGGTGGTCAGGGGAAGCTCGTCGGCGGGCGGCACCTGACTGACCAAGGCCAGCGCTTCCTGGAGCCAGATGGTAAGGTAGGGTTCCGGAGTCATGGGGAGTCCGGCCAAATAATGCATCTTCTGGCCGTCCCAAATACGGGATTGGATGGGTTGCATGCGCTTGATCGTAATAAAGTTCTGCTAGTATTTATAACAAATCTATATCATAAAATCCCATTTTACAACCTTAAGCCATAGAGTTGTATTATTTGGCACAAAATTAAAGATATTAGTCCTGGTAAACGGTTACCCACTTACCTGACCATCCTTTACACGTTTCTACTATCATCACAAACTCTAAAAAAATCACTTTTTTGTCATAATTTTTCCTAACCAATTGCTTACCTTCGTTGCCACGCTGACTTTACTACACTCTACTGGATTATAATGGAAGTAAACAGTAGGTTACTTGTAGAGACGGCTTTTTAACAAACGATGGACAACCATTACCTCCTCTGGACGCAGGCCATTTCGGGCGACGCCACCGCGTATGAACGGTTGGTTCGCCTGTTTTTTCAGCCCCTGTTTCAGTACGGATGCAAGTTCTCCCGCAACCGGGAACTCGTCAAGGATTGCATTCAGGATGTTTTTCTGGAAGTCTGGCAAAAAAGAGGGGTGCTCGATCGGGAAATTCCGCCCAAACCATACCTGATGGCGTCACTACGCCGACGGATTCACCGGGTCGTAATGGCCAACCGGTTGGTACTGGAACCCGATAATCTCTACGCGGAACAGGATTTCGAGGTTGAATTTTCGGTGGAGGAAGCCTTCATCCGGGAAGAGTCAACGCTGCAAACCGCCAGGCAGTGCTTGCGGCTGCTTCACTCACTGCCCAAACGCCAACAGGAGGTCATCTACCTGAAATATTTTCAGGAACTCAGCCGCGACCAGATTGCCGAGGTCATGAACATTTCTCCGCAGTCGGTATCCAACCTGGCTCAACTCGCCCTGAAATGGCTGAAATCCCAGTTAAAAACCAAGGTTCTGCTGGTTTTACTGCTTCTGGCGTGTTTTGGCTAACATCCCCACTGTCCGCGAACGGGCGTATACCTGTACGGGTGCGTTGTTTTGAGCAACGATCAGCCAGCGTCCGGCCTTCCCGCCTACCGACAAAACAGACCGGCAATCTCCGTCGGCCACCAACCCGGTTTTATCGTACGATTGGGATTTGAAATGCCCCTTCCCGTCGCCCAGCAACACCAGACCAACCGAGGCATCATGCCGCCCGACAACGGGTTCCACGTCGTACGCATTGCCCACCAGCACCACATCCAGATGCCCGTCGTCGTTGCAGTCTTCCACCAGAAGGTCCTGAACGGGCGCCCACTGAGCTTCCTGCGGCAATGGCCTGATCCGAAACTGCCCCTTGCCCCGGTTCTCAATCCAGACGCTTTCCTGCCCATAGGCCCGCCTGACCTGCGCTTTATCAATCTGCCCGGAGGTCAGAACATCCCGGAGTTCGGCCCGGGCGTAATCAGCGTACTGCTCAAATTTCTTACGCATCGACGGCATTTGCTTCATCAATAAATCCCGGGGCGGAACGGGGTACTCACGACCCGTCAGAAAGTACGACGAAACGGCATCGAGCGTACCATTCTGGTCAAAATCAGCCGCGTACACACTCAGCGGCTCCGCGGGTGAACAACGGTAGCGGGTGTTCAGGCCCGTGTTGCCCACCACCAGGTCCGGATCGCCGTCGTGGTCAAAATCTCCGCTTTTGACGCAGTTCCAGAAACCGTCCGACTGCGGAAAGGCATCCAGTTTGGTCAGCCGACCCCGGTTGTTTTTGAAAATTGTTATCGGCATCAGTTCTCCCACCACGATCAGGTCCGGCCAGGAGTCGGCGTCGAGATCAGCCCAGACCGCATCCGTCACCATGCCAACGGATTTGAGACCCGGAGCCACGGCATCGGCCACGTCGGTAAAAGAGCCCCGGTTATTTTGCAGCAGAAAGCTTTCGCCCGGCAGCGGATACTGACTCGGCACCAGCCGCCCCCCCCGAAACAGATCCAGATCGCCGTCCTTGTCGAAGTCAGCTGCCCGAACGCAGGAGCCGCTTCGCCGGATGGGGGGCAATTTTTGCGGAGCCGGACGAAATTTCCCTTTCCCGTCGTTCAAATAAAGCCGGTCCTGCAAATACGCCGAACGGTCGTCGAACTCGTTGGACCCGTTCACAATGTACAAATCGGCATCGGTGTCGCCGTCGGCATCGAAAAACAGCGCCCCGATGTCCTCTTCCTGCTTCGGTTTTGATTCGTCAGTATAGGCCTGCTGCCGAAACCCGCTGGCCGTCTGGATAAACAGTTTCCCGTACTGCCCGTAGGCCCCGCCCACAAAAAAATCCTCCAGCCCGTCGCCGTTGACGTCACCAGCCGCCAGCTTCGGCCCCTGCTGGGAGAATTTATGCGGCAGCAAAACCTCGGTGCTGTAGTCAAGAAACGGCTCTTCCCGGTGGGCGTACGGCACACCGCTCCGGGCCGTCGCGTCAACCCAGAGACGGTTTTCGGGAACCGGGTTTGTTTTCCGGTCTGGTTTTGCGTTGCGATACTCCAGCGTCAACACCTGATTCGCCGGCCTATTTCGCAGCAATTCCCGTCGGCCGTCCGGCCAGACCACTTCCAGCGAATCAACCCGCTGGCGGGCTCCCAGGCCAAAATGCAGCCGGTAATCAACCGACGACGCGTAGCCCCGCGTTACGGCCTGGACCTGCGTTTGTTGCTGGCCGTTCGCAAAAACCGTCACCCTGCTGCCCAACCCCAACGTATTCCTGTCCGAACCGTTCAGCCGCACGTCCAGAAAATTCGTTTTGGGTGAATTGTTCCGCAGAATGAAGGCTTCCTCGTTGATGTTGTTCACGATCAGGTCCAGGTCGCCATCGTTGTCCAGATCGGCGTAGGCGGCCCCGTTCGAGAGCGAGGTTTCATCGCCAAACCAGAAGGCGGTTGCATCCTCGAAAGTGAGGTCGCCCCGGTTTCGGAAGAAGAAATTGACGTTGTTCCAGGAGGGCATTTTGGCGGCCCGTTCGATGGTGGAGCGCCGAAAGTCGGCCTGGGTGTTGCCGGTTTGCCAGAAATTGACGTTGTAGGCCACAAAATCCAGATCGGTGATGTCGCGCAGGTAGCCGTTGGTCACAAACAGGTCCTTGTGGCCGTCGTTGTCGAGATCGGCAAACAGGGGCGCCCAGCTCCAGTCCGTTGCGTGCACCCCCGCCAGTTGCCCCACTTCGGAAAACAGCACCTGACCGCCCGGGGTCGGGCCCTGGTTGATGTGCAGCATGTTGCGCATGTACTGGGGCTGATACCCCGCCCGCAACTCCAGCTCGAACTGTTCGAAATGACCCGCCCCGGTCATCTTTTTGCGTTGCAGGTTACCGGCAGGCAGCATGTCGAGCGTCATTACGTCCAGCCGCCCGTCGTTGTTTACGTCGGCCACGTCGTTGCCCATCGAAAACCGGCTCTGGTGCTTGAAATACTGACCAGCAGACTCGCGAAAAGTGCCGTCGTGGTTGTTGATGTACAGGTAATCGTTGTTCAGAAAGTCGTTGGAGACATAAAGATCCTCCCAGCCATCGTCGTTCAGGTCGGCCACGGCCACGCCCAGCCCCAGGCCGTCGTGCCGGATGCCGGCCGGACCGCTCACGTCTGTAAACGTGCCGTTGCCGTTGTTGCGGTACAATTTATCCGGTGAAAAACCGCTGCCGTCGATCACCGCCGGTTCAATTTTGTTCGGGTTTTGCACCAGGCCGGTGGTCGTTAGCAAGTAACAGTCCAGATCGCCGTCATGGTCGTAATCGAAAAAAGCCGACTGTGTGGTGTACGACGTATCGGCCAGTCCGTACTGCGCGGCACTTTCCTTGAAGCGAACCGTCCCGCCGTCCGAAGCGCCCTGATTGATATACAATTGGTTGGCGCGCTCGACGCCCGGATAATTGCCGGATTTGCAGACGTAGATATCCAGAAATCCGTCGGCGTTGATGTCCACCAGCGTTACGCCCACCGACCAGCCCCGCGGCTGAATTCCTGCCTTTTCGGTAACATCCGTGAAGCGCAGTGGTTTGCCGCCGGCCTCTCCCCGATGGAGGTATACTTTATCGCCCGACTGATTGCCCGCAAAGTACAAGTCGGCAAAACCGTCGTTGTTCAGATCGCCCACGGCGACGCCCGCGCCATTGTACACCAGGTGATAATCGAAAAGATTATGCCGCTCGTCCTCGGCCACCGTATTCCGAAAGTGCACGCCGGTTTCGTCCGACGGCATTCGGGTAAACAGTTTTTCATCGGCGGAGTGGCAGCTCCACAATCCCAGCAACAGGCCGACGAGCGGCAGAACGGCTTTCATAGAAACAGACACACGGTTTAGGCATCAAGCAGATCGCTTCTCTTCCTACTAGACATCCCCGCTCCCCAAATACTCTACCCAAGCGCAAAAATCCCGCAACCCCGCCCGGGGATAACGCTGGATAACCCCGGGTTGCTCCCGACGTTATCGAAAGTCAAGCCTACCGGCTTGTGGGCCTGGACCGTCCGAAAAGAAATCGATTTTTTTCGGACAAATTATAGTATCCGGCCTTTCCTTCCGTCTATCATCGTTTGAAACGGTCACGCAATCCAATGCAACAGTATCTTACTTACACGGCTGAACAATTCGTCTGGGACGATCTTTTCCGGGACTGGGTGCTGCACCCGACCCCTGCTACCCACGCGATCTGGCAACAGTGGCTGGCCGAACATCCGGAAAAAACGGCGGTGGTCCAACAGGCCCGGGCGCTGGTGCTGGCCCTGCAGGTTCGGGAGCAGCCGTTGGGGGAAACCGAGCTGGAAGAGTCCATCCGGCAGACGGTGACCCGGGCCACGGCAGGTGAAACCGAAGGGCGGGTGGTTCATTCGGGTTGGTTTAACCGAAACCGCTGGCTGGCCGCGGCTTCGGTGGCGCTGTTGCTGGCCCTGGGCGGGTGGTTATGGGAAAACCGTCTTCTGCGGTCCGAGTCGTCACGGACGTCGAAAGAACAGCCCCCCTCCCGGTTGACGGAGCGTGAGAACCTGACCCAGAAGCCCCTGCTGGTGAACCTCAGCGACGGCAGCGTGGTAGTCCTCCAGCCCAGGAGCAAGCTGCGGTTTCCAGCGGTTTTCGAAGCCGGAAAGCGGGAAGTTCACCTGACCGGGGATGCTTTTTTTGAAGTCCGGAAAGATCCCAAGCGGCCCTTTCTGGTATTTGCCGGTGAAATCGTGACCAAGGTGTTGGGAACCAGTTTTTCGGTGCGGGCTTTTCAGGACGACCCCGGCATCTCCGTAAAGGTCAAAACGGGCCGGGTGGCGGTATTCCACCGGAATCATCTGCCAACGGCGGCTTCTCCGAACACCCCGGAGGTGGTGCTGAAAGCCAATCAGCAGGTGGAGTATTCCCGGCAGAAAGCCCGCATGACGAAAAGCCCTTTGCTGCCGACTGATACCGAACGGGACCCCGTTTTTTACCAGTTTGCGTTTGACGATACGCCTTTGCCGACGGTCTTGAAAACGCTGGAAGATGCGTACGGAATTCGCATTGTTTACGACGAAAATCAGGTCAGAGATTGCCCGCTGACGGCCCGGTTTGCCGACCAGTCGCTGCACGAAATGCTTCAGTTTATCTGCACGGCCCTCAACGGCAGTTATTCGATGCAGGACGGTCAGCTTGTGCTCGACATTAAAGGCTGTAATGCGTAAGAAAAGGTCATTCATGTTGCAGCATGAATGACCGGAAGTTCCCCGTGCTGGACGAACGCATCACCCGGTTTTGCCGGGTACGGGGATGATTTTGCCGAACCTTTAAATTCCAACAAAACCCTTCAAATGTATGAAAGAAAATTTTTTCTACCGAACCCTTTCCCTCCGGTTACTTATGCGCGTTGGACTTTTACCCCTGTTGCTGCTGATCTGGGCGGTAGGAACGACGTTCGCCCTCGACGGCAAGGCGCAGGACCTGCTGGCCCGAAAAGTAACGCTGCGGGCCAAACAATTGGAAATGAAGCGCGTTTTCCGGGAGATTGAGCAGCAGGCGGATGTGCAGTTTGTCTACAGCTCCCGACTCATCCCGTCGCACCAGAAGGTTACCTACGAAGCGGCCGGGCAAAACCTGGAAAAAGTTCTGGATGACCTGCTCAAACCGCTGGGGGCGGCTTATGAGGTTTCCGGCAAAACCATCATCCTGCGTAAAGAAACCGTTAACGGCCCCAGCACCAGCCTTCTGTCCGTGCCGGTTTTGAACGAAGCCGTGGTGGACCAGAACGTCAGCGGTAAAGTAACCGACGAAAAAGGCGAAGGCATCCCGGGCGTTAACGTCGTTATCAAAGGCACTACCCGGGGCACCAACACCGACGCCAGCGGAGCGTACCGAATCGTCGTACCGGACGAAAATACCACGCTGGTCTTCAGTTACGTAGGGTACGCATCGCAGGAGCTGGTCGTGGGCGGACGAACCACCATTGATATCTCGCTGTCGGTCAGTGACAAATCCCTCGACGAAGTGGTGGTGGTGGGTTACGGCGAGCAGAAGAAAAGCAACGTAACCGGCTCCATTGTTTCCGTTAAAGCGTCCGAAATTACGAAAGTGCAGTCGCCCAGCTTCGACAATGCGCTGCAGGGCAAAGTTCCGGGTGTTTACGTAACCACCAACGGCGGTCAGCCCGGGGGCGGCATTAGCGTCCGGATTCGCGGGGTGGGTGCCATCAACAACAGCAACCCGCTTTACATCATCGACGGTGTGCAGGTGGGCGGTGGCGACAGCGAAAATTCCAACCCGCTGGCGACCATCAACACCAACGATATTGAATCCATCGACATCCTGAAAGATGCCGCTTCGACAGCCATCTACGGAACGCGGGCGGCCAACGGGGTGGTGCTCATCACGACCAAACGCGGCAGTTCGGGAACGCCCCGGCTCAGCTGGAGCAGTTATTACGGGATTCAGAACCCGACCCGAAAGCTGCCGAATCCGCTGAATGCTACCCAGTTTGGACAAAACATGAACACGGCGTTCGTGGCCGCCGGTCAACCCGCCCCGTTTGCGGACCCCACCACACTGGGCGTCGGCACCAACTGGATCGACGAAATGATGCAGACCGGCCGGATTCAGGAACACCAGTTTTCGATTGCAGGCGGGGGCGCCAAGAACAAATATTTTGTGTCGGCCAACTACTTCAACAACGACGGGATGATGATCCGGACGTGGTTTGAGCGGATGTCGGTGCGGGTGAATACCGACAACCAGATTTCCGACAAAGTGAAAATTGGCAACAGCCTGTCGGTGGCCCGGATCAACCGCCGGGACAACGGCGCGGGCAACCGGCAATTCATCGGCGGGGTGTTTACCAACATCTACCAGACCTTGCCGACCATGCCGGTGTACAATCCCGACGGCACGTTTGCGGGCCCGGTCGACAGCCGGTTTGAACGGCCCTCCAACCCGGTTTTTGATCAGCTACGCCCTAAAATCGACAACGAAGAGTACAACCTGATCGGCAATCTGTACGCGGAGTACCAGCCCATCAAACGCCTGGTTTTCCGCACCAGCTTCTCGGCCAACGTGCACAACGGTTCCAGCTACACCTTCAACCCGATCTGGACGTCGGGGCTGCTCAACTCGGCGGGCCTTTCGTCGCTGAACGTGGGCTCATCGCTGGGCCGCCAGTGGACCTGGGAAAACACCCTGACCTACACCCAGGATTTCGGTAAGCACAACGTAAACCTGCTGCTGGGCACGACGGCGCTCGATTACAAAGGCCGCTCGGCGTACCAGAACGCCACCTACGACACCGATGCTTTCCAAGAAATTACCAGCCAGGGAGCCAAATCGCTGAGCACGGCCACCAGTTCGGGCGAAGAATCACTGGCGTCCGTCTTTGGCCGGATTGCCTACAGCTACGCCGACCGGTACCTGCTGACCTTCAACCTGCGCCAGGACGGTTCCTCCAAGTTCGGAGCGAATAAAAAATACGGCGTCTTTCCGTCGATTTCGGGGGGCTGGCGCGTGTCGGAGGAAGGTTTCTTTCCCAAGAATGCCGTGGTCAGCGACCTGAAACTCCGGGCGGGCTGGGGTCAGGTGGGTTCGGATGCCATCGGAAACTTCATGTACCTGGCCCGCGTCGGCAGCGGCTTCAACTACGCCTTCGGCAACCAGACGGGCCAGTCGTCCATCGGGGCGGCCCTGAGCGACCTGGGCAACCCCGACATCAAGTGGGAAACCGTAACGGAATACAACATCGGGCTGGAATCGGGGCTGTTCAACAACCGCCTGAGCTTTTCGGCGGAATATTTCAACCGGACCCGCACCGACATGCTGCTGACGCTGACGCTGCCGGGCGTATCGGGCCTGCAAACCACCGTGCGCAATGTGGGAAGCCTGACCAACAAGGGCATGGAATTCAACCTGGGATTCCGCAACTCGGTGGGCGCGCTGCGCTACAACCTGAACGGGAACCTGACCACTTATAACAACAAAGTGGTTTCGCTGGGCGGCAGCCGCGACATTGTCGGCTTGACTTACCCGGGTTCGGGCGCCATCACGATCATCCGCGAAGGCCAGCCCCTGGGCGTGTACTACGGCTTGATTTCCGAAGGCTTGTTTCAGACCCCGGCTGAAGTGGCAGCCGCCAACGCCCTCGACGGCAACGAAGCCACCCCCTACCAGGCCGCCGGAACCGCCCCGGGCGATTTCAAATACCAGGACCTGAACGGCGACGGCAAAATCGACGAATCCGACAAAACCATCATTGGCAACCCGACGCCCTCGTTTACCTACGGTTTCGGCGGGGATGCCGGTTACAAGAACTTTGACCTGAGCCTGCAATTCTTCGGTGTGAGCGGCAACGACATTCTGAACCTGAACCGGACAAGTCTGGAAAGCTCGGGCCGGGCCTGGAACAAAATTGAAACCGTTACCGGCGCCTGGAGCGGTCCGGGAACGAGCAACAGCATTCCGCGCCCCATCCTGTCGGACCCCAACCTGAACAGCCGCGTGGCCAGTCACCTGGTCGAGAACGGTTCGTACCTGCGTTTGAAAAACATTCAGCTGGGATACACCATCAGCGGCCCGGGTCTTAAGAAACTGGGAGTTAGCTCGGCGCGGGTGTACGTGGCCGTTCAGAACGCGTTCGTGCTGACCAAATTCAGCGGGGTTGATCCGGAAGTCGGGCTCGACGACAACAACAGCGCCCGGGCCGGTATTTACAACGACCTGTATCCGCAGGCCCGCACCTCGTCGCTGGGTGTTCGATTCGATTTTTAAATGGAGACAAGAGAGAGGAGACAATAGATGAAAGATACTGGATGCTGGGTATGGTTCTCTTGTCTTTTTTCCTGGCTCTTTTCTCTCCAAAACAACCAACTCGATACTTGAAGAAATCATGAAATATAGCCTACTTTCTCTCCTGCTGACTGCCACCCTGGTGTTTGGCTGTAAAGAAGACTTTGTCACCAAAGAATTCACCAACGGCGTTGCCGAATCCAACTTTTTCAAAGACGCCAAAGACGTAGAACAAGCCCTGACGGCGGTGTACGACGTGATTGGCCAGAAAGGATTATACCGCGAATCCGTGATCGTTCTGGGAAGCTGTCCGTCCGACGACATCGACGAAAAAACCGGCGACACGGGCGATTACGGTTTTCACTTTAAAAACGCCAGCGATTTCCGGTGGTTTCCCGATAACCCGTTCTCGCGCGCCCGCTGGTACGACGCCTACAAAGGGATTTTCCGGGCCAACACCTTCCTGGAAAAAGTGCCCCCCGTTACGATGGACGAGGCCCTGAAAAAGCAGTACCTGGCCGAAGCCAAATTTCTGCGGGCGCTCTACTACTGGAACCTCACGATCACGTTTGGCGACATTCCGTTTTTCACCAAAGTGCTGACGCAACCCGAGTACGCCGATCTGGCCCGGACTCCGCAGGCGACGGTTTACCAACAGGTTGAAGCCGATCTGACCGCGGCCATCCCGGACCTTCCGGTGGCCGCCAGCAACCCCGTCGGCCGGGTCACCAAAGGGGCCGCGCAGGGCTTCCTGGGCCGGGTGTACCTCTACCAGAAAAAATGGCAACAGGCCGCCGATGCCTCGCAGCAGGTAATCACGCTGGGGCAATACCGGCTGGTGCCCAACTACATCGCGATGTTCAATGGCCAGGCCGACAACAGTTCCGAATCCCTGATGGATTTTCAGTCGGTGGGCTTTGCGCCGGGGTACTGGTCGGATGCTTCCGAAAACTCCATTGCCGCCATGTGGAGCCCGACCATTGGCTGGGCCAACTGGTACACGCCCAGCGAGGAATCCAAGAAACTGTTTGCTCCCGGCGACATTCGGCGGAAATCCGTCCTGATTGCCGGAGCCACGCCCGCCGACTCCATCGACGTGGACGGAACCGGCCCGAAAGTGTTTCCGAGCCTGCCCATGCGCACGCAGTATTTCAACAACGCCAACGTCCGTAAATTTTTGCCCGAGGGAAAAATCATGGCGCAGGTGGACAACTTCGACGTGAATTACCCCATCATTCGCTACGCGGAAGTGCTGCTGAATCAGGCCGAAGCGCTCAACGAACTGGGTAAATCAGCCGATGCGCTTAAACCATTGAACGAAGTGCGATCGCGAGCTAAACTGGCCGCCGTGACGGAAACGGCCCAGGCCAGCCTCCGGACGATTATTCAGAACGAGCGCCGGGTTGAACTGGTCTACGAAGGCCACCGGTTTTACGACCTGGCCCGCTGGGGGCAGTTGGAAGAAAAGCTGAGCAAAAAAGGATTCGTGAAAGGCCAGCACGAATACTGGCCCGTGCCGACGGCGGAACTGGATCTGATGAAAAACCTGACGCAGTACCCGCCCAGGTAACACCCCTAGCGTTTCCCGATTGTATCCCGAACCCCGCCGGTTGAAGGGCGGGGTTTCTTTTTGCGGAACCGCCAACCAAACTATAACTTTTCGACCATTTTATACAATTTCTACAAGACGCATTACAACGTTGAGCCGGCAAAAGATGTCTATGCTGTAAGTCTAAACCCTTCAGATCATGCACACGTTACTACGTTCTTTTCTCCCCGCCTGTTTAATTTTTCTGATTGGTTCCTGCGCCGTGCAGGATCACTTTCCACCCCAGGAAACCAATCCCTGCCGAATCCGTTTGCGGCTATCCGACCTGAATTATCGCTCGCTCCAGCCCGGCGAAACCGTGACAGTGGGCCAGCAGGTTACCGGCTGGAACGAAGGCCTTTTCTTTGTTCGTGACATTCAGCAAATCAATGGAGTTTCTTACGCCATTGGCTGGAAAGACGAAACCTACCGGATCGGGGCCGAAGAGAGCAATACCTCGTACGAATACGATGCCCAGGGGCGGGTCATAAAAACCGTTAATCGATTGAAGAGACCAACGGCAAACTTTACCTACGAGTACACCTACACTTCGCCAACTCAAATCGATGTAAAAGACACCCCGGATTATTTTCACTATCCGGTCCCCCCGTCTTACCATAAGACATACACCCTCAATAGCCAGGGAATGGTCATTGATTCAAACGTTACCTACGATGCCGAAGGGTACGTCATCCGCCGGGGACCCTATACGTACACGATTGAAAACGGCAACCTGGTCAGGGCTGATGAGGGAGGGAACATAACCACCTACGAGTATGATTTAACCAAACCGAATCCGGTTCCCGATCCGGTTACGTTCTTTGGAAAATCCGACCGGAACCTGCGTACCGATATGCACGCAATCATACCAGGTGTTCAGATAGAATTCGACCTGAAATATATTTACGACAGTGCCGGACGGCTCAAATATCAGATTCGAATGCATAAATACGCCGATGATCCCCGAATTCGGTTGCTCATCAACGGCTACGAGTGGGAATGCCCGCAGTAAGAAGTTGACTACCGGGAGCATCGAATGCTCCCGGTAATACAGCATTAGATTTGCGAGAAAGCCGTCGGGATCAGAAACATCCGGTTGATGTTCGACAGGATGCGGTCGTTGGCGTACTCGGGCAGGCTGCTCACCTTCTTCCAGTCCGGATCGCTGCCGAACGTTTTCCAGTTGCGGTCGTGCTCCGCCATGTCGTCAAACGTCAGCATATAGGTCAGGTTCGGGCGGAAAGCGCCGATGAGCGTTTCCCCGAAAAACACCGGCGTCAGGCCGACGCGCTTGAAGATTTTGATTTCCCCGCCTTCGTTAAACATCTCGATTTTCTTCTTTCCGGCCGTTTCGTTGTGGCTTTCGTAGCGACGCAGCTCAAAAATGCGCGGTTTTTTCTCGGGCGCTTCCAGTTTGGGCATGTCGGCAAAGGCCCGCATCAGCGAACTTTCGATGCGTTCGTAGGGCGGATTGGTCGCTTCCGCGTTCAGGTAGTCGGCAGCCGCCTGCTGGTACGCCGAATCTTTGCTTAGTTTTTCGGGCCGGCTGAAGTATTCGTCCAGCGACGAAAACGGAATGACCACCACCAGTTTGCTCTGGCTCTGCGGGAGGTGTTCGGTAAACACGCCGACGGTTTTGCTGCCCAGCCGGTTATACGCTGGAATGACGGCATTCTGGAGGTAATTTTCGACCACCTTCTGCTGTTTGCCGTTTTTCAGGGTGTAAATCCGGAGTTCATAAAATTCCGGTGCGGTATTTTGTTGATGGGCGGACTGATCCAGCGGATTCAGCAAACCAGCCGCCGAAGTGGTTAAAAGGGATGACTTGACAAACTGACGTCTTTTCATTGGAAGTGGTGACACGGTTTTTTCCACGAAAGTAGAAAAAATAGCCGGTCTACCTCTTCCTGCTTTCGTCAGTAATCCAACGGTCCGCTTACCGAGTCCCAACAGTCGGAATTCGCACCAGAAACAGCACCGTCAGCAGGGCGAGCGCCACCAGCCCCCCCGCCATCAGCCCGATCACCGGCGCTCCGATGTGCAGTAGCGCCTGCCCCGCCAGAAACGTTCCGGCGATGTCGGACAAATTCACAAACGCCATATAAGTCGTGAACTGCGAACCCTCCACGCCCGGTCGGCAAACGGCCATCAGCAGCGGCATGGCGGCCACGCTGATAAAGGGGTCCATGAAGTAGAACGCAATCAGCCCGCCCTGGGCAACCGAAGGCCACCGCCACCAGTCGGCCATAAGGTTGAAACTCAGCAGGTACACCGCAATCAGCGTTAGCACGATCAGCAGAAAACGGCGGTTGCCCAGCCAGTCGGCCAGGTAGCCGCCCACGAGCGCCGAGATCGTCGCTACCAGCATGCCGTACGTTCCCGTCAGAAACGAAACCGACGTATCGGCCCAGCCCAGCACCTGGATCAGGTGGTAATTGTAGGCGCGGACAAACAGGCTGACACTCAGGTAAGCGGCCACCACCGCCCCAAACAGCAGCAGACTCCGCCGGGCCAGTAAGCCTTTAAACAGTTCAGTAAACAGCCACCGGAAATCGTGCTGCGTCAATACCGTCCGTTGGACGACGGCGTCCGGAAAAGCCGTCAGGGGTTTTCGGGAAAACGGCAAAAGGCGATCTTCCGGGCGCTCGCGGATGAAAAACGTCAGCAGGGTCAGCGCCAGCAAACTCAGCGACAAAGTCAGGGCCGCGCTGAAAAAACCGTATTGGCGCAGCAGGTGCGAAAACACGGCCGCCCCCAGCCCCATGCCCAGCAGAAAACCCGCCCGCATAAACGCGTTGACGCGTCCCCGCTCCCCTTCCCGAATCACGGAAATCGCCATGGCATCCACGCTCGCATCCTGCACCGACGCAAACACGCTGTGGGCAAAAAACAGCCAGGCCAGCGTCTGCACTTCCGCCACCGGGTTCCGAATGACCAGCAAACTCAGCGAAGCCAGAAACGCCAGGCTCTGCGCCCCCACGACCCACGGCTTCCGCCGGCCCATCGCCGAGCCCTGGTAGCGGTCGATGAAGGTTCCCCAAACGAACTGAAACGCCCAGGGCAAACCGATAATGGCCGCAAACGAACCGATCACCGACGGTTTGACGCCCTCGGCGGTCAGGTAATTGGCCAGGGCCGTCAGGGAAAAACCCGCCGGAATGCCCTGCATCACGTAGAGGTAGAAAAAAACGCCGTACCGTAAATACCGGTTTTGGCTCAGTGTCAGCGGGTAAATAGATGTCGGGCGGGCCGCAGGCATATAGATAGTTGTTACGCCTACGGCCACCCGAGCATCCGGCTAGACAAAGAAAGGCGATTTTCTAACTATCCGTTCCGCAAAGATGTTTAAGGAACCTTCAACAAGATCGCACCAAATCATCTTTTTTTGAGGCAAAACCGCCTTGGTGAACAAATTTTTGGGGAATGTGCTTTACCTAGTAACCGATCATACCTTTTTTCGGCAACACAACACCATGACCTTTACGTTTCGTAACGACCGCCCCGACGACTTTCTGGCGATTGTCCGCGAGGTGGGCCAGTGGCTGACCGATTCCGGGCAGGAATTGTGGCAACCCAACACGCTCACCGCCGAAAACCTCTTCGACGCCGACACGCGCGACCACAGCTACGTGCTCTACGCCGACGACGTTCCGGCGGCTACGTTTATCCTGCAATGGAAAGACCCGCTTTATTTCGGAGACGTACCCGACAACACCGCCGGTTTCATTCACAAACTGGCCATTCGGCGGCTCTTTTCCGGGCAAAACCTGTTCGCGCCCATCCTGGAATTTTGCCGCAGCGAGTGCCGCAAACGGGGGATTCACGAAATTCAGCTCGAAACCGACGCCACCCGCCCGGCCCTGATGCGGTTTTACGAACGCAACGGTTTTAGCCCTACGTTCCAGCGGCCCGTCGAGGAGTTCGGGCAAACCTTTCTCTGCCAGTATTACGTGATGCGGTTTTGACCAAAATATGGCTTTTTCCCGTTTTCAGGGCGCTGGAATAAGCGTTATCTTTGGGAATGGATTACTTTAAACAGTTGCTTGAGTTACTGAAAATTGAACGGGAAGAAGACCGTACCCAATACCGCAAACTCACCGAAACCACCTCCATTGCCGAGCGCCGGTCCAACGGCCTGACCTGGTACCCCATCGCCATCCGCGGCTCCGAACCCAGCCGGGGCGATTACCTGACGGTGGAAGTGGAACGCACCACGCACCACGATCTATCGCACCAGTTCCGGGCCGGAATGCCCGCCGTATTTTTCAGCAACCACGACCCGAAAACCGACCGGGTGGAAGGCACCATTGCCCACCAGAGCGGCAACCGGCTTAAAATTACCCTGCTGACCGACGAACTGCCCGATTGGTCGCGCGATGGCAAGCTGGGCGTTGAACTGCTGTTCGACGACAAGAGCTACGACGAAATGCAGGACGCCCTCAAGCTGGCCAGCACCCTGACCGAGAAACCGCAAAACCGGCTGGTCCAGATTCTGACCGGCCAGGCGTCCCCGACGTTCCACCCCGACCTGCCGCCCCTGCCCATGCCGCAACTCAACGAGAGCCAGCAACGGGCGGTCGACAAAATCCGGGCGGCCAACGAACTGGCCATCGTTCACGGCCCGCCGGGTACCGGCAAAACCACCACGCTGGTGCAGGCCATCAAAGCCCTGGTGAAGCAGGATCATCGGCAAATTCTGGTGGCGGCTCCCAGCAACACCGCCGTCGATCTGCTGAGCGAAAAACTCCATGAACAGGGGCTAAACGTCCTGCGGGTGGGCAATCCGGCCCGCGTGTCGGAGCGGCTGATGGCGCTCACACTGGACCAGAAAATGGCCGACCACCCCCAGATGAAGGACGCCAAGAAGCTGAAGAAACAGGCTGCCGAGTTCAAAAACATGGCCCACAAGTACAAGCGCAATTTCGGGAAAGCCGAGCGCGACCAGCGGAAAGCCCTGTTTGATGAAGCCCACCGCATCATGAAGGAGGTGACGGATATTGAGCAGTACGTCGTGGACGATCTGGTGACGAAAGCGCAGGTCATTACGGCTACGCTCGTGGGCTCCAACCAGTACATGATCCGGAACCTGCGCTTCCATACGGTGGTCATCGACGAAGCCGGGCAGGCGCTGGAACCGGCCTGCTGGATTCCGATTCTGAAAGCCCAGAAGGTGGTGTTGGCCGGAGATCACTGCCAGTTGCCGCCGACCATCAAATCGACCGAAGCCGCCCGCAAGGGGCTGAATACCACCCTGCTGGAAAAAAGCGTGGCCCGGCACCCCGAAGCCGTCAGCCTGCTGGAGGAGCAGTACCGGATGCACCATCACATCATGGGCTATTCCTCGCAGGTGTTTTACGCCAACCAGGTCAAGGCCCACCCCTCGGTGGCGGCTCATGCGCTGTTTGAGGGCGACACCTCCCTGCAATTCATCGATACGGCGGGCTGCGGGTTCGACGAAAAACTGGAGGGCACCAGCTCCACCAATCCGGAGGAAGCGGCCCTGCTGATGAAGCACCTGACCGAACTGGTGGCCGAACTGGGCCCGCATTATCTGCCCGAGAACTTCCCGACCATCGCCGTCATTTCGCCCTACAAACAGCAACTGGCCGTTCTGAACGAGCAGCTGCTGCACACGCCGGAGTTACAGCCGTATTTGCGCACGATTTCGGTCAACACCATCGACAGTTTTCAGGGCCAGGAACGGGACATTGTCTATATTTCCATGACCCGGAGCAATGCCGCGGGCGACATCGGTTTTCTGTCCGACATTCGCCGGATGAACGTGGCCATGACCCGCGCCCGCAAAAAGCTGATCATCGTGGGCGACAGTGCGACGCTGGCCGGGCTGCCCTTTTACGCCGATTTCATTACGTATTCAGAAAACCTCAACGGCTACCGGAGCGCCTGGGAATGGCTCTAAAATCGCTTGGGAGCGGCTTTTTGTCAGTAGAAAAAGCTCCTTGTTTGCCTTTTGCTACAATACCCCAAACCCTTTGATTACTTTTAATTAACAATGCATGAGAAAGCTTAAGGCTCCGGCCACGCTTGGTTTCCTTTTCCTACTAATCGTTATCCTTCTGAACGGACGGGTTTTTGCCCAAAACCAACCCCGAACCGCCAGCGCCCCCTTTGAGCTGAAAGACGGCGACCGGGTGGTTTTCCTCGGCAACTCCCTGTTTGAAAATGACTTCCAGTACGGCTACCTCGAACTGGCCCTGACTACCCGCTGGCCCGACCGCTTCGTGACGTTCCGGAACCTCGGCTGGACGGGCGACAACGTGTTTGGCGATGCCCGCAGCACCTTCACCAACCCACCGACGGCTTACGAACACCTGATGAACCAACTGACGCAGGCCAAACCGACCATCGTTTTTCTGGGCTACGGCGGGGTGGAAGCGCAGGAGGGCGAAGCGGGTTTACCCCGGTTCAAGGAGGGTTTGACCAAACTGCTCGATAAAATTGACCAACTGGGTGCCCAGACCGTTCTGCTCTCCCCCATCCCGGTCGTCGCGTTTGATTCGTCGCAGAACGTGGGTCAACGCAACGCGATGCTGGAGCGCTACGCGGCTGAAATTGCCAAAACGGCGACCGAGCGCGGCAAACGGTTTATCGATCTGTACAAACGGATTCAGGAACTTAGCCAGAAAGCGCCCATTCTGGAAAACGGCGTGCACCTGAACGCAACCGGTTATTATTACCTGGCAACCGCGCTGGAAAAAGGACTCGGGCTGGCTCCCGCGGTCGAAACCGTTGCGATCAACGTGGGTAAAAACGGCGCCGAAACCCCTGCCCCGACTAAAATTCTGGACGCCGGCAAGGAGAACGGTTCGTTGAAGTTTACGATGGACGAACGCTACCTGCCGCTGCCCCTACCCGACCACGACCCGGAAACCGGAGCCGGGGTGGCCGACGGCCGGACGCTTAAAATAACCGGTCTGAAAAAAGGATTTTACACCCTCACCGCCGACCACGAAGAGGTGATCACGGCATCGGCGAAGCAATGGGCCGAGGGCGTTCCCATCCGGCAGGGCGCTTCCTACACCCAGGCCGAACAACTGCGCCAGCTGATCCTGAAAAAGAACGAACTGTTTTATTTCCAGTACCGCCCGCTGAACCAGACCTACATTCTGGGCTTTCGCTCCTACGAGCAGGGCCGGCACGTGAAGGGACTGGAAGAACAGAACATCCTCATCAAATGGCTCGAAAGTCAGATTGCCCTGACCCGCCAGCCCAAATCAAAAGTCTATTCCCTTACCCTGTTGAAATAAGCATGAAAGCCTTGAAAATAAGACGGTTTCCGAACGTTTTACGCGCCATCATCCTGCCAATCGGGTTGGTGATGACCGCGTCTTTCCACCAGGACGACCGCAAAGACATTCCGAATCCGGATGTAAAAAAAGAACTGGAGTCCTTCAAAATTGCCGACGGTTTTGAAGTAACGCTGTTTGCCGCCGAACCGCTGGTGGCCAAACCCATCCAGATGAACTGGGACGCCGACGGTCGGTTGTGGGTGGTCAGCAGCACGGCTTATCCGCACCTGAAAACCGGCGAGGAAGCCAACGACAAGGTGTTTGTGCTGGAAGATACGGACGGCGACGGCAAGGCCGACAAATCGACGATTTTTGCCGAAGGACTCATCACGCCCACCGGTATTCTGCCCGGCGATGGCGGGGTATACGTGGCCAACTCCACCGAAATTCTCCACTTTGCCGACACGGACGGCGATGGCAAAGCCGATAAAAAGCGTCGGATTCTGAACGGTTTCGGTACGGGTGACACCCACCACCTGATTCACACCTTTCGCTGGGGGCCGGAGGGGCTATTGTACTTCAACCAGTCGATTTACATCTACAGCCACGTTGAAACGCCCCAGGGCATCAAACGGCTCGAAGGCGGGGGCGCCTGGCAGCTAAACACCAGAACCCTGAACATGGACGTGTACGTGCGGGGGTTGATCAATCCCTGGGGCCTTCAGTTCGATCGCTGGGGCCAGTCGTTTCTGACCGACGGCGCGGGGGGCGAAGGCATCAACTACGGGTTTCCGGGCGCTACGTTTGTGACCGCACCGGGGGCAGCCCGCATCCTGCGCGGCTTGAATCCGGGCCAACCCAAACACAGCGGCCTGGACGTCATTTCGGGCCGTCACCTGCCCGATAACCTGCAGGGCACGCTGATTACCAACGACTTCCGGGCCAACCGAATCAACCGCTTCCGGCTGGAAGAACAGGGCAGCGGCTACGCATCCAAACAACTAGAAGATTTGCTGTGGACCGATCACGTCGCCTTCCGCCCGGTGGATATTTCCGTTGGACCCGACGGGGCGATTTACGTGGCCGACTGGTACAACCCGATTATTCAACACGGCGAAGTGGACTTCCACGACCCGCGCCGGGACCAGCAGCACGGTCGCATCTGGCGGATTGTGGCCAAAAACCGTCCACTGGTGAAAAAGCCGCAGTTGACCAAAGCCTCGGTAACCGAATTGCTGGACGCCCTGAAACTGCCGGAAGACTGGACCCGCTCGCAGGCCAAGCAGGTCTTGAAAGCCCGGGGCGCGAAGGAAGTGGTTCCGGCGCTGCAAAAATGGGTGCAGGAACTCGATAAAAACGACGCCCAGTACGAACACCATCTGCTCGAAGCGCTCTGGACCTACCAGACGCTGGAAGTGGTCAACGAACCCCTTCTGCGGACGCTGCTGAACGCCAAGACACCCCAGGCGCGGGCGGCTGCTGTTCGGGCGCTGTCGCTCTGGCACAATCAGGTGAAAGACGTTCCGGCGCTGCTGACCAAAGCCGTGGCCGACAACCACCCGCAGGTCCGGATGGAAGCCGTGATTGCGCTCCGGACCGTTCCCTCGGCGGAAGCCGCCCGGACGGCCCTGACGGTACTGGATAAACCGATGGATGAATTTCTGGATTACGCGCTCTGGCAAACCGTCCGGGAACTCGAACCGATGTGGGCGAGTCGGCTGAAGGAAGAAGCGGGCTTTTTCGGCAATGCCAAAAACACGGCTTTTGCCCTTAAATCGGTGAGCAGCCCGGAAGCCGTTGCGCAACTGACGCAGCTTTACCAAAAAGATCAGGTTCCGGACGAATACCAGAAAGATGTTCTGAGTTCCATCGCCAAATACGGCAAATCGTCCGACTTGAACATGCTGTTTGAAAAAGCCGTTCAGGGCGGCAGCAAAGCCGTGGCCGCTCAGTTGGCAACGTTGGAAGAAGCCGCTCGCCGGGGTGTCAAGCCGACGCAGAACCTGAATCGCATTACGGGTTTGATCGAAAACGACGACGATGCCGTAGCCACGAGCGCCATCCGCCTGATCGGTTTGTGGCGGCTGGAAGACCTGACGGGCACGTTGGTGAATCTGGCCCAGAAAGGCGATAAAAACACGAAAAAAGCGGCTCTGTCGGCCCTGGCATCCCTCGACAAAGACAAAGCCCGGCAACTCCTGACGGACCTGACCACGGCCAAAAACTCGGCCGATCTTCGGGTGATGGCGGCCGCTCAGCTAATTGCCGTGAATACTGCCGAAGGGGCAAAAGTTGGGGCGGAACTGCTGCGGACGTTACCCGCCCAAACCGACGTTTCCGAGCTTTTTACCGCATTTCTGACGAACCGGCCGGGCGCCAAAGCCCTGGCCGACGAACTGACGGCGAAAAAGATTCCGGCCAACCGGGCGAAAGAAGGACGGCAACTGCTGCAGCAGCGGGTGCCCTACAACCGGCGCAACGACGAAAACGTTAAACTGCTGACCACCGCCCTGGAAGCGTCCGGCGGGGTGTTGCCGCCCGAAAAAATGCCGCAGGAACTGTCGGCCCAGGAAATCAGCGGGCTAGCCCAGCTGGTTCGGGAAACGGCTGATCCGGCGAAAGGCGAACTCATTTTCCGGCGGGCCGCGCTGACCTGTCAGACCTGCCACGCCATTGGCGGGGCCGGGGGCCGCATCGGACCGGATTTGAGCAGCCTCGGAACCAGTTCACCCATCGAAACCATCACCCGCTCGATTCTTTATCCGAACGTGTCCATCAAAGAAGGCTACGAATTGCAGCGGGTAGCCAAGAAAGACGGCAGCGAGATGATGGGCTACATCGTCGGCAGCGGCACTTCGGACATCGTGGTGCGCGACATTTCCGGCCAGGAAGTATCCGTGCCGAAAAGCCAGATCAGCACCGTCGAACGCGTGCCCGGTTCGCTCATGCCCGCGGGTTTGACGGCCAGTCTGGACAAGCAGGAATTCATCGACCTGATCGGCTTCCTGTCGAAAATGGGGGAATCCGGCCAGTTCCGCGTGCCCACGGCCCGGTTTGTCCGGCGCTGGAACACGGTTTCGGCCACCAAGGATGTGTCGAAAAAGATTCAGGCGGAAGGCGCGGGTTACCTCGCTAAAGACAACGCGAAAGCGTACTGGCAGCCGGTTTACAGCAAAGTGGCCGGTGATCTGCCGCTGGATGAGTTGCCGATGGTTGACGGCAGCAACGGCAAACGGTACAGCTTCGTGCGGTTTGAAATTGAGGTGGTTAGTCCGGGCACGGTGAATCTCGCGTTTCCTTCGACGGCCGGCATTACCGCCTGGATTGGTTCGAAACCCGCCAGACTCACCGAGCAGGGCATCGTTGCCGATTTGCCGCAGGGCGTTCACGCCATCACGCTGGCCGTCGACCGGGCCGCTTACAAGGACCGTTCCCTGAGCCTGCAATTGCAGGATGCCGCCAACACTCCCGCCCAAACGCGGTTGGTGATGGGGCGGTGACGCAGCGAACCTGGATTTATCAACAGAAAAACCGACGCGGCAAACGTCGGTTTTTCTGTTTTTACGCTCCTTGAAACCAGGCGGCTGAAACCGTATAGTAACGATAGGAACCGTCGATGATCTACAAACCGTAGCTATCCCGGTACCGCTGCATGGACGTGGTAAAAACCGTCATGGCGTTGCCCGTCAGGTCCTGATGATCGAAAGCGCCGTGCAGGTTGTCGAACGCCAGCCCCGCCGTCCGTCCGTCGAAAGCCGCAAACTCGTCCCGGGGCAACAGAATCTGGTTGGGGTAACTGAACATCACCGCCAGATGGCGTTTGCTGCGCGACAGCAACAGGCTGTCTCCGCACAGAAGCGTGCCCCGGTCGGTTTCCGACGGCAGGTGCAGCACGCAGCTACCCGGAAAATGGCCGCCCGTATGGATGATCTGAATACCGTCCCAGAGTTCATGACGCGCCCCGTTCCAGAGCCGGATGGCTTCACCGGGATACAGAATCCAGGGCCGATCGTTTTCATGAATGTAAACCGGGCAGGCGAACCGGGCAGCCCATTCGTTCATGGTCGTATAATAGTGCGGGTGCGAAAAAGCAATGGCTTTCAATCCGCCAACCGACCGGATGAAATCTTCCGTCTGCTCGTCGAGCAGCGGCATACAGTCCCACAGGATGTTGCCGCCGGGCGACTGAACCAGCAACGCCCGGTTAGCAATGGCAAAATCCGGCTGCATTTTCAGGCTCCAGATTTGAGCGGATAGCTGACTGATCCGGACCTGGTGCGTTTTGTTCAATTCGGCCAACCGGGTCCAATTCTGGCCCGTTTCGGGGAGGTACTGGCGGTCGTCGTTGCAGATCGGACACAGCTCGGGCAGCGGCTGGTTGGGCGGATACTGGGTTCCGCAGGTGGTGCAGATCATTGATTCAGTCATGGTCTTTAACGGAATTAAAAGGAAGGGTTAGCCAACGGTTTTCGGGGTGGCGTTAAACGGTCTCTACGCCGTTAACTAAATATTTAAACACATTGCATCCAAAGTAACAAACAAAAAGCCTCCGAATTAAGCTATTGTTAGCAGACATCCCATATTTGGTGACAGCCCACCATTATCTTTGTATGACCGCTCAATTGGATATTCGGGATTTGGCCCAGGTAATTGGCTTTCGAGTGGTTTACCGATCCGACAGTTCGGGGTGGCGGCTGGCCCTGCTAATGGGACTTCATACGGGAGAAGAAGATCATCCCGATCAGGACCGTGCTTACATCAGTTTCCCGGACCCGATCGATGGTGTATCGGGCGACTGGATTCCAATTGACCAGATTGTACCGTTTCTTCGGCCGTTGACCAGGCTTTTAAAGGAAGACGCCCGGGAGGTTCTCAAACTGGTGCAGTATTCAAACGCTCCCCTTGGTTTGGAAGAAGGGAAGATGGAGATAAGCGTGTATCGGGAAGAACAAACCGGCCGGGAATCCGGCGTTCAGATTGCGTTTTCGCCGGCATCGGGTCAGGCGGTTGAGCTTTTTATTCGAAAAGACTTACAGATTAAATGGCGGCACGACGGCTCATACACAACACCGTACAACCTCGTTGATTTGGTGGATTTGTTATCCAAGAAAGGATATGACGTTCGGGGTTGGATTGAGAAAGGATTGGCTCTGGACCTGACGCAGCCCGGTCAGGATTCGGTTCCTAAATAAAGGATGCAACAACATTTGAAATTGATTTTAACACGCACCCCGTTTAGTGAAATTCTCCCGACGAGATTTTGTCCGGATAATATCGTTAAGCCCAATGAATCCGCAGTAACACCGTAGGATGCAACAAAAAAAAATGAATCGCAAACAAACCATTCTTATTGTTGACGATAACGCCACATACAGGCAGTTATTGACTATCCATTTGACGAAAGCCGGGTACGAGGTACTGATTGCCAAAGACGGGCAGGAAGCGATTGACTGGCTTCTTTCTTCCCTGCAACAACCCGACCTGATCCTTCTGGATTTGCTGATGCCCCAGAAAAGTGGAATTGAAGTATTGGAGAACATCAAGGCATCCCGCCGTAAACTGCCTGTTATTCTCATGTCGGGGGCCGAAATGCCCATTGCCCGGCAGGGAGTGATCCAGTCCACGCCCGACGCCTTTTTGCCGAAGCCGTTTGAAATTCCGGATCTGCTGCAAAAAATCGAAAACCTGCTTAAACCCATCTCGGAGGTCCGCTGAAAAGGGCAAATCCGGCGGGACGCTGGCCTGGAGGAAACCTGAATCGGGAAACCGTAATAAACCAATTTACCAGACGCGTTCCAGGCGAAAATCCTGCTTTCCTATCAACACCGTCTGTTATTCCGTCATTCGTATAGACAATCCCGTCAAATGGCGGGATTGTCTATTTTAGCCCCTTTCTTCAGGCTGTTCAGCAAGGGTGCCAGCGTTTTCCAGACACCACGCCGATATTTATTGCATCTATTTGTCCACACTCATTAACGACTTTAGCAATTTTAAATGAATATATGTGACTTATACTATCGTCTTGGTAACATGGCATTGATTTTGCCCTTAAATACGGTACTACCGGAGTATAGGTAGGACAGAGAAAAAGATTTACAGCCCGGCTTGTTTAAGCCGGGTTTGTTTTTTACTAAGCCAATCCGCTTGCCGTATAGCACGACTTTACCCCGGGGTATTAACGGACACGAAAATACCAACTGATTTTCGTCAGTTTGCTGTCTCTGGTACAGCATTTGCAGATTCACCTTTGGTTTACTCAACGTTTTACGAGAGCCCTGACCATCCGGCCAGGCTCTCTTTTAAAGCTAAGTTTCCGCCTATCGCTCTTTTGACCACCGAACTTGTAGGGCGATAGTGACGGTTGGGACATTTAACGACCTATACATCATGATTGAATCGATCCGATCTTACATTCGGCTGAGTCGGCTGGCCAAAGCCCTGTACGAAACTCAACTGCGTCAATACAACAGCCACATCGAGGCATTGCGCGAATGCAATCGGTTGTACCGGGCTATGGGCAAGACCTATTCCATTGTCAAGCATCAGAAAGACGATCTTTTTTGGGTAGTATGTACCCGGTCGGCCAAAGCGCTGGCTCTGGAAGGGCACACCATCCTGTCGGCGGTGGCACGAAGGCAGTTGAGCTAATGCATTACTCCTGGAGCGGGCGGGCTTTCCGGTGTCTCTGCCCGAAGGCCAAAGTTCAGGGATAGATACGATCCCCACCTTTTTACGGACCGATGTGACTTCTTATAGGCGCCTGCGTCATACGAAGGATTGATGCCCATTTCGAGCATCAGCCATACACGTATTTTTACAAACCGACTGCGGTGCAGTCGGCTTGTTTTTACAGGAATCCCCCTTCTAACAATCCATTTATCCGCGTAAAGTTTGCCAGCACGGGCAATCAGCTATTTGATTGGTTCTGCCACTTTACCGCAAAGGCAATTCTTTCTAACCCCTCTCTGCCGTGGTAATTACGGCTGTGGCCTGCCACAGGAGACGTTTATATGTCCGAGAGGCATTTCCATTATTACTCCTCCTATTTATTATTGCAATTTTAAAGGAATTTATCTTCAAGTACTTATCCCGCGTTTCTTGTAGATTTCAATTTTATGATCGCGGTATCTTCTGGAAACTACGGTCTTATCAACCGATCTCCGCTCCCGGCCGATGGACCTGCTAAAAGATCAATTTCACCTTATGTACTTGAATATATAAATTTTTCAACATTTATAACGTATAGTGTAACGGTTCTCTTGATACGCTAGTTTTTTCATACTAACTTTGGTAATTAACCCACTGCCTATTAATCGATTGAAATTCAATTAATCACTTTGCTTGAAATAGTTCCGTTGAGTCAAGTTCTCTGTTCAACCCCGTTATTCATTATGAGAGCCATTAAAAATTTGTCTCCCGAGGAGATCAAGCAACTTCGTTATTTAGCTTTTCAACAGGGCAGCGGCATTCTACAGAAGCGCAGCCAGTGCATTCTCTACAGCTACTATGGTTTGAGCGCGCGGGAGCTGATGGAGCTTTTTAACGTGGACCGTCGCAGCATTTATAACTGGATGGATCGATGGGAAGAAGGTGGAATTCAGGCGTTGAAGGATAAACCGGGCCGGGGGGTCAAGCCCAGGCTTAGTCTGGAATGCCAGGAGCAGGTTGAGCGCATTAAACAGGCTTTTTCGTTGTACCCCAACAACATGCATCTAGCCCTAAAGTACGTTAACTCATCGCTCACCCAGCCCATTAGCCGTGATACGCTACGACGGTTTGTTAAAAGGCTGGAAACGGGAAAGGTGTAGAGGCCACTAATCTTTTAAGACGCTCACTAACCGACGATTCGCTCGTTGGTGGTATTATATTTCACTGTCCTGAAGAGCGAAACCCGTATTCTTCAGGAAACAAGTCTTCGCAAGCCGCCATCGGCTGCAGGATCTCACAGATCCGACGATACCGGATTGTTGTTTTCGTCAACCTTACGGGCTGAAGAAAACATCAAAGCGCCGGCACAAAGGCCCAGCGCCACCATAGCGCCGGCAATTTGCAGAATACCGCATGTCGCCGTGGTAGCCAGGGCGAAAAAGAAGGCCAGCATATTTAAAATAAGAATCTGTTTTTTCATGGGTCGACGTTGGTTAAAACAGGAAATGCAGGCTACTTTGTGACGCTACCACTTGCCTCAGTAAGAATAAGACATTAATCCGATATTTATAACGTTTTTGTATTAACGGCAGTTTTTATTGCGCGTTTTTTATTGAGTGAACGGTTTAAATTGAAAAATAGCTCATCAATTTTTTACCTGAAAACACGGACGGATGCGACTGTCAACGGCATTTTGTGGACTAATGAAAATAAAAAAGGACTTTTTTTTCAATTAACCATCACTAAACCGTTGGACTAACCGCTCCGGAAATAAAGGACCCGCAACTAGACCGGGCTTTCTTATTAAGCGGGTTGCCAGTTACCATTCATCCGGTTATTTTTACAGCTTCAAAATGACCGGGCTTGCCGGCCTATCCGGTTCCCGTCTGCTATTCTGATGCTGCTACACTTCATCATAGACTCTCCTACGGGCGAACGCTTTAATCACAGCTTCTACGCCACCGAGCTCGATTCGCACCTCAATGCGCTGAATTTCTTCGTTGCTACGGGCTACCAGATTCGGTCGGCCAGCCTGACTGATCCGGAAGGAAGGCAGACGGACCTCCCGCTTGAAGCCTTTGACGGCATGCCCGTTGATGATGCCATCCGGGAACTTCAACTGGAATATGAACAGGTACTAAATCCTTATTAAGAGGGCGTCAATTCGCCGAAATAAAGTAACCAAACCGAAAGGTCGGGCCAAAAACATACAGCATGGCCCAGGGATACTGCTTCTGGGGCTTACTAAAAGGAACGAAATCAATGCAATGGTTCATGGATATAAAGTTGAAATAGTTACGGTTTAGAAGCTATAAACAACTTTTGTGCCGTATGATAACGATGCCTCCAGAATATTTCATATGATCTCGAACCACCTTTTTAACGTTGAATTGCCAATATTGTTACTATTGTTTCTAAGATAGTTACCATTGGCATTGTATTTGTTCCTAATGCCAACCTTTTTCCGCACCCGACGCAACGGCAAAACGCCCCGAAGAAACGCTGCTTGACGGCCTAAGCGGGATCTAATGCAAAACCTCCTCTCAGTCTTTTTTAAGTGATTCTAAAACGTTCAAGGCTTATCTGGCGAATCAGGCAGCAAAACCGTACTCAACCAATATCGTTTCAGCGCCCGCAGGAGCTTATTCCAGCCCTCCGTTTCGACGGGCTTGACCAAGTATGAAGTCACTCCCCGGCTGTACGACTCTGCGATGTCTTCATCGTAATCCGAAGCACTCAACATCACTACAGGAAGGGAGCTCATGGCACTGCCGTGGCCCCGCAACTGCTCCAGCAGCCGCCAGCTATCCGCTTTGTTGGGCAGGTACAAATCCAGCATGATAAATAAAGGCAACGCCTGCCCAGTCATTAAGCATCCCTCCAGGTAAGCCAGGGCTTGCTCCCGCGTGCGCGTTCGAACAAGCTCCACCTCCGTAAAAAAATACTGCATGGACGTTTCGATCAACGGCCCCTGCTCCGGGCTATTTTCGATGATCAGAATTTTTGCTTTTTCCAAGCGCTGGGTACGGTTCTTCTGGGGGACAGCCTGATTCGTGATGAATGTTTTGTACATTTACGATCCGCAGGGTGGTTCAGAGCCATATACGATTCTGATTGCCTTACCGATTGTCCGTTGCTCCAAAATATTGACCACGGTCAAAACTGTCCACCGAGACTATACCTACAGCCAACAAAATGCCCAGACATTGCCATTCCGACTTGACCCAAGGTAAATTTTTAGGGTAATTTGGAAGCGCTTTTGCCCAGTTTGAATGAAACCGGATTGACCGATGCGTCAATCTTAAAGCGATTAAATTAATCGTATATTACCGACGGTAACCGGTTTTTGAGCGCTCAGTCTTGCAAACAGCCGGCCCTCTTAATCCGTTGTTGGATGTGCAGACCAACCGATTCTACCGGGAAAGCATCCATTTCGTGTATAAACTTTAACGTGTCCTGATTTATGGCCAAACGAAAATCGCTTCGAGATTCTCCCGCTCAACCCGTTCCGGTCGTGGCGATTGGAGCATCAATGGGTGGACTCGAAGCTTTGTCGGCCCTATTGGCAGAATTATCCCCCACCACGGGATTTGCGTTTGTCTATGTGCAGCATCCCGACCCGAATGCCAAGTATACGATTGCCGATGTGCTGAGTCAGGTCAGCCGGATCCCCGTGATCGAAGCCGGGGACCAGGAACCCATTGCTCCCAACCACGTTTACATTGTTCCGCCCGGAAAGGACATGGAAATCGTCGACGGTTTGCTGATGCAATTTTCCCGTCAGAAGGCATTGGCAACCGACGATGAAGTGGTTCAAATGCCCGTCGACCGGTTTTTTGTTTCGCTGGCGGCCCGCCAGAAAACCGGAGCCATTGGCGTGATCCTGTCGGGGCTGGATGGCGACGGTACCCAGGGTTTAAAAGCCATCAAAGATGCCGGGGGTATCACCATTGCGCAGGACCATACCGCTCTGTACCAGGGAATGCCCCGTTCGGCCATTGCCGAAGGCGTGGTGGATCTGGTCTTACCGCCCGAACAAATTGCCAGTGAACTCGGGCGGCTCAGCCAGCAGTCGGATGTATTTCAACTGACGGCCCAGGCCGATGACGCCGAAGAAAGCCAGACATCCGATGAAGAACTCAAACCCATTCTGGCGTTTCTCCGCAAGTCGGTAGGCGTCGATTTCAGTCAGTACAAAGTAACCACCATCCGGCGCCGGATCATCCGCCGGATGTTGCTCTACAAACTGGAAACCCTGAAAGATTACGCCCAGCACCTGCGGCTGAATCCTCAGGAAGCCAACCTGCTTTACAGCGACCTGCTGATCAATGTGACGTCGTTCTTCCGCGATACGGAGGTGATGGAATACCTCAAGAAGGTGTTGCTCCCGCGCATGATCAGTGAAAACAACGAAGGAGAACCGCTGCGAATCTGGGTACCGGCCTGCTCAACGGGCCAGGAGGCTTATTCACTGGCCATGCTGCTGATGGAAGTACTGGGCGACCGGGCTTCCTCGATGGTTATTCAGATTTTTGCCACGGACCTGAGCGAAAACGCCATTGCCAAGGCCCGGCTGGGTAGCTACTCCCGCTCGGAAGTCATGGACATTGCTCCCCGGCGACTCCACCGTTTTTTCACCAAGCAGGACGATCATTACCGGATCAACAAATCCATCCGCGACCTCTGCGTTTTTGCGCCCCACAATATTTTCAAAGACCCGCCCTTCTCGCGGGTCGATCTGGTGAGTTGCCGGAATTTGCTCATTTACCTCAACGGCAGCCTGCAACGCCGGGCCTTGACCATGTTTCATTACGGGCTCAACCCGCGGGGGTATCTGTTGCTGGGCAAATCCGAAACCGTTGGTTCCTCGGCCTCCCTGTTTATCCCGGTCGAGAAAGCCTACAAGATTTACGCCCGTAAAAACGACGTAGCCCGGCGGGCCAGTTTTGAGCTTCAGCCCCGCACGATTGAGCCCAGTCCTCCCCCCCAGGTAGCCCGGCGACCTCCGTCCAACCGGCCAAGCGTGCCCCCCATCAACGACATTGAACAACGGATTGATGCGTTGCTGCTCAACCAATACGTTCCCGCCAGTGTGGTCGTCAACCAGGACCTGGACATTCTGAGCTTTCGCGGATCAACGGCCTTGTATCTGGAACATTCGCAGGGCCGCGCCAGCCTGAATCTGCTGAAAATGGCCCGGCCTTCGCTCTCCTTTGAACTGCGCAATGCCGTTCATAAGGTGCTCAAATCAGGGCAGTCTGTTCGCAAAAGCGGGCTGGAAATGAAAGTCGGCGGCTCAACCCACTACGTCGCCATCGAAGCCGCTCCGCTCGAAAGTGACGGCGACGAACGGTTATTTCTCATTGTCTTTCAGGAAACCAGCCCGCCGGAAATCCCCGAAACCGGTCCGGTCAAAGCCCGAAACCGCCGGATCAAGGAACTCGAAGAGGAACTGGCGACCGTCCGGCGCGACATGCATTCGCTGATCGAAGAACAGGAAGCCGGAAACGAAGAACTGCAATCGGCCAACGAAGAAATCGTCAGCAGCAACGAGGAGTTGCAGAGCATCAACGAGGAGCTGGAAACCAGCAAGGAAGAAATCGAATCGACCAACGAGGAACTCCTGACCATTAACCAGGAACTCCAGGTCCGCAACGAGCAGCTTTCGGAAGCCTACGAGTTTGCCGAAGCCATTTTTGCCACCCTGCGCGAAGCCACCCTCGTTCTCGACGCCGACCTGCGCGTGCGGAGTGCCAATTCGACTTTTTACGAGATGTTTGAAATTCGCCGGGAAGATGTCGAAGGCCGGCTGCTGTACGAGCTCAACGGCCGGCAGTGGGACAGCGCCCGGTTGCGCGAACGGCTGGCGGGCGTTATTACGCAGGACGTTCAGATCCAAGGATTTGAGTATTCATACACCTTACCAAACGGCCTGGAGAAGGTGCTGCTGCTCAACGCCCGGCGGGTGGTCCGTCAGCAGCGGAAGGAAGCCATTCTGATGGCCATCGAGGAAATTACCGAGCACCGCCGGGCCCAGCGCCTGTCGCAGGAACGTGAAGCCTGGTTTCACGCCATCGTCGACAATTCGCCCGCGCTGACGTGGGTGGCCGGCGTCGACCGGCGGTATAGCTACCTCAACCGGGCGTGGCTGAACTACACGGGTCGTTCGATGGAGGAAGAAGTCGGTCAGGGCTGGGCCCAGGGCATTCATCCCGACGACCGGGTGCAGTATCTGGCCACCTACCACGCCCGCTTTGCAGACCGGCAGCCGTTCACCACCGAATACCGCCTGCTGCGCAGCGACGGCCAATACCGCTGGATGCTCGAACAGGCCCAGCCGACGCTTTCGCCGGAAGGAGTCTTTAACGGATACATCGGTACCTGCGCGGACGTTCACCTTCAGAAAGAACTGAATCAGGAGCTGGACCGGCGGGTGCAGCAGCGGACCCACGAGCTGGCGGAAGCCAATACGCTCCTCAATCAGACCGAGATGATTGCCCGCATCGGCAGTTACGAACGGGAGTTTGCCAGTCAGAAAATCCTGGCGTCGAACGAATTATACCGGTTGTTTGGGTACGAGCCCCATAGCGTGGAGTTCACCGTGGACCTGATTGCCGCCCATACCCACCCGGATGACCTGGCTCCCGCCCAGGCGCGCCTTGAGCAGGCCATGCAGGACGGCCAGCCGTTTGAATACATTCGCCGGATTTTCCAATCCGATCAGCAAATGCGTTACCTGTACGTCCGGGGTGAAGTCCTGCGCGATGAAGCCGGTCAGCCTTTCAAGGTGGTGGGTTTCAAGCAGGATATTACCGACATGGTGCTGGCCCAGGAAAAGCTCCGGAAAAGCGAAGAAGAATTCCGGACGCTGGTTGAAAACACCCCGGATATCATCACCCGCTGGAATCAGGAATTGAAACTGATCTTTGCCAATACCGCTTTTGAGGGAAAAACGGGCCTCTCCCTTTCCGATCTGCTCGGAAAAACCAACCAGGAAATGGGTCAGCCCGACTCCATTGCGGTGCCGTACATGGACAAACTGAAGCAGGTTTTTGTGACTGGCAAACCGCAGGAACATTACAACTCCTTTCCGACACCTGCGGGGCTTACGCTGTATTTCTCGCGCATGGTTCCCGAACCGGCCAGCGACGGCACGGTGCGCAGTGTGCTGGCCATTGCCCGCGACATTACCCAGCTTCAGGAACTGACGGAGAATCTGCAGGCCGTGCTCGACAGTTCGCCCGCCTGGATTGCCTTCTTCAAAGCGGTTCTGCAGGACGGTGATCTGCAGGAGATTGTGGACTTCCGGCTGGCCGTCTGCAATCAGAAATTTGCCGACTTGCAGGGGAAACCGGCCCAGGAGCTGATTGGCCAGTCCGTCGAGCAGATCGCCGATTTACTCTGGCAGGAACAGACGCGGGAACGACTGAAGCAAATCCGGGAAAACGGCGATCCGTTTTACGAGGAACACCATCTTCCCGGCGAATCAGACGAATGGACCGCCGTATCGGCCACCCGCTTCGACGGCGGAGTGGTGGTGACGGGCCTGGACATCACCGCCCTCAAACGGGCCGAAAGCCAGCAGGACCACTGGCTCGAAGAACTCCGGGCTTCCAACGAATCCCTGAACGCGCTGGAAGAACTCCGTCGGCAAATGCGCCAGCGGGGCCAGTTTTTACGCGAAACCTCCCACGACCTGCGGGGCAACTTCGGCGTTATTTCGGGCACGGCTTCGCTGCTGACGATGGTTTCATCGGAGGAAGAGCGCGCCAAAATGTTTGAGATGCTGCAACGGAACATCCGCCAGGCCACCCGGATGCTCACGCAGCTCCTGGATTACGCCCGTCTGGAAGCTGGCCAGGAAAACGTTCAGTTTACCACCTTCGATGTTGCCCAGCTCATCCGGACCCTGAGCGAGACCGTAGAGCCATTGGTGGCCGAAAAAGGGCTTTGGTTCCGAACCGAAGGAACCGCCCCGCTGGAGGTGGAAGGGGACGCGATGAAAATAGAGCGCATTATTCAGAATCTGGTCCTTAACGCCATCAAATACACCCGACAGGGGGGCATAACGGTTCGCTGGCACGCAGCCAGTCCGGAAAATCAATGGACGTTGAGTGTGCAGGACACCGGGCCGGGCATGCGCGAAGAGGTGCTGCAGGAACTCCGACGGCCTTCCGGCAAGGCTTCGGACGACACACCTCAACCCGTTACGAAGAACCCCTCGGGAAGTTCCGGCGAAGGCATCGGCCTGTCGATCGTTCGGCAACTCTGCGACCTGCTGTCGGCCAAACTGGATGTGGAAAGCGAATTAGGCACCGGAACGGTATTCCGGATTTCCTGGCCGCGTCGGTATACTGCTGATCCGAAGCACTGATTTGCCATTATATTAAACATCACTTGCAAAGCCGGGTTATTTAAGAAACGATATGGCAAAACGGGATATTATTGTTATTGGTGCATCAGCGGGTGGCGTTTATGCGTTGAAAGAACTGGTGGCCGGTTTGCCGGCCGACCTGGAGGCATCCATCTTTATTGTTCAGCACGTTTCGCCCCATTCGCCGAGCCTGCTGCCTAAAATTCTGGCGCATGTGTGTAAATTGCCGGTGAGCCATCCGGTAGACGGCGAACTGGTTCAATCCGGTCACATCTACGTGGCCCCGCCCGATCATCACCTGCTGATTGAGTACGATCAGGTTATTGTGAAAAAGGGGCCGAAAGAAAACCGCTTTCGGCCTTCGATTGACGCGCTGTTTCGGTCGGCGGCCTACCGCTACGGTCCCCGGGTCATTGGAGTCGTGCTGACGGGGCTGCTCGATGACGGTACCTCGGGTTTGTGGACGGTGAAACGGCTGGGCGGGCTGGGCGTCATCCAATCCCCCGACGATGCCATGTACGCCAGTATGCCCCAAAGTGTGCTGGAATACGTCGATGTCGATCATATCGCCCCAGTATCCGAACTGGCGGAGTTGCTGGTTGAACTCACGAAGCAAACTGCTCCGGAGGTCCCTTCGCTGGAAGAGCAGGAAACCAGCCGCCTGGAAGCCGAGATAAATATTGCCGCTCAGGACAATGCCTTCCAGATGGGAATCCTGAACATGGGCCCTCTGACGCCCCTGACCTGTCCGGAATGCAATGGCAGCCTGGTAAGCATTCAGGAAGGCAAGATTATCCGGTACCGCTGCCACACGGGCCACGCCTTTACGGCCAGTTCGCTGTTGGCGGAAGTGAGCAAAACCGTCGAGGACGATCTGTGGCGGTCGGTCAAAAGCCTGGAAGAAACCGTCATTCTGCTCGAGCAATCGGGAAAAGTGCTGGTTGAAGGAAAGAACAGCGAGGCCGCCCAGGACTACTTCACGAAAGCCCAGGAAACCCGGAAGCGCACCGACTTCCTGCGGAACTTTATCTTTGAGCAGCAAAAGTTTAACAGTTAACGAAAGCGAGTTCGGCTATTCGGCATTTTTAGATGCAAATTCCCTAACGGGTGCTGGAGTTATAAACTTCCTTCATCAATCGTTGCAACAAATAAAACCTTTCCGGTAATTTAGGGATGTCAAATTGGGTATAATCTGCCTACTGATGAACCGATATGAAGGCCTTCTTTTCGGATAAATGCCTTCACCCAAAGCGTTTCCGGTCATGACAATTCTTTTAATCACCTGCGATGAACGGGGGAACAAGCATCAGTTTTCATTCGGTTGTAGCCGCCTGGAAGTTGGTTTTGAAATGATCAATGTCCTGGTGGAACAGGGAGAAAAATTGCTGCAAGCCCAATTAAACGATCAATCGGGAAACATGCTGTTGCCGGTTGACGCGTTCGACGGCGCATCCTGTCTGGCGCCAATTAAAAAACTCCAGAAAGAATGGCGCAGTCTCTTGAAAAAACCATTGAAACCGGCGCTAACTACCGTCCGAAAGCTGCAGCAAGAGCAGATTAATTTGACGCAAAAACGGCTTGGCAATTGGGAAAAGAAGCAGGAATCGTACACAAATCTGGTTACTTTTCTGGAGAAAGCCCTTCAGAAAGCCCCCCATGGAGGACTTTTAAACCATTATCAATCGTTGTTAAAGTCGACACAACGGCGATTGACCCTGGCACAAATAACCTGCCAGCTTCTAAGCAATCGTCTTTCGGAATTAAGGGAGGCAAACTAAGCCGTCTGGCTGGGAAAAATTGATTATAAAGGGCAGGCTGTCGCGTTTTAACTTAGCAGCAGCGACTTGTATAAGTCCAGATTTTTAATGACCTCTCCCGTGCCTTTCACCACGGCTTTCAGTGGATCGTCGGCCACGTGAATGGGCAGCTGCGTTTTGGTCCTTAGGCGCTTGTCCAGGCCGTGCAGCATGGCTCCCCCGCCCGTCAGGTGAATCCCGTTGGCGAAAATATCCGACGCCAGTTCCGGCGGGGTATTTTCCAGCGCTTTCATGACGGCTTCCTCGATTTTCGCAACCGATTTATCGATTGAATAGGCGATTTCGCTGTAGCTAACCTTGATTTCTTTCGGAATACCGGTCATCAAATCCCGGCCCCTGACTTCATAATCCAGTGGCGGATTGTCCAGTTCCGGCAGCGCCGATCCCACGCCTATTTTGATCTGCTCGGCCGACCGTTCCCCAATCAGCAGATTGTGCTCCCGGCGCATGTAATCCACAATGTCGCTCGTAAATACATCGCCTGCCGTCCGGATGGATTGCTCGCAAATAATGCCCGACAGGGCCACAACGGCAATTTCGGTCGTGCCACCGCCAATATCAACGACCATCGTACCGTTGGGCTTCGTGATGTCAATGCCGATTCCGATGGCCGCAGCCAGAGGCTCGTAGACCATGAAGACTTCTTTGGCCCCCGCGTGTTCGCACGAATCTTTCACCGCCCGTTTTTCTACCTCTGTAATTCCGGACGGAACGGAGACGACCATCCGGTGGGCCGGAGCAAATAATTTACTGCCATTACCAATCATTTTGACCAACCCCCGGATCATCAATTCTGCCGCCGTGAAGTCAGCAATAACGCCATCCCGTAAAGGCCGGAGCGTTCGGATGTTTTCGTTGGTTTTTTCGTGCATCTGCATGGCTTTATGGCCAATTGCCAACACACTACCACTGACTTTATGGATCGCAATGATGGAGGGTTCGTCAACAACAATTTCGTTGTTGTGAATGATGAGTGTATTGGCCGTACCGAGGTCAATCGCAATGTCACTGGATAAAAAGTTAAAGAACCTCATGTAGATGACCCCTCCTTCGTAGAAAATTGATAAGCAGTTGGCGTAAGCGGCAGAAAAACGAATCAATATAGCGAAGATATCTTCAACTTGTTGCAGGTCAGGCAAACTAGGATATTCCCCGGGTACAGCGAAGCCGGACAGAAACTTTGGCGCGTCGGTTTCTTATTCTATTTCAATCGATATGGTCTGAAAAGAGAAACTATAGTTTCCGGGATTACCCGCAGCTTTGTGAAGTATATAGCACCGATTCGGCTTTCAATGCGGGCAGCTATAAACGTGTCGATTACCTCTTTTCAGTCCAGACAGCGTATAAGGTTAACTCATATTTACTTTTGAATTCAACTGGAAAACGGCACGGTTTTATAGCAACTGGCCGCCCTGAATAATGGTAAACCCGTTGGTTTGAATGCCCAGGGATGGATCGGATTTACAGCCCCGGGAGAAGTCATCAATGGCGTTCAGGAAAGGCTTGTCGTTTCCAAACCATTCAAACCAGAAGCCCGGACTTTCCAGAAACCGTTTGAGCACAAAACGCAGGATATACCGCAGGGGCTGATCGCAATACCGGGGGTCGAACTTGGCCGCAATACCGCGTTTCATAAACTGCGGAGAATAGCTGTCCGACTTGTCCATGTACGCATAAACCACGTTGCCCATTGTCTCAACCGGGGTCACCACCACGGCTACGTTGTCCTGCATCTCCTCGCTGGCGAACAGGTCGAGCAGGCTTTTATAGCCGGTTTTGATCCGATCCAGCAACTGGTTGGCCGATGCGGAATCTTTCATCCATTTCTCGCACTTGACCGGCACCAGAATAACCAGTTTTTTCTCTTTCAGCCCTTTGTAGGCTTCCTGAAAAATAGCCTGCATACTGCTGCTGTTTTTTCCTTTTTCGAGCAGGTTGCGGTCTTTGTGAAACGCCCAGGATAGCGAACGCTCCCCTTCCACCATCAGGGCCGGGGTGTCGATGGTAATCATGGTGACGGCGCATTCGCGGATGCGGTAGATCACCTCTTTGGAGTTGTCCAGGATCTGCTCTCCGGGATAATCCCGGAGAACCAGCTGAACTTTTGGCTTTTTGTTTTTCTGACCCAGGTTGAACCGGTAACCGATGTCCGTTGAACCATTCTTGCCCAGAACTACTTTCGGCTTTTTATTCTTCTGCCCCAGGTTGAAAAGCTGCTTCAGATCAGGCAGGCCGTTTTTGTTCGAACCGTTCCGGTATTTGCTATTTTTCCGCCCGAAGTTATAGTCGTATTCAATCTTGGTGATGCTTTTTTCACCAACGATGGTGGTGGCCGGAACGACATCCGCATTATTCAGCGGCATTTGCGTAGCGCTGCTAAAGGCGCTCTGCAAATCGCCGACCTGCTTTTCCAACTGCGAATCGGCCTCAGCTACTGGCTTGATCTCGAGGTCATTGTCTTCTCCGATAACCTCCGAAAACTGGTTGTATATCGATGAAAGCAGACTAGTCTTACCGGCGCGCGCTGATCCAAGTACGGTGATATTAAATTCTGTAAGCATAATCTTAACTTTCGAATGTTAAAATGGATTTGTTTACGGTACTCACTCGCTCAGTGATTTCTAGCCATTGCCATCTTAACCCATTATTAACAGATAGCTCCTGGAAGTTTTCTGGCCAAACCTTTGCCCGGTTTTCTATGTAGAAAGATTGCCACTCATCCAGTGCATTTTCAGAGCGCAACACTTTATCGACAAATTGTTCGATCATGGCGAAAATGGCGTGATTGATCTCAATCGGCCAGTACAGTAATTCATCCTTCAGGTTTTCCAGTACGATTTTGTGCATCGCAATCAGCAGATCCTGAATTTCTTTGGCGGTCGGCTTAACGCTGAGTTCCGCCATCCCGGTGTCGGGTGTCAGGTAATCGAGGTGCCGGCGAAGTCGGTAATAGAAAAAGCCCTGATACGAAAGTTTAAAATCAATCAGCATTTCGAAGGCGGGATGCAAAGCCGGGTACTGATCGCCCAACTGGGTCGTTACATCCCGCAGGAACGAGGTCCCGATGTTGGAACTCAGGTGATTCAGTCGCCCCTGGTAGGCATTCCGCAATACTTCCGCCAACTGGACCTTCACCGACTCCACCGAACGGCTCAATCCCTCTTCCAGGCTCTCAAAGTGCTGGGTCAGGTGGGTTCGGTTGTAGTTCAGGTAATACTCACAGGCGGATTTATAGCCACCCAGCAGGTTCCGGGTGTCTTCAATCTCTTCGATGCTGGGAATGCCCGAATCCGCGTACGCATTTTCCTGCGAGCGGGAAACGTACTCCTGGAACGACGCGTCGGGAATTTCGCGCTGGTCGCGTAATTCTTTTGTTAACTGCTCAAAACCGCTGTACACCCGCTTGATCACATCTCTGAACAGGCGGTTGAAGCTGTTGAAGTTAAAAGGGGTCGATTCCGAAACCGTGCCGAGAGCCTCTTTGGCCTTCTGCATCTCGGATTTCACCTGATTTTGCAGCCCCTTCAACCGGTCGTACAGCGAATTGACGTACAGGTAGTCGATTCGCTCGATGTTCTGCGTCAGGTAATCCAGTACTTTCTGGAGCACGAGTTCTTTTACTTCGTCGGGATTGGAACAGTCGGCGATAACCGAACCGGCAAACTTGAGCTGCTCGGCCTTTTCACCCAGCAGTCGTTCGCAATTCCGCAGGTTATCTTCATTTGGTGACGAGGAACGGACATGGTTCATGACCAGGAACGACCACATTTCCAGCGGCAATTCGGGCAAGACGCCCCGCGTGGTGTCGTACAGGTCGATCTCCTGGGGCTTCCAGACCTCACCCAGCCCGGACGGTTTCTTGACAAACAGAACGATGTCGACGTCGTTGCTCAGGGCGCTGAGCAGCCAGTTTTCCGCCACCAGTCCCGTATCGCCCAGCCCGGGCATGTCGATGAAGGCAATATCGCCTACGTTTTCGTGCGGAAAGGCGCAAATGACGCGTGCTTCCCGCACGGCCAGGTAGTTATAAAAGACCCGTTGCCCGGCAGCATCATCCTGCGCGATGTACTCCCGCACCGTATCAATCGGCACGTATTTCGGAGACGTCAGCGAAAGCAGCGGTTTGTAGTCGGCCAGGTGGTTTTTATACAACTCCAGCTGGGCGTATTTCACCCGGGCGCTCACGCTTTGCTGCTTCTCAATCGGCAGGGTTGGCAGGGGCCGGCTTTCAAATTCTTCCAGGGTCGCCGGGGGGGGCGATGAATCCAGCAATTCGCTGTAATAGGGAGCAATGACGTTCCGGACGAATTCGTCTTTTGTATAAAAGTAGATTTCTCCACGTGGGTCCAGGGCCGGATTGTGCACGATGGTACTGCGCGCGCCCGTACAATGGCCGAAAGGACCAGCGGGAATGGCGTTGCTATCTAATCCAGACAGGCTGTGGAGCAAGCGGCTCTTTCCCTGCCGGGCCAGCCCCACCACGCCGATGTTAAGCGTTTTACGGGCAAACCGGGAATGATACCGGGTAATGTTCTGCTCTTCCGTGAGGATGCTCTGCCGAAGCCGGTCCAGCTCAATGCTTAATAAGCGAAAGCGAACGGTTTCATTATTGGTTGAGTTAAAGATTTCTTCGCGTCGCTGCTCCATCTGATCGATGGCCGTATTCAAAGAAATCAGTTGCTGTCTGATGTAACTTAACTTTTTCGCTAAAGCCTGTCGTTTTCCAATGATCGAGTTGATTTGCTGTTCCCGGGTAAAAGATGAGGTCATATTTTAGTTTTGGTTAGAGTAAGAACCTGATTAAAAGTAGGACAGGTAGGCTAAAAACGAAAACTGTGCACGGTTACTAAATCTTTCATTAACGTTGTTTAAAGTTAACTGTATTGAATCAATATTTTGCTGCCAGTTTGCAATCTCTGATTTGTAATATACAAAGACCCGAACGGTTTGAAATCGGAGGACTCCAACCGCTGGGCTAACGAGACAACAAAACACGTTTATATACCTGATTATCAAACCGCTGAATGACCAGCGCTGACCGCCAACGGCGGGTGTTAGAGCGAGTATTGACTACTTGGCAACTGGTTTTAGGCTTGTACAAGATGGCCTGCATAAGTTTGTTAATTGTTCAAGAAGCGATTTCGGTCGTGGTCCACGCAGATTTAACGCACTCCAGCACATCCACACGCACCCGATACTTCATTAAGCAATTTTACGGACTACGGGGCATAAAACGATTTTAACATCCCATCCACTCCCGCAGCCCCTTTTTATATAAATCTATCCGTGTGAGTACTACCTAATTATAACTAACATTTGTCGGACAGAGGGTACCTGTTTCATTCAGTGAATCCTTCTGTTCAGCAGGTGAATCTTTTCGTTCGGCCGTAAATACCGGGCGTTTCACTTGCGAAAGTTATCGAAGAAATCTTGACGAAGCAACGTAGGCATAAATATTCTTTGCTGGCTACTTTCAGATGAGTATTTTGTCTTAACCCCCGAACTACCCGAAAGTAGCTACATCTAAGGACGTTCACTTAATGTTACCAGGCCAGCAAAAAAAACTATAATGCCCTTCAAGTAGCCGCTTTCCGCACGGCGCTGGCTAGTGAGCCTCCATTGCTTATAAACCCGACAAAATTAGGACTAGAGAAAAACGGGATGCCGGACGCTTGCTCCCTGGGCGAAATGGGCCACTAGGGCCACGTCCACTCGTTTTAGCGCAAAATTCATTCCAAAAATAAGGCAGGAGCCTATGTCCCTTTTATCATATGGCCTGCGACTTTTGGTTTTATCGTTCAGAAACGATTCGAGAAGACGGGTAATTTATTGCAGAAAGGCAGATCTCTGGCATGAGAAATGCGCTCCCGGAGCTAAAAAACAAAAAGCACTTACGAAATTTCGTAAGTGCTTTTAAATGAGCCCCCAGTCGGGATCGAACCAACGACCTACTGATTACAAGTCAGTTGCTCTACCAGCTGAGCTATGGAGGCAATCCGTTTGGCTTTTTGTAAACCTGGTGCAAAGGTAGTGTTTTTGCCCTTTCTGTCAAATAAAGCCGGGTTTATTTTTCCGAAAAGCCGTATATATTTCTTACTGAGCCTCCCGAATGACCTTGAGCTGGTGTTTAAGATCCTCCAGTTGCTTCTGGGCAGCCTGAATTTTCTTGTCAATATCCGCCCGCAGTTTGTCCGCGCCTTTCGACCGACTGAAGAACTCGATGTTGTTGTTATACACTGCGATATCGTTTTCCAGCGTCGTCATCCGCCGGCGAATATCGCCTTCTTTTTTGTACAGATCGCGCGACGAACCCGTTTCCCGAATCAGCTCGGCTTCGTTTTCCAGCGTCAGCCGTTCTTTGTCACGGGATGAGATTTTACCGCTGGCGCCAACAAATGAATTGACGGCATTGATGTAGCGCTTCTGAATCGACTGCATGTCTTTCTTCGGCACATACCCGATCTGCGACCATTCTTTTTTAAACTCGTTCAACTGGGTCAGGTCTGCGTTCTGGCTGGTTGCCGCGGCTTCAATGCGTTCGCAGAGGGCGATTTTGTTCGCCAGATTTTCCTCAAATTCTTTTTCAACTGCCTGGTTACGCGAACGTTTTTTATTGAAGAAACCGTCGCAGGCCGCTTTAAAACGCTCAAAGATCGAATCTTTGAACTTCTCCGGAACCTGACCGATGGTTTTCCACTGCCGTTGCAGCTCAATGACTTTCTGGGTTGCTTCCGCCGACTCTTCACCCGACTCCAGAATGGCTTCCACATCCTCGCACAGGCGGGTTTTGGCTTTCAGGTTTTGCTCCCGTTTGCTTTCCAGTTGCTTGAAGAACTCGCCTTTATGGTGGAAAAACTGCTTCAGGGCGGCCCAGAACTTCTTGCTCAGGTCTTTGCCTTCCTCCCGCGGCATGGGTCCGCGAATGGCGTTCCAGCGATCCTGGATCGTCATGACCTCGCGGGTCTTTTCGTTCCAGTCGTTGATGCTGTTCGAGGTGAATGACGTAAACGGAACCAGCTCTTCGTACAGTTTCGATTTTTCTTCGTACAACTGAGCTCCTTCCCGCCGGATTTCCTCGTTCTGGCCGCGCCGACGGTCGTACAACGTATCAAGCGACTTTTTGAACCGTTGCCACAAAACCTCCTGCTCCGCTTTGGGAGCCGGGCCAATGTGTTTATATTCCTCGAAGAGGGCGTTGGCTTCGTCGATAACGGCTTTCGTTACCGGGTTGCCTTCATTCGCCTGAACCAGGGCTTCGACCTTCTCACAGAGTTCGGTTTTCAGCGTCTGATTTCTTTTCCGATCGAGTTCTTTTAATTCAAAGTAAATATTGCGGTTGCTGTAATACCGATCAACCAGCGCATGGTACGTAGCCCAGAGCGTGGCGTTATGGGGCGAGGAAACGTTTCCGGCCGCCTTCCATTCGTCCTGAATCTGCTTGAAGCCGCTCCAGCTGGTCTTCGGATCACCGGCGTTGTTTTCGTCGGCTTCCACCAGCTCGCGCAGCCGGCGCAACAGGTCGGTTTTAATATTAAAATTGTTGTCTTTGGCTTTCTCCAGTTGCTGGAAGTACTGATTTTTCTGGTCCTTAATCTGCTTATACAGACTCTCGAACCGACCCACTACGTCATCCTGCCGGTAGTCAAAACCTTCGTCTGAACCTGTTTCCTGAACGTAGCGTTGCAGGGCGGTCGTTCGGTCGGCGGCTTTCGACTGGTCGAATAACGGACGGATTTCCTTCAGCACCTCGTCGGCCCGGCGATAATCTCCGGGGGAAACCGTCTCGCTTTTGAGCGAAGCCAGCTGTTTTTCGAGCACACCAACCATTTCGGCTTTGGTATACTGACTATAATCCACCGACGGGGCTGTTTCATCCAGCTCAGCCTCGGCTGCATCCGATGGATCCTGATGCATTTCCAGGTCAACCGATGGTTCAGGTGCGGGTTCGGCACCCGGTTCCGACGGAGCCGTCTCCATCCGGGCCGAGGGTTCCTGCGTGGTTTCTTCCTCCGACGACGATTGATCGGACGTCGCTTCGGCCTCCGCCGACGGTTCCGTATCAACGGTTTTGGTGGGTTCCTCCCCGGTTGCCGTTCCACCCGGTTCCGGTTCGGCATTTACCGTACCGGCCGGTTCATCCGTCTGCTCCGGTTCAGCAGCCGCTTCAACGGCTTCAGCCGGTTGGACGGTGGGTTCTTCTTCAGCCTGACCTGTCGTTTCTTCGGTTGAGTCAACCGCATCAGTCGGCTCAGTATCCGGTTTTACTTCCGGAGAAGGTGTCGGATTCTGGTCCTTACGTTCAGTTATTTCTTGCTCTTCGCTAGCCATACGATTTTTGGGAATCGTTACTTTTGCAAAAATACGAAAAAAAGCGGATTATTATCCCCTTGCTAATTTCCCCAACAGTTCGAAACCATCCACTTATGCTGTCACCACTGGCCGAACTACGAAAAGAGTACACCCTTAACGGTTTAGACCCATCGGATGTTTTAATTAGTCCATTCGCTCAATTTCAGCGCTGGTTTTCGGAAGCACTGAGTGCGGGCGTGCTGGAACCCAACGCCATGCACCTGGCAACGGTGGGGTCGGATGGCCGCCCTTCCGGACGGATTGTGCTGGTAAAAGGCGTTGATGAAGACGGTTTTACTTTTTTCACCAACTACCAAAGCCGAAAAGGGGGCGAACTGGCGGCTCACCCCGTTGCCTCATTAACCTTTTTTTATCCGGAACTGGAACGGCAGATTCGCGTTGAAGGCACCATCGAAAAAGTGAGCCCTGAAGAATCCGACGCTTATTTCCAAAGCCGTCCGCGGGGCAGCCAGATTGGCGCCTGGGTGTCGCACCAAAGCTCGGTAGTTGAAAGCCGGGCGGACCTCGAACAACGGCAGCGCGAACTCGAACAGCAGTTTGCGAACCAACCCGTTCCGCGCCCACCGCACTGGGGTGGCTACCGGCTCATGCCCGACCGCGTCGAGTTCTGGCAGGGGCGCCCCAGCCGACTCCACGACCGGGTGCTGTACCGCCAGGAAAACGATGCCTGGGTCATCGAACGGCTTTCGCCTTAGCGAAGGATAAATCAGGAGTGATGCAGCCGCTCGGTCAGCTCGCGCCGGAAGGTGATGCCCACCGGCAGTTCGGTTTCGCCGATGTAGAGCGTGTTGCCGCTCAGCCGTTCGATTTTGTTGAGCGCGATGATGTAGGATTTGTGGATGCGGATAAACTGATCGGCGGGCAGGCGACTTTCCAGCTCGGAGGTGGTCAGCGGGGTCAGCAGCATCCGGCCCGGCAGAAACAGCTTGACGTAATTGCCCCAACTCTGGGCGTACAGCAGTTCGTCGAACCGCACGCGCACCCACTCGGCATCCACCTTCACCACGATCGAATCGGATGGGGGTTTGGGGCCTGCCGTCGGAGCGGAAGCCAAGCCCCCGGCCGGTGCCGCCAGGTTCAGCACCTTATCAACGGCTTTCAGAAACCGGGGAAACTGAATGGGTTTGACCAGGTAATCCGTCACGCCGTAGTCGTAACTCTGGAGCGCAAACTCCGTGTAAGCCGTTGTCAGAATGGTTTTCGGAATATGACTCAGCGCGCCGAGCAGTTCCAGACCGCTCAGTTCGGGCATGTTGATGTCCAGAAACAGGAGGTCGACGGGCTCGCGGTGCAGAAAGTTGATGGCATCCAGCGCATTGTAACACTGCCCGGCCAGCACCAGCCGGTCGACGCGGCCAATGTAGTTTTCCAGTACGTAGTGGGCGGCTAGTTCGTCGTCTACAATCAGGCAGCGGATGGGTTCAGCCATACAAGGGAATGGTTTGCTTACACGGCAGCCAGTTCGGCCGTCAGGGAATAGCTGATGGAATGGCGCTGCAAAGGGAGTATCAAATCAACGGTATACTGCTCAGCGGAGGGCTCAATCGTTAATTGATGGGTGCCGGCATAGAGCATTTCCAGCCGCTGACGCGTGTTTTCCAGCCCAACGCCCGTCGAAACGGACGCTTTGGCCCGGGCCGGAACGGTATTGACCACGTGCAGGTGCAAATTGGCTGCTTCGATGCGGACGTCCACCCTCACCTCGCAGGCTTTAATTCCGGCCGTACCGTGCTTGAACGCGTTTTCAACGAAGGGCATCAACACCATCGGCGCCACGACGTACCCCGTGGTTTCCTGGTCAGTCGGTCCGCTGAAATCTACCCGGCAACGGCTGCCGACCCGCTCGGTTTCCAGGGCGATGTAACTCGTCAGGAATTCCAGTTCGTCGGTGAGCGGCACCCAGGTCCGGCGCGTACTGTTGAGCTGGTAGCGCAGCAACTGAGACAACTGCATGATCATATCGGGCGTGCGGGCGGGTTCGTGCAGGCTGACCCCGTACAGGTTATTGAGCGTATTGAACAGAAAATGCGGATTCAGTTGCGACCGCAAAACGCTCAGCTCCATTTCCTGCATACACATTTTATATTCTTCCTGCTGCCGGCGTTGCTGGTAAAACCGGTTGACCAGCAAAGGCACATTGAACAAGAGCAAGCTCACCGTGGCACTGCCCACCGTATACAGGTAGATAAGACCGGGTGTGAAATTCGGCGTCAGCGCTTCCGTACAAAGCCAGTCGTTGACGTACATCAGCACCACCGAAAAAAGCAACAGGGTGCCAACCGACAGCAAACCGTACCGCCGGGCCTGCTGGCTGTCGAGCACTTTGGGTAAGAGAAAAAACCGTTGAAACTGGGCGTGACCATACAGCAGGCAGAAGTACAGAAGCTCCCGGCCCAGAATCGAACGGGAGTTAATCAGTTCCCAGGAAGTCAGTGAGTTGAGCGTAAAAAAGCCCAGAAACAACAGAGCCTCCTGAAACCAGCGCTGACGAAGGTACGTCTGAATTCGTTGTAGCATAATGGATCAGTCGATAAACAAAATAACGGGGGCAATTCCGAACCGACAACAATAGATGACCAATTGCATTCGTCCTGCTTTAGCCATTGTACATCATCTATACTTGGCGGGGCCGCCCATTCCCTGCACTTTTGCGCGGCTAAAGGCAACCAATTACCCTTTGGCAAGGTCATGCAAACGATGTTATCCGGTTATTTTTCACACCATTTTAACGTATTTTCTCACCTCTTCCAAGCAGTTTCCCTAAAACCAGGCCATCGTCAACGGTTTTGGGTGAATAGTTCTTTACTCCTCTCAACGGTTTTATGGTTAACGGGTTGTGGCTCGTCTGCGGACCAAACAACCACCACGGCGGAGGTGCCGACGCTGCCCGTGGTGCAGGTAAAAACGGCGACCCTGACCACCTATCAGGAATTTCCGGCCACGCTCGAAGGCAAAGTAAATCTCGAAATTCGCCCGCAGGTGGAAGGTTACCTGGAGCAGATTTACGTGGACGAAGGAGCGGCCGTGCGCAAAGGCCAACCCTTGTTTCGCATCGACGAGCGCAGTTACCGGGAGCAACTCAGCAACGCCGAAGCCAACCTGATGATGGCCATCGCCAACCAGGACAAAGCCGCCCTGGAAGTGGCCCGGTTGGCCCCGCTGGTCGAAAACCAGGTTGTTTCGGAGGTGCAGCTCAAGACGGCCCAATCGGTTCAGGCAGCCGCCAAAGCCGCCGTCGGGCAGGCGCGGGCGATGGTCAGCACGGCCAAAACCAACCTGAGCCGCACGGTTATCAAAGCGCCGGTCAACGGTTACATTGGCCGGCTGCCCTACAAACCGGGTAGCCTGGTGGGCCGGGCCGAGCCCCAGCCGCTGACGACGCTCTCGGACGTTGGCGCTGTGTTTGCCTACTTTTCGATGAGCGAGGTGGATTTTCTGCAATTCACCCAGCAGTCGGCGGGCCGCAGCCTGACCGATAAAATCCGGCAACTTCCGCCGGTGGAACTCCTGCTGGCCGATAATCAGCCGTACCGCCAGAAAGGCCGGATTGAACTGGTTTCCGGGCAGTTCGACAAGGCCATGGGCTCCATCAGTTTCCGGGCGGTTTTCCCAAACCAGCTCGGTCTGCTGAGGTCGGGCATTACGGGCCGCATCCGGATTCCGCAGGTGCACGAGTCGGCGGTGGCCATTCCGCAGGAAGCGACGTTTGAGCGGCAGGATAAAATCTTCGTGTTTGCCCTGGCCGACAGCAATAAAGTGCAGAGCCGACCGATTCAACTGCTGGGCAAAAGCGGCAATTTCTACCTGATCCGCGAGGGCGTCCGGCCCGGTGAGCGCATCGTGCGCGACGGTCTGGACCGGCTCCAGGATGGCGACTCCATTGTTCCGAAACAAGAAACAACAACCAATGAACTGACGAAAGCCCTGTAATAAACCCTTCGAACCCGAAGTTTTTGTACCCGGCTTTCCTCCCCCATTTTTTTCGCCATGTTAAAGATATTTATTGAACGACCGGTGCTGGCAACGGTCATCTCGATTCTTTTGGTCATTCTGGGCGTCATCTCCCTGCTGACCATGCCCGTCACGCAGTTTCCCGACATTGCCCCGCCGAGTGTGCAGGTTACGGCCTCCTACCCCGGCGCCAACGCCGAAGTGGTGGCCCGCTCAGTGGCAACGCCCCTGGAAGAATCCATCAACGGGGTGGAAAACATGACGTACATGACCTCGTCGGCGGGTAACGACGGTTCGGTGGCCGTCAACGTATTTTTCAAACTGGGCACCAACCCCGACCTGGCCGCCGTGAACGTGCAGAACCGCGTTGCCAAGGCCACGAGCCTGTTGCCCACCGAAGTGGTGCAGGCCGGTATTGCCACCCAGAAGCAGCAGAACAGCATGATCATGATCTTTGATCTGACCAGCGATGCCGCCATTTACGACGAAACGTTTCTGCAAAACTACGCCAAGATTAACCTCATCCCGGAATTGCAGCGGGTCAACGGCGTGGGCCAGGTGATGGTGTTCGGCGTGAAAGATTACGCCATGCGCATCTGGCTCAAACCCGACCGGCTGGTGGCCTACGGCTTGTCGGCGCAGGAAGTCTTGAATGCGATTCGGGAGCAAAACCTGGAAGCCGCCCCCGGTCGGATTGGCGAAAGCAGCCAGGAAGCCTTCGAATACGTCATCAAGTACAAAGGGAAATTCAGCAAACCGGAGGAGTTTGACGAGATCGTTCTGAAAGCCAACGCCGACGGTTCCACCATTCTCCTGAAAGATGTCGCGCGGCTGGAATTTGGTTCGTTTACCTACAGCGGAGATTCCAAGATTAACGGTAAACCGGGCATCGGCATCGCCATTTACCAGGCCGCGGGCTCCAACGCCAACGACATTCAGATTGCCATGCTGGGCATCATGGAAAAAGCCGCCAAAGCGTTTCCGAAAGGGGTTCATTATTCCATCGAATACAGCACCAAAACCTACCTCGACGAATCCATCGACCAGGTGACGCACACGCTGATTGAAGCGTTTATTCTGGTGTTTATCGTCGTGTACCTGTTTTTGCAGGATTTCCGCTCGACCCTGATTCCGGCCATTGCCGTGCCGGTTGCCATCGTCGGTACGTTCTTCTTTATGCAGCTGTTCGGTTTCACGATCAACCTGCTGACGCTGTTTGCGCTGGTGCTGGCCATCGGGATTGTAGTCGATGACGCCATTCTGGTCGTGGAAGCCGTGCACACCCGCATGGAACAGGATGGACGGCTTTCGGCCCGGACAGCCACCCTGCGCTCGATGCAGGAAATTTCGGGGGCCATCGTGTCCATCACCCTCATCATGGCCGCCGTGTTTGTGCCCGTCGGTTTTATGGACGGCCCGGCCGGGGTTTTCTACCAGCAGTTTGCCTTCACAATGGCCATCGCCATTCTGATTTCGGCGGTCAATGCCCTGACGCTGAGCCCGGCCCTGTGCGCCCTGCTGCTAACCAACAAACACGCAGACCACGAATCGGTCTCCGGTAAAAAGGGCTTTCTGAACCGTTTTTTCACGGCCTTCAACGCGGGTTTCACGGCCGCAACGCGCCGGTATGTGGGCGCGATCCGAATGCTGATCCGGCACAAATGGGTCGGTATCAGCGGACTGGCGCTCGTTATTGCCGTCACGGTCTGGCTGATCCGTACCACCCCAACCGGCTTCATCCCGTCCGAAGACCAGGGCTTTATTGCCTATTCGCTCAAACTTCCGGCGGGCGCATCCCTGCAGCGGACCCAGAAAGTAACGGCCAAAGTGGACGCGGCCCTGCACCGGATTCCGGCGATCAAAAGCCATTTTGCCATCAACGGCTTCAACATCATTTCCAACTCGGCCAGTCCGTCCTACGCAGCCGGATTCATTAACATGAAACCCTACGCCGAACGGGGCACCATTCAGGACCTGACCCAGATTGTCGATACCGTTAACCGCCAGCTGGGACGGTTTGACGAGGGCCGGATTGATGTCTTTACGCTGCCCACGGTCCCGGGTTTCGGCAACGTCGACGGTTTCGAGATGGTGTTGCAGGACCGGACCGGCGGCCCGCTGGACAAGCTCAGCGCCACGGCCACCAGGTTTGTCGAAGAACTGGGTAAGCGGCCCGAAATCGGGGCGGCTTTCACGACCTTTGATACCAGCACCCCCCAGTTTTCGCTGGAAATTGACACCAAAAAAGCCAAGCAACTTGGCCTGTCGACCAGCGATATTCTGCAAACCATGCAGGTGTATTACGGCAGCACGTTTGCTTCCGACTTCAACCGGTTCGGTAAATTTTACCGCGTGATTGCCCAGGCCGACAGCCCGTACCGCGCCGATCCGGCGTCGCTCAACGGCATTTACGTCAAAAACACGACCGGTCAGATGGTGCCTATTACCACCGTGGCGTCGCTCAAACGCGTCTACGGTCCCGAAGCCGTCACGCGCAACAACCTGTTCAACGCCGTGATCATCAACGGCCAGGCCGGGCGGGGCTACAGTTCCGGCGACGCCATCAAAGCCGTGGAAGCCGTGGCGCAGAAACACCTGCCCACCGGCTTCACCTACGAATGGACGGGCATGACCCGGGAGGAAATTTCGGCGGGTAGCCAGTCCGGGCTTATTTTCGGGCTTAGTCTGGTGTTTATTTACTTCCTGCTGGCTGCCCAATACGAAAGTTACTTCCTGCCGCTGGCCGTTGTCCTGTCGGTTCCGACGGGCGTGCTGGGCGTGTTCTGGGGCATCAAGCTGGTGGGCATCGACAACAACATCTACGTGCAGGTCGGTTTGATCATGCTCATCGGTTTGCTGGCGAAAAACGCCATTCTGATTGTCGAATACGCGGTTCAACGCCGTCGGGCCGGGATGTCGCTGGTGGCTTCGGCGCTGGAAGCTTCCCAGTTGCGGTTGCGCCCCATTCTGATGACCTCGTTTGCCTTCATTGTGGGTCTTATCCCGCTGATGGGCGCTACGGGTTCGTCGGCCAAAGGCAACCACTCGATCAGCATCGGCACCGCCGGGGGAATGCTGACGGGCGTGGCGCTGGGCATCTTCCTGGTGCCGGTCCTGTACGTCATCTTTCAGCGCTTACACGAGAAAATCAGTGGCCGCAAACCGGTTCCGCAGGCCGAGACGGCGGGCGAAGAACTGTATACCAATCACTAATTGAATCCTGACGTCATGCAAGTTATACGAATTCCGAGTGGGCAAACCTGGCTGGGCGTTGTCTTCCTCGTCCTCTCCCTTTCCGCCTGCAAGGTGGGGCGCAATTACCAGCGCCCCGCACTGGCAGTGCCGGATCAGTTTCGCTCAGCGCCTGCAACGGATACCAACTCCGTTGCCCGGATTCCCTGGCGCACTTTTTTCCAAACGCCCGAACTCCAGCAACTCATCAGCACGGCGTTAACCAACAATTTCGACCTGCAAATTGCCGTCAAGCGGATTGAAGAAAACAGCGCCTACCTCCGCCAGACCCGCTACGCCCTGCTGCCGTCGGTCAACGCCCAGGTTACGGCGTCGACGATTACCCCGTCTAAAAACAGCCTGAACGGGTTGAGCCTGGAGAACTTTATCGGCAGTCGGCACCTGGAAGATTACTCGGCCAACCTGGGACTCTCCTGGGAACTGGATGTCTGGGGCAGGATCCGGCGGCAGAACGAAGCGACGCAGGCGGCTTACCTCCAAACGTTTGAAGCGGCCAAAGCCGTCCGCACCGCCCTGGTTGCCAACGTTGCCAACGGCTATTTCAACCTGCTGTTTCTGGACGCCCAGCTGGCCATTGCCCAGCGCAATCTGGCGCTGAGTGATTCCATTGTCCGCCTGATTGGGTTACAAAAACAAAGTGGCGACGTCACCGAACTGGCCGTTGATCAGGCCCGGGGGCAACAGCAGACGGCGGCCCTGCTCCGCGCGCGGCTGGAACAGGCCATCGTCATTGAAGAAAACGGATTGCGGCAATTGCTGGGAGATATGCCGGGCGCTATTTCGCGCTCGAGCCGCCTGGCAGCGATTCCGGTAGCCGACACGCTGGCGGTGGGCGTCCCGGTGCAGTTGCTGGCCAACCGGCCGGATGTGCGCGTCAGCGAACTGAACCTGGTGGCGGCCAACGCCCGGCTTGGGGTCGCCGAAGCCAGCCTGTATCCGGCTTTGGTGATTTCGGCCAGTGGTGGTTTCAATGCTTATCAGGCCAGCAACTGGTTTATGTTTCCGGCTTCGTTGTTTTACAGCGTCGCGGGCGGATTGACGCAACCGGTTTTTCAGCGTCGTCAACTCAAGACGCAGGTCGAAGTGGCCCGGATTCAGCACGATCAGGCCGTTATCCAGTTCCGGCAGGCCATCACCAACGGTGTTCGGGAAGTGGCCGACGCGCTTGTGCAGGTTGAGAAGCTGAAGGAACAGGAACAGGTGGCGGCTGCGCGGGTAGCGACCTTGCAGAAGGCGATTGCCAACGCCCGGTTGCTGTTTGCCAGTGGCCTGGCGAATTACCTGGAAGTCATCACCGCCCAGAGCAACGTTCTTCAGGCGGAACTGACGCTGGCCGAGGTACGCCAGCAACGGCTGAGCGCGATGGTCGGCGTGTACCGGGCGCTGGGGGGCGGCTGGCAGTAAGATCGCTGGATAAACGGAGTTACGTTGGCAAAGTGATGAATAAGCCGTTACTTAAACGCACGTTTACCACCAAGAAACCGTTCATCCATGCCTCACAACACCGTTATTCAAAGCCCCATCATACGATGGCCGGTTTACGTGATCACCGGCTTTGTCGGATTATTCGTAGCGGTGGTTATGGGAATGTGGATTTCCGGCCATCTGATAAACGGAGAGGCTATCGACCAAACTGCCTGGATTATTTTGGGAGCCTGCGTTCTGCGACTCCTGACGGTTTTTATTGCCCTGGCCAGCATCCAGCCGTGGGGTGAAAAAATTCCGCGATGGATGATCCTGGGCGGTTTGAGCGGATCGGCCAGTGCCCAGCTTATTTATCCGGCCGCCGAACTTGTGGTAAAATTGCTGATTCTGTCAGGATTGGTAGGCCATTCCAATCAAGGATTAGGAAATATGTCGGCGACGGGCTGGTTCAATCTGGCCGCGGTTTGGGTGATCTTCGGTTTTCCCGGCTTACTGTTTGTTAAAGCCACCCTAAATTTCCAGGAACGGAAGGCTGTTCCAGTTACATGGGTGTGGATTGGCGGGCTCTTGGGAGTCGGTGTCCTTTTTCTGATTGGCGTTTTAATTGGCTAGCAGCAGACACTAACTTACTTCAACCCGGCTAGATCAGGTCGAAAATGTTTTTCACCCCAATTGTGCGGTCAACCGTGAAGCCCTCGCCGTACTTGACGCCGATGACGTGCCCAAATTCCTCGGCGCGGGCCCGCAGGAATTCCATAAACTCCTTGCTGGCAATATAGCTCATGGGCTCGTTGCTGTTCGGATCGTAAAACTGGCTCTTGTACGCCAGCAATGACTCCTGCTTTTTCTCGTAAAAGTCGGAGATGTCGACGATAAAGTCCGGCTTGATGTAGCGGTCCTGAATGAGGTGATAAACCACCTTCGGACGCCAGGCTTCCTGGGCTTCGCCGGTGGCGTCAGCGCCCAGGTTATCTACGGTTTTGATCTGCCGCAAACCCGAATAAAAACAGGCATCCCCGATCAGACTCGACGCCCGGCCGTGGTCGGGGTGGCGGTCGGTGATGGCGTTGGCAATAACGATCTCAGGCTGGTATTTCCGGATGGCAGCCATCAGCGCCAGTTGGTGTTCTTCGTCATTGCGAAAAAAACCGTCCCGAAAATTCATGTTTTCGCGGGCCGATAAGCCCAGAATCTTGGCTGCGGCTGCGGCTTCCTGCAACCGGATCTCGGGCGTGCCCCGCGTGCCGAGTTCTCCGCGGGTCAGGTCAACGATCCCGACTTTTTTACCTTGAGCAACCAGGGAAAGAATGGTGCCCGCGCTGCCCAGTTCGGCGTCGTCGGGGTGAACCGCTATAACGAGTAAATCGAGTTTCATTCGTTTGAAAAATCAGCAATAAGTCGGGGTAAAGTCGCGCACTCCGGCTTCCGGTACGCGTTAATGAACCCGCAATTTCTGCCCCGGCCGAATCCGGGAACGGGTAGACATGTGGTTTTTTCGGGCCAGCGTCGACGCCGACAGACCGTACCGCCGGGCAATGCTGGTGAGCGTTTCGCCAGAACGAACGCGGTGTAATACCGTGCGCTTATAGCGGGGCTTAAACCCGGCCATGCTGACGTTTTTTCCCCGCAGGTAATCCCAGACGGAAGCCGTCAGAATAAAGTGATCGGAAATCAGCGAGTTGGTCGGAAAATTATAGAGGTGAGTCGGGCTAAAAGGGTTGCCTTCGTACCGGGTTTCGAAGTGCAGGTGCGAACCGAAGCTGCGTCCGGTGTTTCCTCCGAGCCCAATCTGATCGCCGGCTTTAACCAACTGGCCGGACTCAACGAGCGTTTTTGACAAGTGGCCGTAGATGGTTTCCAGGCCGTTGTAATGCCGCACCAGCAGATACCGCCCAAACCCGTTGCCGTCCCAGCCGACAATCCGCACAATGCCGTCGAAAGCCGCGTAAACCGGGTCGCCGGTCTCCAGATCAAGGTCCATTCCTTTGTGCCAGCGTCCCCAGCGCGGACCGAAGATGGAAGTGACTCGGCCGTCGACGGTCGGGGCCGACCAAAACCGGTTCTGCGTCGGATCGTATAACTTAAGGTCAATAACCTCGTCAAACTGGAGGGGGTCAATGCCGTAGGGGTCGACGTTGTGGGGGTCCCAGATGGCGTAATAATCGGCAATTTTCACCCAATCGTCGCCCACCTGGACCGAATCGATGTATTCCACCACCGCCGGTTCGCCTTCGTCAATCGTGGACGTATCTTCGGCCACGACGGGGTTTACTTCTTTTTTGGGTTCAAACTGATTGTTAAAGCGCAGATTGGATGTCTCCTGTTCAAACTCCTCTTCCGGTTCTTGGGTCGGCTGTTGCGCGGAGGAATTCGGGTTTTGGGTTTCCGATTTCTTGGGCTTGATACTCAGGTTCTTCTTGAATTTTCCTCGTTCCTGAGCCTCCACGGTCGTTACGCTTGCCAGACAGCAAACGCTGGCGAACAGCCACCAGACTGCCAGTTTTCTCATCCTTGGGGGTAAAGTTTGCCAAAAAGAATGAGGAGTTAAGAGTTAAGAGTGATGAGTTGGCTGACGCCCGGTAACTCATCACTCTTAACTCTTAATCCTTAACTCCCTTTTGTGGTGGTTATTAAATTTCGTTTACGCTTCCGCGTGCATTTCAACTTCTTTCATGGCCAGATACCGTTCGGCATCCAGGGCGGCCATACAACCCGTGCCGGCGGCCGTAATCGCCTGGCGGTAAATATTGTCCTGGGCATCTCCGCAGGCAAAAACGCCCGGCACGCTGGTGCGGGTGCTGCCTTTTTCGGTGATGATGTAACCCGTTTCGTCTAATTCAAGGTAGTTTTTGAAAATAGCGGTATTCGGTTGGTGACCAATTGCAACAAAGAAGCCCGTAATATCCAGTACCCGTTCTTCACCCGTTACCGTGTTTTTAACCAGCGCCCCGGTCACGCCATCTTCTCCGAGCACTTCCTGCGTTTCGGTGTTCCACAGAATCTCGATGTTGGGCAGTGATTTCACCCGATTCTGCATAAACTTCGATGCGCGCATTTCGCCCCGGCGAACGATCATGTAAACTTTCCGGCACAGATTCGCCAAATAACTGGCTTCCTCAGCCGCCGTATCCCCGGCTCCAACGATAACCACATCCTTACCCCGGAAGAAAAAGCCGTCGCACACAGCGCAGGCTGAAACCCCCAGACCGTTCAGGCGCATTTCCGACGGCAGACCCAGCCACTTAGCCGAGGCACCGGTCGAAATAATGACGACGTTGGCACTGACTTCCTGCTGATCATCGACCACGGCTTTGTGGATCGGGCCGGAAAAATCAACGGCCGTTACTACCCCGTAGCGGATGTCGGTTCCAAACCGGCGGGCCTGCTGCTCGAGGTCCATCATGAGTTGGGGACCGTTGACCCCCTCGGGATAACCCGGGAAGTTATCCACTTCGTTGGTGATGGTTAATTGGCCGCCCGGTTGCATTCCCTGGTATAAAACGGGTTTCATGCCCGCGCGGGAGGCATAAATAGCGGCAGTATATCCGGCCGGGCCGGAACCAATAATAAGGCAATTGACGTGTTCGGTGGTCATTGGCTGACGAAGAATTGAGTGTTTTATCGGGTCGGCTATCACTGAAAAACCGGGCCAGACACTGAAAAAACAAGCGCAAAGGTGCAAAAAATTCCCGGCGAAACCAAGTTAACGGTTATTGGTCACTGAACAATGAAAAATGAACATTTATCCGTACAAAAGTCACTTGATGGATTCCTTTTAACTCCGCTTCCTTCTCTCCTTTTAGAGAATTCGCCACTCGATCCGCCGGTTCAGTTTCCGGTTTTCATCGGTCGTATTGGGCGCTACCGGACGGGTTTCGCCGTAACCGGCTGATTTGATACGGGTTGGCGCAATGCCCGCCTTGGTCAGGTACGCCACAACCGACTGCGCCCGTTTCTTCGATAGTTCCAGGTTGTTGGCCGTCCCCCCCTGGTTGTCGGTATGGCCGGAAACCTCAATGTTCACGGTTTGATTCACGTCCAGAAATTTCACCAGCCGGTCCAGTTCCGTCCGCGATTTCTCGGCCAGATCGTACCGGCCCGTTTCAAAGAAGATGTTGTTCAGGGTTTCTTTGGCCGGAGCGCTACCATCCGCCGGTTTGATCGGTTCCAGGGGCACGCTCAGCGTCAGGCCCTCACCTTCGCGCTTCTGGGTAAAATCAAACGACAGGCTTTTAAACAGGTAACCCGGTCCCACAACGTATAGCGCGTACTCCCCGCCCGTGGGCAAAACGGCCGTGTACTGGCCCGTCTGCGGATCTGACTGCACGCGGGTTACCAGCTGATTGGTCGCCAGATCAATGAGTTCGATGGTCGCGTTAAGCGGCTTTTTGGTGCGGGCGTCGGCCACCAGCCCTTTCAGGTAGCTCACCGGCCGGACCTTCTGCCGCAACGGCTCCGGCAAATCAAACATATAGAGTTTAGAGCGCTGTTTGCCATCTCCGGAAGACTGCTCCTGCGAGTAATAGGCGTGCGCCCCGTTGGCCGACACAAACAGGGCGGCCTGATCGTCGGCGGTGTTGATCGGATACCCCAGGTTTTGCGGATTCGACCAGCCGGACGCCGTGCTGTCGGCTACAAACAGGTCGTACCCGCCCAGGCCCATGTGCCCCTCCGACGCAAAAAACAGGCTCAGGCCGTTGGCGTGAATAAACGGCGAGGCTTCGTCGAACGGTGTGTTGATGCTTTTGAGGTTGTAAGGAGCTCGCCACTCGCCATCGTCGCCGAGTTCGCTGCACCAGATGTCGCGCCGACCAACGCCCCCCTTGCGGTCGGAGACGAAGTACAACCGCCGGCCATCCGCCGACAGGGCGGGCTGCGACTCCCAGCCCCGGGTGTTTACCGACGGCCCCAGGTTCTGGGGTTCCGACCAGGTCGTACCGGTTTTGCGGCTGATGTACAGATCACAGCTTCCGTAACCCGTTCGTCCCTGGCAGGCCGTAAACACCAGCGTCCGGCCATCGGCCGAAAGCGAGGGCGTCCCTTCGTTATTGGGCGTATTGATGTGGGGTGAAATGGATTCGGGCGGCCCCCAGGTTTCGCCTTTCTGGGTTGCAACCATCAGATCTTCGTCGCCTTCCGGTTTCAATACCGTGTACACCAGCGTTTGCTCATCGGCCGTCAGTACCGGAAAATACTGCGAGGGAAACGCCTGCACCGTGGCCGACAGCGGCTGGGGCTTCACCGCCAGCGGGTTGATCACGGCTTGGGCGCCAAAGCGGGCGGTTTGCAGCAGACGGTCCACTTTTTTCCACTGCAACGAATTGGGCGGAAACAGCTTCTGGAATTGCTGAATATGCGGGATGGCGGCCTGGTAGTTCCCCTTCTTGAGCTGATAAGCGCTGACGAACTGGTAGGCCAGCCCCGTGCCGGGTTTGTCGGGCTGCTGCCGGATGGCCCGCAGATATACCTGAAAAGCCTGCTCGGGCTGGCGCATGAACTCGTAGACCTGCCCCAGTTTCAGATACGCTTCCGTGTAGCCAGTATCGCGTTCGACGGCCTGATGGAACAACTCCAGGGCCTCGGGCATTTGCCGCTGGGCAACGGCATCAACGGCTTTTTTATAAAGCTCAGCGGCTTTTTTGCTCTGGGCAAAAGAGGGATGGGAAAACGGCGGTGAGCACAAGATAGCGGAAAGAATAAACAGACACGTGCCCAGTTTACCCGTTCCTTTTCTCTTCGAACCCCGGCCCGGCCCCTTCCCTACGGAATATCCATGTATTTGTGTGTTTGCAACGAAACTTGCCATTGCGGATGCTGTTTTACATACTCAACGATAAGAGGCAGCATTTCATTTGAACGACTCCACTCGGGTTGTAAAAACAGTTTGCAATTCGGTTGCAGCAGCGGTACAAAGGATTCCGCAAAGGCAAAATCGCTTCTGTTGTAAATAATCACTTTCAACTCGTTGGCCTGTTCAAATATGCCCGGATGCGGCTGCTTGAATTTTTTGGGGGAAAAACAAATCCAGTCCCACACGCCACTCACGGGATAAACGCCCGACGTCTCGATATTGGTTTGAAAACCGGCTTTTTTTAAAGCCAGCGTCAACCCGGTCAGGTTGTGCATCAGGGGCTCGCCCCCCGTAATAACTGCCATGCGGCCCGGATGTTGCAGGGCTCCCTCGACAATATCAACGATGGGGTATTTCGGATGGGCGTTCACATCCCAGGACTCTTTCACGTCGCACCAGTGACAACCCACATCGCAGCCGCCGAGTCGGATAAAGTACGCAGCTTTCCCGGTATGCGCCCCTTCGCCTTGCAGCGTATAGAACGATTCCATGACCGGAAGCCGTTGTACGGTGTCAGTTTGTTGTTCCAGAACTTGATTCATGGCGCAAAGTTACGGAATTTGCGGGCGATGCTTTACCTATTCTTCCGGCTTTCCGCAGCCTTTATGAAATACCGTCGGTTGGCCGTCCGCTGGACCGTCCTGCTGCTGGCGATCGTTGGCCTGTCGTCAACTCCGCCCCAGCCCTCGGCTCCCGGCCCCAAACCCAACATCGTTTTCATCATCGCCGACGATTTGGGGTGGGGTGATCTGTCCTGTTACGGTGCGACGGACCTGAAAACGCCCCACATCGACAGCCTGATGCGGGCGGGTCTGCGGTTTACGAGTTTTTACGCCAACAGCCCCGTTTGCTCACCCAGCCGGGCGTCGCTGCTGTCGGGGCGCTGGCCCGAGCGGATGGGGGTTCCGGGGGTGATACGCGACGATTCCACCGATAGCTGGGGCTACCTGGCAACGGGCCCGCTGCTGCCCGATTACCTGCAGAAAGCGGGGTACCACACGGCCTTGGTCGGCAAATGGCATCTGGGGCTGGAATCGCCCAACACGCCCAACGAACACGGCTTTCAGGAGTTCGACGGTTTTCTGGGCGACATGATGGATGATTATTACACCAAGCTTCGGAATAAGCATAACTTTATGCGCCACAACCGGCAGGTGATCAACCCGCCCGGCCACGCGACGGACGTGTTTACGGATGGAGCAATTCGGTACGTCAATTCCCGCCGGGGCCGTTCCAAACCGTTTTTTCTGTATCTGCCCTACACCGCCCCCCACAACCCATTGCAGCCCCCTGCCGAGTGGCTCGAACGCGTCCAGAAACGTGAACCCGGCATCGATCCCACCCGGGCCAAACTCGTGGCCCTGATCGAGCACATGGACGCCAACATTGGCCGGCTGCTGGCAACACTGAAAGCCAATGGCCAGCTCCAGAACACGCTGATCGTCTTTACGAGCGACAACGGCGGCTGGGGACCGGGCAGGGCCAACAACGGCCCCGTCCGGGCGTTCAAGGGAACGATGTACGAGGGCGGCATCCGCATTCCGGCGGGGGTGGCCTGGGCGGGTCATATCCAGCCGGGCCGGACGTCGGACGAGCGGTTGCAACTGATTGACTGGCTGCCGACCTTTCTGGAACTGACCGGTCGGAAAGCCACCGCCCCGCTCGACGGAAGATCAATGCTACCGCTGTTAACCAGCAAGCAACCAGACGGTTTGACGCTGGAAACGATTCGCCAGCGACCGCTCTTTTTCATCCGGCGCGAAGGCACCGATGCCTTCAAAGGACTCACTACGCAGGCCGTGCGGCAGGGCGACTGGAAACTGCTGCAACCCAATCCCTTCTCCCCCTACGAACTCTACAACCTGAAAGACGATCCGAAGGAAACGACCGACCTGGCCAGCCGGGAAAAAGCAAAGGCTGCCGAGCTCACCCGCCTGCTGATGGACCACATTCGCCGGAGCGGCTCGGTGCCCTGGCAAAAAAGTCACTGATTCCGGTGCAACTTTCCGGCGGCAGGATGCATCTTGATAAGACAAATGCTAAAATGCTAATTTGACACCTAGTCATGCAAACCAAACGATTGTATTTATCCCTGTTGATTGCTTCACTGGTAACGGGTTTTTCGGAAGCCCAGTCGATCACCAAACAATTCAACATCAAGTCTTTTGACCGCATCGACGTCGCCAACGCCATTGATGTGGAAGTGCGCCGGGGCAGCTTCGATATCGTGGCCGATCTGTCGCCCGGCGAAACCGAGTACCTGTCGGTGAAAAGTGAAAACGGTGTGCTGGTGGCCCGTTTCAACCGCCCCGCCGGTTCCTGGCTTCCGGGCAAAAACCGCCGGTCGCCCCGGCTCCTGATTACCATGCCGGCCCTGCGGGGCATCACCCTTTCCGGCGCGTCGGACGGTGACGTTAACGACTCGTTTGACAGCAACGAGCTGGATATTACCCTTTCCGGGGCGGCAGACCTGTCGATGAAAGACATCACGGCCAACCGCATCCGGGTCAAAGCATCCGGCGCATCGGATACGAAACTGCGGGGGCGCGTGCAACACCTGGACGTGGAAATCTCGGGTGCTTCCGACCTTTCTGCCTACGACCTGACGGCTGAAGAAGCCATCATCCGGGCTTCCGGGGCCAGTGACGCATCGGTAACGGTTACCAAACGGCTGGACAAAAACACCCGCGGGGGAGCCGACGTTTCGTACCGGGGCAATCCGCAGACGGTTATTTCCAACGAGAAAAAATCGGACGATTAGGCCGAACCGCGCATCCAGTGGACGGATTCGGGCGACAGTTCCAAACCGACCAGCTGCCCCACCTTGATTTTTTCGGTGGATGAAGCCAAAAAGATGAGGTTGACAAACCGGTTGATTTCCACTTCAACTTCCATGAAAGCGCCTTTGAAGAAAACGTTCCGGACCGTTCCGCCGAACCGCCCGCGGTCGGTCAGGCGGATTTGCTCAGGGCGCACGCAGGCCAGCGCATTGGGCGGGTAGGCGTGAATGATGCCCATCAGGGGTAGGTATTTGGCCCGGATCAGGTTGACAGGACCGGTCATCTGGGCGGTGTAGGCGTTGTAGGGCCGGCGGTAAATTTCCATCGGCACTCCCATCTGCACCAGTTGGCCGTCCTGCAGAATACCGATGCGGCTGGAGATGGAGAGGGCGTCCGTTGAATCGTGGGTAACGAACAGGCAGGCGGTTTTTTCGTTGCGCACCAGATCCAGCAACATTCCGCGGATCAGTTCCCGGTTGGGCAGGTCGAGGTGGCTAAACGGTTCGTCGAGCAGCAGGACGGCGGGTTTTTCGGCGATGGCGCGGGCAATGGCCGTCCGCTGTTTCTCGCCCCCGGACGCCTGACGCGGCAGACGGTGCTGAATCGCTTCCAGCCGACAGAGCTGCACCAGTTGCTCAACGCGGTACTCCTGATACCGTTTTTCGTAGAACCGCAGGGCGTAGGCAATATTTTCGCGGAGGGAAACATTGGGCATCAGCTGGTATTCCTGGTGGACCAGTTTGATGTGCGGATGCCCCGGCACCAGCTGCTCCGCCGGACCCTTCACGCGCTCGTTGTTGAGCTTCACCGTGCCACTGGTCACATCGAGCAGCCCCGCCAGCAAATTCAGCAGGGTACTTTTGCCCGAACCGCTGGCCCCGATCAGGCCCACGACTTCACCCGGTTTGATACCCAACGAAACATCCCGGACGGCCGTGACGTCGCCAAAGGTTTTTACAAGATGAAGTGATTCAAGCAATTGATGATGACCTTTACTGTGCGTGCAATGAATTGATCAGCAAGCCGTTAACGCTTAAAGAAGCCTATACCGCCTTTTCCGAAGACGTAAAATTACAGCAACCGGTCCAGAAGATTCACACTTTTAGAAAGAATAATTGCGCAGCCAGATTAAAATCACAGACATGAAAAAAGGCCCATTCATTCGTTTGCCAGTCCGGCAAAAGAAGCATTTCCGGTTTGGCTTCACGCTGAACAAGCCCTTGTTTCACCGTTTTCCCAGCCAGTAGAAAAACAACACCAGCAACAGAAACCCAACGACCAGCAGGGCAATTTTCCAGGCCGAAGTGGGCCGTTCGCCCGCAATCTGGCCGGTTTGCCCATTGACCAGAAACCGGTATGGCTTGCCGTTGTAGTGGTACATGCAGATCCAGAGGGGCAGTAAAATGTGCTTGAACGTCTGGCGGCTCAGGGTGGTTTCGACGTTTAGATTCCGCTGGGTATCACCGCCCATCTGCGAGGCACAGGCGTTGGCTTCCCGCTCCCGGATGTCTTCTTCAGCTTTCCGGGCGCTTTCCTCCAGGTCGATGCTGTACACTTCGGCTTCCCAGCCCAGCAGGATGCGGGGGTCATAATCGACCAGTTCCTGCAGATCATACCGGCTGGCTTCCTGCACCTGACTCTCCTGCTGCGACAATTTCCGGGACGCCATCTCGAGCATATCGTCGTAAAACGCCTGGTGGGAGCCGCTGCGGTATTCCCACCGGACCCGCTGCTGCTGCTGGGTAACAACCCGGCCGTTGGCATCGCGCACCTGCACCGGAACGTAGTAGTAAAAACCGGCTTCGCCCGAATACTGCGAATACGCCTGCGCGTCGAAGGTCCAGAACGGAATGTAAATACCGTGCAGGTTGTCGAGCATCGCTCCGGCGGACAGATCCGACGGGGCCAGCCAGCTATCGCCCACCCAGCTTTTGAACCGTTGCATCGTCTGCTCCTTCGAAAGACGGAACGGCAGAACGCCCGCCGGCTCGATCAGACGGGTTTTCTGGGCATCGGGGTTGACGTTTTTCGAACCGCAGAAGGCGCAGGTAATCGTCGGGGCGTCGTAGTTGACGGTGGTTTTGGCCCCGCAGTTCTGGCAGGTAAACAGGCGTTTTTCTTCCGTCGGTGCGTTGGGCAGCTGCCGATCTTCCACCCGAAACGCGAGCGGATTTTCGTGCAAGTTGGTTCTGGTGAACGGAATTGCTTCGGTATTGCCGCAGTAATCGCAGCTTAGTTGCTGTTTTTCGGCCGAAAATTTCAATTGCGCCCCGCAGGTTTTGCACGGAGCCCGGACCAGGTCGGAAAGTTCGGAGGGTGATTGCATTGGAAGGATAAAAAAAGAAGAGAAAGTGGGAAGAAGCGGGCGGTTGCTCCCCTTCTCCTACCCGCCCGTTCTTCGGTCCTTTGTTATAATCTGGCTAATAATTCGGCTTTTTTGGCGGCAAATTCCTCCTCGGTCAGAATGCCGGCGGCTTTCAGTTCGCCCAGTTGCTTGAGCAGGTTCATCACCTCGGCTTTGTCTTCTTTCGGAGCCGCCGGTTGCGGGGCGTTGGCGGCATTGGTGTTCTGCATGAAATTACCCAAACCGCCCAGCAGCACGGCCGACCCGGCGGCACCCCCGTTTTCGGCGGCATCCTCCAGCGCAATTCCGGCCTGAAACTGCTGAAACCGGGCCATATCGCCCACCATGTTCATCTGGGTGGTTTTGTCCAGGAAAGCTTCCACTTCGGGCGGCAGGCTGGTGTTTTCGACGTAAAACCTGGTCAGTTCCAGGCCGTACCCCGTAAAATCCGTCTGAAGCAGCGGCAACAGTTTGTCACCGATTTCCTTGTAGTTGCGCGAAAGGTCGTACACCGAGATTCCGGCTTCGCCGATGGTGTCCGTAAAGTTGGTGACAATGGCCGACCGCAGTTGGTCTTCCACGTCGCCAATCCGGACAATGGGCGTCGTTCCGGCAAACTCCTTGATGAACCTCCCGGCGTCGGTCACCCGCATGGCAAACACGCCAAACGCCCGCACGCGCACCTGCTTGAGTTCGGGATCGCGGACGATGAACGGGTTTTGCGTGCCCCACTTGAGGTTGGTAAACTGCTTGGTCGAGACAAAGTAAATATCCACTTTGAACGGCGACTCAAAACTCATTTTCCACGACCGCAGCGTGGTCATGATCGGCATGTTCTGGGTGGTCAGTTCGTAGCGGCCGGGCTGGTAGACGTCGGCAATGCGGCCCTCGTTGATAAACACCGCCACCTGCGATTCGCGCACGGTCAGCTGGGCCCCGTACTTAATGTTATTGCCGTTGTCCGGAAATTTCCAGATAACCGTATCGTTGGACGTATCGACCCAGTCGATGACCTCGATAAATTCGTTGCGGATAAAGTCAAAAAGTCCCATAATGTCGGTGGGCAACGGGTTGCGGAACCGTTACCGTAAGGATTTTGATGTTTAGCGGTTTAATTCTACATAAAAAAACCGAACCCGCCGACGTTCGATTTTACAAACGGCCGGGAAACCGGCTTAAACGTCCTGATTTCCGGAACGACGTACGGGGCGGTTAATCCTGCCAACCGTATTGATCCTTGTCCAGCAGTAACACGCTCATCAACTGATTTTTCTGCAACTCCTCGGGCGTTTCAGGACCAGCCTTGGCGATGGGTCCATGGAATGTCTTTTCAAATTTTGCAAAATTCTCTGCATTCAGCGCATTCAGTTTATCCATTCGTTGAGTTACAAACTCATAGATATCCTCTAGAACATACGAATGTTTTTCTTCCAGGTACGTTGCAATTGCTTTAGTGGGTTCGTCCATGCCGAGTTTAAATAACGAATAATTAGGCCAGACATGATTGAGCTTGTGATGCAACAAAGAGAGTTTCAAGGTATTGGGCATCAATGTCCGGTAAAATCGGAAATGATGAACCAACAGCCCTTTCTTTCTTTCGGCTAAAAACCGTTTGTATTCCGCTTTCAGGAATTCGATTTTGGTGTCTTCGAAGAAAAGCGGATTCATCATCCTTGGATTCTTGAAAAATTCAGGCAGAATCTGATCGTAAAATTCTAAAAGGGTCTGGTGGTACGCTATCTCCTCCAGCTTGGTTTTGTCTTCCTCGACCCGGTTAATTTGGGCGTTGCGGATTACTTCCTTCTGCCTTTCCTCGTATTTTTCAAATTGTTCACCCGTTAAAATAGCTTGGAACGTAGCTCTTTCAAAGTCCCATTCTTCCCATTCTGAGAAGAAATGAGAATTCGACGGTAAATTTTTGTCCTGTTCAAATCGGTGAAGCCATTTAGCCTGCTCCAGCGTCACGTTCAACCAGCTGTATTGCTGTTGCATGTGTTTTATTAGTTGCCGTTCATTCATTTGTTGTCAAGATTTAATTCCGTCCACTTTACAGCCCTCAAGATGCTTTTTTGAAGCCGATTTTGCAAAATTTTAGTCGAATCGCGTTGGTGGAAGCCGGACCATACAATCAGGTTCACAAACCCGTGCCGTAAACCGCCCGTTAGGAGTTTATGCAATCACGCTATATCTCCACCAACCAGATCCGGCTGCATGTCGTGGAAGCTGGCCCCGCCGACGGACCGCTGGTGATTTTACTGCACGGTTTTCCGGAATTCTGGTACGGATGGCGGCATCAGATCGACGCCCTGGCCGCAGCCGGTTTTCGGGTCTGGGCACCCGATCAGCGCGGTTATAACCTGAGCGACAAACCCGTGGCGGTCAAGGACTACACCCTGGACAAGCTCGGGGCTGACATCCTGGGTCTAATGGATGCCGCCGGGGTAGAACGGGCTACGGTGGTCGGGCACGATTGGGGGGGCGGGGTGGCCTGGTGGCTCGCCATCAACCATCCCGAACGGCTTCACCGGGTCGTGTGCCTGAACATGCCGCATCTGGCCGTGATGCCCCGGGTGATGCGGGAGCATCCCCAGCAATTGCTCCGAAGCTGGTACGTCGGCTTTTTCCAGCTACCGGTTCTGCCCGAATGGCTGGTCCGGCTCGGCAACTGGTGGGGCGCAACCCGGGTGCTCCGCGGAACGAGTCGCCCCGGCACGTTTTCGGCGGCCGATCTGGTTCAATACCGGCAAGCCTGGGCGCAACCCGGTCCGACTGGCCAGCCGGCCATCCAGACCATGATCAACTGGTACCGGGCGTTGGTGCAGCAGGGGCCGCGGCTGCCCGACAATCCGCGCGTCAGGGTGCCGCTGCTGCTGATCTGGGGGACCCGCGACCAGGCTCTGATCCGGGAACTGGCCCAGCCCAGCGTTGAACAGTGCGACCGGGGGAAACTGGTTTACATCGAAGAAGCCACCCACTGGGTGCAGCACGAAGCCCACGACCGGGTTAACAGACTCATCATCCAGTTTGCCGGACAAAAAGCGGAAGATTCCGACGAGTGGCGCAACGCCCGACCACAGAACAGCTAGCCAATCTGACAACCAGTCTGTTGACTAGTAAGACCTGGACAAGTACCTACCAATTAATAAATTATCAGAGTTTAATAAGTAATATTACTTAACAACAAAGCAGGTGTTGGTACTTTTGTGTAAACGTAAACTTTACCGTATAGCTCCGACCGTTACTTGTTTAACCTGCTTATGTTCCATTTCTACACCCGTTTTTCTCCCCGGCAGAACGCTGCCACCTCTTTTTCCAGTTGGCAAACATTCTTAAAGAACCTGAATGGCAATACGTTCAGTGCCCGCTTGGCCTGCCTGCTCATCAGCTTTTGCCTGTTACCACCGTTGCTGGCTTCGGCATCAAATGGCGATCAGCACCCTGATTATGCCGCACTGGCTGATTTTTACAATTCAACCAATGGTTCTGGCTGGATCAATTCCACGGGCTGGCTAAAGGACAACAATCCGTGCGGCTGGTACGGGGTTGGCTGCACAGATGGCCGGGTGACAGAATTGAGTATGATGTACAATAACGTAACCGGTTCGCTACCCAAGAGTATCGGAAATCTAACCTACCTAAAGCACATCGAACTTCGTAATAATGATATTAGCGGAACGATCCCGGAAGAAATAGGAAAGTTAACCAAATTAGAAGGGCTTTTCCTCCTGAAGAATCAATTTAGTGGGTCCATCCCTAGCAGTATAGGTAATTTGGTTAATCTAAAAATGCTGCTTCTACGTGAAAATCACTTAACCGGCTCTATCCCCTTGAGTGTCCTGAATATGCAAAAGCTCGAAAGCCTTAATTTAGCTATCAATCAGTTGAGTGGCGAAATTCCTAGTAACATAGGTGACCTTTCCAGCCTGACATCCATTCACCTCGAACAAAATAGACTTTCAGGTTCAATCCCCGAAAGCCTGGGTAAACTAACTGGGATGAGTAACCTTACATTAAATAACAACGAGTTAAATGGGAATATTCCTAGTAGCCTAGGAAATCTGACGAACCTCTTCCAACTAACGTTAAACAACAATAAATTGACGGGTGAAATACCAAGTAGTCTAGGAAATCTAGAAGGTCTTTATACGCTCCTTTTGAATGATAACCAATTAACTGGACCGATCCCCAATACATTTGGAGAGTTTCCTAAAATAACCTCCCTCTCATTATATAATAACGAATTAACCGGGCCGATTCCCGAAAGTTTAAGTAAGATAACTACTATAACAGACTTACAATTATATAACAACAAGCTAACTGGATCGATCCCAAGTTCACTTGGTAATATGTCCAACTTGAAGAACATTTCATTATCAAATAATAAGTTAACTGGATCGATTCCTTACAGTTTGGGAAACTTAATTAATCTTGAAAACCTTTCTTTAAACCAGAATAACTTAAGTGGGATCGTTCCTGAAAGTTTAGGCAACTTAGCTAAATTAAAAGGTTTGAACTTGGGGAATAACACCTTGATTGGTCCCATTCCAATCGGTTTAGAGCGCCTAACTAAATTAGAATATATTTCGTTGAATGACAATAGGCTAAGCGGAAGTATTCCCAGTCATTTAGATAATTTAACCAATCTTCGATTTCTAACCTTAAGCAACAATCAACTAACAGGCGAAATCCCTAGTAGTTTGGGCAATCTAACTAATATATGGTATATAGACTTGACTTATAACTCGCTGAATGGATCAATCCCTAATAGTTTAAGCAATCTTATTAATCTGGAAGGTTTATCTTTATCCGTAAACAACTTGAGCGGTGCAATACCCAGTGGGTTAGGAAAATTACTTAAACTAGAATTCCTTCAACTTGCTGCTAATCAGCTCAGTGGCCAAATCCCAGCTACCCTAGGAAATTTAATTAATTTGAGGACTCTTATGATAGGAGACAATCGATTAAGTGGTGATATTCCAGCTAGTATCGCAAACTTGACTAAGCTAGAGTTCCTTAATTTACGTTCTAATCAATTAAGTGGAGAAGTTCCTTCTTTCCTGAGTAAACTAACCAAGCTTCAGGGTTTAATGTTAAATGCCAATAAATTTACTGGTCCTATTCCAAATACTCTAGGGGGACTTTCTAACATAAAATATATGTGGCTGCAAAACAACCATTTAAGCGGTTGCTTCCCAGAATCTTTAAGAGCTTTATGTGGTAAAGATGTTGAGTTTTATGGCAACCCCGGTCTGCCCAATGGCGGCAACTTCACCGCCTTCTGCAATCAAGAGCCCGGCAGCAACGCCATCCCGGCCCCGACACTCTCCTTGAAGTCCGGCATCATCCAGCCCATTGCGCTAAACACAGCTTCGGTTTCTCTAACCGTTTCGGGTTGCGAAGGCGGTACCATCAACTGGTCGGCGACCAACACCACCCTGGGCAGTGGTGCTACCATTCCGGTTGGTACCTCAACACCCGGCAACGTGGTCTACTCCGCCACCTGCACCTCGGGCGGCTGCACCAGCGCCCCGGCCCGCTTTACCGTCACCGTGGCCGCGGCTCCCGCAGCGGGCAACTACGACGGACACCTCTACGGAGCCGACTGCGAGACGTTCCGCGGCTGGGTCTGGAACCGCGACAAAGTCAATACGCCCGTCGCCGTCGAAATTCTGGACGGCTCGGCCGTTATCGCTACGATCCTGGCCGATGGGTTCCGCCAGGATTTGCTCAACGCCGGAAAAGGCAATGGCAAACATGCTTTTACCTTCCCAATTCCCGACTGGATGAAAGACGGCCGCTCTCATCCGCTTTCGGCCCGCGTCGCCGGGGGCAGCTTCCTGCTGAAAGGTTCGCCCAAAGCTCTTGTGTGCCAAGCACCTACCACGCCCCCCGCCAACCAGCCGCCGGTAGCGCCGACAATCAATACCTTCACCTCCCAACAGGGAGCCACGTTCTCCGCACTATTGCCCGCTTTCACCGACCCGGAAGGAGGCCCGCTGGCTTACAGCGTAAGCGGTCTGCCCGGTGGTCTGAGTTTTAACCCAACCACCCGTCAGCTCAGCGGTACGCCCGGGCAGTCCGGCAGCTTCTGGCTGACCTACACGGCCACGGACAACCAGAATGCAACCACGTCCGTGAGCGTCGGCCTGACGATAAACGCCCCCGCTACCACGCCGGTTACGGGTAATTTCGACGGTTATCTGGATAAAGTCGAATGCGGCACCATCCGCGGCTGGGCCTGGGACCGCAACAAGCCCAATGCCCCGGTCAGTATTGAGTTTTACACCGGCAACACGGTTTGGGGCAGCACGGTGGCCAACATCTACCGCGACGACCTGAAGCAAGCCGGCAAAGGCAACGGAGCCCACGCGTACAGTTTTGAAGTTCCCGCCGTCCTGAAAGACAACAAAACCCGCCAGATCAGCGCCCGGGTGACCGGTTCGAGCTACGTCCTGAAATGGTCGGGAAAAGCCCTGACTTGTAGCCCCTCCTCGGGCCGGTTGTCGGCCGAACGCAGCGCCCAACTGGAGCTGGTGGTGCTGGGTAACCCTACCACCGGCGATGCCGTGGAAGTGGAAGTGCGCGGAGCGGCTGGTCAGCCGCTGCGGCTGCAACTTACCGACGCCACGGGCCGGATGATCAGCGAACGGCGGGTAGATCAGCCCCGAACCGTTGAACGGCAGACCCTACCGCTCGGTAATCGGCCCGCAGGACTGCTCCTGCTTCAGGCCGTGAGCGGTACGCGGTACGTTACGCTTAAGGTAGTCAAGCAGTAAACCAATTCGCAACGTAGTCTTAGTCCCTCAATCCGGGTGCAATGCCAGGTTGAGGGACTTTTTCACGCCCGATGGGGTCCGTCGGCGGGTTCAATGAATACCTGCCGGATGGTGGGTTCGGCGGCCTGAAGCGTGTGCCGGAGTCGGGAAATGGCCTTCGTAATCGCTTCGGTAGTCAGTTCCGGTTGAAAAACAACCCGCTGAATGAGCACAATCTGCTCCGGCCCCATCTGAAACGTCAGCGCCTGCAACGACTGCACAACGTCAGAGTCAGCATTCGTCAGGGCCACGGTTTTCTGCACAATCGCCGGATCTGCCCCCTCGCCCATCAGCAAGCTCCGGCTTTCGCGGGCCAGCAGGATGGAAACCGCCGTCAGCAGGACGCCGATCAGGATCGAAGCCGTCCCATCGAGGTACGGGTTATCGAGCTGATGTCCCAGAAATACCCCCAGAAACGCCAGAATCAACCCGATAACGTCCGACGCATCCTCAAACAGCACGACAAACGTAGCGGGGTTTTTACTGGTTTTCACCGCCGACCAGAACGCCTGCGCCCCCCGCTGGGCGTTAAACGCTTTGATGGCCGTCACCAGCGACGTGCTGTCGAGCACAATGGCGATGCCCAGCACGATGTAATTCCAGTGCGGATTTTCGATGGGGTTGGGATGCTGCAAATGCGTGATGCCTTCGTAAAACGAAACGCCCCCACCGACGGCAAAAATCAGGACCGATACCACGTACGACCAAAAGTAAAGCTCCCGGCCGTAGCCAAACGGCCGTTTGTCGTCGGCGGGTTTCTGGCTCCGGTTCATGCCCAGCAGCAGCAAAACTTCGTTCAGCGTATCAACCAGTGAGTGAATGCCTTCGGAAACCATCGCCGAACTCCCGGTTACCCCGGCGGCAATAAACTTGGTGACGGCAATGGCCAGATTGGCCCCCAAAGCCGTGTAGATTGCTGTTTTTGTGGATGCCATACCCGTTGAACCGATTTCAAAACGGGTTGTTTTCCGCCCGGCGGCAAGGCGGCCAAATCCTTATTTTTTTCGGGTTAATCGCCTTTTACCACCTTCATAGCAAACAGAACGAAAATCTCCGGGTAGTCTTGCTAGTTTACTAGTTTACGGAGGGAGTCAATTGCTAACGTTCACCCGGTCGGATTGCGGATCGCACCGTCTTGTCAGCCAACGGCTTGCCGCCCGAACTGCCCTTTATGCGTACGTCTTCAATCACCTCTTACTCTCTTCTTCAATGGAATCCGCCAACCGATCCTCCCGGAGAGCCTTCATGAAAAAGGCCGCCGGTTCAGGTGCCATCGCATTTTCCACACCCCCCCTTTTTTCTATGGAAACAGAACAGCTTTCCCAAAACGCCCAGGCGGATGTTGCTACCAACGCCGACCCCGCCCAAACCACCGCCGACATCCTGATCGACAAGCTGATCGCTTGGCAGGTCGAAGTGGTGTTTGGCTTAATCGGCGACGGCATTAACCCCATCATGGAGGCCCTCCGCAAACGGCAGGACAAGATCAAATACATTGCCGTCCGGCACGAGGAAGCAGCCGCTTTTATGGCCTCCGGTTACGCCAAATACACCGGCAAGCTCGGCGTCTGCCTGGGTACTTCCGGTCCGGGGGCCGTCCACCTGATGAACGGTTTGTGGGATGCTGCCATGGAAAATACGCCCGTGCTGGCCATTACCGGCGCTCCGTTTCACGACCTGCTGGGTACGCAGTACATCCAGGAGGTGGACACGGTTTCGATGGTCCGGGACATTGCCGTCTACAACGTCATGATCAACGGTCCGCGGCAGGCCCAGACCGTCGTGGACCTGGCCTGCCGAACCGCCCTGACCACGCCCGGCGTAGCGCACCTGGCGATTGCCAAGGATATCCAGAAAAAACCGTTATCGGAAGACAAAGCGTCCAAAGACGGGGAAAACCTGCGGGCGTCGTCGACTTACATGCCGCGCATCGAAACGCCCGTGACAGACGAACTGGATGCGGCAGCCGCCCTGCTGAACGCAGGCAAAAAAGTAATGATTCTGGCCGGGCGCGGTGCCCTTAATGCCCGCACGGAAGTGGAACAGGTGGCCGAAAAACTCGGGGCACCGGTGACCAAAGCTCTGCTCGGCAAAGCCCTGCTGCCCGACGATTCGCCCTACACAACCGGCGGCATCGGGCACCTGGGTACGCTGCCCTCCAAACAGGTGATGGAGGAGTGTGATACCCTCCTGATTCTGGGCAGCAACATGCCGTACGTGGATTTTTACCCCAAAGACGGACGCGCCCGGGCCGTGCAGATCGACCGCGACCCGAAGCGGATCGGCCTTCGGTACCCGGTTGAAATCGGCCTCAACGGCGATGTGCAGGCTACCTTGAAAGCCCTTTTGCCCAAACTACAGCCCAAAACCGACCGGAGTTTTCTGCAACTGGCCCAGCAGCGCATGGCCGACTGGCGAAAAACCATCGCCGGGGTGGAAAGCGAGGATGCCAAGCTCATCAAGCCCCAATACCTGGTGTCGCAGGTGAGCAAATTATTGCAAGAAGACGCCATCGTTGCCATTGATACCGGTGCGCACACGGTTTTTACGGCCCGGCACTGGCAGATTCGCCCGGATCAGAAAGTGGCGGTTTCGGGCAACCTGGCATCGATGGCCCCGGGCCTGCCCTATGCGATGGCGGCCCAATTGGCCTATCCCGGTCGGCAGTGCGTGGCAATGGTGGGCGACGGTGGCTTTACGATGCTGATGGGCGAAATGGTAACGGCCGTTCGGTACAACCTGCCCGTGAAGATTGTGGTGTTCAAGAACAATAGCCTGTCGATGGACTACTACGAGCAGGAAGCCCTGGGCAATCCCGTTTTTGGGGCGGATCTGACCTCCATCGATTTTGCCAAAGTAGCCGAAGCCTGCGGGGCGGAAGGCTACCGCTGCACGCAAAAGGCCGACCTTGCCAACACGCTGACCCGCGCCTTCGCGTCGAACCGGCCCGCCGTCATTGAGGTGCTGGTAGACCCCGATCAGGCGCCGGCAGCGCCCGGTACCGTGGCCCAGAACAAGTTTGAATAACTGTCTTGATACCGTCGCCGGGTGGTTTTCGGGTCCTGTTTATTTCATGGCCCGGAAATCGCCCGGCCGCTGGTTGACCAGTTTGAGAAACGTGTTGCTGAACGTCGACAGGCTGGTGTACCCTGCATCGTAGGCAATTTCGCTGACCGACTTATCCGTCTGCAGCAGTTCCTCCATGCCCCGGATGATGCGGCACAGCTTCAGATACTGCCCAAATGAACTGTTGATGGCCTTCCGGAACAGCCGCGACAGGCTCCGGACGCTGAACCCAAACCGTTCGGCCACCTCCGGCAGTTGCAGTGGATCGCCCAGGTGCTGGTGAATGTAGTGTATGACAGGCAGCAACCGTTCGTTGTCGGTCACCGGCAGGACAATTGGCAGGGGGTGCTGGCTGATTTCCGGCAGAATGTGCTTCAACGTCCGCAAAAACTAAAAATGCGTCCCCCCGGGCCGAACGTTCCCTTTCCAGCCCTGCGTAAACACAATCATTTCCAGCAGCAGATTGCTCACCGGATAAATGCCTAGGTGACGGAAAAACGGATGTTCCCGATCGGCTTCATCCGGAAAGTAGATGTTACGGACAATCAGCGCCGGACCCGAATGCTGAACGTAATGTTCCAGGTGGGGCGGAATCCAGATGTAATGCCGGGCGGGCAGAAAATACGCCTTGTCCGTGGTGTTCAGATAGGCCAACCCGCCTTCAATGTAGGTCAACTGCCCTTTGTGGTGTTTATGAAACGGAAAACGGTGTTCCTGCCGTTCGTGCAGCACATAGACCGCATCCGGTACCTGGTCAATGGCGTCAAAATAACCCGAGAAATACGAATACGCATCTGTCTGCATGTGGCCGAATTGAACAAATAATTGGCAAATTAGATAAAATCGCCGACAAACGTGCTCCGTACCTTTGTCTATCAAAACGAGAGCAAACCATGAAAGCGAGTACACGGGCAACCCTGTTACGGTTGTTGCTCATCATCAACGTTATAAAACCCGTATCCGCCCAGCCAGCGGCCGCTCAGGAGCAGCCGTTGACGCTGGCGGAAGCCTGGCAAAAGGCCGAAGCCAGCAACAAAACCGTTCAACAGGGAGCATTGGCCGTTGCCGCCAGCGAACAGCGGGTACGGGACGCCAAAGCCGAACGGCTTCCGGATATCAACGCCGGAACGGAATACGCCCGCATCAGCAGCTTTCCGGTCTACGAGAACGGTCTGTTCAACGAACCCACCAACCTGCCGATTCTGCACAATTCCTTTCAATTGGAAACCGAAGCGTACCTGAATCTTTACAACGGCCACAAGCTGCGCACCCGGATTGAAAGCGAGGAAGTGGCGCACCGCCTGGTAACGGAGCAAAAAGCGCAGGCCACTTCGGATGTCAAACTGCGCGTAACGGCGGTTTTCCTGGACCTGCAACGCAACCGGATTTTCCGCGACCTGATTCACCAGGACATCCAGGAAGCCCGCAAACGGCTCGATCAGATTCGGGAACTGCACAAGAACGGGGTTGTGCTGCGGAGTGATCTGCTGCGCGCCGAACTGCAGCTTTCCCGGCAGCAGATGAAGCAGGTCGAGATTAAAAACAACATCAACCTGGCCAACCAGAAGCTGGACCTGCTTATCGGACTGCCCGACACCACCCGCATCCGACCGAGCGATGAGCTTCAGACGGTGCCACTGGCCGGTACGTACACCGATTACCTGGCCGACGCCTACGACGGATCGCACGCGCTGAAACTGGCCAGTCAGCAAACGCAACGGCGCGAACTGCAGAGCAAGGAAGTGCAGGCCAACCGGCAGCCCAAAGTAGGCTTGTTTGCCCGCTACCAATACGCGTATCCGCAGATTCTGTTTTACCCCTATGCTCCGTCGCTCTACGGTTTTGGGCAGGCCGGCCTGAAGATTTCCTACCCGATTTCGTCGCTCTACCACAACAAACACAAGGAGCAGGCGGCCCGGATGGATCTGCAGCGGCAGCAGGTGGCGCAGACGGAGGTGAAGGATGAGGTTAAACAGGCCGTGAATGAAGCGTATACCCGCTACCAGGAATCGCTCCAACGCATCGACGTGGCCCAATTGAACATCAAACAGGCCGCCGAAAACTACCGGATTGTCAACAACAGCTATTTCAACCAACTGGCCCTGCTGACCGATCTGCTCGACGCGGACAACCAGCAACTCCAGGCGCAATTCGACCTGGCTTCGGCCCGTTTGACCAGCCAGTTACACTATTACCAGCTCCTGAACGCAACGGGAAAACTTTAACAACATGAAAACGACTCACCAAGATCATTCAAAAACCGATCGGCTGATTACAAACGTAACGGCCTGGATCGCTGGGGCGCTGGGTCTGGCGCTGCTCGGCTGGGGGGGCTACACGGCCTGGGAACTCTGGCATTACGAAGCCACCAACGACGCCCAGATTGAAGAATACATCAACCCCGTTACCTCCAAAGTAACGGGGTATATTCAGGACGTGTATTACACCGACGACCAAGCCGTCAAGGAAGGCGACACGCTGGCGGTGATCGACGACCGGGAATGCCGCATCCAACTAGCCGAAGCCCGTGCCGCACTGGCCAACGCCAACGCCCAGCTTCAGGTTCTGGCCAGCAACACCACCACCTCGGTCAAAAACGCGCTGGTCAGTCAGTCGCAGATCGGTGCGGCCCGGGCCAAACTCTGGAAGCAGCAGCAGGATTTTGAACGGTACCAGAAATTGCTGGAAACTGAATCCGTTACCCGGCAACAATTCGAAAACGTGAAAACGGCCCTCGACGTGGCGAAAGCCGACCTTCAGGCCCTGGAAAATTCGTACCAGGCTTCGCTGGCGAAAACCGACGACATCAAGGCGCAGCGGGCGGTGGCCCTGGCCGAAATCCAGCGTCGGCAGGCCGTGGTGGACCGGATCAAACTGGAGCTTTCCTACACGGTCATCACGGCACCGTACGACGGCAAGCTGGGCCGGAAAACCATTCAGAAGGGCCAACTGGTTCAGGCGGGCCAGACGCTGGCGTTTCTGGTGGACGCGCAGGAAGGCAAATGGGTGATCGCCAATTACAAAGAAACCCAGATCAAGCACATGCACATCGGCCAGACCGTCCAGATTCAGACCGACGCGTTTCCGGGGGGAAACCTTCCACGGCAATATCGTGTCGCTGTCGGCGGCTACGGGTTCGCGGTTTTCGCTGCTGCCGCCGGACAACGCCACGGGTAACTTCGTCAAGATTGCGCAACGGATTCCGGTACGGATTAAGCTGACGGACGCCAAAGACAAGCTGGAGCCCCTGCGGGCGGGTATGAATGCGGAGGTCATCCTCCAGAAAACCCCTAACTCATGACCCCTGCCCGGCCCGTTTTCAAACCCTGGGTCCCCGAATGGCTCGTTCGGGTGACCATTTTTCTGGTCCTGCTGCCGGGACTTTTCATCCTGGGCATTTACGCCGGAAACGTCACCGAAGCGGCCGGCTATTACGGCATTGAACCCGCCGACGTGCAGTTTTCCATCGTGATTTACTACGCGGCCCTGACCAGTTTTTTTCCGCTCGAACAACGGTTTTTAAGCTTTTTTGCGACGAAACATTATTTTCTGCTCGGTCTGTTTCTGCTCACGGCCAGCAACCTGGTTTTTTACAATACCCACCACCCGGCGGTGTTTATCGGCCTGCGGTTTCTGGAGGGAATTTTCAGCAGCGGGGTGGCCGGTAGCGGCATGACGCTTCTGTTCTCGCGGCTGGAAACGAGCCGGGCGCGGACGATGGGGTATTCCATTTTTTACGGGATTCTGCTGTGTTCGGCCCCGCTGTCGCTGATGCTGGCGGCCTGGCTGCTGACCCAGTACGATTTCAACGTGCTGTACAAAGCCCTGATTTACCTGCAAGTGCCGGGGGCGGCCCTTTTGATGGTGACCATGAACGACGTGCGAATCAAACGCCGGATTCCGCTCTACCAGATTGACGGGATCAGCTTTGTTTTCTACGCCGTGGTGCTGACGCTGACGGGTTACCTGTTGGTGTACGGCCAGCAATACAACTGGCTGGAAGATCCACGCATCCGGGCCGGTGCGCTGACGCTGTTCTTGCTTCTGGGCTGCTTTCTGCTTCGGCAAACGGCCCTCAAACGGCCCTACATCAACCTGACGATCTTTCGGTACCGCAACTACCGCATTGGCCTGCTGTTGCTGGTGGTGCTGTACGTGTGCCGGGGCGCTTTGGGGCAAACTTCGTCGTTTCTGGCCAATGCCCTGGGCCTTGACCCGCTGCATATTTCGTACCTGATGCTGGCCAATCTGGTGGGCGTAATTCTCAGCATGACGGTAACGGCCCGGCTGTTGCTGCTCAACAAAAACCGGCGGCTGATGTGGCTGACGGGGTTCGGATTGCTGGCGTTTTTCCACGGCATGATGTATTCTCTGTTTGCAGCCCGGGCCGATGCGTCGACCTATGTTTTACCGCTGTTCATTCAGGGGTTGGGCGTAGGCGCGCTGATGGTGCCGGTGGTGAGCTTTACGGTTTCGGCGGTTCCGGCGGCCGTTGGCCCGTCCGCAACGGCGGTGGGTGTGGTTTTCCGGTTTCTGGGTTTCACCCTGAGCATGGCGCTGATCAACTTCTTTCAATTGTTGGGCAAAAGTCGGCATTACCACCAGTTGCAGGAATCGGTTACCCAACTGAACCCCTACACCGCCGAGCGCCTGGGCCTGTACCGGCAACAGCTTTTGAACGGCGGTCTGGCCCCGGATCAGGCCGGACAAGCAGCCTCCAAACTGCTGGGGAAAGCCGTTGATCTCCAGGCGCAATTGCAGTACTTCATGGATTATTACGCCCTGATTGCCGCGCTTCTTCTGGCCGTCATGATGCTGATTGTCCTCTTCCCGTTTGCCCGCCGGACCCTGACTTATTTCAGCTCCAGGGTTATTCCGTATTGATTGCAAACCGGTTTCACCCTAAAAAAGCCGCCCCACAGATCGTGGGGCGGCTTTTTTAGGGTGAAAATTACCGCGCGGCTACGGGCATCGCGAAATTTTTGGCGGCATCGTCCACGATCAGCACCCAGTCCTGACCATAACCCGTCGTGGGCGGTTTCATCGACTGGCGGCCCTGGTTGGCAAACGTGCCCGCCGGTTTGACCTCCCCTTTGCGCGGATCAAACCAATAAGCTTTCACTTCTTTCCCGGAAATCTTGCCCAGTTGCAGCGTAAACGGCTTTCCGGCGGCCGTATAGACAAAGGCGTAATCCTTGCCGCGCGTGGCCTGAATCCGCTCGGCCGGAACGTAATTGTTTTCGGCAATCAGCGACTGATCGGGCACCCGGTCCAGCAGCGGCCGCGACTCCATCAGGCGCCGGACAAACTGCATCTGGTTGGCCGCTGGCAGGTTCAGGGCGTCGTACCAAGGAAAGTGCGGCCCATTGACGGGTTCCCTGCCCGGCGAATACATCTGCCAGATGTCGTGGCAGCCGTAGGTGTGGCCGTGCGCTCCGGCAAACAAATCCAGGTAGGCGTATTTCCGCACATCGTAGGCGTTGGACGTGCCCAGATCCTGCACGCTGAAACAAACCGGATGGTCTTCGTAAATCGGTTCGGCGTCGATCACGGGTTTGGCCGGGGTCCGGTTGTAGACGAAGGCGATTTTGTCGTGCGTGGGTGTGTCGCGGCAGTGCCCGTTTTGCAGCATGTTGAAGTCCAGCCAGTTGTCGTTGTGAAACCAGTGCGAGGAACCGCCCATTTCCAGCGCGTTGGGTTGCGGGTGAAAACTCATCAGGGCCATGTCGTGCCCGCCCACCCCATCGGCCACGCCCTCGGCCATGGCCCGCCAAACGGCGACGTCTTCGGAATTGTCGCGCGGAGTACGGTCCCCGCCCATCACCCAGACGATGTTGTCGCGGTTTTTGTAGCGATTGCCCAGCCAGCGGCCAAACACCCGGGCGTTGGCGGTATTGAAAATCTCCGGCCCTTTGCCCCAGGTCGATTTATTGAGTTTGTCGCCCCAGGTCGGCAGCAGGGCCACCACAATACCGTTTTCGGCGGCTTTCCCGATGATGTAATCGACGTGTTTGAAGTAGGCTTCGTTGGGCTTCGTCGGATCGTTGTTCTGCAACGGTCTCTCACCTAACGAATTGGGATCATTCAAGCCGTCAATTTCGGCCAGGGCCACGGCCTGCACCACCGTAAAGCCCTGCTCGGCCCGGCGTTTCAGGTAGCGGTCGGCGTCCTCGCGATTCAGCCGGTGGAAAAGCTCCCAGGCCGTGTCGCCCAGCCAGAAAAAAGGCGTACCGTCCTGGTGCACCAGATACCGTTTGTTGTCGGAAACCCGCAGACGGCCGTGAGAAAAAGGAGTTTGGGCGTACGTGATTCCGTGTGTCAGCAGCAGCCCGGCCAGCAGCATCCAGCGTTTCATGAGTGGAATAGGATAAGCTCTTTTATGATAAGTACAGTAGAGTAGAGTATTGTCAGCCCGAAGGTAGGTGATTTTCTGAAATACTATAACAAAAAGAGGATTATTTAGGCAATAAGCCATAAAAAAAGGCATTCTGGATGCACCCGGTGGACGCTCAGAATACCATGAAATAGTTGCGGATCAGTCAGCGCAACTTTTACAGCACTAGTTCCTCCGGCCGGCTGAACTGTTTGATGGCTTCGTTCGCGTTTTCGAATGCCTTGCGGTTTTTGTATTCAAACCACGGTTTGGTGAAGTATTTCTTCATGAAATTGTCGATCCGCATCTCGCCGAGCAGGTTCCAGGCCCCCCGAATCCGTTTCAGCCACGACTCGTTGAGCACCCGGAGCGCCAGCGCGTACCCGCCGTCGATGTACTCAATGTAGTGCCAGTATCCGGCGGGAATATAAATCGTTTCGCCGTAATCCAGCGTACATTCGTAGCCTTTGACATGCTGCAGACCGGGGTATTTTTCGTAATCGGGGTTGTTGACGTTCGTGTACGTAATGACCGAAAAGGGCAAACGGTACAGCAACGGCGTGTACTCGGGCGCAAACAGCACCACGCGCTTGCGGCCCACAAACTGCGTCAGAAAAACGTGCGACATGTCGATGTCGTAGTGCATGTGTACAATGGAACCCGCCCCGCCGTAGAACATAAACGGCAGGCTCATGGCAAAGCCGTTGACCAGATTGGGCTTCAGAATGTCTTTCTTGAGCGACGGAATGTGTTTGAAAATATTGAAGAGAAAAATCCGCAGCTGAACCTCTTCGTTGGAAGCAATCTTGTCGAGGTATTCCCCAAAATTCATGCGCTCGTCCACAAACATGGTGCTTTTGTCGGGGTCGGCGGGCTTGTTGTTGTATAGGTCCACGGTTAAGTGCCCGGCCCGTTCTTTTAGTTTGTCAAAAGACCAGTTTTGGTAAGCGGGCCAGTCGTGGCAGAAATCCTTGATGACGGCGGGTTTATGCTTTTTGAAGTACTCCTCCTGAAACAGCGACTTATCGTTTTTGGAAACGCGATCGATTGGTAATAGTTCTATAGCCATATGAATAATCAGTGTGGTTTATAACTAAAATTCACAGCAATTAACACGTTAAAACTACCTAAGGATTCAGACAATCGGCGGAAAACATGATTAGAATTGCATTAAAACTAGGTTAAAACTATCCAAAACAAAATGAACCCGCTCTCCCGTCGTCGGCCTGAGCGGATTGCCAGACAACGGATGAGCAGGTTCGGGGGAGCACTCGGCGGCTTTACCTCAGAACACAAAATGAGTCGATAAGAACTCCGACTGATGTTGCTCCACAATGGTGTTCAGGATCGTTTTGTTCGGGTCCGTATCCTTGGTGGCCACCACCGTCCGGATCGAAAACGACCGCAGGGCGTCTTCAACGGACAGCGTACCTTCCGCCGAGTCTTTCCGGCCCGTAAACGGAAAGGTGTCCGGTCCGCGCTGGCATTGGGCGTTGATGTTGACCCGGCTCACCTGATTAACCAGCTGATCGACCAGCGTGGCAATCTGCGCGGTTTCCGTTCCGAAAATGCTGACCTGCTGGCCGTGATCCGCATTGATGATGTACTGAATGGGTTCTTCAATATCGTCGAACGGTACTACCGGCACCACTGGGCCAAACTGCTCTTCGCGGTACAGCTTCATGCCTTCCTTGACGGGATAAACCAGCGCCGGAAACACGAACGATTCGACGGTGGTGCCGCCCCCTTCGTTCAGCACACGGGCGCCCTGCTCGGCCGCGTCGCGCAGGCACTCGTCGAGGTACGCCGGTTTGCCGGGTTCGGGCAACGGCGTCACCTGAGCCCCTTTATCCCACGGCATTCCGGGTTTCAGTTTATTCAGTTCTTCCCCAAACCGGTGCAGAAAGGCGTCCGCCAGCGACCGATGCACCCACAAGATTTTCAGGGCCGTACACCGCTGCCCGTTGAACGACATGGTGCCCAGCATACACTCTTTCACCGTCAGTTCAATGTCGGCATCGGGCAGGATAACGGCCGCGTTTTTGGCATCCAGGCTCAACACGGCCCGCAGCCGGTTGCTTTTGGGGTGCATTTTCTTCAAGCTATCGGCCACCCGGCTGGAACCGATCAGGGCCAGCACGTTGATTTTTCCGGACTTCATCAGGGTCGGCACCACGGTGGCGCCCCGCCCGTAGACGGTATTGACAACGCCCTTCGGAAACGAGGTCCGGAAGGCTTCGAGCAGCGGGTGGTGCAGCAGCGTGCCGTGTTTGGGCGGTTTAAACAAGACCGTGTTTCCCATCAGAATGGCCGGGATTAGGGTCGTGTAGGTTTCATTGAGCGGGTAATTGAACGGCCCCATGCACAGCACAACGCCCAGCGGAGAACGCCGGATCTGCCCGATGATGCCTTCTTCAATGCGGAACCGGGAACCGGCCCGGTCGATGTCCTTGAACGCGTCGATGGTGTCGGAAATGTACTGCACGGTGCGGTCGAATTCCTTGATTGAGTCGCCCAGCGTTTTGCCGATTTCCCACATGAGCAGGTTGACAACTTCTTTTTTCTGCTCGACCATCTTGCTGACGAAGCGTTCCATGCACCGGATGCGGTCGGTCACCGACATGGTCGGCCATTCGCCCCGCCCGTTGTCATAGGCCCGCACGGCGGCCTCCAGGGCATCAAGGGCTTCCTGGTCGCCCGCCGGAAGCGGGTAACTGCCGATCACCTTCCGGACCAGCCCTTCGGCAGTCCGCGTATAAACCGGTGAAAGTACTTCCTGCGTTGGACCGTCCCAGGAACGGATTTCGCCATCGACCAGGTAGTCCCGCTGATGCAGGGGCATGATCCGAAATTCTTCCGGAATCTGATCTTCGGCCGGAAACAAGCTTTCCAGCTGCTGCGATAAGTGAGTCATACAAACAAGATAGAAATGGTAATGAGGACTAGTAAGGTTGATACAAAAAAACCGTCCTTAACAGCGCAGGCCGGTCATTATGCATAAGAAGTCGATGAAGGAAAGGCCCCACCGAACGGCGTCGGGCACGCAAAAGTAGGGAATGTGCCTGGAAACGCAGCAAGCGATGCAACCGAAAAGTTGATTTAAATCGATTGGCAAACCTTCATTCAAAACCCAGAAAGCAAAAAATAACCCGGACGTTCAGCCCGGGTTATTTTTCAGGAATCAAGAGATCGATTACTTTTTCAGCACGTTGACCGTTACGGCCTGTTTGCCGCTCAACACCCGTAGAAGCAGCAGGCCCGCCGTTTCGCTGGCGACGCTGAACTGCTGATGCTCGATTGACCGGGCGGCTTCAACCAGGCGGGTATGAATCACCCGGCCGCGGATGTCGGTTAGCTGGAACCGCACGGCTTTGCCTTCGGCCCCCTGCACCCCCACCTGCACCTGATCATCAACCGGGTTGCCCAAAACCGTCACGTTCAGCCGGGGTTCCGGCTCGGTTGACTCGGTCGCCCGCCGGGCAGGGGACGGACAGGTCAGCATCTTGGGCGCGTATTTGAGCGTGTAGCTGCTGTTCAGCACCTTGGCGCTGATCTGGTGGGGCTTGTTGTCTTTCAGGCTTGCCGGAGTCACAAAACTGTAGGCATGGCTGCCGTTTCCTTTCCCGGCCGCCACCAGATCGGGCCGGTTGATATCGGCTTTGGTTGTCCCGATTTGCTTCCCGTCGGCATAAAACGCTACGGAGAGGGGCGTGTTGGGTTTATCCCGGTCCCAGACCCACCCCCGGATGGTGCCGCACTCCACTTTATCCAGAAAGCCCTCAAAATTACCGGTTACCCCAACGGGTCCGGGCTCCGGTTCTTCGGGGCCGGGCTGGGGTTGGGCGCCTGCCTTCACCCGGATGGCGAATTTATCCGTGACCGAAGCACCGTCGTCGTCCGTCGCCGTCGCCACTACAACCATGTGCACCTCGGCCGGTGGGGTTCCCGTAATGCGGTTGGTTGTGGCGTTGTAGGTAAGTCCGCCCTTCAGGCCGGTTACTTCCAGCCGGGCAATGGTTCCGTCCGAATCCCGGAAGTGTTGCTTGCCCAAGGCCAGGCTAAACGGTTTGCCGACCGCGATGTTTATATCGGGAAACGGTTGAATGACGGTCGGGGGCTGGTTTTCGGCGGGCTGCGAGGGGTCTCTTTCTTCGTCGAGCAGATCTTCAATCAGGTGGACGTTCACCGGCTTTTTGCCCGATTTATTGTACTGCTCCGTCCAGCGGTTGCTGACGGGGCCGTAGAAATCCCGCAGAATTTCCGAGAGTTTGTAGCTGATGGTTCCGCCCGTCTGCACCTGCGTCACCGGCCTGGAGAGCAAGCCAGCGTCGAGCACCTTTCTGACCAAAGCCGTCAGCGCCGGACGGGCATCACTACCGCCGAAGTTGGCCAGCGTAAGCATCGAAGCACCGTGTTCGAAACATTCCTGGACCTGCGCAAAATAAGCGTCGATCGATACGGATTGATGGAACATCCCGTCTACCGCGTTGATCAGGAATGCCCCCGGCTTGAGGTTGCCGCGTACCACATCCATCGAAAACCGGTGGTTGTAGTCCGGCCCATCGTTGAATTTAAGGCCATCGGCGTGCTGGTTCAGGCTTTTGAACCCGGCCGTACCCCGCAGCCCACTCAGCCGGTCCCAAACCGCCCCGTGCTGATTCACGACCCGGATGGCGCCATCCACCGACCGGATGGTCTGGGTGATGTCGTTCAGAAACGTTTCGAGCAGCCGGTGCCGGAAAATATACCAGTCTTTTCCCCGGTTGCTGGCGGTGTAAACGCTGTACGGATCGCTGGTGTTGCCGGTTGGCGGGGCAACGGCGTTCCAGTCGGCAAAGCTCGTTCCCCAGCGGCTGTTGAGGTCCGTCAGCGAAAACCGCGCCCGCAGCCAGTCCCGAAAAGCCTGTTTCATGACGTTGCTGTAGTCAAACCCGATGGGACCTTTCAGGCCATCTTTGGTATAAACCGGTGAATATTCGGCTTCCAGCGCGGGCGATGAAACCACCGATATAAACAGCAGCTGATTCTGTTGCTGGAGGTAGCGATACCGCTTGACGCACTCCTGAACAAAATTCTTCGTGAGGTCCATGGTGGGCTGGTGGGCGAAACTCACCTGGACGATGCCCGCGCCCGTCTTCTTGGTTCCGTCGGCAGCTACCATCGTCTCGTTTTCCGTCCAGAAACCGCCCAGGCGCGTGTTTTCCCGCCCCACAAAGATGCGCAGCGCAATCTTGAGCCCCAGCCGCTGCGCCGTGTGCACGTGGGAATCCACCACCTTCCAGTTGGGCGGGCTCTGGCGGGTCGGATACACCATGTCCCAGTTGATCGTAATTTCCACCGCATTACACCCCGCAGCGGCCGAATGGGCAATGCGCTCGTCGTCGATTTTCGGATCGGCTTCGAAATTGAAGATGGTTACACCCAGATACCGCTTTTGGTTGATGGGCACCGGGCCACTCGACACGGTGTAAGGCTGGCTGACCGGAGCCTCTTTTCCCCAGATGGACAGGGGAATCAAGCCAAACAGGAAAGTAAGACGGAGAAGTGATAGAAGTTTGTTTCTCATTTCAGTTGCGCTGACAATTAATGTATATACTAGTAATAACTACCTAATTACCTGAACTACCAACCGGCCGTAAGTAATCTTTACAACCGTTATGCACAAACGGCTTTGCTGCCCTTGTTACGGCGGCTACCTTCAAGACTCAGCACTAAAAAAGGGATTAACTCATCTGAATACGGGACCCCACCGATAAACCGCTCTACTCATTAAGGCCTACAGAATTGTCTGGCAATTTAATTACCGCTAACTAACATTCGCTAAGCAAGGTATTGACAAACAGCGGAAAAATCTGTCCCGCTGGATTGATTTCCGGCCCACCCACACTTGTTTTTCTGCCGCGTGTAACTTAGTTCAGCGAACGAACGAATACCTTGTCCATCTGTTGTCCTTCCCACCCGACAAGGCGAGATGCTCCCAAAGAGTACTTTTTTCGCTCAATTAGCTAAAACAACAAGTCCGGTACTCTTTATACGCTTCTGGTTTCGAAACCCGGTTACCGGGCACATCGGCTTGATCTGCCCGGTCCTCGTCGGCTTTCCCTTTGCTTCACCCGCGTCGGGAAGGCCCGCCCGTGGCCAGATCGGAATTTGCTTCGGCGTTTTGGTACCGATCTTTCAGCAGGTTCATCATGTACACGTTAATCTCCCACTGGCTGGCAATTGGCATCTGCGTGTGGGGCAGCAGAGGCATGTACGGTGCCGGGCCGAACTCCGTCGTGATGGTTACGGGAACCCCTTTTTGCCGGTGTTCGGCCACCACTACGTCCCACCAGGCCAGGTGGGCATTGAGCGTTTCGGCCCATTCCGGCGCGCGCGGGTCGTTGACCTGGGGCCCTTCCGGGTGCCCTACCCGGCTGTGAAGGTGATCGGTACGGCTCAGGGCCAGCCGGACGGCTTCAACCTGATTTTCGAGCAGCGATTCGTGGACATTGCACCAGTGCGAAATGTCGAGGGCCAACCGAACGGCAGGTAGTTGCTGAAGGTATTCGCGCGTGATGTGGGCCGCAAAAAAGGCTTTGCCCCGGTGGGTTTCGTGCACAATTTTCACGCCGGTTTCGGCCGCAATCCGGTCGGCTAAATCGAACAGCCGTTTGTTCTGCTCAAAGGTAAAAAAGTCCTTGCCGGTCTGGCAGTTGATGAACAGCGGGCGGGCGGCACACAAGTGACGCAGGTACATTTCGTAGTTCTGAGCGTGTTCGTCCGGATCGGCTTCCAGCGACTGCCAGTACTGCCCGATCCACTGCAGACCGTACTTCGCCAGGGTATCGAGAATGAGCGACCGGGCGGCTTCCTCAAACGGCAGGGCCATCTCTACGCCGTCGTAGCCCGCGGCTTTGACGTTCTGGCAAAACGGGTCGAAAGGCAGGGTGTTTCCCCAGTGCGGGGCAAAAAATTGACAGCTATTCATCGGGTTTAGGGGTTTTCCAGGCGGTTTTTATAGTGTCGCCAAACGGCCATGGCGTTGCGCAGGTTGGTAGGCTTATCGCCTTTCATTGCGTAGCACTGCACCCCAATCGGTCCGCGAAAATCCAGGTCCTGCACCGCAAACCGCACCAGTTCGTAGGTATCGAAACTGCCGGTTCCCAGGGGCAGAATGTACTGGTTCCAGACGCCGTTCGGGCCGTTGTTCAGGGCCGACGCATCCACGTCATTGGCCCCCGACAGGGTCATCATTTTCAGGTACGGCCGGAGCGCCGTCAGCTGTTGTTTCCAGTCCGAGCGGTCGGCTTTGGGCGTAGTAGCCAGCCAGTGGCACAGATTAAACGTCACCCCCACGTTGGGCTGGTTAATGGCCTGCGCTAACCGGAGGGCGTGGTCGGTCCGTTCGACGTAAAAGCCCAGGTGCGGGTAAATGGCTATCGGTACGTTTGCCTGCCGGGCCCAGTCAGCCATCTGCCGCAATTGCCGCATTACCAGCGAATCGGCCTGCGCGGATGGCACTTTGAACCGTTTCTGGCTGCTGACGATGTACGGGGCCACGACGGTTTTCGTCCCTTTCAGCGCCCGGATGTCGGGTTCAATGCGCGGGTCGAGGGGCGCATCCAGATCCAATTGAATGTAGAAATACGAGCCGGTAAAGCGGTGTTTGTCCAGGGCCGCCTTCATGCCTTCGAATGAATCCAGTTGATTGATCTCCAGACCGTCGTACCCCAAGCCTTTAACCAGCGCCACCTGCTGATCGAAGGTTTTATAGGTCGAATCGCCCCGGATGGCGTTGTGTAGCGCAAAGAAATCATTCCGGACTTTTCGGCCCGGTTGGGCCATACCGTACGGGATCAGTCCAATCAGCAGGAGCAGCAGCGGGAGTTTTTTCATCGAATACCGAATTAAGAAGGGTGGGTTATGCGTTGCATATCTTATGAGTTTGTTGCCAGCGACATGACCGCTTCCTCCGTTGCCTCCTGCCGGGTCAGTTCGCCCGCAAGCTGGCCCTGGCGGATTACGAGAATGCGGTCCGACAAAGCCAGCAACTCCGTCAGCTCGCTGGAAATGAGCAAAATGCCCTTGCCGGCAGCCGCCAGACTCCGCAGCAGTTCATAGATCTCGGCTTTGGCGCCAACGTCAATGCCGTGGGTAGGCTCGTCAATGATCAGGACCCGCGGATCGGCCAGCAACCACTTGGCCAGCACCACTTTCTGCTGATTGCCCCCACTTAGCGTAGCGACCAGCTGACGGGTTGAAAAAGCCGCAATCCGCAGTTGCTGCTTGAACCGTTCGGCCAGCCCGGCCGTCTGTCGGTCGCTGTACCACCGCCCCTGCCGGGCGGCCGTCAGATTTACCGACACGACGTTTTCTTCAACGGAACGATCGGGAAACAGCCCTTCCGATTTGCGTTCTTCCGGGATGTAGCCCACGCCCAGGCGCAGCGCGTCGGCCGGGTGCCTGATCTGAACCACCCGACCGTTGAGCAGGATATGGCCGGATTGAATCGGCATTGCGCCGAACAGCCCGCGCGCAATTTCGGTGCGACCCGCCCCGACCAGTCCCGCCAGCCCGAGTATTTCGCCTTTGCGCAGCCGGAAACTGATGTCCCGAAAACCGGTTCCGCGGATGGCTTTAGCCTCCAGCAACACCTCATCGGTGGCCGACGACGACACTGCTGCCTGCACGAGTTCCCGCCCTACCATCATTTTCACCAGTTCGTCGGCGGTCACTTCCCGAATCGGCCGCGTGCCCTGGTAGGTGCCGTCTTTCAACACCGACACCCGGTCGGCAATGGCAAATAGTTCGCTCAGGCGGTGGGAAATGTAAATCACGGCCTTCCCCAGGGCGGTTAACTGGCGAATTATCCGGAACAGCGTCTGCGTTTCCTGTTCGGTGATCGAAGCCGTCGGCTCGTCGAGAATCAGCAAATCCGGGTTTTGGGACAGGGCCTTGGCAATTTCAACCATCTGCTTTTGCCCCGGCGACAGGTCGGCCACCCGCGTATCGGCTTTCAGGCGGTTGAGGTCCAGCGTGCCCAGGAGTGCCTCCGTTTGCCGGTACAGCTCCCGGTAATCGATGAAGCCCAGGGCGGTTCGGGGTGGACGGTTGGCAAAAATGTTTTCCGCCACCGGCAGGCTGTCCACCAAGCTCAATTGCTGATAAACAATGGCGATGCCCAGTTGGGTGGCGTGGGCCGGTCCGCGGATGATGACGGGTTCACCCTTCCAGATCAGGTTACCGCGATTGGCGGTTAGATTTCCCGTCAGAACGCCCATGAGGGTGCTCTTTCCGGCGCCGTTTTCTCCGCACAACGCGTGTACTTCACCCGCCTGTACATCCAGGGAAACGTTTTCCAGCGCCTTAACACCGGGGAAATACTTGCTGATGTTCTGGAGTTGTAGTAGCATAGGAGTTTCGTCCGCGACAGAACCGGTTCGGGCATACCCCTTTCCCCAACGGCCTGCCTGCAAAAACCTTTAGCGAAAGTTTTTTACCCATCAGCACCGTCCCATCACCGCAAATTTTAAATTTTTCACCTTTTTGTTATAGCCTTTTGAAAAATAAAGTACTTTTGCCCTTATCTCTACTCTACTGTACTGTACTTAATCAACAGAATGGTGGAGTTGCCTAAACCCTTATCCAAAACGCATGCAATTGGGAGTATCGTCGTACACCTTCGGTTGGGCCGTGGGCGTTCCCGGGCACTGGCCGGATCACCCGCTGGAGGAACAGGGATTGCTCGACAAAGCCGTTCAGGCGGGGGTGCAGCTGGTTCAGTTGGGCGATAATTTACCCGTCCACGAGCTGTCTGAACGTCGTTTGCAGGCGCTACGGCAACGCGCCACCCGGGAATCCATCGCGCTCGAACTGGGCGCGCGGGGCCTGACGCCCGGGCATCTGCATCGGTACCTGCGGCTGTGCGAACACCTGAACGCCCGGCTGCTCCGCTTCGTGATCGACGGCCCGGATTATGAACCCTCCGTGGCTGAAGTGGTGACCGTGCTGAAAGAAGCGGTCCCGACCTTCCAAAAAACCGGGGTCACCCTGGGGCTGGAAAACCACGACCGGCTGATAGCCGCCGAATTTGCCACCATTGTGGAGCAGGTTGGCAGCGAGCGGGTCGGTATTTGCCTGGATTCGGTCAATTCGATGGGCGCGGGCGAAGGGCTCGAACAAATCGTCGGAACGCTGGCCCCCTACACCGTGAACCTGCACCTGAAAGATTTTGGCATTCAACGGCTTTCCCACCTGATGGGCTTCCAGATCGACGGGCGACCCGCGGGGCAGGGCCTGCTGAACATTCCCTGGTTGCTGGAACGGATCGGGCAAACGGGCCGCTGCCAGACCGCCATTCTGGAGCAATGGGTGGTGCCGGAAGCCAGTCTGGACGATACCATCGCGAAAGAAAACCGCTGGGCCGCAGAAAGCCTGACCTATTTGCGGACGCTGGCCGGTCTGGAGTTCTCACCGAACCAGGCGACGGTTCTTAATCACCGGACTGGGAAGTAATAAACTATACTCGTTACACGCTGAAAAATCGTAAACCGTACAATCATGACCAAAATAGCTTTAGTGGGAGCCGGTGGCAAAATGGGCTGCCGTTTAACAGATAATTTTCTAAAGTGTCCGGAATATGACGTTTCCTACCTGGAGGTGAGTCCTCAGGGCATCGAAAACCTACGGGTGCGCAACGTCACCGTTAGCCAGGCCGAGGAAGCGATTGCCACGGCCGACGTGGTGATTCTGGCGGTGCCGGACGTGCGGATCGGCGGCATTTCGGAAACCCTTATTCCAGCCATGAAATCCGGCGCGCTGGTGCTGACCCTCGACCCGGCAGCTCCGCTCGACGGTGTAATTGCCCACCGCGACGATCTGGGCTACGTGATTGCCCATCCCTGCCACCCATCGGTTTTCAACTGGGAACCCACCGAGCAGCAATTCCGGGATTTTTACGGCGGCATTACGGCTAAACAATCCATCGTCGTGGCCCTGATGGCCGGTACCGAAGCGCACTACCAACTGGGCGAAAAAGTGGCGCAGGACATGTACCAGCCCATCGACAAAACGCACCGGATCACGCTCGAACAAATGGCCATTCTGGAACCGGCGATGGTGGAAACCCTGGCCCAGACGTGCATGGAAGTGGTCCGGGAGGGCTTCGACCGCATCGTCGAACTGGGGGTGCCGGAAGCCGCAGCCCGGGATTTTGTGCTCGGGCACCTGCGGATTCAGATTGCCGTGCTGTTCAAAGAGGTCAACGGAACATTTTCGGATGCGGCCTACAAAATCAGCCGCCGGGCCAAGCCGATTCTGTTCCGGGAAGACTGGAAAAGCATTTTTGAAATGGACGACATCCGCCAGCAGGTGAAAGACATTACCCAACGCTAACGGCTGGCGGTCTTTTGTTTTGCCCGTCGTTTCCGTACCTTTTTTGCGCCTAACTCCGACCCACCTCATGCGTAACTTCTTTCAGGACCGCGTTTACTCCCTGGCGTTGACCATTCTGGTGGTTGGCCTGGTGGCCGCGCTGGTTTTCCCGGATACGTTTCCGACGTTCGGGAATTTCAGCCAGGTGATGCTCAACCTTTCCATCGATGCCATTGTGGCCGTGGGCATGATGGTACTCCTGATTGCCGGGGTGTTCGACCTGTCGGTGGGCTCGGTGGTGGCCTTTTCGGGCGGTCTGGTGGCGTACCTGATGCATTTCCACCAGGTTCCGGTGCCCCTGGCGCTGCTGGGCGGCCTGGCCGGGGCGGTCCTGATTGGCGCCATCAATGGCTACCTGATTGCCTACCAGGGCATTAACCCCATGATTCAGACGCTGGCGATGATGGGCATTGTGCGCGGGGGGGCGTTGATGGTCAGCGGTTCGGGCATTCAGAATCTACCCTACTGGTTCAACGCCATCAGCCAGTCGAAACTGCTGGGGATTCAGATGCCGGTCTGGTACATGCTGCTGGCGGTTTCCGTTTTCACATTTTTGACCCGCAAAACCGTGTTTTTTCGCCGGTATTACTACATCGGCAGCAACGAGAAGGCAGCTACCCTGTCGGGAATCCGGGTGCAGCGGATGAAACTTATTGCGTTTATCCTGTCGGCTACACTGGCCGGAATCGCCGGTATTCTGCTGGCCTCCCGGCTGGGGGCCGCCCTTTCCACGTCGGGCCGGGGGCTGGAGTTGCGCGTCATTACGGCCGTGATTCTGGGCGGTGCCAGTTTGTCGGGCGGACAGGGCAAAATTCCCGGAGCCTTGCTGGGGGCCATTTTCATGGGAGTCGTCAGCAACATCATGATCATTGCCCGCGTCTCGGGCTACTGGCAGGAAATCATTCTGGGCCTGATTCTGATCAGCGTGGTGTGGGTGGACATGGTTTTACAGAAGCGTAACTAGCAGACCGATGAAGAAATTACTGTTTTTAGCCCTCCTGGCCTGGGGGTGCGAACTACCACCCCGCCAGGGCAATACCAGCACTACCCAGACGCCCGTTAGCCAGGCCAAAGTCCTGTCCGGTCCGGAGGAATACGTCATGGTGACCACCGCCGTGACCATGCCGATGTACGTCAACCACGATCAGGCGGCTTTCAAACGCTGGGGGCAAAAAATGGGCGTCAACGTGTCGATTCTGGGTCCAGCCGAGTGGGATATTCCGGCCCAGATCAACACGATCGAAGAAGTGATCGGTACGCGGCCGACGGGCCTGCTCATCAACGGCACCAACCCGGCCATTGCCAGCGTGATCAACAAAGCCGTAGACGCCGGGATTCCAACCGTGGTTTATGATTCCGACATTCCGGGCTCCCGGCGCCATGCGTTTCTGGGCACCGACTGGTACCAGATCGGGCAGATGCAGGGCGAAGAAATGGTTCGGCTGACGGGCGGTAAAGGCAAAATCGCTTACATGGGTATTCTGGGACTGACCAACATGGAAGCCGGTTTTCAGGGCCTGCTGGACGTTATCAGGAAATACCCGGGACTGGAGGTGGTTGGGAAATACGACGACAAGGCGAACGTGGAAGAAGCCGCCCGCATCACGTCCGACCTGCTGGCGGCCCACCCCGATCTGGCGGGTTTGTGCGGTTTCGATTCCAATTCCGGGCCGGGCATGGCCCTGGCGGTAAAAGAAGCCGGGAAAGCCGGAAAAGTTAAGATTACAACCGTTGACTGGGAACCCGAACACCTCCAGCTCGTGCGGGAAGGCGTAATTCACATGCTAGCCGGCCAGAAACGGGAGCTTTTTACCTGGTACGGAGCCCAGATGCTCTACGACATGGTTCACCAGACGAACCGGCTTTCCTCAAACGACGTTCAGGCCCAAATTACCAACATTCCGACGGTGGTCAATACGGGTTTGCTGCGCATCACGAAAGAAAATGTGGCCGAGTTCATGCACTGATTCGGTGCGTTGCCGCTCCGGCCTAAACCGGTATTTTCGCCTAGCAACCTATCATATGAACTAATGAGATAAATTATATTTTCATTAGAATTCGCTTAGAATTCAAAAAAAATCTTGACACCGGTACGATCCGGTAGCCAAAACGCCTTTACCTGATCCATTTTTTAATTTTCCAAGAATCCGGCTTCCATTCCCAGCATTCCTCTGCTTGATCTTTATTTTGATTCCACCGAACGTATATCAACGTATATACATATACGACATTCTAAATCCTTTATTTAGCGGACAGAAAATTATTCCCTGCCTGCCATTATTCTAACCAGCAAACTTTGTAACTGCTGTAAACTATATAGTAACTTTTTTAGATACCCCTCCCGGCTTAGGTATGAAATTTGCTTCCTAGATTGATAAATTAACTTAACGTATGTTGTTTTCGCTTTTATCAGGTCTTGGAAAAGAAGAACAAATAACCGTTAATGCCGTTAATTTTATCGGACAATAGAGTACCCTAACCTATAGTAACGGTCATTGAGTGCCGACGAATCGTTCGTTCAACGGTGTTTAGTAACCGACCTCCTTTAACTGAGTAAGGCCAGATGGCTCCTGCCGACGGACCTGCCTAGTGGAGGCTAGCGTTCGTCCAAACCCGTTTGTAAAGCTCAGGTCAGCAGATTCAATCCGGACTTGCGAAGCCTCCAATTTTGAGGATTCCTGCTCAGTTAAAGAATGGTTTTATCGGCCCTTTTAACCCTGTATGAACACTTAATCAGAAACGCGTATCTATGAAGTACACCCTTTATCCGGTTTAGTATGGAGAAACTGCTACAGGTTTTATTTAGTGCTTCCCCGCAGGGTGTAGCCTTTGTTGAACCTCTTTGCAATGATCAGCAGGAAATCCGTGATTTTCGGTACCGGATGGTTAACAAGGCTTTTTCCCGAGTTCTGCGCCTAACTGAAAAAGAGCTTACCGGTCAGCTTGTCAGTTCGGTGCTTCTGGCAACGGAAAGCCATTTTCTGTCGCGTTTAACCCAGGTATTCAAGTCCGAACAACCCCAGCAGCTCACCGTCGACCTCCAGCGGAAAGGCCAGGGCAGCTGTCTTTACGTGACCTTGACCCCCCTGGACGATCAGGTGATGATTACGATTCAGGACATCACCGAGCAAAAAAAAACCGAACGGAAACTGCAACGGCGGCTGGAAATGGAATCCATTATTTCATCCATTTCCGCCCGGCTGATCAACATGGATGCCGCCGACCTGGATGCCTACCTCGTGGAAGCGTTAGGCCAGGTGGCGACGTTTAACGGTGCCGACCGGGCCTCCATTTTCAATTTCTCGGTCGATCGGAGAGTTGGCAACTGCACCCACGAATGGTGTGCCCCCGGCATCGCGTCCCGAAAAGAACTGTTGCAAAACCTGCCGGTCGATAACCAGGACTGGCTACACGACCAGCTGGCCACCGGGCGCGTCTTACAGCTCGACAGCACCAAACTGCCTCCGCAGGCTGTTGGCGAAGGGGCTCTTTTCAATGTTCTTCCCATGCGTTCGTTGATGATTTTCCCGTTGATGCAAGACGAGAAAACGACGAGCTACATTGGTTTTTACGCCATCCGGCAATCCCAATCCTGGGACGAAAACGACATTTCGCTTCTGCAGACCTTTAGTTCCCTGGTGGCCAACGTGCAGAAGCGGCTCAAGCAGGAAACGGCCATCCGGCGGATCAACGACCGTTTAACGGGGTTGCACACCATCGATCAGGCCCTGCTCAGCCCCCGGTCGGCGGAACACTCTCCCCTGCTGCTGGCTTTGCGGCACATCAACGCGCTGGTCCCCTGCGAACGTTTGACCCTGTTTCGCATCAACAAGGCCACGGGTTTGGCCACCGCCGAATACCAGATCGCCAACGGCCGGACGGTATTGAACCCGGACCTGATTTTTCCGATCGATTACTTTCTTACCCTGCCAACCTCCGGGAACCAACCGGCGTATTTGTTCGACGTAGGACCTAACGAACCCGGTATTTTGGCCGGACTGCACCTGTACGAGCAGGGGTTTCGGTCGCTGCTGGTTATGCCGTTGCACAGTCGTCACAAGTGCATCGGTGCGTTTACGATGGTATCGACCAGGCCCGATTTCTTTACGGAAGAATACCTCAATATCGCCCAGGAAGTTGCCAGCCAGTTAGCCATCGCTCTGTATCAGCAACAGCTCGATGAGCAGCTCAGGAGTTATACGGAAGAACTCGAGCAACGGGTGGCGGCCCGCACCCGGACCATTACGGAATTATCGACGCTCCAGCAGGCCATCCTCAAGCACGCCGGTCAGGCCATTCTATCGACCGATCAGGACGGTGTAATCCGGACGGCCAATCAGGCTTGCGAAAAACTAATTGGGTACCCGGCCGACGAACTGATCGGGCGCGTAACGTACGTTCAGCCCGGCCCCGACGAGAACCCCGTTCCCTGCGTATCGTTTCAGCATCCGGCCGCCGGCAACAATGCGCCGAATTTCTTCCGGGCTGCGATGGCGGGCAACGGCTTTTTCAATACCGAGTGCGTGGTGGTGGGCAAAAATGGCCGCAAAGTCCCGATCCTGCTGGTAACCAGTACGCTGCAAGACGAAGACGGTGTTGTTATCGGGTACGTTGGGATTGCTACGGATATTTCCGCGCTGAAAGCTGCCGAAGCGAATTTGCAGCAAAGAAACCGGGAATTTAACACCTTTTTCACCGGGGCGCTGGATATGCACTGCATTTCGGACACGCAGGGCAATCTGCTGAAAACCAACCAGGCTTTTCGACTGGCGCTTGGGTATTCGGAAGGCGAGCTAATGGCGATTCCGTTTTTGTATCTGCTGCACCCCGACGAACAGAAATTTGTCTTCCAGAATCTGCTGACTCCTATTCTCTACCAACCCATTCGTAACCAGATTAACCGGTTTCGTAAAAAAGACGGCACGTACCGCACGGTAGAATGGAACGCCATCGGAATCGACAATCTGGTTTACGGGTCGGCCCGCGACATCACCGAACGGCAGGAGGCCGAAGCGGCTTTGCGGGAAAGCGAACAGCGGTTCCGCGAAATCGCCGACAACGTTGACGAGGTCTTCTGGATTCATTCCGCCGAGCCGTTTGAATTGTTATACATCAATTCGGCGTACGAGCGCGTCTTCGGGATTGACCCCAACCGGTTGACGTACGGCGATATGTCGTTCCTCGATACCATTCTGGAAGAAGACCGGCCGATGGTGCTGGCCGAATTCACGAAATACCGGCAGGGACAGGAGGTAAGTGTTCAGTGCCGGGTACAAGGGGTTTTTACGGAGGTGCGGTGGCTTCAGATCCGAACGTTCGTTACGAAAGATTGCTGGGGCAACCCATCGCGGTACATCGGCATCGTCAACGACATTTCCAGCCAGAAGGAAACGGAATTTATCCTGAAAAAGTCCCTGCATCGGGAGCAAGAACTCAACCAGCTCAAATCCCAGTTTGTCGCTACGGCTTCCCACGAATTCCGGACCCCGCTGACGGCCATTCAGACCAGTGCCGATTTAATTCAGTTGTATCTGGAACAGCCCCCCGAAACCGCCCGGCCCTTCATCGAAGACAAGCTAGGCGTCATTCACCAGCAGATTCAGAACGTCAACAGCCTGCTTTCGGACCTGCTCAGCATCGGTAAAATTGAAGCGGGCAAGATCGCTTTTATTCCCCGCTATGTGGACGTTCTGGCGCTCTGTAAACAGGTCGTCAGCAACTATTTTAGCCATCAGCCCGATGGGCGCTTCGTTCAGGTTTCGGTAGAAGGCCCCCCCCACCACGCTTTACTCGACGAAAAGCTGATCCGGCACATCCTGACCAACCTGCTGTCGAACGCCTTTAAATTTTCGAAGGAAAATCCGCTTCTGGTGATCCGGTTTGAACCGAACGTACTGGTCATTCAGGTCATCGACAAGGGAATTGGTATCCCTGCCGGCGATCTGCCGGGACTTTTCCAGACGTTTTTCCGAGCCCGCAATACCGAAGCCATTCAGGGCACGGGCCTGGGATTGGTCATCGCCCGGCAATTTGTGGAACTTCACGGCGGCACGCTGAACGTGGAGAGTGAAGAATCCAAAGGCACAACCTTTACCATTCAATTACCGATTGAGAAAACCGAATAAGGGCCGCAACCGGACATTGTAAACCCGATTCCACATTATTAAAAAGAACTGTATGGCGACGCAAATTTTATTAATCGAAGACGAAATCCAGATCCGGGAAAATGTAGCCACCTTATTGAGCCTGAAAGGCTACGAGGTCTCCACCGCCCCCGATGGCCGGGAGGGTATTAGCCAGGCCATCGTATCCCCGCCCGACCTGATCCTGTGTGATATCATGATGCCGGAGATGGACGGCTACCAGGTTCTGGATACGATTCGGAACAACCGGTCGCTGGCGACGGTCCCGTTTATTTTTCTGACGGCCAAAACCGAAGAAATCGATGTACGCCGGGGGATGGTTTCGGGAGCGGACGACTACCTGACCAAACCGTTTACGCTGGATAGCCTGCTGCGGACCATTGAGGGCCGACTGCAGCGGGAAGCCCTGCGGGAAGCCAACCTGCAGGCCCGCCTGGAAGAGCTACGCCGGACGCTGACCAGCGTTTCCACCCATGAATATAACACCCCGCTTAGCGGCATTCTGGGCTTTACCAGCCTGCTGATGGATCACTTCCAGGAGTTTAACGAAGAAGATACGCTATCGATGCTGTCGATGATTAAAGCTTCGGCCCTCCGCCTGAAACGGTCGCTGGACAACTTGCGGTTGATGGAAGAGCTGCAGCAAGTCGAGTCGGCCAATACTACGCATGAGTTTTATTCCCACGGCATTTCCCGAATCGATGCAGACATGGTCAGGCAGTTGGCGGGTAAAGTGAAGGAGCGACAAGGGGAGGAAATCGATTGCCAGGTTGAGGTTGCCAATGCCGCGCTTGACTGCCCGGAGGCCGGTTTGCGGTTAATTTTAGATGAGCTGATTGACAACGCCTGCAAATTTTCGAACGGCTCACAACCCATCCAGATTATCGGCCGACCGGAAGGCATCAATTACCGTCTGAGTTTTCTGAACGTGGGGCAACATTTCAAAGCGGAGGACATTGCCCGGATTGCCCCCTATACCCAATTTGATCGGAAGATCTATGAACAGCAAGGTTCGGGGCTGGGTTTGTCGATCGTTAAAAAGTTGCTGACGTTCAAGAAAAGTCCGATGACGATCCAGAGCACCCCCGCGGGCGAAACCTCTGTCACAATTATTTTCCAGCAAGTCCTAAATTAGTTCGTCAAACCCGCTTTTTGTCATATTTTCAGGACTTGAAAAGGAAAGCCTGAACTCATTAAGCGGGTACGTATGAAAAAGACGCCTTTTTCGAGCAACAGACGGAGTTTTATGAAGACGCAGCTTATGGGCAGCCTCGGCGCACTGGCGACCGCCGGTCAGCAACCCGCCGGCAATGACGTGGCGGAAACCTCCGCCGATACCCTGCTGCAGCACTACCAGGCCTGCCTGGGCGGGCCGTTTCCGAAAGCAACTCCGCTACAACCGCAACGGCGGGAAACCATTCGGAAAGAAGGTTACCGCATTGAATCCATTACGTACGAAGTGGAGCCGCAGGAACGGGTTCCCGCTTTGCTCCTGATCCCGGATTCCGCGACGGCCCAGCACCCGGCTCCCGGCATTGCCGTCTGGCACCAGCACAACGGCGAATACCACCTGGGCAAATCCGAGCCAGCCGGACTAGCCGGTAATCCCATGCACCATACCGCCGTTGCCCTGGTCCGAGAAGGCTACGTCGTACTGTGTCCGGATGCCCTTTGTTTTGAGGAAAGGCAGGATCCGACCGGGAAGTTGAAGAAAGGCGATTACGAACGCTTCGAATTTCTGCGCGAGGTGGTGCGGGGCCGCAGCCTGGCCTGGAAGAACGTTCTGGAAATGCGCCGGGCCGTCGATTACCTCAGTAGCCGTCCCGAAGTACGGGCTGGTGAGTTGGGTTGTTACGGTCATTCGATGGGGTCGACCCATTCCTGGCTGGTCGGGCCGCTGGAGCCCCGGCTGAAGTGCATTGTTGGAAATTGCTGCCTGCCAAGCTACGAAGCCATTGAACACGAACACCTGCTGCATTGCTTTCCGAATTTTGTTCCCGGCTGGGGCCAGTTCGGCGATACTCCCGACATTGCGGCTCTCATTGCTCCCCGGGCTTTGCATCTTAACTTCGGAGCCCAGGATACGGGTTCGCCAATTGGGTTTGTCCGGGCCAGCCTGCCGCGCATCGCTGCAGCCTATCAAAAAGCTGGTGCGACCGAAAATTTCACGTCGTTTATAGAGGAGGGTCAGGGCCATGTGCTGACGGAAGCAATGTGGCAACGGGTCAAAGAAACATTTGCCCGGCACCTAAAAAGGTCCTAATCAGCTGCGCTCACCCCACGGTTTACTTACTTGCGGCTGATAGCTTTATCTTGAAACCAGAATACTTGGTTCGACAACCATTTATCAATTCCAGGCTCTCGGTTCCTTCACAACCACTGACAGGAAAACATCTGTTCAGATGCCACATATTCAATGGAAAATTTGCGACCTGTAAAGAGAATACCTAAATATAAATTTTCTAATATTCAAAAATCACCCAATCATATTAATATATATACTTTATCCAAATTGCTTATATTTTCTCTTCATGAAACCTGAATAAAAAACCGCCATAAATCAATTTTTGAAAGTATATTCTAGACGTAAGTAATTTCGAGCAATCCACACACCTATCTATAATACAATATTCTCCTAAACCCTTTGTAGTATTAAATTTAAAATTTTCTACTTTTAAAACCAAAAACCAGCCTGTACTAGCACCAAATTTGCACCAAAGATGATGTAACTATAATCACCGATCGATAACTAGAAATATACTTTTTTCAACGGATAATCACTTCAACGGTACAACGAATGCTCGCACTAACCAGCAATGGTAAACTTATTTTCAGAATCCACTGATAAAACTATTCAACACAATCTCTAGCGTGCCGATTAAATTCATTTACAGATCCTACAGGCAATGAATCCAATTTCTTCTTCATCGATTCAGGTAAAAAAACTCGATATACACGCTACCGCCATGTACTATGCAAAAGCGTGGAAATGGTTTCTGCTCTCTTTTGCGGTATCTATGGCAGCCGCTTATCTCTATTATTCTTTTCAGGCCCCTGTTTACCTGGCAGAATCCCGCTTGTTAATAAAAGACGAAAAGAAAGGCATATCAGAACAGAGTATTCTGAAAGAACTGGACATTTTCACGCCTAAAAAAGTCGTGGAAAATGAGATCGAAGTATTGAAATCTTACACCTTGATGAACCAGGTTGTCGAAGACCTTGGCTTGGACGCTACCTATTATAAACTGACTCTTTGGGGAAAACGGGAAATCTTCGGTAACCTACCGATTAAAATCTCCGTCAAACGCCCGACCTCTCTGTTCTACAAGGAAAAGTTAAAATTCAGCTTTATCGATAATCAAAGCATTGAAATCAATGGGGAAACTTATCCGATTGGTAAGTTTGTCCATACGGAATATGGTCAACTGAAGATTACTGCTAACAAGCCACTTCATTCAGATCTTAACCAGCTCATCGTTAAGTTTACTCCACGGATTAAAACGGTAAAAGAATACCAGAAAAAACTAGTTGTTGAACCCACAACCAAAGCTTCTACGGTTTTAACCTTAGCCATTGAAGATGGCGTTGCCGCCAAGGGAGAGCAGATATTAGATCAACTTATTAAAGAGTACAACCGGTCGGCAATCATCGATAAAAATAAAGCCGCAGCCAATACACTGGACTTTGTTGAGAACCGTTTAAGCCTTCTTTCCAAAGAAATTACGGTTGTCGAGAAAGATGTCGAACGCTATAAATCCGAAGCCGGTATTACGGATTTGAGCAGCCAAGCCTCCCTTTTTCTGGATAAAGTAAAGGAAAACGACGCCCAGCTAAGCGAGGTTAATTTGCAGGTGTCCTCCCTGGAAGACCTCGACAAATACGTACACAGTTCGTCGTCAAATCGGGGTGCCATACCGGTTGTCATTGGCTTAAACGATCCAGTTCTGACTGGCCTGGTGCATAAGCTGGGGGAACTGGAACTGGAAAATGACCGGCTCAAAGGCACGGTGGGGCCCGATAACCCCATGGTCAAAGCAATTCAAAGTCAGATTGCCGCTACCAAAAACAACATTAGCGACAACATTCAAACCGTTAAAAACATGCTGACAACCAACCGCCGTTTGTTGCAGCGAACAAATCAGGATTTGGAAACACTAGTGCGCAGCATCCCACACAAGGAAAGAGCCTTACTGAACATTACCCGGCAGCAGGCCATCAAAAATGAACTATATGGGTACCTGCTCCAGAAGCGGGAAGAAACTGCCTTATCGTATGCCGCAGCCATTTCGGATAGCCGCACCATTGACTCGGCACTTGCGAGTTCGGAACCGGTTAAACCCATCATGCGAAACATCTTTATTTTGTTTGGTATGCTCGGCCTTTGCTTACCAGTTGCGCTTTTAGCCATCCGCGATAGCCGCAACAACCGTATTGTTCGTCGGTCGGATATTGAAAGTCTCGTTGCCGTGCCTATCATTGGGGAGATTATTCAAAGTGAACACAACGATACGCTAATTATTAACGGTCAAAACCGCTCCGTCATTGGTGAACAGATCCGTACACTACGCACTAATCTTCAATTTTTAAAAACAGAATCAGATAAAAGTCAAACGATCCTATTCACCTCCAGTATCAGTGGTGAAGGCAAATCTTTTCTCTCGATTAACATCGGCGCCAGTCTTTCTTTAATTGGCTACCCTACCGTTATTCTGGAGTTTGATATGAGAAAACCAAGACTAGAAAAAATACTGAATAAACAATCGAAGAAAGGATTAAGTCACTACTTAATCAATGAGGCTGAACTTGACGATATTTTACAGCCGATTGTTGGTTACGAAAACTATTATTTGTTGCCATGCGGATCAGTACCACCCAATCCAACTGAAATTTTAAGTTCGCCCAGATTGGCAAAGCTGTTTGAGGAACTGCAATTGCGCTTTGATTATATCCTGATTGATACCCCCCCGTGCACCCTCGTCTCTGATGCCCAGTTGTTAGCGCCTTACGCTGATGTAACGTTGTTTGTGGTGAGACATAATGTAACCCCGAAAAGCAACATGAAGATTATAGAAAGCCTGTACCGGGAAAAGCGTTTTGAAAAAATGTATTTAACGATTAACGGCATTACAAACGACGAAGAGGCTTACTATTACAATGAGTACGGCAATTATTACGAAAATGAAGAAGATTCTATTAAGGAATTAGAACCTTATAATGACAAGATGATGACTAATTTTTTCACCAGACTGTTTCACGGCAAATCATCTTATTCAGCCAAAAAAGATGTAGACCCCGAGCCAGCTCCAGCCGTATCGCCAGAAGCTGTAATTCACAGTGTAGCTACAAGTTATACCGAAAACTCAGCCAAGGTAACGTCAACCGGCCTCATTGACAGTGCACCCGTTGCAGTTACTCAAGCAGCGACTAAATCGAAAAAACATACACCCGCCCCCCCCCTGCCTGTCGATGAAGTTGATGGGTTACCGGCCAGAAATAAAGAAGAACTAGAATATCTAGCTGTAGCCGGTAATTATCTATCAGAAACAAAAGCACTTACGCTACTTTGTACGCTTTTGCAAAATGGTTATCCACAGGCTTTTATTCTGAAAGAAGAGGAAGAAGACCAGCAATTATTTAAGGTAATCGCCCTGAGTTCGAACAATAGAAATGAAGTAACCGAATCACTCAACCAGATCAGCAAGATCACAAATAAGAGGGCGCTAGTTGTTCGAAATAAACGCTAAATCAGTACAGGTCCACTACTGAAAACCCATAAAAGAGATCTACTAATGGCTTCATTGTATAAAAACTCAGTGAGCGGAGTATTACAATTTATTTTTACATCTGTACTCACATTTGTAAGCATTCCGCTGTTCATTCAGAAGCTGGGTATTGAAGCTTATGGTGCTTTCTCGCTGATCACTTTACTGGGAAATCTTAACATCCTCGCCAATCTGGGGTTAAATGTTTCCCTGATCAAATTTATATCAGAACAAGGGAAAACACAGGAGTCGAATTACGATATCATTGTTTCATGTCTTATTATCGTTAGCGTAATCATTCCAATTAGCACGGGCGTTTTAATCGGCCAGACCTTTATCCTGAAAAACTTGATGGGTTTCTCAGCTGCACTGGCTGACCAGGTTAAAATACTGTATCTGTGCGTGGTCCTGGCAAATATCTTTTTACTTGTGGGTCAGCTTTTCGCTGCCGTGCTGGACTCCCAACAATATATTTATTTAAACAACATATTCCAGGGAATTTATAGCGCCCTTTATTGGGGTGGCAGCATAGCCGCCATCACCACAGGGTTCGGAATGACAGGTATTGGCGTTGCTATTCTCGGATCGGCTATTACCTGGAGTTTGCTGGTTACGGTCTACATGTTTAAAAAGTGGGGGGCACTGTCGGGCAGTGGATTATCAAAGAATGTAGGCCGAGTTATCCGGAAGCAGTTTGCTCATGCCAGTAAACTTTATTCTTCCAGTTTGATTAGCCTTTTTTTCGAGCCCCTTACCAAGATTATGGTGTCCAGAATGGTTGGCGTTTCTGAAGTGGGTTATCTGGAAGTTGCGTATAAAATCAGAACGCAGTTGTGGAGTCTGGTCACAAAAGCAACGTATCCGCTTTATCCAAAAATTGCCCTTGAAAATAATAGAGTGAAAGTGGCGCATTTGATTCTCAATTTTCAGGCGCTTATTGCGATTGGCCTTGCCCCACTTATTACGCTATTCGTTTTTTTACTAAAGGACACATTAATCCTGTGGATTGGCTCGACGAACCCCATTGTTATTAGCGCAGCCTTGTGGATATCCACCACTTATCTGGTCGGTACTATTGCAATTCCGGTCTATTATTATTTGATGAGCAAAGAGCATGCGGGCAAAACTCTGTGGTTGCAAAGCATCAATGTAGTAGTCAATTGCTTAATTATCTTTAGCAGCTATCGGATTCTAGGTGTTTTTAGCGCCGTCCTGGGAAATTCACTGGCCATCCTGTCGTCGTTGTGTCTCAGTTTGCTCATACAACAGAAATATGTGGAAACGGTCCAGATCAACTGGCGGGGATTTGGGAAACTCGTTATCATTTTTGTGGCCGGCTGCCTGCTGACGTATACAGGACAAAGTTACCTTCAAACGCCTTTGTTGCGGCTTGTAGTCGGTATGCTCATTATTGCGTTTTTTTACAGCACACTTGGGTATTTTCATGCACCGCAATTAATGCGCGTTTACAATCGGATTAAATAAAAATGGGTATGGGATTACTGCGAAAAATTGCAACCACATTGGGCGTTCAGGATGCTGTTGTAAATACATTTCATCCCGTGGATCAAACGATGTTACGAGGCCTTTTTTATAAAGCACATTTAAAGAAATGCGGATGGGCCAACAGCATCGGAAAGTACGTGACGTTATTGGGTAAAGAGTCCATTGAAATTGGAAGTTATTGTGGAATCAATTCATTTGTCCATGTCTGGGGGCACAAGGGTGTTGTTATCGGTGATCGGGTGATGATTGCATCGCACGTAGCTATCACCTCACTGACGCACAATTATACCGCCGAAAGTATGCGTTTCTCGGCTCCGCTAGGCGGCAAAATTATCATTGAAGACGACGTTTGGATTGGTAGCCATGCGATTATTATGCCGGGAGTTACGATTGGTAGAGGAGCGGTTGTTGGCGCTGGAGCTGTAGTAACCAAAGACGTACCGGCTTTTGCAATTGTTGTGGGAACGCCCGCACGAGTGGTTAAATACCGGCCTGTATCTTCGACTTACGCCTTCGTACCTGCCTTTTTATAAAAGCTATGTTAAAGGAAAAACTACGTCTACTTAAAGCTGCCTATGCTGAACAATCAGTCCGCTGGTATAGTCAATTTATGTGTTCGTGGATTAAATTCCGGTACCCTAATATCCAACTGGGCACCAATATCTGCTTTTACGGTAAAACGATATTTCGGGTTGACAAAACGGCCAGGGTATCAATCGGTGATAATGTTATCTTTCGTTCATCCACGGCTCATAATTTTGCAGGTATTACCAAGCCAGTATCTATTTACGTGGGCGAAAACGCTACACTTAATATTGGTGCAAACTCTGGACTATCAGGTGCATCAATCTATTGTTCAAAAGAAATTGTGATTGGAACCTACTGCAACCTAGGCGTTAATACCAATATCTGGGATACAGATTTCCACCCCCTTGATTATGAACTAAGACGCACGCAAATTGAAGGCGCTACCCAATCGCCGATTCGTATAGGAAATGACGTTTTTGTCGGTGCTAACTCAACCTTGTTAAAAGGCATAACGATCGGGTCCCGTGCGATCATCGGCGCAGCTTCCGTCGTAACTAAATCGGTTCCTTGCGATCAGATCTGGGCCGGTAATCCGGCACGATGCATCCGGGCAGTGGCTGTTTAAAAAGTTACTATTCAACGTTATGATCGGTCTTGTACTCTTATTGGTTGGTATCATTCAGTATCTGAAAGGAAGTTTTTTTTCTGCAATACTGATCTTTCTTTTCTTTGTGACGAGTGGATTTCAAGTCGTACCGGCGGCTGTAGTTCTGCTTGGCTTACCTGGCGCCGTTAAGCTATCCGATTTTGCCCTTGTTTATGTTATTGCCATTTCTCTGTCTTACTTTTCTTCCATAAGCGCTTATTCGAAAGAAGTTGGAGCCTACCGGCCTGTCTTACTCTTTCTTTCCTTCCTGCTTATTGAAGCCCTATATAGCGTTTTTGTTTTGGACTACAGCCTGGGAACCATCATTCGATCAGCCAGGAATTACTTGTTCGTTTTATCCTTTTTCATTTTCCTATTTGTACCCGCCGAAACTCTCCGGAGCGTGTTCAAGGTATTGATGGTTATTACACTACTTCAGTGCGTGGTTTATTTGGTCCAGATTCCGCTGAATCAGTCTTTTCTAACAATCGGTTTAACGGGCGGTGATAACATTTCGACTACCCTGGATGGCGATCAATACGTGCGGTATTATAATACACCCATTCTGCTAACCATTGCACTATTTTATTTCATTTTTATCCAGAATTATGATTCGCTGGCTTACAAAGCGATCGTTGTTTCTTTTGTTGTTATGACGGTGGTGGCTCCTATGCACCGCTCGCTGATCTTGATCAATAGCCTGATTATCCTGTACGGTTACGGATTGCTCGGAAAGATTCGGTTGAAAGATGTGGGCTACATGGTGGCGGCTTGCATGATTGGACTAACCATTCTGGCCAATACCGTAGTGGGCGACCGGATGGCCAGTGCACTGGATGACTTTCAGGAAGTTCAGCGGGCGTCGACGATTGATAAACTTCAAACGGAGCAGAATACGTTCGCCTACCGAATTGCTTTGTTTTATGAGCGCTTCGAGTACGTAGTCCGAACGCCCGAAAGCTGGTTTTTTGGCCTTGGTTTGTTAACGGAAGATGCGCCCCAGGCGAAAAAACTCAGTTTTACAGTGGGCTTAAAAAACGAATGGGATGAAATAACTCAAATTGATACAGGCGATAACCTGTGGCCGCTCCTTCTGGTTCGACTCGGTATTTTAGGCACGTTTCTGTATGCATTTGCTTTTGGGAAAGCCGCAAAATTTCTTTTTAAAAATCGCTTTTTCCCCCTTTCTCTGGTAGGCTTTTTGTTTATTATTCAGCAATTCCTTCTCTCGTTTACCAATACGGATATGTACTCTCACTGGTACTACGTCGTAGTTATGTTTTTTCTGGCACTTTCTGTTTTAGAATCACTGGCGGAGCAAAATAAGGTGGAGGATCATTCACCTATTCCAGTCCGCAATCATTAATAACACGAACCTATGGAAACTACTTTATTTCCAAAAGTAACCGTTATAACACCCTCCTATAACCAGGGGCAATTCATCGAAGCCACGATTCGCTCGGTTCTTGATCAGACCTACCCTAACGTTGAATACATTATCGTTGATGGTGGATCAACGGACGAAAGTATGGCTATTATCAACAACTACCGTCACCGGATTCACCGGGTCATTCACGAACAAGATCGGGGTCAATCGGACGCTATAAACAAAGGCTTTCGGATGGCCTCCGGCGAGTTGGTAGGCTGGATTAATTCCGATGACATTCTTTATCCCGACTGTATTACCAGAATCGTTGCGTTGTATAATCAGCATCCAGACGGTTCTATCTATTACAGCAATGTTCTCGATTTTATCAATGAACAAGGTAAGAAGCTGGAATTATATCAGGTCGATATTCCGGACCGGGCGTATTTATTGAATCAAAATTACAACGTTCTTCAGCCGGGTTCTTTTTATCCGAAGGAGCTCATTAACCGGGTTGGGTTTGTCAATGATTCGATTCATTACTGCATGGATCTGGATTTATGGCTCCGTTTATTAGAACACGGCCCGATTTATACCACGGCCCCCAAACCCATTGCGGGTTGCCGGCGCTGGGGAGCGACCAAAACCAGTACGGGCGGTCGCAAGTTTCTGCACGATATCCGTCGGGTTTTGCGGCAATACGGTTCATCCCCCTTGTCACCAAACCAGGCTCGTATTCAGTATCAGCTTTTTAAACACGTCGTAAAAGAAACGCTATCCCTGGCTTAAAATTCGGGCGTAGTTTCTCGCACTGAACCTTTGTCGATCATGGATCATCTCATCAAAAGTGACTTATACCGTTACGCCGGAGACACCAGCCTGTCCTCGTTTATCCGGAGTATGCGAATCCCGGGATTTCGGTATACGTACTTTCTGCGGAAGTGTGCCGTGTATGAAAAATACACCATACCTGGTTTTATCTACCGCTTGTTTTACCACCGCTACACGTACAAATACGGCTTTCAAATACCGCGTGAAACCACCATCGGAAGAGGATTTCAGATCAGCCACTTCGGGAGTATTGTAATTAACAGTAAATCCATAATTGGTAACAACTGTTACGTGTCACACAACGTGACCATCGGGCAGACCAACCGGGGCAAAATGAAAGGGTACCCAACGCTCGGAGACCGGGTGTGGGTCGGCGCCGGGGCCGTCATTGTCGGCAGTGTTGTCATTGGAAGCAACGTCCTGATTGCCCCCAACGCCTACGTCAATTTTGATGTACCCGACAACAGCATCGTTATGGGCAACCCCGGCCGGATCATTCCCAACCCCGACGCAACGCAGGAATACATTGTCAACATTGTGGAGTAACCGGCTACCATGTCTTACGGTTCTTCCCCAAGCAGATTTATTGAGATGAAGATTATACACATCAATTTCAGTCTGGAAACGGCGGGCACGGAAACGATGCTGGTGGATATCGTCAATGAGCAGAGCCAGCAGCATGAAGTCATCCTGGTTATCCTGAACGACGTATACGATATAGAGTTAATCAAAAAAATTGATTACCGGGTTCAGATTATCCTCATCGAACGACCCGCCGGAAGCCGCAATCCTTTTTACCTGCTCAAGCTGAATAACATTATTCGGAAACTGAAGCCAGACTGCATCCACTGCCACAACGAGCGGCTCGGCCGTTTGCTATACCGGGCGTCTTCGAGCTACCTGACGGTGCATGATACCCGGGTGCCGGCGGAAAACTTTGGCCGTTACAAAAAGCTGTTCGCCATTTCCCGCAGCGTGCAGGATGACATCCGGGAACGCACCGGCCTGGAAGCGGACCTGATTTACAACGGAGTGCCCGTCCACTCAATCAGGCCCAAAGAAGAATACGGTATGACTCCAGCTTTCCGAATCGTTCAAATCAGTCGGCTGGTTCACGAAAAAAAAGGGCAGCACATTCTTTTACAGGCTGTTAGCCAACTAATCGGCCCGTCCGGCAACCAAAATATTCACATTGATCTGATCGGTTCGGGCGAATCACTGGCGGAGCTGACGGCCCTGGTGGCGGAGCTGAACCTGCAGGACCACGTTACGTTTCTGGGTGCCCGCGACCGCAGCTACATCCACGAACACCTGCACGAATACCATCTGCTCGTGCAGCCGTCGCTCTTCGAAGGCTTTGGTCTGACAGTGGCCGAAGCCATGGCGGCCGGGGTGCCGGTGCTGGTTTCCAACATTGAAGGTCCGCTGGAAATTACCAACCAGGACGAATTTGGCTTCGTCTTTTCCGTAGGAGACGTGAACCACTGTGCCGAACAAATTCAGGCCATCATGGAGAATTATTCCACAAGCACCTTTCGGGAAAAAGTTGCCCGGGCCCGGCACCGTGTCCAGACCCAGTTCGACGTTCGCCGGACAGCGCATGACTATATGGCCGCCTATGAAATGCATTAATCAGCGTGTATGAAAAACTACTTGATTCCACAATCGATCGCCGAACGGGTTTTGGTGGTCGGCCCCAAACATATCAACTACGAGGGCGGTATTGGCTATCTGATCAACGTCTACTCCCGTTATTTTGAGGCATTTAAGTATGTAACCACCCACCGGCTGGCGAAGAACAAAGCCGCGTTGATTGTTTACTTCCTGGGGCAGTATTCCGAATTTCTAACGAAGCTCACGAAAGACCGGCAGATCAAAATCGTGCACATGCACGCTTCCTCCTACGGAAGCTTCTACCGGAAGCTCGTGCTGTTTCTGACCAGCAAATACCTGTTTGGCCAAAAAGTGCTTTACCACATGAACGGGTCGGAGTTTGCCATTTTCTACGAACAAAGCAACCCGGTTCAGAAACGACTGATCCGCTTTCTGGTCGAAAATGTCGATGTAGTCGTCTGTCTGTCGAAGTCGTGGGCGGATTTTTTCCGGCAGCACTTCCGGACCAAACGGCTGGAGGTTCTGCACAACATTGTTGAGAATAAGGCTCCGCAGACACCGGCTAAGCACAAGAAACCGGACGAACCCCTGAAAGTGCTGTTTCTGGGAGCTATCGGTGCTCGCAAAGGCGTGTTTGACCTGCTGGATGCAATCCGGCAAAACCGTGAGCAGGTGCAGGGTCGACTTCAGCTGGTTATCGGCGGCAACGGCGAAACCGAGCAGTTGGAGCACTACCTGAAAGAGCACCAACTGGAAGAAATTGTGTCTTTTGAAGGCTGGGTGACCGGCGATCACAAAGCGCGCTTACTCGCCGACTGCCACCTGTTTGTCCTCCCTTCCTACAGCGAGGGCGTTCCCATTGCCATTTTGGAAGCGATGAGCTACGGCCTGCCCATTCTTTCCACGCCGGTGGGCGGCACGGCCGAAGTGGTTCTCGAGGGCCTGAACGGGTATCTGGTTCAGCCGGGCGATAAAGTGGCTTTGTTCGATCGTCTGATGAAGTTTCAGCAGGACCCCACCCTGCTGGCGCAAATGGGCCGCGCATCCCGTCGCATCAGCCAAAATTACCAGCCCGACGCGGTGCTGCCGCAACTTTTACGCATTTACGAATCCATTCTTCGTTGAACTATGTCGCTTTCTACCTCCATCACCAGACCAACCTCATCCTACTTGCTGCCCCTGGACGGCATCCGGGCGATCGCCCTGATCATGGTGGTCCTCAGCCATTTCGGTCTGGGTCACATCATTCCGGGCGGTCTGGCCCTTAACTGCTTCTTTTTCATCAGCGGTTTTCTGATCACCCGGCTCCTGATTTCGGAACACAACCGGACCGGTACCATCAACCTGAAAAACTTTTACATCCGGCGGTTTCTGCGGCTTTACCCGGCGCTGCTCTTCATGCTGCTGATTTCCGTTTGTTTTATCGGGGCCATTGGCTGCGAATTTCACGCGCAGGAAATTCTGTCGAGCCTGTTCTATTACCGCAATTATTTTGTGATTTACTTGCGGCCAATCCAGCCCCTGGATTGCACGCTCATTCTCGATATTCTCTGGTCGCTGGCCGTTGAGGAGCATTTTTACATTGCGTTTCCGCTTCTCTTCGTTCTGCTGTTTCGGCACCGCCCGGCATTTCTCTGTTTCCTCACCGTGGGCGTCATCGGGATCTTGGCCTGGCGTCAATACCTGATGACGACCTACGGACCAACCGAACTCACCATCTACACCATCTACCACCTGACGGAAACCCGGGCGGACGCCATTATGTACGGTTGCCTGATCAGTCTGCTGGCGTACGGACCGACGGGCGCAGGGTTTATCCAGCGGGCAAACCACTCCATCAGCATTGGCCTGGCGTTTATCCTGCTGGCGATCAGCCTTTTTTACCGTGATCTGGCGTTCCGCGAAACGTTCCGGTATTCGTTCCAGGGCCTTGGTTTTTCCATTCTGGTGCCGGCGCTGCTCTTTCACCCGCGGCTGGAAAAACTCCGGCAGTGGTTCAGCGCCCCCTGGCTCCTGACCGTTGCGCAGCTCAGCTATTCGCTTTATCTGTTCCACTGGGTGGGCATCAGCATCGCGCGCTACCTGACGGGTTCCGAACGCATCACGGTTGAGTACCTGCTGATCGCCGTCCCGATCGGGCTGACACTGAGCGTAGTCAGTTACTACGGCATTGAAAAACGGATTCTAAAACTGCGGAAACATTACGGTTCCAACCTGAAGCCGGAATCCGCTCCTGACGCAACCCCGGCTTTGCAGCCGCAACCCATTCGCAGTTAATAACGGACTTTTTGCCAAGACGAAGTATGCTGTTCAATTCACTTCAATTTCTGGTCTTTTTCCCCATCGTAACAACCCTGTATTTTGTGCTGCCGCATCGGTTTCGGTGGGTGCTGCTGCTCGTAGCGAGTTGTTACTTTTACATGGATTTCATCCCGGTCTACATTCTGATTCTGATTTTCACGATTTTAATCGATTATTACGCCGGAATCCTGATAGAGCAGTCCACTGGAAAACGGCGCAAACAATACCTGGCGCTCAGCATCATTGCCAACGTTGGCGTACTGGCGGTATTCAAATACTATAATTTCTTCATCGACAACATCAATACCGTGCTCGGCGCGGTTGGTCAGAGCCAACTGGCCTACTGGCAACTCATTTTACCCATCGGCCTGTCGTTCCACACGTTTCAGGCCATGAGCTATACCATTGAGGTCTACCGGGGCAACTACCCCGCCGAACGGCATCTGGGATATTATGCCCTCTACGTGCTTTACTACCCCCAGCTGGTGGCAGGGCCGATCGAGCGGCCGCAGAACGTTATTCACCAGTTCAAGATCAAGCATGATTTTAACTACCAGAAAGCCGTCGATGGGTTGAAACTGATGGCGTACGGCCTGTTCAAAAAGGTGGTCATTGCCGACAACCTGGCGGCTTACGTCGATTCGTATTACGCGGGTGTACACACCGGTCCGGCAACCAATTCCCTGATTGCCATGTTTTTGTTCTCCATCCAGATCTACTGCGATTTTTCGGGCTACTCCGATATGGCGCTGGGGACGTCGAAGGTAATGGGCATTGAATTAATGAAGAATTTCAATTTCCCATACTTCTCGCATTCGATCACCGAATACTGGCGAAAATGGCACCTGTCGCTGTCTACCTGGTTTCGCGACTACCTGTACTTTACGCTGGGCGGCAACAAAAAACACAAATACCGCAACGTCTTTATCGTTTTCATGGTATCGGGTTTTTGGCACGGGGCCAACTGGACGTACATCATCTGGGGCGCTATTCACGGCAGTCTGCAAATTCTGGAAGATATTTTCAAAATCCGCCAAAACAAAGGTGTCATCGCTTTTCTGTACACGAACCTGCTGGTCACTCTGGCCTTTGTGTTTTTCCGGTCGCCCGACCTGACAACGGCTTTTCGCGTGTTTGCCAACACCGTATCTCCGCACTTCGACTGGCATAACCCGTTGCTATCGAAAAAAATTATGCTCGTAACGGGCCTGTTTATCCTCGCGGAATACGGGTTGAGCCACCGGGAGTATCTTGGCACCCTAAACACCCTGCGCAAACCGGTCCGTTACAGTATTTACTATGCCTTAATTCTGGCGGTTATTTTTCTAGGACGCTTCGGCGGTGGCAATCAATTCATTTATTTTCAATTCTGACGGCTATGAAACCGTTCTTTTCCAAACTTTTTTTTCACGGCACGCTCTGCCTGCTAATTGCGACGATCTTCCTATACGGTAGTTACGTTAAATCAACGGAGAGCCTAACACCGGACTTCCGGGAATTACCCACCAATTTTATTTCAAACTCGGTTTGCTTTAACAGCAAGCTCGAACATGCCAAAGCCAGCGGTAAACCCGCCGACGCCAACTGCCTGGTTCTTGGCTCATCGATTTCGCTGAACAACATTGACGCCGGACTTTTAAGCCAGAAAAATAAGCAAACGGTTTACAACTTTTCTTCCTGGGGGTTAAAGCCTTACCAGTCGTATCAGCTTTTAAAAAGTCTTGATCGAAAAATTGCGCCAAAACAGCTTATCATCGCTTTTAACAATACTGATTTTGGCCGCGACAACAAGCAAATAAGTTACGCTACGATTTATGATTTCATCTTTAATAATTCGCTTCTGAATCGGCTACAATGTTTCTTCGAGCATTTTAACATCCAGGATTTCGTGTCAGACTGGGCTTTACGATCCAATTTTTCCAGGCGCGACAATGTTTACCAATCACTACGGTTTGACGCGCACGGAAGTATCTTATTGAACGCACATAATTTTCAGTATTCAAAAGATATACAACCGTTGGTCTATCACGATACAACCGGCTATCCGGTTTTTCAGGCGGGAATTGATTCAATTGCTAATTTTTGCGCTAAACGCAATATCCAATTACTGCTTGTATACAGTCCCTGGAAGAAAGAAGTACTGACACCGGATAAAATTTCGGAAATTAAAACCGTTAGTAACCGGCTGGAAAACCGTTATAAAAAATCATTTCTGGATCTTTCTTCCCTCCCGATTGAATCCAGGTATTTCGTTGATGGCGGACACCTCTACAAAAATGGGGCAACGATTCTATCGGAGAAAGTAAGTAATTACTTACAAAAAGGTAAGATTTAAGGAATACTTCCGTTCTTTTATCTTAGGTAACCATTTCCTGAAACTACCTGAAAAAAAGTTTAAAATTGTGACTAAAGTCATAAGATTGGATTGATTATTGTTACCCTTTATGCGTATACGTTTACAACCTCAACACACTTCGTAAGCTTACGCTCATTAAGAAGTATCCCGGTAGTAACATCGTATTCAATGTAACTTTAATAATATGAAGTCTAGCTTTATAGTGCTATCACTATGCCTATACTGTCTGACAATACCGTCATTTGCGCAACGGGCTAATTATGGTAAATCAGTGCAGTATCACGCCGAGGCCGGTGTTCTGTTGTTCGATGGACAACAGACGCCGTTCTGGCTGAGGGCCAATCAAAACGGAACCGTCCCCGTCACCCAGCCGGCGGCCAGCCTGCGCCTTGGCGTGGCATCCGGCTACACAGGACCCACCACCCGGGTGGGCCAGACCAAACCAAAGCGCTTCGACTGGGGCTACAGCCTCGAAGTGGTGGGCAACACCGGCCGAACCAGCCAGCTCCTGCTTCCCGAAGCGTATATGAAGGCCCGTTACAGCTTTATCGAAGTCTACGCCGGTCGTCGGCGCGGTTCGGTCGGGCTGGTCGATACCAACCTGACGTCGGGCGCCTATAGCTGGTCGGGCAATGCCCTGCCGCTGCCCACGGTACAGATCGGTACGCCGGACTACGTTTCCCTGGGTTTTCTGAAACATCTAATTGCGTTCCGGGCTTTCTACAACCACGGCTGGTTCGAGAACGACGGCAAAAAAGTTACTCACTCCTATCTCCATCAGAAAGTTCTGTACGTTCGCCTGGGCAAGCCTTCCTGGAAAGTAAAATTATTCGGGGGCTTCAACCATCAGGTTCAGTGGGGCGGTTACTCGACCAGCCTGGATAACACCATGGCCAACAACGGTGTGCTGCCCCACGACCTACAAAGCTACATTTTCATGGTAACCGGCTACCGGCATCCCAACGAAAAAAACACTTCGCTTTCGGCGTTTGAAAACAACCGCATTGGCAACCACCTGGGATCGGTTGACCTGGGCATGACGGTCGATCTGGGCCACTACAACGTCTTTGCTTACCGGCAAAACCTCTACGACGACGGTTCGCTGTTTCGCCTGACCAACATCCGCGATGGCTTGAACGGCATTCGCCTGCGGAACAACCGGCCCACCCACGCGCTTTTCTCGATCCGGGAAGCACTCGTGGAATATCTGTACACCAAGAGCCAGGGTGGGGCAATTGTTGCCATGATGCCAGCCTTGTTGGGAAGGGATAATTACTTCAACAATTCGCAGTACATCGACGGCTGGATTTACAAACAGCGCGCCCTGGGTACGCCTTTTCTGACACCCGGCACCGAAGTGCGTCCCGGCTTGCCCAACGGCGCCATTGCCAACAACCGGATTTCAATGCTCCACGTCGGGCTGACGGGTCAGCTGGCGCAGGTGCAGTGGATGACCAAGATCTCGTTCAGCAACAATTTCGGTACGTACGACGCCCCTTTCCCCGACCAGACCACGCAGCTGTCTGCGCTTCTGAATCTGGCCGCTCCGGTCACCTTGCCGGTTCTCGGTCCGGTCAGTCTGAACTCGTCGCTGGCCCTTGATCGCGGGAAACTGCTTCCCAGTTCCACCGGATTCTACCTCGGTTTACGCAAAACGCTGACCCACCAACCCCGCACGGTAGCAACCCTCGACCAACCGAAATAACGATATCCACACCATTTTTTCCCTATCAACAATCAGGCTTGGCCCTGACCGGAACCGTATTGCCCAATGAAAATCGAAAATCAATATAGCTGGCTTTACTACCGCATGCGGGCGATGTCGGTTCCCGAGGTCATGTACCGGGTGCAGCAGTACGCCCAGAAGCAGACGGACAAGCAGCGGATGGACTGGCAGCCCTGCGTTGACCTGAGCTGCCTGCCCAAGCCCATCCTGCCCGTCGGGTCGGTTAGCGCGCCAGCCTGGAACATGAAGCAGGAAATTTTTGAACACCAGCTCGACTACAGCCAGCCCATCGACTGGCACCTGGACCTGGACAGCCGCAAACGGTTTCCGCTGGAATACGCCAAAACCATCGACATCCGCACGGGCGAAATGGGTAGTGCCAAATACGTCTGGGAGGTCAACCGGCTCTTGTTTTTACCCCGCCTGGCGCTGCAGTACCGGGCAACGCAGCAGCCCGAATACCTGCGCCGGTTCGTGGAAATCTGCGAATCCTGGGTCACGGAAAACCCGTACCTGCGCGGGATCAACTGGTACAGCAACATTGAGGTCAACATCCGGCTCATCAACTGGTTTATCTGCTGGAACATCCTGGACGCATCGACGCTGGCCGAGCGCCATCCGGAGTTCCGCCAGTTTGTGTTTACCCACTGGCTACCGTCCATTTACCAGCACTGCGTCTACAGCCGGGCAAACCCGTCATTTCACTCATCGGCCAACAACCACCTGGTCGCCGAATACTGCGGTCTTTTCGTGGCCAGTTCGTTCTGGCGGTTTCCGGAATCGGCGGCCTGGAGCGCCTACGCCCGGGCCGGACTCGAATGCGAAATTCAGCAGCAACACAGCTCGCTGGGCATCAATCGGGAGGAAGCCGCCGAATACATCCAGTTTGTTACAGACTTTTTTCTGATTGCCTACGTGAGTGGCTTTCACCAGAAAAAGCCGTTCTCCGACGCCTATAGCCAGCAATTGCTGAACATTTTCTCCTACATCGCCAATCTGCTGGACCAGAACGGAAATTTTCCGCAGTACGGAGACGACGACAACGGAAAAGTGCTGATGCTGGAAGACCGGACGCCCTTTAACAATTTCCGGTCGCTGCTGACATCGGCGGCCACGCTGTTCAAAGTGCCTCTATTCAAGCAATACGCGCAGGGCTACGACCTGAAAAACCAGCTCTTTTTCGGAGCCGAGGGCCAGCAGCAGTTCGACGCAATCCGCCTGACCGACCAACGGCTGGAAAGCCGCTTATTTGCGGAAGAAGGGCATTTTATTCTGCGGAAGCAGGAAGAACCCGGGCAGGAAATTTACCTGCACTTCGACGCGGCTCCGCTGGGCTACCTGTCCATTGCAGCCCACGGCCACGCCGATGCGCTGTCGTTTATCATGCACCTCGATGGCCAGCCGTTTTTCATTGATCCGGGTACGTACATCTACCACACGGATTCGGCCTGGCGCCGGTATTTCGTCAGTACCCGGGCGCACAACACGGTTTGCATCGACGGTCAGAATCAGGCGTTTCAGGCCGGGGATCTGCTCTGGCTGAACCACTACCAGACCACGGTAAAACGCGCGCAGAGTACCGAGGAGCAGGATGAGGTGATTGCCAGCCACAACGGCTACGAGCGCCTGGGCTGCGAGCACGAACGGGGCATCCGGTTTCTGAAAACCAACCGGCAGATCTGCCTCAGCGATCAACTCGTCAACCGGCAGAAGATAACCCGCACCGTTGAAGTCCTGTTTCACCTGGCGCCGGACGTCCGGGTGGCCGAAGCGGGTTTTAACCAGTACCGTCTCTCCCACCCCGCCGTCAAGCGGTCAGTCCTGCTGACGATCGATCCGGAGCTGGCGGTTAGCGTGGCCCGCGGACAAACCGAGCCGGTCAAGTTTGGCTGGTATTCGGGCCGATTTTATCATAAGGAACCCACAACGGCTTTTTGCGCCCGCTTCACGTTGCCGGGCAAAACGACCGCCAATTTCTTTCATCAGATAACCATTCTTTCGTAATACAACACGTCTATGAATATCAGCATTTTCGGATTAGGGTACGTCGGCTGCGTCAGCCTGGGCTGCCTGGCCCAAAACGGCCACCAGGTCGTGGGCGTCGACATCAACACCACCAAGGTAAACCAGATCAACAGTGGCCGGGCCACCATCGTCGAGAAAGACATCGACACCATCATTGCCGAGCAGTTTGCGCTGGGCCGGATTCGGGCCACCTCCAGTTATTACAAAGCCGTCATCGAAACCGACCTGTCCATCATCGCCGTCGGGACGCCTTCGACCGACAAGGGCCACCTGAACCTGAGCTACCTTTTCAGCCTGGCCGACCGCATCGGGAACGTCCTGCAGGAAAAAGATACGTTTCACGTGCTGGCCATTCGCTCCACGGTAACGCCGGGAACCTGCGACCAGATTGCAGCCCGGATCGAATCCAAAACCGGTAAAGTCCGGAACGTGGATTTCGCCGTGGTCAGCAACCCCGAATTTCTGCGCGAAGCCACCGCCGTTCACGATTATTACCACCCCCCGCTGACCATCATCGGCACCGAATCGGATCGGGCTGCGGCCATGCTCCGGAGCCTTTACGAAGAACTGCCGGGCCAGATTCTGGTGACGTCCACCAAAACGGCGGAAATCATGAAGTTTGTGAACAATACGTTTCACGCGCTGAAAATTTCCTTCGCCAACGAGGTGGGCAACATCTGTTCCTCGATGGGGATCGATTCGCACCAGGTGATGGATATTCTTTGCCAGGACCGGCAGTTGAACATTTCCGATTATTACCTCAAGCCGGGGTACGCTTACGGCGGCTCGTGTCTGCCCAAAGACCTGAAGGGGCTGCAAACCCTGGCGCACGACCTCTACCTGCAGGTACCGCTGATCAATAGCATTCACCACACCAACGAAATTCAGAAGCAACGGGCCATTGCGCTGCTGATGAAGTACAGCCACCGAAAAATTGGCTTCCTGGGCCTGGGGTTTAAAGCCGGTACCGACGACCTGCGCAACAGCCCGGCCGTCGAGCTGGTCGAATCGCTGCTGGGCCGGGGGTTTTCGCTGAAAGTCTACGACCGAAACGTGCAGATTTCGAAGCTGACGGGCGCCAACAAAGAATACATCGAGCAGCGGATTCCGCACCTGGCGCAGTGTATGGTGGAGGAAGGTCAGGACCTGGTGGACTGGAGCGATGTGCTGGTGGTGTGTACCCGGGAAGGTGAATTTGCCGCCCTGCTGGACAACACGTCCAACAAAACGATCATCGACCTGATCAACCTGCCATTCGACAACAAAGCGAGCCATCAGTACGTGGGCATCAACTGGTCGCCGGGTGTGGAGTCACCGCACAGCTACGCTTTTATCTAATTCTCATGTCCTACCGCACCCCGTACCGCCATGAACCCTTCTAATTTCGTCAACAAACACGTTCTGATCATCGTCGAAAACCTGGCTGTTCCGTTTGATCGCCGGGTCTGGCAGGAAGCGACGGCTCTGAAAGAGAGCGGTGCAGATGTCAGCATCATTTGCCCGACCATGCCGGGCTACACCGCCCGCTACGAACACCTGCAGGGAATCGAAATCTACCGGCATCCGTTGCCGCTGGAGGGCGACGGCGCGCTGGGGTATCTGATGGAGTACAGCACGGCCCTGTTCTGGTGGTTTTTCCTGAGCCTGAAAATCTACCTTCGCAAACCGTTTCACGTCATCCACGGCTGCAACCCGCCGGACCTGATTTTTCTGACGGCGCTACCGTTTAAGCTCCTGGGTGTCAAGTACGTATTTGACCACCACGACGCCAATCCGGAGTTGTTTATTGCCAAATTTGGCCGCAAGGGCTTCTTTTATTACCTGATGCTCTGGCTGGAAAAGGCCACGTTCAACGTAGCGGATTTCAGCATTGCGACCAACCTCTCCTACCGCGACATTGCCCTCGGGCGGGGCGGTATGGATCCGGAAAAGGTAACCGTGGTTCGCAGTGGTCCCGACCTGGAGCGCATGAAAATCCGTCCGGCTAACCCGGTTCACAAAAAAGGCCGGAAGTACCTGGTTGGCTACCTGGGCACGATTGGCGAGCAGGAAGGCGTTGACCTGCTGCTGGAAGCCGCCCGCCAGATTACCCAACAGCGGCAGGACGTGCAGTTTGCAATCATCGGGGGCGGCACCAGCCAGGAAGCCATGAAAGCGCTTTCCCGCCAGATGAACCTGGAGCAGTACGTCGATTTTTACGGGCGGCTGGCCGACGAGCCGATGCTGGACGTACTGAATACCGCCGACGTGTGCGTCAACTCCGACCGTCCCACGGAAATGAACGCCATTTCCACCATGAACAAGATCATGGAGTACATGGCCCTGAAAAAGCCGATCGTCCAGTTCGACCTGAAAGAAGGGCGGTTTTCGGCCCAGACGGCTTCGCTGTACGCCGACCACACGCAGCCGGGCGATTTTGCCCAAAAAATCCTGGACCTGATCGACAATGAGCCGCTTCGGGCGGAAATGGGAACCTTTGGCTATCAGCGCGTTATCAACCATCTCTCCTGGCGGTACGAGCGCCAGAAACTGCTGAACTTTTACAATACCGTGCTGGCAACCAGGCCCCGGCCGTCTTTCTTTTCCTCTGTTCTACGCCTTTTCTCCGTGTCGCCCAAACCCGGAAAAGCAATCTCAAAACTGTAAAACCTATGTGCGGTATTCTGGGAAGTGTCAACATTGCTCTTTCGGAGAAACAACTCGACCTGATTGGTCACCGCGGCCCGGACGGCTACGGCCTGAAAGAACTGAACGTTCGGGAAAACCGGGTTTACCTGGGTCACCGGCGGCTGTCGATCGTGGACCTGAGTCCGGCGGGTGCGCAACCCATGCACTCGCCCTGCGGCCGGTACCACCTGTTGTTCAACGGGGAAATTTACAACCATCAGGTGCTACGGCGGGAGCTGTCTACGGTTGCATTCCGGGGCCACTCCGATACCGAAACCATCCTGTATTACCTGATGCAGCACGGGATTGAGGGTGTCAAGGCGTTCAACGGTATTTTTGCGATTGCCTTCCTGGACACCCACTCGGGCAAGCTGTGGCTGGTTCGGGATCGGTTCGGGGTAAAACCGCTGTATTACCACCAGCGGGGCCATCAGCTCGTGTTTTCCTCCGAAATCCGGCCGATTGCCGATACCGTATCCTTGTCGCTGAACCCCGAAGCGCTGGCCGTTCTGCTGCGGTTGCGTTACAATCCTTCGCCCGATACGCTCTACAACGAGGTCAACAAGCTGCGGCCGGGGCACATTGCGGAGTACAACCTCCGCACGGGGTCCTTCACAGTTTCTCCGTTTCACCAGCGGCAGCCCCGGACGACCCTGCGCATACCGTTCGCAGAAGCCGTGGAAGAATACGGGCGTCTGGTAGAAAACGCCATCAAGAATCAACTGATGTCCGACGTGGAGGTGGGTGTGCTGCTGAGTGGCGGTATTGATTCGGCCATCGTTGCGCATTTTGCCGCCAAACATTCGCCCCACCACCTGAAAGCCTTTACGGTGGGGTACGCGGGAAAAAGCCGGCAGAACGAAATCGAACCGGCGCAGGCAACGGCCCGGGCGTTGGGTCTGGAACACCACACGACGGTTTTATCCGAAGAAGAGTTTCAGAAAAACCTCGCGCGCACGGTCGGAATCATTGAAGAACCGTCGGCCACCACATCCATTCTGCCCATGTACCACCTGTGCCGGCTGGCGTCGCGCCACGTCAAGGTTGTGCTCACGGGCCAGGGGGCCGACGAACCGTTGGGCGGCTATTTCCGCTACCAGAACGAGTTGCTGTACGAGAAGCTCCCCGCCCCGACCCTGCTGTCGAAATGGCTGTCGAAGGTGCCCGCCCTCACCAACCGGGAGGAAACCCGAAGGGCGCTGATGTCCTGGCGCGAATCCGATACCGTCAAACGGTTTGACGAGTCCTACGCGGTTTTTACCAACCGCGAAATTCAGCAACTGACCGGCATTTCCGAGTCCCGCGCGCAGGAGTACATCCGGTATTACTACGAACTGATGCAGGGCGAAACCAGCGTGCCGGTGGAAGCCATGATGCAGAACGACCTGTACATGAATTTGTCCGACGACCTGCTGAACTACACCGATAAGTTGTCGATGCATTTCGGCCTGGAAGCCCGCGTTCCGTTTCTGGACAACGAACTGGTCGATTTTATCAGCTGTCTGCCGCGCGAATACAAGCTGAGCCTGGGGCGCACCAAGATTATCCACAAGGCGTTTGCGCAGTCAATTTTGCCGGATTCCATCGTCAACCGCCGGAAAAACGGTTTTGAATCCCCCGCCCAGCAATGGTTAAAGGGAGCCTCGGGCGACACGTTTCGCCGGTTGCTGGTGAAACCCACCACGGCCTTCAGTCAGGCTATCAACACCCGGGCCGTCGACCAGCTTTTTGCCGATCACCAGCAGGGCGGCCACAACCGGGAGAAACAATTGTTTGCGTTGCTGTCGGTGTACTGCTGGATGGAAAAACAACCGCAGACGACGGCGCTGGCGGCCTGAAGGAATTTTTAAAATTAAACAGTCCTACCTATTCCATTTTTTACAGTCTCTTACTTCCATGGTTACCTATCATGATAGCCAAGTCGGTGAGTTTTTGCAGGAAAAAACCACGGTACAAACCGATGCGTATAGCGGCAAGCGGATGTTCGACATTCTAGTTTCCAGCCTGGTTATTCTTTTGTTTCTGAGCTGGCTGCTGCCCCTGCTGGCGGTTTGCGTAAAACTGACTTCTCCCGGACCGGTCTTCTACCGGCAGATGCGCACGGGCCGCCGAAACCGTCCGTTTTACTGCTACAAAATTCGCACGATGGTGTCCTGCGAACAGACCAAGTTCCAGCAGGCCGTTCCGAACGATCCGCGGATTACCTCTTTAGGCAAATGGCTGAGAAACAGCAGCCTGGATGAACTGCCGCAGTTTTTCAACGTTCTGCTGGGCGACATGAGCCTTGTGGGGCCCCGCCCGCACGCGGTTATGCACGATGCCATGTACTGGACAACGATGCCCAATTATCCAAAGCGGTATGCAAGTCTGCCGGGCATTACGGGGCTGGCCCAGGTTCGCGGTGCCCGCGGAATGACCGATTGTGACTCCAAGATGCAGCACCGGCTTCGTTATGATCTTTTTTACATTAAAAAGCAGTCGTTTCGGCTGGACGCTCAAATATGCTGGTGGACCATCGGAGCGCTGGTCAAAGGAGATAAGAACGCCATTTAATTCATTTGTACTGAGCCGTCAGATCATTAACAGATCGCACTCAATAGTAAGCAGCGAAAAAATGGGGGTTTATCTGACACGACTTGCTTTGTCGTGAAATAATTAGCAAGGTTTTTGACTATAAAGTATTTGCAAAATATAATCACATTGAAAAGCAGGAACTTGGTAGGCAAAAGACAAAACTATTTATAACAGAGCGATCCTTTTTTTGTTATAATATCCAAAGTTTAATTATTTTTCAAGTCCCACCTCATTGGGTTCGATGCTAACTAAAAGAGAAAGTGTGGAAGTATATAATTAATCTTAATTGATAATCTATGGCTTTGTATATCATTGTATACGATGTCACGATCAAAGACGTTGCGCTCAATACAACTCCGAATGGACGGATTCAGTACTTTCAATCGTATGAGGAAGCCGTTAAGTTTGCGGAGGAAAATCAACTTCGAGATTACGACGTGTTCAAAAAAGAATCGCCTAAAATTCTTAAAAAGAAGTCCTGACGATTCCACAATTCCATGCGGGTGAGATGCCACTTCCTTAACCTATTCTATGTGCTAATGGGAAGGTATTGGATTGACTATTGAATCTTACTCTTCTTAATAAGCTCTGACAAAAATTGGCTTTTTTCGCGATGAGCTTCGTTACCTCAAACCAGCGACCCCAAAAACCAGGTTGTTTACTCGGCCTTATTGTCTTTTCAAGCCAACCTTCGCAAAAAAATAACTCTTTACCTAGCCTCTTATAATTAACAATAAGTATTAATTTTCGGAGAAACATCATCTCCGCGGAAGCTAGTTTTCCATATGATGATATGAAAATTTTTCTATCCCGCCCTGTTTTTTATTTAAAACCGTAAATTATGTACATTTTAATCCAAAACCCGAATACCGACAATCCCGAAATTGTGCTTGATTCGACAGGACTGCTGCAGTGGTTTACAACGGAGGACGAGGCTTATGAGTATGCTTCCGCCCATCAACTCCAGGATTACGAAATCTTCAGATTAACCCGGGAATGATCGTCCGCCCGTTCGGCTGGCTCCTGTACGTTTCCGTATTGAGATCAATAAACTGCATTTATTTCCTGTCCGCCTTTCTCTCTACCGCCCGTCGGACGCTTTAACTCTGTCTACGTTTCTTACCCTTACCGCCTATCTGACGACTCATCTCGTTCAGCGCACTACTGTTTTGCACCTTTCATAGAAAGTAAAATTGAAAAGACTTTCGTTGCAGGGCCCGAATCTTACGCATTTTAATTTTTTTTAATCTTTTAAATTACTTATTGCACTTCGCATTCATCCAGAAGTATTCAATTTTTACCAGCATAAGTCTATTTATGCGTTTGCAGTGTAAATAAAAGCAAATTTTAGGGCATTATATCGCGATTCGTGCCACTGTCGCATCGTTTGCGAAATTTACTTCTATTCTTTTATTTCCATCCTCTTTCTTACGGACTCTGGTTTTAATAGCCTTTCGTAATCTTAAAATTTTAGATTTAAAACGCACGCTTTTGGCATGCTATCGAACAATACAAGATTTCAGAATCGGTTATACAATTCAATGAAACGCTACGCCACCATCCATTAAAAAGTAGAACTGGCCGGTTCCGCTTTTTACTAGATAGCACTCTTTTTTTCTTCAAATGTTATTTAAGCAGGATGAAATGTTTGGCTTCTCGGTGACTTCCTTTTTGTAGCTGTAAGAAATAAACCCCATCTAACTGCTGACTCAGATCGATGGTTTGCCGGTATGAGCCGCCTTTGCCTTCCACGGGTAGTTGCCAGACAACTCGTCCCAGCCTATCAACAATCCGCAACAGCGCCTTTTGGTTATCTTCCAACCCGAACGTGACCTCCAGTTTACCGGTTGACGGATTGGGAGCAATACCCAGTTTCCACTCGGGGTTTTCAGCGTTTACGAGACTCAACCGACCGACCGATGACGAACACGTAATGTTTTGGGGTGAGTTGGTCAGGACGTAGCTGCTTGCCTGCACGCGTGTACTGAGTTGATGCGGCTTGCCATCCCGCAAGCTGGCGGGTACCGGCAGGGCGAAGCCGTAATAGCCCGTGCTGCCCATAGCCTCATTCCGAAGTCCATCCAGATAGCCATTCGCCGGAGCGGTCGCCAGAACCGTGTTTCCTTCGAGCAGTTCAACGGTCAGGGCGGCATTGGGGTTGTTTCTGTCCCACACCCAGCCCACGGCAATCTCGCAGTTGAGCCCCTCCATGCGCCCCAAATACTCGTTGGCCGCACAGTTCAAGGTGCGGACCGATTCGGTCAACTGGTAGGTGCTGCCCTTGACCCGCAGGCTCACCTGGTGATGCTGCCCGTCCTTGAGAGCCGCCGGTATCGACAGACTGAAGCCGTAATAGCCCGTGCTGCCCAGGGCTTCGTTCTTCAGCCCCGCCAGGAAGGTATTGGCCGTAGCGGTGGCCCACACGGTATTGCCCTCCACCAACTCCACCGTCAGCGTCGACTGGGGGTTGTTCCGATCCCACACCCAGCCCACAACGGTTTTGCAATCCAGACCTTCCACGCGACCCAAGTACTGGTTGGCCGCACACTGAAGGCTTCGGGGCGAGTCGGTCAGGGCATACTGGCTCCCTTTCACCCGCGCACTCAGTTGGTGGACATTGCCATCTTTGAGCGTCCTGGGTATCGGTATACCGAAGCCGTAGTAGCCCGTGCTGCCCATAGCCTCATTCTTTAACCCCACTAAATACAGGTTGGCGGTTCCGGCAGCATAAACGATATCATTCTCAACCAATTCAACGGTCAGGGCGGCATTGGGGTTGTTTCTGTCCCACACCCAGCCCACGGCAATCTCGCAGTTGAGCCCCTCCATGCGCCCCAAATACTCGTTGGCCGCACAGTTCAAGGTGCGGACCGATTCGGTCAACTGGTAGGTGCTGCCCTTGACCCGCAGGCTCACCTGGTGATGCTGCCCGTCCTTGAGAGCCGCCGGTATCGACAGACTGAAGCCGTAATAGCCCGTGCTGCCCAGGGCTTCGTTCTTCAGCCCCGCCAGGAAGGTATTGGCCGTAGCGGTGGCCCACACGGTATTGCCCTCCACCAACTCCACCGTCAGCGTCGACTGGGGGTTGTTCCTATCCCACACCCAGCCCACAACGGTTTTGCAATCCAGACCTTCCACGCGCCCCAGGTACTGGGGTTCAGCACATCTTATTGTCTTGGGCGAACCCGCCAGCTTGTAATCCACCTGGTTCACCCGCACGCTCAATTGATGCTCTTTTCCGTCTTTAAAACCGGCGGGCAACGGAATAGTGAACCCGTACTGCCCCGTGCCGATGCCCTTGCTTTTCAGATCTTCCCGGAAACCACTGGCCGGGGCCGTCCCATAGACGGTATTGCCTTCGACCAGTTCCACCGTCAGAACCTCGTCCGGATGGTTCTGGTCCCAGGCCCAGCCCTGGGCGGTTTCGCAGCTTACGGCTTCCAGCTCGCCCCGGTGGCCGCAGGTAACCGATTGGGGTGAGTTGGTCAGCGCGTACGTACTGCCCCGCACCCGAACGCTCACCGCGTGAGTATTGCCATCAATCAGGCTGGCGGGCAATGGCAGACGAAACCCGTAGCTACCCGTTCCCGTTCCGGCATCGGCCAGATCCTGCCGGTACAGGCTGGCCACCGCGCTGGCGTGAACCGTCGTTCCCTCGACCAGCTCCACCGTCAAAGCCGCATTGGGGTAATTTTGGTCCCAGGCCCAACCGGTCACCGTCCGACAATCCACCGTTTCCAGCTTGCCGCGGTAGTTTACCGGCAAACCCGCCGATGTCAGGGCCGCCAAGGTGTACGCCCGGTAAAAATCCGGAACGATGCGCTGAACGGTGGTGATCGAACCGGCCTCGAGGCTGCTGGTTCCCCCCTGAATCGGCTGATCATCCACCACGGAGGTGATTTTCTCCCAGCGGGCAGTAGCCGGGTTCCACCCTACAATGCTCAGCAGCGATATGTTTTCGCCGGTCAGCTCCCCCAGTGCACTGGCCGCGTTCCAGGTCAGGGTAAGCCGGGTGGCGCTGGCTCCGTCTACATCCCAGAACTCCCGGGTACTGACCCGACCAACCGAGTTGTCTTTGCTTGTTGCCGGGAATGGACCGCCATCGGCCAGTGAACCCACCGACGGGTCTTTCCCAAAATAGGCCCCAAGCGTGCCCCCAGCATCGGCCCCGAAAGGTCGGTATGCACCCTGGTGGCCCACCGGAAACACAAACGGCCCGTTTCCGTATTTCTTCACGTAGCCATTGACATGCCGACCATTGCTGATTTCGCTCAACGGAACCGGCGAGGTAAAACTCACCAGCCCCTTGCGACCCGTTCGCTCCGTGGTAATAATGCCCCCCGACTGTCCGTAGCCCGCCAACGTGCTGATCAACAGCAACCCACTCACCCAAAGCCGTTTGTATCGGTTCTTCATCCGCATTCTTACTTAGCACTGGCCTTTTCAGCCCGTGATGTTGACGTTATAATTGCCCAGAAATTTCAGTTCCCCACCCCCCATGACGTTGATGTCACGGGCGGAAATGTTTTGGCCCACCTCCACAGTGTGCCCCGCATTGATCTGCACCCAGTCGGCGGAGGAAGGAACGCGCCCGTGCGACCAGATTTCCGGATTCAGCCAGGCTCCCGAAGCCAGCGTCTGGACGGTATCGGAGAAAAGCGAGGTGGTCGCGAAGTTTTTGAACAGGACCGCATCGGTTTGCGCCGGAGCCGTGCCAAACCAATCGGTCAGCATATCGGCGTACACCCGCCGGAAGTCGATTTGCATTTTGATATCCCGGTTGCTATCCCAGGCCGGGGGAACGGCCGGAAGCAGGCCGTTGACCAGATCCGGATTGGTGCCAATGAGCCTTCTTTTAATGCCCGTGCCAAATACAAACATCGGGGCGCCAATGCCGTGATCGGTGCCTTTGGAGGCATTGGAAGTAGCCCGCCGACCGAAATCCGAGAAGGTCATGCCCAGCACCTTGTCTTCGGTGCCCTGCGCTTTCAAATCGTTTTGAAAAGCCGCGATGGCATCGGATAGTTTCCGGAGCAGTTCGGCGTGGATGCCTTCCTGCGGATTGCTGCCCACCTGGTTGGCGTGGGTGTCAAAGCCGCCCAGTTCCACGTAGTAAATTTTCGAGCGCAGCCCGCCGTGAATCAACCGGGCCACAATTTTCAACTGCTCGGCCAGTTCGTTGGCGGCCGGATAGGGCGACAAGTTCCGCCCCGCTTCGGCCGCGGTTTTGATTTCGGCCGCGTAGCCAACGGCCAGCACCTGCTGCTGCCGGATGTAGGCAATCAGCTCTCCCGCATCACAGCACGGCAAATCCGTCTGTGGAGCGGTATCCGAAGCCCCGATGAGCTGGTAAAACGAATTAGGATCCTGGATGGTCACGCCCATCGACTGCTGATGGCCCAACAGGGCCGTGGTACTGATGAGCCCGATCTGTACGGCCAGCGGGTCCTCCATCTGGCTGTTGGGGTACTTATCGGGGTACCCCGGAAAACGATCGGCCAGATACCGGCCCGCCCAGCCGGAGGTGGCATACTGGGTAGAATCCACGCCGGTCATCCAGATATCGGTCGAGCGGTAGTGCGACAGGTCCGGGTTGGGATACGACACCGAATGGATCAGTGCCAGTTTGCCCTCGTTATAGAGCGTTTGCAGGCCACTCATGGCCGGGTGCAGACCGGTTTCCGCGTTTCCCTCCAGACGAAGGACGTTGTTTTCGGGGATGGCGATGTTGGGACGTAGCTGTTTGTACTGGGCGTAATACTCCAGCGGAATAACCGTATTCAGGCCGTCGTTCCCCCCGCCCAGGTAAACGATCACCAGTATACGATCGCCGTTGACGGCAGCGGTATTTTTCAGCGACTGCACCAGCGCCGAGCTTTTTGCCAGCGATTTGACCTGGAATCCGCCCAGCATTACCGGTAATGTCAGTGACGATGCGGCTTTGATAAACTCTCTTCTTTTCATAACGGTGACGCCAGCCCGCGGCTGAACGAGGTGTTTTGTGGACGGGCAGAAGCCGCCCGTATTAATTAAAATACCTGATATTCGGCCATGCGCAGCATGTATTTCAGCAGCGTCCGGCACCGCCACAAAACCACGTTCTGTCTGGCCCCATCGGCGGGTTCCGCCCGGTAGGCGTTCCACTCCCGAATCCAGGTGGTTCGCGGACTGCTGTTCATCATCATGATCGAATCGATCAGAAAATTCTGCTGCGCCGACGTTAATTCGGTGGCAAACAAATGCCGGGAAAAGTCGGCTAATACCTGCTCACTGGTGATGGCGGGCGTACCGGACACGTCGGTAAAGTTGGGTTGCAAATTCGTTAAGCGATTCAGTACATCGATACCCAACGTATAGCCCGGTTTGATCTGCACATAGGGGTAAACAAGGGTATCAGTGGCATTGGCCCGCAGCCCCAGCGTTGATCCATTGATCCAGTTTTTGGAAAACCCCGTCTGGAAGTAAGGCAAGGAGCCAAAGACCGTGGGCTGGTTCAGGAAGTTTAATTGCAGGCTTGCCATGCTGTTGCTCAGAAAGCCCATCATGTTTCGGAAGGGCCCGTACTCGGTGGCGCTGTCGGGCACGGGCTGGTTGAACAGCCGCACGGCGCCGATCACAAACTCAGCCGGGGATTTGACGATGGCTCCCACGTTGCGGGCTTCAAAAAACAACTGGCTGGTCAGCAATTTTCGGAGCACGGGAGCAATGGCGTAGTTATTTTCCGAACTGGCAAAGAAGACCGCCAGCGGCCTGATTACCTGATCTTCTATCTCCTGCGTTACATTCGGATTGACGTACCAGCGGTAAAGCTTACGGCAGATAAACCGCGGGGTTTCGGGGTGGCTCAGGAGCATGTTGACCAGATCGGCCAGTTCGGCCTCGCCCGCCGACGGGTCACTGCGGCCCGCAATGGTGGTGTAATTGTAGTGGGCGGAAAACAATTTCGGGTCCGGGTCGTGCCGGGCCGGATTAAAAACCGCCCCAACGCTGGTTGATCCGGCCTTCATAAAATTGGTTACCTGCCAGCCGGTCAGCACCTGGGCTGCCGATTTAACGTCCTGTTCGGTATAATTGGGCTGGCCGGCGAAGTTTTTCTGGCCCACCGTAAACAGCTCCTGCAACTCGCGGCCGTAATTTTCGTTCGGATGCTCCTTGGTGTTGTCGTTGCCGTTTTGAAAAATGAGCATGGCCGGATCTTTGGTGATACCAACGACCAGCTCCCTGAAATTGCCCAGTGCGTTGGCCCTTAAAAAACCAAGATACCGGTCGGTGCAGCGGTAATCGACGACCTCCCGGTGGGCGGTTACAAAGTGGTTCTGCCAAAACGCCGTCAGCTTTTCCAGCAGAGACGGGTGGCCGTTTTGCTCGGTCATCAACCCGATCCACCAGTACTGAATGTAGGAATAATAGGTAAACGCCCGGCTGGCATCATAGGGTTTGGTCAGGAACGGCTGACCCGAGTCGGGTCGCCCCTCTTCCAGTTCGACGGGCGGGGACGGCGCTGCCCGGTAGGCGGCATTATTCAGCAAACGGTCGAACGCCTGGCTGGCGGTCAGGCCGGTAAAGTCGGCGATTTCGTGTTGGGTAGGTCCAAACGTGGTCCTGCGTAACAAATGGGCGGCCGCCTGGGCGGAAAGGGAAACCGTATAGGTATCTAAATAGGCCATAGTACCTGATTAAAGAGCGCGTTTAATGCAGGCTTAGTATGCAGATAAATCATTTGTACTTACAATGAAAGGCAGTAATAAATACAGAGAAATAAACTGTAAAAAGTCTCCATCTTTTGAAAACAACTGACCCATCATCAAGCAAATTTTATACCGTTACTCCACTGTTCTTCGTACCTAAAAGTAACTTTTCTTTTTATCGCTAGATGTATAAACAGCCATGTGACTTCGTAGTTAATTTCTCTTCCAGATTAGTAGTTAAACAAAATAACCTAGGCATTATCACGCACGGTACGGGCCAGTTAATGTCTTCCAACTAACCTTTTAAATTATATAAATATCGCTTTATACTCTATTTTCAGGCAAGTTTTAAACCGGCTGTACTGACGATCAATGGTAGAAGAAACCGATCTAGGAAAAATTATAGCCAACGAATTGCCCCGCCCCATTTGACCATAGCGCTGACGATGGGCGGACCTGCTTAAAACGCGGGGTGTTAAAAATGCGGGTTGAGCGTTCCAACGGTTCTTTTATCCTATCGGAACCGTTACGTCGACGGGGTTTCCTCTTCCGTCTTCATGGCTTGCCGAACCCGTAAGTAACCCATCCTCAGAAACATTCGCTCAGTAGCGTCGATTTGCGGACCGAGGGCTGCGGTTTTTTCCGCCTGTTCTCTGACGTTTCTTTCGGCATTAGCTAGTTTCATTTCCAGCTCGTTTCGGCGAATGGTATTTTCTAGATAAATGGCTACGCCATTGACATATCCTGACACCGAGCAGGTGTCGGCCACCTCGGCGGACACCTGGCAAACAACACCTTGGTGTAGAAAGCTTTTGCTGAAAACTCTCATCCGTTTAGAAACAAGTTGAAACTATTTACATCCGGCGATGTATCAACTTCTAATCACAATACATTGTTTAAACTTGTCTGGTAAATTTAAACTAACATGACTAACCTCCTGGCAGAATTTATAAAGTACAAGGAAACGCAGGACAGACCTTCACATTAGTCCGTACTCCGCCTTACCACATCTGCCTTATTTTTTCTTCCGGAGGATTTTTACTAAAAGCCTTTCTCTATTTCGTATCTAAAATCCTCCTGCAAATTCAGTTTATATTTCTGTTTGCAAATTCTAGACGCCTGCCGTTCGATGGCGCTTTCGGCGATAATGGGTTTAGCACCCGCATCATTGCATAATATTTCGATTTGCCGCAATCCTTTCCGAAATAAAATCCGCTTAAGCAGTCGGGATCGTTCATTCCGCATTTCGCCATAAAATGCGTCGGGATGGATGTTTTTGGTCAGGTAGGCTTCGCTGAATTGCAGACCGTGTTCCTGGGCCTGCCGGATCATCCAGAGCAAGGCGTTATCCGACAGTCCGGCATCGGCGTACCCTCCCCCGATGTTGCTGTGAATACCGGCAAACCAAACCTGTTTTACGGTTTGCCCGCTGCCCAGGCTGGTTTCATTCCAGAGCGTCGGCATAAACGACCGGCGGTTTTCGTCGATGGATATGGCGTGGTAGGCCGCTTTCACTTTGGGGTTAAGGTCGGCATTTAAAAACCGGTAGACGCCCAGAAACCGGCTGTTCAACCAGTGGGCCAGTTTCTCCGGAAACAGCTCTTTCGGGATCGGAAACGGTATACCCAGCGCCCCAACAGTATCCCAAACGCCGATCATTTCGATGCCGGGATGGTAGCAATCGTGGTTCTGCTGGTACTCGTCAATGGGAGCCTGCGTCTTCTGCGCTTTCATTTTCTGATAGGCTCCCTGCAATTCCCGGAGGGTGTTCTGCGACGCTTTCGCTTTCTGGTGCGATTCCTCAACGGGCCGGTTTTCCGCGGTTGTGATGGCGGGCTGCTCGTGCCGGGTGCGAATCAGCTCCGGATTCACCAGGTCCTTGTTCAGCCCAAAATTGCAAATCAAACCGGCCAGACTGCGGACCGTGTAGGCGCCCCGGCTAAAGCCAAACAAATAGATTTTATCGCCGGGCTGGTAGCGTTCGGCAATGAAATGGTAGCAGTCAAAAATGTTCGTCATCAACCCGTTGCCGGTCAATCCCCCCAGCAGCCGATCCAGCCAGCCGTTGGTGCCCACTCCCAAATCGTAATAAATATCTTCCTGATCGGGCCTTTTAGCCAACGCCAGGGCGCGGGCAATTTTTACGACGTTGGTCGGAACCAGGCTACCCCGGTCGAGTTGCTCGGGTTCGTTCCAGGTGCCGTCTGCGCAGATGATAATTTTCTTGCTCATAATTTTTGGGGTTTGGCAGACAAAAATTACTGAAAAAGAGCACCTAACGGATGATATTTTTATTAAGCGTAGCAGTAGCGAACTTTAACAGCCCAAGCCCACCGGCCCGCTTCAATCAACAAGCTGAAAATAGTTTACGATTGCCCGGTTTGTGGACAATAAATAGGTGCCAGAATCATTATATATTTGCTTAAAAAAACCATGACCATGAGTTAATATATCATCCAGGACCGATTTCTTAATTGAAGTAGCCGACACGCGTAACGGTTTGAGTAGCACGGGTTTGGCTTCCTCTTGCCGCTTCTCAACAGCCAGAAGCCTATTTATTCAATCAATTAACTAGTAATCAGTTGTTTACTATGTATTCTGACCTAAACAATTTGCCTGGATGGACGCCAAGAATTCCATCCAAACGCGGTCAAACGCTCCTTTCCAGGACGCTCATTTTTCTCTTTTTTTTGCTGGCGGTAACGCTGACGGGCCGGGCGCAAAACGCCAGTGCCGTTTCCGGAAAAGTAGTTGATTCACAAGGAAATGCACTACCGGGCGTTTCGATTATCGTCAAAGGAACGACCACCGGAACGACCACCAATCCCGACGGGACGTTTCAATTGCAGGTACCGTCAACGGCCACTGCTCTGGTTTTTTCGTACGTAGGGTTTGCATCCCAGGAAGTAACCCTGAACGGCCGGTCCAGCGTGACGGTGACGCTGCAGGAAGACAACAAAACCCTGAACGAAGTGGTTGTGGTCGGCTACGGATCGCTGAACCGCAAAGAGGTTTCCAGCGCCATTACTCACTTGTCTTCCAAGGACTTGCTGCGCGTGGGAAGCAACAGCCCGCTGATGGCCATTCAGGGTAAAGTATCCGGCCTATCGGTGACCAACACGGCCGCGGCCGACCCCAACTCGACGCCCAACATCCAGCTTCGGGGGGTGTCATCCCGGAGTGCGGGGCTGGGGCCGCTGTTTGTCATCAACGGCGTTCCGGGCGGTAACCTGGACAACATCAACCAGAACGAAATCGAATCCATCGACGTCCTGAAGGGCGGGGCGGCTTCGGCCATCTACGGAACCCGGGGTAGTAACGGGGTGATTGTCATCACGACCAAAAAAGGAACGGCCGACTCCCGGATTTTTTACGATGGCTACACCGCCTTTGATTTTATCACCAACAAACTTTCGGTGCTGTCGCGGGATGAATTTCTGGCCAACAACCGGGGGGTAGACCTGGGCGGTAATACCGACTGGATGAAAACCGTTAGCAACAACCCGGCTTTTTCGCAGAAACATACCCTGCAATTTTCGGGCGGTAACAACCGGACCAATTATTTCACGTCGGTCGATTACCGGAACGCGAACGGTATTGATCTGCGGTCGTCGAAGGAAGAATACGGCGGGCGGGTGAACATCAACCACAATTCGGCTAACAACCTGTACGCCATTACGTTCAGTGCGGCTCCCCGGTATGCAAAAACAAACCTGGCGGATTACAGCGGCTTTAACTACGCCCTGACGCTCAACCCGACGCAGCCGGTTTATGACAACAACGGACGGTATGCCTACATTACTTCGGGTTTCTTCGCCAACAACCCGGTGGAGCGCGCCCGGGAGGTTCGTTCCGAGCAGGAAATCAAGTACCTGGACCTCAACGCTTCGTTCCGGCTGAATCTGCTTGACAACCTGTATTCAACGGTCACCATCGGCCAGGTCAACTCGTCGTTCCGGAATTACAATTTCACGCCTTCCACGCTGACGACGGTTCTCAACGGCAGTGGCCGGAATACGGCTTCGCAGGACCTGGACGAAAACGACCAGAAAAGTTTTGAGTGGACGGGCAATTACGCGCTGGAAGCGCAGAAGCATTCCGTCAAACTCCTGGGCGGTTATTCGTACCAGTTGTTTACCTCATCCGGTTTCGATGCTTCCAACCAGCTTTTTCCGTCCAACGTGCTGACGTATAATAACCTTGGTTCGGGAACCTGGAACCTGACCTCGGGCGTCAACGGCGTAGGTTCGTATCGGAACAGCTCGAAGCTGATTTCGTTTTTCGGACGGGTCAACTACGATTACGATCAGAAATACTACCTGTCGGCCAGCCTTCGGCGGGAAGGGTCGTCCAAGTTCGGTTTTAATCACAAATGGGGAAATTTCCCGGCGGCTTCGGCGGCCTGGCGCATCACCCAGGAATCGTTTTTGCAGGGCATCCCCTGGCTGAACGAACTGAAGCTCCGGGCGGATTACGGCGTAACCGGTAACCAGGACTTTGGCAATTACCTGTCGCTCGACACCTACAGCGGGTACGGTTATTACCTCTACAACGGAACGTCGTACCAGGTTTGGGGGCCCAGCCAGAACACGAATTACAACCTCCGGTGGGAAAGAGCCATCAACTTCAACGTCGGTCTCGACTTCGAACTGCTCAACAGCCGGCTTACCGGGAGTCTGAACTACTACGTCCGGACGAACAAGGACCTCTTGGGCAACTATTCGGTGCCCAACCCGCCCAACATTCAGGGAACGACGTTTGCCAACGTGGGCACGATGAAAAACTCGGGACTGGAAATCCAGTTGAACGCAGGCGTAATCAACCGGAAGGATTTCAGCTACAACCTTGCCTTCGTGGGGGCCACCAACAGCAACAAGTTTGTTTCGTTCTCGAACGAAGCCTATCAGGGCCAGAACTACATTGATGTGGTGGGCATGCCCGCGCCGGGCAGCCCGGGTAACATTCAGCGGTTGCGGGAAAATACCCGGATCGGTAGCTTCTACGCGCTGCGCTCGGCGGGCGTCGACGAATCCGGAGCATTGCAGGTGTACGATAAAAACGGCAACATCATTCTGGCCAACCGGGCTACCAACGACGACCGGCAGTTCGTAGGCAACGGGCTTCCCAAATTTACGGGTAGTTTGAGCAATAATTTCCGATACAAGCAGTGGGATCTGAGCGTCTTCTTCCGGGGCACTTTCGGCTATGACCTGTTCAATACCTACGCCTTTTACCTGGGAACACCGGCCACCCAGCAAAACGCCAATACCCTGACGTCGGCTTATGACGGCGGTAAATACTCCAAACTAACCAACGCGGCTACGTATTCGGCCCTGTCGGATTACTTCCTGGAGTCGGGCAGTTTTGTGAAGCTCGACAACGTAACCCTCAGTTATACCCAGCCGTTGAAGCTGAAATTCCTGCAATCGGTTCGTATTTACGCGACCAGCCGGAACCTGGCCACGTTCACCAAATTCACCGGGGGCGATCCGGACCTGATTCAGGTAAACGGTCTGTATCCGGGTATCAACCAGAGTGATAACAATGGCACGCTGAATTATTACCCCTCGACGACACAACTGCTGCTGGGTCTTCAACTTACTCTTTAATCGGCTAACCAACCATGAAACGCATTTCTTTTATAACTCCCATCATCCGCTGGACGGCACTCTCGCTGCTCCTGGTCGTCAGCAGTTGCACCAACCTGGATGAAGTTCTGTACGACCGGATTACGTCCGAAAACTTTTTGCAAACCCGGGCCGACGTCACGCGGGATTTTCTGCGGGCGTTTGAACACTGTTACTGGAGCATCCAGGGCGGCAACACGTTTATGCTTCAGGAAAACAGCACCGATGAACTGATGACCATCAACCGCCAGGGCGACTGGTTCGACGGCGGACAATTCCAGCGCGTGCATTACCACACCTGGACGCCCAACGACGGCTTTACCAACGACGCCTGGAACGCGCTCTACCAGGGCGTAAACCTGGCCACCAATTCGCTGGAAGATTTGCAGGGCATTACCGACCCCGCCAAATTCGAAATGACCCAGGCCGAACTCGACGGTATGATTGCCGAGCTTAAAACGCTGCGGGCCTGGCTGAACATCCGCCTGCTGGACCTCTACCGCAACATTGTGCTGGTTACCAAAATCAAGGGCGAAACCCAGGGCGGTCCGCAGGTGCCCCCCCAGGAGGCTCTGGCCTTCATCGAACAGGAACTGAAAGACGCTCTGCCGAAACTGCCGACCCGCCAGAGCCTGGGCGAAAACGCCGTTGGTCGCTGGACCCAGGGCGGAGCAGCCGCTTTGCTCGCCCGGTTGTACCTGAACGCGAAAGTCTATACCGGAACCGACCGGTTTGCGGATTGTGCGGCCGTGTGCCAGGATATTATTGCGGGCAAATACGGCAACTACACGCTGGAAACCCGCTGGGATGCGCCGTTTGATTACAACAACGCCAACTCGTCGGAAACGATTTTCGGGTTCCCCGGCAGCTTCGGCTTAACCCACTGGCAATACGACGGCGGCATGTACTGGTGGGCGCTGCCCATTCAAGCCCCCCGCTACTTCGGCTTCACCGACTGGGGCGATTCCAACCCGAAATACGCGTTGCAGCCGGGCCGGGATGTCGACAGCGTGGAGTATAAGTTTGCGCTCGGAAAACCGTTCATTAAATTCCAGAAATACGCCGACGATTACCGGGTTAAAAAGTATAAGAATCTGGGAAACAGCAAGCGGGAAGGCATGTTTTTGTACGGCTACCTGCCCTACGTCAATTCCAGTGGCCGGGTCGATACGGTTCGGGGGAATAAAGGCCCCTACCCGCTTTACTTCCGGGATCAGGTGGGAATGTTCCTGGGCGCAAAACCCGGCACCAAAATCGCCGATAAAGAATCGAACATGAACCACGGCGATCACAGCTCGGGCGTTTTCCCGGTCAAGTATCCGTTCTACCCCAGCGACGATCCAAACAAGATTGCCTCGGCCTACGCCGAAATCCGGCTCGCGGAGATTTATTATTCCCTGGCCGAATGCAAGTACCGGGCGGGCGACAAGGCCGCAGCCGCGGTGCTGCTCAATACGGTTCGGGCCCGAAACTACCCGGCGGGTTCGCCGAGTTTGTACAAGCCCGACGGCAGCCAGCTAACCGATCAGGAAATGCTGGACGAATGGGGCCGCGAATTCCTGGTTGAAGGCCGCCGACGCACCGACCTGATCCGCTGGGGCGTGTTCAATACCGGCACGTGGTGGGACAAGCAGCCCGATGCCGACGATCACACGGCGATTTTCCCCATCGGCCAGAACGTCCTGAACGTGTCGCCCCAGCTTAAACAAAACCCGGGTTATTAATCGGTTGCTTTAAACCGGCTAACTATTTTTACGTTAAACAGCCGCCCCGAAACGCGTTTTCGGGGCGGCTGTTTTTTGAAGTAAACCCTTCTCTGATTCCCGAATCGTCAGGCGAAAAAGCCGACCAAACCGCGCGTAACGCGAACGCTCGCAGGCCGTCTGCTGTTAGTTAACCAGTGCATTCATCTTCATACGTTAATGACTTCAACGCTGACAACGCATTCTGTTCTGACCGGTTTTATTATTTTTCTGACCCATTTCATTCGCTACGCCCTCGTGGCGGGTCTGGCGTACAGCATCTGGTACGGCTGGCGGAAGAAAACGCTGAGTTTCCGGAAGATTCAACGGCGCTTTCCGAAAAACAAGGACTATCAGCGCGAGATTCTCTACTCGGCCGGGACGGCCATCATTTTCACGCTGGTTACGCTGGCGATGATGCAGCCCGTAATTCGCGAACATACCCTGATTTACAAAAGCTGGTCAACGTACGGAACGCTGTACGGTATTCTGTCTTTTTTCGGATTGATTCTGCTGCACGACACGTATTTTTACTGGTCGCACCGGGCGATGCACCATCCCCGGCTTTTCAAGGTATTCCACCTGGTTCATCACAAATCGACCAACCCTTCCCCCTGGGCCGCCTACGCCTTCCACCCGCTGGAAGCCGTCGTTGAAGCCGCCATTGTGCCGCTGGCAGCCGTCCTTCTGCCCCTGCATCCACTGACGATTTTCGCCTTTCTGTTTTTCATGATTGTGTACAACGTCTACGGGCACCTGGGCTGGGAGCTGTACCCGTCTTCCTTCAATCGGCACTGGCTGGGCCGGTGGCTCAACACGTCGGTCAGCCACAACCAGCACCACCAGTATTTCACGGGCAACTACGGGCTGTATTTCCGGTTCTGGGACGAATGGATGGGCACCACGCGCCGGGATTATACTGCCGCTTTTGAGAAAGCAACCCGCCCGGGACCCGACACGTCCGGCAAACCGGTTTCCCAGAAATCCCCTCTTGGTTCGGCCCCGTCGGAGCGCCCGGCAACATTTTAGTCAGCCTGTAAAGCCGAAATGGGTTGGGTTTCGACCGGCAGGTAGACAATAAAGGTACTGCCCTGCCCCGGCTTGCTGACGGCCGTAATGGCCCCGCCGTGGTTCAAGGCTACTTTTTCGCAAATGGCCAGGCCGATGCCGGTTCCGGCGTATTCACTCCGCCCGTGCAGCCGCTGAAACACTTCGAAGATGCGTTCGGTGTATTTCTCTTCAAAGCCAATACCGTTGTCGGCCACCTCAATGCGGTGGTAAGCCACTGCGCTTCGGGACGGTTTAATCGAAATTGGCAGGTCCGCCGAAGCCAGTTCGTGCGCGCTGACCTGAATCACGGGGGCGACCTCGGCCCGCCGAAATTTCAGGGCGTTGCTGATCAGGTTTTGAAAAAGTTGCCGCATCTGGGAAGAGTCGCCGTACACGATGGGCAACGGCCCGACCGTCACGGTTGCCACGGCTTCCTGAATTGTCAAATCGATGTCCGTGAGTACCTGATTCACCACGTCCGTCAACGCGATGGGACCGGCCATGTCCCGCCGGGTTGTCAACCGGGAAAAGGCCAGCAAATCCCGGATGAGCGTCGACATACGGCTGGCCGCCGACTGCATCCGCTCCAGGTAATCGGTGCCTTCGCCCAGTTGCTCCGCAAACTGTTCCTGCAACAGGGTGCTAAAAGACATAATTTTGCGCAACGGCTCCTGCAAGTCGTGGCTGGCCACGTAGGCAAACTGCTGCAAACTCTGGTTGGACCGCATCAGGAGCCGGTTGGTTTCGGCCAGATCGTCGTTCGTTACGGCGAGTTCTTCGTTGATGGCGGCCAGTTCATCGTTGGTCGCTTTCAACTTCTCGGCCAGAATGCGTTGCTGCTTGTAGCTATCGTGCAAGGCCCTTTCAGCCGCTTTTCGCTCCGACAGGTCGCGCGTAACCTTTGAGAAGCCGATGAGCGTTCCGTCCGAATTATACACCGCCGTAATGACGATGTTCGCCCAGAACAGGCTGCCGTCTTTGCGCAGCCGCCAACCCTCCTCTTCGTACTTCCCCACGTCTTTCGCAATTCTTAATTCGTTCGCGGGCTTGTTGTTGAGCAGGTCCTCCTGGGTGTAGAAAATCGAAAAATATTTACCGATAATCTCCTCGGCGCTATACCCTTTGATTCGCCGGGCGCCTTCGTTCCAGCTGATTATACGCCCTTTGTCGTCCAGCATGAAAATACCGTAGTCGGTCACCTGCTCGACCAGGGAACGGTAACGCTCTTCACTCTGGCGTATGACTTCCTGAGCCTGTTTCCGTTCGGTCAGATCCCGGGTTACTTTCGAGAAGCCAATGTGTTTGTTTTGGTCGTTGAACAGGGCCGTGATCACGACATTGGCCCAGAAAACCGAGCCGTTCTTTTTGACCCGCCAGCCTTCCTCCTCGTACTTGCCAGTTGCGATGGCTATTTTCAGTTCGCGCTCGGGCTTCCGGCTTTCGAGGTCTTCGTGGGTGTAGAACGTGGAGAAATGCTTGCCAATAATCTCATGGGACCGGTACCCTTTTGTCCGTTCGGCTCCTTCGTTCCAGGTTGTGATGTAGCCGTTTACATCCAGCAGAAATATGGCGTATTCCCGCACGCCCTGGACCATCAGCCGAAACCGCTCTTCGTTTTCCCGGAGGGCCACATCGCGTTGCTTTTTATCCGATGTGTCGCGCAGCAGGCAACTATAGCTCATGAGCGTCTGCTGTTCATCGAACATGGGCGCCAGGGTTACTTCGGCCCAAAAAGGGGTCCGGTCCTTTTTCAGTCGCCACCCTTCGACAATCAGCTTTCCATTTTTACGGGCCTGACTTAGTTCATACTCCGTCCGGATAAAGTCATTCGCGTTGGGATAAAGCCGGTCAAACGGTTGGTTGATCAACTCAGAATGGGTATACCCGGTCAGGGCCGATGCCGCCGGGTTAGCGTACGTAATACAACCATCAATATTGAGTATCAACAGGGCTTCAGGAATATTTTGAAGCAGAAATTCTAGATTCGGTAACATGGCAAAAGCAAAGACCGCAGGACTTTTCTGGGGCCATGAAGGTACAAAAATTAAACAATGAACCGGAAACTAGCCAGCTAGCCGGACAGTAATCCTTTTTTGCGGCCTTGAAGGGCTACATTTCAGTATCAATAAGGCTCCTGCATCCGGACGCTAAATCCACACTCCCTGGTGGTAACGGCATAGACTGAACGCAGGCTCAAAACGGAATGGCTGGTTCGGCTTTTTTGAGTAAACTGATTTAGGAAGATAAAGATTATGAATCGATGGAAATAATTATTTTTCTGGCCCACTCCGCTCAAAACCATCTCCTGATCGGGCCGAAACCCGAAAAGGCACTTAGCCCGTGGCCGGACCTATTGACCAGAGGACAGTCAGATAGCTAAATCTATTGCCTGGTAGCAGGGCTGCGCAACAAAGCGCTCCAGTGGTTGGTTACTGTTTCATCCGATGGCACTGACTCCGCTGCTTATGTTACCTCAATCTGGTTGGGCGAAATGGCCCGTTTACCTCTTTTTCACCCTTCTGCCTTTGCTTATCCACCCGGTTTTGGCTCAGGACAGCACCCTGGTGCAAATCAATCCCGATAGTAGCATTGCTTCCCAAAAACCGTACCTGAAGGGTGTCGTTCAACGGGTTGGGCAGGACGGTGTCAGTGCCTTTCACACCATCGTCAAATCCTACGCCCGGCCCCTGCACTGGCAGAAGCGGGATTTCCTGCGCCTGGGCGGGGCTCTGGCCATCTCGGCAGCCGGATTATTGGTTGAACAGCGGTTGTATACGTTCACCCAGCAGAACCAGACTGCCACCCTCGACCACCTCGAACGCGTCGGCTTCCGGCTGGGCCAGCCCCAACTCAACTACCCCATCATGCTTACGCTCTGGGGCAGCGGGGTGCTCCTCAACAACGACTGGCTGCGCGATACCGGCATCATGGTCATTGCGTCAGTAACCACCTCGGGATTGATTCAGACGGCTTCCAAGGAAATCTTCGGCCGCCCCCGCCCGAATACCGGTATGGGAAATGTAGCCCTTCGTCCGTTCGGTGGTCCGGCGTACCATTCTTTCCCGTCGGGGCACGCCAGCCTGGCTACGGCCACGTTCTGGGTGCTGGCCAAACAAGTCAACTGGGTTCCCCTGAAAGTGGTCTTTTACGCGTTACCCCTCATCACGGGGGCTTCGCGCATCTACGCCGGGGCGCACTGGCTGTCGGATGTTTTCCTGGGCACGGCCCTGGGCATTGCTTTTGCCGAAAGCGTCGTGCGGATTTATCCCCTGGTCAAAGCCAACCGCAAATACTCCCTTAAACTGGCTCCCGGCCCAGGGGGAATCGGGTTACTCGTCCGTTATTAATGAGCCATCACCAAGCCACCACCCGGCATCATGAAACCGTAGCGCCGTAAACCACACGATTCAAAACGGTCTGCAAACGGGTCTTGGTATAAAATAGACCTGCCTAATTCGCCAGGGTTGCCAAAAAGAAACCCATCCGGAAAATAGCCGGATGGGTTTCTTTTGCAATTGGTTCTTATCGTGGTTATTCCTGAGCCGACGGAAAGCCTTTGTGCAGCAATGCGGCCAGTTCCTTTACCCGGTCTTTGTGGGAAGCCTGCTGGGCCAGGTTCGTAAATTCGTCCGGGTCGGTCTGGTGGTCGTACAGTTCAGCGCCGGCTTTTCCTTCGTCCCACTCGGTATACCGCCAGCGTTCGGTGCGGACGCTGCGCCCAAAAATGGTATTGCGCCGGACTTGAGAATACGCCGGTTTGGTCCAGGAGGCATTCGGATTTTTGAGCAGTGGCACCAGGCTTTTCCCGGCCAGACCGGACGGAGCCGCCAGTCCGCACAGTTCCGCCAGGGTCGGATACAGGTCAACGAGTTCGACGGTCCGGCCGGACGTTTTTCCCCGCACGCCACCCGGCACGGATATCAGCAGCGGGACGCGGGCCGAGTTCTCGAAAAGGCTCTGTTTCATCCATTGCCCGTGCTGCCCGACATTGTAGCCGTGATCGCTCCAGAGCACCACCACCGTGTTGTCCGTGAGTTTAAGCCGGTCCAGCGCATCCAGCAGCTTCCCCACCTGCGCGTCCATGAACGAAATCGAAGCGTAGTAGGCCCGTTGCGCTTCCCGCCGTTCGGCTTCACCCAGTCCCCAGTGCGACGGTTTGGTAAACAAGGCCGCTTCGGGCACGTCGTCCAGGTCGTTCTCTATTTCCTTTGGCAGTGTAATTTGGTCCAGCGGGTACAGGTCATAGTATTTTTTAGGTGCTACGTACGGGCAATGGGGCCGGAAAAACCCAACCGCCAGAAAGAACGGTTCGTCTTTTTTCTGCTCCAGCAGCCGGACGGCTTCGTTGGCAATCAGTCCGTCGGTTTGTTCGTCGTCCGTACCGTCGGCGGCATACCAGGCCAGCGCGCTACCCAGCGCCCGGTTTGGAGTCAGGTTTTTCACCTGCGATTCTTCGACTTTATCGCGGCCTTTCGGATTGATTACCTGATTCCAGGAGACGGGATCATCCAGGCCGTCCGTGCCAATCTGCCCCGGTACGCCGTAGTGAAAAATCTTGCCGATGCGGGCGCTGAAGTACGCATTGTTTTTAAACAGCTGCGGCAAGGTGACCACATCGGGCAGGTTCTTGCGGAAATGCGTTTGCAGTTCGTAAATCCGGGTCTGGTCCGGTCGGTAGCCCGTCAGGAGCGACGAGCGGCTGGGGCTGCACAGTGGGAACTGAGTGTAGGCCCGGTCAAACTGGATACCCCGGCGGGCCAACCGGTCGATGTGGGGCGACTTCACCAGGGGGTTCCCGTAACAACCCAGGTCGTTGTTCAGATCGTCGACGGCGATAAACAGGACGTTGTATTTTTTCTTCGCCTGAGCAGGCGGCTCAATGGGTTTCAGGCCCGTCAGCAGCAGGAAACTCAGCAACAACAAGCCGCTGGTCAGCAGTACCGGCCCGGCCAATCTTTTGGGCTTTTTACGGATAAGCACTAGAAATTTTCTCATCGTGAATTGGGGTTATTCGGTAAGTTTCAGATCAATACCGGGCTTAAAGTCGCGTTCGGAAAAAACTGTCAGGTATCTTCGGTAGCGGGTCAGCCATTAGCCATTTCGATAAAATCTATATAATAACTATATTACAAAGATACAGCATACACAGGCAATTGTGTCCGGCAATCCGCGCATGGTTGTTTAATCTCCTTAATTGATGGGCAAAAGTGAGTATGTATTTTTCTTTTTACAAACTTTTGGCCCAAAAAATAGCGAGCCAAACCACCTTGGAAAGCCAATCGGTTGCGGATTGGCACGATGACTAAGCACTTACCAGGCATAGGATTGGGGTTCGGAGTTCTTCCATAATGCAAAATGGGTTGCAGCGCTTGCGCGCTGCAACCCATTTTTTCAGGTAAAGAAACCGCCTTCTAGTTACTCACTGGTATAAGTGTTACCGGGTAACGATCACCTTTTCGGTCACCGAACGCCCGCACTGCTGGATGCGCACCACGTACAAACCCGCCGGCAACTGACCCAGCCCCAGCTGAACCTGGCTCTCCGAGGTGATCTCCACCGGCAGCCTCAGCTCGGCTGTGCCCTGCAGCACCGTCACCTTGAAATCCGCACAGCGCGGGTTGACCCCCGCGATCGTCACCCCGGCGCTGGTGGGGTTGGGGTACGCCTGCACCCGATAGGACCCTTCGGCGCTGACCTCTGCCCCCGCCAACCGGGCCGACGAGCCGCCGGCCAGAATCTCGATGGCGCACACCTTGGCGTTGTTGACGCTGCCGTTCTGAAACTGCACATTCAGTGTACCGTCACTGACCGACACCTCAAAGCTCTCCTGGACCGCCCGCCAGCTGCCCCCCGCCCGGGCGGCAATGTCGTACTCGGTCAGCTTGCGCTGGCCCTCGATGTTGACGTTGAACTTGCGCTGGTTGCTGCCGCTGGCGTAGATCTCGGCAAAGTGCAGAACAACCGTGTAGGTGCCGTTGCTAACGGGAAAGTTGTAGCTGAAGTTGCCGTAACGTTCGGTTTGGTACAGCGCATCCTGGGTCGTGTTGGTGATGTCCCCCGAGCGGCTGAAGGTACTGCCCCCGCTGGCGTAGCTGTCGGCACTGTAGACCTTGCCGTCCGAGGTGGTGAAGCTGCCGCCCCCGGCATTGGTGCGGTAAGGCAGGGCCAGACCCGAGCCGGCCCCCACCACCTCGATGGCGCACACCTTGGCGTTGTTGACGCTGCCGTTCTGAAACTGCACATTCAGCGTACCGTCACTGACCGACACCTCGAAGCTCTCCTGCACCGCCCGCCAGCTGCCCCCCGCCCGGGCGGCAATGTCGTACTCGGTCAGCTTGCGCTGGCCCTCGATGTTGACGTTGAACTTGCGCTGGTTGCTGCCGCTGGCGTAGATCTCGGCAAAGTGCAGAACAACCGTGTAGGTGCCGTTGGCAACGGGGAAGTTGTAGCTGAAGTTGCCGTAACGTTCGGTTTGGTACAGCGCATCCTGGGTCGTGTTGGTGATGTCCCCCGAGCGGCTGAAGGTACTGCCCCCGCTGGCGTAGCTGTCGGCACTGTAGACCTTGCCGTCCGAAGTGGTGTAACTGCCGCCCCCGGCGTTGACGCGGTAGGTGCTGGCCGGGGTGGGAGCCGCAGCCACGCGGATCACAAAATCGTCGCTGACCTGGCCGCCCTGGCCGTCACTGGCCGTGACCCGCACGGTGAGTGTGGTGGGGGCGGTGGGCACCCCGCTGAAGCTGCGGCTGGCGGGCGAGAAGGTCAGCCAGGCCGGCAGGGCGGCTCCGCTGGCCAGCGTGGCGCGGTAGCTCAGCGCGTCGCCGTTGGGATCGCTGAAGGTGTTGGTCGGGAAGCTGAAGCTGAAGGGGCTGCCCACGGTGGCGGTTCGGTCGGCGATGGGGTTGGCCACCAGCGGGGGCTGGTTGGTGGGGGTGCTGCCGGAGGTGCAGCGGGTTTCGGCCGCGTTGTGGGCGGAGGCCACGCTCAGCGAGGAGTGGACCAGGACCAGGCGGTCGATGAGGTGGGCCGCCGAGCGGGCCGAGACCTGGAGCTTGTAGACGCCCGGGCTGTTAAACTCAACCACCACCTGCATCGGATCGCGGTCGCTGACCCAGGAAGCCCAGGCCCAATCCCAGACACCCGCGTTGAAGTAGACCTTAAACCAGCCGTCGCCCCCGGCGCCGTTGGGGTTGGGGGACTTGCCCGAGCCGTAGGGGTAGACGCGCCGGGTGCCTTTCTCGCCGTAGAAGTTGCTGGCGTCGGGGAAGCGCAGCCAGGTGTCGTTGTGTTCGGTCAGGGAGGTGCCCCGGCCCACGCGGTTGCGCCATTGGAAGATGTACTTGCCGGTGCGGTTGATTCGGACGGTGGTTTCGATCAGGCCCACGCCGGTGCGCGAGAAGTTTTCGGCGCCGGTCCATTCGATGTAGCCGCTGCCGGTGAAACCGCCGGCGGAGGTGGCTTTTCGCCAGCCGGAGGGCAGGCTGAGGTTTTCGGTTTCGATGACGACGATGCCGTTTTTTTCCTCGTAGGGCGCCGGGCAGGTGCTCCCCTGGGCGAATGCCGTTGGACCGGTTCGCAGGACCCAAAAGCAGATGAGTACAAGGTAAATGCAGTTTTTCATAAGGACTTTGAGGTTTAACTTACTAGCGATTGTAACTAATTAATTGCATTTGAAAACCGGAAAACTATGTAAGAGAAGCATGGCGGGCTCCGGTGGGCCGCTGCCATTCCGTTTTTTTTGATTTCTGCCGAATCCGTTGGCGAAGACTTAAAAAGCAGATGAAGTCCGCACGGCTAAAGTACCCGGCAGGCCATCAAGGTGGTTGCTAAAAAAACTTTCCCTGACACCCTGCCGGTTTGTTTCGATCAGTCTACCTTCAGCACTTTCAGGGTTCGGCTCTGCTGCGGGGTACTGACCCGCAGAAAAAACAGACCCGCAGCCTGCCCCGAAACCAACAACCGGTGCTGTTCGTGCGCGGCCGCTTCCGGAATGAACTGCTCGGCAACAATTTGACCTTTTGGATCGATCAGCCTGACCTGCAGCGGCTGGCCTGTAGCTCCCTGTACTTCGACGTCTACCCTATCCTGTTGAATGGGATTACCCAACACCTTGACCTGCAGCCCCGTTTGCTCGGCGGTTCCCGGATTGGCTACCGCGACCGGTATGGTCCGGGCCGGATTGGCCGAACCCGTTGCTGGCACAATTTCAATGGCGCAGACCTTGGGATTCTGTGATGCTCCCGGACTGAAAGCAATGGTCAGAATACCGTCGCTGACCGTCGCTTCAACCGTTTCCTGAACGGCTTTCCAGGCCCCGCCCGCCCGGGCCAGGATGTCGTAGTCGGTCAGTTTACGCTGCCCTTCGATGTCGACGTGAAACTTGCGGCTGGTGGTGCCGTTGATCACCTTGGCGTACGTTTCGGCAAAGTGCAGGATAACGTTGTAGGAACCGTTATTCACCGGAACGTTGTAGCTGAAATTGCCGTAACGTTCGGTCTGATAAAGTGCATCGTCGGTGGTGTTGTCGATCGGCACGTTCCCGACGGTTGTGGTGCTGCCACCTGTAACGTAAGCGTCGGCGGCAAACTGCCGACTTCCCGATGCCAGAAAAGTTGGTCCTCCGGCGTTGATTCGCACACTTTCTGCTGTGGGTCCGAAGACCTCGATGGCCGAGACCTTGGGCTGGTTGGCCGAAGCCGTGAAGTCGATGTTGAGCACCCCATCTTCCACCCCTACCTCAAACGTCTTGACCACCGCCCTCATGCTGCCCACCTCCCCCAGGATGTCGTAGTTGGCCAGCTCCACGGCTCCCCCTTCCAGGTTCGCGCTGAACACCCGCTGACCCGCACCTCCCGCACGGCCCCCAGTGGCTCCCCAGTAGATCTCGGCAAAGTGCAGCCGCACCGTGTACTGACCCGCCACCGCCACCGGCAGGGCAAACCCAAAACTGCCCAGGTTGCTCGTGGCGCTGTATTCGGTCAGGTAAAGCACGTCGTCCTCGGTGTCGGCAATGGATGTCACCTTGGTATTGGTGTAAGACTTGCCCCCGGTGAAGTACTGGCTACCGCTCCAGGAAACCCCGTTGCTGACCACCGCCGGACCGCCCGCGTTGATGCGCGCCACCACCGGACCCACACCCCCCGCATCACTCCCCTCCACCCTCAAGTGCACCGTCACCGACGCCGGACGGTAACCAGCCGCCCGCGCCACCACCGTGTGACGGTACTCCCCCGCCACCAGCCCCGACGCGTCCAGCGTCAGCGCCACCGGCGTGCCGGCCTCATCGGTGCCACCCGCCAACGTTTCCACCCTAAGCCAGCCCGGCAAGCCCGCCGGATCGATCGTGTAGGGCGTCGCGTCCGAGTAGGTCCCCACCAGCGGCTGCAGCCGCACACGCTGGCCCACCCGCGCGCGGGCCTCCAGTTGACCCGGCCAGAAAGCCAGCTGGGAGTTGCGGGTGCGCGTAAGACTTTTGATCCAGCTGGCCTCCTGGCTCTGCTGGCTGCCCGGCGCCCCCCCGTGGGAGACAATGTACTGGTCGTCAATCACCTTGGCCGAGGCCGCAATCAGCGCCGTCGGCAGCTGATCGATGATCGCCCAGCTGTCGGTGGCCGGGTCGTACTGCAGAATGTTCTGGCCGCTGCGCTCCCCGCCCGTCACCCGGATCATGCCGTCCAGCGAAAAGCTGCCCGGTTCGATGTGAGAGGTGGCAAAGGGCAGCTCCTTTTTGGCCGTCCAGGTGTCGGTGGCCGGGTCGTAGGCGTGCACCAGCTTCTGGTCCTGACCGCCCCCGCAGTCGTGGCCCAACTGCCCGCCGATGGCGTAGATCAGCCCGCCCACCGTCACGGTGCCGAAGTGATTGCGGGCCACGGGCAAGGGCGCCAGCCCCGTCTGCCAGCCGGCCGCGGGCTTGTCCAGGTCATAGACGTAGTGGTCGGCCTTGTCGTCGTTGCAGACGGCGGCCCCGAAGCCCCCAAAGAAGTGCAGCCGGCGGCCCACCCGCACCAGGCCCCCGGCGGCCCGGGGGGCGGGCAGGGACGGGCCCGGGCTCCAGGAGTCGGTCGTCAGGTTGTAGAGCCAGACCTTGTCGGTGACCGGTCCGGGGTTGTTGCCCACGCGGCCGCCGGCGATCCAGACGATGTTGTCGACCAGGGCGATGCCGTTGTGGGTGACGGCCTGGGGCTTGCCCTGGGGGTCCAGGGGCATGGGGGCGAAGTACGTCCAGGTGTTGGTGGCCGGGTCGTAGACTTCGTTGGAGTTGTTGATCTGGAGTTTGGGGGTGAGCCCGGCGAAGACGTAGATTTTCTTGTTATAGACGATGCTGGGGGCCTCCACGCGTTTGTTGTGGGCGGGGGCGCGGGGTGTCCAGACGGGGTAGAGGGGGTCTTGCTGGGCCGGGGCGGCCGCCAGCGGGCGCGGGGCACTCAACCCCAGCAAAGCCAGCAGTAGGTAGATAAAACTAAGAAATGGTAGACGTGGGTGCTTCATACAGATGATAAAAGATGGGTACACGTTTGTATTACAATGGATTTATTCAGAAACGGGTGACGTATATGGCGTTCTGTATGCGACACAGGCTTTGCACGGTTCATTTAGTCGATCAGGAACGGCATTGGTTCTGGCTACAAATTGTCAAGACCAACGCGCCCCTCACCACAGGACACCTACTTTAGCGTTGAGATTGACATCTAGTGACCTTATGATCAACTGCTTGTATCTAGAGCAAGTAGCTGGGTTGAACTATAAGAGGAAGCAAGTCGACTCTGGAAAGCCAGGGCCAAATTAAAAAGAGATTAAAAAATAACATCTTTTATCTGGGACGAATTTTGAAATTTTATTGTGCGGGCCTGATCATTTGATTCCTCCAGACAGGCTAACAAACCTCTTTCGTCCCTAAATAAGGGGCAGATTTTGAGTTAATTACCGCACAACAGCATCGAAGAAGCTGGTTGAGAATGATCGCTTTTGCTATTTTTATCGAAACACCGACTTGCCCTCAAAGCCACATTAAAAAAAACCTCCTGCCAAGCGGCAGGAGGTTTTTTTTAATGAATCTTCATCAGCTTATAGCGCCGGGCGCTTTGCCCCTCCCCGATCTGTAGCACATACAGACCAACGGCCAGCTCCTGACCCGGATTGATCTCATGCTGCTGCTCCGGCAAATCCGCCAGCTTGTAGACCAGACGCCCGTAACCATCATAAATCATTACCGGCATTGGCCCGGTCCTGCGAGCAGGCACCTTTACGGTAAATGACTGGTGAAATGGATTGGGATAGTATACCACCGGTAGCTCTTCGGCATCCGCTTCAAACCCTATCTTGGCCGTTGAAGTCTGGTTGATGACCCGGAAGCTGATTGTCAGAGCCGTTCCAGCGGTCCCCGAGGCACTGGCCCCGGTATAGGGTGTTGCGGTTAAACTGTACGAACCGACGGCCGGTGTCCAGTTGTTGTAGCTGCCATTGCTGTCTCCAAAAAGTGCGTAGGGAGCGCCCGTCTCGGTCTGGGTGCGACTCTGTTGCCCACTCAACACCATTCGGACCGATCCCACCGTCGTTGGGCTGGTGTTGACGCGAATGTTCAGGTTCCGGGTTGGCAGCGTAGCCAGATTCAGTTGCTCACCCGAAGTCAGCACCTTGATGGGTTGTTCGTTGTCGGCGTTCATCAGGGTAAAACTGACGACGGCCTGGCCCGCCGTTGGCACATCGTTGACCACCAGCGTAAAGGTTTCCTGATGAGTGGCCTGTTTGCTGTCTGTCGCCCACACCGTAATTGAATAGCTGCCTGACGCCTGCGAACCGGGGGCAAATGTCAGAACGTTGTTGCTCAGGCTGGCAAACGCGGGCAGGTTTGTGGCCGTAATCGTCACGGCATCGCCGTCAGCATCACTGGCCGATAGCGGAACAGTTAGCACGCTGCCTTCATTAACGGTTTTGTTGCCGATGCTCGCCAGTACCGGGGCGGTATTGGTAGCCGAAGCCAGCACTTCAACGGCCGAGATCTTGGCCGTGTTAACGCTCCCATCCAGCAGACTAATCGTCAGGACCCCATCCGTAACCGTTACGGGGAAGCTCTCCTGGACGGCTTTCCAGGCTCCACCCGCCCGGGCGACAATATCATACTCGGTCAGTTTACGCTGTCCTTCGATGTCGACGTTGAACTTGCGCTGGTTGGCCGCCGTTGCATACAACTCAGCAAAGTGCAGAACAACGGTGTAGGTGCCGTTGCTGATGGGGAAGTTGTACGCAAAGGTTCCGTTACGTTCAGTCTGGTAAAGAACATCGTGGGTCGTGTTGGTGATGTCGCCCACGCGCGTGTAGGTACCGCCCCGGCTGGCGTAACTGTCGGCTCCGAATGCTTTGCCGTCCGAGGTGATGAAACTGCTGCCCCCCGAATTGATTCGAAAAGGAATAGTAACAACGGCAGTTCCTCCTTTTATAATTTCGATGGCGCAGACTTTTGCCTTGTTGATGCTACCGTTCAGAAAATCGACGGTGAGCATCTCATCCGTAACGGCTACGGGAAAGCTCTCCTGGACGGCTTTCCAGGTCCCGCCCGCTTTAGCGACAATGTCATATTCGGTCAGTTTGCGCTGGCCTTCAATATTAACATTAAATTTACGCTGGTTGACTGCCGTCGCGTAGACCTCGGCAAAGTGCAGGATTACCGTGTAGGTGCCGTTGCTGAGGGGGAAGTTGTAGGAAAAAGCGCCGTTGCGTTCGCTCTGGTAAAGGGCGTCCTGGGTGGTATTGGTAATATCGCCCACGCGCGTGTAAGTGCTGCCCCCCGTGGCGAAGTTATCGGCGCTGTAGACTTTGCCATCCGGCGTGGTATAGCCGCTGCCCCCGGCGTTGATCCGGTAGGAAGAAGAGGTAACGGTTTCACCTTCCGCCTTGATCAGAACCACCCAATCCTGATCCGCCGAACTGGGCGGATTCCCCAGCGATTTCGAACCACTGCCCGAAAAGGATCTCACCGAGCCATTTTGTAATGAACCTCCGTTGCGGGGATCGTACCACTGCACCGTGTACGTGCCACTGCTGCTCAGGCTAAGATTGGCACTCCCCCCGTCGGGTAAGTATACCACGTAGAGCTGGCCTTCTTTGCCCAGCGACCACCCCCGGCTAACGTTGGACATTGGCTTGACTTCCGTCAACGGCACGTAGGCCTTGAAGAACGCAAGCGCGTGGCGATTGAAGCGCCACATCTTCGCCCGGGACCGAAAATCTTCGGCTCCCAAATCCGATTCCCCCGTCAGATTCCCGAAATAGTATTCAACTCCGGCTCCGGAGGCCATTAGACAACCCCAGAGTGATTCTTTTCGAATGCCGTCCTGATTGTCGGCAATGGTCCCCCGGTCACCTGTATAAGTGGCATCACAGGCAACGCCCATAGAATTCTGCTCATCGTTGGCAACGATCCACTTCTTGCCCGAGTTAGCCGAGTTCTGAACCCACTTGAGGGTTTCTTCGTAGACGTAATCCCAATTCGACTGGTTGGACACGCCCACATACTGGGAGTTACTGCCCAGCAGCGGGGTATAAACCGCATCGTGTTCTTTGATGTTTGTATGCAGCACAATGGGGTGTTGGTAGGGGTCCGTCGAATTCAGGTAGGCGGCCATGTCTTTGCGCTGCTGGTCGGTCTGAATGTTCTCCTCTCCTACGTTCCAGTTCAGGGCCAGGTGATGGCCAAAGCGGGCGATCAGTTCCCGAAAGTACAGCTTGCGCTGCACGCCCAGATTGCCCCCGTCCAGCAGGTTGCAGTTTTCCCGCTCCTGCAACTTGAAGTGCAGATACAATCCCAGTTTGTCCGCGTGCTCAAAAACCACCTCCCACTGATCGAGTTTGGAGCAGTCGAAGCGGGTATAATCACTGGAGGACGCGTACGGAAAAACATTCTTTTCGTCGCCGGCGATGTTCATGGTCAGAAACGAAAAGGCGTTCAGGCCCTCGTTGGCCAGGTAGTTGATGGCGCCAATGATGCCCTTACCCTTGCCGTCTTTCCAGGTCGGATCGCCCGTGCGCCAGTCCTGTACGTGGGGGCTCCAGCTTTTACGCCGTCCGCCGTTGTCGGGGGTGTTGTCAAAATCGTTGTAAGCCAAAAAGTTTTCGGGCGAATCCACACCGCCTTTTAAGAAGTACTCACCGGTTTCGGAAAACTGCAGATAGTGTGCTCCGACGTACTTCAGCCGCCCTTTAGCCCGGAGGTCCGACCCGGTTTTATCCGAAGCCGCTACCGTAAAGGAGCCCGTTTTGCCATCCAGGGTCGCTACGGAAGTGCCCGCGTCGGTACTGACGGCGATATTGGTTCCGCTGCGCATGGAAATCGAATAGCTCCAGGTACCCACCTGATCGGGGGCGAAGTGCACCTTCCAGATGGTACCGGCCCCAGCGCTGGTGTTTCCGGCGTTACCGTCGGCGGCAAAGTAGCCGGGCACAACGTACTTTTTGCTGCCATTGGTGAAGGTAACGTTGAGCCGGTAGTTGAGAAAGGGGTTGGAACTGTGGGTTTCCGACGTGCTGGGACCTTCGATGAGGAGGGTAATTTTGTGCCATTTCTTCAATTCGCCCTGCACGGTAACCGTGCCATAGGGAGCCATAATCCGTTTAGCAGCGTTCGTTAAATGGGTGTTTTCCTGTTCTCCTATCGTGTTAAAGGTCCGCTCCGCGTGTCGAGCGGGATTGACGCGGCCGGGGCGGTTCAGACTTTCAGCATACGTCTGTGGTAGTCCAAAGGCCAGCAGGCTCAGACAGCCCCCTAATAGCCATAACTGATTAATTTTAAGTAGGGTTAGTTTCATGCAAAATGGAGCAAAATTAAGATGTGTTAGATAGGTATTATAGATCGTTTTGGGTACACCGGCAGTTGAATGAAGTCTTTTTGTACTTTAAACAGGGCTCCAGCGCTACCAATCGGCGTCTATAGGACAAATGCGCAGCCTGAATGTGGTCAACAAACTCATTGTGTGACAAAATGATTCTCGGGGTGGGGAGCTCGCTTAGTTTCGCCAATTGTACCAGTAACGCCCTTGAAAATCAGCACCGTATTTGATATTCAGGGAGGAAAACGCTTAGGCCATTGTGTCCTTAAACGTCAGTCGCCAAATCTGATCCTTGATGAAATCCGGAAGAATTGACTTTTAGAGAAAGTCACCACAAAGATTAAAAACTTATTAGATATTGCAAACCAAGAAGGCGTCTAGAAAGCCGGTGTTAGCTCTTACAGAATACCGTACGGATGTCTTTTCGGTACCTATAAAATTATCAACATAGAACGTATCCGTCTGTTAACTCGTTACTTACCTTTTCTTTTTCAGTGCGTAAGTTAACATCCGCTGTTTTGAACAAGGCGCGTTTTCAGCAGTTGTTGCCCTGCCGCGAGCGCTATAAAAAATTAGAAAAATATTAGGAAAGTGAGTTTGTGGTATGGAACTACCCTTCTGCAAAGCAGGTCAAGCCGCGTGAGAATGTGCCATAAGCCAGAATTTCAGAAGGTTACTCGTTGTTTTGTCACTTGCTGCGTTCTACTGAGTAGCGCAAGTCCGCTCTAATTGGTTGCCATACAGTCAGTCAACCTTCCATTCCGGAAAATCAGGAAGGATTATTAAGATTGGTATGCTTTCATGTAATTATTTTGTACAGCAATGCCCACGTTCTGTCTCATTGCTGAAACCCGGCCAGATCTGCCAGCGCAGGCAAGGATTGACTTTTCAGCCAAGTGTCACAACGTTAGCGGAAAGTGCGGCCCATCATGTTCAAAATGATACAGACATCCTGCTGATCTTATCCAGTAGCGTCAAAAAATCCTGTGGAATTCATTACAATCAGTACTCAGTTTATTCGAAATTTTCGCAGAACCCCCTGGTTATTATTGGCGCTGGGGTTACTGCTCTTGGCCCTGATCTGGATCCTTCAGTTTAAGCTTCAGATGTCTCTGACGGCTAAGTACGGTCTTGTGAAAGTTCTGTTCTGGCAAGTTCTGCAAATTATTCCCGAGCTCGTCACCCTTTTTGTTTTACAACTTTTGCTGCTGGTTTATCATCGGATGCTGCATCTCACCCGGATTCGCCTGTCCTTTCGAAGCATAGCCAGGTATTACCTGCTGCTTTTGCCGCCCATTTTGGTTTCTTTTTTACTAGCCAGCCCTTTTACCCAAACCGTTCGATTTGTCATTGATACGTTGACGCTCAACCGTCTCGACCAGGTAACGTTCAATTATTATTTTAATCAGTATATCATTGATCCTTACCAGGACCGGGTCGTAATCGGAATGTATTGCGTATTGGTTTTGTTGCTTGGCTACGGCATTACGACGATTTCTCTGGTTAAGGATATCTACGCTCAAAAGCACCATCCTCAGGCGATATCCGGACCGAGCCCCACGCCAACCCCGGTCTATCCGCTAAGTATGACCGTTTATTCTGCCAGGGGGCAAACGGCGCTACCTCTTTCCGAAATAGGATGGATAGAAGCGAATGGGCACAATTGCCTGGTGTATCACCTGACCTCTCCCCATAAGCTTCCCAAGCTGTCTCTAACCGAACTGGAAACTTCGCTGGATCCCATGCAGTTTTTTCGGGCAAATCGCAGTTGTCTAATCAATCGAAAGTTTGTTGAAGGCTACGTCCACGCGGGTAACAACCGGTATCTGGTCAATCTGAAAGACCCGTTTCATCAGGCGGACATTTCACTGGCCCGTTCCCGACTGGTCCAGTTCCGTCAGTGGCTTCATGAATCCATAAACACCACGGAAAAACCGGCCTGATACAAAAATACAATGCTACCAAGACTTTACGTACTGCCAGAAATCAAGCGGCCAGCTCACTAGAAGATGAGCTGGCCGCTTGATTTCTAATGGCATTTGCGCAGATACCGTATTCTTGTTTCGTTGCGCCTGACCTTCATTGGCTTATCCTTTCGTGTGGCTGACTAGGCTTATCAGATACCAAAGCGTCCAACGAAACACAGATGCTGAGTTTGTTAGTGCGCTTTCAATACTTTAACAGTCACGGACGCTGTGGGGGTAATGGCCTGCAGCAACAACACACCCGGTGCGGCTTTGCTGACCGACAACTGTTGCTGCTCAGTGGCCCCGGCCTGATCAACTTGCGACTCGGCAACAAGCCGCCCGCTGAGGTCGGTTAACAGCAAGCGCAGGGGCTGGCTTTCGGCGCCGAGCACTTGTACCCGAACCTGATCCGTCACCGGATTCCCCAGCAAAACGACCTGCATCTTCTGTTCGCTTTCGGCCGACAAACGAGCCGGGACGGGGCAGTTAAGCGTTTTCCCAGATTCTTTCAGCACATAGGTGCTCCCCTGCACCCGGGCGTAAATGACTTTCGCACCCGTTCCTTTTAATGACGCGGGCACCTCGAAGCTGTAGGCGTGTGCTCCGTTGCCTTTGCCTGCCGTTTTCAAATCAGCCCGGAAGATGTTAGCTTCGGTACTTCCCCAGACGGTGCTGCCCGTGTAAAATTCGACGGTAAGCGGGGTATTGGGTTTGTTCCGATCCCACACCCAGCCCCGGATGGTACCACATTCCACTTTGTCCAGAAATCCTTCAAAATTTCCGGTTACTACCGCAGGTGCCGCGGGACTCACGGTGAGCAGTATGCTTACACTGGTAGCTGCGCCTTGCGGATCGGTGGCTTTGTAACTTAACGTAAAGCTTCCCGCTAGTGTCGGCGTACCGCTGATCACTCGACTGGACGCCGAGAACGTCAAGCCCCCCGGCAACCCAGCGATCGTGTACGTCATCGGGCTTCCTTCCGGATCCGTGAAAGCCGGCAAGGCGCCTGATGTCAACGGAACACCTACCTGAGCCGACAAACCGGCAATGGATGCGGGAGCTACCGGAGCACGGTTCAGTGGAACATCTACCACTGAGAAGTTCAAACTGAACGGTGTACCGGCAGTTCCTGTACCGGCCGCCCCCGTATACGGGGTGGCCTTCAGCGTATAGCTACCAGCGGTGGGCGTCCAGGCTGCATAATCCCCGTTGGTCTCTCCCCCGAAGGCATAAGGAGCCGTCGCATCAGTGACCGTGGTGGTTTGTGCGCCACTCAGCACCATCACCACCGACCCTACCGTCGCCGGGTTTGTATTGACCCGGATGTTCAGATTCCGCGTCGGCAAGGTGCCCAGGTTCAGCGTCTCCCCCGGTGTCATCACCTTGATTTCCTGGTCGGTATCCGCATTCATCAGACTATAACTAACGACCGCTTGCGGACTGCTAACTGGTGCAGGAGCCGTAGCCACGGCCAAATTTTCTGATGCCGCGGTCATAGTGGCCGGATTTACCGTAATCGTCACTTCATCGGTCACCTGCCGATTGTCCTTATCCTTTACCGTCAGCCGGAAGACGTAGGTGCCTGCCGGCATTTTCGACAATGTCAAGTTTAGCGTATTCTGACCCGTGATGGCTGGGTTCGGGCCTGATACCTTCGCCCAGGATGTGCTGGCAATGTTGTCGGCCGGACTGCTGGTGGCTTTCCCCGCCAGCACCACACTGTTGGTGGGCAACATCAGCGTCTGGTCAGCCCCCGCATCAGCCGTCAGCTGCGCCGGGATCGGCGTGCACGAGCCCGTCCGTACCGCCCCGTGCGTGACCTTGTTAAACGTCTCATCGTGTAACAGGTTCCTGACGTTCGTCATACGAGTATTACAAACGTACGTGTTGTAACTGCCGCTGTTGAAGTAAAGCGCATGCTCACTGTTGATGGCCGTGTTGTTCTCCAGGATCGTGCCCAACACCGCTGCAATGTCCTCGTCAACGTAGCTCTTGCCCGCCGAGTGAAACTCCAGCGTGTTGAGATACCCCTCCGGGTAGGGGTCCCCGTGGATGTCCGCCCCCATGTTGGGCTGACCCGCCCGCAGCGTGTTGCCGCGCATCTCCAGACCCAGCACCGAGGTGCCGAAACACTTCTCCTGCGACTGCTGGACGGTGTGCACCCCGATGAAGTTGCCCACCAGCACGTTGGTGTTGCTCACCCGGTTGCCCACAAGCTGGTTGTTGTACATGGGAATAAACGTCTGGGTGCTGCCCCGCATCTGCTGGGAGGGCGTCAGATCGATCGAGCCGCTGTTCAACAGCGTGTTGTCCACAATGGCCACCTGGGTGGTGGCGTTCTTGTAGAGGGTGATGCCCCGGTAGTTGCCCTCCATGCTGTTGCCCTTGATGAGCCAGTTCTCCGAGCCCCAGTTGAAGATCGCATACCGGCTGCCGGCCGCGGGCGTCACCTGCCAGGGCCGATCCACCGTCAGCGTGTTGCCGCTGCGGCTGACAATCCGGCGCCACTGGCCCATGCCCTTGCCGTGCACGATGGCCACCACCGGGCTTTGCTTGAGACTGCCCCAGGTCTTGGCATCGTCCCGCAGGCTGCTGGCCGAGGCCCCACTGACCGTGCCGGTGTCTTCGTCGGGCCGGGTGGCCCCGCCCCCTTCGGCGATGATGGCTTCGCCGTCGAAGTTGTTCTGGGCGGGCCCATTGATAACTTTCAGCGTGTTGTTGAGGACGGCCACATCCAGGGCAAAGTTCATCACCAGCACGTGGTTGACCCGCTCGAGGGGGTAGCGGGCCGAGCCATCGCGCAGGATGGTGTTGTTCTCGATGATGCCGTCGTGGCTGCGGTCGAAGTTGAGTCCATCGACGGCGAAGGTGACGTGGTTGCCGGTGAAGACGTAGTTGGAGCATCCGTTGAGCATGAAGGGGCCGCGGTAGCTGAACTGGTTGTCGACGCCGTGGGTGAAGTCCGAGTTGGCGATGACGAGTTTATCGCTGCCGTTGAACCAGATCCAGTTGCTTTTGGCCAGGTCAAAGCGGATGCGTTGCAGAAAGATCTCATTTCCTTTACCCCGCATGTTGGTGATAATGCTGCCATCGTTGTCGATGTTCAGGAGCGTCAGGTCCGCAATACCGGCCTGCGTAACGTTGGTGGCCCAAAAGATACCGACTTTATCGGAGTTGGTGTTGTAGCCAAACTTGATGATGGTCTGGTCCTTGCCGGCGCCCTGGAGCACCACCCGGTCCAGCATGCGGATGCCCTCAAAGTTGTCGGGAAAGTCCAGTTTGTAGGTGCCCGCTGGCAGGTAGACAATGCCCCCCCCGTCGGCGTTGGCCTTCTTGATGGCCTCGCGCAGGGCTTTGTAGTCACTCGTGTTGCCGTCGCCTTTGGCTTTGGTGCTCAGCCGCGAATCGGTCTTGACGTTGTAGACATTGTTGTAAAAGTCCAGCTTGGCGGCCCAGCCCACGTTGAGTTTGAAGTAGTCGGCCCCGGCCTTGATGGCGGTGATGGTTTTGCTCATTTTGGTTTCGCCCAGGGAGCCTGCCAGGCCATTGCTGACCCAGACGCTGTAGACGGTGCCGGGCTGCAGGCCGCCGGGGGCTTTCACCGTGAGGGCGTAGGCATCACCCGAGATAACCGTAGCACTAAGAGAGCTGCCCTCCGGACTCATAAACTGGACCCTAGCCGTAGCCCCGCTCACTTGCAGGTTCCGTCCGAAGATGCGCAGGGTGCCCTCGGGGGCGACTTCGGGGGAGTCGAAGTGCATGCCCCAGGCCTGGTTGATGAAGACTTTGGGGCTGTTCTGGCCGTTGTCGGAGACCCAGACCTGGTAGAGGTCCAGGCCCAGGTCGGCCGGGATCTGGACGGTGGCCTGGTTGGCGCTCTGCACCAGGATGGGTAAGCTGACCGAGGAGGAGGAGGTGCCTTTGTTGAGGTAGGCTTTGGCCGACGCCCCGAAGTTGCCCTGCAGGCTGATGGCCGAACCGGGTTGAGCCGACAGGCTGGCGTTAAAGATGGCGGTCTGCGCCCGAGAAACTTGAAAGGCAAAAAAACTTAAAAAGAAAACTAAGAAGTAGCGTTGAGTCATTTTAGGGTTAATTTACAAGTTACGGTAGGCACAATACTTTACCAGACGACACCTAATCGAGTGCCGTTAAAAAATAAAAAAGAGCAATAATCGATTACCTTACAGGGATTTAAAGCAGAATATTTTGAAAAATAAAGATCTATTTATCAGACAAAATTTCTATTGAATTACCCAATCAACTAGTCACTCTTGGAAGCTTAAAAGGAGGAAATGCGAACTAATTTGCTTTAATCACACGGAATACTGAAGAAGGCGAGCGTTTACCATAGGCTATTTACAAGACACATTTATCTGACTCTTTTGAAAAACTATTAATAAAATACTATTCTCTAATAGCATATCATTTATTGTGTAGCACAGACAATGCCAATATTATAAAAACAGCCAGGTTTGTGATTATATGGATTTAAGTAATGAGTAGGCTTTTTGACGCTTATAATTAAGATTATATTTATTGGTATTATGCAGTTAATAACAGGAGCTTAATAACGAAATACTAATGTTGTAAATAGATCAGGACATGACAATACCATTCAGCCCTTTGCCTCAATCCCGTAAATTTGGATGTTTTGCAAGATGTTTTAACTATGGTGCAAGACTGGAGAAACTACGAGTGGAATTTGTTTTGCTGATCAGCAGCGCTTTCGAGTGGCTTTATTATGGATGCTTTACCGGAGAATAATTGAATTTAACAGAACTCAATCAGGCGCTTTTTATGCGACTATTTTGCCCCGCGTTTTCTGAACGGCATGACGGTATTCTTTACCCGCTGATCCGCCCATTATCTTGACTTGCAACGCATTAAAAATTAGCCAATCAGATTTGATTCGTTGACGGATAAGGCTTTTCAATCACTCGCCGGTAGCTATGCCGTCGGCCAATGATATGCGAACAATAAATGAAGCGGGTAGTTAGGCCGGTAAATACATCTGGAATGTGGCCCCCTCATCCGGTTTGCTGGTGGCGGTAATCCATCCTCCATGATTTTCCACCACTCGCTGGCAGATGGCCAAACCAATTCCAGAACCCGGGAATTTATCTTTGCTGTGCAGTCGCTGGAAAACGAGGAATATCCGGCTTAAATATTTCTCATCAAAACCGATGCCTTCATCCCGTACACTGATTCGGTGAAACCGCAGGGCGTAGCTGGCGGGCTGAATACCAGCGGACAACTGGCTTCTATCCAGTAGTTCATAGTCGATTCGGACGCGCGGTTGCTGATCCAGAGGGGTAAACTTGAGGGCATTTGAAACCAAATTCTGAAACAACTGATACAGTTGCGCTTCATCGCCCCGGACAACCGGAAGATCGCCAACCTCAATGGCCGCCTTCCGCTCATCAACAAGTAATGACAACGCATCCAGCACGTTTTCCAGAACCGTGTTGAGCGCGACAAGACCAAAAGTTTCCTGGCGGATAGCCACCCGCGAATAAATCGATAAATCTTTGACCAACATCGACATACGCCCCCCCGTCACCGCTATCCGCTCCAGATAATGCCGGGCCTGTTCGTCCAGCTGATGAGCATACTGCTCCATTAGCAAACCACTAAAGGCCTGCATCTTACGCAGCGGCTCCTGCAAATCGTGGGTGGCAATGTAGGCAAATTGTTGCAGGTTGTCGTTCGAACGTTTGAGTTCCTGATTGGCCTGCAAAAGTTCTTCAGTCCGGGCCTGCACCCGTTGATCCAGTTCTCCGGCCAGATCGCGGTATCGTTGTTCGCTGGTTTGCAGTTCCTGACGGGCCAGGTATTTTTCCGTAACATCAACGGCCATATTCAGAATGGCATAGACGTTTCCCTGCGCGTCCAGCAAGGGCTGGTAAACAAAATTAAACCAAAAAGTCTGTAAGCGGCCATCCACCACCAGACTGGCGGGCTGCTCATGGGTGCGGTAGGTCCGCCCTGTTTCATAAACCACATTCAGCAGCGGAATAAACGGCTGGCCTTCCAGTTCGGGCAGGGCATCGACCAGTTTCTGCCCAACAACGGTCGGAGTTTTGCCCCAAAGCCGGATCATGGCGGGGTTGGCGACTGAAATAACCAGATCGGCGGTTTCGTAAACAGCAATGGCAAAAGGAGCTTCCTGAATCAGTCCCCGAAAACGCGCTTCGCTGCCCTCAATGGCCTGACGAGCCAGCACCTGCTCGGTTACCTCCACGGCCATAATCATAATCCCCGAAATCTGGTTATCCGCGCTGCGCAGGGGTGTGTAACTAAAATCAAAATACGCGTCTTCCAGACGGCCGTGCCGCATGAGTTTGGCCATCACGCCATTGCCGTAAAATGGTCTTCCTGTATCGTAAACTTCTTCCAGAAGCTGAATAAACGGTTGACCGCTTAACTCTGGTAGGGCATCGATCAACCGCATCCCAGTAACCGACTGATCTTTGCCCCATACCTCAAACAGTTTGGGATTTCCAAGTTCAATGATCAGTTCCCGGCCTTTTAACTGGCCAATGGCCATGGGCGCCTGCTCCACAATTGAACGAAAACGGGCCTCACTGGCCTGCAAGTCGCGTTGGCCCTGGAGCTGCCGGGTTATGTCCAGGCTAAAATCAACGATACTAACCGTGCCATCCGGTTCTTCGACGGGTTCAAAACTGGCGTAGAAATAAGCCGTTTCCATCTGGTTATTCCGCTGTAGGGTTACGGGAATTTCCGGCGCAACAAAGCGCTGACGGGTTTGGCGGACCGAGTCAAAAATCTCCTTGAGTCCCTGCTGAGCCAACTCCGGCAAAGCTTCTAACAGGGGTTTCCCCTGCATTTCTTCCACCTGCCGACCAGCCATTTGGGCAATTTGGTCGTTAACCAGCTCGAAAACGTGGTCTTCTCCCCGAAGGAGTCCCAAACCGATTGGAGCATGTTTTAAAACGGTTTGAAACCGCTTCTGGTTGGTTTCCAGCGCGGCTTTTTCGTTCCGATATCGTTCTTCGCTTTCCTGTAGCGCCTTGGTTTGTCGGCGCAATTCCAGCAGTCGGACCACTTGCCTGGACAACGCCTGAAGAGCCGTCAACTGACTCGGGGTCAACTGCCTGGGTTGCTGATCAATTACGCACAGCGATCCGAGGGCAAAACCGTTCTCATCCACCAGAGGGGCACCGGCATAAAAAACAATGTGGGGATCGCCCGCTACCAGCGGATTGTCGGCAAAGCGTTGATCCTGCCGGGCGTCCGGAACAACGAGTGTTTGGGTTGGATTGTTGATGGCCTGGGCACAAAAGGAATGGTTGCGCGGAGTTTCCCGAATGTCAAGCCCGTGGTTGGATTTAAACCACTGGCGCCCCTCATCCACCAGACTGATCAGTGCAATGGGCGCTTGGCAGATTTGGGCCGCCAACAGCGTAATGTCTTCGTAGTCCTGCTCCGGTAGGGAGTCAAGGATGTCATAACTTTTGAGGGCTGCAAGCCGGTTGTTTTCCTCGGAGGATGGAGAGATGGTCATTCGTACGTTACAAGCCAATCGATTGGATAAAGTTACGTAGAAACCTGGATAGTGAAAGGTATTTACAATTGATCATAGCAGCTATCTTACGCAAGGGCCCCCCTTTCGGCACTTCTCATCAATTTTCATCCGGGTGGGAAAGTACCCTCCTCCTGGTAAAAGCCCCGTGGTTCACGGCATGACAAGGCACGGTTTGCGAGAGTAAGCTAGCTTCGGCTGTCTGAAATTGACGTTCGGCCTGTTGATCATACCCATTTTCCGCAGTTTGTGCTTCCAAACCGTGTCTTTACTCAAAAGTAACAGGGAATGACTCATTTGTGACAGGCTTTCGTGGCGGGTCTCCCGACCTTTGACTCAATAAAACAGAACAACAACATCAAAACAATAGACGCCATGAAAGCCATCGTTAATACCCTGCTCGTCGCCCTGACCCTGACCGTTACCAGTTTCTCAACTACTCAAGCTGACACCCGCAAACCCAAGCAAGCAGCCGCTTTCCAGAGCGGGATGCATACAACCGCCGAAGGCAAAGTGCAGATTGCGGTTCAGAAAGAAACCACGGGGGCCGTCACGGTCCGGCTGATCAACGCTGAAGGCAGAGAAGTTTTCGTTCAGCCAATCGGTAAACGCCAGCAGGCTGTTCGGTTGCGACTGGACGTCAGCAGCCTGCCCGACGGTATTTATCAGATCGCAATTTCCAATGGTTTGACGACCACCACCCAGGAGTTGACTTTGGCAACGAAGCGCCCCACGGCGGCTCCCCGGCTCATTGCGGTTCGTTAATGTGTAACAAATGTTGGTTGCATTACGGATAAGTGGGTTAGTCTAAGCGCGGGAAGAGGTTATGATGGGGAGAAGCTGACCGAGTCACTAAGGCCATGCCAGACTGGACTCCTGGTTAGCTCAACGGCAAACCGGTAAATGTTCAAACCAGTTTGTTCATTTCGTTCACGACCCTCTAACTGGAAGATTGCCAGCACTAGCTGTGCTGTTCGTCTTGGGGCTTTTTAAGGGTGACAAAACACAAAATATCATATAAACAGGACAGGCCACCCAATTGGGTGGCCTGTCCTGTTTGGTACCCCCAACTGTTGAAAACTCGAACAAATTGGTAGAAGGTCTACGGAAAATTTATGAATTACAACCGGTATTAGAGCTAGCAGCCTTCAACTATTAAGAGTGTAACCCAGATGTTCATCTAAGGCCTTGTTGGATCTGATTTTAATTTTTCTTTAGAATCCTAGCTACGGTCAGTGAATGTCCAATTGTCCAAGAACCTATATATATTAATAAAATGGACGGATTCTTTCCGTCCATTACGTATACGTATAGCTTACTGATAACATCTGAATTGAAACTGTTTCAACCAACTGATTTTCAATAGCATAACTTATAGTTAAAAACTATCAATTCAAAGGAAGGAATGCTTAGCCATAAAAGTAGTAAGAACTTCGACCTTCATTCTTTATACGGTTAAGCTAGATTCTAAAAGTAGCCTCTTCTTCCATGCCTGTTACAATAGCTCCGAGTCGTTGGTACCGCATTATTCCGATTGTTTTCATCACCTATAGCCTAGCCTATCTTGATCGAGCTAATTTCGGATTTGCTGCGGCTGGTGGAATGAATGAAGATCTCAAAATTTCTCAGGCAACCTCTTCCCTACTTAGTTCGTTATTCTTCCTGGGTTATTTCTTCTTCCAAATTCCCGGTGCCCAATATGCGGCTCACAAAAGTGCTAAGAAGCTAATATTAGTCTCATTGATTTTATGGGCAGGTTTAGCCGCAGCCACGGGAATGGTAAGTAATGTCACCGCTTTAATTGTGATTCGTTTCCTGATCGGTGTGGTAGAAAGTGCCGTGATGCCTTCCATGCTCATTCTGCTGAGTCAATGGTTTAGCAAGGAAGAACGCTCGCGCGCTAATACCTTTTTGATTTTGGGCAACCCCGTTACCGTCTTATGGATGTCAATTCTCTCGGGTTACTTAATCAATTCCGTTGGCTGGCGATGGATGTTCATCATCCAAGGGGCACCGGGAATCTTGTGGGCTTTTGTCTGGTGGAAAATGATCGATGAAACCCCACAGAAAGCCTATTGGCTTACGAATGAAGAAAAAACACTGCTTGAAGAGCGATTGGCGAATGAACAACAAGCCATTAAACCAGTCAAAAATTACAGCCAGGCGTTTCGTTCTACACCGGTTATCCTGCTATGCATTCACTATTTTTTGTGGAGTCTGGGTGTATACGGTTTTGTGATGTGGCTACCTTCCATTATCAAAGCAAGTCCGAATATGGACATCGTTATTACAGGGTGGTTGTCGGCAGTTCCTTATGTGGTAGCTAGTATTGGCATGTTTGGAGCTTCCTACTTCTCCGATAAAGCCCAGAACCGTGTTCTTTTCATTTGGCCCTTTCTATTGATCGCATCAGTAGCTTTTATGGGCACCTACCTGTTGGAGGGTATGGACTTTTGGCTTTCCTATATTATGCTAGTAATTGCAGGGGGTGCTTTATATGCTCCTTACGGTCCTTTTTTTGCCTTAGTTACCGAACTGTTACCTAAAAACGTTGCAGGCGGGGCTATCGGTTTGATCAATAGCATGGGAGCTTTAGGGTCTTTTGTCGGTGCTTATTTGGTAGGTTATCTCAATGGACTTATGGGAAGTTTCCATACATCCTATTTGTTGATGGCTTTTGCCGTTATGGGAGCGGCTTTACTGGCCTTACTATTAGCTAAGACTTCCAGGGGTTAAACAAAAATCACAATGGGTTTTGAAGACAGTAAATAAAGCAGAAAAACTGTTTTCGATGAAAACCATAGGAACCCAAGGCATTATTAGATCGGCACATCTAAATAACTCTTCATTGTTTGCACACTTTGAAAGTAATGCGAGTATCTTGCCTTCATGCTTGATAAAAAAAGAAAATATGTTGTAAGATATGGATTTATAAGTAACTGCTTTGGTAGTTACTTATAAATCCATATCTTTTTCCTAGGGACCCAAAATACCCCTAGGAAAAAAGCCAATTTGAAAAATCTAAGATGCTATTGATTTTTCGTAAGCAGAAAGAGCCTTAATTAATGATTGGCTATGAAGAAAAATATCGTTAATACTACTTATTTCATGCCGTTGCTCTGTACGGTTTTCATCGAAGACAGTAATAGCTTTCTTATTTCCGTTGAGATGCAAACGGCAAATAGGTTTTCGATTGTTGTCATCTAGCAGAATAGCGAAATAAGATTGAGCGTCGCGGTGTACGATCCGGTTAATATCTATATTGTTTCGAAGAATAGCTCTAACGATATAGAAACCCTCTAGTTCCTCCTGGGTGGTAACAACATTAACCGCCTTTTTCTCCTCAGCAGGAGGTGCTGGAGTTGAATCTATAGAAGCGGGTTGAGCAATTGCCTTTTCCTCTTGATCCAAGGCGGTTTTTAAACGTTCCGTGATCTGATCTGAAAATGTGTGCTGGAATGACTTCCGCACCAGATTAGTAAAATGCTCCATCATTTTAGCATTCAGCTGGCCACTGTACACCTGTTTTGCAAAATGACGGACGAGGTTATCAGACGGATTGGTCATTTCTTGTTGAATCAGCGCTTTGATTTCACTGGTATATTTCAACTCACTTGCCGTTGAAATAATTGTATCAACATCGAAATATGGTTTACTAAACTTCTTTAATTCTTCAACCAAATTATCTCGAAGGTCTAGCAGGTTGATTTCAAGAAATGGCTTTTCATCCATTTTGTTAGGCTCCTGCAAATCAGTGTAGAATCGATAAATGATCCCATTAGTCAGGATTCCAAAGCGCGCTTTTGTTACGTGGAAGTACCGCAGTAGTTGATTATCGTGAAGCGTCAGCGACTGTTTCCAGTGCTTGCATTCTATCAGCATACATGGTTCAGGTTGACCATTCACCTCACGCATAATAGCATAGTCGACCTTCTCACCCTTTTTGGTTCCAATATCTGAAATGAATTCTGGGACTACTTCAAAGGGGTTAAATACGTCATAGCCAAGGGTAGTAAGAAACGGCATCACCAATGCCGTTTTAGTGGCTTCCTCCGTTAAAATCGAATCTTTTAAACGAGCAACTCTCTCGCCTAGCTGCTTAATCTGATCTTTAAAATCCATTGTGGTTACAGGTTTAGATAAATGTTTTATAGTAATCTATTCAATAAGAATAAGTTTGTTTCCAGCTAATTCATCGCACTTCATACGGTAGGTTAATCCTTTTATTTGAACAGTTTGACCACAAGGGCAGCAATGGGTTGAATTTTTTTCTCTAACCTCATGAGTACGGCCAGCTTCATCAATTGCACTGTAATAACGCGTACAAACCTCACATCCCTCACTTCCTTCTATCACAGTAAGATCCCCTTTTGGAGACCTATTGGTAGGTTTTGTCTTCTTTCCATGATATAGACCTGGCGTCGGAGGTGGGGATGGTGGCAGTGGAGTACAGGACGTTATAAATTCAGCAGTGCTTCTGTAACCATTTTGAACTGCAAAAACGGTAATAGATTTATTATACAATAGAGATTTATCAATCTTAAAGCTGCTATCCTTTTGTGCCAATACCTGGCCTTCCGCACCAAAAGTTATAGGGCTACCGTCTCCATAATTGGTAGTCAGAGTTAGAAAACCTGTATTACAATCGAGTCCTACAACGCTTACTTTTAAAGGTGGCAGAGGGGGAGGTGGATTGACAGGCCATAAATACCATGCGATTCCTCCTATTAATAAAAGTAAGCCAGTGATTATTGCAAATTTTGACCATGGAGGAGTAGATGATTTGGGAGCCTCCTTAATATTTTTACTTTCACAGTTAGGACAATTAAGTTCATCCGGATTATCGAGTGTAAACTCTCTAGGAGGTTTTTCATCTGCCCAACTGCATTCTCCATGGTTTAAACAAATATACTTTTTCATAGTCGGCGGGCTTATTGTTTTAAAATGGCTACTGCTTGTTTCCCTGCATCACGGAAAGCTACGTATACAGGATCAATCAGGCTCCCTCCTCTTGATTCTTTAAAGGCTTCAATGGTGCCAATGATTTTAATCTTTAGCTCCTCCCTTTTTGCTATCTGTAAGAACTCACTTTTTAGCTTGGCTTCGACTTCTCGTCTCAAAGCTTCCAGATCTTGCATAGACATATTTTCTTTGGCTTGATGCAAGTCCGTCCCTAGAAATACGGGATCAAGGTCAAAACCATCTTCGTCTTTGCGTACTAAGGCTAATTGTGAAACACCACGAGAATCTACATGTTTGGTAAAAAGCTCCATTGCTATTGCGGTCAGCATGTAAGGCGTATACTCATTACGAGTTATTGTTTTTATATATAAATCAGGATGCTGCATACCGTCTCCTTCCAAATGAAGAATCATCCTATTTTTAGCTTTTTCACCCGCATTTTGATGATGAATTACTTGGCGATCGTATCCCTCCTTCAAGTATTTAAGCTGTCCAACAAATCGTAATGGAAAGAGGTTGGTTACGGTCATTAAGACAATTTCATGGCGACGTCGGGGATCGTTTTGCGGGACGATAGATATACTTACATTACCAGTTATTGAAATATTCTGTCGAAACGCTTCTTCCAGCTTTTTAACAAAATCCTGTTCCTCTGGGGTATGGGGAATAATGACAGTATAAGTCACTACTTTGTTCGGCCGATCAGGAATACCATCTCCCTTTTTATTTATTTCTTCAGTATTGAATTGCAAATAACTACCCGACTGTTTGATTATATCACGGACAAACTTCGTAAGCCTTAAATCATTGCCAGCAAATTCTTCTTGTAACTTTTGAACAATACTTTGCCCCATAAATTGATGTTGCTTGGGTAAAGTATCGTGCCAGACATCAGCATTCTGCTCGGAAGCTTCAGACAACGTATCCTGAAACACCACATCAGTTATTTTGCTGTTGAAATTACCAAACGTTTGTGTATTCCCTAAAATGCCTAGAAGTCGGTTACGGACATTGCTGGCGGTAGTATGCTGTAAATTCTTATTGAGGACAAAATCAGGTAGTCTCTGTATCACTTTATCTCGATCATAAAATCGAATTACATGACCATTTAACTCTAAACCTTTATCCTGTAAACGCTCTTTAAGGCCATTTTCAAAGCTTTCGATTGAAACAGTCAGAGTCCGTACAGTAGTGGCAATATCTCTTTGCAGTCCAGAAAGCTGCAAATTGAATGCACCTAGCAGCGATTTCGCGAACTCCCACCCCGCCAAATTGGTACGAAGTTTATAGAGCTGCGTAAGTACTTCTGTATGCCCAATCAGCATACTTTTATGCTTACCCATCGTCCGGGATAATACACCAATATCACTGTACTGCTTGTTATTTGCACTAAGCTTGGCTTCCTCGCCGGGAATCTCTTCTGTGATCTTGGCTATTTTTCCGTTCGCTTCGTTGATTTTGGCCAACACCCAAACGCCGAGAGTTTCAGCTATTTGCTGAATATTATGCATTGAAAACTCACCATTACGCCATAAGTCAATCAATTTCACTTCAAGTGTTTGTTTCATTTCCAGCGCAATTGCGCTTTTGGCCGATTCTTTATTGGCATAAAAAGTTTTTACGCCATTACCTCGATATTCATTTTCAAATTTCTCGGCAAATAATCGCTCAATTTCCCGAAGCCATTGTGACCAATCCTCCTGCATAGCCGTGTCCATCATCGGACCAGCTACTACCTGCCAGTATTCACTTATTAGCTTCCAATTCTTATTCATCCGATCTCCTTCCAGTATACCTTTGGAATAGGTGATATGATCATTGGAAAGATACCAACCTTCAAGATTTTCCTTCTTTTGGACGTAGGAAGTATAGTCTATGTTCTTTGGTTTGTTATCCCAGCCTGTGTCGTCATTCCAGTTATTATAAAGAAGGTGTTGAGTGGCCTGGTTTGCTAGCGTCAGCGTTGTATACTCGCGGATTTCCTCTTCTGGAATAGCAATTCTTTTTAATCCAAATGTTAGGAACCGTTTGCTGCGTTCTATAACATTAGAATCATTAGGAGAAGGCTCTGGGCTGCTATCTCCGTTTTCGGCATTTTCCTGGCGACTTAATGTAACTTGTGGATGTTCTTCCTGTCCACCAATGACCTGAACCGTCTCTATTGCAATTATCTTTTGATAGAGAAAATCAGCAATGATATCAGGAAGGCGAGTATCTACATCAACTAGGTAGCCATTTTCATTTTGATTTGAAAATAAATAACAGCCGTTAAAAGGATCTTGCAATTCCAATCGAAGTTGGTTAGGATTTTTAGCCGCCAGATCAACGGGCCTAAATGTTCCGATACTAAGAGCATTTAATTCCTTTAAGGCTGCATATCCATTGGCGTGATAAAAGCCCGTCATATCACGGTTTGGTTTAGGCTTTTCGTCAGGTAGAAAAGCATAAATCACGATCCGGTATTGACCTGGATAAGTTGGGCGATAGTTATTACGAATCTGAGTTACGACATCAACTGCCGTTCCACTACCGGTTCCCCCGGCTAAACCGCAGCATACATGGAATGTCACATTGGGCTCTTGTGAGTTTTTTACTAATTCTTGTACTTGAGCATTTAGCGCATTTATAAATGCTGTTACATTTGTTGCTAATAAAAAGCGCCCTAAACGCCTGCGCTGGCTACCAGCAGCATCCCCAACTATACTACCCAAAACATCATTCCAAACAGCCCGATCACCAATCCAAGGTTGTATACCTGGATATTGATCAACTGAATTAAGGATTGGTTTTAAATTTTGACCTTTAATTCGAACCTTACTATTCTCTCCTAATTGAACACTTTTCCCTAAAATCTTCCACGTAGAATCTTCCAAGCTCATCAGCTCGTCACTTGAATCAACATACAAGTATCCGAGGTGAGCATTCTCAGGCTTGGTTTGCCTAAATTCCTGATAGATGGTTTTGCGAAATGCTCGAATGATTTTACCGCCTGTGCCGCCTAAGCCGATAAGTATATGGTTTGCCATCTGATGATTCGTGTTTTAAGTTTTTCACTAGGTTAATACTTTGATATCCTTATAAGCCGCATATCCAATCAGTCCAAACGGAATTAGTTGCACGATTATAAATGCGAGTACTAATGCAATTCGGGAAAGAGTAACGACTCGTGGAGTTTGCTGCATCAGTTGAGTTTTAATATGCTCAGCAGCCAAATCAATAGCTCTTTCCTGTGGATATATACGGTTAGAGGGCTCCTTAAAATATTCCTCAACGTCTTCCTTTACAATCTTAGTGGGAAGTTCAAGATGAGTCCAAATTATCTTACTAAGGAAAGGATGGTGTTCACTAAAATGGCGAGAAGCCTCATTGGCATTTACTTCCGCGGCAATGAGCCGTGACTCACTTTTTGTGATAGGAACTCCCGAGTCGGGGCTTGGGTAGCGGGAAAAGTCTTCGAAACCACCTTCTTTAACGGCATCATACGTTTTTGCCAGAGTTTCGCGTGCCCATGCATGATCGAGCTTAATCATGGTTTGCCAAAGCGAAATGCGAATCGCCGTGATTTCCTTCATAAATGATAGGCCCGCATAAGCCAGCACGAAGAAGAATGTTAAAGTACAGGCAAGGGCCGTAAGTACCTTATGGGTAGTTGTCAGCCGAAAACGCTTATTCCAAAGTTGAACATAATGCAGGCATATCCATGCGCACAATGCGGTGATAGCTATAGCTGCTAAGAATGTAAGCCCCAGTTGAGAAGAGGCCATCCTCGTCAATCCACCTGAAGTAATGCTAATTAGTTCAAAGATCCATTTAAAAGGGTTCGTAGACATGTTTTAAGCTTCTTTTGTTCTGTACTTTTTATCAATTTCTCTAATCATTCTTTCAATAGCGATCGAGTGATAATACCGTTTTTAGGGGTCGTTACTTTTAAGAAGTATTTGCCAGCAGGTAGACCTTGAAGCTGAAAATGCTCTTTTTGCAAACCGCTTACAGACTGGCTTTCAATCTGTTTAACAATTTTACCTTCTGCATTAATAAGCTGAAAATTCACCAGTTGCCGGGTGGGTAAACTCCAATCCACAAAGACGTCACCAGTTGATGGGTTCGGATAAGCTTTTAGAAGAACTGGTTCTGTCAATGGCTGAGCGCTTAGTGGTGTTCTGACAAAAAGTGTATAGCTATTTAATATATCACCGACCCCACATGTGCTACTCAGATTTGAAATGGAGTAGGTACGAGTACTTGTCGGTCTCTCCCACTTAACATACAAAGAGTCTCCTGCCCTAGCGATTATTTCTTGTCCCAGCCAGTTGGTGAATTTCCAGGGTCCATCCCCAGTTAATCGAACACGGATGGCAGTGCTATCTCCAGCATAAATGTCTCCATCCCCAGATAGTCGCGCTGTTGCCTTTGCAGACACTCGCACCTCCAATGTACTACTGGGGCTTTCACAAGCATAATTATCAGTTTGTGTGACAAAATAGGTTGTAATGCTAGCCTTTTCTGTATTTGCAAAGACTTGTAGAAATGATGGAGCAGAATGGGCTGCGTCTGTATACCACGTTAATTTTCCTTCGGCTTGCGCCGAAAGCTCCGTGTTAGTCTGGCCAATACAGAAAGCAACAGGAGAAATCACTTTTGGAGCATCAGGAATCTTCCGGACAGTGAAAGTAATTACAGAAGCTGGACTGGTACAGCTTCCGGCTTTTTGCGAAACCGTATAAGTGAACGTGGCAGGTTCCGTAGTTGTAGGAATTGGGGCAACTTCGGTGGTACCATTGATACCCGATCCCTGCCATATTAGTCCCATACTGGGGAAAGCAGTCAAAGGCTCCATTTTAGTAAATTGGCAAACTACTTGGCTGGGAGTTACGGTTGGAGCGGAGGGAGCAGAAACCACTGTAACGACTACCGGCTCACGTTGACTTTCGCAGGTAAAATTATCAGTTTGAGTAACATAGAAAGTGAAAGTACTAGCTTGTTCCGTGAAAAATGCAGGCGAGCTGGAAGACCCAACCCCTCCATCGGCACTGACGTACCATCTCAAGTTTGAACCATTGGCCGTTAACGATCGGGGAACGTCGCCTACGCAGTACTGCACTGAACTTGTAGTGGGTTTATCCGGGGCAGAGCGAATCACCTGCTCAATGGAAGCAAGTGGACTCTCACAACCATTTACACGTTGACTTACCGAAAATGAAACGGTCCCAGACAGTAATGTTGGGGGAATCGGTGCTTCAGCTAACTTACCCAGACGATCATACCAGGTCAAATTTTGCCCGGTAGCTACAAGTGGCTTTGCCGTTGTTGCATATTGACAAAGTGGAGCTGGAGTCTGAACGGATGGCGCAGGTGGAATGGGGAAAACAGTCGCTTTTACCATTGCCCGCGGACTTTCGCAGCCACCAACAGTCTGAGTCACATAGAAAATCTGATCACCTGGGTTTTGATTATCTACCAAAGGAGGTTGCGTTGCCCCAATCCCGCCAGTCTTAGAGGTATACCACAACGCTTCAGGAATGGCAACCGTAAACTGCCCCTGTGTCCCTTGACATAAGGAAACATTTTCCACATCAGGTGCGGGAGGTACATCTTTCGGAATCACATTGAGGGTAGCATAAACACTTTCGCATCCAACAACGGTTTGACTAACAAAATACCGGGTAGATCGGTCGTTTGGGGGCGTAGGGGCACCTGCTAATGGCTGGGTCAACCCTTCAGTAAACCATTTTAAATTCACTCCAACGGCAGTCAGGGGGCTCATTTTTGAACCCGGGCAAAAGAATACATCCGAAACCTCGGGAGCTTCAGGCCGACTAATTGACAGTGAACTGGAAACAGGAGTTACCATCTCACTGTAATCAACTCCTCCGGCTGACTTTTGCACTACCACGCGTATTCTGTAAGCTCCTACTTCTAAGGTTGTTGGTAACGTGGCAGTGATAGGGCTAGTACGACTTCCTGAACTGATTACCTTGCCGTTTTGAAAATTTCCGTTGCCATCCGACAATTCCAACTGGAAAAGGGCATCCGCTGGTAAAGGACTATCGATCGTAAAGGGTACAGACAAGACTGAGCCAGGACAATACGCTTGATCGAGTGTTCCGGTGGTAATGGTTAGTGCAGAAACTAAAATTTGGGAGAAACCATTAATGAACGGACTTAGCCCACATTGACCGTCTTTAAAACTCTTTATATAATTTTTATCATATGTTACAGAGGAATAGACAGTCGGATCAATAACAAGTTGATAATCCATAGCCGTAATCGAACGGCTGTATGCTGGTGAAAGATTTGGTTTGTAATCAACAAAATCAACGGTAAAAGGCGGTGTCCCTGTAAAACTCAACTCTACGGCGGACGGCGTTCCTGCTAACACAGTAGATGTGCCCGAGATGGTTAGCGTTGGTAGCGCAGAAATATAAATTTTACTTTTGTTACTCAATATGCCAGTCAAGTTACTGGCAACCTGAAAAAAGTATAACCCACCGGGGAAATTGAGGGGAAGTTGAATTGAAATGGGTGATTGAGCACTGGTTATCACCAAATCTTGAGTATAATTTCCCAATGAGTCCGTTAATAAAATTTTGAATTGCTCACCTGCAGGATAAGTACCTTTGGTTACAAATTCAAATTCTACCCTACTTCCCGCGCAGAAACTCCCCGCCATGTCACTCGTAACCAGGGCAGCCTGAATTGTGGTATCCACGGGTGCTATAGTGTCTATCGGTACCGTTTGCGCTTTTGTGGCAGCAAAACTGATTGCGACTAACAAGACAATCCGCCATAATCGCTTAAAATCTAACTTCATCTTTCCCTACCAATTAAGAAGCTGAATATTCCTCTATACGTTCTTGTTTAAAGTTTTCCTGCTTTGATTAATTGCCGGATTCCGTTAAGGATCAATCCTGCCCCAACTACCCCTCCTCCGTATACGGCATAAATTCCTGGTCGTGAATACGAGTTAAAATTCATTGAGGTAATTGGATTCCCTGCGGGTTGCTGAGACAAATCTTTCCAGATGGCGTATTCTGCATTAAGCCTCGCCAACTCACCGTGATAGGTATCATAGCTTTTCTGAAGATTGGTATATCCTCTATAGCTTATTCCCAAAGCTGCCAGACCTGCAGCAATTTGAAGCCATCCGTTGCGTCGGTATTTCAACTTGAGACGATCTGTCTCTTTAGGATCCTTTACTCGATCAAAGGCTATAGGTGCACCATCATTCCGGTGGAAGATGAGTTTTTGTTCATTTTTGATTAGTGTCATACTAATATCCCCTTTTCCATTGCTCCCGGTCTTGCTACGTTGGTAGAATCCAATGGGCAATTGAGGAATTGTGGAGCGAACTACCTGAAGCCACTGCTTGTCCCAGTTCACTCCCAGAGTATCAATCGTAGTGTCGACTTTATGGAATATTTTCGCCGTTCCCTTAACGGGCCGCTTAGGACCAAAATCTTTGGGTATTGTCAAATTTTGTAATGGAGAGAGAAACTCCTCTGGACGAAGAAAGCCTAACCGGGTAATCAAGGTTTGCCATTTTCCATTTACCTTCTCTGCTCGTAATTCAGCAACTCGTTGAACAGCTTTGTAAGGTAGATTGACTTGCTTATTTCTGCCATTAAATTTTTGGGTGAAGAATACCTTCAGATAAGGGTGTTCTTTTCCTTCTTTAACGTCAGAAACAACAATATTTGAAAAAGCTATGGTAGCCGAATCAGATTTGGAATAAAATAAATCGAGATTTCGAAGGTATCTTTCAATACCTATGTCCACAACATTCTCAGCAGAAGTATGATTCGGGTCAATATCGTCTTCAACAACGACTCCGTCTCCGTTAAAAATCTGTTGTGGATTAGGCAAATAGCTGTTTTGAATTAAATAATTGCGCTCGTTTTCGCCTAGGTCATCCCTTATCAGCAAATTAAAGAATTCTAGAAGATCTTTATTGATTCTGGTTCTGGCTTGAAACTTGATTTCATCATTGCGCCTTTTAAAATCGGGTGACACAACTGACCCTGCATTACCAATAATGGCAACGTATGTTTTTGCCGATTTTTGTTGAGCCAAAACTGTGACACTCAAGAAACACTGGCTCAATAAGATAATTGTAAAAAGGTGTTTCATGGGCAATTGGTGTAAGTAGTAAACTGACGAACGCCGTCACTTCGGCCGTAACCGAGTGAATAGCCTTCTTTATTGTAAGCGTGCTTATAGGTTAATTTCTGTTCACCGATGAGCGTGTTATCCTGATACTGCTGGTAGCTATAAGTAAGTAAATTATTTATAGATTTGTGCTCTCCTAAATCAGGCGCTATGACCCCTCTGAATAACAATTGTGTTTTATTCCAATAGGGTTTGGAGTCATACGTATAAGTAGACACAGATCGCTCATTGGACGTATTAACGGTTTGCTTTTTGAGCTGACCCAGGTTGTCATATTCGAGTAGGATTGTCGTTCCATTAGAAAAGTTTTTTTGCACAATCTTTCCTGCAGAAATCTTGACAATTGTTCCTGAGTTTGGCTGCTCTAGTTGAATTAGTTTGCCGGATCCATCATACGTATAGCGTTTGAGAATTCCTCTATTGCCATCCGTTTCAGTATAAGTCTTAAGAGTAGTACCTTGGTAGGTGTATTCTCTAAAGCCAATGGTTTCATTTGAAGAATTATTATATATCCGCACTGATCGAACCCGTTTTGGCTCGTCTTGATAGTCATACTGATAGCCAATATCTATCCTAAATTGGCTTCCATCAGTATAACGCGCCATTCCTCGTTCAATCTCATTATTCAGGTAGTGATCTGCAGTGTAAAAGAAGCTGTGCTCTGTGCTATTGGTCAATTGCCCTTTATTCCATTGCCGGATTACACTTTTCACAACATGGCCGAAAGAATCATACGAGTACAATAACGTGTCCCGACTGTCTTCGTTTATCGTAACCAGTTGATTAAGCTGACAGGCTAACGGAATTGCAGAAGTGGGCACCAGTGGTTCTTGATGGCATCCAACCAGTCCAATCAGAATCATCACTGGTATGCAGAAAAGACTCTTTATTAGATAGATTTTCCTCATAGATTGTTAATTATCTTTAAAGAGACCCGACGATTAAGGGCCTTATTCGCTTCCGTATCGTTTGGGGAAATTGGTTGTTTGCTTCCAACACCAGTCTTGTTAAGCCGACTTTCGGAAATGCCTTGCTGAATTAAAAAGTTAGCTGCGACAACTGCTCTATAGTCAGATAGAACTTTATTCTTTCGTTCTTCTCCTACATTATCGGTGTGTCCCGTTACCTGTAAGGCAAAGTTTGGATGAGCTTTCAAATAGATTGCAACTTGCTTGAGCACTTCTTGGGAGTCGGATCTCAATAGATAACTTCCTTGCTGAAAATAAATCATGGGTATGCTGTCGGGCGAAAACAGAGGAGCTATCGAGCTATGAATACTATAATTGGTATTGTCGACTGTAGACAATAAGCTAGTCGAAGTCTCAACTTTTTTCTTTGAGAGTTGAACGTAATTTAAACCATTGTTCAGCGTAATCGACTGACGGGTAGTTCGAGACTGATCGGTTATAACTAACTCGTAGAGTTGAGGCCGTACCTTATATGTGCAGAACCAACCTGGTTTACCTGGAATCTTTGAAAGAGTAATTTCCTTATTGTCAGCTCTAAGTTTACATTGGGAAGTAGCTGTAGTTTGTACAGTTAATACCGTAAGTTCGCGTTGGAGTTGAATCTTATGTTTCAATACACGACCGTCTATTGCATCTACAATTAGGTTACCCGCGAAAGTTTGATATCCTACGGCTGAAACTTCTAAAGCGACTATGTCCGCTTCTTTAAAATCGTATTCAACCTGTCCGTTAGAATCCGATTCTTTGCAATCCATATAGCTTTCTTTCGTAAAAAAGAAGCAAACCCGGGCCTCTATTGGTGAATTGAGGACAGCATCCTTGATCATGAATATGCTGTGCTGTCCAGCTCCTTTACTTATTTTTTCTGCGCTACTTGCCGTGTTACGATGGACGTAATCCGTTTGTTCAGTTTGCAAATAAGGTTTATCTTTTCCCTGTCTCTCTACAGCTAATAGGGGAATGAATACAGCGATCGTTGTTAAATCTGATTCGCCTTTTTGTCTTAAATGCATGTTTTGCGACCGGTAACCGGCTTTCTCAATAATAAGCTCATTAGCAGTGCATGAAATCTCCCCTTCAAACCATCCGGTGGCATCAGATTGCGCAACTTTTACTCGATTAGTAGGAGACTTGACGTATAATTTGGCATTTGCTAAAGGTGAGTTCGTTACATAATCCACAATTTTACCTTCTATATGAAGGCATGCTGGTAGCTCAGTAAACTGTGCTTGCGCTAAAGTTTGGATAAAGAGAAGTGCTAAAAGTACCTTAACCACAATAATGATGTATTACTTAGTTGCTACTCCAATACTCCCTAACAATACATCCCAATTTACACTGGTATTTCCGTTAACCGTCTTTTCATACGACTGCAGCTTGACACGAACATTCTTTTGTGTTACGTCGCTATAGATTGGATTATCTCCTTGGCTGCCATATCCAATAAAAGTTTGCTGTCCGGTTATGATTCCATAATAATTTCCGTCGGCGGCCTGTGATAGTTCTTTAATATATTGAACTTCTGACCATTCAATCTTGGCGGAGGAATACGGTAATAGTTTTAGCCGGGTAAGATAGTCGCGAATGGGATAACGCCGGGATCCGGTTCGGTTATTTGAGGTAACTTCGATAGTAGCTGCCGGCATAAAAAGCTTTGCAGCTTCCGCGATTGCTTTGTCTTTTTCGTAAAGCGATAGTTTTTTATCGGTGATTACATTTAAATACGATACAAATTCGTCAACTTTTTGTAGTGCTTTTTTACGGTAAATTTGGTATTCCGCTTCGTTAAGGGCGGGCTTATTCCCTGTTACCATAGGCTTGGATGAATGTTCTTGTTGAGCAGGCTCCGGCTTCAATTCATTCGCTGGTTGCTGACTTGGTGTTTGGGCAGGCGCTGTCGCCACTGGCTGAGGCTTGGCAGTGGTGCTTCCTGATTCAATTTGCTTTTTAACACTACTTAATAAAGGAGCAGCTTCGGTAGGGTCATGGATCAGTTTGTGTCGACCATCCCTATACAAAATGGCGACCAGTTCACCTTTTGAAATAGATGCTGATTTGCCATCGCTATTCTGATAGTTAACAACAGACTCACTTTCATAGGAAATAGAAGCCGGGATAACTGTTAAGGGCACTGCTTTTATCAAGAGATCTTTTTCTTTTGAACGGGCTGGTGCCGACAGAAATGCCTGTAACTGTTGTTGAGCCTGAGAAAGATCGGCGCTAAGATCCTTTATAATTAAAAAATTACCTGTCTGACTGAAGGCAATCAGAACATTCTGCCGCTGAAAACTGAACAAGCCCGGCTTTTCAGCCCGTTGTACGGTAAATGATATTTTGTCCTCCGTTACGCCCGTAAGTTGAGCGTTGTCTAATTTGTTTCCGTTTGCCGTGTAAATAACATTTTGAGCAACCAGCCCCGACGTTATTCCAGTACATATTAGGATTGAAAGTAAAAGTTTCTTCATACATTTGGTTAAAAAATTAGCGCATTGTTTGCACCAGTTGGTGAGTCGCATCCGCTATAAATAATTCCAATGCATCCTGATCGAGGTATTGAAAAGCTTTACTATTCAGTTTACGCAGAGCTTCCTTTTCACCGGGTTTAGTCCAGAGGAAATTCGTGAAAGCCCCTCGTGAACCTCCTTTCTTGTATATTCCGCGGCAGCCTTCAGTACAGGGCGTATAATGAATTTTATAAGTACCCACAATTTCATTGGTTTTAACGTAGACCAGTTTAAATTCCACAGCTGCTCCCCGCATATCACGGTAATCATTAATTAATTTTTGCTCATCGCTCACATCGAGATAACAGACGTTGGTTGTGTAACCAATTTGACTATCAATTTTGACTAACTCTAGAATTAAATCGGTATTCGTCAGTGCATTGATTTTGGAATAGTCAACGTTTGTGTTATCATCCAGAACCTGATTAAATAGTCCACGATCTCGTACACTAAATCCTTCTTTAAAAAGCTGCTTTTCAATCGTGTTATATAAGGCTGTCTCATCGTATTGCAATTCATCAGCGCCAGCTTCATGGAAGGCTTTCCCTGTCCGATCCCATTTGTTTTTTGATCGTGTATTCTGTGAAAGGTATATGCCTGTACCTTGTGTATTGGTCACCCCTTTGCGGGTATTGGGAACTCGCAGTACAATTCGGGGTGATTTAGTGACAAGCATAATTTCTGTCAACACATCAGCCGAGGTAAGTTCAGGTTTTTTTTGAGTAAAACGCACTACAGCCTTTTTACTACATCCCACCAGAATAAAAATAAATAAAATAAACAGCCCGAAATTATTCCTCATAAATAATGACTTTTTTATCAACCAATACTTTTAATAGTAATACCCTATCTACCAACAAGATAATCCGTCTTAAATAGCTCCTATTTACTTAAATTTATTAGAAATAAGTCTTTACTACCTTTTCAGTTATACAAACTTCCTAAGTAAGTATATTATCCTTACAAAGTAAATAATTTGTCATATAAGATTTTCAGGAATAGCCATTTACTTGAACACTGACTTATTTTGCGGCAAAGATTATCATTATCCGAAACCAATCCCCCAGTAACACACTGATAGTCAATTAGTTTAAAATATAAAACTACACCATAAATATTTTCCATCCGAGAATATTAAGTAAAATTCATCATTATAGTATAAGGAAGGGCAGAAGCCAACTGACTCCTGCCCTTCAGCTACTGCACAAACCAACCTTGCGAAGTTTGCAAACCCTGCAAAGTCTGCAAAATGCCACTCGTCAAGTCCAGTGAATTCACATTCCGGTCTAGAAATGTGTCAATGTAACTGCTCTTGACAGCTCCTGTGAACAAGTTGTAGACCTTCCACAAGCTGATACTACCATCAGCCTCCCGACAGAAGGATTGATCCCGGTAATAGTCCTTGGCAATCATACACACCTGCTGATCCCCCAATAGCATGGGAGCAATGTCCTTCTTCTGGACTTGAGGTAGGTATTGATACAACCGGCACCGACCGATCAACTGGGCAAACTGCTGTTCAGTTAGGTAGTAATCCGTAAGCTGCTTCATCAGTGACAGATGTTGATTAATCTGATACCGCCGGATCATTCCTTCAATCTCGGTGATTAGTTGAGCCAGGGACTTAACTCGTAGATCCGCTACATAGCCATCGGAGCAGACACACAGGTTCGTACACACCTGGTTTTGAAAGCCTATGAAGATCTTAAAATGCTCATCGACTCCTTTCTTCTGATGCAGACTGTCGAGGTTGTAGGCTTTCACCCCGCCAATGGTTAGGGATAGTTGGTTCCCTCCTACTGTATCCTGGATCGTCGGAACCTCGATGACAAAGGCAGCTCGCTCGTAATACAGCGTCCGCTCCCACTCCTCTAAATCTTTAGCGGGTTTGTTACGAGCTGATGGAATACGGCCTTTAATCGGATGCGATACCCGAATGGATGGTTCCAGTACGCTTTCACTAGGAAACAACCGCAGAACCGTTTCCATCGTGGATTCGATGAAGTCCCCGTGAGAGATGAGCGGTTCATTGTCTTTGCTGTACACAGGAATAATGTGTTGCTGTTGGATTTCCCGTAAGCTGGTCGGTAAGGTATTCGCCAACAAAAAAGCCCGATCCGAGGAAGGGGCTTGATCGACAACAACGGCTTGGTAGCTTTCTTCAAGCGGCATGATTTGCGTTTCCATATGATTTGGGATGTTTGGGTAATGAGATGAGTTGTAGTTCGTTTTTTCGTTCAGTAAACAAAGGCGTCAGAGCCTCCCGGAATTCCGGATATAAGTCGTATAGATACTTGAGCCGCGTGGTATCCTTGGCGGCTTTGATCATATCTTCCACCTGCTGTTGACTGGTACCTTCCTGACACCAGCGCAAAATCTGCTGACCTGTCTTGGGTGAGATAGAGAAGTCGGGTCTATCTGTAAATAATACTGTTCGGTCCTTCGTAGCCCTAGCATAATGGCGATTATCCAACTCAAAGACCAGTGTAAATTCGTAATCCATTCCCTCCCGAGTGATTCCCTTCATGCCGACCTTTTCGGGTATCTGTCGATTGTTTTTCTCCACCAACACATAATCTTGTTTGGCTCTAACCGTCGCAATCAAGTGACAGTTACTTTGCAACAGAGCATTCACCAAGCTATCATGACGAGGAGTTAGCTTGCTCCAGTTTGTGTAGGAGTTGCCCGTCATGGCCGAATGTTCATCCAAAATATACTGCCACTCATGAGACAATGAATCGAGGATAACTACTTGTACTCCTGCTGCTTCACATATCTTCAGGGCTTCAACGTAACGTTCGGGTGTATAAGGTGGATCTAAAACTAGAACCCGATACTTGCCTAAGTGCTCAAACAAATCAGCGGACTTATTCTCGGTGTCAATAATAGCAATTGATGACCAGTTACCTGTGAGTCCATATGCCAGCAGTAGGGAGGAATACGTTTTACCCGAACCAGAGGGCCCTTGCAGCAATACCCGAATGCGAGCTTGTCTGCGTTCAGCATACCGTAAATGCATAGCCATAAGAGTTAATAAGCCGGTAAGAAGATAAACTCAGCGCCTTTGAAAAGAACCTGGCTATCCAGATCTGCCTTCACGTAATTGATGAAATGCTGGGTTAGATCCAGTCGTAGCCCTTTGGCGGTGATCTCACCAATGAGCTCCAGATACGTGTTTGGCTTCTGGGAGTCAGGGTAAAACCGGATAAAGAGCTGCTTGCCATCCACCTCATAATCAGCCGTATCGGGTGAAACCTCCTGAAGGTAGCCGGTAGCTGTACTTTGCAGAGCTTGCTGGACTTCTTCTTTCGATAAGGCTACCACAAACTCAGCTTCAAATTTGCCAACTCTACCCTTCTGGAAAACCAATCCTATCGAGATGCCCGCGATGTAGCCATTGAGGCCATTCCCCTGAAAGGTCCACAGATACAGACCATCTTCCCGGATGCGGTAGTTGGTCTTCAGGTTCAACCCCTGATTCTGCTCAATCATTCGAGCCGCCTGAGGATCTTGCTCTTTGAGCTTCTGCCAAGCCTTGTCGGCCTTGTCGGTTAGAAAGTTGTCGTAGATGAACTTGAGAATAAACAGGGCAAAGGCAATGCCCAGTACTGTGAAAAAAGTACCCATTTTTCTAAAATGTTTAAAGGTGAAAAAGATGACCGGATCAAATTCGTGTCGGACGGACCCACCGGGGTACCCGACGACACAATCGAGTGACGGGGAGAAGTCACGACTGCCTTGTCTCTTTTACACCTATGTCAAAGTCTGAAATCACTACTTATGTGCCTCCAGTAATAACAGATTAGCAAGGGTAAGATGGGTAGCTAATTTGCTTAAAGTCTTGTTGATTTTGAAAGCATATCAACAAACCTGAAGTTTTAGCCAAAGTGATAATTGCCCCCCATAAGTTGATCCTATTACTAAATACGGGAAATACCCCATTATCAAATTGATTGGGTATCCTTTTAATTTGACTTCAAACCCAGTGAGTGAGAGGGCAGTGGTACAACTTAGTCTTTGAGTATGAAGAAATGTGCAGTAATAATCGGCGTAGATAAAACCGGAGGCTTGCCCAAACTAAATGCGGCTGGCTCAGGAGCAATCGACTTTGCAAACTGGGCCAATAAACAGGGCTTTGAGGTTACTCTGCTAACTGATGCAAATGACCGGCCTGTTAGCATATCCGATATTAAAAAGGCTGTTAAAGGGTATGTAGAATCACAAACCTACGAGCAATTGATAATCTATTTTTCTGGGCATGGCATTCTGCGTGCACCGGAATATGAATTGTGGCTATTGACGGGATCGCCTGATGACCCTAATGAGGCCGTTAATCTAACCAGTTCAATCCTATTAGCACGTAACGCCCGCATCAAACATGTCGTGTTTATTTCGGATGCGTGTCGATCCAGACCTACTACCACAGAGTTAAGTCAGGTTACGGGTAGTACTATATTTCCAAACCGAAGCCCGCACGTTCCCCGTCCGACAGTGGATGTATTTTATGCTACATTACCAGGCGATCCAGCTTTGGAAGTTCCACCGGATGAAGCTGTGGTTAACTACCGGGGTATTTTCACTGAATGTATGTTGAAGGGACTGAATGGGCTAGTCTCGCAGGTGATTATCGAAGCAGGTCAACCTCCGCAACTACAACAGGTAGTTCCATCCTGGCAATTAAAAAACTACTTAGAAAGCGAAGTACCTCTGGCCGCTTCAGCCGTGCATATTAAGTTGAAACAGGAGCCCGACATTCGGGTTGAATCCCACCATCCTCCCAGTTTCTTATCACTTTTATCGACGAATCCTCAAGAGCATACGCCAGTTTTACCAATTTCCCCAGATAAGGAAATTAAGTTGAGAGGAGCAGCGTATGGGCAGATCATTGAAAGCCTCCAGGCCAGTGCTTTTTCGATGAGTAGTGAGCAGGCTATGCCGACAGTAGAAGCCGTATTGTCTCGCCCGGAACACTCTATTCTCACCAAGTCCGTTAATCGCATTGTGTCAGCAGAGGGACGACCCAACTTTGAAACACGTACTGGCTTTACCGTGGTTGGAGCTAAAGTGAAAGCAACCATGGCGGAAACAGAGGTTGATGTGTTTGAAGAGAATGGCAATGACCACATCCGTGTGCCTTTCAATTTTGAGAATGGGCAGCCCAACCAGTCTATCTTAATACAATTTGAGGATAAAGCAATATTGCTGGCTGTTCTTCCAGGTTTTATTGGAACGGTAGTTTTAGAAGACAAGCGTGTTGTAACGGTAAACTACACACCCTGCCGAAGCAGCGACAAGTATGATGAATACCAGGAGGTAAAAGGAAATCTGGATAAACGTCGCGCTTTTGTAGCAGTAGCAGCTCGCAATGGCTCCTTCCGTTTAACCGATGATATGACTGTCCAAGGGGCTCAGTATTTACGATCATTAAAAAGCATTGACCCCACACTGGGTCTTTATGCCGCCTACGCGTACACCCAGTCGGGTCTCATGCAGGAAGTCCGCTCTGTCTTTGAATATATGGTGCGTGATAAAATTCACGTAGATGAATATAATATAAATATACCGGTTCTGTTCGATGTAGCTCTTTTAGCTGGTGCATTCTCAGAGTCTACGTTTCCTCCAATTGCTCCTGCCTGTCCTATGCTTATGCAGGGATGGGCTTATATGGACCCCTATAAGAATTTGCTTAACCCAGCGATTTTGGCCGCAAGCCGTCATCTACTACCAGGCTTGTGGACGACTTTCTCAGAAGAAGGCCTATCAATATTACAAAAAGCAATGAATACTAAAGCACTTATATGAAGCTAGTTTTTATTCATGGCCGGGATCAGCAGGGGAAGGATCGGGTCGAATTACAGTCCCAATGGAAAGCATCTTTGCTACGAGGATTAAACAAAGCGGGATTGTCGCTGCCTGAAGACATAGATATTATTTTCCCCTTTTATGGGGATAAGCTGGCTGATCTAATCAATCAATTTGATACTCCCTTAGTAGCGGACGTTTTGACGAAAGGTGACACTTCAGATTCCAGCGAGGCTGAATTTCGAGGTAAAATTCTGTACGAGATGGCGGTCAACCAGGGAATATCTGATGCCGAAATCCAGACTCATTATGCTGGTCTTCCCCAAGAAAAGGGACCTCTTAACTGGGAATGGGTACAAGCAATTCTACGAGCTTTAGACAGAACCCCTTTGGGAGATCGTACTATCGATCGGTTTACCCGTGATGTATACGTGTACTTGACTAACAAAGCAGTACGACGAGCTATCGATGCGATTGTAGCAAAAGCGTTTGTTGCAGATGAACCCTATGTGGTTATTGGGCATTCATTGGGTTCAATTGTTGGCTATAATGTGTTAAGTAGCCTTAGCTCTACTAGAAAAATACTTTTATACCTGACTGTTGGATCCCCATTAGCGATAAAAGCCATTAAAAGACAGCTGGACAGTCCTTTAGCTACTCCTCTTAGTGTCAAAAGCTGGTACAACGCATTGGACGATCGAGATGTCGTTGCCCTTTACCCACTCGATGAGTCTAACTTTCCAGTTACGCCAACGATTATAAATAATACAAGGGTGAATAACCACACCGATAATCGACATGGGATTGCAGGTTATTTGGACGATCCTGATGTCGCACTGACGATTTACAAAGCCATTCAATCAGCCTAGCTTTACTTGTAGAGGTGTGAAAAGCACCCGACGGCACTTCATTTTGAAGTAACTCTGTATTAACCTCTTTCTTCTCGTACCTTTCGCACTCTTCGTACTGGTACGATTGGTAGGAGCAAGTACGAGTAACAGAAATTAAAAGTCCTTCAATTTTCACTTACCCAACCTACCCTTGGAAAGCAATTGCGTTTTTCCATATATAGGGGGTACAGCAACATTGAATCAATTGGTGGGCTTATAAAATGATGGGCTCATCCATTGGGCATACCTATCACAAATCGTCAACTGGAATACTCCATTTCAGTGATGATTAACTACTCAATTTAAAGTATAATCGATTCCGAGTAGGATCGCAGGGATGAAATAATTGGTTTCGAGTAACTTTCTTTGCACTAGGTGGGTAAGGTAACTGAACTACAAAAAACAGCTATATTTCAACATATAATAGTCTCTCTGTTGCACAACTCTATTAAACAGCTTTATACCCCAACTCCGATAATAAACAGGCCCATTGATTACAACATGGCCGAAATAAAATTTGAATGATATTGAGATAGCCATGACAGACAATAAATTTAAAATTATGAAAAGCAACTAATCATGAAATTATGTATCTAACGGCAAAATAATCATCTTTTATTAGCAATATTCATGAGACAAAATGGCAAATATTATGATTTTTTTCCTGCCCTTACCCTTGTTAATTTGGACTCAAACTTCGCAATGATATATGATCCGTGTCGCAAGAAAACACACCTAAGAGAAGCGACCAACAACTTGACTAACGACTGCTTATATCTACAATGCACTCAACTTACTGTGCGGATATTTTAAGCACTAAACTTAAAGATAATCCCAATAGTAAGCCTTATATAAATACTTATCAAAATTACGTCAACACAATATTGCAAACATCGGTTGACAACTGACGTACTTGTCATTATAATACTTTCTCTTTATTTACTGCGTTGACAATTATTTCCGAAAGTAGTTCAACAAACTTATCAAAATCATCCCCACCTTTAATAATCTCTTGAGGCACAATACCTCTGTAGTCAATTAAGTGTACTAATTCGCTTTGATTTTTCTCCGCTTCCAAATTCTCTTCAATTAATGGTCTGATAATACTACCAATATTCATTACCACTTTTGTAAGCGGTAAGATTTCGTTTGTAGAAAGTTGGTATCTGTCGTTTGTGCCTGTATAGCGTGTAACGTCCACAGCACACAAAGCATAGCGTTCAGTTTGCTCAACAGCACGTTGAAGTTGTAGTTTACTCATAGAAACAGAATTCTGTGAATTCCACCTTGATTTTACTTCTATAAAATAAACAGGTCTGCCGTCAAGAAGTATTACAATGTCTTGGCCGCCTTGTATGTCTGACGTCTTAATGTCTCTTTTATCTTCAAATGAAATTCTTTTCTGTAATTCAGAAGATAGCTTTTGTCTGATAAGAGCTTCAATGTATGTCCCAATTTCATGTTTATGATGAAAATCTGAATCATTTTCTTTTTGTTGCTGAATTAAAGTTGTTGCAACATTCAAGATCTCTATAAAGTTGAATTCTTGTACAAGTCTCCCAAGCCTTTTTAATTCACATTCTTTTAATGTAACAATAGAAAAGATTTCGTCTTTTGTGTTCTCGTTTGTAACTATCTCTAACATCAAATTAGCTTTTTTATCATCAAGCCTAGGAAATAATTCAGCATATTTTTTTTCGCGCAATGATGATATAATTTTCAATATTTCATCTTTAAATGGATGCTCATTTATATTATGGATATCTGTGTCGAAGAAAATGTCTTCAATTTGGCTAGTCAAATATTTATTAGTTATAAATCTATCTTCAGCAACAAACTCGTTAAATTCTTTATAGACTAAATCTTTTCTAATTTCGCCCATTGTTACTTTGTTATAAAGGTCTTTAATTTCTGGAATTATATCAATATCTCTTTTTAGTTCACTATTACTCTTTAGTTGACCCAACTGATTAGGGTAGATCCTTGAAATAGAATAAACTTCTTTTAAACTGTCTTCATTAAGATTTGCTATTTCAAGTAATAAATCTTTATTCAACTGTACCCATCCCTCTTTATGATGTTGAAGTATATTAAAAAATATTTGAACTAAAACCTTTCTTGCTGAACGGATATCTAAGTTTTCTTCCTGAATTTCAAGATTACTTAGTTGAATCAAATTATCATCTAAAGAATAGTATTTACTGATTATTTTGACTAATGCGGAAGGTTTACTCTGAGAATTAACATTATTACTTATCTTGCAGTAACTTAGTAAGTTATTAAAGAAAACTCCGCTAAGCTGTCGCGTTTTCTCAAGAGATCGAAAGATATACTCTTCTGTATTGTTTGTTTCAGAAAAATAAATGTAAGATGAAGCCTCTAGTTCATCTAATCTAGCTTTAACGTTGTTAGAAAAATCTTTTCTATTAAATTTTTCAAAATGAAAATTAAAGGAAAAGTCCTTGTGGATTAGTCGTTCAATCGAGTTCGGGATTATAGCTTTCCCTATCTCTATGAGTGTATCGTTTAAGTTTTGAGGTGCAAGAAGCGCAGAAAGCAAACAAAGTCTACCATCTAAATTTGGCAATAGAGCGTATTCTGAAAAATAATGTAATTTTTCTTCAGCAATTAAACTTTTATAATAGGTAATTAGGATTTCATTGTCATACTTGAATAAACTCTCCTGTGCTATTGCATTAATTAAATCTTGGTGACCAATAAATCTAACATTTTCACTCTCCCACTCACTTGAAAATTTACTCCATAAAAATATTTTCTCTTTTACTGGAATGTTATTGTAAAATATAGATATTAACGCATATATATCATTAAAATATTCTGTATTAGTCAAAAGCTCTTCTTTAAGAAAATAAATTTCATTAACATGCTTGAAACCTTCAACGGTTTCGACAATTGGCAATAACTTATATTCTTCTACCCAAGTTTGTTGTAATTTTTTGAAATAGCCATTCAGTAAATCATCCTCTGTATTTCTTTTGAAATTTATTTGAGCATATAGTAGGGGATTATCGACTTTTATAACATCACTCTTTAAAAAATTAAAAATCAATTGAGAAGCTTCATTTATTATTAATTGATTAGCTATTTCTTGGTCTCTCAACTGATCTTTATTACTTTTCAAATGAATTCCGTCTCTTGGTTCGGTTGGCAGAAACCGATTGCAGTTGATAACAAAATTTAAGCCAAAATCTTCTGAACCAATCAACGGATAATATAAAAACAATCGGGCAACTCTTTCTGGAAACTGAAATAACTCATAGTTTTCATTTATAGGAAGAATAACTTCTATTTGATTACTAGCATCTATAATAGAAAACAATGCAATATTATTTCCATTTTTTGATATATAAGTTTTGAACAATTCTATTCCACTTTCATTCAGCATCTTTTCTTTTAAAACTCGTTCAAATGAAATTTCAGTTTCATTTGAAACTATACTTATTTTTCTAATTCGATCATTGATTGTCAAAACGATAGGAATATATTCCTCTAAATCCTTACTAGATTCAGCTATGTAATTTAGTTCTTGATCAGTTTCGGGCAAAAACGTGAACGTTGTTTTTATTTCCGGTTCTGTAACTATTGCGCCCTCTTGTATAAGTCTGTATACATTCTCCTTTTGATCTTTGATATTTACACTTAAAGATTTCCATTCTTTAGGGCTACGATCAATTAAAAAATCTTTAATCTCAAAAAAAGTATTATTAGCTTCAAGAATTGAATTTATGCGAAATTTACGCCCGAATGTGTGCGTCGTTAAGAAGCCTGTTCCATATTTCCCAACTGTTGGAGCGTCGGACTCCTCTCCATATTTTCCACTTACTTGCTTTATTAAAGAAATAAATGACTTTGTTGTAAATGGTTTTCCGTTGTGAGTAAATGAAAAACCATTATTTCTATAATCCAAAACTATTTCACAATTTGAGGTCAAATCACAAGCATTTTGAACTAATTCCCATACGGCTCGATTAGACGAAAAATTGGTAAAATTCTCAAAACCTCTTATCATTTTATCTGCGTGTTGTTTCAAATCTGATAATTCGGATTCTGTTTTTGCATTTTTTAATATTTCTTCACGGTTTATAATTGATATCTCGTCCATTTTAATTTAAAATTGTTTTTAACTTATACTGCTTTTGGTAATGTTTAATACTTGCTACCACCTGGCAGCATTTTTTATGCATGATACGCATTTTGCATTACTGTGCCTATTTCAAACCAACAAATAATTTTACGTGAACTCTTATGACACAATTTGGCTGAGATTCAGGCTTATATAGTTCCATGTATTTTATACGATGTTTTAGTTTATTTTAAGATGTAAATAATAATGAAATGATTAATTTTATCAATATTCCTTTGGTAAAATGACTTAGCGGTATTTTATAGGACCAAGGATTGGCTGTTAATCTGTTCTACAACATCTCCATTATACGATTTTCAGGACAGGTTATGTTAATCCAAGTATTTTTATACTCCCTTTCTACGAGAAAGACAAAATAGCCTAATTTTACCTTAATTTACTTTGACTGTAGATCTCAAATCCTCATCTTATGAATCAATGTTCATTTTCCCAATATTCTGAGTGTGGGAGACCTCATTGTCTCTTTTTATAGAGTTTGCAAAGTTGCAAACCATGCAGACTTGTAATGAAGCAGAAGTAGATTGAGATTTAGTCATATTCAATTACCCTACATACCCGCATAGTTCTGATTCTGGCTACTACTGATATCCCCATTAGATAAAGCAGCATGACTCTTTCTTTTGTCGCTGTATACATTCAAAAAATGCTATAATCTTATTTGGACAGAGAAAATTACAAGACAAGGTAATAGACTCTAAATTAATGGTACTGTTCGCTCCTCTCCTTTTGCATACGCATAATAGATTTTAATACCTATAGCGGTCTTAACCAACTGCTTCCACTGCCTTTTTCACTTTTTCATAGAAGGCTGATACTTTCGTTTTAGGATCGCCCTTTCCCAGCGTCTCAATGGGTAGGTAACCCCGATAATCTGATTGTCCTACGATCTGCATGATTTTAGTAAGATCAGTGGCGACCTCCTGCCCATCAACAAACAGATTCTCTTTAATCTGCCAGGTTGCAGCATACGGAGCTACTTGAGCGATTTGGGCGTAAGGGTCCCCTATCTTGAAACTGCCAATATCTAAATTAACCGCTAACCAATCAGAGTTGACCTGCCGTATAACCCCCAAGACATCATCTGCGGTTCGAATAAAATCGGCATGGTTTTGCAACACCAGCATTACTCCTTGTTGAGCTGCATAGGTTGTACATTCCCCTATAGCATCAACAACCCACTTTTGCACTTCTTCCCGGTTATAGCTAGATGAAAGTTTTTTCCCCGTTCCAGCGAATATGCGTAACACGGGTGCTCCTACCTTACTGGCAAATCCGAGCCATTTTCTGACCAATTCGACTTCTGCTTTCCGGCGATTGGAATCGGGTAAGGTAAAGTCATTGCGTACGCCTGTTCCACTGATGTCAAGACCCAAGCGAAACGCTCTTCGCTTGATTTGGTAAACATAAGCGTCGTCAGGCAGAGTTGGATAATTAGGAAAGTAATAGCCTGTTGGATCAACTGCCGCAAAACCCAGATTAGCGCAGAACACCAAGACCTCCTCTAAGGTCATTTGCCCCTTCGTTAAAGGTTCATTGAACGAATAAAGATTACAGCTTAATCGAACGGGAAGTGGTTTGGCTAAAGCAGGAGCCATCGATTGAGATTCTGTGGCAACCACCAATGGTGCAGTTAACAGGGCAGTCTCTAAAAAAGACCTTCGACTTAGCAGTAGCTCTTCCATACTCAATTTACTTGATTTGACGGATTCACGCTTACCCCAATGACCAACAGATATCATTAGGACCAGTAAGACCAAAAGCACCAAGCCACTTTCAGTTACTGACCTCAAGAGGAATGACATCAAAACCGGAGTGGCTAATTATTTTAAAACGATTCGAACGGTACGGTTACTGATTTGTAACTCTGGTCTGAGGTATCTAATTCGTTTAAGGTCGGTTACCTTAAGATTCAACAACTCTTGAATGTAGTTGAGAATACAACTTTTGACCAGCCCTTTCGCCTGTTCTTCCAACTCCTTGGGTAAAAGTTCGTTTCGAAAGCCAGACATAAAAAGGCTTACCTTAAACCCGTTTTCATCATTTTGACCCGTCAAGAAAACAGGTTCAAAGCAGCTTTGAATCGATTGATCTTCGTTGAAATGAGTATTGTAACCCACTCCGCCACACCATAAGCTAAACAGAATGTTATTTTCCTTCTCAATGGCTTTGATTTCCTTCTTTGAAAAGAAAAATCGAAAGCCAGAAGGCAACTTCTCAAAACGACGATTTCCCATAGCCGCTCTTTATAAATTCTACAATCACGTAAAATTAACTACTGTCAATTGCATATTTCAGAAAATTATAACCACGAATAATAACTAAATCTTTTCGCTGTTTAAACAATAAACTTAATACACTTGATTTAAGGCCATTTTTAGCTTCGTCACGGCATTATAAATCCCAACTAAACGTCTGAATCAATTTTAGAAATATAATCGATTAGAGAGCGATTATTGGCCGCTCTTTGGCAACTTCTCTTTTCCCTCCACCCCATTCCTCTCTTTTAAGGTTGGGAATCACACCAACAGCCTGTTCTAGCTCCTCTTTCATTACACTTTCCACATAATCAATATAAGCTGGTGTTGTAGCCACTGAATCATGAATCAAAAAAAGGGTACATTTGAAGATTCAGCCGTAATGCGCTGGGCAATGCGGTTCAAGAAGATCTCTGATTCAATCGTTTGTAACAGCAGGGCTAAAGAACTATGCTTATCCGACTTCAGTAACTCAAATAACCCGTAGATCCAGGGAAACACCGTAACGAATGCTTCTTTACGAGAGACTAAAGCAGGATGTTTTTCTCCGTTCTTGGAAAATAAGACGGTAAAGATCACCTCCTTCATTTGTTGGCGGGTCTTCAGCGATCGCCCCGTCTCTCGTTGAATTTGTTCCCCCAATAGCTCATAAAACTTTCCATCAATTAAAAATGATAAGTATGTTTTTACTTCGTCATCCTTTTTGGTTACTATCGATTCTCGGGCTACTGCAACGTCTTTTGAAATTAATTTATCTTCACTTTTTTCGACCATAAGGGGGCACACAGGGGAAGGAGGAAGGGAGGTACATGGATTACTAGTTATTACAGTATCAAAATTAATAATATAATTTACTATACGCGCTAATAAATCTTTACTAAACAACGCTTGTGTCTCTGCAGGCAGTGAAATTAAAGCTACCTTTGTTGTAGCCTCAGAAGGCTGATAAAATTCTCTGTTAAATAGCAATGTAGCTAGATAAGACTGCGAGCAACTCAGGTCTAATGCCACCAATGGTTCACCCTTATATGTCAAAAATTGACGCAATTCTTTTTTCAAATTCGTCAATGGAGAATGAAACCGATGCCCTTTCGAATCCACCTTAAATCGCCCGGTATGTTCGGATAAGTGATTGATCATCGTTTGGTAGGCACCGTATCGACAGGCGGCATTCTGTCTTATTTTCGGTTGTGGTGAGTGGGACTCTTCTTCATACAACCCATCGATATACTGCTGAGCTTGGTCATTATCAATTTTCAACCCATCGAAAGGACGGATCAGATTCCCATACTGCTGCGAAACCTGTTCATCTTCCTGCTGTTCAAGCTCCGTATGGCTCACCAGTTTTGGTCTGGTGATGACATCTTTAATCAGTTTGCCCTGATAGGGCTGAGTAAAGCGATACCCTCTTGACTTAAAACCCGGCACATAGGCGTTGTCACATTCCAATACACTTACCTCTTGCAGATAGCGAAGGTAATGGTGGTAGTTACTGACTTTTTCTTTCAGCAGTTTGGCATTTAGTGAAACGTACAAGGCCTCCTCTTGCTGAGAGGTAAACAGGCGGTGATCATAGGCGGGTAATTCCGAAATCAACCCTAGGATGTATTTGAGATTTTCGACTTGTAGCCTTACCTGAGGCGGATGTTCCTCTAAAAGCGACTCCAGGTCGAGATTATAAGGCAACAATACTATTTTTTTAGCTTTCATTGTTTTATTATATTTTATTAAAAAAAAACCACACCCTGTTGAGAGGTGTGGTTGATCAAATTAATTTTTACTGCGTTTACTTACCCTACTTACCTGTCTCGATTGGCGAGATCCATCATGATTTGCATGTGATATTCATTGGTATTCACCGTAGCGCGATGCTTATCACTGGCAATCTCTATTGGTTTACGTTCTCTAAGGGCATATACATACAGGCCACCTTTTTTCATTCGTAGAAATCCGTGTTTTTGCATAATCATCCCTAAATTTCTGCTAGCATTCGTGCTTGGATTGATATGACTACCACGCTCACGCATCTTCTCCAGGACCTGCGTCGCGTTCAGGTACATATCTGCCTCTTCTTTACCGCACGGTTTAAAATAAGTCAGCAGCAATTCTTCCTCCACGGATTTAGCGCGGTACTCTTCGTTGTTACGTTCAATTTCGGCTGTTTCTGCCTGATTGAACCAATACTGATATCCTCCTCTAAACAGTGCCAGCGCCTGCGCATATACCTGGTTCATATCGACATCATGCTGATGATGAATGTTGACCGCTTCAAAACATAAAAAGCGTCTACCTCCAGTGGTGTCTGTCAGAAACTGGGCAGCGTTTACCGAACCAACGAAGGAGGCTCGGCGAGGCAAGTTCTCATTGTTGTGGCCGTAAGGACGACGAATACGAATGTTACTCTTTGTAATCATCTCTTTTAGCGACCCCACCTCGGACTTGTTTAGATTCTCTAGCTCATCGAGATTGATCAGCCAACACTCAGCCATATTGATCATTGTATCCTTATTGTTAGGATTAACAGTGCCAGAGTAGAGATAATCCTTACAGTTTCCAGGGACTAACTTTTCCATCCAAGTTGTCTTTCCGATTCCTTGTTTTCCGGAGAAAACAATCACCGTATGATTGATTACCCTTGCTTCAAGCAAACTGCCTACTGATGCCACAAGCCACTTCCTCAGACACACTGGCCACAGCTCTGGCTTCGTAGTCTGAACCGTCTCAGCCAAATGCTGAATGTGGTCCTGGCCGTCCCAAGCTTCCAGTCTGGAAAAGTAGTCCTGAAATGGATCGTAACTCGGGCTGAAGTCGGACAACAGGATGGTGCGTAAAGTTGCGCTATCACATTTTAATCCAGCTTGACGAACTCGTCGTAATATAGAGTTCTCGATCCAGTCTGTTGTTGGCACAAAATGGTCAGCTTCCGAATCCAAAATTTCAACTTGGCCTTTGACAGTATTGTACCTAAAGCTATAGTTTTGGCTCAGAAAGCGTTCCACTTGTTCAAACCGGCTCCCTACTTGGCCTGACTCCTTATCCGGGGCCTTCGTCGGTAAATCCTCCTGCATATAATTGATTATACTTGCCAGCGCTTGACTGGCCTCTCTACTTCTTTCACTCATACATTTAATATAAAAAATATAAAATTTCTAAGACAACAACTGCTATCTCAGCCAGGATATTACATTTTATCCTGAAAAGCTACAGCATTCCATGTGATTGGCTAGCTTTCCCAGCTTGAAGCGCAATCCAACATATCAAAGAACGTTTGCTGACAAGGTGACGCCGCTGTAGAACCCATTTTCCTGCTAGCTAACTATATAACATAAAAATATACGTTATTGTTCATTTTTATACAAAATAATATACCTTACTGTTGTTTTTATGATTTTAATTTTGTATCTTTGTGGAAATCAAATTGTTATGAGTAAGAAGATTGAAAACTATATAGGGTACGATCAGGGTCAATTAGGAGATCTATCTGGAGTAGTATGGGAACCGCGCTATACGCTTAAAGACATTGATAATCTTTCCTATCGCACTCTCAATTACTGGGACGAGAAGAAGTTCTTGCTACCTGTGGAGCGGGAAACAACCGATAAATGGCGACGCTTTAGCTTTGTAGAATACATTTGGATTAAGATACTTCAGGAGCTTATGGACATGGGAGTGGCCTTGCCGGAGATGGTCAAAAGTTTGTTGCGGTACTTTGGCACCTTCGGCTATATGGATGCATTCGAACCGTTACTAAAGAAGGAGTTTACCAGTGATTATTGGTTTGAGGGTGATAATAAAAGAAACGCTGCTGAGCGTTTCTCCCGTTTCCTGGCCGTAATCGTTGTAGAGAAAAATCCCGCTGCTATTCGGCTCTATTCTGATGGATATTGTCAGACCATATGGGGCAATCCTAAAGCGGAAGTGATAGAACTATTTTTTAAAGATACTACCAGAGATAAAGAATTTGAGTCGTTCGTGCAAGTTTCAATTGGGCATATAATTAGTCAATTATTGATCAAAGCCACCGAACAACCCGCCAAAGGGCGGCTGGACAATATCCTGATAAAGGATATTTTAAATGAAAACGAGGCAGAACTCTTAAGACACCTCCGCCGTAAGGATGTGAGTGAACTAACCATCCGGCTCACCGATGGTGAAATAAAAATGATTGAACTAACGGAGAAAGGACAAATAGACGACTTAGGCACTCGCCTATCGGACTGGTTTGTTAAGGAAGGTTATCAGGAAATCACCTACAAAACCAATGGCGGCAAACGAGTGAGTTTTGAACGAACCACGAAGATGAAACTATAACAGGTACCGGAGATCCCGGCCCTATTGATTGATCGACTGGCTAACCGGAAAGACCGGATGCTGGTGCGTCGTACTAAATAACGTGTTACGAATAAATGTATGTGACATAATAGTAAATAGGAAAGAACAAAAGTATAGCCAGGAACAAGTTAGACAACTCGTTGAAGTCCTATACAAATTAGCAGAAATAGAATACCAGGAATTTAAAAAATCAGTAAGAAAAGATGAAAGCGGTGTTGTATACCAGAGTCTCAACCGACGAGCAGAAGGAGAACGGGTTTAGCTTGCAGGATCAGGAAGTGCGCCTGCGTAGATATTGCCAGCAAAATAATATTGAGGTGATATCTCATTATCAGGATGATCATTCAGCTAAGAATTTTAATCGTCCCCAGTTTCAACGTTTTGTAGACGATGTAGTAGCAAAAAAAATAAACCCGGACATGTTCTTGTGCGTTCGAGCAGACCGCTTTTCTCGTGATGTATACGGAAGCTTAGCAATGCTTCAGCGATTTAAAGCCTGGAACATCCAATTTCGTACGTTGGAAAATCACATTGAACTGGATACCCCAGAAGCCTTACTACCTTTTGTTATAAATTTTACACTAGGCCAGGTTGATAACGAAAGACGAGGATTAAACACCAAACGAGGAATGCGTCAGGCTGTCCGTGAAGGACGCTGGCCTTGGAGGGCTCCCATTGGTTATAGGAATAATCCGTTGACAAAGGAGATTGATGTGGATGAAAAAATAGGTCCTCTCGTCAAAGAGGCCTTTGAAACCTTTGCAAAAGGCATCTACACAGCAGAGGAAGTAAGGTTAGCAGCTCGCAAAAAAGGGCTGATATGCAGTAAAAGCAATTTTCTTGATACGCTAAGAAATACTTTTTATGCAGGCCGAATTGTCTTAGCCGCCTGGAAAGACGAAAAAGAGGAATTTTTCATCGGAAAACACTTTCCATTGGTCTCGGAACAAACTTTTAAACAAGTACAGGATATATTAAAAGGCAAACGAAAAGCTATTTCGATCAGCAACACTCGGTGTGACGAATTACTCCTGCGTGGATTTCTCCAATGTAAAGAATGCGGTCATAAGCTCACTGGTAGTGGGTCTCGTAGCCGAAACGGAAGCATCCACTATTACTACCATTGCCAACATGGTTGCAAAGAACGGTTCAGAGCTGATGAAGCAAATCGTGACTTTGCTCTGTTTCTTGACCGAATGGCACTACCAGAGGAAGTAATGAATCTTTATTATGCAATCTTGAAAGATGTATTTGGAACGGATAACGCAAAACGAGAGAGTGAGACCAAGCGCCTAACCGGACAGATCGAACTGGCAAATAGACGGCTCTCCTCTTTGGAGGACAAATACGTTGATGACGATATTGATCGGGTTACTTACCAGAGAAAGAAAGGGCAGTACGAAGAAGAAAAAGCGGGAATCAAGGCTCAGCTTACTTTTTTAGAGAATCAGGATGATAGTTTCAATCGGTATCTGAAATACGGTTGTACGCTATTAGGCAGTCCCGGCAAGTATTACAATGAGTCTCCGTTAGAAGTAAAGCAAAAGATCATCGGTTCGATATTTCCGGGAAAGTTGATTTATGAGGATAAAAATTATCGAACCACAGAGTTGAATTATTTTGTAGAACTAATTACCTCTAAATCAGACATCAACGAGGACAATAAACAAGAAAAGGTCACCCAATCGGGTGACCTGTCCTGTTTGGTACCGGGAGCCGGACTCGAACCGGCATGCCCTTGCAGACATTGGTGTTTGAGACCAACGCGTCTACCGATTCCGCCATCCCGGCATTACTACGGCGCGTCGCTCAGCGAACGTGGGTGCAAAAGTAAGAATCTGGCACGGTTTTGCAAATCCTACGGGCTAAAAAACCGTTTATTTTCGCAAAAATAGCATCATTGCGGTGAGCTACTCGTACCGCAAAGCATCAATCGGATCCAGCCGGGAGGCTTTGTAAGCCGGGTAAATTCCTGAGAATAAACCAACTGCCACGCAGACCAGAATACCTACCGCCATCCAGAACCAGGGTACAACAAAGTTACCATTGCCCTGGCTCACCACCGTCGAAATCAGGTTGCCAATCCCGATGCCGAGAACAATTCCTCCCAAACCGCCCATGATGCAAATCACGATGGCTTCGATCAGAAACTGCTCCCGAATCCGCTGGGGCGTAGCCCCCAGCGACTTCCGGATGCCGATCTCCCGGGTTCGTTCGGTCACCGACACCATCATGATGTTCATGAGCGCAATCGAAGCCCCCAGCAGCGTAATAAACCCGATGCCAAAGCCGCCAATGCGCAGGTAACCCGTTATGTTTTCAAAATCCTTTGCGAGTTCATCCGCCCGCCTGATTTCAAACGTATCCGGCCGCCCCAGCGCATCCCGTCGGATCTGACGCATCAGCCCCCGGGCTTCTTCCACCGCCGTTTCGGCGTCTTTCATGTTCGGTACCGAACCCGTGATATTGAAAGTCAGCGTCCGGTTTGCGGCCATGGCCCGGGCATTTTCCAGCGGCACCAGCACCAGCCGGTCATCGTCTCCGCCCGAAAAACCGCCCTTCTTCTCCAGCACTCCAATCACCTTGTACTTGCCCCCCAATACATTGATCTCTTTATTCAGCGGATTCTGATTCCGGTCAAATAAGGTCGAAGCGACTTCACTACCGATAACGGTAACATTTAGTGAATTTTCCAGATCGGTTAGGGAAAAGTTACGCCCCGATTGAAGCTTCATGGCTTTGATGGCCAGGTAACTATCATCAACTCCAATCAACTGAATGTTGGGATTGGTTTTTTTCGATGCGTATTTTACCTGAGCCGAACCCGTTACGGAGGCATAAACCGACACGTTTTCACCCTGCTGAAACCGTCGTTTAAAAGTCATGGCCTGGTGGTAGTCGATGGGCGGTACCCGCTTTTCGGCCCGCCCACCAAACCGGCGGTAATCCTGCGGGCCTTCGATATCAAACGTATTGGCGCCCAAACCGGCGAAGCTGTTGTCCACCGAACTCTGAAGCCCGTCGATGGCCGTCAAAATGCCAACCAGCGAGGTAATACCGATGGCGATGATCAGCGAGGTCAAGATGGTGCGCAGGCGATTGGAAATGATCGACCGCAACCCTTCGCGAATGTTTTCGAGCAAATTCATAAATTACACGGCTTTGGAAAGCAGGAACACGGAGAAAACGGCCTGAAATTCACCTTCTTTTTCAGCTCCCATTCCCTTTTCCCTGAAAACCATTTAGCATAAAAATTGCTTATCTTCGTTAAATTCGTGTAGATACAAAACTACAGAAAACAGCTCTAAATACGTTACCGATGAAAAGGCTGCTCCTACCGCTCATCCTGATTTTGGCATTGACGACCCCGACGTTGGCGTCGAAAATCCTGATCCCGATGGATGAGAACCAGAAAAATCACCTGAAAGCGTACGGCATTGCCTACTGGGTTTTACGGCAGTACGACACCGAAATCGATTGGCTCCTGAACTACCGCGGAGGCAGTTTTATGATGCCCCACAACCAGCGGTTTGTTAACGAAATGGTGATTCGGGGCGTCAGCTACGAGGTTATTTCGGACGCCCAGGGGGGCCAGATTCTGGCGGAGGTTTCCTCACCGGACGCCAACATGGACGCCGTCAAACTACAGAAAGCCCCGAAAGTTGCCGTGTATTCCCCCAAAACCAAACAGCCCTGGGATGATGCCGTTACCCTCGTGATGACCTACGCCGAAATTCCCTACGAAACGGTTTTTGATGAGGAGGTCATGGACGGAAAACTGGCTCAGTACGACTGGCTCCACCTCCACCACGAGGATTTTACGGGACAATATGGCAAGTTTTTTCAGTTTCGCGACCAGCCCTGGTACCAGGCCCAAAAACGGGAAGCCGAGCTGATTGCCAAAAAATACGGTCTTAACAAAGTCTCCGAACTGAAGCGCAACGTGGTTAATAAAATCCGGGATTACTGCCTCGGGGGCGGTTACATGTTCGCCATGTGCAACGCCACGGACACCTACGACATCGCCCTGGCGACCCAGAACACCGACATTGCGGAATCCATCTACGATGGCGACGCGGCTGATCCGGCGGCCAACAGCAAACTGGATTACAGCCAGACGCTGGCCTTCCGTAACTTTCAGGTTTACATCAACCCCTACCAGATTGAATTCTCTAACATCGACAACCAGCCCGAAGAACGCGGCCTGATCGAACAGAACGACTATTTTACCCTCTTTCAGTTTTCGGCCAAGTGGGACCCCATTCCAACCATGCTGACCCAGAACCACATGAACATCATCAAGGGATTCATGGGGCAAACGACGGCCTTCAAGAAGGGCCTCATCAAACCGGAAGTGGTGGTGCTGGCCGAAAACCGGGCCGCCAACGAAGCGCGGTACATTCACGCGCCGTACGGGAAAGGGTTCTTTACGTTCTACGGGGGGCATGATCCGGAAGACTACCGGCACGAAATCAACGAGGAGCCAACGGACCTGAACCTGCACCCCAACTCGGCGGGTTACCGGTTGATCCTGAACAATATTCTGTTCCCGGCCGCCAAAAAGAAAAAGCAGAAAACCTAAGATTCAGCGCCTGATAACCGTCTGATTTTTATTTCATAAACCACCCGAAGCGGGTATTGAGTGAACGGTTTGGAACCGTCGTTCAATACCCGCTTTTTTGTGTCTGATTTCGAACTCGGCGCAACGCAGCAACCGGCCGGAAAAGCCGTGTTTCCGGAGCGGTTTCATCCCCCAAAGTTTCCAGTTCAGGCCCCAAACTTCCGTGTTCACGAATCATGCGCTTGAAAGAGCCGCCCGGAGCTATGACCTTTGGCAAACGAAGCCGAACACTTCGCATCATAAACAACAACTACCACCGCTCTGCGGATACCCATGAACACCCACGCAACCTCTCAGGCAACCCTCAACCTTTCCCACGTTGCCATCCGCGAAGCCGACCTTGATCTGGCGGCCACCTGCGGCATCAAGTACTGGTTTCTGCCTTCCCCGCAAGCGTCCAAAGTTGATACCGGTGTGGTCTGGCTGGCGGCCGGAGCCTGCGGAACGGCTTTGCATACGCACTCCGAAGAGGAAGAATATTTTTCGGTTGAATACGGTGAGCTGGAAATCTTTGTCCACGACCGCTGGATTCGCCTGACACCCGGGCAGTCGCTCACCGTGCCGCCGGGGACGCGGCACACGCTGCGCAATCAGTCCAACCGGCCGTGTCTGTATTTCTACTCTATTTCCCCGCAGTACGGTTCGCTGATTTGATGGCCATTTCGCCTTGGCGCAGTGGGGTGACTCCCCTCTTTATGCACCTTTTTGCGCCCCACCGGTTCGTGGTGTATCTGAATCCTTCCTCCTTCCAACAACAAATCAATCATGAACACTAAAAAAATACTTTTTGCCACCATCCCCGCCGACGGGCATTTCAACCCGCTTACGGGCATCGCCAAACACTTGCAGAGCCTGGGGCACGATGTTCGCTGGTACACCGGTGGACATTACGTTACCAAAGCCGAAAAACTGGGCATTCCGGTCTACCCGTTCCGGACCGCCAGGCTGGTCAATCAGGAAAACATCGAGGAGCTGTTTCCGGAACGCAACCAGATCAAGAGCGCCATCGCCCGGCTTCGCTTCGATCTGAACAACGTTTTCCTGCACCGGGCTCCGGAGTTTGTGGTCGACATTACCGAAATCCACCGGGAATTTCCGTTCGATCTGCTGGTTTGCGACGCCCTGTTTTCGGCCGCTCCGCTGCTCAAAAAATTGCTGAACGTGCCGGTAGCTACCATCGGGATTGTCCCTCTGTCGGAGACGTCGAAAGACTTGCCACCGTCCGGCATGGGCCTGACGCCCGCCCGTGGTTTCTTTGGTAAACGCAAACAAGATTTCCTGCGCTACCTGACAACCAACGTCTTGCTGAAACCGTGCACCGGCCTGTATAACAGCCTCCTGCAACAACACGGCTTGCCCCCGACCCAGGATTTTCTCTTTGATGCGTTCATCCGCAGTGCAGACGTGTATCTCCAGAGTGGGGTGCCCGGCTTTGAGTACGCCCGGCGCGACATGAGCAAAAATGTCCGGTTTGTCGGTCCGCTCCTCCCCTACAGCAAAGGAATTCGCTATCCGTTTAACCACTACGAGAAACTGAAACACTACCGCAACGTCCTGCTGGTTACGCAGGGAACGGTCGAACGGGATCCGGAAAAAATCATCGTTCCGACGCTCGAAGCCTTCAAAGATTCCGATTTCCTGGTGATTGCCACCACGGGCGGCTCCCAAACCGACGCGTTGCGGGCCCGCTATCCGCACGACAATCTAATTATTGAAGACTTTGTGGATTTCAACGAAATCATGCCGTACTGCGATGTGTACGTTACCAACGGCGGCTACGGTGGCGTTATGCTGAGCATCCAGAATCGGTTGCCGATGGTGGCGGCCGGGATTCACGAAGGCAAAAGCGAGATTACGGCCCGCATCGGCTACTTCAAGCTGGGCGTCAACCTGAAGACCGAAACGCCAACGCCCGATCAGATTCGCACGCAGGTCCACACCGTTCTGAAGGACCCGGTCTATCGCCGGAGTCTGTCGAAACTGCGGGATGAATTTGCGGGGTATAACCCCAACAGCCTGTGCGAAAAATACATCGGCGAAGTGCTGGGCGAGTCGCTGCGGCCGGTTACCAATCCTTCCGTTTTTTAACTTGAATACAACCTTAATGATGAAAAAAGTAACGTTAAAATTCTTTCAACCCGTATTGATTCTGCTGTTAGTCAGCCTGAGCAGTTGCTCCAAAGACAAAGATGCGGAACTCGGGCCGGGCGGCCACGTGCCCACCGACATGGCGGGGCAGTGGCTCCACGGTACCTTTGCAATGGCCAACTACTGGGGCTACGACGGCAGTTACCAGGGTAATCCGTCGGAGCTGTCCGTTGCGTTCAACTTTAAACCCAGCGGACATTTTGAGATGTTTCTCATCATCATGGATAACGATTACGGCTGCCGCACCGAAGCCTTTACCTACCTGAAAGGCAAAGTGGATTTCAACGAAGCCGCAAAGACGTTTACAATTACGCCCGCCGACGGCAATTACCGCGGTTTTTATTCCTGCGCATCGGGTCGAAATTTCAACCGGAAAGCCACGGAAAAAGAGCTTCAGGGGCAGAAGAAAACGTATTCCTACGGGTTTACCGAAGACGGCAAGTGGCTGATGATCAACGGTAATTCGTTTAAAGCCACAAGCTGGTAAGCCGCCCACACAAGGAATAATTTCTGGAATGAGCCAACGGTCGGGACGTGTCGTTAAATGCCGGTTTTTCTGCATAAAATGACACCTCCCGACTTTTTATTGTGCCCTACCTTTGCTTTCGAGATCGGACGAAAACCGGCTCACGACCAAACAACAAAAACGAACTGAACAAATGAAAAAGTTAACCTTACTCACCCTGCTGGCGTGGCTGATTGCCGTCGCCATGATGCCTTCCGCCAAAGCGCAAACCATCGAAAAAGGCACCAAATTTCTGAATGCCGGTATTGGATTAGGAACCTACACGTACCGGGGAATACCCATCGGCGCATCGTTTGAATACACCGTAAAAGACAACATTTCCGTCGGTGGCTCTTTCGACTTCGCCCGTTACGGTCACAATAGCGGAGGTTACAAATGGAATCACACCTTCCTGTATTTCTCGGCCCGCGGCACTTACCATTTCGGTGAAATCTTAAACATCAGCGATAGTAAATTTAACCCCTACGCCGGTCTCTCACTTGGTTTCCGCACGTCGTCTTACCGCGATAATGCCGGCAATTCCGGCGACTACTACAGCCCTTACGGCAATTCCGTTTTCCTGGGTCTGCACGTGGGCTCGCGGTATATGCTTTCGGAAAAAATCGGGGCTTACGGTGAAATAGGCTACGGAGTATCCGTCCTGCGCCTGGGCGTCAGTGTTAAATTCTAATTGTACCAAGCTCACCATGAAAAAGAATTTTCTTGCCATAGCCCTTTTGACCATTGCCGGTGGGTGGTGGATGGCCGCCCGCCCCGGCGACATCGTAACGGACCTGGGGCTGACCACCGAACAGGTGCGGGAAGCCGCCTTCGCCAACATTACGTCCGATCATCTTTCGCTTCCGTACACCAGCAAAGTTCGGCAACTGGCCAAAAAAATACCGGACGGCTCGCGGGCTGCCGCCGTAAACGCCCTCGGAGGGGTAATCCGGTCGTATGCGAGTTCAAGCGACTTCCGGACCCGTTACCTGAACTGGCTCAAGGATAAATACCGCATCAGCGACGAGCAAACCCGGGAAGCCACCCAGGCTCAGAGCACGTCGCTAAACGACGCCCAGGCGGCTTATAACCAGCAAGTTGCGATGATCCAGTCGACCTACAGCCAGATGCCCCCGGCAACGCTGTCCATGATGATTCAAAGCCAGATTGAGATGACGCAGCAAGACGCAGCCGACGCGGAAGGAGCTGAAAAAACGGCGAGAACGAAGGAACTGGCTGAATTGAAACGGCTGCAGGCCCTCTCGAAAACCAACCCGACGGAGTTTAAGAAGCAATACGTGGCTCACTTCAGCAAAATGCTCAACCAACAGGCCGCTGCCGATCAGGGCAAGATGGAAGAGGACCTGGCCCGATCCAAACAGCAGGCCGCTGACTACCAGAAACGGCTGGCCGACTACAAAGCCGCTTCCAACCTGAACGCCGTCCTGAAGCAGCACCTCACTGAGTTTATTGCGCTGACCGGCTCCGTTGATTTCAATGCCCAACTCACCCGCAACGGCTCCAAAATGGAGTTTGTTAATCCAGAATACCGCAACAAGTCTGCCAACTGGAAACTGTTGTACCGCATGGGTAAAGAGCCCGTTCTGGCCGCCCGTCTGTTTGCGCAAACCTGGGCTAAAGAGCTGGAAACCAAAAAATAACCAACTACCAATCTATGTACGCGTGCTAAACACCGCTGGCGGAACCAGCGGTGTTTCCGTTTCCGCCCAAGCCTGCAAGGTCCCACTCCCGAACTACCATAGCAGTGGGCTACGATCATGGCTTGGGAGGACGTCGAAAGGCAATAAAAAAGGCTACCGTTTCGGGCAGCCAGGGGACAGAGAATACAGGAAATAGCGTTGATAGAGATGGTAGCAGGACCGAACGGGCCCAGTCAACTAACACGTTGCCAACTGGTACGCTTTCGGGTTGTGGCCCGTCCATTTTTTAAAGGCCCGGCGGAACGAACTCGGTTCGTCGTAGCCCATCACAAAGGCAATCTCGTTGATGTTGTGCTGCGTCGTGCGGATCAGCCGCAGGGCAATGTCCCGACGAGCAGAATCCACAATTTCGCGAAAGGTTACGTCCTCCGCCTGCAACCGGCGCTGAAGTGACCGAACCGATAACCCTAATTCGTCGGACACGTCCTCGATCTGGGCCGATTGCTGGTTATCGAGCCGGCGCAGCACAATGGCGCGGGCCTGTACAGCGACGGGTTGTGCTTCTACATGTCCGGTGCCATATTCCATCGCCTGGCACACGTGCTCGTATACGTCACGGGGATTGATTCCCATTCGCAGGCAGATGGCTTCAACGTGTTCTTTGTTGCCGTTCAGGGCAACGTTCAGAATGGTTTTTAACGAGTGAAATGGTGTCGTCGATTTAGGATACATGGTGGTAGCAGAGGAAAGTAGAATACTAACGATGACGCTAAGTAATTCAACTTTCCCGGCGACCGAAACGGTAAAGGGTCCAAAGTGCAGGAAATATACGTTGAAATGATAATTTAGGACGTTCAACTGCAATCACAAACGGAACCAGTCAGCGATCATCTGAGCGGGTCGGGCGCGCTCCAGTTGCTGCTCCAGCTGGTCAGGAATTTTGGGAAAGAAGTCGATTCCCGTCCGGCGCTCCACCTCGTCGACCGACACCACAAATTGCTTCAGCGACCGTTCGGAACCCTCATTTTTGAGCAGAAACGCAATCATCCGAATGTCCGGGTTGTTGCAGTAGAGCAGCACTTTGTAATAATATTCCGGAACGGCAACCTGATTTTTTTTGCCAATCGTCGGCAGACCCGGACGCAGCACCGGGCCGGTAACAACATAAAGCCCTTTGTCGCGCAGCGCCCAAACCCGTACCTGCTCTTCGAGTTGCCGCCAGATGCCCCGGTTGAAGTCCGGCTCCTGGGGGCTGATGTTGCTCATGTAGAACGTCTGCCGCATCATTTGCTTCGAAAACTTGAAATCGCCCGCCGGCGCCAGGTGCCCCCGGTCGTAGCCCGATCGGGTGTAATCCGAAGCCAGCGCCGAGCCGGTTTTGACCATTGGGTCGGGCTGAAACTGCTCGTTTTTCCGGTCCGCGTCGCCCAGGATCTCATCTTCCAGCAAGGGGTAGGCCACCCAGTCCGCCTGCTCAAATTCTTCACGATACCGCAAGGTGTACCCATCATGCCGAATGATGTCATCGGTTACCAGAAACGACGGCAGGGTAAAATCAACGGCTTTTTCAAAATCAAACAGTTTCTTCCGGCTGCTGGCCCTGGGCGCCTTCCGGGCCGCTTTGGTTTCGGAGCGGGATTTTTCCAGCATGGACCGGTCGTCCGAAGCCTCCGTATCGGTATTGTCCGATTCCACCACCGGGCTGGGTTCGGGTGCTTTGTACGGGTTTTGCGACGAGATATCCCGCCCGCGCCGGTCGGCCTTTAAGCCCACTAAGCTTTTGATGTCATTCCAGAAAGCCACCACCGGTTCCGTCCGACCGCCGTAGTGGAGAAACAACCCAATCAGAAAAAAAACAAACAGCAGAACCAGCGTATTGCTACGCATCCGAAATCCGCGCCGATAATAGCGCCGGGAACGAAAAGACGAACGAAAAAACATGGGGCTAAGTTACAAATACAATCAACAGATGATAAAACCTCTTTGTTGCCGACACCCGATTCCTGTATTAATTTCGTTGTTTTTTACGCATTAACACCCGGCTCCCTATGCCGTCACTGAAAATTATCGTCATCGGCGGAGGAGCCGCCGGTTTTTTTGGAGCCATCACGGCCGCCGAAACCTTTCCGGACGCCGACATTACGCTGCTCGAAAAAAACAAAACCGTCCTGAACAAAGTCCGGATTTCGGGCGGGGGGCGCTGCAACGTCACGCACGACTGCTTCGACAACCGGAAACTGATCAAGCATTATCCGCGGGGCGAGTCGTTTCTGCGCCCGCTCCTGAAACAGTTCGACGCGGCTTCGACCGTCCGCTGGTTTGAAAGCCGGGGCGTCCGTTTAAAAACCGAAGCCGATGGCCGAATGTTTCCGGTTACCGATTCGTCCGAAACCATCGTCACCTGTTTGTTGCAGGAAGCGCGTCGGCTGGGCGTTCACATCCGGACCTCCTGCGGGGTCAAATCGCTGACGCAGCGGGAGGGGCAGTGGCAACTCGATCTGCTGACGGACGAAACCCTGCTGGTCGACCGGGTGCTGGTGGCGGTTGGCGGGTATCCGCAGGCGGCTTCGTACGGCTGGATTCCGGAACTTGAAAACCCGCAGGAGCCCAATCCATCGCTTATTGCCCCGGTGCCTTCCCTGTTCACGTTCAACACGCCCGACAACCCGCTGCTGGCTCTGGCGGGGGTTGCGGTTCCCGACGCCCTCGTCCGGATTGTCGGAACGAAGCAGGAGCAGCGCGGCCCGGTTCTGATCACCCACTGGGGTTTCAGCGGTCCGGCGGTGCTGCGGCTGTCGGCCTGGGCAGCCCGTGAGTTGGCTCAACTGGACTACCGTCACGAAATTCGCATCAACTGGCTGGCGGCCCTGAATGAAAATCAGATTCGGGACCAGTTGCAGACGTTTCGCCAGCAACACCCGAAAAAGCAGGTGGCTTCGCAGGCCTTGTTCGGTTTGCCCGCCCGCCTGTGGACCGCTCTGGCTACCGAAGCCGGAATTGCCCCCACCGACCGCTGGGCGGAACTGGCGGGCAAAGCCCAAAACCGCCTGATTAACCTGCTGACCAACAGTACTTACGCGGTTTCCGGAAAAAGCACGTTCAAGGAGGAATTTGTTACCTGTGGTGGTTTGGCCACGGCGGCTGTCAAGCCCGAGACGCTGGAAAGTTTGACGCAGCCGGGCCTGTTTTTTGCGGGTGAAGTGCTGGATGTTGACGGCATCACGGGCGGATTTAACTTCCAGAATGCCTGGACGACGGGGTTCGTGGCGGGTCGAAACATTGGCCGTGTCGGCAATCCGTAGCCGTTCCAGTTTGCTTGCTGCGTTGTTTACCTTTTAAGATTAATAAAAACATCTGGATTAGTCCGTCGGTACGTATGCTCGAACAGATTCAACAAGCCGCCCAGTTTATTCGGTCTTTCAACACACCCACGCCCACCGTTGGCATCATTCTCGGAACGGGCCTTGGCGCACTGGCCAAAGAAGTCAAAACGGCGGTTGAAATACCGTACGAAACCATTCCCCACTTTCCGTTGTCGACGGTTGAATCGCATACGGGCAAACTCCTCCTGGGTTCGCTGGCGGGCAAACCGGTGGTCGTCATGCAGGGACGGTTTCACTTTTACGAAGGCTATTCGATGGGGCAGGTGACGTTTCCGGTTCGGGTCATGAAAGCGTTGGGCGTCGAAACCCTGCTAATTTCCAACGCGGCCGGTGGCCTGAATCCCGGCTTTCAGGTGAGCGATTTGATGGTAATTGAAGACCACATCAGCCTGTTGCTGCCCCAGAATTCGCTGACGGGTCCGCACGTTCCGGCCTTCGGCGACCGCTTCCCCGATATGAGCGAACCGTATCATCCGGAACTGATTCAGGCCGCCGAGACCATCGCCCAAGAACTGGGCTTTGCGGTGAAAAAAGGCGTTTACGTGGGCGTTACCGGTCCGCAACTGGAGACGAAAGCTGAATACCGGATGCTGCGCCAGTGGGGCGCCGACGTGGTTGGCATGTCGACGGTGCCGGAAGTTATCGTGGCGCACCAAATGGGTATGGAAGTCTTTGCCTGCTCGGTGGTGACGGATTTGTGCATTCCCGAAACGCTCGAAAAAGCCAGCCTGCCGAAAATCCTGGCCGCTGCCGCCCGGGCCGAACCCACCCTGACGGCTTTGTTCCGGGAGTTGGTTGCCCGGCGGTAAAAAAAGCTTATTATTACGAAAAACACGCCATGCCAGCCCAGCCCTTTCCGGACCATTTGGAAAACGACAATGTTTTCAAAAGTGAATCCGAACACACCATCACGGTGATTACGCAACTCCATCTGTACGGCTCGGTAGCTACCGAAGAACTGGCCGACCGGATTGCCCACAACATCGAACGGGTCTGGAACGGTCCGGAAATCCTTCTCTCGCTGGATGATACCGACTACCTGATTCAGTTTCACGTCTCTGGTTGGTTCGTTGCAGACCCGCGCCCCCTGCTGAGCCAAAACCGTGATTACAAAAAGGTCTTTTTCCGCATCGAAACCGCCACGGACAACCCGCTGGGCGGCATTTCCTACATGGACGGGCGCAACAGCAACACCGGTTTTCTGCGGCTCGACAACGTGGGCTTCGACGGCTCAACCACCGAAGCCCACGAGATAGGGCACGGCTGGGGCCTGGTTCCGGGCACACCCGACGGCCACCCGCTGAACCTCAACCTAATCGGGCAAGGGCAGCCGGGCATCATGTACCCGCGCGGTACGCTCGTCGATCCGCAGTACCAGTGGAACCCAACGGCCCAGCCCGGCGAATTCGGCGGAACACTGAAACCCGACAAACGGCGGGCGACGCTGGAAGACATCGCCATGCTCGGTCTTGACGGGTTACCCTACGACCGCCAGGGACGCGCCAAACTTGGCGGTTTGACCAACGTTTACCATTCGTACACCCCGCCCCTGCCGCTGGCCTAATACACCTTTTCGTAATATTCCGAAGCCATCCGGTTGGACCCGAAAAACGCGTTGACATCCTTCATGCTCTGCAACGTCAACCGGTTCCAGTCGTCGGGCCGGTCGTAATACATCGGCAGGATTTCCTGTTCGAGCTGGTCAAAAAAGTGATTCCGGTCCTGATCGTCGCGCTCGCCGGACGACAGATTCGGGGGCGCAACCGGAACAATAAACGCGTTTTTACCGTGCTCAGCAAACTCGCAAATCCAGCCGTCGTAGGTCGAGAAGTTGATGCCCGCGTTCATGGCCGCCGTCATGCCGCTCGTACCGGAAGCTTCCCGCGTCACCACGGGCGTATTCAGCCACAGATCCGAACCGTCTTTCAGAAGTTTCGACAGCCCTAGTTCGTAGCCCGTCAGCACGGCCATGTTCGGGTGCAGGTAGCTGCGGTAAATCAGCGAGTTGAAGATGTGCGTGGCTCCTTCGTCGCTCGGATACGGTTTTCCGGCCCAGATACACTGAATCGGGTACTTCGTCTGGTTCATTAACTGATCAAACCGTTCATGGTCCTGCACCAGCAGGTCGGGGCGCTTGTAGCCGGCAAACCGGCGGGCCCAGATGATCGTCAGCACATTCGGGTCAAACAGCTTGCCGCACTGATCGGCCACCACCTTGAACAGCCCGGCTTTCAGCGTTTTTTTGCGTTCTGCCACGGCTTTTCCATCACCGGCCCGGTAAGCATGATCCAACTCGGGGTCGGTCCAGTACCGCTGGTTCTGGGCGTTGGTCACGTGCGTAATTTCCGGAATATTCGGGTAGCCCCCCCACAAATGCCGCGACACCTCACCGTGCAACTTAGAAACGCCGTTGGCCTTGTGACTCAGGCGCAAAGCCGCCAGTGAGTGGTTGAACACGTTGTCGTGGATGCCGGTAATTTCCCGCACCGTTTCCAGCGGCACTCCGCCGAAAAAACTCAGGACATTCAACTGGTTGATGTCGTGCTTTTCGTTGCCCGCGTCTTCGGGGGTGTGCGTCGTAAACACCATCCGTTTGCGCACCTCGTCGGCGCTGCCAAATTTCTGGTAGAGGTGAAAAGCCGCCGAAACCGCGTGGGCTTCGTTCAGGTGGTAGACGTCGGGCTCGTACCCCAGTTCGTCCAGCAACTTGGCGCCCCCCAGGCCCAGCACCATGCACTGCGCAATTTTGGCCGACTCAATGCTGTCGTATAACCGCATGGTAATCGACCGGGACAGCCAGTCGTTGCCGTCGATGTCGGTGGTCAGGAAAAACATCGGAACGGTGTTGAAATGCTTCGGATTCAGAAAATACGCCTTTACCGAAACCGGCGTGTGGTGCACCTCAATGGTAAACGTGATGCCGGTATCTTCCAGAAAACTGTAGATTTTCTCCCGAAACTGGACGTCCATCGCGTTGTCGGTTTTGCGCGTCTGATCGTAATAACCATACTTCCACAAAACCCCAATACCGATCACATTCTGTTTCAGTTCGTAGGCGCTCCGCATGTGCGAACCGGCCAGAAATCCGAGGCCACCGGAATAGGTTTTCAGTGCCTGGTCGATGGCGAATTCCATCGAGAAGTACGCAACCGATTTTTTAAACTGGGGATCCAATTCATAGGGATGGCGGTAGGCCTTCGGCAGTTGGGATTTTGTCATGGGGATAACAACAGGTTGAGCGGCCCCTTCAGGAATTTACCGAAAGGCCGGATGCTATAAAAAACGATTGGGGTAATCAGGTCAGCAAGGATGTTATTCCTACGTAACCCAATTACCCCAATCATTTGTTTAAGCCGGGTTAACCATCCGACCTAAATTTTCTTCAGATACGCCAGGCTTTGCGGCACCTGCTGCTGCGCCGACGGACTTTCGTCTTCAATGTAAAAATGCTCGATGGCGGTTTTGCGGGCGGCTTTCAACACCGCCGGCAGGTCGATCTGCCCCGTTCCCAGCGCCACGTCGTTTTCCGGCGGAGTGCCCCCCGACATGTTGCCCTGTACGCCTTTTTTCAGGTCTTTCAGGTGCATCAGCTTGAAGCGTTTCGGGTACTTTGCCAGCAGTTTGGCGGGGTCCTGACCAGGGAAGTACGTCCAGAGAATATCCATTTCGAAATTGACATCATCCGGGTTGGTTTGCTGCACGATGTAATCAAACAAGGTGCCGTCGCCGTAGGGTTCAAACTCGAAACCGTGGTTGTGATAAACAAACTGCAAGCCTTTGTCTTTCAACTGCTTTCCGATCTGGTTAAAATCACTGACGGTTTTTTTGGCGTTTTCCAGCGTAAATTTCCCCTCGTGCGGAATCCAGGCCAGCCGCACGTAGCTGGCTCCCAGCGTTTTAGCATTCTGAACGACTATGTCCATTTTCTTCGTCAGGTCGTCGAAGCTCACCCCGTGGCTGGTGCACCGCATCCCGCGCTTATCGAGTTCGGCCCGGATGTCGGCAGCCGTTTTACCAAACAGGCTGGAAAACTCGATGTTGGTAATGCCCATCGCCTTGATTTTGTCGAGCGTGCCGGGAATATCTTTCGCAAATTCGTTCCGCATGGTGTACGACACCATTCCGGGCGTATCTTTCAGCGATTTACTATACCGTTGACCAAACGAAGTCAGGGCTACCAAACAGCCAAAGGCCGTCAGCAAGAGGTATTTTTTCATATAAAGCGGGTAAGTTTTTATAACCATAAGGAAAGAATCAGTGCGGTCTACTGCCGGCGGTGGAGTTTCACCAGTCGTCATCCTCGTCCTGAAACATGCGGTACGCCCGGCTTAACTCCTGCAATGCCTTGTCATTTTTTTGGGTGCGGGCGAGTTCGATGCCCTGCTGGTAAACCCCGGCGGCCTTGTCGCGGTTGCCCGTTTCGGCGTAGAGCGCAGCCGCGTGGTAATAACTCGGCAAATACGTAGGGTGCTGCTGGAGAAGCTTTTCCAGGTGTTGCAGCGCCTGAGCCGGTTGCTCATCCCGGTATTCCATCGCCAGCGCGTAGGTATTGAAGGGATCGTCCGGTTGTTCGTCGATAAACTGAAGGAGTTGCTGGATTCGTTTTTCGTTCATTGGCCTGCGATTTTTGGGGTGCGGTTTGGGGTCGGAGTGCTTCAACGTTCAGGGCGGCAGCCCGGCATCGTATACCTATATCTTATTGCCCATTACCAAAAAGTAGTATGCTTGCATACGTTTATTAACGGCAAGTTTGTATTTTTGCCGATATTATATCTAAACCATAAACAATATGAAAATTTTAGTGTGTGTCACCAGTGTTCCGGACACGATCACCAAAATTACGCTCACCGACAACAATACCAAACTCAATAAAGCCGGGGTGCAATTCATCACCGGGCCCTACGACGACTACGCGCTCTCGCGGGCGGTCGATCTAAAGGAGCAGCTGGGCGGTACCGTAACGGTTCTGAACGTGGGCGGGGCCGACGCCGAACCCGTCATCCGCAAATGTCTGGCGGTCGGGGCCGACGAGGCCATCCGGGTTAATGCCGAACCAAGCGACGCGTATTTCGTCGCCGAGCAGATTGCCGCCATCGCCAAAGAAAATAACTACGACCTCATTCTGATGGGTCGGGAATCCATCGACTACAACGGTGGTCAGGTGCACGGCATCGTGGGCGAATTGCTGGGCCTGCCGTCCATCTCGCCGGTTATGAAACTGACAGTGGAAGGCACCACCGCCCGGATTACCCGGGAAATTGAAGGGGGCCACGAAGACCTGGAAGCCAGTCTGCCGCTGGTGCTGGGCTGCCAGGAGCCAATTGCCGAGTGGAAAATTCCAAACATGCGCGGGATCATGAGCGCCCGCACCAAACCGCTCAAGGTGGTCGAACCCACGGGCAACGACACGCTCACGCAGGTGTCGAGCTACGAGCTGCCACCCGCCCGCGGAGCCTGCAAAATGATCCCCGCCAGCGAAGCCGAAACGCTCATCAAGTTGCTGCACACGGAAGCAAAAGTGATTTAAAGTCTGTTTTGCCGGTGGGCCGACCGCCAGTCAGCGGAGCTAAAGAACGTTAAGCCATAAAAAACCTTCTGCGCTCACTTCCGCGAAACAACCCTTTTTTCCACCCCTTTAAATTTGTCCTAAAAATGTCCGTATTGATTTTTGCTGAATTGGATGAAGGAGCGTTGAAGAAATCTTCGCTCGAAGCGATATACTACGGCTCCAAAGTAGCCGAACAAACCGGCACCTCGGCGACGGCCATCGTTCTGGGAGAAGCCAGCACCGATGAACTGGCCAAAGCCGGACGGTTTGGCGCCACCAACGTGCTGCACGCCAGCGACGCCAAACTAAACGAAGGCAACGCCATGGCCTACGCCAGCGTGATAGCCGCAGCCGTGGACCAGGAAGGAGCCGACGTGATTGTGCTGGCGAAATCGTCGCTGGGTGACGCAATGGCCGCGCGGCTGGCCGGAAAACTGAAAGCCGGTCTGGCGGCCAACGTCATCGAACTGCCGGAGCTGGGCGCCGGTTTTCGGGTGAAGCGCAGCATTTTCACCGGCAAGGCGTTTGCCTTCACCGAACTGACGGCCGAAAAGAAAATCCTGGCGATCAAGAAAAACACCATTACCCCGGAAGAAACCGAAGCGACGGCGCCGGTCGAAACGTTTTCCGCCGGTTTGAACGATGCCGATTTTGCCGTGAAGGTAACCAACACCGAAAAAGCCACCGGCGACATCTTGCTGCCCGAAGCAGACGTGGTTGTTTCCGGAGGCCGGGGACTCAAAGGACCGGAAAACTGGGGCATGGTGGAAGACCTGGCTAAGGCGCTGCACGCGGCCACGGCCTGCTCCAAACCGGTATCCGACCTCGACTGGCGGCCCCACCACGAACACGTCGGTCAGACGGGGATTAAAATTAGTCCCAACCTGTACATCGCCTGCGGTATTTCGGGAGCGATTCAACACCTGGCGGGCGTGAACTCATCGAAGGTCATTGTAGTTATCAACAAAGACCCCGAAGCACCGTTTTTCAAATCAGCGGATTACGGCATCGTCGGCGACCTGTTCGAGGTGCTGCCGCGGCTGACAAAAGCGGTGCAGGAGTTGTAATTTGAGTAATTTGGGCGTTTGCAGGACAACGGTTTTGCTGTTTTTTAGTTATAGATGAAAAAACTCCTAATCCCCCAACCCTGTAAACTCCCAAACTCTATTAACTTTGCGTCGTGGAGAAGATCAGACTTGAAATCTTAGGCTTATCGCCCAGCCAATCGCAATCCGGTTCGTTTGCACTGGTTTTGGGAGAAGAATACGGCAACCGTCGGTTGCCGATTATCATCGGCATGTTTGAAGCTCAGGCTATCGCCATCGAGATTGAAAAGATTGTGCCCAACCGTCCGATGACCCACGATCTCTTCAAATCATTTGCCGATAAATTTGGCTTTACGGTTCGCGAAATCGTTATTTCCGATTTACGGGAAGGTATTTTCTTTGCCCGGATCGTTTGTACCGACGGTACACGTGAAACGGTGATCGACGCCCGCCCGTCCGACGCCATCGCGATTGGCATCCGGTTTAACGTCCAGATTTACACCTACGAATCCATTCTTTCGGAAGCCGGCATCACCGCCAGCGCTGCCGACGAAGCCGAGGAACAACAGGAAGAACTGGTTCCCCAGTCGACCTCCCGCTCGTCACGGTCCCTTACCGAGCAGCTGAAAGACATGACCTACGACGAACTCCAGCAATCGCTGGACGAGGCCCTGAAGAAGGAGGAATACGAAAAAGCCGCCAAGATTCGGGATGAAATGAGCCGTCGTAACTAGGACGTTTTCGCTATTGTCATCGTAAATCGAAGGCCGTTCCCGGGATCGCGCCTTCATAACCTGTTATGTGGTATGTCTGAAATACCCAACAATACGGATATTCGTACGCCTGCTCCGGCGGAACGATCGCTGAATTTTATTGAGCAATTAGTTGAAGAAGATCTGGCCAACGGGAAAAACGCAGGACGCGTTCATACGCGCTTTCCGCCCGAACCAAATGGCTACCTACATATCGGACACGCCAAGTCCATCTGCCTGAATTTTGGGCTGGCGGATAAGTACGGCGGAAAAACCAACCTTCGCTTCGACGACACCAATCCCGTTACGGAAGACACTGAGTACGTTGATTCCATCAAGGCCGACGTTCGCTGGCTGGGCTTCGAGTGGGAAAACGAGTTTTACGCGTCGGATTACTTCGACCAACTCTATGACTTTGCGGAAAAGCTGATCCAGAAAGGACTGGCCTACGTGGATGACTCGACGGCGGAAGAGATTGCCGCCCAGAAAGGTACGCCCACGGAGCCCGGCAAGGAAAGCCCCTACCGGTCGCGGTCGGTGGAAGAAAACCTGGATTTGTTCCGGCGGATGAAAGCCGGTGAGTTTGCCGATGGCGCCAAGGTGCTGCGGGCCAAAATCGACATGGCGGCCCCGAACATGCACTTCCGCGATCCGATCATGTACCGCATCAAGCACGCACACCACCACCGCACGGGCGACAAATGGTGCATTTATCCAATGTACGATTTCGCCCACGGGCAATCGGACTCCATTGAACAGATCACGCATTCGCTCTGCACGCTGGAATTTGAGGTGCACCGGCCGCTGTACGACTGGTACATCCAGCAACTGGAAATTTTCCCGTCGCGTCAAATCGAGTTTGCCCGGCTGAACCTGACGTATACCGTCATGAGCAAGCGGAAACTGCTGCAACTGGTCAACGAAGGTCACGTGCGGGGGTGGGATGACCCGCGGATGCCGACCATCGCCGGTATTCGTCGGCGCGGCTTTACGCCGGCCAGCATCCGGGAATTTGCCGACCGCATCGGCATTGCCAAACGCGACAACCTGATTGATGTCGGCCTGCTCGAATTCTGCATTCGGGAGGAACTGAACAGAACGACGGCGCGGGTGATGGCGGTGGTTGACGAAAAGCCGATCCGGGTGGTGCTGACCAACTATCCGGAAGGTCAGGTTGAGGAGGTTTCCATTGAAAATAATCCCGAAGACCCCGGCAGTGGCCACCGGAACGTGCCGTTTTCGCGGGAGGTATACATCGAACAGGATGATTTCATGGAAAATCCGCCCAAGAAATACTTCCGGCTTTCGCCCGGCGGCATGGTCCGGCTGAAAGGTGCTTACATCATCAAGTGCGAGGAAGTCATTAAAGACAATGCGGGCGAACTCATTGAACTCCGGTGTACGTACATTCCCGAAAGCCGGAGCGGTTCGGATACGTCGGGCATCAACGTCAAAGGCACCATTCACTGGGTATCGGTGGCCCACGCCGTTGAAGCCGAGGTCCGGCTGTACGACCGGCTGCTGACCGTGGAAGACCCGTCGGCCGAAGAAGGCGACTTTAAGAATTTTATCAATCCAAACTCGCTCGAAATTGTGCGGGCGTACGTTGAACCGACGCTGAAATCGGCCCAGACCGGGGATCGTTTCCAGTTTATCCGCAAAGGATATTTCTGCATCGATCCGGATTCAACGGAGGAAAAACTGGTGTTCAACCGCACCGTGACATTAAAAGATACCTGGGCAAAAGAGCAGAAAAAAGCATAACCGTATGGCATCCCAAGAAAACCTACTGAAAGACGCTTCCGAAGTTATTGACAAACGGCTTCCGATTTCCCACAAAGAACGACTGAAGGTTTCGGCCAGCGAAGATGCCCAAACGCTGACCATCGACGGCCTGAGCGACGAAGAACAGGAAGTGGTGAGGGAGATTCTGCGGAAAGAATACGGTTATCACGGTTTGTCCTAAACGCAGCTTCCGGCGAATCAATACCAAGCCCCGACAGGACTACCTGTCGGGGCTTTTTTATGAAGTATTTTAAATAACGATGCGGGCCATACGCGGTTCTTTGAGCCCCTTTTATGACCCGTTTTCTAATCAACGGTTTGGGTCTTGGGCTTTTGGTGAGGAATGACACTAACGTCCTTTTCCTGCTCCTTCTGTTCGACGTACACCGCGTAATCAGCCGGCTCAATCTTGATACCGTAGTGGGCGGCATATACCTTCGTGAATTCGGCTCCGAAGTACAGAATGGCGGCCGTATAATAGATCCAGACCAGAATGACGATCAGCGAACCAGCCGCTCCGTAAGCCGAACCGGCGCTGGTCGTTTCAATGTACAACCCAATCAGGAAGCGCCCTAACATGAAAAGCAGGGCCGTGAAGAAGGCCCCCCAACGAATGTCTTTCCACGCAATCTTGGCGTCGGGTAATACTTTAAAAATGACGCCAAACAGAACCGTGATGACCCCAAAGCTGATGGCTAAATTCAAAACCTCGGTTAAAACCACCGCAGTATCCGAAATATAACGCACCAATATACCACTCAGGGCCTGTACTAAGCCGTTTATGAGCAGCGAAACAACGAGCAAAAAGCCCAGGCTGACAATCAGAGAAGACGACAGCAACCGGTCTTTCAACAGCTTAACCCAGCCGCGTTTGGGCTTCGGCTTTACGCTCCAGATCAGGTTGATCGAATCCTGAATTTCAATAAAAATAGTGGTTGCACCGATAATCAGTGTCACAATACCGGTTATCAGGGCTACACTGGTTTTCCCGGACAGCTCTACGCTTTTGATCATTTCCTGAATCTGAGCGGCTGCCTGATTGCCGACCAAACCGTTAATCTGGCCAAATATCTGTCCCCTGATTGCTTCCTCGCCAAAAAAAATACTGGTGATTGAAATGACCAGAACCAACAGCGGTGCCAGGGAGAATACCGTATAATAAGCCAATGCTGCGCTCAGCTTCAATCCCCGGTCGTCGGTAAAACCGTTAAAAGCCCCGACCAGCAGCGTCCACGTATCGGAGAGCGTCTTTTTAAATTTCGATTGTGCCATAACGTAGTTGATGAGGTTGGTCTAAAACTTCAGAACCTTATTTTTAATTAGTTAAAAAGTAAACTAGAATGATAGGGTGTTGTTTCGTGATATTGAGGTAAACAAACCGGCTGACCAATGGTTTTTACCAATGAGACTACTTACCAAGCCGTCTATCAAACTTAACGAATCACACAACATGAAACTTAACATTGGTCTTGATCAAGACACCCTCAAACAAGTAAACGACCTTCTGAATGCCTTTCTGGCGGATCAACACGTACTCTATATCAAAACCCGGAAATATCACTGGAACGTGGCCGGACCTAGCTTTCTGGAATACCACGAATTTTTCGAGAGCCAGTATAAACAGCTTGAAGCGGCCATCGACGAAGTAGCGGAGCGCATCCGGACGCTGGGCGGTCGGCCGGTGGCTACGATGGAAGACTTCCTGAAATTGACGAGTTTGCAGGAAGACAAAAGCGCCGAAATCAAAACGCCGGATATGTTTCAGCGCCTGCTGGACGACCACGAACAAGCAATCCGCGAACTGCGCGAAGACGTCGACAAATGTGAGGAACTGAACGATGCCGGTACGGCCGACTTCCTGACGGGCCTGATGGAAGCCCACGAAAAAATGGCGTGGATGCTCCGCAAGTACCTGTCGTAACGAAACGCATTGATCCAAAAATCCCCGACTACCTGACGGCAGCCGGGGATTTTTGGTTTAGCCCGCTTCTACATCAGCGTTCTGGCCTTATTCGATCACCCGCACCTTCAGCAAACTTCCACCGTGTACCCGGTGCGTCGCTTTTTGGAAATCGGCTTCGCCCGCGTTGTGGATGTTGGGGACGAACTTTTGCGGGTTGCGGTCGTAGAGCGGGAACATGGTGCTTTGCACCTGCACCATGATGCGGTGTCCCTTCTTAAAGGTGTGCAGGATGTCGAACAACTCGTAGTTTACATCGGCTACCTCACCCGGTTGAAACGGCTTGGGGTTCGTTTTGTCTTCGCGAAACTTTCCCCGAAAACCGTCGTGGCGAATCATTTGCTGAAATCCGCTCATTTTTTCGTTTTTGGCGGTATTGGAATTATCCTTGGCGTCGCCGGGATAGACATCCACCAGCTTTACCATCCAATCGGCATCCGTGCCGGTGGTCGAAACTTTCAGGTTGACCTGCAGATTTCCCGCCAGCGTCACGTCTTTGTCGAGCATGTCGGTCTGGAACGTCAGCACATCCGGACGGCGGGCCGCAAACCGCTGGTCTTCCACCATGTAATCGCGGTTCATGTCGAGCGAAATGGTTTCGCTAAACGGTACGGGTTTGGCCGGATCGGAAACAAATTCATCAAAACCGGTTGTTTTTGCCGGAGTCTCGAACGACAGTTTGCCACCCGGCTGCAGATACAGATTCTTCTCAACGGCGGCTTTGGGCGGCCAGGCGTCGAACGTTCGCCATTGGTTGGTTCCGGTTTCAAACACCTGCGCTTCAGGGAATTTGGCGTCGCCCTCCCCTTTCAGAAAATAGGCGAAAAACTTCCGCTCGATATTTTCCTGAAAATACGGCCCGGTTTTTTGACCAAAATTCACGCTGCCCAACTGATCGCCGGTATCGTTCCAGCCGCCGTGCGTCCACGGACCGGCCACCAGGATGTTGTAAATGCCCGGATTCTGTTTTTCAATGGCCGCGTAGGTTTTGAAAATACCGTGCAAATCCTCCGCATCGTACCAGCCGCCAACGATCATCACCGCGTGTTTGATGCCTTTCAGATGCGGCAGGATGTTCCGCGTCTGCCAGAACTCGTCGTAGTTGGGGTGTTCCAGGTTGCCATTCCAATAGGGGTCTTTGCCACCGTACAGCCCGGCTTTCTGCGAATTTTTCATCGGACCGAGCTTCAGGAAAAAGTCGTAGCCGTCTTCCGTACCGTATGTAAACTCCGTCTTTGACGGTTCTTTCGTGGGTTTCCCGTCCGTCCGGTTCGTAAAATACGGGTAGAAATTGAAGTTGTGCGGAATGAGGAACACCCCGTTGTGGTAGCTGTCGTCGCGCCAGAGATCGGCCATCGGCGCCTGCGGAGACGATGCCACCAGCGCCGGATGACCGCTCAGCGTTCCCGCCGACGCGTAAAAACCAGGGTAGCTGATGCCCCACTGCCCCACTTTTCCGTTGTTGTTCGGAATGTTTTTGACCAGCCAGTCAACGGTGTCGTAGGTGTCGGTGCTTTCGTCCACGTCGGTTTTCGACTTCTTAACGGCGAGATGCGGTGTCATTTCCTGAAAAATACCTTCGCTCATCCAGCGACCGCGAACATCTTGATATACAATGATGTACTTATCCCGCATGATGATTTCCGACGGCCCCAATCGCCGGGGCGGAAACTGGTCCGGGCCGTAGGGGCGGCAGGAATAGGGCGTTCGCTGCATCAGAACCGGGTATTTCTTCGTTGCCGATGCGTCTTTGGGCACGTACACCGCCGTAAACAAGTTGATTCCGTCGCGCATGGGAATCTGGTACTCGAATTTGTTATAATTCTCCCGGATAAACGGGTTGGCCGCCGGGGCCTGCGCGAAGCCCCGAATCGAAAGAAGGAGCAAACCGCTGATGATAAGGTGTATTTTCATGACATAGCCACGGATCGGCACCCGATGCCACTTTGTCCGTGATGGATTGGATTTGACCGTTGGTTGATGAGTCGCCCCAAGTTACGGATTAAACGGGGCCGATTGCAGAACCGCTATTCGTTTTGCAACGATTTCGTCGGATTGGTCAGGGCCGCTTTAACCGTGAGATAGCTGATGGTTGCCAGCGCAATTCCCACCAGCAACAGCATCGGAATGAGCCAATGGCCCGGACTGAGTTCGATCCGGAACGCATACCCCGACAGCCACGCACGGAGCAGGTACCACGAAACCGGCGTCGCCAGCAGGGCCGCCAGCAGCAGCAGGCGGAGCGAATCCCAGGCCAACAGGGCTAAAATGCTGTTGACCGACGCCCCCAGCACCTTCCGAACGCCAATCTCCTTCGTGCGCCGGGCGGTGTTGTAGGAGGTCACCCCGAACAGCCCCATGCAGGCAATCAGGATCGCCAACGAGGAAAACAGCAGAACGGTGCGGCCAAACTGGCGGTCCTGCCGGTATTGCCGGTTGAAAAAATCATCCAGAAAAAAGTAGTCCATCGATGATTCGGGAAAAAACCGGCTCCAGACGGTTTGCACCCGTTCGACCAGACCGTCCACCCGATCCGTGCTGATTTTCAGCGAATAAAAATCGGTGGGAAGCCAGCGGTAAGCCGGGTCCATGCACAGAATGACGGGTGTAAACTGTTTTTGCAGCGACTGCTGGTGGTAATCCTTCACCACGCCGATGATTTCGTTCGGGCGTTCGTGGGTGGTTTCCAGCAGGACCTTCTCCCCGATGGCCTGCTCGTTGGACGTAAACCCGAACTGCCGGACCGCCGACTCGTTCAGCACCAGTCCCAGCGAATCCGCTGGACGGCTGCGGTCGAACGGCCGGCCCGCAACCAGTTGCAGATCAAACGTTTTGATAAAATCAAAGTCCACCATCAGCGTTTCGTACAGCCGGTCGTTTTCCGGTCCGTCGTGCAGCCGCCGGTTGGCCAGGTTCTGCCCCACCTCCTTGCCCGGCACCGCGCCCGAACCCGTCACCTCCACAATGCCCGGGATGGCTTTCAGTTCGTTTTTCAGGGTCTGCATTTTCTGATCATAACGGTCGGTTTTAACGGGCGCTTCCAGAACCAGCACCTGATCAATGCGAACGCCCAGATCCTGATTCATCATAAATGCCAATTGCCGCCAGGCCACGAACGTGCCGACAATCAGCACCATCGAGGCCGTAAACTGCACCACCACCAGCCCCCGGCGCAAAACCGCCCCCCGGCCCGAAAACCGGTATTGCCCTTTGAGCGCCAGCGCCGGTTTAACCCCCGACAACACCAGCGCCGGGTACAGACCCGCAACGGCAACCCCCACCAGAAAAATCAGGATAAACAGCCCGGCGTGCTCCGCCGTAAGCCCGTCGAAAGCCGCCAGATGGATGCCCAGAAACGAAGGCAACAGTAAACCAGCCCCCAGAACCAGCCCAACCGCCAGCCCCAGCGCGAGGCCGTTGAGCAGCAAGGATTCAAACAGAAATTGAAAGATCAGCAGGTTTTTGTGCGACCCCACGGCTTTCCGAATCCCGATTTCTTTGGCGCGGTCCATCGCCCGGGCGGTTGATAGATTGCTGTAATTGACCCAACCGATGAGCAGAATAACGAAGCCAAGGACCGTCAGCAATTGCACCGCCCGCCGGTTGCCCTTCACTTCGATCTCGTGCTGGATGGCCGGATTTAAATGAATAGCGTGCAGTGGCACCAGCTTGACGCTCCAATCGAGGTCGCGCATGGCCTCGACGGTTTTGTACTTCCGGGACAACGCCGTGAATTTGGCAGCCACTTTCTCCGGATCAGCCCGGGGCGTCAGCCGGACGAACGAGTAGCTTTCGTGCTGGTACCAAGTGTCCCAGGTCCATTTGGCGGCCGATGTCCACGACAACAGCAAATTAAATTGCAGGGTCGAATTGGCGGGCAGATCGGCAAATACGCCCGTCACCTGGCAGCGGAGCACACTGCTGATGGTGCTGACTTCCAAGTATTTCCCGAGCGGATCGGCGTTCCCAAAATACCGTTTGGCGGTTGATTCAGAAACGACGACGGTGTTGGGCGCGGTCAGAAAGGTTCGGCGATCGCCCTTGACAACCGGGTAACCGAAAAAGGCAAAGAAATTGGAGTCGGCAAAGCAGACGCGCTCCTCCCGAAACTTGGTGGTTTCGTAACGAACCATGCGGGTTGAGCCCCGTAAGGCAATTCGGGTGTAGTCTTCGATTTCGGGCAGCGCCTGCTTCAGGGCCGGTGCATAGCCGTTGCTGCTGGTGGCCCAGTGGTTGATTTCGGAGCCATTTTTATAAAACAAACTTTCAACCCGGTAGATCCGCTCGCCGTTCGGGTGAATCCGGTCGTAACTTTGTTCAAACCGCACGTAGCCGGATATGAGCAAAAAAACCGCCATGCCGATCGCCAGTCCGGTAACGACGATGCCGGTATACACTTTGTGGCGAAGAATGGATCGGAAAACAACCGTGGCGTAATGTTGGAGCATGGTTCGGAGCGGAAGGGTCACAAAGAGGCAAAATACGAAGAATACCAAAAAGTCTTCGGCTCCGGGGTAAAAAAGGGAATTTAAAACCGTAAACCGAGTTTCAGGGCGCTCCACCGGTTTGATTATCCGCTCCAATTGGCTGCAACCGGCGTAACTGGGTTTGTAAACTGAGGCTCCGGATGTCCAGTTCCTGCTCAATCCGGCGGATGATTTCTTCGCTGTAGGTGCCGTTTTTGTGCCAGTGGATAATCAAATCGCGCTGGTGATTGACCACAGCCAGTTCACTCTGCACAAACTCCTTAAAGAACATCGGGGTCGTGAGCGGGTCGCCTTTCCGGGGTTTTTCGTCCATGCGAAGGATGCCCTGCAGGTAGTTGGAATGCTGTTCAAACCGGCTTTTCAACTCATTCAGAACATCATCGTGCAACCCCAGGGCCAGTTCGCTTTCGATGAACGCAATCGAACTGGCCGTGATCGCCAGCCGAACCTGCTTTTCCTCCAGTTCGCCCACGTGCAGGGGTTCGTTGACGCCCAGCCGCCGGATCAAATACGGCAATGTCAGCCCCTGCAGGACCAGCGTCACAAAAATAACCATGAAGGCAAGAAACAGAATTTCATTACGCAGGGGAAACGGCTGGCCGTTGCGCAGGGTAAATGGCAAAGCCAGAGCCGTTGCCAGTGACACAACGCCCCGCATTCCGGCCCAGGACGTTATGAATAACTCACTGGGGCTAAATTGCAGCGTTTTTTTCCGCCGGGTTCCCAGGAGCGTATACAGGTATTCCAGCGGAAAAATCCAGATAATCCGGGCTGCAATGGCCACCATGCTCACCAGGAAGCCGTACCCAATCAGCTTGATAATGGATTCGTAGCCAATCGCTTTGACTACAATAGGCAACTGGGAGCCGATCAGGATAAAAGCAAAACCGTTGAGCAGGAAAACCAGGATATTCCAGAAGCTGTTGATCTGCATCCGGGTCTGGAATGAAAAAATTTCGTACGAATGCCAGGCCAGGTAAAGCCCCATCGACACCACCGCCAGAACCCCCGACAGCCCCAGATGTTCGGCCAGCAGGAAGGTTAAAAACGGCATCAGCAGCGTAATGCTCGTTGCCACCGTGGGGTTTTCGAGCTTGTTGTGAACATGGGTGAAGATGTACCCAATCGCCAGCCCGATGGCAATACCGCCCGTCGCCACCAGCAGAAACTGCCACCCGGCCTGCCAGAGTACAAAACCGCCACTCGTAACGGCCGCCACGGCATACCGGTAGGCAACCAAAGCCGAGGCATCGTTGACCAGACTTTCCCCTTCCAGAATGGTAATGAGACGACTGGGCAGATTCAGCCCCCGGATGGTGCTGGTAGCGGCCACGGCATCCGGCGGTGAAATAATGGCCCCCAGCACAAACGCGAGCGGCCAGGTAAAACCGGGAATGACGTAATGGGCCACCGCAGCCACGGCTACGGTCGTAAAAAACACGAGCCAGACCGCCAGCATGGCGATGGGCCGCCGGTAGGCTTTAAACTCGTGCCACGAAATATTCCCCGCGGCTTCGTAAAGCAGGGGCGGCAGAAAAATCAGAAAGACTACCTCCGATTCCAGGTGAATGTCCGGAATGCTGGGAATGAATCCAATGACCAGGCCCGCCGTCAGCAACAAAATAGGCTGCGGAATCTTTAGGTTCTGAGTAAGCGAAGCCAGGGTCGTCAGAACGGCCATTAGCACCAAAACAATTTCAATATCGGTCATTCACAAAGGTCTGTATGTAGAAAATGTGTACCTTGCCGGCCAGCCAATGGCTACCGGCGAAAACCGCTCAACCCCGTATTGAACGAAAAAAGGGCGCCTGAGCGGGTTTGCTAGTTCCTGTACAACCGAATTATTCAACTATGGTTTTTTGTTGCCCGAAAGCTCTGCGTCGGAGTTTTTCCCTCCCCCTTCTTTTCTTCATCAGCCTTTCTGTTTTCGGGCAGTCCAGGCCGTCGCTGCCCCAACTCCGCCGGCAAATCGAGCAGGAACTGAGTAAACAGCCGGGCACCTTCGCCGTGGCCTTTCGGGATTTGCAGACGGGGCAGGAACTGTTGATTCGGGAGCACGAGAATTTTCATGCCGCCAGCACCATGAAAACGCCGGTCATGATTGAGGTCTACAAACAGGCCGCGCAGGGCCGTTTGTCGCTCTCCGACTCCGTTCTGATCAAAAACGAATTTCGGAGCATCGTCGACGGCAGCCCCTACAGCCTGAAAGCCAGCGACGACAGCGATACGCTCATCTACACCCGGGTTGGCACCAAACGTCCATTGTCGGCGCTGGTCTACGACATGATCATCGTCAGCAGCAACCTGGCGACCAACCTGGTCATCGACCTCGTAGACGCCAGAAAGGTAACGCAGACCATGCGCGATTTCGGAGCGAAAGACATTCAGGTTCGGCGGGGCGTGGAAGACAAGAAAGCGTTTGAGCAGGGCCTCAACAACACCACGACGGCCTACGACCTGCTGGTGATTTTCGAGAAAATGGCCACCGGGAAAGCCGTTAGCCCGGAAGCCTCGGCCGACATGATTCGGATTTTACTGGACCAGCGTTTCAACTCCGTCATCCCGGCCCAACTGCCCAAAGACGTGAAAGTAGCCCACAAAACCGGCTCCATTGCCGGGGTTCACCACGATTCGGGCATTGTCATGCTGCCCGATGGCCGCAAATACGTGCTGGTGCTGCTGGGCAAAGACCTCAAAGACGACGCTGCCGCCGTCCGAAATATGGCCACGGTTTCCCGCCTGATTTACGATTACGTAACACACTAAGCCAACGTTGCCGCTCGTTACTATACGAGCCTTTTAGTATTTGTTTGCCAAACCAATAACCGCGTGAAAACACTTCTTCCGTTCTTACTTTTTTTGATTGGCGTTCAACGGGTAGCCTCCGCGCAGGATATCTACCCGGGCCCTCGGCCTGAAACCGTACTGACTGCCCCGACAGACCAGGCCTTTCTGAAGGAATTCAACGAGAAATTCAAAGCCGATTTTGACGCTCCGGCGCAGTACGCCAAAGCGCAGGCTATGACCGTGGATGGCTGGGAAATGAACCTATACACCGCCCGAAAAACGCAACGGGCTTTTTACCAGGAGCATCCGCAGGCCCCGCAGCTTTCAGAAGCCCTGAAAAGGTACATCGAGAATTGCATTCGCTGGAACTACTGGCACCTGCTGCTGGCCTGGCCCATCGTCCGCCCGAACGCCCAGACCAGCCAGCAAACCGGACCTTCGCTTCCCGCCGTGATGCTGGAGGGGTTCGAGGAAGCGAAGGTGGCCGACGAAGCCGCGCTGCTGGCCGAGCCCTACCGCAACTTCCTGCTGTATTACATTACGTACTTTCAGCGCAAAGCCCGGAGTTTTGCCAGCTACCCACCAGCCGATAAACACCGGATGCTCACCGACAAAGCCGATTTTGCCCGCCAGCACCTGAGCGGCAAACCGTACCAGTACGCCCTGGCCCGGCTGCTGGTCGACGAGTGCGGAAATGCGGTGCCTTCGTCGGTGCGGGAGGTATTTGCCATGCTGTCGGCCACGCCCAATTCGACGGTATACACCGATGCGGTCAAGGTTCGCTGCGGGGCGGTGATGGCCCACAAAGAGGAGCCCAAGCCGGAAGCCGTTGCCCAGAAAAAAGCCGATCCGAATGTTTTCTCGTTTGTCAATCAGCAGGGCGCAGCCGTTACGCTCGAGGATTACAGGGGCAAAGTGGTGTATCTCGACATCTGGGCGAGCTGGTGCGGCCCCTGCCTGGTCGAAATGCCGCATTCCAAGCAACTTCACGAGCGGTTCACCAAAAAGCAACTGGAAAACGTGGTTTTTCTGTACGTGTCCATCGACGATTCGGAGGGCAACTGGAAGAGCGCCTTGCAAAAACACCAGCTACCCGGCGACCAGGGATGGTCGAAGGGCGGCTGGCGTTCGCGAATCGTGCAATATTTTGGGATTCAGAGCATTCCGCGGTATATCCTCCTCGACAAGAAAGGCCAGGTGGCCGATCTGAACGCCCAACGGCCTAGTTCCGCCAACGCGATTTATCAGGATATTGTCAAACTGCTCGAAGAGTAAACGGTTCTAGTTAACCCGGATTGGCGAATCCCGCGATGCGGCATAGGCTTTTTTGAAATCGATGGTTTTTACCTGACTGGCCACGTAGCGAATGCCCTGGAAGATGTGTTTCATAAACAACGGTTCGGAGTAGTCCTTTTTGTCGTGGCCGAGCGTGGTAACCCAGGTGTAGCCGCCGTCGAAATGGTAGTACCAGGCCGCCGGGTACAACTGCGTAAAGGTTCCCCCGAACATCTTCACTTTTTCGGGTTCGTCGGTGGTGATGGAAGTCAGATCGTGGGCCATCACCACGGTCGGGCCGGGCGACATTTCCTTGGTAAAGTAAAACTCGTCTTCCTTTTCCCAGATTTTGGGAAGCCCTTCCATCGACGGGTGTTTGGTGTCGATCACGTGCGTCCTGAACTTCTGAAACTTGGGGTGCCAGGCAAACGTTCCGCCAATCATGCGTTTAAACCACGACCAGTTGCGCTCGGTACCGGTCACCGAGTGTACGCCCACAAAACCGCCCCCGGCTTCGATGTACCGCCGAAACGCCAGCCGCTGGGCATCGGTGTCAAACACATCGTTGTTGGTGCTGGGAAAAATCAGCAGGGTGTATTGCTGCAGGTTGGCTTCGGTAAAAACCGTGGGCTGATCCGACACATCAACGTTGAACCCGTGCTCCTGCCCCAGCTTCTGGATGCCCTTGACGGCGTATGGAATGTTGTCGTGGACGTATCCTTTCCCGTTTTTGGTATACACCAACACCTTGACTTTCTTCCAGTTGACCGCCGTTCCGGACTGGCTCCGGCCCGCAGACGACGTAATGAGTAAGAACAGCAAACTGGAAAAAAATACCGTGGCAAATCGAGTCATGGAGGAAAGTCGTTAGGTTTTCAGTTTAATGTCCTGCGCCTGTTTCTGGGCTTTCAGGGCCAGTTCGGTGGCCAGGAAACAATGCGCCTGCGTCATGGCGGTTTCGGTCCGGTTCAGGATGTCGTCGACGAGCTGCGTACCGTACGGGGTCACCACCTTACTGCAATCAATCGTTTTGGTTTCCTTGTTATCCACCAGGAAAAGGTGGTTCCCGCCCTCACGACCGCTGATGTCCACGTTTTTGCGCAGTTCCATAAAGCCTTCGGTGCCCAGGATCGTCAGCCGGCCGTCGCCCCAGGATTTCAGGCCGTCGGGCGTAAACCAGTCAACCCGGATGTAGCCGGTTCCGCCGTTCCCGCGCACCATCACATCGCCAAAATCCTCGAACTTGGGGTGCTGCGGGTGGTTGGTATTGCCCACCTGCGAAGCCACCACCTCGGCCTGCGTAGAGTTGGTGAAAAACAAAAACTGGTCGAACTGGTGCGAACCGATGTCGCAGATGATACCGCCGAACCGTTTTTTGTCGAAAAACCACTCGGGCCGCGTATTGGCGTTCATCCGGTGGGGTCCCAGACCGATGGTTTGGATCACCTTGCCGATAGCCCCCGCCCTCACCAGTTCCCCGGCTTTGACGGTGGCCTTGTTCTCGAACCGCTCGCTGTACATGATCGAGTAAATCCGTTTGGTTTCTTTCTGTACCTTGCGGACTTCGGCCAGTTGGTCGAGCGACGTGATACCGGGCTTGTCGGCCATGTAATCTTTTCCGGCCCGCATCACCCGGATGCCGAGCGGGGCGCGTTCGTCGGGAATCCCGGCGCTGACCACGAGCTGAATCGAGCTGTCGTCCAGAATTTCCTGCTCGCTTCGAGCCAGCTTTGCGTCCGGGTACCGCTTGGCAAAGGCAGCCGCCAGATCGGGTTCTTTGGCGTAAAAAGACACCAGCTGACCACCCCCGCGAATGACGGCTTCCACCTGCCCGTAAATGTGGCCGTGGTTCAGGCCGATGGCCGAAAACTTAATGCGGGCCGCACCGGCCGGTTGCCCGCTGCGGCTGCCGGTATTGACCGAAGGAAGAATGGCCGGGGCCGCCAGAATACCGCTGGGCAAGGCGGTCAGACCCGCCAACCCGGCCGCTCCGGCGACGGAATCCCTGAGAAACCGTCGCCGATTGGCTTGTGATTCGTTCATGTTTAAAGAGCGAAAGAGTGAATGAGTGAAAGACCGGTCAGCATCGAGAGACTTGGCTTCTGATCCTTTCTACCCGTTTACTTTAGTTGGTTGCTAGTTCACTTTTGGATTTTTTCGCCAGTTCCAGCGCCTGCGTGGTCGTGTAATACTTGGCGATCATGTTCGGCACTTCCCACTCGGGCAACGCACCGGCTTTGAGGTATTCGAGGTACTTCTCGGCCACCCGACCAAAGTGCGCTTCGTGGCCCTCCTTGTATTTCTCGGGGACTACGACCTCCCAGCCCTTGGCCACTTTCTTTACCTCCACACCCGGCCACGTTTTCTGGATGGTTGGCAGGACCGTTTGCAGATCCGCCGTCAAATCCGCTGTAGGGTTAACGGCTTCGATGTACAGCGTCGGTTTGTACTGCTGTTCGGCGCCCTGCCGGATAATCAGGTTCGCCTTTGAGCCCCGCATGATCGAATAATGGGTGTCGCCCGTGCCTTCCGGCGCTTTGTAGGCCCAGATAACCGACACTTTTGCGTGAACCCCTTTCAACTGGTAATTGATTTCGCCGTTGCTGTACACCTGCAACACGCTGTCTTTCGTCACGTCTTTTTTCAGGTAATCCGGAAAAGCGGCTTGTTTGGTGATGGCCGTAAACTGGCTCAGGGTCATGTCGGTTGGCCACCGGCGCGCCGATGTTAGCTGGATATCTTTCTGATAATCCAGCTTCTGGTCCGGAAAACACTCCCACTGCACCAGATCAACCAGGTGGGTGGTCACGTCCACAATCCCTTCGCCCTGCTGGGCCACGTCCATAAACCAGGCCGGCCGCGTCAGGATGCTGCCGGAAACGTTTTTGTAGAAATGGTGCACGCTTTCTTTGGTTACCGCCGGGTTCTCGGGGGTGCCTTTTTCCAACAAGCCAAACACGGCCACCTGCTGCGAAAACGCCCGTTGCAGCATCGTCGTGATTTCGTAGCGCTCGGTCATGATGTCATACAGCAGCACTTTGTTTTTCTCGGCGGAGGCAAAAGCGTCCTTCAGTTCCTCAAAATTGGCCCCGTTGATGGCCATCGGTTTGTCGGCCAGCACGTTAAACCCGGCCGAAACAGTTTTTTCAATGTAGTCGGTTTTCAGTTTGTTGTTGCCCGCCATCACCACCACGTTACGCGCTTTTCCCTGGGCCTGGTCCGCCAGCATCTTTTCGAAGAAGTCGGCCCCCAGATACACGTCCTCCTGCCAGTGCGTCGGATCGTCGGCCCGGGTGTTGTAGCCCTGAATCCGGTCCAGGTGCAGCTTCACGTCCGGTCCGTCGGGGGCGTAGACGCTAACGGTAGAATCCACGTCATCAAACATGGTTTTTTGAACCAGAGCCGCGTGGAAGTGGCCGGGGTCCAGGGTGATCAGGTGAAACATGTCATCCTTTTTTTGTTCAGATGACTGACAGGAAACAAACAAGGCCGCCAGTAATAAGCCGCCTGCGACGGAGGATACGTTCATTCGAAATTAGTTTGGTTACGCGCAAGTTAACGAGATTTCGTGGACGCAACGGTTTTGATGGCATAAGTTGCCCGTTGCGGCCGAGACAGGAGGCTGTTAGCCTCGGCATCATTCTTAAATTGTTCTTTGGTGGGGTCCCAATACAGTTTTCGGTTTAGTTTCATGGCCGCGTGGTGCAACAGACAGGCCGAGCACGACCGGTGGCCCACTTCCGCGGGGGCAATGGGCTCCTTGCGGCTGGCGACGCTTTCCAGCCAGTTGCCGTGGTGCTCCTTGCTCACCGGCAGGTGAATTTCGCTGGGGCCAATCACCGACTCGATGATCTTCGGGTCACTGGCGTCCAGGGCTTTGGCCGCCCGTTGTTTGGCAACCGGGTCGCTGGCGGTCACGGCGGCATCACCCCGCGATACAAAGATCCAGCCGTCCGTGCCTTCAAACTTGATGCCGTTGGGCAGTTCGTTGCTCACGATCATGTGAACACCGTTTTCGTACAGGGCTTCGGTGCGGAAAATACCGTGGACATCCCACAAACCGCCTTTTGGAAAATCGGCCTTCCCCCAGATTTCGACGGGGCCGGTGTATTCGGTGTTCATGGCCCAGTGGGCGCAGTCGATGTGGTGCGATCCCCAGCCGGTAATCATGCCCGCGCCGAATTGTTCGCAGCGCAGCCAGCCGGGCCGGTCGTAATCCGCCTGCGGATGGACCCGCTTTTCGGTATAATAGACCTCCGGCGTAGTACCGAGCCACATGTCGTAATTCAGGTTTTTCGGAATGGGCATCTCCGGTTCGTCATTGCCCGAGGGGTCGCCCGGCAGGCCGACGTACACGGTTTTCAGCTGCCCGATCCGGCCATTGCGAACCAGTTCGGCGGCATACCGGAACTGGTGCGATGAGCGTTGCTGGCTCCCCACCTGCATGATCCGGCCCGTGCGTTTGACGGCATCAGCCATCAGCCGCCCTTCCGCGATGGTCAGCGAAGCCGGTTTCTGCATGTACACATCCTTGCCCGCTTCGACCGAGTGCACCACCATCGGCGCGTGCCAGTGGTCGGGGGTGCTGATGATGACGGCATCAATATCTTTGTTGGCGAGCAGTTCACGATAATCGCCGTACACTTTGACGCCATCGTACGACTCTTTCCCGGTTTTCTTCGCGTAAACGCCGTTGACCAGCTTTTTACCGTCTTCGGCCCGCTTGCTGTCCACGTCGCAAACGGCCATGATCAGGGCATTGTCGTATTGCCACACCCCCGGCATATCGTGGCCCCGCGAGATGCGGCCCACGCCGATGGCGCCCACGTTGATGCGGTTGCTGGGCGCGTTTTTGCCGAAGACCGAGGCCGGTACAATCGTGGGGAAGCCGCCAATGAGGGCCGTGGATGCCAGGGTACTTTTCGTTGCCAGATCGAGGAATTTCCGCCGTGTGACAACCGATTTCGTTTCCGGTTTCATAGAGATTAGCAGGGTTTAGTAGAAGTTGGTCCGATGAACGATTGAACTTCTTTACGCGTTCAGCAGATACGGGATTCCGTATCTGCTGACTCTATAAGATAGGACCAAGCGATTTTTACTATTCCTCCTTGAACGAAACCGAAATGTCAGCCGTATTTGGTCTGAACGAATTAGCATATTGAAAGGCACTCAGCCGCTTACAGGTTTATTTTCCCGCTCAACCAAATTTTATTCGGCAAAGAATTTAACATTTTTTACTTTTGCTATTGAATACAACCCACACAGCTGATGAACACCAACATTAAATTATTTCAATCTGCCCTCGGTCTGGCGATTGGTCTCTGGATGATTGCCTGCGGTAGTACAGGTTACCAGATGGTGCAATCGAAAGGCAAGACCACCAAAATAGCTCCCAAAAGCAAATTAGCGTCCGGCGAACTGGCCCGAAAGCCCTTCCAGGCCATGCGTGCGGAAACGTCCTCGACCTGGTCGGTCCGCTGATCAGAGTCCGGCAAAGCCGTATCAGCAACGGTTCACGGAGTAAATGGCGGATTCTGTTCGCTGGAATTAGGGGGCTTTTGGCTTCTTCCGTAACTTTCGGGGTCATTAACGCCCGATATGAAGAAACTGTGTACCGTGGCCGTCGCTTTGCTGACGGCCAGCTTTTCGTTTGCCCAAAAATCGAAAGAAACCTGGGACGTTGCCGCGCCCCACGGCCCCACCAAAGAAGTTAGCTTTACCACCAGCGAAGGCACCTGGATGAACCTGGATGTCAGTCCGGACGGCAGAGAGATCGTCTTCGACCTGCTGGGCGACCTCTACACCCTGCCCATTACCGGCGGAACGGCCCGGCTCCTGGCGGGTGGGTTGCCGCTTGAAATTCAACCCCGCTACAGCCCCGACGGCAAACGGATTTCGTTTACCAGCGACCGGGCCGGGGGCGACAACATCTGGACCATGAACCGCGACGGTTCGGACCTGCGCCAGATCACGAACGAAGACTTCCGGCTGCTGAACAACGCCGTCTGGACACCGGACGGCCAGTATCTGGTGGCCCGCAAACACTTCACGAGCCGCCGGTCGCTCGGGGCCGGGGAACTCTGGCTCTATCATGCCGGGGGCGGCACGGCCGGTTTGCAACTAACCAAGCGCAAAAATGACCAGCAGGACGCCGGAGAGCCCTGCGTCTCGCCCGACGGTCGGTACGTGTATTTCAGCGAGGATGTGAGTCCGGGGCCGATTTTCCAGTACAACAAAGACCCGAATGGACAGATCTACGCCATCCGGCGCTTTGATCGGCACACGGGCGACATCAAGAACATTGTGACGGGTCCGGGTGGGGCCACGCGTCCGCAACTCTCGCCCGACGGTCGGCAACTGGCGTTTGTCCGGCGGGTGCGCACCCAGTCGGTTTTGTTTATCCACAACCTGAAAACAGGCGAAGAGTTTCCGGTTTTCGACCAATTAAACAAAGACCAGCAGGAAGCCTGGGCCATCATGGGGCTGTATCCCAACTACAGCTGGCTGCCCAACGGCAAGGAACTGGTGATCTGGGCCAAGGGCAAGCTGCTTCGGGTGAATGTGCAGACGACCAAAGCCGTGGAAATCCCGTTTACGGTGAACGCCAAACTGACGGTGACCGACGCCGTGCGGTTTTCGCAGACGGTTTTTTCGCCCACCTTCGAGTCGAAGATGATTCGGCACGCCCGCACCTCGCCCGACGAAAAAACGCTGATCTTCCACGCGGCCGGGTACCTCTACCGCAAAACCCTGCCCAACGGCCAGCCCGAACGCCTGACGAAAGAAACCGTCAGCTTTGAATACGAACCCAGCTTCTCGCCCGACGGCAAATTCCTGCTTTATACCACCTGGAACGACTCGCTGACGGGCAGCATCCGGAAGCTCAACCTGCAAACCCGCAAGATCGAGACGCTGACCCGCGAAAAAGGATTTTACAATACGCCCAGCTTCTCGCCCGACGGCACCCAAATTGTTTACCGCAAATCCACCGGCAACGGTTTTATGGGGTACGCCTACGGCAAAGAACCGGGTCTGTACATCCTGCCCGCGAACGGCGGCACGCCCACCTTCATTCGGGAAAGCGGAGAAGAACCGCAGTTTAACCAGACCGGCAACCGGATTTTCTTCGTCGAGGACGGTTCTACGAAAAGTTTCAAAAGCGTTTTGCTGACCAACGCCGACGAGCAAACGCATTTCACCGCCCCTTACGCCACCCGGTTTGTGCCCAGCCCCGACAACCGCTGGATTGCGTTTCAAGAGCTTTTTCACGTCTACATCGCGCCGTTTCCGGTGGCCGGTAAAGCAGCCGATCTGTCGGGCGGGACGAAAGCCTTCCCGGTGTACAAAGTGACGCGCGACGCGGGCGACTACCTGCACTGGTCGAACGACAGCCAGAAACTGCACTGGACCATCGGGCCTGACTACTTCACCCGCTCCATTCAGAGCAGCTTCACGTTTGTGGACGGAGCGCCCGACAAGCTCCCCGCCATCGACACCACCGGCCTGCGCATTGGGCTGCAACTGACGACCGACGTGCCCAAAGGCGTGGTGGCTTTCAAGGGCGCAACGATTCTGACGATGAAAGACGATGCGGTGATTGAGAACGGTACGCTCGTCGTGCAGGACAACAAGATTCTGGCGGTGGGTCCGACCAGTGCGGTTACCATTCCGGCGGGAGCCAAGGTCATTGATGCGACGGGCAAAACCATCATGCCGGGGCTGATCGATTCGCACGCCCACATCGGCACCGGCGACGGCAAATCGCCCCAGCAGCAGTGGTCGTATTTTACCAACCTGGCCTACGGCGTCACGACCGTGCACGATCCGTCGTCGAACACGGAAATGGTGTTCAGCCAGTCGGAAATGGTGAAAACGGGCCGGATGATTGGTCCGCGGGTTTACTCGACCGGCACGATTCTGTACGGGGCCGACGGCAATTTCAAAGCCGTCATCAACAGCCTCGACGACGCCCGTTCGCACCTGCGCCGGATGAAAGCCGTGGGCGCATTTTCGGTAAAAAGCTACAACCAGCCCCGCCGGAACCAGCGCCAGCAGATTATTCAAGCGGCCCGCGAACTGGGCATGATGGTGGTGCCCGAAGGCGGATCGTTTTTCAACCACAACATGACGATGATCATGGACGGCCACACGACGATTGAGCACAACCTGCCCGTCGATCCGGTTTATAAGGACGTGGTTTCGCTCTGGAGCAACAGCAAAACCGCCTATACCCCCACCCTGATTGTGGCGTTTGGCAGCGTGTCGGGGGAGTATTACTGGTACCAGAAAATGAACGTCTGGGAGCAGCAGCGGCTGCTGCGGTTTACGCCCCGGGCCGTGGTTGACAGCCGCTCGCGTCGGCGGACGATGCTGCCGGATGAGGAGTTCGGGCACATTGGCAACTCGCAGACCGCCCGGCAACTCGCCGATGCCGGGGTGAGCGTCCAGCTCGGTGCCCACGGCCAGTTGCAGGGGCTCGGTGCGCATTGGGAACTCTGGATGCTCGGTCAGGGCGGTATTTCCAACCTCCAGGCACTGAAACAGGCCACGATCCTGCCCGCCAGAAATCTGGGCTTAGACAAGGAAATCGGTTCACTGGAAACGGGCAAGCTGGCGGATTTGCTGGTGCTCGATAAAAACCCGTTGCAGGACCTGCGCAACAGCCAGTTTATTCAGTATGTGATGGTGAACGGAAGACTCTACGATGCGGCCACGATGAACGAAACGGGGAATTACGACCGGCCCCGGCAGAAGTTTTTCTGGGAAAACAACCGCTACAACGACGCTTTCGAATGGCACGCCGAGACGCAAAGTTTCGGCCATATTCACTGCATCTGCCGGGGGCTTCACTAACCGCGAACCAAACCCGGCTAAAAAGAACTGTCTGGTCGACCGTATACTATAATAGGCTGTAAAACCGTTGCCTATACAGCGTCGACCAACCGGCAATCCGCGAATAATTCAATACCTTGCATGCGCACTCTAGGTAGTCGCCTGAAAATTAAGATCCTATAAACGCCTGATTCATGAAAAAAGCCATTTTGCTCTTGTTAATGAGTACTTCCGTCCTACTGAGTTGTAACAAAGACGATGATGACTCCCCGAAATCAAAAACCGAACTGATTGCCCGTACCTGGGAAGTACAAACCGGTATTATGAGTGTGGGAGCCTCTCCCGAAATTCCGGGCTACACGAAAGACCGGCCCGGCAACTTGGTGGATATGAGCAAATTTCGCCTGCAATTCAAAAACGATGGCACCTTTGTTCAGACCAGTCTGGATGGCACCTCATCGACCGGAACTTGGGCTTTATCGGAAAACGACACCAAACTGACGCTTATGTCAACCCAACTTCAGGCGGGTGATACCTGGAAAGTTGATAATCTGACTGAACAGAACCTGGATATTAGCCGCCAAATCGCTGGCAACTCAACAGCGCCCGGTGACTTGTACTGGATCAATCTGATCGAATCGTACCTTAAAAACGCACCGGCCCTGCCATTTTCCCCGAGAGACGGCGTCAAAATCATGGTTAAAACCATTCCGGTTCAGTAAGTCCACTTGCTATTCAAATTTCAAAACCGCACCGGGGCGCAGGCTTCGGTGCGGTTTTGGTTTACACCTGACCCAACGATCTGGTTTGTTCATGCATCAAAATTGCTGATTGGGCCCCATTGCCGAAAGCGCGGCCTTCCGGGTTTTGCATCTTTGTTTTTTCAGCACAACCAATCGACATGAACTCTCTTTTCCGGACCCTCCTGCTCGGCCTGTTGGGCGGTTTTATGGGACCAGGCAGCGCAGCCCAGGCACCCGAGTGCCGACCTGAAGATGCCCAGCGAATCCAGACACCCTGGGTGCGCAAACCGGACGCCCTGGGGGCAATGGACCCGGCTTTTCCACGCAAGAGCCTGCCGGTGGTGTTTGAACGGCAGGATAAAATCATCCGACTGCTCCAGAAAGCTTACCCCAATCCGCAGGGACTGGAAGCGCGGGCCTACCGACTCATCCGCAACGACCCCGCTAACGAATACCAACTCATGCCGGCGGGTTCGCCCCTGCGGTATTCGGTAACGACGTATTACCTGCACTACTGGTGTTTCCGGGGCAAGCCCGAACGCTCGCACGAAACCGGCACCTGGATTGAATGCCACGTCAACTCGCTCTGGCAGTTCATGGATTCGGTCAGCGAACGGGAGTACCTGCTGGCGAACGGTCAGCAGATCTACTACATGCCGGAGGTAATCGGCGAACTGAAAGGCTACCCGGTTTACAGCAAACAAACCGGCTGGAACAACCAAAAGCACGAATCGATCCTGCTGGTACCGGGAAACCGGTTGCCGGTGCGCCCCGTTAGCCGCGAAGAGTTTGTGCGGTCACTGCAACGGTATATCCAGAATTACCTGAAAGAAAACGAAGAAACTACCCACAAACTCGAAGCTGCCCTGAAAGAAACGCTGGCCTTCGCCGATCAGTCCACCGCGTTCAAAACCGCGGCCGAACGGGAAAAGTACAAGGAGGAAAATCGCCGGAGCGTGGAAAACGGCCGGATCAAACGCGACCAGTCCGCCCAGCGCTTCCGCGATAACTTTCAGCGCCTGGACGCCCTGCTGGCCGCCATGAGTCCGCAGGAACGGGCCGCCCAGGCCGTCATCGCCGATCCGTACGGGATGCTCACCAACCGCCGGGGGCTGGGCACGTTTGAGGAACAGGCCCCCAAAGGCCGCCCGCTGGTAACGCACGACCTGAAATACGGCGACCCCGGGCTGCCCCGGCACGCCATCCAGTCCATTCAGCTGCTGATGAAGTACGAAACGTCGGCAGACATGGTCGCTAAACGGGAAATGATCCGGCAGTTTCGCGAGAACATTGATCTGGACGGGTTGAAAGCCCTGCTGGAGTCAGGCGGAAATTAATTGCTTTAGTGCAGCAGCATAAACGATCCCCGGTGTTCATCGACCTTCCCGTTCAGAAAAGCCACTTTCACCTTGAACGTGTACAGCCCACTCTCCGACGCCTGGCCCAAATAGTCGCCTTTCCAGCCGTAGGCGGGGTCCGAAGCCGGGAAATGCTGCTGCCGGAAGATGACCTCACCCCAGCGGTTGTAAACGATGAACTCCTGAATCTCGGTGACGCAGTCCGACCCCCGAATCAGGAAAACATCGTTCTGCCCGTCGTTGTTGGGGGTGAACGCGCTCGGGGTGTGGATGGTGCAGTCGCCAATCCGGATTTCCACCGATGCGGTTTTCTGGCAGTTAAAATCAATATCCTCGACAGTCAGCGTGTAGCGGGTAGTTTCCTCCGGGTTTGCGACGGTAACCGGGCAGGTGGGACAGGCCACCCCGTCCGTTGGGCTCCAGCTATACCGGTAATTACCGGGTGATGTGACATTTGCCCGGAGCTGGGCCGTGGCGTTGGGTCGGATAAGTGTGTCCGGATTAATCGAAAGGCGGATGGCGTTGATGATCAGCCGCGTGGTTACGATGCTGTCGCAGAGCGGGCCGGACCGGGCAATCCGGGTATCGTACGCCCCCGCCGTTTGGTAAACCGTCGTCCCGACGCTGTACGTTTCGCCCTCACAGATGGTCACGGTTTGGGTACTGCGGGCCAGCGGTCGAACCGTCAGGACGGTTTTTACCAGGCTGTCGCAGACCTCGGCGCCCCGTCTGATGCGGGTCAGGTAGGTTCCGGCAGTGCGGTAGGTCGAATCGCCAACGGTATAGCCATCGCCCTCGCAGATGGAAACCGTCCGGGGTTCTGGCTCATTCTGCACCTCGAAACGGACGGTATGATTGAGTTGAAACTCACAGTCTTCGTCCAGGCTCGAAAACGGCTTTACTTTCACCCAGTAACGGGCACCCTGCACCGGATTCACGCGGATGGTCGGTGTGGTTTCGCCGGTGTTCCACTGGTAGGAAGCAAACCCGTCGGGTGCTTTCAGGGTCATGGTTTTGTCCATCAGTGAGCAGAACAGCGCCGGTTTGATCTCGGATTTTAGGCATTGGGCGTCAAAATAAGCGTAGCCCACGTGCCGGCGTTCCGTACAGCCGTGCGCCGTCACTTCCACCGTAATGGTCTGCCCAACATAGTCCTGAAGGCTGATGGCGCCCGTCGTCCAGTTGCGGTACCGAAGGTCACCCTGATTTTTAAAACCGCTGATCGTTCCGGCGGAAGTAACGTTGTAAAAACTGCAACCGATGGTCGCGCCGTTCTGCGTGGTGATGCGGATGGCGAATTCGGGCTGCTGCCAGTCGGAGTGGTTTGGATTTTCCAGAATGACCGCAAACCGGTACTGAAACAGGGTGTTGTCCGGCGTCACTACAAAAGAGCCGCGGATTCGGTCGAACCGCCCACCCCGGTTGGTGTTGCCAATCCGGATGGAGTGGGTACTGCCGGGGGCCACCATCGGAATGGCCTCGCTGGTGATCCGGGGGTCGTTGCCGTCGCTGAGACTCGTAATCCGGTGACCATTTTCGAAGCTCCCGGTCACCTCATTTTCATAGACCACTTGCTGATTGAGGTCCATGATGGTTCCGTTCAGCAACGTCCAGCCCCGCGTTGTGCCTTCGTCAAAGCCAACGTTGGCGCAATCCAGCATCTGGCTATTGGCTACGAAGGCCACGCTCACCAACCCATAAATCAGTAAGAAACGAATCCGTAGAAATCCTGTCATATGCCGGAGGTTTTGCGCCAACTATTGCTCAGAGGTACGCGAAAAAACAGCGGTCTGTTGCAGAGTAATCCCTCATTGATGCCCAAAATTGATGAACGGGTTAGTCGAACGTTCCAAGCTGGATCCGATCGTTACTCCCTTAAATCCCGGTAGCCAATCAATTGGATTCCCCGGCTTTTGATCAATTCCTTCACGCGGGGGCTGGTCCAGGCATCGGTAACACCCTGGCGGTCAATGGCCACCTGCTCGTACCCGATGTGGTGGATAGCCCGCAGCTCCGGCGTATCCAGGCCGGGATGATCGACAAACAGGTACGTTTTGCCGGATTCCAGGCTTTCGAGCATTTTGCAAAAGCTTTCAACTTTTTCGGCGGAGGTTGCGTGCGCCCCCACATACCCCACCGTCGTCACGTCGTATTCCTGCGAATTCCGGTCCAGGTGAATGACGTTGTATTCTTTAGCCAACTTCTGAACCAGCGCTTTCACCTCGTCGCCCATCCCTGTGCATCCCATATGCCCGGAAATGTGGCTGATGCGGGGAATCCATTTCCGGCCGAGTTCAATCTGCGCCCGAAACTCCCGCTCGATGTCTTCGAGCTTCCAGTCATTTTCCACCAAAGCGCGTTTGGGGTAGTTTTTGTTGGGGTAAATCATGGGGTAGAAATACCCGTCGGCATCCCGCAGGCTCGGACCGGCCGAGACCGGCCGCCACTTGACGTTATCCCATTCACTGGTCAAGGTGAGGTGAATACCGACGTCCACATTCGGAATCTGCTTCAGCATTTCGACCGCTTCCGGAAACCAGGGGGACGGAACGATGACTTCAATCGACGACTCGATGCCTGCCTGGTAGCACTGCACGAGCGCTTCATTTCCGGAATGCGCATAGCCCATGTCGTCCCCGCGAACAATCAGACGGGGAGCCTGCGCGTAGCCGGTCGTCAGGGAAGCGACCAGCAGAAACAGCGCTAAACATTCTTTTTTCATCCGGTTTGGGTCAGAAACAGGCTTTCGTCACACTGTCCCTTAAATATACTTGAAAACTCCAGAATACCGGGATCGCCGTTGTTTCAAAAGCGTTCGCCCTCGCTGCTTTTAGCGAACACTTACACATCCCGTCTGCAATTGAAACCCTTTTCCCACTGTATCCTAAACATGCCATAATCTTATTTGATTATTGACTTAAAATATAGCCTACCCATCTTACAAATAATTAGTCCACAAATTTGTCATTTTACCTATATAAATTTTGAATTTGCCATAATATCTTATACTATGTTTTACAATTATTAATTTTTTTAAAATATTATTTGTCTTACTATCCATTATTACACTTATTTACGTTTTCAATTACTTTAACCTATTTCTTTAGTATTAACATTCTAATCAATCTACAATGACCATATTTCGTACGATTTCCATCAATTATACTACAGTTACTAACTAGTCAAAAACCAGCAAATCTGGTTCAATAAACCGTTATAGTCCTATTTAACCACTTCATTACTTCCAACTATCTATGAGAAGAGCATCTACCTCTTGCTTCCTGCTGATCGCCCTGCTGATGAATCTGGTCAGCCTGGCGCAGGATAGAACCTTAAAAGGGAGAGTGTTGTCCAAAACCGACGGCGCCGGTTTGCCCGGTGCCAACGTGCTGATCAAAGGAACGTCAATCGGAAGCACGACAAATTCCAATGGTGAATTCACCCTGAATGCTCCGGCCAATGCCACCCTGATTGTGTCGTTTATCGGCTTTAAGCCCACGGAAGTAGCCGCTGGCAGCAAAACCACGCTCGACATTATCCTCGATGAAGATGCGGCCCTGCTGGGAGAAATCGTTGTAACCGCCCTCGGGATTACCCGGGAGAAGAAGGCCCTCGGCTATTCCGTGCAGGAAGTGAGCGGCAAACAACTCACGCAGGCCCGCGAAACAAACCTGGTTAACGCGCTATCGGGCAAAGTGGCCGGGGTGCAGGTGACCAACTCCAACGGTGCGCCGGGCGCTTCGTCGCGGATGGTGATCCGGGGGGCCAGTTCCATCGGCAGCAACAACCAGCCGCTGTTTGTGGTCGACGGCGTTCCCATCGACAACGGCAATTACGGTTCTTCCACGGCGGTTGATTACGGCAACGGAGCCGGTTCGCTGAACCCGGACGATATTGAGTCCGTGAGCGTCCTGAAAGGTCCCAGTGCCGCGGCCCTGTACGGTTCCCGTGGGGCCAACGGGGTGGTGCTGATCACGCTGAAGAGCGGAAAAGGCAGCCGGGGTATTGGCGTGTCGGTGAACTCCAACACGGCGTTCGATAGCCCGTTCCGGCTGCCCGAATGGCAAAACGAATACGGCCAGGGCGGGAAAGGACTCTTTTCGTACGTCGATGGCCGGGGCGGTGGCGTCAACGACGGCGTCGATGAAAGCTGGGGACCCCGGCTGGACGGCCGCCTGATTCCGCAGTTTGATTCGCCGATTGGTCCGGATGGCAAGCGGACCGCCACGCCCTGGATTGCTCACCCGGATAACGTTAACCAGTTCTTCGAAACCGGCCGGACGCTCACCAACAACATTTCCATCACGGGTGCTAGCGAGAAAGGTGATTTCCGGCTGTCGGTGACCGATCTGAACCAGACCGGTATTCTGCCCAACACGGATTACAAGCGCCGGACGTTCGCGCTGAACGCGGGCTGGAACCTGACCAAAAAACTAAGCATTCGCGCCAGCGGAAACTACGTGAAAGACGGCAGTGACAACCGCACCAACTGGGGTCTGTATTTCATCTGGTTCGGCCGGCAGGTGGATATGGAGCAACTGAAAAACTACCAGGCTCCGGGCAGCATCTACCAGTATAACTGGAACTATAACTACTGGACGAACCCCTACTACCAGTTGAACGTCAGCGCCCGCGAAAACGAACGCGACCGGTTGTTTGGCAACCTTTCGGCCACCTACAAATTCACCGACTGGCTGACCCTGACGGCCCGCTCCGGAACGGATTACTACATTGATCGGCGGAAAACCAAGAATGCCGCCCGGACTTCCAACCTGTTCGACAGCTACAACGAAGAGCAGATTTACGTGCAGGAATCCAACTCGGACTTTTTGCTGAACGCAACCCACAAATTTGGCAACTTCGATGTAACGGCCAACATCGGTGGTAACCACCGGTCGAACTATTACCAGCGGAATTATACCGGCGCGACCGAGCTCGCCATTCCCCGCGTCTGGAACATCGGAAACTCCCGCCAGCGGCCCGTGACGGACAACACCATGTATTCAAAACGGGCCATTAACAGTGTGTATGCGTCGGCCAACCTCGGCTACCGGAACTACCTGTTCGTCGATCTGACCGCCCGGAATGACTGGTCGAGTACCCTGCCCGCCAGCAACCGTTCGTATTTCTATCCGTCGGCCGCCGTTAGTGCCGTTCTGACCGATATGTTCAATGTGAGTTCGCCGGTTCTGTCGTTTGCCAAAATCCGGGGCGGTATTGCCCGCGTCGGAAACGATACCGATCCGTATAACCTGTTGCAAACCTATGCCTACGCCAATGCCTGGGGGAGCTTACCGTCACTGGCCGAAAGCAACGCCATGCTGAACGCCAACCTGAAGCCGGAATTGACCAATTCGTACGAAGTTGGGGCGGAAGTAAAATTGTGGAATAACCGTGTTGGTTTGGATGTGACGTATTACAACAAACAGTCGTTCAACCAGATCCTGAACGTTAACATCTCCAACGCTACCGGCTTTTCGTCCAAGCTGCTGAACGCCGGTCGGCTGGAAAACAAGGGGGTTGAAATCCAACTGTCGGCCACGCCGGTCAAAGCGGGAGCTTTCCAGTGGGACGTGGTGCTGAACTGGGCGCAAAACCGCAACAAAGTACTGGATTTGGCGGAAGGATTGACGACGTACACGCTGAATCCGACCACCAATATCCGGGGTATGGGCGTTGAAGCCCGCATTGGCCAGCCCTACGGAACCTTCTTCGGACAAGGCTTCCTGCGCGATCCGAACGGCAACATCGTCTATAGCGCCGGAGCGCCCCAAATCGACCCCGTTCGCCGGATTCTCGGCAACTTCACGCCGAAATGGATTGGCGGCATACAGAACACGTTCACGTACAAAGCCTTGTCATTGAGCACGCTGATCGACATCAAACAGGGGGGTGACATCTTCTCGCAGTCCATCAACATTGGCCGGTACACGGGTGTCCTGAAGGAAACCACGCTGGGCCGGGAAGACGGCATCATCGGCGAAGGGGTAAAAAACATCGGCACGGCGTCTGAACCCAATTACGTTCCCAACGATGTGCGTATTTCGTCGGAAGAGTGGCACCACAAGTACTACTCACTAACCAACAACGAAGGCACCATTTTCGACGGCAGCTTTGTCAAACTGCGCGAAGTTCGGCTGAGCTACGTGCTGTCGGGCCAGGTGTTCAAGCGCCTGCCCTTCCGCGACATTGCCATCTCGGTGGTTGGCCGGAACCTGGCGCTGTTGCACAGCAACGTTCCGCACATCGATCCGGAAACGAGCTTTTACAACGACGGCAACCTGCAAGGCATCGAAAACGGCCAGATCCCGACCACCCGATCCATCGGTTTCAACATCGGATTCAATTTGTAAAACGTCACCGATTTCGGCACCCGGTTCAGGACAAGTTGATGCAGAGACCAGAAGGCGTCAACTTGTCCGGACCGACAACCCGTCATTCCAACGATCCATCAGCATGAAACAGACTTATTTTTCCTTTCGATACAAAGCCGTTGTGGCCGCGCTCTTTCTGAGCCTGTCGTCCTGCACGGACAATTTTGACGAGATCAACACCAACCCCAACAACCCAACCACGGCTTCAGCGGATCTTTTCTTGCCGCACGGTATTCAGAGCGCAGTTGATGTGTACTGGGGCGGTTCGCTGGGGCAGGACATCGGCTCGGGCATTTCGCAGCACTGGGCCCGGATTCAGTACACGGACGTTGACCAGTACACCATTTCCAACGACATCATCAGCAACAGCTGGCGGGATTTTTACATCGAGTCGCTGGCCGACTACCAGCGGATTTACAAAATCGGAGCCGAAACCGGCAACACCAATTACCAGGCCGTGGCCGTCATCCTCCGCTCCTGGGTGTTTTCGCTGCTGACCGACATCTACGGCGACATTCCCTACAAAGATGCCGTGCTGGGACTGGAAGGAACGCTGCAACCCAAATACGACGCCCAGAAAGATGTCTACGCCGGGCTGGTGGCCGAACTGAAGGGAGCCAGCGACCTGATCGACGCAACCGACAAAAGCAAAGCCATTGGGGGCGACATTCTGTTGGCCGGTGATCTGACCAAATGGAAAAAGTTTGCCAACTCGCTGAGCCTGCGCCTGCTGCTGCGGATGCTGAACAAAGCCGATGCACCCATTGACGTGAAAGCGGAGATCAACCGGATTCTGAGCGACCCGGCCAAATACCCGGTACTGGCGTCCAACGCCGATATCATTCAGTTGAACTACCTGGCGGCTGCTCCGAGTAACAACCCGATCAACGAAAACCGTAAAACCCGCGACGACCACCGGGTGAGTGCCACGCTGGTTGACAAAATGCTGGCGCTGAGCGACGCCCGGCTGGCCATTTACGCCGACCGACCCGCCGACGGTGGCGAATTTAAAGGCGTTCCGAACGGCTTGTCGGCGTCGGACGCCAACGCCCTCGGCCTGTCGAAAACTTCAAAAGTGGGCGCTTATTTTACCAGCGCAACGGCTCCAGGGGTGATTATGAGCTACGCCGAACTGCTCTTCATCAAAGCCGAATTTGCCTACAACGGTCTAACCGCTGCGGGCAGCACGGCCACCCTGTACAACAGCGCCATCACGGCTTCGCACGAGCAGTACAAGCTGACGGTTTCCCCGGCTTACCTGACGGCCAACGCCCTGAAAGAAGGAGCCGCCGGGTACACCCAGCTTATCGAACAGAAGTGGATTGCCCTCTACGGCCAGGGCCTGGAAGCCTGGTCGGAATACCGCCGGACGGGCATTCCGGCCCTGACGCCCCCCGCTCTGAATACCAACAATGGGGTCGTTCCGACGCGCCTGCCGTATCCGGGTTCCGAAGAATCGCTGAACTATACCAACTTCGACGCGGCTCTGAAACGCCAGGGCGGCCAGAACGATAAAAAACTCAAACTCTGGTTTGCCAAATAATGCCTGCCCAAGCGGGTGCGCCACCGGGTGCACCCGCTTTCTTTTTAACCATTTAACCGACTGTTTTCGATGAAAAATTGGCTATACCCTACCCTCCTGGCCTGCCTCAGCACCGGCGTAACCCTGGCGGCCGACGACGATAAGGAGTTGCTGAAAAAAGCCAGAAAGATCCACGAGAAAGCGTTCACGGTGGATACCCACGCCGACACGCCCATGCTGCTCTCGCGCGGAGGTTTTGACGTCACAAAAGAAAACGACGCCCGCGCCACCAGCAGCAAGGTCGATTACCCGCGTATGCGGAAAGGCGGTCTGGACGCTATTTTCTGGGCCGTTTACCTCGGTCAGGGTCCGCGCACGCCGGAAGGCCACGAAACCGCCAAACAAAAAGCACTCGGTATTTTTGATGCCGTTGAAACGACGCTCAAAAACACCCGCACCGAAGCCGAACTGGCTACCACGCCCCAGGACGCCCTGCGCATCGGCAAAACCGGCAAACGGGTTATTTTCATCGGGGTAGAAAACGGTTATCCGATGGGCCACGACCTGTCGATGCTCAAAACGTTTTACGACCGGGGCGCCCGCTACATGACCCTCTGCCACTCGAGCAACAACGACATCTGCGACTCCTCGACCGACCCGAAAGGGGCCGAGTACCAGGGACTGAGTCCGCTGGGCGAGCAGGTGGTGGCCGAAATGAACCGGCTGGGCATGATGATCGACGTGTCGCACGTTTCCGACTCGACCTTTTACGACGTAATCCGGCTATCAAAAGTACCCATCATTGCGTCGCATTCGGGAGCCAAAGCCATCTGCGACCACCCCCGCAACCTGACCGACGATATGCTGAAAGCCCTGGCGAAAAACGGCGGGGTGGTGCAACTAAACCTGCTGAGCGATTACGTCAAAACCATTCCACCCAGTCCGGAGCGCGAAGCCGCGCAGAAAGCCCTGTTTGAAAAATGGGGTGTGAAAGACCGGCGGTCGATGATGGGCGCCATGAGCAAACTGTCGGAAGACGATCAGAAGAAGCTTCGGGCCGAGTTCATGGAACTGAACAAACAGTATCCGGCGCAACTGGCCACGGTAAAAGACGCCGTTGACCACATCGACCACATCGTTAAACTGATCGGCATTGATCACGTGGGCATGGGGGCCGATTTTGACGGCGGTGGCGCTCTGGCCGATTGCTTTGACGTGAGCCAGTACGAAAACTTTACCGTGGAGTTCGTCCGGCGGGGTTATTCCCGAAAAGACATTGAAAAAATATGGAGCGGCAACTTCTTCCGGGTCATGAAAGCCGTGGAGAAGAGCGCCCCGACGGAAATGATCGGCAAATGACCTGATCGTTCACCGCTTAAAAATCATTTCATTGCCAAAAAAAGAAAAGGTGGTCTTTTAGGCCACCATTTTTTTTACGGCAGGCAGCAAAACCGGTTATTTAAACGCCGGAATACCGGTGATTTCGTTGCCCAGAATCAGCAGGTGAATGTCGTGGGTTCCCTCGTAGGTAATCACCGATTCCAGGTTCATCAGGTGGCGCATGATCGGGTATTCGCCCGAAACGCCCATCGCCCCGTGCACCTGCCGGGCTTCCCGCGCCACGTGCAGGGCCATCTCGACGTTGGCCCGTTTGGCCAGCGAAATCTGGGCCGTGGTGGCTTTGCCTTCGTTTTTCAGGACCCCCAGCCGCCAGCAGATCAGTTGGGCTTTCGTGATCTCGGTGAGCATTTCGGCCAGCTTCTTCTGCACCAGTTGAAACGACGCGATGGGTTTGCCAAACTGCTGCCGTTCGAGCGCATAGCGCCGGGCCGAGTCGTAGCAATCCATAGCCGCCCCCACCACGCCCCAGGCAATGCCGTACCGGGCCTGATCCAGACAACTCAGCGGTCCTTTCATCCCGTCGACGCCCGGCAGCCGGTTTTCTTTGGGCACTTTTACGTCCTGAAACACCAGCTCACCCGTCGTGCTGGCCCGCAGCGACCATTTGCCGTGAATTTCGGGCGTTGAAAAACCGTCCATGCCGCGTTCGACCAGCAGGCCCTGTACCCGGCCCTGGCTATTTTTGGCCCAGACAACGGCTACATCGGCCACCGGTGCGTTGGTGATCCAGAGTTTGGACCCATTCAGCCGGTAATGATCGTCGTGCTCCACAAACGAGGTCTGCATCCCGGCGGTATTCGAACCGTGGTCGGGTTCCGTCAGCCCGAAACAGCCCAGCCACTCGCCCGCTGCCAGCCGGGGCAGAAACTTGCGCTTCTGCTCTTCGGACCCGTACGCGTAAATTGGCCACATCACCAGCGAACTCTGCACCGACACACAGGACCGCATTCCCGAATCGCCCCGCTCGATTTCCTGCATCATCAGGCCGTAGCAAATGGCATCCAGCCCACCCCCGCCGTATTCCGTCGGAATGGTCGGCCCGAAGGCCCCAATTTCCCCAAACTTCCGGGGCAGCGACTCGGGAAACGCCCCCCGTTGGGCGCATTCCTCGATGATGGGGCTGATTTCCCGGTTGACAAACGCCCGCATTGACGCCCGCACCAGTTTCTGCTCTTCCGTCAGCAGGTCGTCGATTCCGTAAAAATCAGGGGCTTCAAAATCGGTTGACTGGGCCATGAGTTTGAAAAAGAAAACCCGTCAGGAATGGCAACGAATTGCCTATACCTGACGGGAGTAGTTCGTTTTTAGATTAGTTTACCAGCACGCCCACTTCCGCAGCCGACGCCCAGTTTTCGTTTTCGTTGACCGACGAAAGCGCCACCAGCTTGATAAATTTCGCTTTTTGCGGACTGGCAAACGGCACTTCCTGTTTCACCGGATTGTTCCGGATGTTGGCAAATGCCTGCTTTTCGAGGACGGGTTTCCAGTCGGTACCGTTTTCGCTCACGTAGAAACTATACTGGTAAATCGTGCCGCCGTTCTGGCCGTCCTGACGGGGGGTGTAGGTAAACCCTTTCAGGTTGAGCGTCTCACCCAGGTTCACCACCAGCTCGTGCGGGTGTTTGGCGCTGCCCTCCTGCCGGGCGGTTTGCCAGACGGTATGCGGATTGGAATCGATGGCGCGGCCAGCCGCGCTTTTCAGCTTGTCGTCGCTGGCCACCACCGACCACTTCTCGGGGGCCAGGTCAAACGATGCCGGGACGATTTCCGACGACTCCGCGCCGTTTTTGATGAACGCTCGCGCTTTGATCGTGCCGCCTTTGGCGTAGTGGAACGGAGCCGTGTAGCGGGTCGATGCCAGCGTCGGTTCCGAACCGTCGGTCGTATACCGGATAACCGGATCGGCCACTTCCGAGGTGATCGTTACCAACCCCTGCCTGTTGCGCGCAATTTCGGGGTTCGACAGCAGTTCGGTCGCTTTGTACAGACCGCATTCCGCCAGCACCGGGCAGGCGTTGGATTCGAGAATCGTTACCCGGACCTTCGTGGTTTTCAGGGTCGGGAACACCAGAATTCGTTTGTAACCGATGGTGGTTTGCTGATCGATGGTTTCGAATTGCTTGCCGTTCCAGGCTTCAACTTTAAACGACTTTACGCGCTGGCCCAGCGGAATGTACTCCTGCAACACGATCCGGTTGATCTCCGTGGGTTTGCCCAGATCAATGACGAACGACCCCTGCCGCACGGCATCGTCGGTGGTCCAGTACGTGTCGTAGTTGCCGTCCAGCAGGTTTTTAGCCCCAAACCGCTGGTCCTTGCCCCGAACCGCCGAAGCCGTCACGGTTTTGCCCAGCGCCAAGTTGGTTTTAAACGACTCGGCCACGGTTTTGCGGAATTCCATCAGGCGGGTTGAATCGTTTTGGTGAATCAGTCCTTCGCGCGAAACCGGCACATTCAGGAGCAGGTTGCCGTTGCGGCCCACCGACGAATAATAGATTTTCATCAGGTGCGTCAGCGTTTTCACCCGGTCGTCGGTATCGGGGCTGTAGAACCAGCCCGGCCGGATCGACACATCGACCTCCGCCGGAATCCAGTATTTTCCGTTTTCGTTGCCGGCGTTGAGCACGTGCGTCGGCGGGGCCGCGTGGCCCATCCCAAAACCGTCGGTGTTGAGCGTCGACCAGTTGGTTTCGCCCGCAATACCGCTTTCGTTGCCCATCCAGCGGCAGCCCGGGCCAATGTCGCTGAAGATGATGGCTTTGGGCTGGTGTTTGTAGACCACACCCCGGAACAGGTTCCAGTCGTACTCCTGCCGTTTGCCGTTCGGGCCTTCGCCGTTGGCCCCGTCGAACCACTGTTCAAACACGCTGCCGTAGCTGCTCAGCACTTCGTCGAGCGTGTTGGCAAAAATCTGGTTATACTCTGGCGTTCCGTAGGCCGGGTGGTTGCGGTCCCAGGGCGAAAGGTACACCCCGAACTTCAAGCCGTATTCCTTGCAGGCGTCGGACAGTTCACGCAGCACGTCACCCTGGCCGTTTTTCCAGGCGCTTTCCCGCACGGTATGTTTGCTGAATTTGCTGGGCCATAGGCAAAAGCCGTCGTGGTGCTTGGCCGTGATGATGATGGCTTTCATGCCTGCGGCTTTGGCCGTGCGGGCCCACTGGCGGGCGTCGAGCCGGGTGGGGTTAAATACCTTCGGGTCTTCGTCGCCGTGGCCCCATTCTTTGTTGGTAAACGTGTTTGGTCCGAAGTGGATAAACATGTAGTACTCCATTTTCTGCCACTCCACCTGCTGCGGACTCGGCAAGGCCCCATACGGAGCGGGCGGAGCCGTTTTTTGAGCAGATAATCGCAGTGTACTGAGTAAAATCAGGAGAAAAACTTTTTTCATTAGAAAGTGGGTTGTCAATGAGCTGAATGGAACGCATGGATCTTCCCCCGGAAGGTCCCATCGCCGGGTCAAATATAGGCCGACGGCGCCGTGAAAACGAATTCAAAGCCCGGCCAGCCGTGTTAATTCAATTTGATTAAATAAATTTACCATTTAATACACAAATAATAATAAGAAATAAACGGCGAACCCGAAACGGTATCCGGTTGTTGATCTTATAGGAAATAATACCTATGATTCACTCGCTTTCGTTAACGCTCGAACCCGATATTGCTTTCGATGAGGTGGCTTTCGAGCAAGAAATCTACAACCGATTACAGCTTCCGGCGGACCTGATTGCCCAGCCGGAACGACCCGTGGTTCGCAAGCTGCGGCAGTCCATCGACGCCCGGTCGCGTCAGGTAAAAGTACACGTCGATGCCGAAGTCTACGTGAATGAGCCCCCGCGTCCGCTGATTGCGTACCGGAAGGCGTACTCCGATGTGAGCCAGGCTCGCCCGGTGATTGTGGTTGGAGCCGGTCCGGCGGGTTTGTTTGCGGCTTTGCGGCTGGTTGAACTGGGTCTGAAGCCGATTGTGCTGGAACGCGGCAGCGATGTCCGCGCGCGTCGGCGTGATCTGGCGGCTATCAATAAAGAACACCGGGTTAACCCCGAATCGAACTACTGTTTCGGAGAAGGCGGTGCCGGTACCTATTCCGACGGCAAGCTCTACACCCGTTCCAAAAAGCGCGGTGACGTGCGCCGAATCCTCGAAATTCTGGTGGCGCACGGCGCGACGGAACAGATTCTGGTGGATGCCCACCCCCACATCGGCACCAACAAACTGCCCGAGGTGGTGGTTGCCCTGCGGCAGAGCGTCCTCGAAGCGGGTGGAGAAATCCGGTTCGACACGCGCATGGTGGATTTGCTGGTCGAACAAAACGAAATCAAGGGCGTTGTAACGGACCGGGGCGACGAGCTGACCGGCCTGGGCGTCATTCTGGCGACGGGTCATTCGGCGCGCGACGTCTTTGAACTGTTGCATCAGAAAGGCATTACGATTGAGAGCAAGCCGTTTGCAATGGGCGTTCGGATCGAGCACCAGCAGTCGCTGATCGACCAGCTCCAGTATCACCGGCCCGAGCGGGGCGATTACCTGCCCGCGGCTTCCTACAGTCTGGTGACCCAAACCCGGCACAAGGGGGTGGAACGGGGCGTTTTCTCGTTTTGCATGTGTCCGGGCGGTTTCATTGTTCCGGCGGCTACGGCTCCGGGCGAACTGGTGGTGAACGGTATGTCGCCCTCGCGCCGGGATTCGAAGTACGCCAATTCGGGACTGGTGGTGGCCGTCCACGAAACGGATTTGATAAAATATAAAGAATACGGTCCGCTGGCCGGTATGCAGTTTCAGAAAGAACTCGAACAGCGGGCCTGCCAGCTCGCAGGCGGCAACCAGACCGCTCCGGCCCAGCGGGTTTCTGATTTTGTGACCAGCCGGGTTTCCAAAAGCCTGCTACCGACTTCGTACCAACCCGGTCTTCAGTCGGTTGACATGCAGGCGGTGTTGCCCGAAACGATTGCCGCGCCCCTGAAAACCGGTTTGCAGCAATTCGGAAAATCGATGCGCGGCTACGTTACCAACGAAGCCCAGTTGATTGGCGTGGAAAGCCGTACGTCCTCGCCGGTCCGGATACCGCGCCGACCCGACACGCTCGAACACGTGCAGATCAGCCGGTTGTTTCCGTGCAGCGAGGGAGCCGGGTACGCCGGTGGCATCGTCTCGGCGGCCATGGACGGTGAAAAATGTGCTGAACAAGTAGCCAAACTATATGCTTGACCCTTCGTTTCATAGCTTTGCCAGTGCCTTGAAAGAGCGACTGGCCGAACCGTTACCCGGCGCCGAAGCCCACAAGAAAATGGCTTCGGCCTCGCGGCTGCGGATGGCTATGCAACCGAATGAACGCACCCGGCGAAGCGCCGTTTTAATTGTTTTTTATCCGTACCGGGGTTCCATTCTTTTACCCCTGATTCTGCGCCCGCAGTACGACGGTGTTCATGCCGGGCAGATGGCCTTTCCGGGCGGACGCATGGAGCGCACCGACGAAAACCTGATCCGGACGGCCCTGCGGGAAGCGCAGGAAGAAGTCGGCATTCGTGTGACCGATGTCAAAGTGCTGGGCAAGCTGACCGAGCTGTACATCCCCCCGAGTAATTTTTTCGTCCAGCCGGTGGTGGGTATATTGCCGTACCGGCCGGATTTTTACCCCGATCCGCGCGAGGTCGAACACGTTGTCGAGGTATCGCTGGATGAACTGATGGACGAAACCATCGTTGGGGCCAACGCCATTGAAGTGCGCGGCACCTTAATTGACGCGCCTTTTTATCAACTTCAGGGCTTTAAAGTCTGGGGCGCAACGGCCATGATGATCAGCGAGTTGCTAATGGTGATCAATTCCGTACCCAAGTAATCGACTTTTCCACCGGGCGCAAGAAAGTCGTTGCATTGGAACCGTTATTTTCGGTACCTTTCCATTCGTGGTTTTTGATCGGCGTTTACCGTTACCGGAGCTATAGAATGTGATTTAATACGGTGAAAAGCCGTATTCTGATTTAAAATCACTACATTTGTAATACAAGTATTATATAACGTTTTCAGGAAAGAGCGATCAAGCAAAAGCATTTTAAAGCCGAATGGTCTTCTGATTCCGATTGGAAGGCTCACCGGCATGGCTTTTGTAAACTTCTGATCTGGCGATGTGGAGGTGTAACGATTTTACCCAAAAAGCCGCATTTTAGCGCATATAGGGCACTTTTTTCAAAAAATTGTTGTATCTTTATAAAGCTATCGACGGATTATTTTCCCGCCGAGCCCATCAAAACGATAGCATTTACCATCGATTTTTATCCGTCATTAGTCGAATGAGCGAAATTCTGGATCCCACTGAACTACCGGAAGAGCAAAATGAAAATACCCTCCACCAGCAGACCGTGGTGTCGGGCTTGTACGAAAACTGGTTTCTAGAATACGCGTCCTATGTCATTCTGGAACGGGCCGTTCCGGCCGTTGAAGACGGTCTGAAGCCGGTGCAACGCCGGATTATGCACGCCCTGAAGGAGATGGACGACGGACGCTTCAATAAAGTGGCCAACGTCATCGGCCAGACCATGCAGTACCACCCGCATGGCGATGCTTCCATTGGCGACGCCATGACCACCATCGGGCAGAAAAACCTGGTGTTTGATATCCAGGGAAACTGGGGCGATGTCCGGACCGGCGACGGCGCGGCTGCCCCCCGGTACATCGAGGTCCGGTTGTCGAAGTTTGCCAACGACGTTCTTTTCAATCCGCAGACCACCGAATGGCAGTTGTCGTACGACGGCCGGAAGAAAGAACCCGTCACGCTGCCCGTTAAATTCCCGCTGCTGCTGGCGCTGGGCGTGGAGGGAATTGCCGTTGGTCTATCCACCAAAATTCTGCCCCACAACTTCATTGAATTGATCGAAGCGTCGATCAATATTTTGAAAGACAAGCCCGTCACGTTGTACCCCGACTTTTTGACGGGCGGTTACATTGACGTCAGCAACTACAACGACGGTAGCCGGGGTGGTAAAGTCCGCATCCGGGCGAAGATTGAGGAATTTGACAAGAAAACGCTGATCATTCGCGAAACACCGTTTGGTACAACGACGACCTCCATCAAGGACTCGATCATCAAGGCCAACGACGACGGCAAAATCAAAATCAAAAAAGTGGAGGACCTGACATCGAAGGATGTCGAAATCCACGTGCATCTGGCCCCCGGCGTTTCGCCCGACATTACCATCGACGCTCTCTACGCGTTTACGGAATGCGAAGTGTCCATTTCACCGAACGCCTGCGTAATTATCGGGGATAAACCGCACTTTGTTTCCGTTACCGACATTCTGAAAATCAACACCCACCAGACGGTTGCGCTGCTCGAACGCGAGTTGCAGATCCGCCGGGGCGAGTTGATGGAAAAGCTGCTGTACAGTTCGCTCGAGAAAATCTTTATCGAAAACCGGATTTACCGGAAAATTGAGGAGTGCGAGACGTTCGAAGCCGTTCTGGCCACGATCGACAAAGGACTGAAGCCGTTCAAAAAGCAGTTTTACCGCGAAATTACGGAAGATGACCTGATCCGGCTGACCGAAATTCGAATCAAACGCATTTCGAAATACGATGCCTTCAAGGCCGAAGAACTCATGCGCCGGCTGGAACAGGAACTGGCCGAAACGGACGACAACCTGGCTAACCTGACCCGTTACGCCATCAGCTACTTCAAAGAGCTGCTCAAAAAATACGGCAAAGGACGGGAGCGCAAAACCGAGATACGGGCCTTCAACACCATTGCGGCCAACGTGGTGGCGGCTACCAACGCCAAACTGTACGTCGATCGCGAAGGCGGCTTCGTCGGTACGGGTCTGAAGAAAGACGAGTTTGTTTCAGACTGCTCCGACATCGACGACATCATTGTTTTCCGGCGCGACGGCAAATGCCTGGTCACCAAAGTTCAGGACAAAACCTTCGTCGGTAAGGACATTATTTACTGCTCGGTCTTCAAGAAAAATGACGAGCGGAAAGTCTACAACCTGCTCTACCTGGATGGCAAATCCGGCATCACGATGGCCAAGCGGTTTAGTGTGACCGCCGTGACCCGCGACCGGGAATACGACCTGACGATGGGCAACCCGAAGTCGAAAGTACTGTGGTTTACCGCCAACGACAACGGCGAAGCGGAGATCATTACCATTAACCTGACCGCCCAGAGCACGGCCAAGATCAAGCAGTTTGATTACAATTTTGCGGAGGTTGGCATCAAAAATCGGTCGGCGCAGGGCAATATTGTCACCAAGTATCCAGTTCGGAAAGTAAGCCTGAAATCCGGGGGCGTTTCGACGCTCGGCGGGGTGGATATCTGGTACGACGAACACCTCGGACGCCTGAACCGCGACGAGCGCGGAAAATACCTGGGCAACTTCGACAACGGAATGAGCATTTTGGTCGTCTATAAAGACGGGGAGTATGAGTTGACCAATTACAACCTGACCAACCGCTACGAACCGTCCGAAATTGCCATTCTGGAGAAATTCGACCCCGAGCGCATTCTGTCGACGGTGTATTACGAAGCCAACCAGAAGTCGCATTACGTCAAACGGTTTAAAGTGGAGACCACCACGCAGGATAAGAAGTTCAGCTTCGTTGGTGACGCCAAAGGCTCGAAGATGCTGGCGGTTTCGGCCGATAACCACCCCCGCTTCGAGATTGTCCACCAGATGAAAGAACGTGGGCCGCTCGAGAAAATGGTGCTGGAGCCCGAAGGCTTCATCGACGTGCGGGGCTGGAAAGCGTTGGGCGCCAAACTGCCTTTTGCCAAGGTAAAAGAGGTAAAGTTATTGCCCCCCCGACAGATTAATGAGCGGGAAATCGTGGAAAATAGGACAATAAATTCTAACTTACTGGTTGAAGAATCGGAATTCGACGAGCCACAGGACGACAACGCATCCGTCACCGACGACAACGATTCGGAGAAAAAAGTGAAACAACTAGGCTTATTCTCATGACATGAATCCGATGCCGTACACGACTGGCCGACAATCCGGCAATTACAAAGAAGCCAGCCCCCAAGCCCGTGTGTTGGGGGTCAAACGGGTCCTCAAAGGCGGCATTGCGGCTGCCTTCGTGGGCGTTACGGTTGTGCTCCTTTGTAATTTTTGGGTCGTGTACAGCACCCGGAGTCAGGTTTACTTCGACATCAACCAGTTGCCAACCAATGATGTCGGGCTGGTGCTGGGTACCAGCAAATCCGTTAAGAGCGGCAACGAAAACCTCTTCTTCCGTTACCGCATGGAAGCAACCGCCCGGTTGTGGAAAGTTGGTAAGATCAAGCACATCATCCTGAGCGGAAACAACGATTCGGAATACTACAACGAACCGGCAGATATGAAAAAAGCCCTGATGCGGCTGGGCGTTCCCGAATCCGATATGATTCTCGATTACGCGGGCTATCGCACCTTCGATTCGGTGGTTCGGTGCAAGCAGGTGTTCAACCAGGATAAGATCACGATTATCTCCCAGAATTTTCACAACGCCCGGGCGCTCTACATCGGCAATCACCAGGGCATGACCGCCATTGCGTTTGCCGCCCAGGACATACCTGGTGGGTATTCCTTCCGCACTCTGGTCCGTGAATACCTGGCGCGTCCGCTGGCGGTTCTGGATGTCTACGTCGTGCACCCCAAGCCGATCATGGACAATAAGGAAATCCGGTAGCGTTCCCGGGCCTCTGCCCTTCCCGCCAATTCAACGCATTGCCCTTGAACCACTCCTTTCCTGACAAGGAAAGTCACTGGCCCCGTTAATGTAGATGCCAAATTCTCAAAACTTCCCGGCCACGCCCATCCCCGGTCCATCACGGTAAAAACCACGGATCTGGCGGATACTCAGCACCGACGGGGTTGCCCGGTCAATGCTTCGCTAACGGTTCTGATTCAGTAAATTCCAAAAGTATATGTTTAGCCGTTACCCCCTGTTTGCTCGCTGTCTCAACCGGGCTTAAGGTCGTCGGGACGCATACCGTTCGCTTGTGCCACCAGGCCGTATGCTCATAATTCAGCCGCTTCAACTCAACCATTTCCACAATTCCGGGTTATTATATAATATAAAGAAGAAATTGACTTCAACCTCAATGCTACAAGGGAATGAGAATCTGCAGAACCCTCGTTAAAACTCAAATTCTAGCTTACTAGACACCTAAAACAACACTTTTCGGCAAGCAATCAGAAAACCCAACCTCCGTGGATAGACTTTACGATTCCGTACATTCTATCGTACACTCAGGAACAATGATTCCTGGATGCGTTAATCCCCTTACATCTATCTTATAGAAGAGTACAATGAAAATCATCGATATCCGAGCTCTGAGAGGGCCGAACTATTGGTCAGTACGTCGGCACAAGCTGATCGTGATGCGATTGGATCTGGAGGAGCTGGAAAACTTTCCGACCAATACGTTACCCGGATTTTACGAACGGATTCGGCAATTGCTGCCCAGTCTGTATTCGCACCGCTGCTCGGAAGGGCACCCCGGCGGTTTTTTCTACCGGGTCGAAACCGGCACCTGGATGGGCCATGTCATTGAACATATTACGCTGGAAATCCAGTCGCTGGCGGGCATGGAATGCGGCTTTGGACGCACGCGCGGAACCGGCGAACACGGTGTTTACAACGTCGTTTTTGCTTATCAGGAAGAAAGAGCGGGGATTTACGCAGCCCAATGCGCGGTCCAGATTGCGCAGGCTTTGATTGATGACACCGACTATCCGCTCACAGCCACCATCAACGAACTGAAACGCCTGCACGAAGAAACCCGCCTGGGCCCCAGCACCGGCGCAATTGTCGACGCCTGCCACCGGAAAGGGATTCCCACCATCCGGCTGGATTCGGATTCTGCGGTTCAGCTGGGCTACGGTGCCCGCCAGAAACGGATTCAGGCAACCCTCAGCAACCAGACCAGTTGCATCGCCGTTGAACTGGCCGCCGATAAAGACGAAACCAAACGTCGGCTCCGCAACGTTAACATTCCCGTTCCTGACGGCGAAGTAATTCAGACCGAGGACGACCTGCAAGCCCTACTGCGACGGATGGATTTTCCGCTGGTGGTCAAACCCCTCGACGGCAACCACGGCCGGGGCGTTACCACCAACATCCGGACGGTCGAATCGTTGTTCAAGGCTTTCCTGCTGGCTAAAATGCACGGTGAGCGTGTGCTGGTGGAGCAATTCGCCGAAGGCCACGATTACCGGCTGCTGGTTGTCGACTACAAGCTCTGCGCGGTGGCCCGGCGGGTTCCGGCCTGCGTCGTGGGAGATGGCACGTCCACCATTCGCCAGCTGGTCGATCAGGTAAACGGCGACGCCCGGCGCGGAGACGGTCACGTAAACCTGCTGACGAAAATTCTGCTCGATGAGGCTACGATCACTCTGTTGGCCGAGCAGCGACTGACGGTCGATTCGGTTCTTCCCGACGGCGAGGAACTGTGTTTGAAGAAAACCGCCAACCTCAGCACGGGCGGCACGTCAATCGACGTAACCGATTGCGTCCACCCCGAAATCAAGGCCATGGCCGAACGGGCCGCCCGGACGATCGGTCTGGATATCTGCGGCATTGACCTGATGGCAACCGATATCACCCGCCCGCTGAAAACGTCCGGTGCGATGATCATCGAAGTGAACGCGGCTCCGGGCCTGCGCATGCACACGCATCCCACCGAAGGCACACCGCGGGATGTGGGCAAAGCCATTGCCGACATGCTCTTCCCCGAAACGCCGGGCGCATCCTTGCCGGGCGAATCCACGCCGGGCCGCATTCCAATTGTTGCAATTACGGGGACCAACGGCAAGACGACGACAACCCGGCTCACCCGGCATTTGATTCAGCAGGCCGGATATACCGTTGGCTTCACCACAACCGACGGGATTTACATTGGCGATGCGATGATCGAGGAAGGTGACTGCACCGGCCCCGCCAGCGCCCTGAAGGTGTTGCAGGATACAACCGTGGAGGTAGCCGTCCTGGAATGCGCGCGGGGTGGCATGCTCCGCTCGGGGCTGGCCTTCGATCAGTGCGATGTGGGCGTTATCACCAACGTGGCCGCCGATCACCTGGGCTTGCGGGACATTAATTCTATTGACGACATGGCCCGGGTCAAAGCCATTGTCGCGGAGAGTGTCAAACCCGGCGGCTACGCAGTTCTAAACGCCGACAATGCCCCGACGTACGCCATGCGGGAAAACCTGAGCAGTCAGATTGCCCTCTTTAGTATGCACCCCGAAAGCGAGCATGTGGTGGCCCACTACCGGGCGGGAGGTCTGGCGGCCGTTTACGAAGACGGGTACATCACCATCCGGCGCGGTGACGAACAATTGCGGGTCGAGCACGTCCGGAACATTCCACTGGCCTTCAACGGTACCGCTCCGTTCATGATTGAAAACATTCTGGCGGCTACCCTGGCGGCTTTCTGCCAGCCTATTTCGGTTCCCCAGATTGCCGAAGGGCTGCGCACCTTTACGCCATCGTTTGAGAACACCCCGGGTCGCATGAACTTCTTCCAGTTCCGAAACCATTGCGTTCTGGTGGATTACGCCCACAATCCGCACGGGTTGAGCGCGTTGGGGCACTACCTCAAACAGACAGACGTCGGCTATAAAGTAGGCATTCTGACCGGTGTGGGCGACCGCCGGGAAGAAGACATTATTGAGCTTGGGCGCGTGGCTTGCGGACTTTTCGACGAGATCATCATCCGTTTTGACGAAGACGGCCGGGGCCGGGAAACCGCCCAGATTGCCGACCTGGTTAAACAGGGCGTCTGGGAGGTGGACGCAGCCAAACCCATTCAGGTAATTCCCGACGAGCTGGCTGCGCTGGCGTACGCCCTTAAAAACGCCCAATCCGGCGCCATGATCGTTCACCTCTCGGAACGGATTCGGCGGTCGGTGGAAATCGTTCAGGAATACCAGGAGCTTGAAGAAAAAATTGAGTCACAACCGGTGCTGGCAAAAGCCTGATCAATAAGCGTTCATACCAAGCAGGCCCGGCGGAACGGTTTGATTCCTGCCGGGCCTGCTTGCTTCTAGCGGAGCGTTGTGTTTATCGTAAAGCCCGAAAAAACCAAACTAATCCCGCGCCACGGCGTTAGTAAGATAACCGATGGGTGGTTTCTTCAGAATACATGCGATCCACCGGGCGCCGTTTAAAATTCAGCGTATGTTATGCAGATAAAGGGTACCTTGATTGCCATCGGAGGAAATGAAGATAAGGGGGGAAATGCAAAACCATTGCACGTCCGCGATACCATACACCACTTTTTAAATTCCGGTATTCTCTACCGAATTATTGCTGAAATCAATAATCCGGATTCCTGCCTGGAGGTGGTCACGACCGCTTCCAGCATTCCGAAATCCGTGGCGCATCAGTATACCCAGGCATTTAAAAAACTGGGCTACGAGAACGTCCGGACGATGCACCTGACGTCCCCGCGGGAAGCCGACCATCCCGACATTCTGGCCCGCATCAAAACCTGTGGTGGCATTCTGTTTTCGGGAGGTGATCAGCTCAAACTTACGGCGGCTTTTAACGAGACGGATTTCGCCCGGATTCTACACGAACGCTACCTAAGCGAGCATTTTGTCATTGCCGGAACGAGCGCCGGGGCCATGGTGATGTCGGACCTGATGATTTACCCGCGCGCCCAGGAGAAAGACCTGCGCCCGGAAGTTGACCTGTTCCCCGGTTTGGCTCTGGTGCACGACGCGATCATTGACACCCATTTCCTGGTCCGGGGCCGGTTTCGGCGGCTGGCTTTTGCCGTGGCCCAGAACCCGACCCACATTGGCATTGGCCTGGAAGAAGATACGGGCATCATCATCCGAAAAGGCAACAAACTCGAAGCGATTGGCTCGGGGCTGGTGACCCTCATCGATGGCCGCATCCTGAAAGAAGCGAACCATACCGTGGCGCAGGTGAAACACGATATTTTCATCGAAAACCTGCTGGTTCACGTGCTGAGCCACGGCAATAATTTTACGCTGCGCAACAAGAAGTTTTCCTGAGAGTCACGCAAAGATAGCGACCTCGCCCTCCCCGGCCTGATTGCGCCAGCCGCGGTACATGCCCTCCGAGTTAAACGGCAGGGCCACGTTTCCCGCCCGGTCTACGGCAATCAGGCCCCCTTCGCCCCCCATGTCTTTCAGTTTGTGCTGCACCACCCAGTCGCAGGCTTCCTGCAACGACAGCCCTTTGTAGTCGAGCAGACAGGAAACGTCGTAAGCGACCACCGCCCGGATAAAAAACTCCCCGTACCCCGTGCACGACACCGCGCAGGTTTGATTATTGGCGTAAGTTCCGCCCCCGATAACCGGTGTATCCCCCACCCGGCCGTATTTTTTGTTGGTCAGTCCGCCCGTCGAGGTGGCCGCGGCCAGGTTGCCATTCGCATCCAGGGCGACGGCCCCGACCGTTCCTTTACCGGTGTTGCTCCGGCTGTGGTCCAACTGGGTCCGGTTGGCTTCCTGCGCTTCTTTGAGTTGCTGAAAACGATGATCGGTGTAGAAGTAGTCATCCGGTTCGACCGCAATACCGTGTTCCCGGGCAAACTCTTCGGCTCCGGGATTCAGCAGGAAAACATTCTCGGACTTTTCCATGACGGTTCGCGCCAGGGTGATCGGATTGCGGATATTGGTAACACCGGCCACGGCCCCGGCTTTGAGCGTCTGCCCGCACATGATGGACGCGTCCATTTCGTGCTTGCCGTTCGCGGAAAACACCGATCCGCGTCCGGCGTTAAACTTTTCGAAATCTTCCAGGCTCCGAACGGCTTGCTCAACGGCTTCGAGTGCCGAACCGCCCCGCGCCAAGACCGCGTATCCGGCTTCAAGCGCCTTGTCCAGCCCCTGACGGTATTCTTTTTCCTGCTCCGGGGTAATTTCCAATCGGCTAATGGTGCCCGACCCTCCGTGAATAGCAATCGTGTACATAGGTGTCAGTCTTTTTTAAAATCGGCCAGCGTTCCCCGGATGACGGTATTCATTTGGCTGTTGTTGAAAGCCGAATTACCGCTTTTGTCAATGAGCTTGCACCGCAGCGTAACCAGGAACGGGGTATCTTTTTTATCAAATAGCATCTTGGGCAGCAAGCCGAGTGTTTGGCCCGGCTTGATCGTCACCGGAAACACAACCGGGGTGGTGGCCTGTTTCTTGATCAGGATTGACTCCGGCTGGTCTCCTTCCGCAATCTGTTTGCCGTTGATGCTGACCGTGTAGTGCGTGTCCGTAAAGTTGAACGGGAAGCGGTTTTCATTGGTGATGCTTACCTTGGCGGCCAGGTCGGTTTCTTTCAGACCCAGTTTGCCCAGATCGAGGTCGTCCACTTTTATTTTTGGCAGGTAAAAAGTCGGCAAGCGCCGGGTGATGGTCTGGGTAAAGGTCCGCTCGCCCAGAATTGGTACATCGAGGTCAAACTGGCTGCGGATGGTATAGGTTGTGCTGTCGATGTCTTTGCGGTCGAGGGTTTTTAAAACCGTCATCAGCTTTTTGTTGATTACAACCACCGGCAGCGTCACCAGCGTACTGTCGCCGGATTTGACCTCAATCGGTTTTTCGTAGGCATCCTCCACGATGGGGGTGTTGGCCATCAGCACGGTGTAATTCAGTCTTTTTGCCTTAAAGCCCACCGGCAGCGGATTGTCAATCAACATCTTAACGTTCATCCTAATCCGGTCGTCGTCGATGCTGGTGATTTCGAGCGTGCTCATTTCGAGCCGTGGTTTGAGCGTATCTTTATAGGCACTGGGTTCGTTTTCGGCCCGGTTTTTCAATCGACTATACCAGATATAAGCCCCAATAAATCCGATCAGCAGCAGGCCCAGCGCAATAATCCATCCTTTTTTCATGTTTGTCGCAAAAAATATCTTTGTATTCAAACCACGCCACCGACCCGTCGTCGGTCAATTGGGTAAAAAATGAGCCAGTGGCATTCAAAACCCACAGCTACTGCGGCTTTTCCGCCCGGCGTGGGTGGTCAAAAAGGCTGAATGTGCCCGTTTTTGGTTATCTTTCCGATTCTGCTGTTGCTCCCATGAAAAAAACGGTTCTGCTGCTTGTTGTCTTGCTGACCGCCCGCGTGTGCCTTGCTCAACATAAAGATCTGGATAGCCTCCGGGCCCAACTAAAATCTCCCGCCCTGGCAGATACCATGCGGGTTAAAATTCTGTTTCGACTCGGATACGCCCTGACCGAAACCAAACGCGATACGGCCCGGGCTTATCTTGACGAGGCCCTGAGCCTGGCCCAGCGGAGTCACTACCCCAAAGGCGAAGTAAACATCCTGCTGTCGCTGGCCTACCTGAACCTGGAGAAAGAGCCCCAGCTGGCCATCCGGCAGTTGCTGCGGGCCCGGCAGATCGCCTGGCAACTCCCCGATCCGGGCCTGCGGTTCCGCGTCGACAGCGTGTTGGGGTATTTTCACAACGCCTTACAGGAATACCGCAAAGGAATCGACTATTACCGCCGTTCGTTGGGGTCTCTCAGTCCGACCGATACGGTAAACCGAGTTTCAGTCTACATCAACATCGGCCATTTGTACGAGCGACTGGACCGGCTGGATTCTGCCCGTCACTTCCTGCTCCAAGCCCTGCCGATGAGTCAGCGGGCGTCGCCGGGGGCACTGGCGTATGCGTATTATTGCCTGGGGCTTGTGGAAGAAAAAGAAGACCAGCCCAACCAAGCGCTCAACCATTACCGCCAGAGCCTGAAAGCCGCTACCGCCGTTGGTGATCGAAAAAGTATGCGGGAAGCGACGTTGCTTCTCGGCCAGGTATTTTACCGCCTGAATCAGCCGGATTCGAGCCTGCTTTACAGCCGCCGGGCCTACGCGCTGGGCAAAGACAATCCGTATTCCAGCGGTATGCAGACCAATAGCCAGCTGCTGGCCACCTTGTTTATGGACAAGGGCCGGCTGGACAGTGCGCTTTTTTACCAGGAACTCAACTCCACCATCAAGGATTCCATCTACAGCCAGGAGAAGCAGCGCGACGTGCAGACCCAACTGTTCCGGGAGCAGCAGCGGGAACAGGCCCTGCGTGAAGAGCAGCGGGCGTTTGAAAGTCAGGTAAAAATATACGGGTTGCTGGGCGGCATGGCGGTTTTACTGCTGCTGGCCGTCGTCCTGTTCCGCAACAACCGTCGGCAGCAGCGCACCAACGCCCTGCTCGATCGGCAAAACCAGCAGATCCAGCAGCAGCACGATCAGTTGGCCGACTCGCTGACGTCTCTCCAGCGCACCCAGGCCCAGCTTATTCAGCGGGAAAAGATGGCGTCGCTGGGAGAACTGACGGCGGGCATTGCCCACGAAATTCAAAACCCGCTGAATTTCGTCAACAACTTTTCCGAACTCAGCAGCGAACTGCTCGACGAACTCCGGACGGGACCGTTGCAGCATTTACCGACCGGGGAACAGCCCTACGCGGCCGAAATCCTGGGCGACCTGTCGCAGAACCTGGCCAAAATTCACCACCACGGCCAGCGGGCGGATGCCATCGTCAAGGGTATGCTGGAGCACAGCCGCAGTGCTACGGGCCGGAAAGGACCGACGGACCTCAACGCGCTGGTGGAAGAATACCTCAGACTGGCTTACCACGGCCAGCAGGCCCAGGATAGCGGCTTTACGGCCCAGCTCGTCACCGAACTTGATTCGGCCCTGGGACGGATGGATCTCCACCCGCAGGACATCAGCCGGGTTTTACTGAATCTGTACAACAATGCCTTCTACGCCGTCCGGCAGCAACAGCGGAAAGCCGAAACCGGCAGCTACCACCCCACCATAACGGTGCGGACCGAACGTAGCGGTGGGCGGGCCATCATCCGGATTCGGGATAACGGGACCGGCATTCCAGAAACGGTTCAGCAGAAGATTTTCCAGCCGTTTTTCACCACCAAACCCACCGGCCAGGGAACGGGTTTGGGGCTATCGCTCAGTTACGACATCATCACCAACGGCCACGGCGGCCGGATCGACGTCAGCAGTCAGGAAGGCCACGGGGCCGAGTTTGTCATCGAATTGCCGGTGGAGGTTCCGCTGCCCGAAATAGCGGGCGAGAAATAAAGGCACGGTTATTTTTACATCCGCATCCAACGCAGCGGCTCGTTTTGGGGTCTACCAAACGTATTTCCAGCCCCTAGACTCCATTTCTCCGCATGAAAGCCCCCCTCCTGCTGATTTTTTTGTCCGCCGTTTTTCTGGCCGGATGCCCGATGACTTCGCCCAAAATCAATTACAAGACGGCCCGTCTGCCGGATGAACCGACCAACTTTAAAGAGTTGAACACCCCGTACGATGATTACAATTCGGCCGGACCGCCCATGCTGGGAACGGGCGGCCCCTTCTTTTTTTCCTCCAACCGCCCCAACACCTTCCGGCCAAACGGACCGAGCAGCTTCGATATCATGGATTACGCCATCACGATTAGCTTCAACCAGGAAGACGGAAGCTGGTACCGCCGGGCCGACCGGTTATCGGGGGGCCGCGAAACCTACGGCTACATGCCACCGCCGGATTACACGGGCAATTTCGATTTTCACCTGTTTAGACGCATCAATACGTCGGGCAACGAACTCGGCCCTTTCGTCCGTACCTACCCCAATCAGGAGAAAGAAGTGTTTTTATACGCCAGCGACAGCACCGGCAACCTCGACATTTATTTTCTGCACTACGCGCCGTATCACGGTGCCAGCCGCGCTTACGCCGGGGAAGGACCGCAAAAAGCCGCCCTTCTGAACTCCCCGCATGCCGACGCATACCCAACGCTGACCGAAGCGGGTGACCAACTGCTGTTCACCTCCGACCGCACCGGTTCGTTCGATCTGTTTGCGGTTCCGGTTTCCCCGGAAAATTTGATGGCCAGTCTTCAGGCCAGCCCCTCGTCTACCGCAACACCCCGGCCCCTTGCCGCCCTGAATAGTTCGGCCGACGACAAATGCCCGTACATCAACGGCTCGTTGCTGGTTTTCACCTCGAATCGACCCGGCGGGTACGGCGGCTTTGATCTCTATTATTCAAAATGGGAAAACGGCGGCTGGTCGGCACCGGTTAATTTTGGCCCCGCCATCAACACCGCCCACGATGAATACCGGCCTGTGACGATGACAAGCGATCTTTTCGAAAATGATCTGATGATATTTTCCTCCAACCGACCGGGTGGCAACGGCGGTTACGACCTGTACTACGTCGGCATTCCGCGCGGGATGATTCAGCGGGATTGATAGGCCCGGCGACAACGACCGCCAGCACCGAACCGTCCGGCTTTACCGGTTAAACGGGTATTCGTTGATCCAGTGAAAACCGCGGTTGACCAGCAGAAACTGCCCCACGTGCTGCTTTTTCAAGCGGGCGTAAACCGAGTCCTGACGAATACACCCCCGAATCACCAGTGAGTTGGTATCCGGACGCTGGTAGGCAAGCTGGTATTTGTGAGCGGTATCGTAGCGGTCGTACACGATGGCCTTCGACGTGGCGGTATCGGGTTCGAATGCGTAGCGTTGCAGGCTGTCGTTCATTAACCGAACCGTTAGGTTGGCAAACCCATTGTAACCGCCCACAACCACCTGCCGCCAGCGCGTGGTGTCGGTGGTCACGGGAGCCAGCGTATCACCGTTCAGCGCAAACGACTCAACCTCGTATAAACCATACAAGGGCGGTTTCGGAGCCTCATCGCCGTATACTTCCATCGCTTCCAGACCGGACCGGATGTTCCCAAACAGCACCATACCAATCAGGAGCGTTTTCACCACCAGCCGACCCAGGCGAAACGGGCGGGTTATCCGGAAAGGGGTTACATCGAGGGCGGGGGACGGGCGGTTCAGCAGCAGAACGTTGATCAGCCGTTTGCCCTCAGCCGCCAGCACAAACAGGGTCATTAACAACAGATTGAACGAATAGAGCTTCACGGGCACATCGAAGCAGAGGTTAATGGCAACGATATTACCGATGACCGCAATCAGAATGACCGCCCCCAGCGCCGTGGTGCGCCGGAACAGCAGCAACGCTCCGCCAATGACTTCGCCCAGCCCCGTAAACCAGTTGTAACCCGTAGAATAGCCCATAAACGTCCAGGCCAACCCCATCGGCGACGATTCTCCGTAGGGTTGCAGGAGCCGGTTGATGGGGGGAAACGGAAACTGGGTCTTAAAGAGTTTGGCAAAGCCGTAGCCAAACATGGTAAATGCCAGATAATACCGCAAAATGACCACCAGCCAATAGAGCAAGGTGTTGTAGTTGGCGCGTTTTCGGTCTAGAACCGTCCAGACAACCAGCGCCGTCAGCGACAGCGTTGCGAAACAGAGGACCTGGACGTAGTTGAACGTCGTATCGCCACTGCCGTTGGGAAATACCGTGATTTCGTAGGGCAGATGAAGAACCGCCCGGCCCACCCACGGCACCAGGGCATTCCAGGCAGGGTTATAAAACCAGGTCAGATAATAACTACCGGGAACATTCTCTAGCGGAAACGGAAAAACGTAGAACAGGAAGTAAACAAAGAAAAACCGAAAAGCGAGCTTCTGGGCCGTGTTCCAGTGCAAAGGATAAACAAGAGCTTGGTTCATACGGAAGGGTGGCTGGACTAGTAGCCAACAAAATACGAAGGGGCCACGGGTTAGCCAATGACACGCGGAACAATTCTGTTTTCGGCTTGATACCATCGGTTTAACCGGCAAAAAACCAAGCGATACCGACAACAATCTCCGGGCAGAATGTTAATCTTTGTCGTTCTGGTTAAGACGAATCACGGTATGAACGCTTCCGATCAAATTCAGCAGGTGGAGCAGCGGCTTCAGAAGGCCATGCTCTCCAGCGACCTGGTAGAACTAGATGCCTTGTTGTCTGACGAACTGCTGGTGACCGGCCCGGACGGGCAATTGGTGGGCAAAGCGGAAGATTTGGCAACCCACCGGGCGGGTCGGCTTCGCCTTTCGGCGCTGGTGGCGCAGGAAACTAAAATCAAGCTACTGTCCGACGACGTTGCCGTTGTCTTTGCGCTCATGTCGCTGCGGGGCACGTTTCAGGAACAACCGTTCGAAGGCAGTTACCGCTACACCCGCGTCTGGCGCCGACAGAAGGAAAACTGGCAGATCATTGCCGCCCACATCAGCGCGGTTGCGTAAGCCGACGGCCTTAGTTGGCATCCGCAACGGGGCTTTCCGAAAAAACCGGTTCGGAGGGTGCGGAATTGGGTTTTCCACGCGTCACGGAGATGATCGCACCGGTTAAGACCAGGCCAGCCAGCACCAGATACACCGAGTGCATCCCCCTTAACTGGGCGCTCGTCGATTCGGGCGCAACGTGCTGAAGGAGACCATAGCGGTTACGGGCACTGTACCAGACGGCAGCCGCCACGGCGATACCAATCACGAAACCCAGGTTCCGCATGAAGGCAATCACACTGCTGGCTACTCCCCGCTGGGCCACCGGTGCCGAATTCAGGGCACTGCTGCTGTTGGGCGACTGAAACAAACCAAAACCCATGCTCACCAGCGCGCTACGCCAGACCACGTCTTTCCAATCCCAGGTACTGTCCAGAAACGAGAGGGCAAAATAGCCGCTGGCGGTGATCAGCAGGCCGGTGCTGGAGAGCCAACGGGTTGGAACGCGGCTGGACAAATACCCCCCCAAAGGCGCTACCAGACTGAGCGTCAGAGGACCCGCCAACAACACCAGCCCGGCCCGCTCGGGCGTCAGGCCGATGATCTGCTGCAAGTAGAACGGAATTACGAATAGATTGCCGCCCGAGGCCACAAATCCGCAAAAAGCTGCCAGGATGGCCGCCGTGTAGGCCCGGATTCCGAACAGGCTCAGCGGCAACATCGGCTCACGGACCCGACCCTCCCACAGAATGAACAGCACCACCAGAACCGCTCCGACGGTAATCAGGGTAATCACGAGTGGATGCCCCCACCCGTAGTCGTTTTCCGGACCGAAATCCAGACCGATCAGCAGGGTGGTAACGCCCGCGACAAACAGCCCGGCGCCGACCAGATCAAACCGTTGATTGGTCACCTTTGGGCTGGCGGGCAGAATGGTCCAGGCGCGCCAGATCGCCAGCAAACCGATGGGCACGTTAACAAAAAAGATACTCGACCAGCCAAACTTTCCCAGCAGCAAACCGCCAATGACCGGTCCGGCGCTCGAACCAGCGGCCACAATGGACCCCATAAATCCCATCGCCTGGCCCCGCTCCTGGGGCGCAAACGTATCGCCGATGATTGCCGGACCAACGGCATAAATCATGGCGGCCCCCAACCCCTGAATCACCCGAAAAACCACCAGCGATCCCAAACTCCAGGCCAGTCCGCAGAGCAGAGATCCCAGCACAAACACGCAGAAACCCGCGATGTAGAGCTGCCGACGCCCGACCAGATCCGACAACTTGCCCATGATGAGCAACGTACTGGTGGTCGTCAGCAGGTAACAGAGCACAATCCATTCGACGCTGTCACCGGCGTTCAGCTCCCGCCGGATGGTGGGCAGCGCAATGTTGACAATGCTGCTGTCGAGGGTAGACATGAACGTTCCGAACATCAGGGTGCCCAGAATCATCCATTTGTTGGGAGCGGAAGAAGGTACAGTTGAAGCGGGTGCGGACGAAGACACGGAAAGTAAAGTTAATTCGGGGATATAACGGCTTTCTCCGACCGGTTGTTTCGCCTTGCCCCATTGCATTATCCAAAGCAAAAGTCCCCTGTTGGCAAACCCGCTGGATTTGTAAACAAGGGACCTATACGCCCGCCATCCGGAGAAACCGCCAGCAACGCATTGGCCGGTCCGACCGATTTAGGAATAAGTCGGTCGGACCGGCCAGAGCCGTTTGTCTTCGTATTTGCTTAGTGACGCTGACCGTTTTGCACCACAAAATCGTTGAAAACAGCCTGCTGGCCCGGTATTCCATTGGCCGTAACGCCGACACGAACAGCCCGGTCCCAGGGGGGCAGAAAAGCCCCGTCCAGGGGTTGGCTGGTCAGGGATTGGTAGTTTTTGCCGTCCGTCGAGTAAGCGAACGTAAAGAGATGGCCGCCGGTCGCCAGCAGTTGCAGATGAACCGATTTGCCAGCCACAAGCGGCTGCGTCGACAACACGGTTTTCTGGCCCCGCTGCACTTTCCAGACCGTTAAATCGCGCCCGTCCGTCGAAACGCCCAGGGCATTATCATCGTCGCCGATGGCCGCCAAACCGGCCTGCCCCGTCGTGCGTTTCCGGTTGATGGTCGTGGTGACGGTATAATCGCCCGCCAGCGTCCGCTGAGCCACCGCGCTTCCAAATTTATTCGGTTGGGCCGACAGAGTTAGCGCGCCCTTCTTGACCCGAAAAGCCGGCGGCTGGAAAATGGACCATTGCCACTGATCGGATAAGGCTTTTCCCGTAAACGAGTCCGAGATGGTCGCCGGGGCGGGTTTGGCGTTTGCCAACAGAGCGGTTTCGGGCAGGAATTTGATCCAGCCATCTTCCGTAAAAGTAAACTCCTTCAGAACCGCCTGCCGACCGGTATACACGTTCGACTCCTTGTCGTAGGCGTGGTAGAGGAAATAAAACTTGCCGTCTTTTTCGATGGCCGTTCCGTGGCCCGGGCAACGCCAGGAGCCTTCATCGGTCAATACCGGGTTCTGCGCGTACTTTTCCCAGGGTCCGAGCAGGCTTTTGGCCCGCGCTACGCCCGTTGCGTAGGTACAACCCGTTCCGCAGCAACCCGCTCCGGCGTAAATCGCGTAGAAGTAGCCGCCGTGCTTCACCATCGCCACCCCTTCGACCAGGTTGTTCTCCCAGGGGGTATCGTTCCGAAAAAGCTCCTTCTTTTCGCCGGTCAGGGCGGTGCGCTCCTCGTTCATCGGCTGCGCCCAGATGGGTGTCGGCTGCCGGACGCTGTTGCCGTCTTCCTTCCAGATCAGGTAGAGCTGGCCGTTTTCGTCGCGCATCGGAAACCCGTCAATCGAGCCGTCGGGCTGTCCCACCAGCGGACCGTGATCGCGGTAGGGACCCTCGGGACGGTCGGCGCTGGCCACGGCAACGCACAGGTTACCGCCCTTTTTGTGGGCGGTGTAATAAACGTAAATCCGACCCTTTTCCTCGGTGATTTCGGGCGCCCAGAAGTAGTAGTCGGCCCAGTCGGGCACCTTGGTAAAGATGTTACCAACCGTCTGCCAGTTGACCAGATCGTCGGATTTCAGGAGCGGATACGCCGGAAACCAGTTGGACGTAGTAGCCGACGCCCAGTAGGTGTTGCCTACTTTTGTAACGGACGGGTCGGGGTAGTCGCCCGGAATCACGGCGGGTTGCGCCCAGGCGGAGAGAATGGATACGTGGGTTAATAGAACGAGGAAAGCAACGCGAACTAGTTTCATAGGAATGCAGGGAATCTATTCGCCCGAAGGCCGTTTAATGTATTCGTTTAAGCTGACCGGTGAACCGAAATCGGGCGAGCCGTCGGCTTTCCACCCGAAGGGTTGCATCCGGGCCGACCGGAAATCGGCGCAACCCTGGCCCGGAGCCGGGTTGGCGTGGTACACCAGCCAGTATTCCGGCGCCCCGGCAGTGCCCGGCGCGGTAAAAAAACTGTTGTGGCCCACTCCGTAGGTCGTGCCGCTGGCGTAAGGTCCGAAGACCGGATTCGGCGATTTGGTCCAGGCCGTCTGGGCAACGAGGTTGGCGGTGGTGTCGGCCGAAAGCTGCCCCAGCGCGTATTGGTCGGTTCCGCAGAAACTCGCCGAATAGACGATAAACACCTTGCCGCCGTGGACCAGAAACTGCGGTCCTTCGTTGACGCCAAACCCCTGTTTTTCCCAGGTCAGCTCCGGGGTCGACACCCGCACCCGCGACCCTTCCGCCGTATACGGGTTGGTCAGTTTGCAAATGTATATATTTTGTGATCCACCCAAATCGTTTTCCCAGCCCGACCAGGCATAAACCAGTTGACCGTTGAGCCGCACCACCGTGCCGTCGATGGCCCATTTGTTTTCGGGCAGGTTCAACTGCCCCCGGTCGATCCAGGTGCCGGTCGTCGGATCGGCGGACGCGTTTTCGAGCACAAACATGCGGTGCGTGGCATCAACGCCGTTGTTGTCGGCGGCATAATAGATGTACCACTTCCCGTTGATGTGGTGGAGCTCGGGGGCCCAGATGTCGCGGTTATTGGGGCCGGTGGCGGGGGGCGTCCAGACCGTCACCGGCGTGGCCGAAGCCAGGCGGCTGATGTTCCGGGTTTTGTAGATGCGCAGGTTGTTCCCGGTTGTGTGCATGACGTAATAAAACCCGTCTTTGTTGATTACCCACGGGTCCGGCGCGGACGACAGAATGGGATTTCTAAATTTGCCCACCGTATCAACCGGCGTAACGGGCGGGGGTGTTGGCGTCGAGGATTCTTCCTTGGACTTACAACCGATGGCGAATAACAACAGCAGAATCAGGCAATTTTTCATGGTTCGGAAACGCCGGCGCCAACGGAAAAATTCTCCTCCGTTGGCGCCGGCGTCATTTGGTCTTAATAATTCGGGTTCTGTGTCAGGTTGGGGTTCAGGTCGAGATCAAGCTGCGGAATGGGCAGCAACTCGCTTTTCCCCTTTACAAAGGTAGAAAAAGCCGGGTCGCGCGTTGCCAGTTGCGGCCCAAGATCGCCCCAGCGGGCCAGATCGTTCCAGCGGTGGCCTTCGCCCGACAGTTCCGTCACGCGCTCGTGTTTGAGCTGGCCTAGGAATTGAGCCTGCGTCAGGCCGGGTCGGGTGGCCGTCAGCGTTGGCAAACCGGCCCGCTGCCGAACCCGGTCCACAAACGGATACGCCTGGGCGGTTTTGCCGGTTGCGTTGAGGGCTTCGGCGTACATCAGCAGCACATCCGCGTACCGGATATACCGCCAATTGTTGGGCGAGCGGTAATCTTCGTTGTTTCGCCAGTGATCATTCTGAAATTTGCGGAACCACACCCGTTTGTTGTTGGTCCCATACCGTTGCAGAAACGTCTGGCCGTAAATCTGGGTAAAGGCCGGGCCGCGCACGTCGGTTGAGTCAAACAGGAACGACGCTTCCAGCCGGGGGTCGCGGGCGCCGGTGGTCGTTCTTTCGTAAAATTCGTAGATAGGCCAGCGGTTTGCTTCACCGTCCGACCAGCCAACACCCGAAGGACCAAAAAACTGGGCCAGCGACGTACCGTAGTTGTGGTTCGGCGTCTCGCTGTCATCATCGGTTCCTTCGGCCGGGTTGACCTGAAACTGCCATTCAAATACCGACTCCCGGTTGTTTTCGGTCGAAATCAGAAAATTGTCGCGGTAGTTGGGCATCAGGGAATAGATGGTCCGGCCCTCGCCCTCGGTCAGCCATTGCAACGGCGTCAGGGCTTCGTTGTATTTCTGCTGCTGCATCTGAGCTTTGGCCAGCAGGGCATAAGCCGCTCCTTTTGTAATGCGGCCCAGTTCGGCGCCGGTGTAGGAAGTCGGAAGCACCGCAGCGGCTTCCGTCAGGTCTTTTTCAATCTGCGCCCAGATCTGCGCGATGGTAGCCGAAGCCGGTCGGTCACCCACCACCGTCGGTTCCAGAACCAGGGGCACATTGCCGAACAGCGTCACGAGGTGATAATAAAACAGCCCGCGAAAAAACTTCGCTTCCCCGATGTAGCGCTGCCTCAGGGTTTCGTCCATCGGAATGTTGGGCACGTTGGTGATGACCTGATTAGCCCGGTTGACGCCGATGTAATTGTCTTGCCAGACACCCACGGCATTGCCGTAATTGTAATCCGTGATCAAGAACTGGTCCATGTTGTTGACAATGTCCGTCGCTGGGCTCTGGCTGCGTCCTTCGTCGGAGCGAATAATGTAGTAGAACGGCATCCAGCGCGAAATGCCGCCCCGGTGCAGGGTACTGTAAACGGAGTTGACGCCCGCTAGTGCATCGGCTTCGCTCTTCCAGAATGATTCGCTGGTTAGCTGGTTGGGGTTGAGAATATCCAGGTTTCGGTCGCAGGCTGTCAGCAGTGAGGTGGCCGCCAGCCCCAGACAGATCAGTATTTTTTTCATGATGAGAATGCGTTTTGGTTAAAATTCACCCGAGAGGCCCAGCGAAATGACGCGGGGTGAGGGCCAGTGCCCGTCGTCGACACCCCGTTCCTGAATATTGATCCCCGTAATGTCCGGGTCCATGCCCGAATAGCCGGTGACGGTAAAAATATTCTGGCCGCTGATGTACGCCCGGGCGTTGCGCACCTTGATGCGGGAAAGCAGCGTTTTCGGCAACGTGTAGCCGATTTCCACATTCCGCAGCCGGACGTACGACGCGCTTTCCAGCCAGCGGTCGGTATAGCCAAAGTTGTTGGAAATTATTCCTTGCGGATTGTAGACATTGGGATTTGGCGTGGCTTCCAGAGCAATGCGCGGGTCATCGGTATTTGTGTTGGTCGGTGTCCACGGGTTCACGTCCGCCCGGAAGTTGGTATTCTGGTAGCTGTCCAGCGCCCGGCGCACACCGTTGTAAACCGTATATCCAAATACGCCCACAAATTGCAGGTTCAGGCTAAACTGGTTGTAACTGGCATTCACCTGGGCACCGGCCTGGAGTTTCGGCCAGGGCGAACTCACAAACTGCCGGTCGTCGTTCTGGGTAATCTGGCCGTCGCCGTTGGTATCGACGTACCGGATGTCTCCGGGTTGGGCGTTCGGCTGAATCAGATTACCGTTCGAACCTCTGTAATTGTTGATCTCTTCCTGCGTCTGGAAGATTCCGTTTGTTTTGAGCACGTACCACTGCCCCACCGGCCGACCGACCTGCGAACGGGTGTTGCCGCTCTGGATGTAATTGATGTCCTGCCCCTGATTACCAACATTTTCAACCCGGTTTTTGATCGTCGTCAGGTTGCCCGACACATCCCATTTCAGGGCGTGTTCGTTGTTGCGGTACGTGACGGCCAATTCAACCCCCTGGTTGCGAATCGACGCGGTGTTCACGTATGGGTTGCCCTGAAGGTTTCCCAGGTAGCCCGGAACCGGCAGGTTCAGCAGGGCATCCGACGACAGCGTGTTGTAGTAGTTGACCTCCGCCGTGATGCGGTTGTTCAGAAAACTGGCCGTTACCCCGTAGTTCTGCGACAACCGCTCTTCCCAGCGCAGGTCGGGGTTGGCAAGCTGGGCCTGATACGCCCCCACGTTCGGCGTTTGGTCGGGACCGAAAATGGCGCGGGGGTTGCTGTTGATAAAAGCCGTGTACGGAAACGAACCCAGCGTTGGTACCACGATGCCCAGCTTCCCGTAGGACGCGCTCACTTTTAGGTCGGAAACCCAGGGGACGCTGAAAAACTTCTCCTGACTGATGCGCCAGGCTCCGGCCACCGACGGGAAAAAGCCGGTTCGGTAGTTGGAGCCAAACCGGGAATCCTGATCGACGCGACCCGTCAGCGTCAGCAGGTAAGTGTCGTTGTAGGCGTAGTTGACCCGGCCCAGGTACCCCAGGATGGTGTAATGGGCTGGGGTGCCACCGGCCGAATTGGAAATTCCCGTGGCCGCATTGATGGTCGGGAAATACTGCCCGCCCGAGGTAGCCAGGTTGGTCCGCGACCCGCCCGTGTTGTCGCGCCGGGCCGTTTGCTGGCTAACGCCAAGCACCCCGTTGACGCTGTGCTTGCCGAAGGTTCGGTTGAAGTTGATCGTGTGCTCAAACAGCAGGCTGTAGTACCGCGACCGGTCCTCCCCGACCGAACTGGGCACCACGGCGGCATTGTACTGATAAACGCCGATCCGGCGCAGGTTCTGGTTGTAGTCGAAGCTCACTTCCAGACCGGCGTTGAAGCGGTAGGTCAGCCAGTCGGCGAATTTGAAATCCAGATAGGCGTTCCCGACGGCTTTGGCGAAATTGCTCCGGTTGCTCGCCAGGTTGCGAACCGCTACCGGGTTGAAGGCATACGTCACCGCATCGGGATAAGTTCCGATCCCGAAGCCCAGCGGGTTGGTGGCGTTGGCGTAGCGCGGGTCCTGCACCGGAATAACGGGCAGCATCTGGACCATGTCGTAAATCGGATTGCCCCCCGGAAAATTCTGAATGTTTGAATTGGTCAGGACCAGATTCTCGCCCACCGTGAAGCGCCCCAGCTCGCTCCGGGTGTTGATGCGCAGACTGGCCCGGTCGAAGTCGCTGCCGATGACGTAACCGGCATTTTTAAAATAACTTCCCGAAACAAGGTAGGAACCGGTTTTGGTGCCCCCGGACAGCGTCAGGTTGTAGTCCTGCAAACTACCGGTGCGCAGAACCTGGTCCTGCCAGTCGGTATTGATGTTTGGGTTGAACGTCCCGGTGGCAACGCTGGTGGGGGGCGCCTGGGCGGAGTTTTCGTATTGCTGCCGCTGCAAAGCCGCAAAGCCCGACGCATCCATCACATCCCAGCGTTTGTAGGCATTCTGCACCCCGTACTTAGCCGAAAACGACACCCGGGTCGGGCCTTCCTTGCCCTGCTTGGTAGTAATAATAATGACCCCGTTGGCCGCCCGCGACCCGTAAATGGCGGCCGCCGACGCGTCTTTCAGGACCTGAATGGACTCAATATCGTCGTTGTTGATGGTAACGTTCGCGTCGGCAATCATGCCGTCGATGACGTACAGCGGATCGGTATTCAGGAAGCTGGCCACCCCGCGAATCTGGACGGAAGCCTGCTGGCCGGGAACGCCGGTGTTCCGGACGGTTACCCCCGGCGATAAGCCCTGAATGGATTCGGCCAGGGAGTTGGCGGTTACCCGGTTGGCCTGTTCGGGGCTGATCACGTCGTTGGCCCCGGTCACGTCCCGCTTGCGGACGGTCTGGTACCCAATAACGACAACCTCGTTCAGGGTCAGGTTGTCGGGTACCAGCTTGATGGTGATGGTAGTCTGGTTGGCAAGGGGTACGTCCTGCGTCACGTAGCCCACACTCGATACCGTCAGGGTGGTAGCCTCATCGGCCACGTTCAGGGCAAAATTGCCATCCGCGTCAGTGGTCGTTCCGTTCTGGGTCCCTTTTTCAATGATCGACGCACCCGGCAGGGGGGCGTTGTTTTCGTCTACAACCTGACCGGTAACACGTTTTACGGCGACCTGATTCGCTGATCCCGGCCGGAATGGTGAAAGTAGTGATGAAGCAGTTCCTCGGGATTTGGCCGCCAGCAGGGGTGCCGTCGGGGATTGGGCAACGCTGTACAGGCTTAACCCCATCCAGAGGACGGTTAAGGGTACACATCGGTTTTCCATAAAAAATCGAAAGGTTAAATTATTCAGACAAATGAAAGAACATAGGCCGACGACGGTTCCGGGCCGTCGTTGGTCAATGCAGTTGTGCCTATTTGAAAAAAGACACGCCCCGGACAGATTGTTTTTTCGTCATGTGAAATATTTCCTAAAAAGTATGGCAATACCCACAAACGGCAGATAACGAACTCGTATCAAGGAAGAAACGTCATCAACCCGTTTTTGACTTTGAACCGGTTCGCCCGGAATCAGAAATGAGGCAATGGTCCGCCGGGGAGTAAAAGCTTCTGCGCTGGGACGTACTGGTTTTTGCAATCCCATAAAAAAAGCCCTCCCTTCTGTCGAAGGGAGGGCTAAAAGGAACCTGTTTCTACGCAGTTATTGATTTAGGTTCGGGTTAATGGATGTATCCGAATACGGTAACGGAAACCAGTAATTAGCTTTCGTAATGGCCTTGATCGGCTGAAGATCGTCCGGGCTCTTGTTGGCGTTGGCGGCTTCCACCCGCTCCAGCCGAACCAGATCGAACCAGCGGGTGCGCTCACAGGCAAACTCCCAGGCCCGCTCCTGAACCACGGCGTCGGCAAACTGGGTCGCCGTCAGACCGTCGGCCAGGGTCAGTGGCTTGGCGCCCGTCGGGAGCCCCCGCGACCGAACCTGGTTCAGCGCATCGTAAGCCGCCTGGTCCGGACCGCCCGTTCCGCGGGCTTTGGCTTCGGCGTAAATGGTCAGCACGTGCGGATACCGCATCATCACCGACGGCAACGAAATGCTGGACGTTACAATGTTGCCCTTAATATACCATTTCTGGTAGTACGGGTGCTTGGTCAGGCTCTGCTGCCAGGGAATTTTGGTGGCGCCCAGGCCGAATTGCGTCCGGAAGGTAGCGTCTTTGCGGGGACCTGCCGGAAAGCTGTTGAAGAAATTAAGCTCGGCAAACATATCGTCCCAGCCGCCTTCTTCCCCGGGCATGGTCGTGTTGCCATAGGTGGCGTTGGCCGTACCGCTGCCGCCCGTAAACCCGCTGATCTGAAACACCGATTCCGGAAGGATGGCCACCCCCGGATCGTTTTCAAAAACGGCGGCAAAGGTTGGCATTAGGGCAAATCCGTACGTAGCCCGGTTGTCGATTACCTCTTTCGCCTTCGCTGCGGCCAGGTCGTACTTGTCGGCTTGCTTGAGGGGCCAGCCCGCCATGGTCAGGTACACATCGGCCAGAAACGCCTTGGCCGAACCCACGTTGGGCCGACCCGGATCGCGCCGGGTGTTGGGCAGCAGGGTTTCCGCTTTTTTCAGATCGTCGACAATCAGGGCGTACACTTCGGCCGGGGTTGATTTCTTGATCGTCAGCAGATCTGCCGAGTATTCACCCGCCGTCACCAGCGGAATGTTGCCGTAAAATCGGGTCAGCCAGTAGTAGGAGAATGCCCGGATAAAGTGTGCTTCCCCGGCAATGATGTCGATGGTCGCTTTGGTGCCAACGGTTTTGCTGTAGTTGTTAATGACGTTGTTGGCGCCCTGAATGGCTTTGTAACAACCGTTGTAGACGGCCCCCGACCGCTGGTTGGTGGTCGAGACGTTAAACTGGTCGAACTCGCGCCAGTCGGCTTTGTTGCTGGCGGGGTGGGTCGTTACGTCGTCGCTCCCGAGCGTGGCCGCATTGGCCGAGGGGTGAATAAAACCGTAGCCCCATTGGTTGGCTAGCCCGCGGTAAGCCCCGGTCAGGGCCGATTCCAGGCCGTCCTGCGTGGACAATACGTTGGGGCCGTAGAGCAACCCGTTGGTGTCTTCTTCCAGGTAATTTTTGCAGCCCGCTCCCAGCATGGCTACGAGGGAAAATAGCAGTAACTTTTTCATGGATGGTCGAAAGAGGTTAGAAGCCGAGGTTTAAGCCAAACGTATACGTTTTGGAGTTGGGGTACGACCCGTAGTCAATACCGATGGCCGTGTCCGTTCCCGAACCCACGCGCGCCGACTCCGGATCCGGACCTTTGTACTGGGTAATCGTCAGCAGGTTGGTCGCGCTGAAGAATACCCGGACATTGGCTTTATTACGGAGGAAATTATTCGGCACGTTGTACGCAAGGCTGACGTTTTTCAACCGAACGAAGGAGCCATTCTCCAGAAAGCGGCTCGACTGGGTAAACGGCTGGTACGTTCTGGTAAACGCCGGAATGTCGGAGGTTTCGTTGCCCGGACGGTAATAGTCGCGGATCTCCGACAAAATGAACTGCCGGGCATCGCCCGAACCCGACAAGGCAGCCGCCCGCGTGTAGTTGAGCTTATCGACGCCAAACACCCCGTTGAAGAAGACGTTCAGCGTTAACCCCTTGTAGGAAACGGTGTTGTTCCAGCCCCCGGTGGCTTTCGGGAACGCCCGACCAATGACCTGAAAATCGTCGGTGGTGATTGAGTTGTCGCCGTTTAAATCTTCGTAGCGCGGATCACCCGGAACGCGGCCGTAGCGGGCGGCCAGATCGGCTTCGCCCGGCTTGAAGGTGCCCAGGTACCGCAGTCCCCAGTACGAACCCATCGGTTCACCCGGCATCAGCATAAACTCGTTGGTGGTCGACATACCGCCCCCCACGCCCGTACCGGTGCCCAACCGGGGCAGGTTACCCAGGCTAATAACGCGGTTTTGCAGCGTCGAAAAGTTCAGGTTCGTTTCCCAGCGTACGCCCCCCTTGTCGATGGGTGTTCCGCCGATCGAGAATTCAAACCCTTTGTTTTCAACCTCGCCCACGTTGCGGGTTTGGGTACCGCCCCCGGCGTAGCTCGGAATGGCCACGTTCAGCAGCAGATCGGTCGTGTTTTTCTTGAAATAATCGGCTTCAATCCGCAGCCGCCCGTTCCAGAATTCCATTTCCAGCCCCACATCCACCTGCCGGGTAGTTTCCCACTTGAGGTCCGGGTTGCCGGGGTTGCCCAGAATTACGCCCGCCGTTGCCGCCGTGTTGTTGAAGCCCACGTTGGTTGTTCCGTAGGTCGACAAGGTTGCGTACGGGTTGATGGCCTGGCTACCCGTCATCCCCCAACTCCCCCGCAGTTTCAGGTTGCTGAAAACGTTGAGGTTCTTGATAAACTCTTCTTCCGCCAACCGCCAGCCCAGGGCCACCGACGGGAAAAGGCTGTAGCGATTGGCCTCGCTGAACTTCGATGAGCCATCCCGCCGAACCGCAGCCGTGACTAGGTAACGATCCTTGTAGCCGTAGTTGACGCGACCCAGCAGCGAGAGCAGTGTCCATTTCTGGTAGCCCGACGATACCGTAGCTGCGGTATTGCCGCCAATGTTGTCGTAGCCCAACTGCGGAAACCGCAATCCGGAAGCACTCGCGTTGAAATTCCGATCCGTGAATTGCTGCGTCTCCAGCACGGCCACGGCATTGATCGAGTGGTCGCCCACTTTCAGATCGTAATTCAGCGTGTTGGTGTTTTGCAGCGTGATCTGTTCCGATGAATACCGGCTGGCATTCGGCACGTTGTTGGACAGCCGCTTGCCCGTGAAGTTCAGGTTCTGCGCGTTCAGGTAGTTGATGGCATACTGCAAATCAACCGAAAGTCCTTTGATGGGCAGCTTGTAGTTCAGGCCCCCGTTCAGGTTGATGCTCGACCGGTTGGCGTCGATGGACTGATCGTACAAATAATCCAACGGGTTGCGGTAGACCGACCCGATGGGGTCCGTAAACGTGGGCTGGCCGTCAGCGCCGTAAGCCGGTGTAGTTGGCGCCCAAGCCAGCGCCTGCACAATGGCGCCCCCGTCGAGGGTGTTGTGGTTCTGCGAACGCGTTCCCCACAGATTCAGCCGGAACGAGAGATCGTCGTTAACCTGCGTGTTCAGGTTTGTGCGCAGAATGTAGCGTTTGAAACCGCTGTTGTTGACGATACCGTTCTGATTCAGGTAGTTGCCCGAAATCAGGAATGTCGTTTTTTCGCCCCCGCCCGATAGCGTCACCTGGTGCTGCTGGCCGGTCCCGGTCCGGAAAACCAGGCTCTGCCAGTCGGTTCCGCCGTTTTGTTTAAACTGCGCAATCTGGTCGGCGGTAAACGGCAGGTTCGAACCGGTTGCCGTGGCGCGGGCGTTCACGATTTCGGCAAACTCGCCCGCCGGCAGCACGTCGTACCGTTTGATGTTCTGCGAAATACCGTACTGGCCTTCGTAATTTACTTTCAGCCCTCTTGCTCCTTTTTTGGTTGTGATGATCACCACGCCATTGGCCCCCCGGCTTCCGTAGATCGACGTTGAAGCGGCATCTTTCAGAATCTGAATCGTCTCAATGTCGTTGGGATTGACAAAGTTGAAGTCGGCCCCCACGAATCCATCGACAATATACAGGGGGTTGTTGTTGCCCAGCACGGAGTTGGCCCCCCGAATCCGGATGCGGGCGTCGCCACCGGGGGCGCCGTTGGTCTGGGTTACCTGCACGCCCGCTGCCCGGCCCTGTAAAACCTGATCCAGACGGGTCACCGGTTGTTCGGCAAATTCTTTGGTAGAGATGGCCGTTAAAGCCCCGGTCACATCCGTTTTGCGCTGCGTTCCGTACCCCACCACCACGACTTCATTCAGCGTTTTCTGATCTTCGACCAGTTGAACATTGACGACCGAACGGCCGTTGACCGGGATGGTTTGGCTGACGTAACCGATGTTGGAAAAAACCAGTGACGCAGTGCTGGCGGCGTTGAGCGAAAATTTGCCCGAAACGTCGGTTGATGTCCCGACGGTGGTACCACTAACCTGGACGTTTACACCGGGCAGTCCCTGGTTATCGGGTCCCGTTACTTGGCCGGTCACCCGGTTGGTCTGCGCGAGGAGATACCCAGGCCCCAGAAGCAGAAGGAAAAGGAGGAAATTTAAAGATTTAACCATAACTGAAAAGGGTTTTTGTGAGAAAATCAGGCAAGTGAACAGACTAGGTTACATGAATCAGTCGGGAACCCCTGGGCGGGGCCGTCGCGATCACCCGGCCGGGCGGCATTAGAAAGCTTTTTCATACGAAGAAACATAGGCGGTTTTTCATGGTAGATTTGATTATAAACGAATAATTAAAACTTTGCTTAAACGATTAAGCTGCTTTACCAAATAACCATAGAACCCAAAGTGGGGATTCAGGCGGCTATTTTCTCAAGGAACAAGAATGGATAGGATTACTCAGCCGGATTTGACGAACCGGTAAAAATGGATCTGTTTTTTGACCGTCAGTCGTCAGCTGATTCATTCGGATGGGCTTCTTCCCGGTGTTGGGGGGACGCTCATGAGCCTTGTGGTAAAAAGGTAGCAGTCATTACCGTAGATTTTTTAGTGCTGATTTGTTGTTTATTGCAACCAAAACTATGCTTAATCCTTTAAACAAAAAAGTTTTAGCACTTTATTTATTAAAAAAATAATTATTACCATTCAAATTTTCTTAACGGATGGATTTCCTTTGCGTGACGCCGAATAATAACTTGCGCCCTGATTCAGGTCCAGATGCAAACCGGATGGCAACGGGATGGAGAAAAGTTTGTTGATGCAGTATGGAAATTTTAGTTACGGCCGCCGTTATAAGTTACATTATCTACCTGCGGTACTACGCGGATTTACGCACGAAGTCGGAAAAAGAACGCGACCAGATGCGAGCCGGTATTGAACTGTTTGATAATCAGCAGTACGAAGCCGCTTTTTCTTACTTCGACGAATGGATACGCACCAAACCGTCGTCGAGCGTTGCCTACCTCTACCGGGCCCGCTGCCTGCGCCGTCTGGGCAAGACCTCGAAAGCGCTGGATGATTTGAAAACCGGACTGGGTTACGACGATACGGTGGTGGACCTGCACCTGGAAACGGGGCAGATTCTGTATGAACAGCAGGCCTCTGAAGCCGCTTTTCAGGAGTTCGACAAAGCGGTTTTTCACTCGCACGGCAACCTGGCCGAGCCTTTTCACTGGCGCGGGCTTGCCTTCCGGCAACTCAACCAGCCGCAGTCGGCGCAGCAGGATTTGGAACGGGCGCAGGCCCTGGCCCAGTCACAGCAAACCGTGGCTGGCCTTGTCAGACCCAACGACCCTTTTTTCGACCGGAAGCTGCTGGTGAACGGTGTCTTTATTCTGATCAACAGCCTAGTGCTGCTTTATGTCATCAAAGAAACGGATGTGGTTCACTGGCCGTATCTGCTGGCCGCTATTTCGGCCGCAGCCATTGGCTTTGCCCAGCCCCGCAAAGGCTGGCTGCTGGCCATTCTCCAGGTGGCGACCCTGTTGATTGGGTATTTCGTTTTTGCTAACCCTCCCCGGAACGGGGGTGACCGGGAACTGGAGTTATTTAGCCTGTACGGCTGCATCGGCCTGACGTTCGTGGGTAGTTTTGTGGGCGGGGTTCTGAAACGGGCGCTCGGCACTTGACTGTTTATGGTATCCTGGAAAATACAAAAGCCGGGACCCGCGGGTCCCGGCTTTTGTGTACTGAAGCGGCCGATCAATTTTTGCTGCCGCCCCCCAGGGCGGCGGGTGGTTGCTGATCTGCCTTTCCCTTTTTGGCGGCTTTGGCAAAATCACCGGCTTTGATAAGGGTCATTTTGGTGTAATCAATGTATTTGCGAATGGCGGTATTGACCTGCTCGGGCGTCAGGGCGGCAATTTTCTTGTCCAGATCGCCGTCGTAAGCGAAGCTGCGCCCGTCTTTCTTCGACAGATACCGCGCCCACATGCTTGCCAGAGCGGCATCCTGCGCCCGGGCCAGTTGGCGTTCCTGTAACATGGCCGATTTGGTTGCCTTTACCTCGTCGGCCGTTACGCCGTCTTTTCGCAGGCGTTCCACTTCCTCTTTAAAGGCTTTGTCAAACTTCTCGCCATTTTCGGGGTTGAAGATGGCATACGAACCAAAGCCGCCCACCCGTTCTTCCTCACCGGCCCAGACGTAGGAGCCAACGCCGTAACTCAACCCGTCTTTCACCCGGATGCGGTCGGCCAGCCTAGAATTCAGCATGCCTTCGCCCAGAATGTAGTTGGCCATTGCCAGCGCGGGGTAATCCGGATCATCGTCCCGCACGGGCAACACCATGCCCCCCGAAAATACCGCCGACGTTTTGTCATCGGTCTGAATCGCCTGCGTCTGCGGTTTTACTTCCGCAAACAGCGATCCGGGAATCCGGGTATAGGCCTTGGCGGCTTTCCAGTTGCCCAGGTCCTCGGTCAGTGTTTTGCGCATGGCGTTTTCGTCAAAAGCGCCCACTACGGCCACGGTAGCACTCTGGGTACCGTAAAAATCCCTGTAAAATGCCTTCACCTCGTCGAGCGTCACGGCGTTGATGGCGGCAATTTCCTCATCAAACGTCATGGTGTAGTACGGGTGGCCTTTCGGATAGGGCCGGATGATGCGCTCGCTGGTGTTGTTGGCGATGGCTTGCGGTTCTTGCTTCTGGGCTTCCAGATACGCCAGTTGCTCCTGTTTCAATTTATCCAGTTCGTCCTGGGGAAAAACCGGATTCTTGAGGTAGTCGGTCACGACCCGCATCACCGCCGGCAGGTTGTCTTTTGAAGTTTCGATCTGTACACTCGCCGATTGGCCGTAGCCATACACGTACACCCGGGCTTTCAGCTTATCCAGTTCGTCTTTGATCTGCTGGTACGAACGGGTTTTGGTGCCCCGCTCCAGCATGGAAGCGGTCAGGCTGGCCACCGTGGCCTTGTTGGTCAAACTTTTTGCGTCGCCGTAGCGCAATTGGATCTGCGCGTTTACCGAATTGCCCCGCGTGCTTTTGGGCAGCAGCGCCCATTTCAGACCGTTAGCCTCCTTGCCGCGCTTGGTCCGGGCGTCGATGTTGGCCGGCGACACGTCGAAGGCTTCCCCGGCCGCCACGGCCTCTTCGCCTTTATAATCTTTAACCAGCGCCATTACGTCCGGCGCGTCCGGTATCTCGGCCCGGTCGGGCTTCTGCTCGGGTATAAACAAGCCCACCGTGCGGTTGCTTGGCTTGAAATAGGCCTGGGCGACCCGCAGCACATCGTCGGGGCGCACCTTCCGGATGGCGTCGCGGTACAGAAACACGAGTCGCCAATCCCCGGCGGCCATCCACTCACTCAGTTGCAGCCCCACGCGGTCGGTATTTTTAAACAGCAGTTCAATATCCTTGAGCAGCTTGGTTTTGGCCCGATCCACTTCTTCAGCGGTGGGTGCCTGACTGCTCACCTCGTCGAGCGTCGCCAGCATGGCCGTGCGGGCCGAGTCGAGCGACTGATCCTTGCGCAGCTCGGCGTAGAAGTAGGCAAAGCCGGGATCGTGCAGGGCGGGCGTCCAGCCCCATTGCATGGCGGCTTTTTTCTTCTCGACCAGGGATTTATACAGCCGTCCGCTGGGTTCGTTGACGAGCACATCCATCAACACGTCCAGGACGGCATAGTCGGGATGCGAGCCGGGGGGCGTGTGGTAAACCACGGCTACCCCCTGTGTGTCGCCCACCCGCCGGAGCGCGGCCGACCGTTCACCATCCTGCGTCGGCTCGACCGAATAGGTTTTGGACAGCTGGCGCGTCGGCTTCGGAATGGGGCCGAAATACTGATTCACCCAGCCGAGCGTTTTCGATTCATCAAACTTGCCCGCCACCACCAGGACGGCGTTATCGGGCTGGTAATATTTCTGGTAAAACGCCTTGAGGTTCTCAATCGGTACGCGCTCAATGTCCTCTTTCGAGCCGATGGTCGATTTGCCGTAGTTGTGCCAGAGGTAGGCCGACGACAACACCCGCTCCATCAGCACTGACTGCGGGGAGTTCTCGCCAATTTCAAATTCGTTGCGCACCACGGTAAACTCCTTGTCGAGGTCCTTTTTGTCGATGAACGAGTTGACCATCCGGTCCGATTCGAGGTCCAGCGCCCACGTCAGGTTTTCGTCCGTGGCCGAGAACGTCTCGAAGTAGTTGGTGCGGTCGTACCAGGTCGTACCGTTAGGCCAGGTGCCGTGTTCGGTCAGTTCCTGCATGATGTTTTTGTGCTTGGCGGAGCCTTTAAACACCAGGTGTTCGAGCAGGTGCGCCATCCCCGATTCGCCATAACCTTCGTGACGCGAGCCCACCAGATACGTAATATTAACGGTTACGGTGGGTTTCGACGGGTCCGGGAACAGCAGCACCCGCAGACCGTTTTTGAGCTGGTACTCCGTAATTCCTTCAACGGAGGCAACTTTCGTTACCCCCTCGGGTAAGGCCACTGCCGCCGGTTTTTCCTGGGCAGTCGTCACGGTCAGGGTACTCACCACCAGCCCGGCGGTGAACGCCCAGCGTCGGATGGATTGGCAACAGTTTTTCATGGTAAGAGAAAGTGAGATGATGCGGTATAGATAGCAAAAAACTGCTTAATTATCAAGGGTTTGAATACCGACGTATTCGTTTCCGCATCGCCTATTCCAAAAACGGATTCCGGCGTTTCAATGGGTACCTTCTCATTCACCGGCTCGTTGTCGGAGCGTCTTTATTTATGGGAGGCTCCCGGTTCTTTTTGTCTCGACGGCTCACGGGAGCAACGACCGCGGGTGTTGATTTTTTCAACTGCCTCGTTTGCCGGTTCACTCCCTGTAATTGCTGCTTCGTTGGCTTGCGTTAGGTAGTTTATCGGAAATGGAATTTATTTGCCGGTGGTATTGTCTAGTAAGCAAAATACGAAATGTGGCGCTATGACGTTTATTTACCACCGGCAGGAACAGGCGGATATCAGTCCCTACTTTAACCTTACTTTTTCCCAGGAAAATCTTCGGCGCGAAAAACAACGGGCGGGCTTGCTGTCGGGCGTTTTTGTTGTCGGGCTGCTCCTTTCATTATTTTTCTACCTGACTCTGCCCCTCGATTCGTACCCCCAGCAGGCCAGGAATGAAATTATGCGGGTGGTTCTGCCTTTTCTGGTCTTTATGTCGCTTTATGAGCTGAACATGTGGAACATGTTTCGGATCTGGGCGCAGAAAGGATTTACCATCCCCCAGTTGGCCAAGTACCTCAATGCCACCTTCGAAATTTCGGCCCTGACGCTGCTGCTGTACCTGCTTTCGGATAAGTTCGACCATCCGATTCTGGTCATGCTGTCGCCCCTGACAACGCTGTACTACTTTTTCATCATTCTCTCCACCCTCCGGCTCAACTTCTGGATTTCGTTTTACACGGGTCTGATTGCCTGCGTCGAGTTTTTGCTCCTGAGCGTTTACCTCCTGGAAGAACCGTCGACGCTGGCGGGCTCGTTTAGCCTTTACCTGACCACGTCGTTTGCTTACATTGTCAAATCGGTTATCTTTCTGCTGTGCGGAGTTTGCGCCGGTTACGTTTCGCGGCAGATTCAGATCAGCATCAAAAGCTCCATCGAACGGAGCGAGACGCAGAATCAGCTGATCACGTTTTTCGGCCAGCAGGTCTCCCCGGAAATTGCGGACCTGATCATCAAGGAAAAAGGGATGCTCAAAAGCCAGCACATGAAGGTCAGCGTGCTGTTTCTCGACATCCGGAACTTTACCAAATACGCCGACAAACACACCGCCGACGAGGTTGTGACCTACCAGAACGCTTTTTTCAGCATCATTGTCGAGATCGTCAACCGCCACGGTGGAGTGGTCAATCAGTTTCTGGGCGATGGCTGCATGATTACGTTCGGGGCGCCGATACCGCTCCGTAATCCCGCCGAAAATGCCGTCAAGGCCGGACTGGAGATCATCGCCGAAATCAAGAAAGCCGTCCTGGAAGACCGGATTATTCCCACCAGCGTCGGCATTGGCGTCCACGTGGGCGATGCCGTCATTGGCAACATCGGAACCGAAACCCGCCAGCAGTTTTCCATTACGGGCACGGTGGTTATTCTGGCCGCCCGGATCGAACAGTTGAACAAGGAATACGGTACCAACATGCTGGTTTCGCAGGACGTGATCAACGAGCTCTCCGACTTTCACCCCGCCCTGACCGAACAGCTTGGCGTGGTGGATGTGAAGGGCATGGAAGCGGGCGTAGAACTCTACAAACTGTCCTGAGCTAGAACAGAAAACCGACCCGCAGCAGCGGCAGTTTTTCCTCTTCTGACATTGCGTACAGCAGCGAAATCACGGTTTGCCGGTACGGCGACAGCCAGACGCCCCCGCCGTAGCCGTGGTGCCAGTGCCGCGAGTTCTCGCCCTTCACCCAAACCCGCCCGACGTCGTTGAACGCCAGCAGCCCCAGGTAAGCGGGGAACAGGTACGTCCGAAGGGTGGCGACTTTCAACCGCAATTCGGTATTGTTGTAAAGTGTGCTTTGACCGGCAAACCGCGTGCGCCGGTACCCCCGCAGGTTCGACAAGCCGCCGAGCGTGTTGGCCTGGAAGAACTCAAAATCCGTGAAGTTGATGCCCCCGCCCAACCGCGTGGCAATGGTCAGCGTGGTGGGCAGCCGCAGACTCGCGTAGAAGGCCAGGTCGGACTGCAGGCGGGTCAGACTCCGGGCCAGGTTCGAAATTCCTTCGTAGGCCCGCAACTCGGTTCGCCAGTAAATGCCGCGCGAGGGCACCACCCGGTCGTCCCGGTTATCAATCAGAAAACCCGCTTTCAGGCCCGCGTACCACCGGCGTTCAAACAGATTTTGTCCGTCGGGTTGGCGGCTAGCGAATTCACCGATGAACCGTTGCTGGTTTTCTTCCACTTCAATGCTCTCGACCGCCGGACCGTAAAACAGCCGCATGTTGCCGACCTTATGCTCCAGAAAAGCGCCCAGCGCGATGTTTTCAAACCGGGTACGGTAGTACGAAATACCCTTCGATTTGTCGAAAACCGTCCGGTTGCCCAACCCAAAAAAGTTATAGACGTAGTTGGGAGCCTGAATGTCGGCATCCAGCCGCAGGTCCGCCCGCCCGATTAAATCCGTAAAAAGACCGTCGTAATTGAAGTTGAAAGCGTCGGTGGCAAAGGCGTGGTTGGCCACAAACCGGTGCTGCTGGGCAAACGGTTCTTTCCGGAAACCGTTCTTGCGGTAGAGAACGCCCCCGCCCAGAAAAAGGCCGTCGTCGGGGTTGTACTGCACCGACACCTGCGGAAGCAGCACGTCATACTTAAACGCCTTCCGGTCGTACGCGTTGATTGCCGGTTTGCCGGAAAGCCGCAGCCGGGTCTCATTGCCGGTTTCGGTTACCGTTTTCCTGGTGTCGTAAACAATCGTTTTTCGGAAAATACCCGAAACTTTCGACTGGTCGGTGATGCGGTCCTGGCCCTTGCCGCCAATGATGCGCAGGAGGATGCTTTTTCGGCTTTCGCCCTGCACCACAAATTCGTCGTCGCCCCCAAAACCGTACAGCCGGACCTCGTCGGTTTCCGCCGGCTGGAAAACGCGCCAGTAGAGCTGATCCCCCGAATCGCCTTCTTTTTTGAGTTTGTAGACCGTTACCGTCATGGAGCCATCGGGTTGCCGCTCAACCACAAACCGTTCCCGTTTCTCGCTGCCCGTTACGTCCACCGAACGGGCCAGAAAACGGTACAACTCCTCCGCGTAGCGCGGCAGTTCGGCCCGTCGGCTTTGCAGCTTGGTCCTGATGGCAGCCGCCGTTTCCTGGTAAGTCGCTTCGGGTAGCTGCTTCAGGGCTTCGTCAATCACGGTATCCGTTAGTTGGCGGGACAGCGAATCGGCCGTGCGGAGCCAGTCGTCCAGCGACGGTTCGGTCAGAAACGTCCGGTCGAAATAACGGGCATTGAAGGCCAGCCCCGGAACGTCCCGAATCGTGGCGGAAAAACCCTGAAACTTCGGCATGGCCCACTTACGGCTGGCCATGCGCGGAATGACGCCCATGTTAACGAAAAAAGCCTGATCGCGGTCGCGCGGAATCGGCTTGAAGATCACGCCTTTGCCTTTCTTGAAACTGGCCCACCGCCACTGGTCGTCGTGCCGGTCCCAGTCGCCCAGCCACAAGTCGAACAAGCGCGCCCGTACCACCGCCCGCTGGTCAACGCGGTTGTCGTTATCGTCGGCCAGTTTGTCGAGCAGTTTGGTGGTGCTGTAAATTTTCTTCGTCCCGCCAAATTCGCCGGTGTTCTCGTAACTGCCATCCACGCGTTCTTCAAACAAGGCCAGCGTCCGGGCGAAGGCTCGGCGGTAGGGTCCGAGCAGCGAGTCATCCGGAACAATGACCAGTTTGGGGTTGGTGTGAAACACGCCCGCAGCATCGGCCAAACGCGGAATAACCAGGGCCGCGTAGGGGTGCGAAGCCGAAATCTGATCCTGCACCAGATCGTTCACAAAACCGCTTCTGAATGATTCTGGAACGGCGTTTTCGGCGTACTTTTCCACCGACCGCAAAACATACTCCTTGCCGTCGTGGCCCCGCAAACGCAACGATAACGTCTGCATTCCCCCACCCCGCTGCAACGGTTTCAGCCCGCCCGCTTCCTGCCGAAGGTTCAGCACCGGCACCGTAACGGGAGCCCGCCAGACGCTCCGGTAGTTGTCGCCCAGCATCAGCCGGTGCAACGGTGAGGCTTCGTACTGCGCACTGGCGAGGGTGGTTTGCGCTACGGCTACCGCCGGGTTCTCGGCAGTCGGTTTGGGTTTAACCGGTACCTGAATGGTTGTTTCGTACAAAACCCTTCCAGTTTCTCCCTCCGGAGCCATAAACCGGATGCGGGTTTGTCCTTTTTCGTCGAAATCCAGCCGGGCAAATCCTTTGGCGGAAGACGCAAACAAGCTGTTCCGCCCCTTTTTGACGGCCACCGACTTGGAGCCGCTGCCGCTGGTCAGGTAATAGGTTGAATCGCGCAGGATGAGTTGTTCGTTGTGATCGTGCCCGTTGACATACAGCACATTGCGGTATTTTTTCAGCAGGGCCACAAGGCCGTTGCGGAGCAGCTTGTACTTCGGATGCGGAATGTCCTGAATGTTACCCAGCAGCGAGCGGTATCCCGGATAGATGGAGCCAATCACCGGCAAGGGAATGTACAGGTTCGGTTTGATGTCGGTAAGCGGAAACAGATGATCTTTCCAGGTAAAGTAACCGCCGTGTTCGCCGTGGCTGTACATCGGATGGTGGCCCGCCAGCACAACTTTCTTGTCCTGATTTCGCGCCAGCACATCGTCCAGCAGCAGCAGAAACGAGGGCAAATCCTTGGCTTCGCAATCCGATTCTTCCGCGGGTTTGTCCCACGGATGCAACCACCACTGCGTATCGATCAGCACCAGCGTCAGTTCCGGATTCAGGGCAATTTCGACCGGACCGGGGCAGCCGTCTTTCGGGAAAAACACATCGTCACGGCCCAGTTGGGCGGTTACAAAAGCTTCCTGATGGCGGACGCGCTGCCAGCCCTCGCGCTTGCCCTGCTGCCAGTCGTGGTTGCCCGGAATCACGAAAGCCCGTCCTTTAAATCCGTTCAGAATCGCCAGCTGATCGCGCATACGCCGTTCGGCGTCAGCCCGGTCGGTGTGGGCCGAATCCGGCATACCGCGTGGGTAAATGTTGTCGCCCAGGTAGATAATGCTGCTGTTGGACCCGCTGGTCCGGAGCTGATGCTGAACGGTTTTCAGCACCTCGTCGCCCCCCGGCTGCGGCTCACCGGCATCGCCCAGCAGAAATAGTGTGTACGGTTTTGACTGGGCCCAAACCCCGTGAGAAATCAGGAAGCAGAGGAAAAGTGCCGGGTAAAGTCGTTTCATAAGCGAATTCGTTTCCCTCAGGGCTGGTGGGCAAACTCCAGGATGTAACCCGCCTTGCCGTCGCCTTCACTGGCAATGTAGAGCGTTCCTTCGGGGGTAAAACAAATGCCTTCAGGCTGGCGAAACAGCTTTGAATCGAGGGGTTCCGAGGCTACAATCCGGCCCTTGCGGTTGACCACCACCAGCCTTTTGCCTACGGAAGTCAAGAGGTAGAAATCGCCGGTTTTCGGGTGAACCGCCAGCCCGGATGGTTTGAATTTTTTCGGATCGATGCCCGCTTCCGTCAGTGCTTGCTCTTTCAGAATCATCCCCTGAAAAAGAACTTTCGATTTCAGGTCGTACATGTAGATCACTTTGTCGTTTTTTTTCCCGCCCTCTTTGACCGCAATCAGCAGCCGGTCGCTTTCGGGGTCATAGGCCAGCCCTTCCACTTCCGTTTTGCCGGGCAGGTTGCCGGGAATGCGCGCAATCGACTTCGAAAACGGCTTGAAGTGGTATAAATCGCCGTTGCTTTTCAGGGTATAAATTTCATCTTTAACCCACTCGATCCCTTCAAAATCGCCGTAATTACCAAAAAGGGAGGAGTCGGCAATCTGCTCCTTCTTCACATCGTAGATGTACGCCACCGCTAGTTCGTCCTGCACGCAGAGCAACTGGTTTGGTTTATAATACGACAGTCCGGAGATTTCTTCCAGCTCATCCGGGAGCGTAAACCGTTTGACGGGCGTCTTTAAATCGTAGGGAACGGTCTGGCGTTCGGCCGTTTCTTCAACCTGATCCGCCTGCGTTTTTTTCGACTCACAAGCACTTAAAAAACCGGCCAAGGCCAGTAAACAGATGGATATTTTAATCATTGATTTTTAAATTTAACAGCGTTCCCAGCGCCCTGAACTCTTCACACGCCCACGACTGTCCTGATTACCGGGTTGGGAAGAAATACGCGGCAACGCCAAACGCCAGTACCGAAGCCGCAAAGCCAAACATAAACATTGTGTAGGCAATGCGCAGCAACCGGTATTTTTTGCCCAACACTTTGCCGAGGTAGTAAATATCACGGGTCATGCTGCTGTACAGAAAATCGGCGTCGTTCATCATCTCCCGCATTCCCCATTCGTAGTCGACCAGGTCCATCTTGTGGAAGTTCCCAAAGAACAGCAGATTTGCCTGTTTGTTATGAATATCTTCTTTTGAAAACCGTCCGCTCGTGATGTGGGGCCGGGTCGCCAGAATGGCAAAAATGGTGGCGGCTAAACAACTAATCGTCAGCATAACCGTCGGAATAATCAACTGCGGCCACTCGTCCAGCTTGCGAATGAGAATGCTGACAATCAGGGACACAATGATGGTGTTAACCGAGATCATGATGTTGGCCTTGTTGTCGGCCATTGCGCTGAGCTGAAAGTGGTTCTGTGACGTAACCCGAAACATGGTTTCGATGCCCCGGTCGGGCCGCTTGGGCTTTTTCGGTTCGTCTTCGGGCGGGCGGGTTCCGGCGGGCGACGCTTCTTTCCCCTCGTCGTCCGCTTCCAGTTCAGCCAGCTTCCGACGGGCTTTTTCCAGATTTTTCTCCTTTAAAGGCGTCAGGACGGTTTTGCCATAGTCTGTGAAATAGTGATGGCATTCCATGAGCGTGATGGACCCCAGCATCCACTTCTTTTTGCCCACCTTTCCGGTTGTATTCTTAAACTCCTGCCGCATCAGTTCACTGCGTTCAAAAAAACGATCCGAACTCAGGTGAAAAAGATCAGCATCACAAACCACTTCGGCCACGCGGGTGTGCGGATTCTGCGGTAACTGGGTAGCCAGCACACTGTCGGTGATCACCCGTATCCGTTCTTCGCTCAGACCCAGCTCTTCCAGAAAGGGCCGGGCCATGTCAACCCCGGCGGCTTCGTGCTGCTGGCGTTTTTGGGCGTACCCGATGTCGTGCAGCCAGGCGGCCATGATGGCGTTTTCCAGCTCCTCCTGGTTCAGACCGGCCTGTTTGCCAATCTGTTCGGCTGCTTCCGCTACTTGCAGGGTGTGTTTGAGGTTGTGGTAGACCAGCTCTTCGGGCAGCGCACGCAGCAACGTTTCGGCGTATTCCCGCGTACGGTCAATTAAGGATATTTCAGTGAGCATAAAGCGAGGCAATAACGTCCGAAAAACAAGGTACGGATTTGTGACATAAAATGGTAAACAAAGTCTAAGGGAAACCGCAGTGTGGTTTTACCACGCCTAATTATAGGATAATTCCGGTAGTGAGCCTAGACATTTCGACGATTCGTCGACGGATGGCTCGAAATCATTTCATTTGGTAAACCCTGTTGACTACATTTAGGTTAAACGCGTATTCTTTTAAGTCATTGCATCAACGCATGAAGCACTTTTTACGGGGGTCGTCTGGCATCATTTTCCTGATTCTGAGCACACTCTATTTCCCGGTTCTGGCGCAAACCTCCCTTAAAATCAGTGGCCGCATCACCGACGCGGCTACGGGTGAAGGAATTCCCTTCGTCAGCGTTGCCATCCGGGGAAAAACCGCCGGAACCACTTCCGATGAAAAAGGCCAGTACTCCCTCGTAACCACCCAAACCGGCGACTCCCTGCTGTTTTCCAGCGTCGGTTACCAGACCCGCTCATACCCCCTGTCTTCCGCAGCCAGCCAAACCATTAACGCGGTACTGACGTCGGCGGCCAATCGGCTTCAGGAGGTCAAAATTTACGCCAAAGGCGGTGACCCGGCTTACCGCATCATCCGGGAAACGATTCGACGGCGCGATCAGTTCGATCCCGACCAACTGACGGCTTTCCAGTACGAAAGTTATTCAAAAGTCGAAGCGTACGTGAACAACTTTGCCAACAAACGCAAGAAAGGCCGCGGGGGCGGTCCGGTCGGGAAATTATTATCCAAGCTACCCGCTATTTACGACAGCCAAGGCAAACCCGCCGTGCCGGTTTACGTTTCCGAAACTATATCGGAATACTACCAGCGCTCGAATCCGCAAAAAACCAAGGAACGTATCCTGAAAAGCCGGGCGTCGGGTGTTGGGGTCAGCGACGGCGGTGTGGCCGCCCAGCTCACCGGCTCCTCGTTTCAACAATATAATTTTTACCGCAATTACATCAGTCTGCTGCGCAAGGACCTGCCCTCTCCGCTCGGCCAGGCCTGGCAGGCCATCTATACGTATCGGTTGATTGACACGGTGGCAGTTGGCGGCATGGTTTGCTATCAGATTGATTTTGAACCCAAACGGGCGACGGATCTGGCCTTTTCCGGAACCGCCTGGATTGATACGACGCGCCTGGGGTTGTCGCAGATCGACGCCCGGATTGACCAGCGGGCCAACATTAATTTTGTCGACGAAATCCGGCTGGAACAGGAATGGGAGGAAGTGGGTGACAGCACCCAGACCAATCCCGTCCGCCTGCCGGTTCTGACGCAGCTTTTGATTGATACCGACGAGCCGACGCCCAACGCGCCGGGGGCGCTGGTGCGGTTTTACATGGCCGCCCGGAACGTGCAGGTCAACCGGCCGCAGGAAGCCAGATTTTACGAGCCACCGCTGGAACTGCTGGAAGGATACAGCGAAAAATCACCCACCTACTGGCAGAACAACCGCCCCGAAAACCTGGGGCCGGAGGAATTGCGGGCTTTCGAAGTCGTGGATTCGGTGCGGAACGTTCCGTTCATGAAGGTCCTGGGCGAAATTGTCAACCTGACGATGGTAGGTTACTACTCGCTGGGGCCGGTTCACCTGGATGTAGGTCCACTGCTGAACAGTTACGCCTACAACACTGTGGAGGGGCACCGGCTGCGGCTGGGGCTGCGGACCAATACCGGTTTCAGTCGGCGGTGGATTTTGGGCGGTTACCTGGCGTACGGCACGCGCGATCAGCAGTTGAAATACGGCATGAACATTGATTACGTCGTTCGGAAAAAACCGTACACCATTGCCGGTATCGAAAAAACGTACGACATCGAACGGCTGGGGGCTTCGTCGGAAAACCTGGGCGGCAATACCATTTTTGCGGCTTACACCCGTTTCGGTACGCTCCGGCGGCCTTATAGGCAGGAATCGCAGACCACCTACATCAAAAGCGAACTGGGCAAAGGGGTTACGCAAACCATCAGCCTCCGCAACCGTACGTTTGAACCGCTGTTTCCGTTTGCCTATTCCGTAAACCAGCCGGACCAGATCACGTCCAGTTTTTACCGAACCACCGAAATGCAGTTTGAAACCCGGTTTGCCCCCGGAGCCCTGATGATTCAGAGCGAAAACGATCGATTTTCGGTGGTGGGCAGCAGCAGTCCGGTCGTGACGTTTCGCTACCAGCTCGGTTTGCGCAATGTGTTGCACGGCGACTTTGCGTACCACCGCTTCAGCCTGAATCTGCGGCATTCCTTCCGGATGGGGGTGCTCGGGCGAACCCGTTACCAGATTAACGCGGGCTACATCCCGTCGACCATACCGTATCCGCTGCTCTACATTCCGCTCGGCAACGAAACGTTTTTCCGGGTCGAGAATGCGTACAACCTGATGAACTTCTTTGAATTCGTCAGCGACCGCTACGTGGGCGTGCTCGGGGAACACAACTTTGAAGGACTTTTTTTCAACCGCATTCCGGCGATCCGGCGGTTAAAATGGCGGTTTCTGGCAACTGGGGCGGTGTTTCTGGGCGGTGTGAGTGAAGCCAACCGGACCCTGATTCCGCCCACCAACGAGTTGGGTCAAACGGTATTGGGTTTCCAGGCGATGAGCCGGGCGCCGTACGTAGAAGTGGGATACGGCATCGACAACATTTTCAAAGTCTTCCGGGTTGATGCGATTCACCGGTTAACGTACCGCAACAACCCGAATGTCTCCACGTTCGGCATTAAAGTTTCGGCCTGGGTCAATTTATAAGAATAGAGTGACTTACCTCACGGCCAAATGAACGGGTGGAGTGTTGGGGAAATGTGATATCTTGCACCCGCAAATGTTCTCTAATTAATCCGACATTTTTATGGCAAAAGCACCAGAGGCCGAAGTAGCGATTTTGAAAGAATTTATTGATGCGAGCGGAATTTCCGCCACGGCCGACGAACGCGGTTTCTATTATATCATTCATTCACCGGGTTCGGGCCCTAAACCGACGGTGCGTTCCAACGTGACCGTCAACTACGAAGGTTCGCTGACCAACGGCAAAATCTTTGACAGCAACAAAAACATAAGCTTTGGCTTGTATCAACTCATTTCGGGCTGGCAGGAAGGGATTCCCCTCATTGCGCCGGGCGGCAGCATTACCCTGTACCTCCCCCCCAGCCTGGCCTACGGCTCGCGGGCTCAGGGCGGTATTCCGGCCAATTCCATTCTGATTTTCAAAATTGACCTGATCCGGATCAATTAAGAGCGTTCCTTGCCGCTCCGGTAAATTAAAAAACCGGCGTGGTACGAACCAAAGTCATGATGACTTTGGTTCGTACCACGCCGGTTTTCACTTATCTAGTAGCCGGTTTTATCCTACTGGCAACGGACCGACCGGTTTTATCCAGTGACTCCGCCCTTGGCTTGTTCCCGGCGTTGCCGAAAGTTATTCCAAAATCAACTTCGACGGGTTGATTCCAACCAGTTCGATGTCGAAAATCAGTTCCTCGCCCGCCAGCGGGTGGTTGGCATCCAGCGTCACTGAAGTAGCCGTTACGTTCCGCACGACAACCGGTACCGCCTGCGGATTACCGTCCTGGTGCATGTTCAGGGTCAGGCCGACTTCCAGTTCAATATCATCGGGAATGAGCGAACGGTCAAATTCGAAAACCATGTCCGGGCTCGACGGGCCGTAGGCATCCTCCACGGGAATCCGCACGGTTTTGGCCTCTCCGACTTCCATGCCTTTCACCCCTTCATCAAACCCTTTGATGACCATGCCGCTCCCAACCTGGAATTGCAGGGGCGACCGACCGCTGGACGAATCAAACACGGTACCATCGTTTTTTCTGCCGGTATAGTGCACCTGCACCGTATCTCCAGCTTTTGCTTGTGCCATAATAGAAGAGTGAATTGTGTGCCCAAAACTAGGTAAACCCGCCGAAAGTCGGTCACGATTTATCGATTATTTGAATTAACTCGCCGTTACCGTTTAGTGTTCAGCCGCTTACTATTCGGGCACCAACCCTTCTTAATAAGCTCGGGCAAACACGACCCGCTGCTTCGACGGTTTTCCGCTGTAGACGCAGACGCCCTCTTCCGGCTCACCCTCGAACGGGATGCAACGAATAGTGGCTTTGGTTTCTTCCTTGATGGCTTCTTCGGTTTCGGACGTGCCATCCCAGTGGGCCATCAGAAATCCGCCTTTTTCGATCTGTTCCTTAAACGCTTCATACGCATCCACCCGAAACGTATTTTCCTGCCGGAACTGAGCGGCTTTCTGGTAAATATTGGCCTGAATATCATCCAGTAGCTGCTGGATATGCGCCACCAGACCGTCGAAGGAAATGGTTTCTTTCGTTTTCAGATCCCGGCGGGCAATTTCCACCGTGTTGTTTTCCAGGTCGCGCATTCCCATCGCCAGCCGCACGGGCACGCCCCGCAGCTCGTATTCGGCAAATTTCCAGCCTGGTTTGTTGGCATCGCTCGTATCGAATTTCACCGATATACCGGCTTTCCGAAGCTCTTTGATCAGCGGGTTGATTTTCTCGGACAATTGCGCCAGTTGCTCGTCATTGCGGAAAATGGGAACAATCACCACCTGAATGGGCGCCAGCTTGGGCGGTAACACCAGGCCGTCGTCGTCGGAATGGGCCATGATCAGCGCGCCCATCAAACGGGTGCTGACTCCCCAGGAGGTTCCCCAGACGTAATCCTGCTGGTTGTCTTTCGTCAGGAACTTTACGTCAAAGGCTTTGGCAAAATTCTGCCCCAGAAAGTGCGACGTGCCGGCCTGCAACGCTTTACCGTCCTGCATCATGGCTTCGATGCACAGTGTATCTTCCGCACCCGCAAACCGTTCGTTCGGGGTTTTGGCCCCGCGAATAACCGGCACGGCCATCCATTCTTCCGCAAACCGGGCGTATACATCCAGCATTTGCCGGGTTTCTTCCTGGGCTTCCTGAGCGGTTGCGTGGGCGGTATGGCCCTCCTGCCAGAGAAACTCGGCGGTGCGCAGGAAAATCCGGGTGCGCATTTCCCAGCGCACCACGTTGGCCCACTGGTTGATCAGCAGGGGCAGGTCCCGGTACGACTGAATCCAGTTTTTGTATGTACTCCAGATGACGGTTTCTGAGGTGGGCCGTACAATCAATTCTTCCTCCAGCTTGGCTTCCGGGTCCACGATAACGCCCGAGCCATCCTCCGCGTTTTTTAGCCGGTAGTGGGTCACGACGGCGCACTCCTTGGCGAATCCTTCGACGTGGGACGCTTCTTTACTGAGGTACGATTTCGGAATGAACAAGGGGAAGTAGGCGTTGGTGTGGCCCGTTTCCTTAAACATATCGTCCAAAGCCCGCTGCATTTTTTCCCAGATCGAATAGCCATACGGCTTGATCACCATGCACCCCCGAACCGCCGAATTTTCGGCCAAATCGGCTTTTTTTATCAACTCATTGTACCACTCGGAATAATTTTCGGAACGCGAAGGAATTGCTTTTGCCATGACTGACTGAAATATATTTTTGTTGGGATTAAACCATCACCTATAAATGTGGGTCTAATACTATGAGAAGCTTGCAAAGATAGGTTTTTCTCCTATATTTGTAATCAAACGGCTTAGTTGTAATCATTTTGCCGACTTCTGTGTTTTAGATTTAGCGGGTCCCTTTGAACCTTTTTTTACACCACAACACCATGAAAGTGCAACATACTTGGAAATACCTCTCACTACTGGTTGTGCTCGGCTTTTGGGGCTGTAGCTCCAGTAAGAATTTAGCGGGTGAATCCGATGACCTGTACGGATCTTCGGCCGACGCTCCCGTTTACGCATCGAAGGAATCACGACCAGTCGAACGCACCCGGACCGCATCTCAACGGTATGAAGACAGCCGCATGAACGCCAATCCGGACTACAATGATCAGACTTTAGGACTGGGCGATGATGAGTATTATAGCGAAGTGACGGCCCGTAAAGTAACGCGCGGTATTTCTCCCGATCCAGGCTGGTCTTCGGACAACTCTTATACCAACGGTTTTGCGAACGGTTACAACACCGCAATGATGAACTCATCCTGGAACCGTTGGGGCTGGAACAGTCCCTTCTTCGGTGGAATGAACCTGGGCATTGGTCTGGGGATGTCGTCCTGGGGGTGGGGTGGTCTCAACAGCTGGCGTTATGGCGGTTTCTACGATCCGTTCTGGGGTGGCTCGTACGCATACAGTCCCTTCTACGGCGGAGGGTTTGGCGGTGGATTCTATGATCCGTTCTATGCCTACTCGCCTTTTGGCTATGGGTACGGCTTCAACAGCTTCTACAACCCGTACATGTACGGCGGTGGTTACGGGCGCCCGGTTATTGTTAACAACTACGACCGGATTGGCGCCAACCGCAACGCAACGTACGGTGCCCGGCGGGGTGTCTCCCGGGATCGTTACAACAGCGATTTCGTAAACACGCCACGGAGCTACAACAATAACAACGGCGGTCGCCGGTCCGGTGAACGGAATTCGGCGAATAACACGGCCAACAACACGTATTACAGCCGTCCGAACAACTCAGGCGGAACGGTCAATACGGGTTCTTACGGTACAGGTCGTGCCAACAGCCGGGGAAGCTATTACTATGGTGAATCAGGTAGCGGTGGTAGCCGGAGCAATACAAATCCATCCGGCAGACCAAGCTATACCACACCTAGCACCAACAACTCGGATTACTATGCCGCTCCGCGCCAGAACAGCCGGGGTACATATTCAGCCCCGTCCTATAACAGCGGATCACGGGTTGGTGCTTCGCAGGAAACTCGGACGTACCAGGCGCCAAGCCGTTCTTATGAAGCTCCGCAGCGCACCTATAGCCCGCCTTCACAACCGAGCTACAGTTCACCTTCCTTCGGCGGTAGCCGGGGTGGTGGTGGATCCAGTGGCGGGGGGGGTGGTTACTCCGGCGGTGGCGGATCGCGTGGTCCCCGTTGACGAATACTGACTACATAATCAGAAATAAAAAGCCCGACGATTGTTACAATCGTCGGGCTTTTTCGTTGTATTATCGGGCTGAGCACATGGTTGCATTAAAACTACACTCGTTTTTTCGGGTTAATTTAAACCAAACCGCTCCAAAACACATCTATAGCTTAAAGTCCACAGAAAATGCAAACCCGATCCATGACTTTCATTTTTAGAACACACTTGTATGAAAAATAGCCTCTGCATTGTGGGGTTGCTCCTGTACGCAGGTTCAGCCCTTGGCCAGAACGATATTTACGCTGGCGACGCGTTTCGGTATTCAGAAGTAACGCAAACCGGAACCGCCCGGATGCGTGCCCTGGGCGGCAACCACGCCAGCCTCGGGGGAGACGCCAGTTCCGTATTCGGTAACCCGGCCGGTCTGGGTTTTTACAACCGCTCAGAACTTAGCTTAAGCCCATCCTTGAATCTTGTCAACACGGAAGCTCGGTATCTGAATCAAACTTCTTCGAATACGAAAGGCAATCCGAACATTGTTCAGTTTGGTTTGGTTTTGGCGGGCAATCGCCAGAGCGAAAACCGTCGCTGGCAACGGACCGCTTTAGGAATAACGTACAACCGACAGAACAGCTTTGCCAATCTATTTTCTTTTCAGGGGCGAAATTCCAACAACTCCATTGTTGATTCGTACGTTGAAGATGCCAACAGCCGTAATTTAACAGGAGCGCAAATGGACCAGCAGTATTTTCCCGCCCCTGACAACCAAGCGAACTTTGCTTCCGCAGCGGCTTATCAGCTGTACTTAATTGATCCTGTTACAAATCCCGCAAACCCAAATCAGACCACCTATAATCGATTTGATGAAAGTCCGCTCTATCCGAATAACCAGCGTTATTTACCAACGGATCAGCGGAATACGTTCTCTTCGTCGGGGGCAACCTCACAATGGACGATAGCTTACGCCGGTAATCTTGATAATAAGCTTTATGTTGGAGGGTCGATTGCGCTGACCCGTATTCGATACGATTTTGACAATGATTATCGGGAATCTCTGGTAGGCGGACAAATTTATCGAAGCGTTGGACAAACCGATAACTTTTCAGCTACGGGAAACGGTATCAATCTGTCTTTAGGGCTCATTTACAAGCTGGATCCAAGCTTTCAGATCGGCGTCTCGGCAACTACGCCAACTTTTTATTCTGTAAAAGAGACGTTTAACTCTAGCGTCTTCACCGATGCGGTTAACATACCCCGAGTTGATGAAAATGGACAGACGGTCTATTTCACACCCGACAACCAGCGTATAGACGTCGTTCCCAATAACTTTGAATATTCCATCACGAGTCCCTTCCGCGCATCCGCTGGAGCTACTTACTTTTTGGGGGCTAGCAAGATTGGATTTATTACAGCGTCGGTAGATTATGTCGGCTACCAGGGAATGCGCGCTAGTACGGACATGTACAACAACGTCCAGGATAACAACGAATTCAAAAGTGATGTAAAACAGAGTGTTCAAAGCACTTACAACAATGCCGTTAATTTCAGAGTGGGTGCAGAAGTGAGGGCTGGCTTTCTTCGTTTCCGGGGTGGCGTTGCTTACCTCCCTGATCCATACAAACAAGCCTATCGCGATATCGACCGTGACAAACTGTTAGTTTCTGCCGGGGTGGGTGTTCGCAATGACCGTTTTTTCACCGACCTTAGCGGCACTTATAATACATTCAAAACCGTTTATTCTCCATACTCACAATCGCCCTCTGCTCAGATAAACAACCAGGTAACCAATGTTACGTTGTCCGCTGGCGTCTTTTTCTGACATAACTGTTCAGAGTATTTCTTATGACGACGTGATCTTGCTTTACAAGAAGGGCTTCCAGAATAACTGGAAGCCCTTCTTGTATACTTAAGTATTTCAACTCAAATTTTATCAAATTCACAATCCGTATAATCACATCCTGAACAATCTTCAGCCGATAAAGTTAAGTATCTACATTCCTGTTTACGGTTGACGGTTTTCGGCCAATACAACGCTAAACACGAGAAAGTCGATCACTACTTTCTATCTACCATTTGAAAAAGCTTTTTACGACCGCTTGCGAAGCGGCTTTGATTGACGGGTTGAAATCACATAGCCGTGTTGCTTACAGGGAATTATATGATCGGTATGCCTCGACACTGCTGGGCGTCATCACCAAAATTGTTCAGAATGAAACCGAAGCGCAGGACATCCTGCAGGATACCTTCGTCAAAATCTGGAAAAATATTCACCGGCACGATCCCGCAAAAGGCCGTCTGTTTACCTGGTTGCTTCACGTTACCCGCAACACCGCTTACGACCACCTGCGCGCTCATACCAATAAAAAAGCCCTCCAGGTTGAATTACCGATGGAGGGCTATGTGCCCGGAATGGGCGCGGTCTGGACTAATACGGGCTACATCGGATTCAGCGATGCCGTCAACACGAGCCTGGACCCCAAACACTGGCAGGTAATCGACCTGCTGTACTTTCAGGGGTATACCCAGCAGGAAGCCGCGGAACAACTTAACCTACCGCTTGGAACGGTCAAATCCTGGACTCGCATGGCGCTTATCAAGCTTCGCCAAACGTTTCATCAGGATCAGACCGCTCTGCTGTGCTGATTACAGCTTCAGTTCTTCGCTCTCCTGAACCAGTTGCTCTTCTTCGCGTTTCCGGGCTTGCTCCTTGAGTTCAGCAAGCTTTTCCTTCCCGTAAGCAAACCGGGTAATCACCACAAACAGCACCGGCACCACAAAAATGGCGAGTGAGGTAGCCGCCAGCATTCCGCCGAATACCGTCCAACCGATGGTTTTGCGGGCAACGGCACCAGCACCGCTGGCAAATACCAGCGGCAATACCCCCAGAATAAAGGCCAGCGAGGTCATGATAATCGGTCGGAGACGCAACCTTACGGCTTCGAGCGTTGACTCCAGCAGGTCCACTCCCCGATCAACGCGCTCCTTGGCAAACTCCACAATCAGAATGGCGTTTTTAGCCGCCAGACCAATCAGCGTGATCAAACCGATCTGCGCGTAGACGTTGTTGTTGAGGTACGGAATCAGGGTCAGCGTCAGAATGGCTCCAAAGGCACCAATGGGTACGGACAAGAGAACCGCAAAAGGCACCGACCAGCTTTCGTAGAGGGCCGCCAGGAACAGGAACACAAATAGCACCGACAATCCAAAAATGTAAACCGTACTGGAACCGGAACTGATCTCTTCCCGACTCAGGCCGGAGAAGTCATACCCGTATCCGGCGGGTAAAACCTTGTCCGCCACTTCGCGCAACGCGTCAATAGCCTGACCACTACTGTACCCCGGTTTCGGACTTCCGTTAATCTCGACGGAACGGAACAGGTTGTAGTGTGAAATCAACGGAGCATTTTCAATAACCTGCGTTTTGATGACCGTACTCAGCGGTACCATTGCTCCGCCCTGGTTACGGACGAAATACCGTCCGAGTTGCTGTACATCCGAGCGGTACATCGTATCGGCCTGGGCCACTACCCGGAACTTCCGGCCGTAAACGATAAAGTCGTTCACGTAGATACTGCCCAGGTACGTCTGCATGGTGGTATAAACCTCGTTGACGTTAATGCCTAGTTTCTTACATTTTTCGCGGTCTACGTCCACCCGGAAAGCCGGGGTTTTAGACGTAAAGTAGGTAAAGGCCCGGGCAATTTCCGGTCGTTTGTTGACTTCGCCCAAGAAGTTCTGCACCACCTGGTCAAACGCTCTGACATCGTCGGTGCTCTCGCGCTGTTCGATTTCAAAGGTAAAACCGGCCGTCTGCCCCATCCCCGGAATAGCCGGGGGCGGAATCACTACGACGTTAGCTTCTTTGATAGTCGACAGGGCTCGTTGCAGCTTCACCACCACCGAGTCGATCTGAACGGATTTATCCTGCCGCTCGTCCCAGGGTTTCAGCTGCGTAAATACTGTACCGCTGTTTGACTTGCTGGAAAACGTGACGGCGTTCAAACCACCCAGGGCCGAAAAGTGGGCCACGTACGGCTGCTCCTTCAGAATTTCCATTACCCGATTCAGCACCGCCAAACTGCGCGCGGTCGAAGCCGCTTCCGGAATTTCATACGTAATGATCACGCGTCCTTCATCTTCCGTCGGGATAAAACCGGTTGGTTTGGCTTTAAACAGGAAACCCGTTCCCACAAACAGACACGCCAGCAGCACCAGCACCAGCGGTGAGGCTTTGATTAGGCGGTTGACACCCCGGCTGTAAGAGTTGCTGGTGCGGTCAAACCATTGGTTGAATTTGTAGAAGAACCGGTTTAGCCCCTTCGATTTCTCGTTCATCTCGGTCGGCTTCAGCATCAGGGCGCACAAAGCCGGCGTCAGCGAAAGAGCCACAAAGGCGGAAATCAGCACGGAAACGGCGATGGTAATTGCAAACTGCTGATAAAGCCGTCCGACAATACCGGGCACAAAACCCACCGGCACAAACACAGCCGCCAGAATCAGGGCGATGGCGATAACCGGCCCCGAAATATCCCGCATGGCTTTTCGGGTCGCGTCGCGGGCCGAAAGCTTTTCATGATCAATGTAGTGCTGAACGGCCTCGACCACCACGATGGCGTCGTCGACCACAATCCCGATGGCGAGAACGAACCCAAACAGCGTCAGCGTGTTAATGGTGAACCCGAGCGGTATAAAAAAGGCAAACGTCCCCAGAATAGATACCGGAATGGCCAGCACCGGAATCAGGGTGGCCCGCCAGTTTTGGAGGAACAGGAAGACCACGATAGTCACCAATCCCAGCGCTTCCACCAGCGTTTCGACCACTTCATCAACCGAAACCTGCACCACCGAAACCGATTCGAACGGTACTACGTAGTCAACATCCTTGGGAAACGACTTTTTCAGCTCGTCCATGGCCGCGTACACGCCTTTAGCCGTCGAAAGCGCGTTGCTCCCCGGCAATTGATAAAGCAGCAGGTAAGCCGCGCGGTTGCCGTCCACAAACGAGTTGCTGATGTAGCTGAACTTACCCAGCTGAACGCGGGCAACGTCTTTTAAGTAAACGATAGACCCCGTTTCGGGCTTGCTGCGCACCACAATATTCCGAAAGTCGTCTTCCTTGCTGAGTCGGCTGTTGGTAAATACCGTGTATTCAAACGCCTGCGAGGATTGCTGCGGAGGAGCACCGACCGACCCGGCGGCCACCTGCAGGTTCTGCTCCTGCAAAGCCGCGATGACTTCGTTGGGCGTCATACCGAGCTGGGCAATTTTATCCGGTTGCAGCCAGATCCGCATACTGAAGTCGTCGGCGCGGGAGAAGATATCCCCCACCCCTTCCACCCGCAGAAGTGCGTCACGGATGAAAATGTTGGCGTAGTTATCCAGGAAGGAAACCCCATGCGTTTTGTTGGGCGAGTAAATGGCGACCAGCATGAACAAGCTCGGATTCCGTTTCCGAACCGTCAGACCGAGCCGCGTCACTTCCGCCGGTAACTGGGGCTGCGCAATTCCCACCCGGTTCTGCACGTCGAGGGCGGCAATGTTCACGTCGGTTCCTACGTCGAAGGTGACGTTCATGGTCATCCGGCCGTCGCTCGTGCTGTTGCTTTGCAGGTACAGCATGTTGGGCGTTCCGTTGACCTGGGTTTCTATGGGCGTTGCCACCGTTTGTTCCACGGTCTGGGCGTCGGCTCCGGTATACGTTCCCGTCACCTGAACCACCGGCGGGGTAATATCCGGGTACTGACTGATCGGTAAATTTAGAATCGCTAATATCCCCACTAAAACAATAACAATGGATATAACGATGGCCGTTACGGGCCGGTTGATGAACGTATTGGCAAACATGTTTAAAGCGGGTTAACGGGTTTGACCGGTTGTTGACGGGGCCGCAGCGGTTGAAGTAGATTGGGGAGCCCCCGTACCATCAGCCACTTTGACAACCGCTCCTTCCCGTAATTTTTGGATACCTTCAGTCACAACTTTATCTCCTGCGCGAATTCCGTCCTTGACAATCACGTTGGGGCCAATCCGGTTGCCCAACTGCACCTTTCGTTGTGACACTTTGCTGCTATCGCCGAGTACGTATACAAAATATTCGCTCATCTGCTCCGTAACGGCCTTGTAGGGAATCAGCAACCGCTGCCCCGACTCGCTGTTGAGCACGCGAACGTTGCCGTTCATGCCGGATTTGAGCATTTTTTGTTTGTTGGTAAAAACCAAACGGATTTTGAGCGTTCCGGTCTGCGGATCAACGGCCCGGTCGATGATGGCGATGCGACCGGCAGCCTTGTACTCCGAACCGTCAGGCAACACAAAAACAAAGGTGGAATCGCTGTGCTTCTGGTTTTGGAAACGAATAAAGCGCGGAATATCGGTTTCGTCGACCGCGATGTCGACGGCAATTGGATCTTCGGCCGAAATGGTGTTGAGCAGCGTCTGTCCCGGCGAAACGGCGGCTCCCAGTTTCACCTGCGAAATACCGATGGTACCGGTCAGCGGGGCCTTGATGGTTGCGTAGTTCAGGTTCGTCGCCACCCGGGCTACGTTGGCTTTTGCCGCAGCAAGCTGCATCTTAGCCGACTGGAGGGCGGCTTCGGCGTTGTCCACGACCTGCCGGGCAATGGCGTCCTGTTTGGCCAGCGTTTCGTAGCGATCCGCGTCTTTCTGGGCCCGGTTCAGGTTCGCCTGAGCGACGTTCACATTGGCCGCAGCTTCATCGTATGCAGCCTGGTATTGCTGTTTGTCAATCTCGTACAGCTTCTGTCCTTTGCTGACCACCTGGCCTTCCTTGAAGAAGATTCCGGAGATATAACCCGCCACCTGCGGAAAAATCTGCACTTCGTTCAGGGGGGTTACCGTTGCCGGGTACTCGTCGTAATAAACGGCGGAACCCGTTTTGGCCTCAACGACCGCAACGGCCGGGGCGGGGGGCGGCCCCTGCTGCTGGGCCTGTTTGTTGTCTCCTCCGCAGGAAGTCAGCACCAGGAGCGTTACAAGCGGTATGGAAAGCGTACTCAGGCAATTCTTCATTGGAAATTTTGGGTAGAAAGTAACTTGCATGGTTTGTCTTTAATAATTCGGTACGGTTCCCAGCGCCCGCTGAACGTCGAGCTTGCTGACCAGTACCTGATAAAGCGCATTGAAATACGTTAGCTGGGTAGCCCGCAGATCATTCTGGGCGATAATCACATCCAGATAGGCCCGAACGCCCGAACGGTATTGCAACTGAATAACCCGGTAGACGTCGTTCGCCAGGTCCAGGTTTTCCTGCAAAGCGCGGTAATTGGCCAGGTTGCCTTTGTAATTGGCCAGCGCCTGCTGGTATTCGGTGTTGACCACATTGGTCAGATTGGTCAGATCCCACTGGGAACGCTGGAGCCTGAGCTCAGCAATCCGGGTTTCCTGGACGCGCCTGCCACCCTGAAAAATTGGCAAGGCAATGGAAAGCCCCACGAGCGAATTCGGAAAATTTCGGCTGTACAACCGCGCAAACTCATTATTCTGGAATACGAAGTTATAGTTGGCCAGCGCCGAAACCGTCGGCAGATACGCCCAGCGGTTGTACTGGACGTTCGCTTTCAGCAGTTCCTGCTGGGTTTTGAGCAACTGAAACTCGATGCGGTTTTCGGGGCGGATCAACTGCGTTGTATCCACGTAAATTTCGTTGGCGAGTTGCAGCGTATCGTAGGTTAGTTCGAGTTCGGCCTTGGGCGGATACCCCATCAACTGCTTCAGGTACTGCGCCTTACCACCGATTTGCTCCTGCGCCTGCTTGCGTTGCGCACGGGAATTATTCAGGGCAATGGCCGCCCGTTTGTAATCCGTCCGGTCAACAATACCGCTTTTGTACTGGTTGGTAGCGTCCTGTAAACTGCGTTCCAGCCGAGCGATGTCGCTGTCCAGAATATCAACCTGCTTCTGGGTCAGAATCAGATCGTAAAACGCTTTGCTCACGTTGACGGTAATATCAATCTGGTTATCGACCAGGTTCTGACTAGCCTGCCGGCGGTAGGTGTCGGCGGTCCGGCTGGCCAGCAGGGCGTCGCGGTTGAAAATGTTTTGGTTGAGCGTAAACTGAATGTTCGACAAATTCGCCAGACCGGTTGTTACCGGTACCCGCTCCGGAGAAGACGGATTACTAAAATTGGGGAGCAGCGAAATGGGTAATTTGAGGTAATGCTGAATGTTGTAGGCGCCCGATATCTGCGGCAACCAGTTCGATAAAGCGGAGCGAATCGTGCGTTCGGCGATCAGTTGATCCAGCTCCGATTGTTTGATAACGGGCTGATGCTGAAGCGCATATTGAATACAACTTTCCAACGTGGCCTGTCGGAGCGTCGAATCAGCGATGGGTTGAGAATAGGACAAAAAAGGCCCGAGACAGAGCAGCCAGGCAATCAGGTACTTTTTCATGAATATACGACGCAGTTCACCTTTAAAGCGGCATGAGGAAAGCAAACTGTATGGAATACATAATGATTCTTTCAAATGGTTCCACCACCACCAAAAGATTATAAATTATCCGGGTATAATTCTGAACTAAATATAAGGTTCAATCTGTTTGCTGAGTTCTTCCACCGCCGTTTCGCCGGATACGGTTAGATCAGCCTGAAGGTAAAAATTACGGCGGTCGGTGTACTTCTGACGGAGATTTTCCAGCAAGGTAGGGTCCTGCTGATTAAAAAGCGGACGATCGTTCTGACCATGACGCTGCATTCGTTCGAGCAGTTTTTCCGGTGAAACATCCAGAAAAATGCTGAATCCGACGGTTTTGATGTGGGCCATGTTATCGTGAAAACAGGGCATACCGCCCCCCGTGGCCACCACGAGCCGGCTATCAGGCTGGATGGTGTGCAAAACCTGGGCTTCAACCGCCCGGAAATACGCTTCCCCGTCGGTCCGGAAGATGTCGTTGATGCTTCGACCGCCCTCCTGCTGAACGATAAGTTTGTCGGTATCCACAAAGCGGTACCCCAATTGCCGGGCCAACCGTTTTCCGAGCGTTGACTTCCCGGAAGACGGCATTCCGACCAGAAAAATATTCTTCATCTAAATAGCCTGAAAGACAACCACTTATTTCTTGACCAGCGCGTTCAGCACGGTTTCGGGAGCTGGCGTATCGGTATGGTGCCATTTACCGCGCACCACGCCATCGCTGATCAGCCACAGGCCCGGGTTGGAGCGAACAATGGTTTTCAACACGGTTGCGTCGGCTTTATAGACCGGGACGGATAGCTGGTATTCGTGCCGAAAGTTGTTGATCTCCGCATCGCTGACCGACGTCAGGATCATGGGCATCACGTTTTGTCCTTCGACCCCCTTCATCAGTTTCCGGATGGCGGGCATGTCGCCGATGCTCAGGTCGTGAATATCCCGGATGATCAGCATCAGTTTGTTGCCCTCAAACGTGGCCTGCGTAAAATCGCCTTCGTCGTTCCAGACCCGGTAATCGGTAATTTTGGGTTTGGCCGATTCGTTCATCAACACCATCTCCTTGAACTTATAGGAGGTGTCGGTCGGATACTTTTCAAACTCGTAGTCCTTGCCGTCCTTCGTCAGCACGTAGGCAAACCGTAGCGGCTCCGACGGCTGCATCTGCGCCGGTATGCTTTTCCCCACCGCGTAGGGCAGCAAATCAAGCGGGGGCAGATGCTGAATGGCGTACACCCCCAAGCCGATGGAAGCGACCGTTGCCAGCCCCACCAGGAAACCAGTGCGCAGGTTGCGGAAGACGTGCCGCTGCCAGATAATCACCAGAATCAGCACCAGCAGGAAAATGTCCTTGCTGAACGAGGTCCACGGTTTTAGTTTGATGGCGTCACCAAAACAGCCGCAATCGGTAACTTTATTGAAATAAGCGGAATAAAACGTCAGAAAGGTGAAAAAGACGATCAGCGCCAGCAGAATCCAGGACGTCAGCCGGATGCGGTACGACAGCAGCAGGGCCACTCCGAGCACCACTTCAGCCGCGCAGAAAAACACCGACAGAATTAAGGTATACGGTATCAGGCCGTGGAAAAAACCCGCCATCGACGGCACATCGAGGGCAAATACTTCAAAATACTCGGTCAGTTTAATCTGTGTTCCAACCGGATCATTGATCTTGATCAGACCCGAAAAAATAAAAATAACACCAACAACAAAACGGGCAATCTGAGCGATGACGCGTTGCCAGGTGGCCGTTTTCCGGATTGGAACGGCGCGGGTTTTTGTAGGATTCATTGCGGTACAGAGGTTTCGACCATGCCTGATTTAATCAGGCAGAATACGGCATAATTAATCATATCCATGTAATTCGCATCGACGCCCTCCGAAATCAGGGTTTTGCCCTGGTTGTCTTCGATCTGCTTCGTGCGCAGGAGTTTCATCAGGATGATGTCGGTCATGGAACTTACCCGCATATCCCGCCAGGCTTCCCCGTAGTCGTGGTTTTTGGCAAACAGCAACGCCATTACGTTATTGACCTGCCGGTCGTAGAGGTCCGTCAGTTCCTGCTCCGTGAACTCCATCTGGTCGCTACCGGCCAGTTCCAGTTGAATCAGGGCCATCACGCAGTAGTTGATGATACCCATGAACTCGGGCACGACTCCTTCTTCTACCCGCTGCGTTCCGCGCTCCTGCAGGGTGCGGATTCGCTGGGCTTTGATAAATATCTGGTCGGTGATGGAGGGCAGCCGCAGAATGCGCCAGGCCGTACCGTAGTCTTTATTCTTTTTCTGGAAAACCTCTTTGCAGAGTTGAATGACTTGCCGATATTGAGCTTCGGTTTGCGACATACGTTGGATTCTTCGGTGAACTTTCATCAGCAGGTACTGACCCTATTGGCAGCATACTGACCGATAACCGAAGAACGGGAACCGGAGATTACCCACTAATTTCATGCCGAAAGTTACGAAAAAAACGCTCAACCTGCGGGGAAATGTTCTCGATTTGACTACGCCGGTTGTGATGGGAATACTAAACAGTACGACGGATTCCTTCTTCGCCGGAAGCCGTTTACCCTCTGTCGATCAGGCGGTTGACCGGGCCTCCACGATGCAGTCTGAAGGTGCGGTTCTGATTGATATTGGCGGTTATTCAACCCGGCCTGGGGCCGCCGACATTAGCCCGCAGGAGGAAGCCGACCGGGTTTTGCCCGCCATCGAAGCCATCACCAAAGCCCTTCCGGCTGTCTGGATTTCTGTGGATACCTTCCGGGCGTCGGTAGCGCGTCAGGCCGTCGAAGCGGGGGCCGCGCTGGTCAATGACGTATCTGGTGGTACGCTCGATGCCCGCATGTTTGAAACCGTCGCTCAGCTGCGGGTGCCCTACGTCCTGATGCACATGCGCGGAACGCCCCAGACCATGGCCGGACTCTCCCACTACCGGGATTTGGTGCCGGACGTCTTGCTCGAACTGCAACACCAGTTGAGCCAGCTCCGGGCCCTGGGCCACGCTGACGTGCTGATTGATCCGGGCTTCGGTTTCGCCAAGACCCCCCAACAGAATTTTCAGCTTCTGCACCAACTGGACGCCTTTCAGACGTTCGAAGCGCCCCTGCTGGTCGGGTTGTCGCGCAAATCCACCATCTGGCGAACCCTGAACGTGCAGCCTGAAGAAGCCCTAAACGGCACGACGGTGTTGAATACCCTCGCCCTGACGAAAGGTGCCGACATTTTGCGGGTGCACGATGTCCGCGAAGCCGTTGAAGCCATTAAACTGGTTACAAGTTGTCGTCAGGTTGCTTGAAACCAACAAGACCACCCTTTATCTCTGTTATGAAAATTGGTTTTCTCGATATCGAATGGGTAGATCTGCTGGACGTTCTGTTGCTGGCTTTTCTGCTGTATCAAATTTACTTTCTGGTAAAAGGCACTATCGCCAGCCGAATTTTTCTGGGTTACCTGCTGATTTACTTGCTTTATCTGGTGGCCAAAGCCGTTGGCCTGGAGCTGCTGACGACCCTCCTGGGCTATTTCATCAGCGTTGGTGCCCTAGCCTTGATCATTATCTTCCAACAGGAAATCCGGCGGTTTCTGCTCATTATCGGCAAATCGACCAACCTGGCCAACAGCCGTTTTTTTATGCGGTGGTTTCGCCCCCCAACCGTTTCCGAACCGGCCACTCCGCTCAAACCCATCGTGGATGCCTGCAAGTCTATGTCCTCGGAGTTTACGGGGGGACTGATGGTGGTCAGTAAAAACGATGACCTGGATAAGTTTGTACAAACCGGTGACTCGCTGGATGCCCTCGTTTCCAAGCGGTTGCTGCTGTCAATTGCCGGACAATATAGCCCCCTGCGCGACGGCGCTGTCATCATCACCGACGATCGGATCCGGGCCGCCCGCTGCATATTACCCATTTCAGAAAACGATGAAATCCTGACTTCGACGGGATTCCGGCACCGGGCCGCCATCGGCATTACTGAAGTTACCGATGCAGCCGCAATTGCCATTTCTGAAGAAACAGGCCGTATTTCGCTGGCTATCGACGGCGAGTTTTACGCTAACATCTCCTCGGCGGAACTGGAAGAAAAACTGCAGGACTACTTGATGGATGCCAGCAAACCGCGCAGACGCGATAACGGAAAGAGCAACAACCACGCATAAAATGTTACTGTTTTCTGAATTTGATAACTTATATGTTACTAAATATCAGACAAATGCACTTAGTGATGCCGCTAGCTAAATTCGGTATTTTATTCCCGCCGTTTGCGCTTTTTTCTGGATTTTGACCCGTAAACTGCACCCAAATTGGAAGAAAAATTTCACCTTCCGTCAGTGCAGCTTATGTTAACCCAACCAGAATACAACCAGCTTCCCTTGCCCCAGAAAGCCGACCTGCTTCGTCGGCACGGGCAGTATTTACTGAATCGCGAATCGCCACCGTATACGGTAAGCCTGTATTCGGTCGGCAATTTTTTTGTGGAGGCTTATTACAGCAAGAGCAACTATTACAAAGGCGGTCACGAACTCCGGGATTTGCTTTCCATTCGAACGATCAATGATTCCTGCCGGCAAAAAAACCCGCTGGAGCATTACCTAGATCAGATTGATCTTCAAAGCCTGATCTGATCAGTGCCAGGTTTTGCGCAGGCTGACCAGCAAACCCGTGCTCTGGGTATATAGCTTGCCCTGATCAGTCGCGACGGACACCGTCGAGTGCATACCGCCCCAGATGGCCACCGGAAAACTAACCATCAACAGGGAGGAGAACTGCCGAGTCGTTTTGGGAAAGGGCTTGAGATAGGTACCGAAATTGTCGCTGTAGGAGCATTTCAACCAAAAAAAAGTCTGCCGGAAACGCCCCGCCAGACCAGCGTGCACGACCCAGAGCCGGTTGTTGTTGGTAAAAAAGGGAAACTGACCGGTAGAAGGCCGCGGTAAAGTCGGGTCGGTATCGGTGGCTGCCGGAATGAAGGGCGTCCCGATGGTTCGGCCCCGGTACGACCAGCCGTCAATATATTGCCCGTGGTTGAAGTAGTTGTCCGCCCCCCGGTATTTGTCGATGTAACTGAACGTGGCTCCCCCCTGGCTTTTGGTGTACAAAAACTCCACCACCGCCGTCCGAATTTGCCAGGTTGGGGTGGCTGCCCGGTGGTTACGGTACCGAATACCGTTTAACCCGTCGGCAATGTTGGTCAGGTAATACAGCGATCCATCCTCGTAGACATTTTGGCGGTAGAACAGCAGCGAAAACGTTTCGGCGTTGATCTCAACACCCAGATCAATGGTTCCCAAATGGTTGCCAACGCGGTTGCCCCGGTCGTTTTTGCTGTATTCGGTTGTATCAATGGCATCGCCTTTGGCCGCCAGCGACAAGCCGGTAACGGCGTTGAGGTAATTTCTGAAACCGCCCGGGAAACGGCCGTTTTTGATCAGCTCGTCATTGGTAATAACCTTACTCCGCCCCCCCCATTGAACCTGATGGTTGAAACCGCCGTACAAACGGATTCGCCAGCTGGGTTTTCCGAGCCGTCCGTACAACGCTTTCTGGTGCAGATACGAGTGCGTCACCGGGCCCTGGTTGCCAAACCAGCCGTGCGCAAACATGCCCCGGAAAGCAAGCAGTCCTTTGGTAAAACCGATGGGGGTGTAGTCGTAAAGGGCAAGCTGAATTTTTGGCATCGGCAGGGCATTTCCCGACCAGATGTAGGAGCCTGTTCCCAGAGCCGAATCGGCTAATCCGATCATTTCCCTACGACGACCTACCAGCAGTTCCAGCCCACGCAATTTTCCGTGGACGTACATTTCCGGCATGAACACCTCCGATTTTTGGGTCAGGTTAGCGGCTACTTCCAGGCCGTAGCCCCACGATGCCCGTCGGCGTTTACCCATTTCTGGGTCAGGCAACGGGATCCGGCCTAGCCCGTAATTGGCCTTGATTCCGGCGCGGGCGGTTATAAACGGCGATGAATTGGGAATGATTCCGTTCTGATTGGTGTACAACCAGAACGGTGTTCGGCGGGAAGTACTGCCCGACAAGCCCAACTCCGTAAAAACCTGAACGGGTGATTTTTCAGGGGACGCTTCCACCCGGGTCGAATCCTGAGCAAAAGCGGCCCCGCGACCGAGCGTGAACCCCATCAACGTCAGCAGCAGTAAGGGCATTCTCATACAAACAGTGCCTAGATGTAAACAACCTGGTATCGTTTAGACGCCATCAGGCACATGAAGTAATCTTACTCGGAATAATTTTAGCCTCCCAAAACAAAATACTCACTTTTGAGCGGCAAAATTTCAACCAGTTTTACCCAGTTTAGCGTTTGTCGATCAGAAGTGAGTACTCGGAAACTCCTAATTAAGTATCTCAGTTATTCGGTATTTTTCCGGCGGCCACGTCCGCCAGGGAGTCAGCACCCACCAGCTTTTTGTACAGCGTGAGGGCCTGGGCCACAACCTGATCCATGTTATAGTACCGGTAGGTTCCCAACCGGCCCACAAAGTGCACATTCTCCTGCTGATCAGCCAGTTGCTTGTATTTCCGGTACAGTTCCGCGTTTTCCGGCATGGGAACGGGGTAGTACGGATCACCCTCGGCCTGCGGGTATTCAAAGGTAATACTGGTTTTGGTCGGATGCTCCTGTCCGGTCAGGTGTTTGTATTCCGTAATCCGGGTATACGGATGGTCATTCGGGTAGTTGACGACGGCCACCGGCTGATGCCACTCTTCGTTGAGGGTTTTGTGCTCAAAGTGCAGCGAGCGGTACGGGAGTTTTCCGTAACAGTGATCAAAATATTCGTCGACCGGCCCGGTATAAATCAACTGGTCGTAAGACAAGTTGTCTTTGACGTCTTTAAAGTCCGTACTCAGCATCAGCGTGATGTTCGGATGATCGACCATTTTTTCAAACATCTTCGTAAAACCATGCAGCGGCATGGCCTGAAATTCGTCCGAAAAATACCGGTCGTCCTGATTGGTCCGGGTCGGAATGCGGGAGGTAACGGATTTATCCAGTTCCGACGGGTAAACACCCCACTGTTTCTTTGTATAGTTTTTGAAAAACTTCTCGTACAGATCGCGCCCCACCTGACTGACGACCACATCTTCCGAGGTCTGAATATTTTCGACCGGTTCACCAACGGTCTTAAAATAGTCGGCCAGCTCTTCAGAGGTAAAGTTTTTCCCGTACAGTTTATTGACGGTATCCAGGTTGATCGGTATCGGCAGTAATTGGCCTTCTACCGACGCCAGCACCCGGTGTTCGTAGGGCCGCCATTCGGTGAAGTTAGACAGGTAGGAGAAAACGTCTGCGGAATTCGTATGGAAAATATGCGGGCCGTACAGGTGAATCAAAATACCGTCCTCGTTGTAGTAATCGTACGCATTGCCCCCAATGTGCGGGCGTTTATCGAGTACAAGAACTTTCTTTCCGGACTGGCTGGCCAGACGTTCAGCCAGCACACTACCGGCGTATCCGGCTCCGACAATCGCAAAATCGTAATGCTGCATAAAATGTAAGTATGTGTGTGGATAAAAGTAGTTTTTTTTCCTGAATGGTCGGGTTGGCAGGCCCGATTCCTTATCTAACGAACCAGGTACTTCCGGCGCGTTTCATTGATCAAAAACTTCTTCTGAGTGGTAAAACTTTCCGGGTGTACGTGTTCAAACTCGGCTTTCCAGGCCGCATACCGCTCCGGTTCCGCTCGCTCGAATTGCTGCTGATCAATTTTTTTACTGACTAAATACGCGTCAAATGTCATGTTACGAACGGTAGTATACGAAAAGGAGCCGAGCAAACGTACGAGCGTACTGACAATTTGACGGGATCGCCCGTCTGCTCTGGCTTGGCCCCTCCTTTGCAAGTTGCATTTACAACTAACTAGTAGAAACCATGGATGTTCAATTGATAACCGATTCGGGTCTGGAATCGATTCCGGGCAAACCCGGTGATTCGGACGCTCCACTCCTGGATGCGTACTCCAACACGGTGGTAAATGTAGCGAAAAAAGTAAGTCCGTCGATTGTGCAGATCAAAGTGAGCGGTCGTCAGCGGGAGGGTCAGCCGCCGGTCCGGGGGCGCAGTCAGCCCGACGGCGGCACGGGTTCGGGCTTCATCATTTCCTCGGATGGCTACGTGATTACCAATAATCACGTGGTAGCCGGCGCTTCAAAAATCGACGTTACCCTGCCCGACGGCCGCGACTTTGAGGCCACCCTGATCGGGCGCGACCCGGCTACCGACATTGCCGTGATCAAAATTTACGGCGACGGCCTGAAAGCCATCCGGTTTGCCGACTCCAATCAGGTGCAGGTAGGCCAGATCGCCATTGCGGTGGGGAATCCCTACGGTTTTCAGTATTCCGTGACCGCCGGGGTCGTCAGTGCGCTGGGCCGGACGCTGCGTTCGGAATCGGGCCGCCTGATCGACGACGTTATCCAAACCGATGCGTCGCTGAACCCCGGCAACTCCGGAGGCCCGCTGGTGAATTCGCAGGGCGATGTAATCGGTGTCAATACCGCCGTCATCCTGCCCGCTCAGGGAATTTGTTTTGCGGTTTCGTCAAACCTGACGGCGATGGTGGCCGGAAAGCTCATCATGCACGGACGCGTCCGCCGGGGCTATCTGGGCATTGCCGGGCAGCTGATCAACCTGACCGAACGCATCAAGCAATACAACCACCTGAACGCCAAAACCGGGGTAATTGTGGTCAGCACCGAAGCCGATGGGGTTGCCTACAACAGTGAGCTTCGGCAGGGCGACATTATTGTTGCATTTGGCGGCCAACCCGTTGCCTCCGTGGATGATCTCCATAAATTACTGACCGAAGAAACCATTGGCCAACGCGTGACGATGGCGGTATTACGGGACAACGTCCGGCGTGATGTGGCAGTGATCCCGGGCGAAGTGAAGTAAGCCCTTCTAAACAAAGCCGTCGGATCAACGAACTCCTTACCGGTTTTCGTTGATCCGACGGCTTTGTTGTGTGGTTTATTTTTCGTTGAAGAAAATCTCTAACCCGTCCTTACCGGCCACAATGATATCCAACCGACCGGTGCCGCGCAAATCGGCGAGGGCGAAATTAATGCCGGTTCCTTTGCCTTTTCCCGGTTGTCCGTAGGCGATCGTGTGTTTAACGAACTCCTTGCCATTCCAGGTGAAGTAATACAGCCCTACATCGTCGTACGCGCCCGGATCACCGTCGTTGTGGGCCCGGTACCGCTTTCCGGTGATGAGTTCGGGCTTTTTGTCACCGTCCAGATCGGCCCATTCCAGCACATGATACTGCGATGCCTTCTCGTCGATGGAGTGCTTTTTCCAGCCGCGTTTGCCGCCTTCCAGCGTCTGTTCGTACCAATGCAAACCGTAGCCGTGCCCCTGCCCCACAATCAGATCGTTGCGCTTGTCACCGTTCACATCCACCACCAGAATGGGTACACTGGCGGTACCCAGCTCAAATTCCGGATGCAACGTCCACGATCCTTTTTCGCGGTCAGCGGGCGCTTCGATCCAGCCTTTGCTGACGATGAAATCATTGCGACCGTCGCCGTTCACATCACCCAGCCCCAGACCGTGGTCCTGCGTGGGGGCTACATTTACCTGTTTAAAGGTCCCGCCCTTTTCCAGTTTAAAGTATTTGAGCGGATGTTTCGGGTTGTTGGGAACAATCTCAACGGTTCCGTCGCCGTCCACATCCCAGGCGCGGGTGGTTTCCACGTTACCCACCTTTCCGATTTCATGCACGGTCCAGAGGTCTTTTTTGCCAATTCCGGGGTTTTCAAGCCATTTTAAATCCTGCCCAAACCAGCCCCCCGTAATCACGTCGAGGTTGCCATCCCCGTTGACATCCAGCGGAATCGTGGAGAAATCGTCGTAGTACTGGTCAAACCGCTTCTGGTTCCCGATCAGATACCGCTTGCGAAACAGCGCTTTGGGGTCCGCTGAATTTTCGTACCAGAAATCTCCCGAAATCAGATCCGGACGACCATCGTTGTTGAGGTCTGCTACCCCAACGGTTTCGTAGCTTTCGGCAGCCACAAAATAGCGGCTGAACTGAATGTCTTTGGAGTCGGTTGCCAGCGAAAGAAACCCTGCAAGTCCGATGGTTAATGCACCTATCTTCATACTTGCAAGTTTATAAATAATCTTGGATAGTTACTCTACCCACAAAACCAATCCTTTCAAATAACCACCTTCCGGATGAAACAGATTAACGGGGTGGTCGGCGGGCTGGCTCAGGTGGTGCAACACCCGCACCTGCCGTCCGGCGTCGATGGCAGCGGCCACAATGGTGTTGTAAAACAACTCCCGGTCAATGACCTGCGAGCACGAAAAGGTGAACAGAATTCCGCCTTTGGCCACCCGGCGCAACCCCTCGGCATTCAGGCGTTTGTACCCCTGCACGGCCCGGTGACGCGCGGACAGGCTTTTGGCGAAAGCCGGCGGATCCAGCACCATGACTTCGTACTCGTCGTCGTGGGCCTGAAGGTACTTCATCACATCGTCGGCGAAGGCTTCGTGCCGACCCGCGGCCTGAGCATCCCCGAAATTTAGCGCCACGTTGCGGTTGGTCAGGTCGATGGCTTTCTGCGAAGCATCAACGGAATGCACCTGCCGGGCACCGGCCAGCAGGGCGTATACGGAAAACCCACCGGAATAGCAGAACGCATTCAGAACTTTTTTGCCAGCCGAATACCGGGAAAGCAGGTTACGGTTATCACGCTGGTCCAGGAAAAATCCGGTTTTCTGCCCGCTGATCCAGTCCACCAGAAACTTGTGGCCGTTTTCCTCGACCTCATGGGGCACATCCACCAGCCCGTACCGGTAAGCGTTCTGAACGGAAGCCGCATACTCGCCGGGAAGCGTTTCGGCGCTTTTGTCGTAAACCGCCCGCAGCTCGTTGCCGAATACGTTTTTAAGCGCTTCGGTGATCAGGTTCCGTTCGCGGTGCATGCCGATGGAGTGCGCCTGCAACACCGCCACGCCGTTGTACATATCAATGATTAAACCCGTGCAGCCGTCGCCCTCACCATGCACCAGCCGGTAGCAATTGGTGGCCGGTGGCAACAGCGCCCCCCGGACCGTCCGGATCGACGCCAGTTTCTGCGTCCAGTAGGCCACATCCGGAACAACGGGCTGAAATGAAAAAATCCGGACCAGAATGCTGCCGTTGTGGTAATGGCCCGTTGCCAGGTACTTTCCTTTTTTATCCAGCACTTCCACTACATCCCCGTCCTGAGGTTCTCCTTCGGTCCGGGCAACGGCGCCCGAAAATACCCACGGATGAAACCGTTGGACGGCGTCCTCGCGCCCCGCACGTAAATATATTTTTGCTAAATCCATCGAATGAAAGCTGCTTTTGCAGGGCGAAGCTACAAAAATTAAAAGCAACTAGTCTTCACTGCGGACTTTCAGAAGCCGTTTCAGCCAGCTTTGCTGTTCGTCCGAATCCGTCTTCTGGTCCGTTTCCGTGAGCGTAAAATCCGCCAGACGCTTTAAATCCGGCTGCCCGGCGTCTACCCAGCAGGTATACCAGAAATCGCCCACCATTTTGACGGATGCCCGCATCTGGCGTTCCACCTGGCCCCGCAGCCGCTCGTGATATTTGCGGGAAAACTCCTCGGAATACACTTTGGTGGTCAGGTTGTTGCGTTCTTCAAAACCGTACTTTCGGGTTTGTCCTACTTGCTGGGTTAATTCCTGTTCGAGGGTCAGGACCGAATCCAACGCCGTATTGGCCTCAAAAACCGCCCGCCAGGCCCGTTTCTGCGGAGATTCCACATACGCGGCCGGTCCGACAAAAAAGTCGTATTCGTTACTGAATAATTCCGGCAACCGCGATTCCCAAAAGCCGTGAACGCCCTGCTGCCCGGTCAGTTGGCCGTTGTAATTACGGGTTGTATGCAATGGAACATTGGCGTCGGCAATGTAATGCCCCAGGTCCGCCGAGATTTTCAGGATTCGCCGGGCATCCCGAGCTTTAAAAGCTTCGGTGAGCTGGTATTTGACCAATTGAATATGCCACGGCACAATGCCGTGCAGCGCCAGCGTATCCTCTCCGTACCGTTCAGCCGCCTGTTTCCACGTCCGCGGCAAGGTAACTCTGGATGTATCGGCGTAAGCGTCCAGGTCAATGAAATGCCGGGGAGCCTCACCCACCACCGCATACCGTCGCTTGTCGGGATTGACGGCATTTTCGGTCAGGTAGTCGATATGCTTTTTATAGAAAGCCATCATCTCGGGTGGTAACGTGAAGACGGCCAATCGATTAATCCGTTTATGCCCGTAAAATCCCCACTGCGGACGGCTGGCCGAATAAGCGACAGAGACCGTATTGAAAAAAAAGAATAAAAAAACTTGATTCAAAATAGTTAACCAGTACCTTTGACAAAACATATCACTTTAATAAGAAAAGTTTACACTTTATTTATAAACCACAATGTTATTCAGAATAATATTTCGGATAACATTAAATTGACAGAATCATGAACCGCAAATCCTTGGGCTACGGCCTTATTCTTTTCTTCTTTGGAATTTTTGGCTTGGTTATCTACGGTGCCTACTCACCTGCGCGAAAAGCGCAGAAACAGCAAATTGTGTGCTTTAAATTCAAAGAAGGCACTAAAAATGAAGCGATTGAGCAGCATATGCGTCAGTTTGCTGCTTTAAAGCATGAAATTCCACAAATCATTTCTTATACTTCCGGAAAGACGTTACAGGGTGTAGGGGGCGTTTCCTCGGAATACGATGTGGTGCATTACCTGACCTTCCAGAGTGAAGCTGACATTGAGACGTATAACCGGAGTGAAAAGCAACGGGAGTTTGTAAAAAATAATCAGGGAAGTTGGGACAAGGTGTTCACCATCCATTCCGATATCCGTCAGTAAAATCCCTGAATTTCAAGGCAAAGTAAGATTTATTTGCATAGTTGCTCCCAAATGGCTACTTTTGCGGACATTTGTGAGAAAACTGTATACTGTACCAATAAGCAATGGCAAATCATAAGTCGGCATTGAAGCGGGTCCGGGCAAACGAGAAGAAACGTTTGTTGAACCGTTTCCAACACAAAACGACCCGTACAATGATCAAGAAATTGCGGCTGACAACGGATAAGGCGGCTGCAACAGAACTGTATAAAACGGTGTCATCGTTGCTGGATAAACTGGCAAAGCGTAATATCATTCACAAAAACAAAGCAGCCAACAACAAGTCTAAACTGGCGAAACACGTCAACGGACTGGCAATTGCTGCTTAATTTATCCACGGAGCGGCCTTCAGTGGCTTTCTCCGTGCGTAGTACCTTATTGCGTATTTCACGGACAAAAGTCCAGGTATACGAATCAAAAACAAGACCAGGAACCTTATCTGATTTATTCAGGTGAGGTTTTTTTATTGCCCTACCACACCATCCACCATGACGTACGACAATTCCCGCAAGATTCTGAGCTGGGCGGAAGAAGACCGTCCGCGCGAAAAATTAATGCTCAAAGGGCGAGCGGCTCTTTCGGAGGCCGAACTGATCGCCATCCTGATTGGCTCCGGAACCCGTGACCTTTCTGCCGTCGATGTATCCAAGATTATTCTGCAAAGCGTCGGCAACAACCTTAGCCAGCTGGCGCGGCTGAGCGTGAGCGACTTGTCGAAATTCCGGGGCATCGGGGAAGCTAAAGCCATCAGCATCGTGGCGGCTCTCGAACTGGGCCGTCGCCGGAAAGAAGAAAACCGTCCGCAGCGCACGCGCATTACCAGTTCGCGCGATGTTTACGAAGAAATCAAACCGCACCTGCTCGACAAACCCCACGAAGAATTCTGGATTCTGCTGCTCAACCGGGCCAACGAAGTCATCCGACCCGTACTGATTAGCACGGGTGGCGTTTCGGGCACCGTAGCCGACCCGAAGTTGATTTTCAAACCCGCCCTCGAACACCTGGCCAGCGCCCTCATCCTGATTCATAACCATCCTTCCGGCAACCTCACGGCTTCGCAGGCCGACAAAGACCTGACCCGGAAACTGAAGGAAGCCGGTCGTCTGCTGGACATTCCCGTACTGGATCACCTGATTTTCACCGACCGCTCCTATCTGAGCTTTGCCGACGAAGGTTTGCTGTAATTTTACTTCAAAAAAAGCCCGCCAGCTTGAAAGCTGGCGGGCTGACAGATGCCGTTAAACGGGCCGTCTGCTTACTTCTGGGTGACCGTCACAACGGCTTCTTTCGGCGTGCCATCCGGCTTGCTGCCCGGGAAGGGCTGCACATCCGACAACGTCACTTCATACGTTTCGCTGCCCAGCAGAAGTGTGACCGAACTACGATTCTGCATTTGCTGACCGCACTGGCCGATGCATAACTCGCCGGTTTTTGATTCCGTGTCGCCCTTGAGCGTAAACTTCACCTGCGCGTTTCCGAACCAAACACAATTGGCGTTGATCGGGCAGCGGCTGTCCGTGATGTTGTCGACACTCAGGGTGACATTTTGTTTTACCCGCGCCGACTGATTGATTTTCATCGTCACGGGTGAGTTTTGTTCGGGAGGTGCGACTTTGTTGTCTTTCTCGCAGCCTACGGCTAGTAAACCAACCAGCAGTAATCCGTACAAGGTTTTAAATGGTGCCATTTACTTTGTTGTTATTGTTTTCCTGCATGACCCCTTAAAATAGAACAGCGTTGGAATGCCATTAACTTTTTTTGTAGTTTTCTCCGACGGGCTACCATCGTCCGGAAAATCCATAAAAAAGGACCTCTAAGAGGTTGTTTAAGATTGTGTTTCACGAATTTTTCTGGACATCAGTCGTATCATTGTCCAGTAGATAACGGCCTCAGCATGAGCTCCTTTAACCTCGTAGTCCTTGGCAAGCCGCCGATGAAAGGCCCACCACCCAAACGTTCGCCCTACGATCCATCGCTTAGGCAACACTTGAAAGCCTTTCACGCCCAATACGCCGCAGACCACCTCTACACTTAGTTGATAAGTCGCTTTGATGGTGGCCAGAAAATTGACTCCATCGAAGCCCTGATCGGCTAGAATAGTCTTCAAGCGAGTGAAGCGTTGGCCCAATCTGGCAAAGAGCAACAAGGCACCAGCCCGTTCACCCACATTAGCCGATGTCACGCGTAGAGCCAATACTAGACCTAGTACATCTACCAGAATGAAGCGTTTGCGGCCAGTAAGGTGTTTGTTGCCGTCATAGCCTTTCATAGTAGTTACAGACATAGTTTTAACCGATTGACTATCAATAAGTCCCAGACTAGGAGAGGCTTCGCGGCCTGTTTGGAGACGTACTTTAATGACCAGCTGATCATGAATTTGCTGGACCAGGCCTTGACTCGCCCACTGTCGGAAATAATAGTAAACCAGCCGCCAATCGGGCAGATCATGGGGCATCATTCGCCAGGAAATACCTCCTTTGACCACGTAGAGAATCCCATTGATGATCGCTCTGATGGACTGTTTTCGTTTACGCTGCCCGATTTTGGCGGGCAGCGTTTGTTGAATAACTTGCCATTGGGAGTCGGTCAGATCGGTTGGATAAATCATCAGGGTAGTTTCTTAGTTCGCACCTTAAAACTACCTGACTGGCTCTCACTTTCCGTGAAACATTAGACAACTTCTAAAGGTCCTTTCTAAAATATATAGCAGATCGCCCAGCGAATAACGGGTGTCATTCACGCAGCAAACTGTTCCATCGCCGTGATTAATACTTCCGCTCGTTGTTTTCCAGCCAGCGTCCTGCAATGAAAGCCGCCGTTAACAGGACGATGTAAAAAGCGATGGTTACAATATTCATGAGCATAGTGGTACCGGTTTTGGTTCTGGCGCAAAAATATAAAAAACTGAATTAGGGAGCCCACAACTTGTGGAATTAATCTTGAAAACGGTTTTCGTTTTACAACACTCCCTTGGTGCTAGGCAGGGTGTCGAGCGCTTTCAAATCGCGTTTCACCGCCATTTTAATGGCTTTGGCGAAGGCTTTAAAAATGGCTTCAATTTTGTGGTGCTCATTCTGACCTTCAACCTTGATATTCAGGTTACAGAGGGCCGTATCCGAAAACGATTTAAAGAAATGGTAGAACATCTCCGTGGGCATCTCCCCAATTTTTTCCCGGCGGAATTCCGCATCCCAGACCAGCCAGGGCCGACCTGAAAAGTCAATACCGACCTGCGCCAGGGCTTCGTCCATCGGCAGCAGGAACCCATACCGACTGATTCCCCGCTTGTCACCCAGGGCCCGGCGATAAGCTTCTCCCAGGGCCAGGGCCGTGTCTTCGATGGTGTGGTGTTCGTCGATGTGCAAATCGCCCTTAACCCGAACGGTCAGATCGGCTCCGGAGTGGCGGGCCACCTGATCCAGCATGTGGTCGAAAAAACCAAGGCCGGTTTGGATGTCGGCCCGGCCGCGTCCGTCGAGATTCAGTTCGATATAGATCTGGGTTTCGTTCGTCTTTCGCTCCACCGTGGCAATTCTGGCAGGCAATTTGAGCAGTTCATAGATCTGGTCCCAGTCGTCGGTTCGTAACACCAGGGCTTGGTGCATGGCGTCGGTCATGCCTTCGGTGGGGTCCTTGGGAGCAATCAGGATGGCTTTGGCGTTTAAGTTAACGGCCATCTGGATATCCGTCAGCCGGTCGCCGATCACGTAGCTTTCGGGAAGGTTATACGCACCGGTCAGGTAGTCGGTCAGCATTCCGATACCGGGTTTGCGCGTGGGTGCGTTCTCGTGCGGGTAGGTGCGGTCGATGTGAACCGCTTCAAAGTAGATATTTTCGCCTTCGAGGGTTTTCATCATCTTCTGGTGCGCGGGCCAGAAGGTGTCTTCCGGAAAGGCTGCCGTTCCCAAACCGTCCTGGTTGGTGACCATCACCAGATCAAAATCGGTTTCTTCGGCAATTTTGCGCAGGTTGGAAAGCACTTTTGGAATGTATTCTAGTTTTTCGAGCGAATCGACCTGCTGGTCGGGCTGGGGTTCGAAGATGATGGTACCATCCCGATCAATGAACAGAACTTTCTTCATGACTGTTTAGTAGTGGTGTGCAAAGGTAGCGAATAGACGAAAAGGAACGGTAAATGCGTTATTTTTTAGTATTTTGCGCCCGCCTTGCCCTTTGATACCGATTTTTACCTATAGAAAGTCAAAAAAGTTATTATGTAACCACCAAGTAAACCGGTTAGTAAATAAGTTTACGCAATAAATACTAGAAACAACTCCCCCGTACTTTTTAACATCTTAGTCTTAATTAGTCACTGTGATTATCTTCTTAGTAATTAAAAATGCAAAGCCAAAAAAACAGTAAATTAACTCGTATCGCGGTAATTTATGATGGTAATTATTTCCTGCACGTAAGTAATTATTACAACTACTCCCACGAAAGACGAAGCCGTATTAGTATTTCGGGTTTACATGAATTCATCCGCGCCCAGGTAGCTCAAGAAGAAGAAACGGATTTCCGTTTATGCCAGATTGTCGACGCTCACTATTTCCGCGGGCGCTTGAATGCACACGAAGCCAGTCAACGCGGAAATCAGTTGTTCTACGACCGTTTGTTCGACGATATTCTGATGTCAGAAGGCGTTGTTACGCACTATTTACCGGTTAAAAACTTTCAGGGTTCACGGCAGGAAAAAGGCATTGATGTCTGGCTGGCCCTGGAAACCTTCGAATTGACCATCTCCAAACAGTTTGATGTGGTGGTTTTGATTACCGCCGATGGCGATTACGTGCCGCTGATTCGGAAACTTAACACGCTCGGAACCCGGATCATGGTTCTGAGCTGGGACTTCGAATATTACAACGATGAAGGTGAAAAGCTCGTTACCCGTACTTCACAGGACCTGCTGAAAGAAGTTTCGTATCCGGTGGCCATGCACGAAATGATCGACACCCGGCTGCGCAAAAACGATCCGCTCATCCAGAATCTCTTCGTGAAGCAGTCGACCCGGATGTTGGCCGGCGACGACACCAGCATGGTCTTTGCCCAGGATTACGATCGGTATTCGGGACAAACGATGCTTGATTCGGACGATACCGAATACAAAATCAGCACGATACGCAGCTTGAAAAACGGGTACGGTTTCATCAATTATCCGCCCAACAACCTGTTTTTTCATTACACGAGTTTGAACGACATCGATTTTAACGAACTGCAGGTCGACGATGAGGTGAAATTCCGGATCGGAAAAAATGCCGAAAGCAAAGACATTGCCATCGATGTTCACCTGGAGCAAAACTAATGGGCATAACTGCCTCTGCTTTTCGTCACGAACGTACCATTTTGCTGGAATCAACGGGTGCCGAACCCGTTGATTCCTGGCCCAGGAAAGCTTTAAGCTGGGCCATCAGCCAGTCTGATCACGTTGTTTACTTCAACAACAACTCGGCCCGTCTGCCCGGCTTTTCGCTTCCTTACGAGACATTTCCCCACCGGCTCGCGGTCGGTGTTTACCAAACCGTCAAGTTCAGCCCCGACGCCGACCCTTTTGATGTCCTCTCCCGGCATCATCAGCAACACCCGGATTTTCTGGTCGGCTATTTCGGCTACGACCTGAAAAACCGGATTGAATCCCTGGAAAGCCGTCACGCTAATTTGCTGGGGTTCCCGGAGATGTATTTCTTCCAGCCGCGGCACGTTATTGATTTCGATGATAACCGGATAACCGTCCGGTCGTGGGATGATCCCGATGAGGTCCTTAGCCAAATTGCAGCCAGCCAAACCCACCAGCCAAACCCGATTTCTTCGGGGGAATCGTTACGGGAGGCCGTGCGGTGCCGGGTTACGCCGGAGGAATACCGCCAGACCGTGCGGAGAATTCAGCAGGACATTATCGACGGTACGGTTTACGAGCTAAACTACTGCATCGAATTTTTCCTTGAGAACGCCCGCCTGGATCCGCTGTCGGTTTATAACCAGCTAACCGAGCGGTCGCCCATGCCGTTTTCTCATTTTCAGCGAATTGGTAGTCATTACGTCCTGGGCGCTTCACCGGAACGGTTTCTGAAAAAAACCGGCGACCGGCTCATTTCCCAACCCATCAAGGGCACCATCCGGCGCGGCACCACCCCCGCTGACGATGACCGGCTTCGGCAGCAACTCCGCAACAGCGAAAAAGAGCAGGCCGAAAATCTGATGATTGTGGACCTGGTTCGCAACGACCTGGCCCGCAGTGCCCAAACCGGAAGCGTTCGGGTGGATGAACTATTCGGCATTTACCCTTTCCGGCAACTTTTTCAGATGATTTCCACGGTTTCGGCAATCCAGCGGGCTGATTTACCCTTTACAACAGCCATCAAAAATGCGTTTCCGATGGGTAGCATGACGGGCGCCCCCAAGGTTCGGGCAATGCAACTCATCGATCAGTACGAAGCCAGTCGCCGGGGGCCGTATTCAGGAGCAGCCGGTTTTATTACCCCCGAAGGAGATTTTGATTTTAACGTAGTCATCCGAAGTATTTTCTATAATTCATCCACCAGCCGCGCTTCCTTTTCAGTCGGTAGCGCCATCACTTATGACGCTGACCCTCAGCAGGAATACGACGAATGTTTATTAAAGGCGGAAGCCATTTTATCGGTTTTATAAATATCGCTTTCATAAAATAATACAATTAATACCAGGCATTACTTGCAATTATTAGAAATTATCCTTAATTTTGTAAAAATTTCAAGCGGACATCCGTCCGAACTCTGGATAAAGAAACTCTTCATGAGATTATTAGTAGATCCACAGAGCAGCACGGATGTCAACCGGAAAGGGGTTTAACATTCGTTGGGCGCATCTGTTGGGGCAATCGCATTGGTAGTGAAATCATTCACGTTGGGCTAAGCTGGGCAATTTCGGGGGTTCCTTCACGACTGTATCTCAATCACATAGTACGTATCGTTACCGATTTTTCGTAATCGGACTGCATGGCCGTGCAGAACGAGCACTCCTGCCGATAAACGCTTGTAGTAGTTTCATTTTTAAAAACTCTTACAAGGTATGAATCCTGAAATCACTGAACAGGAAGTAAGTAACAAACCGGCAACTCCGCAACGGACCTTTGCCGATTTAAATTTATCTGATGACATTTTGCAGGCTGTCACTGAAATGGGCTTCGAGCATCCCTCACCCATTCAGGCGGAAGCCATCCCCCCCATTCTCGCCGGCCGCGACGTTATTGGTCAGGCCCAGACGGGAACCGGGAAAACGGCCGCTTTTGGTATCCCGGCTATCGAGATGATCGACGTGGCTGAACGCCATCCGCAGGTGCTGGTGCTTTGCCCAACCCGCGAACTGGCGCTTCAGGTGGCCGATGAAGTTCGTAAAATTTCGAAATTCAAACGCGGAATTCGGGTGGAAGCCATCTACGGTGGCGATTCCATTGATCGGCAGATCAAGTCGTTGAAAACCGGAGTTCACATCGTGATCGGTACACCCGGCCGCGTGATGGACCATATGGAGCGCCGGACACTGAAGCTGGAAAACATCAAAATGATGATTCTGGACGAAGCCGACGAAATGCTGGATATGGGTTTCCGCGACGACATCGAAGGCATTCTGGAAGATATGCCCGAAGAACGGCAGACGATTCTGTTCTCGGCTACCATGTCGAAACCGATCATGGCCATCACCCAACGGTTCCAGAAAGATCCCGTGCTGGTGAAAGTGGTCAAAAACGAGCTGACCAATCAGAACATTGAGCAGGTTTACTTTGAAGTAAAACCGAAAGCAAAAGTGGAAGTGATGTGTCGCCTGATCGACACCTACGACCTGAAATTGCTGCTGGTATTCTGTAACCAGAAGAAGCGCGTCGACGAAATCGTGGAAGATCTGCAGGTTCGCGGTTATCAGGCCGAAGGTCTGCACGGCGATTTGCGGCAGGCGCAACGCAACAACGTCATGTCCAAATTCCGCTCGGGTGTTACCAACATTCTGGTCGCTACCGACGTAGCCGCCCGCGGTATTGACGTCGACAACGTTGATGCGGTCATTAACTATGACATTCCGCTCGACGAAGAATATTACGTACACCGGATTGGTCGGACGGGCCGCGCCGGGAAATCGGGCAAAGCCTTTTCACTGGTGGGCCGCGACGAAAAATACCGGTTCCGTGAAATCCAGAACTACACCAAGGTTCGGGTAGAAAAAGGCGTTATTCCGTCGTTTGAAGACATCGTTGGTCTGCGTAAAGCCCGTTTTATCGAGCAGGTACAACAAACCATCGAAAGCAGCCAGGACCTGAATCTGTACGATGACGTGCTGACCGCCTTGCACCACAGCGGATTTACAACCGAACAAATCGTTTCTGCGCTGGTGAAACGGGGCATGGGCATTGAGAAGAATGAATTTTCGGATCAGAACCTGGGCCACGACGATGACCGTCGCGAGCGCCGGGAAGGTGGCCGCTTTGGCGACCGGGATCGCGGTGGACGCGAAAGTTCCGGTCGCTTTGGGGATCGCGGACGCGGTGAAGGCTCAGGCCGTTTCGGAGACCGGGGTACCCGGGGTGAAGCCCGTTTCGGAGACCGTGATCGGGGTGGACGTTTCGGCAACCGCGAAGACCGGGGCGAAGGCCGTCGGTTTGAGCGTGACGACCGCGATCGGGCGCCCCGCGAACGCGAAGCGAACATGACCCGTCTGTACGTCAGCGTGGGTCGCCGGGACTTCATTCGTCCGGGGGATATCGTGGGTGCCATTGCCGGTGAAGCCAACATTCCGGGCAGCAGTATTGGTCACATCGACATTTTCGATAAACACACGTACGTTGACGTTCCCCGCGATTTCGCCAACCGGGTGGTCGACGTTATGGAAGGTAATACCATCAAAGGCAAACGCGTTCAGGTTGAAATTGCCCGGTAATCTTCTTGGTTTGATACACAAAAAAGCCGTTCTGAAAACAGAACGGCTTTTTTATTTTGGGCCCGGATCATTCTTCCAGATAGTACCCGAAAATAATGCCCATCTCATCTTCGCTGGTCAAACCCCACTTCACATCTTTATCGGAGGTGTTGTTGTAGGTGATTTCGGAAACCAGCGCTTCGCCCTTTGCCAACTGAATGGGTGTTTTGTAGGTGGTAATTTCGGGGTGTTCCCAGCTTGTGGAGGTATAAACGACTTCTCCATCCCGGGCTCCTCCCTTGATCCGAACAACAAATTTTTCACCTAACTTGTGCGAATGCGAGGTCAGAACCAGGATTTTTATCGGCCGCGACATGGTGAATGTCTTGGAAATAGTTACCCGGGTTTTGGCCGGAATGTTCAGGTTGGTGTTGGTGAAGTCCATGATTTTCATCACGTTTTTCACCGTCGACTCATCAACGGTATAAAGATTCACGTACGCTTCGCCCGTAATCGGACTTCCGGTTTTATTAACGTAGTGCGAATTTAAATCCAGTGTCGCGTTGGCGGGAACCAACAGCGCCGTTCCTTCCGGAAACGTAAAATCGGTGTGGGGCGCCTGCGAACCGATAAAATAAATGTGATTCTGCATGGATAGCGCCGTTTCTAAGTTGTAGGAATTATCGGAATTGCGCAAATCACGAATCTGATTGATGGTCGGTAGCTTATCGTTATCCCGGTAGGTATACGCCAGAAAATGGTGGCTATTGGCGCGCATTTTAATTTCGTAACGGTTAACGTACACGGCTTTGGTGTTGCCAACCGACTTCCGGACAAACAACTCCCGCTCAAAATTCGGGATTACCGTAAACGGCTCCAGGTGAATCTGGAATCCGGCCCCGGCCGCCGGGGCTTTTAGCGCTTCGAAGTTTTCGGCGGGTTTACTCGGCGTTTTGTCATCCAGCAGGGTGGAATCGACGATGCTGCCCGTTTGCGGTGCGCCGGCTTCAATCCAGCGACGAACGAATTCAATCTGTCCGACGGTTAACAACTCCCCGCCCAACGGCATAGGGTTGCCATAATTAGCTCCGCTGTGGTGGTCGGCGGCCGCATTGAGTTTGTGGTACAGCAGGCTTTCCTGCGACGCAAACGGCTTTACGCGCAGCAACCCGTTGGCTTTGGCGGTACTGTTGGTCGGAGCAACACCCACCAGATTTTTGTAGGCAACTCCCGCGGCCAGTACCAGCCGGTGCTGGCTAAACAGGGCATCCGATTCGGAGGAATGACAACCGGACGTGGCGCAGGTGGGGGTCAAAATCCGGCGCTGCAACTGCTCAAAGCTACTGGCGACCGGCGTGGGCTGCTCTTGGGGTGTATCATCGGATTTCTGGCAGGAAGCTACCAGCAAACCCACACCCAGCGCCCCCAATATAGTCAGGCGAATAGGACGAAAGAAATGGCTCATGAATCGGTTGTATGATCGATAGGACGCTTTGCCGTTATACCGACAACGTGTATAATGGCCGGATTATTTTTATAAGAAACTCCGAATCAAAACTTTAGAATAAAATCCTGCTTGGGTTGCTGGGGCCGGAAAAACACCAGGCCAATGTAAAACAGATCAATGGAAACCGTCACGGCCGGGTCTGCTTTGATCGTTTCCCAGGCTTGCTCCATTTCATCCGACCAGTGAATATCGTCAAAAATAAAACAGGATTCATGATGGGCCTTCAAAAGACAGGTCTTAAAATACTGTACGGTCGGTTCGTAGCGGTGGTTGGCGTCAAAAAATGCAAAATCGATGGAAGGGACGGTTTTCAAGCGCTCAGCCAGCGTTTCGTCCAGGTTACCCGTTACAATCTCGATATGCTGGCGGTTCAGCTTCCGGAAATTGGCGGCTGCCACGGCTGCGGTCTGGGGGCAGCCTTCAAACGTCAAGAGTTGGGCCGTCGGGGCGGCAGCGGCTTCGTACAGCGTGGTGATGCCGAGCGAAGTTCCCAGATCAACGATCGTTTGGGAGCCAAACCGTTGAATCAACCGGTACATCAGACGGCCGAACCGCGCCGGCTTCTGCGAATTTTTGGCAATGTCCCGAATGGCGCGTTCGCGGGAGCTGTTGATGCGGGACCCCGCCCCAAAATCCGTGATCTGGATGGTCCGGGTCTCCCGCAGCAATTCGTTCTGCAGGGCACGAATCGGCCCAAACGCAGGTTCTTGCGGATTATCGGATCGAATGAGGTTGGTGTAAAGATCAAAAACGAAAGGCGAATGCAGGGAATGCGCACCGCGGGCCTTGAGAAGAAATTTTAGATAAGCTCGAATCAAACAATGAAAACCGCGCTGGCGGACTTTTACAGAAAAATTAATTCAACCGGTACGGAACCACCATCGTAAACTCGGGAATAGTGACCCGGAATTGCTTCCCGTCCACCACCCGCTCCATCAGATAGGTTCCGCCCATTTTGCCCAAACTCGAACGCAGGTTACAGCCTGAAACGTACTCGTGGGTTTCGCCGGGTTCCAGAATAGGCTGCTGCCCTACCACGCCCGCACCTTCCCCCTCCCGCGCCGAACCATGAGCGTCGTAAATGACCCAATGGCGTCGTAGTAACTGGATCGTTGCATTGCTGTTGTTTTCAATGGTGATCCGGTAGGTAAACACAAAATGCGCCTGCGAGGGACTGGAATATTCCGGCTGGTATTCGGTCACAACACTGACCTTGACGCCGTCGGTAACTGCCGATATCATTCGAATAGCCTGTTGTTTGACAACCTTAAAACGAAAATAAAATTTAAGAGTTTATAATTCCAGTACGGTCCGAAAATAATTTTAGGTTTGCGCAGTTTTGCCGCAGCACCAAGCCGGCCCGGCGCAGGTTATTCTTGTTACCATAAACCGGTACCCCAACTCCATTTGCATGAAGGTCGTTATTGAACCCTCCTGGCAGCAGCGGCTGCACGACGAATTTGAGAAGTCGTATTTTCCGAAACTGGTCGAGTTTGTTCGGCTCGAATACAGCACGCAGCGTTGCTACCCACCGGGCAAGCTGATTTTTAACGCGTTCGACAAATGCCCGTTCGACCAGACGAAGGTTGTCATTCTGGGGCAGGACCCGTACCACGGTGAAGGCCAGGCCAATGGCTTGGCGTTTTCGGTCAACGATGGCATTACCAAACCGCCTTCGCTGGTTAATATTTTTAAAGAAATCAAGGACGACCTGGGCACGCCCATCCCCAAATCCGGTAACCTGGAACGCTGGGCGGTTCAGGGGGTTCTGCTGCTCAATGCGACCCTGACGGTTCGGGCCAGCCAGGCCGGCTCGCATCAGAACAAGGGCTGGGAGACGTTTACGGATGCGGCCATTCAGCACCTGTCCGACGAAAAAGAAAACCTGGTCTTTCTGCTTTGGGGCGCTTACGCGCAAAAAAAAGGCGCCATTATTGACGCCAGTAAACACTTGGTTCTGAAAGCCAAACACCCGTCGCCGATGGCTGCGCAACACGGCGGCTGGTTCGGCAACAAACACTTCGGCCAGACGAACGCCTTTCTGAAAAGCAAAGGTCTGCAGGAAATCGAATGGTAATTGCCCACCGGCTTCCAGTCCGTGTTTCCGTTGGTGGGCACTGACTGGAAGCGGTAGCCCGGTTAGTCAATAATCCGGAACAGGCGGTTCCAGCGAATTTTGTTCAGGACGCTTTCCGGGTTCGGATCAATTGACATCCAGATGAAAACCGCTTTTCCAACGATGTGATCGGCGGGCACAAAACCCCAGTACCGCGAGTCGGCGGAGTTGTGGCGGTTGTCGCCCATCATGAAATAATAATCCTGCTTGAACGTATACGAGGTGATGGGCTTGCCGTCAATTTTGATTGATTTTTCGGCAATTTCCACTTTGTCGTTGTCTTCGTATTTCTGGATCACCGGTCCGTAGAGCGCGATGTTCTTTTCGTCGAGCGGAATGGTCACCCCTTCTTTCGGGACGGTAATGGGGCCGTAGTTGTCTACGTTCCAGGGGAACAGGGGCGACTGCGGGTAAACGGGCTGGAACGGGTTGACGGAGCCCTTCGGCGTTTTGATCACCTCAATTCCCTGCACAAACTCCTGCTGCTTCAGCAAAGCCGCGGTTTCCGGCGTGGTATGAATCCGGTAGCCCGACGCGTCGTTGGCGGCAATGGTGTCGTTGTAGGTTTCGGTGCTCTGCTCGTAATCCGTGATGTCATACCGTTTGAAAACCTTCGCGCTGATGACGGAATTGGTTTTCAGGAAGTATTCCGTTTCCGATTTCACCGGGTCCGGAAAGTCCTTTCCGTTTACGATAACCTTGCGGTCGCGAATTTCCAGCACATCGCCCGGCACGCCAATGCAGCGTTTGATGTAGTTGGTTTTCAGATCGGTGGGGTAGTCTTCGGGAGGATAATTGAACACCACAACATCGCCCTGCTTGACCGACGAGAAGCCCGGCAGACGGTATTGCGGCAACTGAATCCAGTCCAGATACGACGGTATTTCGGTTCCCCAGATTTTTTGGTGGGTCAACGGCACCTGCAAGGGCGTTTTGGGCGTCCGGGTTCCGTAGTGGAGTTTGCTGACAAACAGGAAGTCGCCCACCAGCAGGCTCTTTTCCATCGAAGGCGTCGGAATGGTAAACGCTTCCATAAACAGCCACCGGATCAGCGTAGCGGCCACCACCGCAAACACAATGGAATCGACCCACTCGCGGAACGGCGATTTGTTCTTGGCGCTGCGCCGGGGGGCGGTTTCCTGATTTTTAACGACTGACATACTGTTGAAAATAATGAACAATGAATACTGAATAACGAACCGATTCTCAATCGATTATCTCCAATTCCTTATTTATTGCTCGGCGTTTGGTAGTTGATTGATTTAGACGGTAACGTTTTCACCCAGCAGGTCATCCATGCCAAAAATGCCCTGGCGTCCGGCCAGCCATTCACCGGCAATAACGGCTCCCAGGGCAAACCCCTGGCGGCTGTGGGCTACGTGCTTGATTTCAATGGTATCGACTTCGGAATCGTAACGAACCACGTGCGTTCCCGGCACCGTCCCCTCGCGCAGGGATTCAATAGCAACGGCATCCGGTTGTTCGGCGGTGTTCTCACTCCAGCGTTTTTTGGTGGGGAGTTCTTCGATGATTCCTTCGGCCAGCGTAATAGCCGTGCCGCTCGGCGCGTCTTTCTTTTCGGTATGGTGCACCTCGGTCATGGAGACGTGGTACGACGGATAGCTTTTCATGAACCGGGCCAGCATTTTATTCAACCGAAAAAACAGGTTGACGCCGATGCTGTAGTTCGATGCGTAGAAAAAAGCCCCGTTGGTACTGCGGCACAGGTCCTCGATTTCGGCCCGGTGGTCGAGCCAGCCGGTGGTGCCGCAAACGATCGGCCAACCCCGTTTGAGGCAGTCCTGAATGTTGGCAACGGCCGACTCCGGCGAGCTAAATTCAATGGCCACGTCAACGTCCGACGGCCCGAGGGTATCGAGCTGGGTGCGGTTGTGCAGATCAATCCGGCCCGCAATTTCGTGCCCCCGATCCAGTGCAATCTGCTCGATGGTTTTACCCATCTTGCCATAACCGAGTAAGAGTATCTTCATTCAAATCCTGTTTATTGGCCGGTCTTTATCGGCAAGGTAGTATACCCCTTGAACGCCAGACGAACCCATTCTACTTTATTTCCTGAATTGAAAGGCAACCCGCACACCCGGCACGGGCATGGTTCCCACGGCGGGCATCAGCAGCCCGGGCTTCACCTTCAGGGTCAGATCCTCCGAAACATCGAACGTTTTGAGGTGCGCCGTCACGTTGGCTTCGATCACATTAACGCCCCACAGCAAGGCAATACCCAGGTAATTGTAATCCCGGTACCGCGATACCGCCCGGGCTGCCCGCTCCAGGTTGGAAACACTAATCGGGGCGGAATAACCGGGAACCTCCGCGGTCTGCGAAGTACTGGCATAAGCGATTTTGCCGTATTTCCGGTAGAACCGGAAATCCTCCGCGTACATTTGGGAAAAGTAAATCATCGTACCAAAACCGGCGTAGATAATCGGCACTTTCCACCAGTGGCCGTTGTGAATCTGGCCCAAACCGGGCAACACCGCCGAAAGTATGGTTGCTTTTTTCGGTACAATTTTACGAATTCTGGCGTTTTGTTGGGCCGTCAGCGGTACGGTATCCAGGGCCACCGCTTTTCCCAGCGTATCCAGAAAAACGGGGGCTGCCTGAAGGTTCGGAACCGAATCGCGTACGGGCCGGGCCGGGTTCTGGGCGACGGTTTTTCCGCCCAGTCCCAAAAGCAATACGCTCACCCACACGTATGTTCGCCAGTTCATTCGTTCAAAGAGCCGTTCTCCTGCTTTCATGGATTTTCCGTTGGAATGAATTGTCATTCTATAAACGAACAATCGGACCGGAATAACCTGAATTACGGAGAATTAACATTTTTTAGGCTTTATAATTCAGCACTTCCAGAATCCGGTTCATCTCATCCTGTGACGTAAACGGGATTTTGATTTCGCCTTTGTGCTTTTCGTCGGCCTTGATGGACACCTTCGTACCGAACAGCGACGACAGCTTGAACTGAAGCCCCCGAATCTCCTGCTTATACGGTGTCGAACGCCGTTCAGGTTCAGCTTGGGGCGCCGTCGAAAGATTCCGGACGGCCTCTTCCACGCGCCGGACCGACCAGTCTTCTTCAATGATTTTATTGAAGAGTTTGATCTGAATATCCGGGTTATCGACGTTGATGATGGCCCGGGCGTGGCCCATCGAAATCTTGGTGTCGCGCAGGGCGGCCTGAATCACCGGGGGCAGTTTCAGCAGCCGGATGTAGTTGTTGACCGTCGTGCGGTTTTTACCAACCCGAACGCCCAGTTCCTCCTGTTTCAGACTGCATTCGGTGATGAGCCGCTGGTAACTCAGGGCGATTTCTATTGAGTTCAGGTTTTCCCGCTGAATGTTCTCAATCAGCGCCATTTCCAGCATCTGCTGATCGTTGGCCTGACGGACAAACGCCGGAACGTTGGTCAAACCAATCAGTTTGGATGCCTGCAACCGCCGTTCTCCGGCAATCAACTGGTACTGCTCGCGCCCCAACTGCCGAACCGTGATAGGCTGGATAATTCCCTGCACGCGGATCGACTCGGCCAGTTCCATCAAGGCTTCTTCATCGAACCGGGTCCGGGGTTGAAACGGGTTGGTTTCGATGTGGTTCACGTTGATTTCAGTCATCGTCGAGATCGACTCATACGGCGACGGCTTGCTTGGTCGGTTTACCTGTTCGCTGTCGTGCAATAAGGCTCCTAATCCTCGGCCCAGACCTATCATTTTTTTCGGATTACTTTTTGCGTTCGTATTATCCATGACTGGCTTGATTCTTTATATTGGGTGCTACACGGTCTGATCCTGCGGTAACCGGCCGTTTTTTGCCAGGATTTCGCGGGCGAGATTGAGATAACTGATGGCGCCTTTGCTGTCGGCATCCTGCGCCAGCACCGGCAATCCGAAACTTGGCGATTCGCTCAGCCGTATGTTGCGGGGAATGATGGTGTTGAAAACCATCTGTTGAAAATGCGCCGTCACTTCGCCAACCACCTGGTTGGATAAACGAACGCGCAGGTCATACATCGTCAGCAGAATGCCTTCGATGGTCAGTGAGGTGTTCAGCCGCGACTGAATAATTTTGACGGTGTTCAGCAGCTTGCCGAGCCCTTCCAGGGCGAAATACTCGCACTGCACGGGAATAATTACGGAATCGGCGGCAGTCAGGCTGTTGATGGTAATCAGACCCAGCGAGGGAGAGCAGTCGATGATCACAAAATCGTATTCCTCCTTCACGTCGTAGAGGGCCTCCTTCATTTTCTCCTCCCGGTTCTTGAGATTGATCATCTCAATTTCGGCCCCAACCAGGTCGATGTGGGACGGAAGCAGGTCGAGGTTCGGAAAATCCGTCTGGATAACGGCGTCACGCGTGCGGATGTCTTCGATCATGCACTCGTAGATGCTGTTCTCTATCTCTTTCGGATTATACCCTAAACCCGACGTGGAGTTGGCCTGTGGGTCGGCGTCGACAATCAGTGTTCGGAATTCGAGAGCCGCCAGACTGGCCGCCAGATTGATCGTTGTGGTGGTCTTTCCGACGCCCCCCTTTTGGTTGGCAATAGCTATAACTTTACCCATGGGTTTGTTCGTTGCAGCCCCAAATATCAGGAGATGGTTATTCTAAAGCAAGGAACGTTTCACGGTTTTTTTTCAAATGTTCCACAGCAGGAATTAAAAGTCAAAAGTTAAAAATTAAAAGTTACGGACGCGTTTAACTTTTAATTTTTAACTTTTAATTCTTAACTGGCTCAGGCCCAGACCTGCGTTCCTTCGGTGCAGTTTTTACACATCTCGATTCCGGAGCGGGAATGGATCAGGGTCTGCCGGAATTGCTGGTAGGGTTCGCTGTCCCACAATTGAGCAAACGTTTGTTGTTTGAGATCGCCCATCCGGTAGTGAGCATCTTTGTCGAAGCAGCAGGGTACCACCAGCCCGTCCCAGGTAATGACGCAGGAGTGCCACATTTTCCAGCAGTGACCGTCCAGGGCATTTTTGATGGCGTAGGTGCCGCTGGCGGTTTTCTCGTAGCGGGAGTATTTGTCAATGGTGGGCATCAGCTCAGAGCCGTGCTCGAAATCGTAAATCTGGGCGGTTTTCAGGCCGACTTCATCGACGCCCAGTTCCTCGGCCAGTTGGTAGACCTCGGCAATCTGGTGTTCGTTGGGTTTGACCACCAGAAACTGAAAGATGACGTGGGGCGTCCTGGATTTCAGTTCTTTTTTCCACTTGATGATGTTCCGGGTTCCCTCCAGCACCTTGTGCAACTTCCCGCCCACCCGGTATTGCTGGTAAACTTCCTGCGTGGTGCCGTCAATGGAAATAATCAGCCGGTCCAGACCCGACTCAACAGTTTTCCGCGCGTTGGCGTCGGTCAGGTAATGGGCGTTGGTGGAGGTGGCCGTATAAATTCCTTTTTGGGAGGCATAGCCCACCAGCGTCAGGAAATCGGGGTGCAGATACGGTTCGCCCTGAAAATAAAATGTCAGGTACAGGAGCGTGTCCGCAATTTCATCAATTGTCTTTTTGAAAAGATCGGCGGGCAGCATACCAGTCGGGCGCGTAAACGAACGCAGACCACTCGGGCATTCAGGGCAACGCAGGTTGCAGGAGGTGGTGGGTTCAAACGACAGGGCGATGGGCGAACCCCGGTGGATGGCTTTCCCGGTCCATTTCGACTCGTAATAACTCGACACTACTTTCAACGCGTTCCAGGCGCGTTTGGGGGTTATTTTGGAGAAAAAATTCAGTCCGTCGGTTAGATTACGATTCATGCGGCACAATCAAAAGTAGAAAACAAATGTAAAGGAATAAGCAAACGGCTTGACCAAGTCCGTCATGAAATTTAGCGGACATCCATCCGTTTTTTCTCCCGGCGGGCCATGCACCGGCTTTGCAGTCAGCACCTTGGTGCGGCAAAAAAATTTATTTAGAATAGTTCAAATTAATCTTGACTCGTCAGCAATCCAATTGTACTTTTACATCACTAAACGCATTCGAATCAGATTTTCACCGTTATTTTTTGCATCATCCGTGTCGAATACCCTTTCCTTAACTGAACTGTTCGCCAACGCCAAAGGCACGACCTATCAATGCGATACAACCAATCGGATTCTTATTCAGTTCGGTGAAGCACGCGTTTCCCTGCGGATTTCCGATTTTATGACGTTTAAGAAGCGGGTCGATTCCGTTGACATTCACACGATGATCTTCAATACCGATGACGCCTACGACGTTGAGGTAATTGACGCTCCCCGCACCGACCATCTGTTCGTCCTCAACCTCTGCGACCTCATTGCCCTGCGCGATCTGCTGGCCGGCACCCGTTTTGTTCTGGACCTAAACACCCTGCTGAACGAGCGGTTGTGTAGCACGCTGGTTTATTAACCAGACACGCGTTTCTTCGGAAATTTTTGTCAGGTTTTCCCTCCTATCAGTCTGAAACACTGCAATTAGACTGTTTCCAAATATTATTCACCCAAAACTTTTTTCGGTTGAAATCAGTATTCTTGTAACACGAAAGGCACACCGAGCTGCCCACACGAACAAGAACTTAAAACTGACAGTACCGATGAAAGACTTAGTTAGAATGAGAACCTCGCTGAAAGAAGAAATCGAGGGAATTCTCAACGAACAGATAAAAATGGAAGCCCACTCATCCGCCATCTACCTGGCAATGGCTGCGTGGTGCGATCGCAACGGTTTTGACTACAGCGCGGGTTACTTCTATAAGCAATCGAACGAAGAGCGTAACCACATGCTGAAAATCTTTAACTACGTATCCGACATGGGTGGCCACGCCATCTCGCCGGAAATCACCAACGTACCGCAGGATTTCGCCGGGTTCCGGGATATTTTTGAACTGGCTCTGCAACAGGAGATTGCCGTTAGCAACTCCATCAACCGCATCGTGGGTACCGCCCGCCAATTGAACGACTTCGCCACTGACCAGTTTATGCAGTGGTTCGTGAAAGAGCAAATTGAAGAAGAATACGTCGCCCGCCGGGCCATCGAACTGTTCGACGTCATTGGTGAAGAAGGCGTTGGTCGGTACATGATCGATAAAGCCATTCCGAAAATCAGCTACGACGGCGGAGCGGAAGGCGAATAAAAACTGGCGCGTTCCAGTCTCATACTCACTATACCAAATACGAACCCCGCACGCTTCGCGTGCGGGGTTTCTTTGTTTAAACCACCTGATAAATCCGGCACGCACCCGCCTGCAGAGCGGGGAGCGGATAATGATACCCGTTATGGGCCACCGGGTCGGTTGCGGCCTTTTCGACGGTATCGTGCAGGCATTGCAACGTCTCCGCAGCATCCGGAAACAGCGGCACGGTGAGGTGTCGGGCGGGTTGCTGCGGGTCCAGATTCCCCACAAACACGTACGCCGGACGGTCCCGCTGCGTCCAGGCAATAACCGACTGGCTTCCGGTGGGGTCGGGCAGCATGAGCCAGCACACGGGTTGCTCCCGAATACCGGGGCCAATCTGATCGGACAAAAGCCGGAGTTCCAAAATCTTCTGAAACTGGGCAGTATGCTGCCCCCACCGGTACGGGCCCTGCGTTACTTTGTCGGTCTGCGCTTCATCCCGGATGCTGAACACATACAGTTTGCTGTATTCTTCGTTTAGGCCCCGCTCCAGGTGCCGGTTCCGGACCTCAAATCCCAAGCCGACGTAGCTTGGCAATTCATTCAAAAACAAACTAATAAAGTACCGCGCCAGATTTCCCGTGCGGTAAAACTCGTCAAACCGGGGGTCATCCTTGTCGGCCGTCATCACCGTAAAGCTGGGGGCAAACCGGCGGGTGTGGGCCAAATCGAGGTAATGCCGGAAACGGCCCAGAAAATCGGCCGAGTTCACCACCGTCGATTGCAGATCACCCAGGGTCGTTTCGGCTTCAATGGCTTCCAGGTGCGTTAGTTCATCGCCATAGCCCATCGTGTCGGGCGGTGCCAGAAACGTCTCGGCAAAAAAGCCAAAGTGGGTAACGCCCTGGGTCTGGATAAACCGTTTGATGGTTCGGAGCGGATCGTAAAAATCGTCGATCTGGGCCGGGACGCCCCCCGGACGCATCTGAACGTGCGCCATATCGCCCCGCATAAAATCAAAATTGTACCGTTGCTGACATTCAAAATACTGCTGACAGACATACGCCCAGGCCACCGGGTTGGGTTCCTCAAAATCCAGCTCCCCCGTGTGATCGTTGTTTTTCGTATGGTAAAATTTATACCGCGTCAGGGGGCCAAACACCCGCGACATGGGCCGTGGTTGCCGAAAACCGTACTCGTACCACGTTTGCCCGTACTCGTCGTTGACAAACTCTTCCGGCTTGCTGTACAAGCCCCGGTACGGCGGTCCCATCGTCATTGGCACGGTTTCAAAGCCTCGTTCCACCAGATACCGGATGAGCGACAGGCGCCGTTCGAGCCGCAGACCGTATTCGTGGACCTCACCAAACAACACCGCCGGCGTAAACGGTTGACCGGCGACCTCGGGCCGGTGCTCGGCCACCCAGTCGGCAATTGCCCGTTTGACCTGCTCCGTAACGGTTTCGGACGAATCGGTCAGGATAGCACCGGCGCGCTGCACCCACTCGAAAAGCTCCGGTTCACTCAGGACCATTTCCGAAAACCGGTCGGTATGCGGGATCACATCCATGCCCACCGTCCGGCCCATCAGGTGCAGCAGATTAACCACCACCTTCAACTGTTTTTCGGGCGTATCCAGCGGAGCGACGATTTTGTGCAGTTCCTGGCTGAAAAATTCAGGATTGATGTTCCAGCTGATCATTCCGTACAGGCTCCCCACCACGCCGGGTTCCCAGATGGGCAGCAGGTGAATGCTGTCGTGAATAGCCGGTAATGTCAGCGCGTAATTCACCACGTTCCAGAACGAACCGATGGTCCGCACGTTAACGCCCACCATTTTCGTCCGTTTAAGCCAGTTGCCGTCGGGCTGCCCCGCTACCGGGCTGGGTATGGTCTGGACAGGGTCGAGCGCCTGTTGAACAGCGGGGAAACCGTACCGCCGGGCCAGCACGTCCAGAGTCTGATAAACAGAGAATTCGACGGCGTGTTCCGGCAGCAGATTGGCAATAAACGACTGTCGGTCTTCCTGGTAAGCACCGATGTAGGCCGCAAAATTCTGCTGCCAATTTTCCTGAAACGGTTGAAGGTTTGTGGGCATAGCACAAGCAAATATAGAATTATCAATAAAACCGTCTAGCTTCGAACGGGTTTATTAACCGGGGAAATGATTTTAGTGATAAATTAATTCGCAACCAAAACACCGCCCGCAAATCGGTTTACCGCATGGACGTTATCATCATTGGAGGAGGGCTGGCGGGTTTGGTCAGCGGCCTGGAGCTGGCTAGGGCCGGCCACTCGGTTACCATTGTCGAGCGAAAAACCTATCCTTTTCATAAAGTCTGCGGGGAATACATTTCCAACGAAGTGCGGCCTTACCTGGAGTGGCTGGGCGTCGATCTGCGGGCGCTGGGCGCTACGCACATTAAGCAGTTCCAGTTTACCTCTCCTTCGGGCCGATCGTTGGAAACGGCGCTGGATCTGGGTGGTTTCGGACTTAGCCGGTACACGCTCGATCAGGCTCTGTACGAAATGGCCCAATCGGCGGGCGTGCAGTTTCTGCTGGGCAAACAGGTCGAAACGGTCCGCTTTGCATCCGACGGGTTTACGCTGGAACTCAACGACGGGCAGGTGCTCACCAGCCGCCTGGTGCTGGGCGCTTTCGGCAAACGGTCGAAGATTGATAAGCAGTTGCAGCGGTCGTTTATGCAAAAGCCGTCGCCCTACTTGGGGGTTAAGTACCACATCCGAACCAATGCGCGGCTGGACACCATCGCCCTGCACAACTTTCCGGACGGCTACTGCGGACTGTCGTCCATCGAAGACGGAAAATTTTGCCTCTGCTACCTGACCACCCGCGACAATCTGCGCCCCTTTGGCACCATCCCAGCTATGGAACAAGCCGTGTTGTTTCAAAACCCGCACCTGAAACGGATTTTCGAGCGGTCGGAATTTTTGTACGAAAAACCCGAGGTCATCAACGAATTTTCGTTTGCTCCCAAGCGGGCCGTCGAGCAGCACATTCTAATGGCGGGCGATTCGGCGGGACTGATCACGCCCCTCTGCGGTAACGGTATGGCCCTGGCCATTCACGGCGGTAAGCTCGTCAGTGCGCTATCTTCCCAGTATCTGAGGGGAAACATACCGCGGACCGAACTGGAACACCGGTACCAGACGGAATGGTCGGCGCGGTTTGCCCGGCGGCTCTGGGTGGGTCGGACGGTGCAGCGGCTTTTCGGCGACAAATGGCTGTCCGAAGCGGCCGTGACGATTTTCGGCGCTTTCAACCCGTTACTCCGCGGGGTGATCCGGCAGACGCACGGAAAGGTCCTAGCCGTCGAATAACCCCTCCCGCAAACCCGGATCAGGGCGTTACGGCTTCAGGTGGTTGAGCGTGTAGCAAATCAATCGATTAGCCAGCGGCTCGCCGTTGGTGGCCCGCACATCGCCCAGCGTCAGTTCGTAAATCAGTCCCGGTTTCAGGTCAGCCAGGTTCAGGGACACTTTTCGGCGATCTTTGGACACCGTTACGGCTTTTACCGGCACGGCTGCTATGTCGAACTGCGGGGAACCGTAGGTTTTATGGTATTCGTAGCGGTAATGCCGGAACTGATAGTTTTCGGGCCGACTCGCGGTGGCCGCATCAACTGGTTGCGTGAAGGTGAGATCGAAACCGTTCGGGGTCAGGTTCATGGTATACACATCCATCGGCGGCTTACCCGTATAGACAATCCGCTGAATCCCTTTGGCCCCCGCCCAGCCGTGGTCGTTCTGGCCGGTCCACAGGCTACCATCGGGCGCAAACGCCAGCCGGTTGTTGCCTTTCCGCAGCCCCTGCCCGTCCAGAAACGGGATGCAGGCCCCCTGCAACTGACCCGCCACTTCTTCCAGCATCACCCGCACAATCCGCTCCTGGTTCATTTCACCGATCAGAAGCTGCCCCGCAAACGGACCGAACTTTCCGCCGGTGTTGTCCAAAACCGGCTGCGTGATCGAGTTGGCCAGAATCCCGTGCGGGAACAGAACGGCGGCTTTCGTGCGCATCGCTTCCAGCTCCGGAAGGGTCATCGCGAGCGGATTGCCGCCCCGCCAGTTTGCGTTCCAGACCAGACTGGCCGGATGTCCGTAAAACTTGCCTTCCTCCACCGCGTACAGAGGACTGGTTCCTACCCAATCCCCCTGATTATCGGTTACCAGCATCCGGCCGTTCGGGTCGAAAACCAAACCGTTCGGCGACCGGAAACCGCTGGCGTACGGCACCAGCTGGTGGTCCGAAGCATTCAGTTTCATGATCCAGCCCCGGTAGGGCACCGGCGAAAACATCTGCTTGGGATGATCGGTGGCTACGGTATCGCGCGTTCCCCGCACCTCGCTCCGCACCCCGCCGTTCGGCGAGGCCGTGTTGAGCCCGATGTACAGATTGCCGGCCTTGTCTCGGATGGGGCCATAATTAAATTCGTGGTAGTTGCCCGAAATGCCGAACGCGTCGGTCACTTTTTCGTACAGGTCGGCCCGCCCGTCGCCGTCACGGTCTTTCACGCGGGTCAGCTCCGGGCGCTGCATGATGATCAGTTCCGAATTGCTGACTACCAGAATCCCGAGCGGTTCGTGCAGTCCCTCGGCAAACAGGCTCCATTGCTTTGTTTTCGGATTGTAGAACATCACTTCACCCCGGTGAAACGAAGCCACCAGCCGCCCATCGGGCAGAAAGTCAATCGCACCGGTTTCCGCGCTCAACCCTTCGGGCATCGGAATCGTCTCGACCCGGTAAGCGGCTTTCGGAACCGGTTTGGGACCGTTCGGAATCGCGGCTACAAACAGCCAGATGCTTAGAAGAATCAGGATCGTTTTCCCCATGATCAGTCGGCTTTTTTCGTCATGGTAATGGTAAACTGGCGGGCTTCGGCGGGGGATAGTTTCAATCGGCCGCCCTCCCACTGCCCGCCCGACGACTGATATGTTACGCCGTCGTTCGGCTCCGTGACGAACCAGATAGGCTTTTCGGCTTTGGGCATTTTGAACGTACGAATCAGTCCGGACCCATCCTCCTTCGCCTGAATCTGTTCGTAAACGTCCACCCCATCCACGGTATAATGAAATTCCGGATAGCGGTTTAGCAACTGGTAGCCTTTATAATCAACGGCCGGATTTGGCTGAGAGTTTGCCATCTGAATAGGATAAGCGGTTTTGTTCCGAAAGAAAACCGTCCCGATCAGTTTGGCCTCCGTGTCGCCTTTGCCCGGCCAAAGCGTGGCTTGGTCCAGAAAACCGCCCGCCCAGGCGTAACGCAGGCGGCAGGTCCCGGCATCCCAGCAGTAGGAAAGGCCGTGGGGCAAACTGACCGCAATAGCCGCCGGGCCCGCGTCCGGCATGAAAATCCGGTAGAGAAACGGTGGCTCGGTCTCGTACGGGTGAAACCGCTGGGGCCCGTGCTGCGCGTGGTTGGCTTGCGCTTGAGCGGATGGCTCCGCCGTCCGGCGGGTTTCGGGGATGGATTTGTCTGCTTTCAAGGGGGGCAACGCTCCATCGGTCACGTACATAGCCCCGTACATGACAAAACCGTGTCCCGGAAAAGTGCAGACATACGGATAAACGCCCGCTTCCCGGGGCGCGGTAAACGAAACGGTCCCGGTTTCCTCCGGCGCTACCACCGGAATCGTCCACAAAATGGCGGTTGATTTGGGAATGTAGTTGACCGCTGGCCCTTTTTCGCCCAGTTGCAAAGCCTCGTTAACCACTTCTTCGCGTTGGCCCGGTTTGGTAATCACCAAATTATGCGCCATATCGTCGGTGTTGTCCAGCCTAATTCGGACGGCAGCGCCGGGCTTGACCTGAAACCGGACTAAGTCAAATTGCAAGCCGGGAATGGCTTTCAGCGAAACCGTCACCGTCGAATCGGTCGCGGCTCTCGCTCCGCCCACCATTACCAGGAACAACAGAAGAATGCTGATTCTTCTTAGCGATCCGGCGAAACTCACGGCAGTGTTAGTGGGCATACGGAAAGAGGGATTCATAATGACTGGAGGGCATCAGAATACCCCCGCTGCGGCTGTAAAAGTCGTCATCCAGTTCGAAAACACCGTTTTTCGGAGTGGTCCAGCGCGCACCGGCTGCCGGGTGGTAACCCTTCATGGTGTTCCAGTGCAGGTAATTCATGTCACCATTGGTTTCCAATAGCCCCATTCCGATACCTGGAAACGGAGCGAGTCGGGCGGCCAGGTTTTTGTGCCAATCAATCAGGATGGGGTTGACGGTCAGATCGGCGCACAGGCAGGGCACCCCACGTTCGTGCGCCAGTTTGGCTACTTTCAGGGACAGACTCAGCGTTTTGGCGATGCCCTTCAGCACCAGTGCCCCGTACCCTTGCTGAAGCCGACGATGGGCGCTGGCTTCGTCATGCACGCTTTCGTCACCCGCCACCGGAATGCCGATGTCCGACACGTCCTCATCGTTTTCCTCCCGAAGGGGCTCCTCGATCAATACAATCTGATTCAGCGCGCCAATGCGTCGGGCGTGGTCCAGATAACGCCATAACGTTTCTTTTTTTTCATACCGGGCGTTGGCGTCGAGCGTGTACACAATCTTGCCGGTGGCGGTCTGGTCGGTGGGCGCGTCGCCGATGGCGCGGTGGATTTCGGTCAGGCGGTCCATGTCGTTCTGCACCATCTCTTCCTGCGAACCCGGATATCCGGTTTTGATTTTCATCACAAAATACCCCTGCTGCACGGCTTGCCGCAGCTCTTCCACCGGCATTCCGTAGGGCACCTGGTATAGAATGGCGACCTTATCATTCCGGTGCGCTAAAGCCGGTCGGTACGGTTCTGGAATCAGGTCATCGAAGCTCCTCAAACCATTTTCGGCGGCATACAACAGCCAAGCGGCATTGTCAACGCTGATGAGGGCGTTGTAAATGAAATTGGGGTTCAGGTCCGGTTTTCCCGTGATGCGGACAGCTTCCCGCTTCACCTCGGGCAATAGCGTATCCAACAACTCGACGGGGGTTGAAAACGGCATTTGCTTTACCAGTTGCAGGGTCCGCTCCACCAACGCGTACATCAGCGCGTTGCCACCCGCTTCCGAGTAGGCCGCAAACAGGTCGGCATCGCCATACAACACGCTCTGGGTCGCCAGACCGACGGCGTGGTGGCCGTTTTCGGATTGAAGCCGGGAAACGGTTTGCCACAGTTCGGTCAGGTAACCACCCTTGAAACCAATCGGTCGGATGAGCTTCTCCCGTTCAAACGTAGCATCGGTCTTCGTGACCCGAATGGGGTTTCCACTAGCCATAGAATCGCATTGACCACCCGGGGGTGTGCGGGCGGTCGGAAAAATCGGTTTTCAGGAAAAAGACAACGTGAGGTCCGGGCTACTCAGATGTTCCCGCACAAACGCATCGTCGTTCAGGTGCGGATACATGGCGTACACGCGGTCGATTTCTTCTAGCTGGCCCGGCGACAAATCCTCCGCCGGATTCAGACACCAGGTTCCCTCCAGAAGACCCTGCCGACGCAGGACCTCATGCAGGCCGGCAATGCAACCGTGGAAATTGTGGCTCGGATCGAAAAAAGCTGCGTTGCTGTCGGTGACTTCCACGTTGCGGGTCAGCAGTTCGGCCAACCCTTCGTTGTGGTTGTTCAGGCAGGTTTTGATCTCGGTCAGCAGCTCAACGGCTTTCTGGGTCCAAACGGCCCAATGGCCCAGCAGGCCGCCGACAAAGCCCTTTTCCACCGTTTTGCCATCAACGGTAAACCGGTAGGTCGTCAGCAGATCGGCTACAATGTTATCGTCATTACCGGTGTAGAGCGCAATCTCCTCCCGGCGGCTCGAATGGCACACCGCGCGGACCACATCCAGCGTCTGGTACCGGTTGAAGCTGGCAACTTTGATGGCCTGAATGTTGGGAATCTCGGCAAACGCTTTCCAGAAGTCGTAACTAAAAATGCGGCCACCCACCGACGGTTGGAGGTAAAACCCAAAGACGGGAATCACCTCGGCCACCGCCCGCACCCGGTCCAGAATGGCTTCTTCAGTCCAGTCTTTGAGGCCGCCCATGCTGAGCAGTCCCAGATCATACCCATATTGCCCGGCCAGTTTGGCTTCACGGAGGGCCTGTTCTGTCGGACCGACAATCCCGGCCACTTTGATAAACGGGCGGTCCAACTGAGCCAGCTCAATTTCGTCGGCGGCCGTTTTCAACACCGTTTCGTAGAGGTTGATGGCAGGGTCGCGAATTTCGAACTGAGTCGTGTGGACGCCCACGGCCACCCCACCGGCTCCGCTGGCGATGTAGTAACGGGTCAGTCCGCGCTGGCGGGCTTCATCGAACTGCCGGTCGGCGTTCAGGGCCAGCGGGTGGGCGGGAATCACGGTGCCCGCGTGCAATAATTCGTGTATTTCGGGTCGTAAAGTCATGGTCGGTTAAAATTTGCCGTCGCGGGTTTGGAAGTGAGTCGGTTTGTTCAGGAGCGTACCGCCCCCCTGCAGCCAGGCCGCGGTCAGTTCCATCATTTGGCGGAGCGTCACGCGCGGGTAGCCAAACAACCGGAAAGCCTCGGACGCATTGCTCAGTAGGGCCGTCGGCTGCGCTTCGCCAACGAACTTCGGTTCTTTGCCCAGCAGCTTGCCGTATTCCTGCGCCACCCATTGAATCGAGACGGTTTCGGGACCGGTCACGTTCAGGAGTTTGGCCGGGACGTCGCAGTGCCGCAGCGCCCGGATCGCAATTTCGTTGGCGTCGCCCTGCCAGATCACGTTGGCGTTACCCATCGTCAGGTTGATCGGCTTTTCGGCCAGCACCGACTTGGCGACTTCCAGCAGCACCCCGTAACGCAGATCAATGGCGTAGTTGAGCCGGTAAATGAGCGTCGGCGTGTTGTTTTTCTCCGCAAAGTATTGGAACACCCGCTCGCGGCCCAGACACGACTGGCCGTATTCGCCCACCGGTTCGGGCGGAGTGGACTCGGTTGCTCCGCCGGACGTAACCGACGTGAAGGGGTAGACGTTGCCGGTGGAAAACGCCACAATCCGCGAGTTGCGGTATTTTTCGGCGACCCGGCCCGGCAAATACGCGTTCATCGCCCAGGTGAAGGCCTCCTTTCCGGTGGTGCCGAATTTGGTGCCCGCCAGATACAGGACGTTGGCCACATCGGGCAGAGCGGCTAAATCGGCTTCGTTGAGCAAATCGGCGGAGATCGTTTCAATGCCGTCGGCTTCCAGTTCGCCCTGCATCTGTTTATCGGAAAAGCGCGAAACCCCGATGACGCGCTTCTGGATTCCGGCCTGATCGATGGCCTGTTTTGCCAGCCGGGCCATACTCGGCCCCATTTTCCCGGCAACGCCCAGGATGAGGATGTCGCCGTCGAGTTCGTATAAATCGGAAACCAGGGCCGGTGAGGGCTTGATGAGTTCCTGTTCCAATGCTTGCAGATCGTTCATAAAACTTTTGTTACTTGAAAAACAACTGATTAACGTTACTCAGCGCCAGCCCGATAATGACCAACAACCCTATCGCCCCAACGATTTTAACGAAGGTCGAGTTGGTGTAGCGCCCCATAATGGCCGAGTCGTTGCCAATGGCATACATGGCCACGCCGATAAAGGGCACCACCAGAATGGTAATGCTCTGGGCAAAAATGATCAGTTCGAGTGGCAGCTTTCCAAAAATAATGGCAATGGCCGCCCCGATTACCATCACCAGCGCAATCAGGTATTTAACCATCTTCGAACTAAGCTGACTGCCGTAGCCCAGGGCTTCACCCAGCAGCGTACCGCCTACGGACGCATTGCCCACCAGCGACGAAAACGAAGCGCCGAACAACCCAATCAGAAACAGCGCCGACCCGTACGGGCCAAAAATAGGTTCGAGTGCCCGGCCCATGTCAGAAGCCGACGCCACTTTTAGCCCCTTGGGATGCAACACGGCGGCCGCGCAAATAAGCACCGTCGCACTCATCAGGCCCATCAGCGTCATGCCCGTCACGGTATCGACCGGTTGATTGCGAACGGCTGGATTAACCCGCACCCGTTCCTGCACCAGGTAGGATTGATAAAACGCGCCGACAATGGAGAAACAGGAAGCCGTAAAGGCAATCACCAAGCCCAGCGATCCCACCGGAACCGACGGAACAAAACCCGTTACGACTTCAGCGTAATCCGGTTTGGACAGAAACAGGGTGATCAGAAAAGCCACCAGCATGACGCCAATCAGGAAAATCATGAGCTTTTCGAGCACTTTGTAGAACGTCTTGAAAAACAGCAGTCCGATGCCCAGGATGGTAAACAGACCAATCCACAGATTGATCGGGGTGTGGGTTGCTTCGGCAATGGAAATGCCGACCCCGATGGAATTACCGGCCTGAAAGGAAGTAGCCACCAGAAACACGCCGATGCCCACGGCCAGGGCGGCCCCGTTGCCCCACTTCTGGCGGATCGTAGCCAGCAGCGACTGGTTCGTAGCCAATCCAATGCGGGTTGCCATGGCCGTGAACACCGTCATAAAAAAGATGGCCATGACAATGATCCACAGCAAGGCGTATCCGTATTCGGCCCCCATCTTGGAGGTAATGGTCATTTTGCTGGGACCAAACACCAGGGCAGCCGTGATGATGCTGGGCCCCAGTGAAGATAGCCAGCCCCGAAACGTGCGGGCAACCGGTTTTGCCGTTGCGTCGGCCTGCGAATGAGCAGCTTTTGATTGCATGAGGGTAAGAAACGTTCGTTAAAATGGCTCTTTTAAAATGCTTGCTGGTCGCTCCAACGTTACTTGAAGCGACCACTTTCAGCTTCTATTAATACCCATCGTTCTGCGTCAGCACGCCGGGGCCCGACTGGTTGATCTGCCGCAGCGGCACCGGAAACGCTTTCATGTACGCTTGCGGGCTTAGTTGAACCGTTACCGGCGCTTTGGTCGCGTAATTGAACAACCGTTCCTCTTTCGTCAGAACCGTCGTCAACCGGCCCGTGCGCACCAGGTCGAACCAGCGCTCGTTTTCGTAGGCAAACTCCAGCTGGCGTTCGAGCAGCAGCTTATCCACGAAGGCTTCCCGGTTTGGAACATCGGTCAGCTTGTAGTTTTGCGTGGCATTCCCGAAAGCCCGGGCGCGAACTTTGTTGAGTTCAGCCAGAGCCGCTTCGGGCTGACCGAGTTCGTAAAGCGTTTCGGCTTTCAGCAACAATACGTCGGCATACCGCAAAACCGGCAAATCCAGCCCCGATGCAGCAAAGGTGTGCGGCACGGCATATTTACTGATGTACGGGTACCAAATTGGCGGATCAGTCGGTTTGGTGGGCGGCACCCAGAATTCGGTTACCGTGGCGGCATAGCGGGTGTCGCCCGGCTGGTAATTTTTCATCAGGCTCCACGACGGCAGGGCAATTTCGGAACCCCGGTTGACGACATCAATCGCTCCGGCGTTGGGAATGAACGCCGTGGACAGGCCGTGACCGTTCGTGCCGTCGATGTACTTCATGGCCAACAAAACCTCGGCGTTGTCTTCGCCTTCGAGTTTCCAGAGCGTCGCAAAATTCGGCACCAGATTGTAGTTGAAGGTCGCCATCTGGTCGAGGTACGTCTTGGCGTTCGTCCAGTCTTTGCGATACACGTAGACTTTGCCCAGTAAAGCCGTCGCGGCCCCTTTACTGGCCCGGCCCCGCGCAATGCCGCTTTGCAGGGGCAGTTTGCTGATGGCATCTTTCAGGTCTTCCACAATCAGGTTGTAGATTTCCTCCTCGGTAGCGCGCGGCAATTTGCTGGCGTCTTCAATGGAAATCAGGCGGGTTACGTTCGGTACTCCGCCGAAGAGCCGGACCAGATCAAAGTAAAACAGCGCCCGCATGAACCGGGCTTCGCCGATAAACTGGTCTTTCTGCGTGCCTTTGTAATCCGTCGGTTTGTCGATATTCGCCAGCACGGAGTTAGCGCGAAAAATACCGTTGTAGGTTATCTCCCAGAAATCGGCCACGATTGGGTTGTCGGCGTTGACGGCCAGCAAATCCAGCTCCGGCGCCCCGGCCACCGAGGTGTTGGCGCCCATGTAGAGGTTGTCGGCGGGCACTTCCAGCAGCAGGTAATCGTTCGGTTTGCGGCTTTGCAGCCGGTTGTAAACCCCCAGCACCGCCAGATCCATGTCCTTGGCGGTCTGGTAGTAATTGGCCGACGTCAGCACGGACTCCGGCGTGGGATTCAGCAGACTATCGTGGCAGCCGGACACCATTAGCGTCAAGGCCAGTAAACCCGCTGTGTATAGTTTATTAATTTTCATGACTTTCCAGAATTCGGTTAAAAGCTCAGATTGATACCAAACGTCACGACCCGGTTGACCGGCTCCGAGCCCGAGTTATAGCCCGGACGGCTGCCCACCCCGGCAATTTCGCCACTCGTGTAGCCCTCGGGGTTGTAACCGTGGAAGCTCTTGCTGGTCAGGAAAATCAGGTTGTTGCCCGACGCATACACCCGGCAGCTTCCCAGCTTTAGTTTCTGCACCAGCGCACCCGGCAGCGTGTAGCCCAGGTTGATGTTCCGGACGGCCAGAAACGAACCGTCTTCGATGTACACATCCGACGCGCCCTGGAAATTCAACTGGCTTAGGGCACTGGCGGGCATTTTACCGTCGCCCGGCTCCTGCTCCGACCACCACTGGTTTTCGACCAGCGACCGGCGCAAGGCCCCGAGCACGTTACCCTGGTAGTACTGGTTTTCAAAATTGTAAATCTTGGCCCCCAGCGATGCCTGCATGGCGATGCTCAGATCGAAGGCTTTCCAGGAAAAGTTGTTGACCATGCCCAGAAACAGTTTCGGCTGGAAATTACCCAGAATCACCTTGTCCTGCGAGTCGATTTTACCGTCTTTGTTGCGGTCTTCGTAGATCGGGTTACCCGGTTTCGACCCCACCAGCACCGGCGTATTTTTCACCTGCTCGGCGTTTTGCAGCACCCCGATGGACCGGTAACCGTAGTAGGAGAACATCGGCTCGCCCACGCGCAGAATCCAGCTCATCCCGAAGGCATCCGTCGTGATCCGCTCCTGCACCCCGCCCAGGTCGACCACTTTGTTGCGGTTGCGGGCCAGGTTAAACGAGGTCTGCCACTTCAGTTCCCCCGTCAGGTTTTTCGACTGAATTTCAAACTCAATGCCCTTGTTGCTGATGTCGCCGACGTTGGAAATCGAGCTGGTAAAGCCCGTAATGCCCGGAATCGAGACGTTGTACAGCAGGTCGGTGGTGCGTTTGTCGTAGTAGTCAACGGTGATGTTCAGGCGGTTTTTCAGGATGCCCAGCTCCAGACCGAAATCATACCCGTTCGTCTTTTCCCAACTCAGGTTGTTGTTGCCGAAGGAGGTCTGCGCCTGTCCTTTCGTCAGCGCCCCGCCCGGAGCGTACAAGACGCTGCTGATGCGGCCCAGGTAGTCGAAGTCGCCGATGTTGAAGTTCCCGGTAGCCCCGTAGCTGGCCCGCAGTTTCAGTTCGTCGATCACCGGCAGGTTTTTCATAAATTCTTCCTGCGTCACGCGCCAGGCCACCGACGCCGAGGGGAAATACCCCCATTTGTTGGCCGGTCCGAAGCGCGAACTTCCGTCGGCCCGGATCGACGCCGACAGCAGGTATTTTTCTTTGTACCCGTAATTCACGCGGCTGAAGTACGAAACTAGCCCCCACTCCGACTTGGTGCTTCCGGTGGAAGCCGGGTCGATGATGGCGTTGTTGAGCGTTTGAATAATGTCGTTGTTGAACGAACCCGGCACGGCGGCCATGTAGGCGTTGCGCGAGGTGTTGCGCTGGTACGACGCTCCCAGCAAGGCGCTGAAATCGTGGTCCGTACCGAAAGTCTTGCTGTAATTCAGCGTGTTTTCGTTGATCAGGTTGATGCTGCGCGAATCATTGGCCAACCCGCTGCTGATGCCGTTGTTGGTGGCAAAACTGGCCTGAAACCGTTCGTTGGTGTTGTACGAAATGTTGGTTCCGACTGACGAGCGCAACCGCAGTCCTTCCAGCAGATCGAGCGCAACGAACGCTTCACCGACGTTGTTCAGCGAGTAGCCGTTGATCACCGTTCCGTCCAGAATCGCCATCGGATTGGCCTGCGACGTTACGTTTTGTCCCCAGTAATCCCGCGCTTTCGGGTAGGTACCGTCGGGGCGCCGGAGGGCAACGAAGTTGGGGTATTTCACCAGACTCACCATATCGGTCGGGGCGCTCCGGCGGGTGGCATACGTCGGGTTGAATAAAAAGCCCAGGCTAACCACCGGATTGATTTTCACGTCCAGATTGGTCCGCAGGCTATATTGCTTGTAGTCGGTATTTTTAACGGTTCCCTGCTCGTTCAGCACCACGCCCGAAACGTAGTATTTCACGTTGTCGGTACCACCGCCCACCGAAAGGTTGTAGCTCTGAATGGGGGCCACCTGCGTGACGGCGTCCTGCCAGATGGTGCTGGCGCTCCGGCGAACCGTATCGCTCACCTGATACTGACCCGGACGACGCGGGTCGCCCCAGACCGGAATGGACGTGTCGCCCCCAATCCAGGCGTATTCGCGGTTCTGGTAGCGCACGCTGTAGTTGTAATAGTCATCCAGGGTCAGCCAGTCGTCGTGCAGCCGCGCTTTCGACATCCCGTAGTAGGCGTTGAAATTAAATTTCGGCTTGCCGGTTTTCCCCCGCTTGGTCGTGACGATGATGACCCCGCCCGCGGCCCGCGAACCGTAGATGGCCGCCGAAGACGCATCTTTCAGAACTTCAATCGACTCCACGTCGTTCATGTTGATCTGGCCCAGACTACCGCCCGGAAAGCCGTCGATCACTACCAGCGGTTCGTTTCCGGCGTCGATGGAACCCGCCCCCCGAATCCGGATCAGCGGAGCCGACCCCGGCGAACTGCGCGTCTGCGAAACGTTCACCCCCGCCAGCCGACCCACCAGCGCCGTTTCGGCCCGGCCCGCCGGAATCTCGTTTAGAATCTTGTTTTCAATTTTGGAAACAGCCGCCGTCACCGAGCTTTTCTTGACGGTTCCGTAGCCGACCACCACCACTTCCTCCAGGGCTTTGGCGTCGTCATTCAGGGCCACGTTTACCACACCGGGGCCGGTAAAGGAGATTTCTTTGGTTGTTGTGCCGACCGATGAGAACACCAATGTGCCCGCCGTTTCGGGTACTTTCAGGAAGTAGTTGCCGTTGGCGTCCGTGGAGGTTCCCAGCGAACTGCCTTTTAGGATAACCGTGACTCCGGGCAGGGTCTCGCCTTTTTCGGAGGTTACCTTGCCCGAAATTTGCCAGTCCAGCACCCGGGTATGGGCCCTGCGAACCGAGGGCGAGGAAGCGGCCCAGCTTACCAGGGTGCTACACCCCAGCAACACCAGGACGTAGAGCAGCCGCGGCCATTTGTGCGTAAACATTCTCATACAGTAATCAGTCGTTTATGTTCAAATCGGAAATACACGGGAAAAGCAAGGCCCGGAACACGGTTTTTAGCCCGTATTCAACTGGATCAAAACGGTGGTACGGACGGTATTAAAAAGCGTTGAGTAAGGCTTGGGCCGGTTGCAGGTGCGTTGCCGCCGGGGTGTTCGCCAGTGCCGAGACGTCAAACGTGTTCAGGGCCTTTTCCAGTTGCTGCGCCTTGTCGGTTTGCCCCTTCGCCCGAAACTCGTCCTTCAGAATGCGGATTTTCTCGTAATCCTGAATGCCCTCGATCAGCCGCTCGAACCGGACGGACGTACGCGGACCGGGATAGACGATGTAGGTGTCGCCCGCTGGCCAAGTCCGGAAGCGGGAGTCACGCAGGGGGTCTTTCACCCAGCAGTTGTAGGCCCAGCGCAGATATCCGTCGTAGCCTTTGCTGGCGGCAAACCAGCTGATCCAGGTGGCTTCGGCCGGGGGCGAAAACGTGAAGGTGTTTGGGTAGCGCTCGGTGCAGCAGGTGTAATAGGTTGTATTGAAACCAGCCTGCCGACGGCGCTGCATCGTGGGCTCGTCCACGGTCTGGTTCGTAGCTACGCAGTAATCGATCAGGTCCTGTTCCAGTTCGGGATGGTAAAGCCCCGCCAGCGACAGCCGGAAACCCTTGTCCACGCTTTTGATCAGGGCCAGTGCCTGCTGCATGGCCGCCATCGGCCGCTCGTCCATCGCGATGGTCGTTTTTTCAAACCAGCCTTTTTGTTTCAGGTGTTTGGCAAAGTCAGTGAGCATGGGCCGCCAGTGGGCTTCGTATTCGGGCGTGCCGGTTTTGGCAATGATAAAGGTGTCTTTCCGGGCGGCTTCGTCGTAGTAGCTAAACTTCAGATTCCAGGGAATCATGCTGTAGCAGTTAATAAACCGGTCGATGCCCAGTTCCATCATGTAGGTCACCCACTGGTCGAAAATCGTGTAATCGTACGACCAGCTGCCGTCTTTCCTTTTGGTCCACTGCACCATCGAACCGTACACATCTTCCGTCTGGCTCCGCCAGGGATCGTTGATAATCGTGGCCGTGATGGACTTCTGCCCGGCGTCGGCCAGCATTTTCATATACGGACGCATGAGGTCCCAATGCGCTTTCGACCAGACTTTAACCCCGTGTACGCGGGCCACCGAATACGGGTTTTGCCACATATCCAGGTGAAACTTCCAGTCTTTCGGCGCGGGCAGCGTCCGGTTCTGTACGTCAACGGTGTACGTCAAAACGCTGGGTTTAACTCCCGAACCACCGATGGATAATGTTCCCGTATACAGCCCGGCGGGGGTAGTCGGCGGCACCGAAACACTGAGCCAGACGGGTTGCGTGGTCTGCTTCGGTACGTCCAGGACTTTCACTAGATCAATGGGGTCGGCCACCAGGGATGAATCGTATTTGCCGGGCGGGCGTTCGTCGCAGCCTTCGCCGGTCGGAGCCAGGCCATCGGTCATGACGTACCGGACAAAACCGGCCGACGCGCTTCCCGCGGGAATTTTATTGCCTTTGGCGTCTTTCAGCTCCGACCAGTTGAGGGCGACGGCCGAAAGCGGTGCCGCGCTCCAGACCACCGCCTGCGTGTGGACCTTTTCGCCTTTCCAGGCTTGTGCTTTCCAGCTTTTTTGCAGGGTCTTCGGATCGGGAGCGGTGTGTTTGGCGTACCGGACATCGGCCGTCGCGAAGCTCACGTTCGGGCCGGGCTTTACGGCGGTCCAGCTGGCCGAAGAAACGGGTTTGGGATCGGGTAGTTCCTGATACCGCACCAAGTCAACCGACTGCGCCCAACAGCCGATACCAGGCAGCAAACAGAAAAGCGTTAGCCACTTCTTCATCTTTCAAAGGTTATGGTTTAAGAGCAGGATGCAGGGTTTAGGTCCTGCTGGTATTACACTACAAATGGCACGCAAAAACCCACCTAGCAAGGGTCCGATTCTCTTGACTGAAAGCAGAAAAGACTGCTGACGGGTCGGTTCATCGAATGCGCTCTGAAACGCAATCCGGTTCCCGGCTTTCATTTGGTTTCTTTATCAAAATAAATCCCTGAAAGAATAGAAAGCAAGCGTTTACTGAAAAATGTTTACGTACACACTGCAAATGTGTACGTAAACATACATAAATTTGGCTTCTTAACGATTTCGCCAACCGTTTTCTCATCCCGCCGTATCAACACCCGCATAAAACAGATTTCGGATTGTACATTTGCTAAATCAGAGGACAACGAAATGACTAAAATCGTACGAATTAAAGACATTGCCGCGATGGCGAATGTCTCCATGGGCACTGTGGATCGCGTGATTCACAAGCGGGGAAAAGTATCGGAGGATGCGCTCAAAAAAGTGATGGATGTCCTGGAGCAGATTAATTACAAACCGAATCTGATTGCCCGTACGCTGAGTTCTTCCCGAACGTACCGCGTGGCCTCCCTGTTGCCCGATGCCGAACTGGATTCGTTCTGGCGCAGCTCCATTCAGGGCATCCAGCGGGCGCACTCGGAGCACAGCCAGTTCGGCATGACGATTTCGTACCACTTTTTTGACCCGTATTCGGGGGATTCGTTCCGGGAGCAGGCCCACAACGCGCTTGAAACCGATCCGGACGGTATTCTGCTGGCCCCCACCCTGCGGCAGGAAGCGCTGGACTTCGCGGAAGTGTGCCAGCAGCACCAGATTCCGCTCGTTTGCTTCAACACTTACATTCACGAACTGGCTCCGCTGGCTTTCATTGGTCAGGACTTGCACCAGAGCGGCCGGCTGGCGGCTGAACTGATGACCATGATTGCTTCGCCCGGCACCATCCTGATTACCCACATTGGCGAGCAGGTGCAGAATTCGGCGCACATTGGGGCGAAAGAAACCGGTTTCCGGGAGTTTATGCAGGAAAATGGGTCGAGCCACTTCGAGTTCAGTGCCGTTCAACTCGAAAGCCCGGCCAGTCCGGATTTCAAAGCTTCGCTGGCCCAGGCGCTGGAAACACACCCACACACGAAAGGAATTTACGTCACCACGTCCAAAGCCTACGAAATTGCCCGGTCGCTGGAAGAGCTGGGCAAAACAGACATCTGCCTGATTGGGTACGACCTGATCGACGAAAATCTGACCCACCTGCGCAACGGCACCGTCAACCTGCTGATCAACCAAAATTCGGATCGTCAGGGCTTTCTGGGCATTTCTTACCTGACGGACCACCTGGTTTTTCAGAAACCGATTCCGGCGCTGCAATACCTGCCGCTCAGCATCGTCACCCGCGAAAACCTCGATTCGTACCTGGCCAACGGCGATGCGGTCCAGTAAAAACACAACCGGATCTGAACCCAAATCCGGTTGTGCAACCCATTCATTAACCAAATTAACCCTAAAAATGCCAGCGAACGAAGGCTTCCATGGCCTCGTATTCGGCCAGTCCCAACTGGTTGTAGAGGCCGGCCGTGGTGCGGTTTCGGTCTTCGGCCCGCTGCCAGAATTCGCGCGAATCGCTGCCCTGGAACACCACACCGTCCTTCTGGGACTGGTGCTTAAAAATTCCGAACCGCTTGCGCATCACCTGATCCGGCGACATCGGAACGGCCATCTCGATGAGGTCAATGTCCCACTCGTCCCAGGCGCCCTTGTAAAGCCAGACCCAACACTGCTGCATAAACGGCTCGTCTTTTAACCGGCGGACGGCTTCAAAGACGGCATCCAGACAAACCTTGTGGGTTCCGTGTGGATCGGCCAGATCCCCAGCCGCGTAAATCTGGTGCGGCTGAACGTTGTCAATCAATTCGGCCACAATCCGGTAGTCGGCTTCGCCCAGCGGTTTTTTCTGTACCAGACCGGTTTCGTAGAACGGCATGGTCAGAAAATGGACCTGCTCCGGCGGAATGCCCACAAACCGGCAGGTGGCCTTGGCTTCCCCGCGCCGAATCAGCCCTTTGACGCGCCGGACAAAATCCGAGTCTTTCTCGGACGGCTTTTTGTTTTTCAAAAAATGGTGTGAATACAGCAGAATATCAGCGACTTCCTCCGACTCGATGCCGAACTCCCGGTTGAAATCAGCCACAAATTCGATGAACCGGTAAGCTTCGTCATCGGCCACGGCGATGTTGCCGGAAGTCTGGTACGCTACGTGAACTTCGTGCCCCTGATCGACCAGCCGCTGAAACGTGCCGCCCATCGAAATGATGTCGTCGTCGGGATGTGGGCTGAAAATCAGGACGCGTTTGCGGGCGGGGTTGGCGCGTTCGGGTCGGTTGGTATCGTCGGCGTTCGGTTTGCCGCCCGGCCAGCCCGTGATGGTTTGTTGCAGGCTGCTAAACACCGTGATGTTGATGTCGTACGCCTGTCCGTGCAGCGCCAGCAAATCGCTCAAACCGTGTTCGTTGTAGTCCTGATTCGTCAGTTTCAGGACGGGTTTACCGAGTGTCAGCGCCAGGTGGGTAACGGCTTTTTTGGTCATCTGGGGCGTCCAGTCAACGGCGTCAACCAGCCAGGGCGTTTTCTGCCGGGTCAGGCTGGCGGCACAGGCTTCGTCCAGAATAAACTGCACGTTGGGGTGCCCCTGCAAATACGACGCGGGAATGGTTTCGGTGACGGGCCCTTCCACGGCCTGCTTTACAATGGCGGCTTTGTGTTCACCCCAGGCCAGCAACACCACGCGCTTTGCCTGTAGGATCACCCTGACGCCCAGCGTAATGGCTTTCCGGGGCACGTTTGCCAGGCCACCAAATTCCGTGGCAGCATCGGCGCGGGTGGTCTGGTCCAGCGTAATCAGCCGGGTCCGGGAGTTGACGTGCGAACCGGGTTCGTTGAAACCGATGTGCCCGTTCCGCCCGATGCCCAGCAACTGAAAATCCAACCCGCCCAGGTCGCTGATGTGCTGCTCGTACTGCTGGCAAAACTGGTGAATTTCCTGAAACGGCAGCGTGCCGTCGGGAATGTGGCACTGAGCCGGATCGATGTCGATGTGGTCAAACAACTGCTCCCGCATAAACCGGTGGTAACTTTGCAGGGCATCCGCCCCGAGGGAGTGGTACTCGTCGAGGTTAAAGGTGATCACGTTCCGGAAACTGAGTCCCTCCTGCCGGTGCATCCGAATCAGCTCAGCGTACACTTTTTTGGGGGACGAACCCGTCGCCAGGCCCAGAACCGCCGGTTTGCCCTCGCTTTGTTTCTGGCGAATAATCCGGGCTATTTCTTCCGCTACCGCCCGCGAAGCCGCATCGGCCGAAGCATAAATAGCCGTCGGGACCTTCTCAAAGGACAGGATTTCGGGGCGCGGGTTGGCTTGTTGCGTGAAATCAGAAATCATAATCAGGAGGGCTTAGAACTGGAAACTGTTGGCCAAATAAGCCTGTACAATGGCAATATCGTGTTTACTGGTCAGATCAGGGACCACCTCCGCCAACGGCACGGTTCCGACGCTCTTGGGTTGCTCCTGCGCCAGCAGGCTAACGGTGGTGGGTAATTCTTTTTCGTTCCGAATGGGGTGGAACGGTGTTTTTTCCAGGTACGGAATCAACTGGGCGGCCTCGAAAACGAAGCAGTTCATGCTGACCCCCAGCCGTCCCTGCGCGTGCCGCAACGCATCCGCCTGCTCGTCCGACGGCTTTTCAATGATGTCCAGCAAATACCCGTCCGGATCGGTTTTCATCAGGGCAAACGCTTTGATGCGTTCTTCCGGAAAGCCCAGCGCATCGCGGTCGTAGCTGATCAGGGCGTTGGGATAATCGCAATTCCAGAGCTGGGTTAAAGCCCTGACGGAGTAGAGGTTATCGCTGTTGCAGACGACAAATCGACCCTGCTGCCAATCGGAATGCTGCTGAAGCGACTGCAAAACCGCATCGGAGGTACCCGCCGGACGCGTGCGGTCGGGGGCGATGTACTGCCGGGCAAACAAAACCGTCAGCCGGCCCAAATCCCCCTGCGCCTGCCGGTCTTCGTAATACGGCTGGGTTATCTGGTCGTCCGGGTGCAGCAACAGCAGCACCTCTTCAATGCCGGCTTCCTGCGCGTTGATGATCTGGTAGTCGAGCAGGGATTTCCCTTCGCGGCCCACGCTAATCATGCCCTTGGTGAGCGTGTTGGCCTGCTCCACCAGTTTATCGTCAATCGACAGGTTTTCAGCGGCTTTCTTCATGCGGGACGACATGCCGCCCGCCAGGACTAACAATCTCTTTTTCATACGTTTACGGATATGGGTTGTGATTTTACGGTTGCCTGGGTGCCGGTATCTACCTGGATAATGTGGGCTTTGCCACCGGCCCGCTCGATGGCTTCGGCTACGGCTTCGGGCTTTTCGGGCGCGTAGGCAAACATGCAGCCCCCGCCCCCAGAACCGTTGATTTTGGCCCCGTAGGCTCCGGCTTTCAGCGATTCGTCGATCATTTGGTTGATTTTGGGCGTTGAAACCCGCTTGTGATCGCGCAGATTTTCCTGGTGAATGGTGAGCAGTTCGCCAATCCGCCGGTGGTTGATGGTGGTCGTCCGGAACATCGCCAGGGCTTCCCGCAGCACATCCCGGTCCGATAAATTGCTTTGCAGCAGGCTCAATTCCCCAGCGTTCAGGAGCCTGGCATAATCCCGGGCGGCTTCCTGCGGGACGGTATCGAGCGAAAAGTCAGCGTCGTGCAGCCTGATTTTGCGAATGGCTTCCAGCATCCCGTATTTGACGTGCTTCAGAATTCCGATGGTATCCTTCGGTTCGAGCGAGTCACCCAGCACGAACGTCCCCAGATTGGGCCGAAAGGTTTCCAGTTTGATCATCGGCTGCGATTCAAGGTACATTACTTCGCCCACGGCGGTCGCAAAATGATCCATCATACCCCCCGGTTCGCCGAATTCCAGCACCTCCGCCCGGTAGGCCAGCTCCCCGATTTCTGACAGTGTCACGTCATTTTCCAGGTTCTGGCTAGTCAGCAACCAGTTGATCCAGGCTACCAGCAGGGCCGACGAACTCGACGTGCCGGAGTTGATGGGAATCGTGCCGTGAACCGTTACATCCATTCCATTGGGAAACGACAATCCACTGCGGGTCAGTAGATTAATTGCACTTTTGAAGTAATCTCTGGAGTGCTGGTACGGAATAACCGCTTCCAGCGCAAACCGTTCGCAGCGGTTGATATCGGGCATGTTGATAATCACCTGACGATCCGACCGCAATCGTCCGGCCACCTGCACGCGCCGGGAAATGGCAGCCGCAATGATCGGTAATCCTAAATAGTCCTGATGCTCGCCAAAAAGGCAGATTCGTCCAGGCGCTGAGGTAGTAATTTCGGAAGACATAGGGGGATTTTCGTTAGACGTTACGTGGAAAGCCCAGACAAAACTAGCCGGGCGGGTCTTGAAAAATAAGCTTATTTTTCGTCCTGGTGCCTTTTTCTGCCACGCAACCGATTGCGAAGGGTACACAATCGGTTGCGCAACTTTTCACCGGTAAGCATTTGCGCTGCGGTACGAGTCCGTAACGAATGCTGCATTATCCGTTGGACGGTCTGCCGTCTCTGACCGCAAGCATCAGGAGCAAAGCCGCCAGAACGGTTGAGCCTGTCGTCGTAACGGGAGTGAGCGGTACGGTGATGCATCCGGCAAAACGATCTAACGCTCGTCGTTATACGCAATTCGTCCTACTGGAGTTTGGCTAAACCCGGAATCCAGCGTTCGGCATTTTTTCGGTAGATTTTATCAACGACCGACCGGGGCAATTTCAGGCCCCTAAATTCGCCAACCACGTGCCGGTGGGTCATCACCTGATCGGTGACCAGAAACGTCCAGTCGCTGACCCAGGTGTCGTGCAGCTCGCGGTTGAGGGCTTCGTTGCTGTCGTAAACGCCCTCCCAGTTGCCCCGGTCGGTGGCGTAAAGAATCCGGTCCTGGTACTTGATCAGAAAATGGCGGACCTTCTGCCAGTCGGTGGTGGCCTGGTGCTGGAGGTACATGATCCGCGACGCCATATCCACGGCCAGATTCGGGTACTTGTCCAGTCGTTTGGCCAGCTCATCCACGCTCCATTCCAGGCTTGCCAGGTGCGCCCCGATCACAACCAGGTCCGGATGTTTTTCAATCATGCGGTCGCGGGCGGCCATGTGTTTTTCGTACGACGGATACTCCGGGTGCAGAAACATGTGATGCTGCGGGTTGCGGGTAAAATACAGCTTGGCCGACCCCACCGTCATGTCCGAAACGGGCAGCCAGCAGTTTTTGGGTTCGCCCTGGTGGCTGATCAACGGTATTTTATTCTTCGCCATGAAGTCGAAAATCGGATCAAAACGCGGGTCGTCGATCATCACAAACGAGCCGTCTTTGTCCCGCAGTTCCATGCCGATGCCTTTCCAGACCTTCACCGCCAGCGCGCCCCGGGCAAACGAATCCTTCAGGTCGGCAATGGTTTTGGGCTGCCAGTCGGGGTCGTTCCAGTTGCTGACGGTAAAGGTCGTCGCGAAGGCCACCCGCCTGGGATACTGGTTGACATGGGCCAGGGCGAGGTTTCGCTGTTCGAGGTACGTTTTGCCGTCCACGTTGACCGTAAACAGGCTGAAATGATCGCGCACGGCCTGCTGAATGAACGTCGTATCCGCCGAACTCAGGTGAATGTGCGCGTCAATTTTACTCACGTTTGAGAAGTCTTCCCGCGAATAGAACTCGTCGGCCATCGGAAAATAGCCCGTTGCCGCAACGCCCAGCCACCCTACTGCGGACAGCCAAACCGCCCGGAACCGAAAACCCCGCCCTGCCTTTTTCATGATCGATTGTCTTTTGTCCTAAAAAAACCGCCTTGACGTTAGTTAAAAGTTGCCTTGACGGCGCTGAACGAGGTACCGCGGTTCCAGTTATCCTGATACAGCACGTTGATGTTACCGCCCTGCTCCACGGCGGGCGTATCCTGCCGGTACAAACCGTGCTGCACGTAGCACCCCGTGGTGTAGCCATCCATCCCGTTCAGTTTAAACGGAATTTTATAATCCGACTCCAGTTGGCTGGCATTGGGCGTCCATTGCAGCGTGGGAATGTTTTTCAGCGACAGGACTTTTTTAAACGTGCTTTCCGACTTCAGCTTGTGCCAGACTTCCAGCATTCCGGTGGCATCCGGCCGGAACTTAATCCGCACGATAAAATCGTTCCACTGCCCCTTGTTCAGGTCGTTCAGGATGGTGTATGTTTTTTCAAACTCCGTCGGGTAGGCGTTGGCGATGTTGCCCGAACTGACTTCCACCCGGACGCTGTTGGCGCGGGCGCTAAAGGCTACCGGCGGAGAAATGGGCGTGTGGGCGTGCCACTGCATGAAAATACCCCACTGCTTCGGCTCCGTCCAGTCCGCCGGAAAGAGCGTCGACCAACCGTAGTAATACTCGTCGTTGAGCGTTTCGCGTTGGTAGTTCCAGAGCGTCGCTTCGGCCCGTTCGCCACTTGTAAAGCTCCCGTTGGCCTTCTGCACTTTGTCGCCGGGCCGAACCGTAAACCGGGCCGCGTAGGATCCCTGCCGGACCGGCGAGGTGACCACCGCAAACTGCTCGGCCACGCTGCGGGCCGAAATACCGTCCCACTGGCTGGCGTCGCCGGTGTCCCAATCTCCAATTACGTCAAGCGTTCCAGCTTCGTAAGGTGGCTCGCCGGTACCCCCGGTTTCGTCCGGCGGTTCAACCGTCGGTCCCCACCCCCAGGCTTCGATTTCGGTGTAGCTGTTCCAGGCGCTCTGGCTGTTGCCCCGCCCGGTAATCCGGATGTATTTGCCCTCCAGATCGGGGAAATCAAATTTTTGCAGGTCGGTATTCCCCGGGGCGCTGGTCTGGTTGGCGAGCACCGTCGTCCAGTTCAGGCTATCCAGCGAAACCGCCACGTCGAAGCGGGAGGTCCGGGTGGCGCTACCTGCCGTGTGAAAGCCCATCTGGATGTAGTCAATCTTGCCCGGCTGGCCCAGATCGAGCGTGATGTACTGCGGATTGCCCTCGCCGGACCAGCGGGTCGACAAACTGCCATCGACGACATTGTCTTTGATGTTGACACCGTCGACGGCTGCTGGCGTACTGACGTTGGCGGCCGGTATCCTGAACTTTCCGGCGGGCCCTTCCGGCACCATGTCGTGATCGGCCAGTTTTAAACACGAGGTCAATTGCAACGCCAGCGGCATCGAGATCAGCAAAAACGCCGACCAGGAAGAAGTTTTCATAACTGTTTTCATTTAACGGATCTATACAAAATAAAAAATGCACTTCTGGGCGGGGAACGGCGGCTTCCCGAGTTTAGCGAAATTCTGAAAAAGGGAACCGGCGGTCTGGGCGCTCACCCATTGGTGAACCGGCCGCTTCAGTAGGCCACGACCGGTGTCACAATATCCTCCACGGCTTTTTTGTCGCCCCGGGCCGGGCCGTGCCAAACGCCACCGCCGAAGGTGATGATGTAGACGTTCTCCGGATTCTGCGGGTCGGGTTCGACGCGCTGGCCCCATTTAAAGTTATAGCCTTTGATGCGCGCCCAGGTCAAGCCCCGGTCCTCCGACCGGTAAGCCGCCGAGTTGAATCCGCAGGCATAATAAACGCCGTTGCGGGAATCAATGGTCACGTCGTGAACGTGCTGGTCTTTCTGGAACACCGGCTTCCAGGTTTTGCCGCTGTTTGTCGAGAGAAAAATGCCCCCGCCAATGTCGGGCGTCAGTTTCCCGGCGGTTTTGCGGCCCCAGGCGGTCAGCACCAGCCGTTCGGGGTCTTGGGGGTCAACGGCCAGATCGACCGGGCTGTTGGTTTCGATGGGTAAGCCTAGTTTGGTCCACGATTCAGCCCCGTTGTCGGAGCGGTAGAGCGCACCGTTGCCCGGAGTGCCAATGGTGCCGTCGTCATTGCGCCGGGCCACCAGCAGAAACAACGCGCCATCGGTTGGGCGCCGAACGAGTTTCCAGGCAAACGGTTCTTCGCCCGAAATGCCGTTGTTTTTCAACTGCCAGCTTTTGCCGCCATCCGTTGATTTATAAACCCCCTTACCAAACGCACAGGCATACAGCGTCCGGGCCGCCGGATTACTGCCCGGGTCGAGAACAAGGCTGGTCATGCCTGCTTCACCAATCTCCTGACTGACAACCTGCCAGGTGGTGCCGGCGTCGTCCGTAACCAGAATACCGCCCTGGTAGGTTTTCGGGCTGGTTCGCCGAAACATTTTGGGACGGGGCAAATCGTGCGTACCGCTCATGACGGCCCAGGCCCGGGCCTTCACCTTCGGATCAAACACCAGCGCGTAGGTAGTATTTACCCATTCTTTGGGTACGCCGTTGCGGGTGGCGCTGTTCCAGGTCGCCCCCCCGTCCCGGCTTTCCATCAACCCAATGTCGGTGTACGTGATAAACTGGTGCTTCGGATCGAACGGGTTGGTCACGAAACTGTAGGCCGTCGTAACTTCCAGGCCGCGCGAAACCCAGCCGTCACCCCCCTTTTTCGTGTAGACCTGCTCCCAGGTTCGGCCGCCATCAACGGTTTTGACGGTGCGGCCAAAGTCAGTTCCGTAGCAAATGTCCGGGTTGGTCGGGGCCACGCCCAGGTTGAACGGATTTCCGGCCCAGCCGGCCCCGAACCGCTCGTTGATCCAGCCCTCTTTTATGTTGGGAGTCGCAACGCTCTGGCCCTTCCCGTCGAGATCTTTCCAAACCAGTTTCCAGCTTTTTCCGAAATCATCCGAGCGGGCAACCCCGAAAAACAGACTATCAGGATGCGTTTTGATGCCGACATACGAGACATACACCACATTCGGATGCCCGGCGCTGGTGCCAATGCCCCGCCATTCCGGCAGTTCGGCCCCCGGAACGTTCCTGGCAACCAGACCCGTTTGCCGGTTTTCCCAGTGTGCCCCGCCGTCGTCGGTGAAAAAGATACCCGACGGATCGCCTTTTGCATTGAAATAAGACTTTCCGGCCGTGGCGTAGAGGATTATCTTTTTCTGTTTAGGGTCAAAACCGCCCGCAAATGCGGTCAGGTTTTGCACGCCCTCCGGTCCTTTGTTAACCGTCCAGGCGGCTCCTTTTTTGACGTAAATGGCGTTCTTTGTCGTCACGTAAACCGTGCGGGCGTTCGCCGGTGAGGTGGGATCGATGTAGATGTTTTTGGCGGCTTCGGGTAACTCCCGCTCTTTCGTCCAGGTTTGCCCCCAATTGGTCGATTGGAAAAACCCAACGGTTTGATCGATGCGGATGGCTGCGTAGAGTTTCCGGGAATTGGCCGGGTCGATGGCCAGCGCCAGAACGGTTCGGCGGGTGCTGTCGGTGGTTACGAGCACTTCGGACGCGTGATCGCCCTGCGCCACGACACCCCGGATATCGGCTGGATTCGGGTAAACGACGTTCCAGGTGGTGCCGCCGTCGGTGCTTCGGTATAAGGCCAGCGAATTGGCGTAAATCACATCCGGATTCTGCGGATCAAAGGTAAAAAACTGAACGGGCATCCGGAGGTTGAACATCCGCCACTGCTCCCCCGCGTTGTGGGTGATATACGCCCCCGTCATGTCGCAACTGACCAGCACTTGGTCGGTCTTGTGCGGACTCACCGTCGGGTTGAACATGGCCCCACCCCCGCCCGGCCCCACATACCGCCAGGCGTCGTTGCGGCCCGTTGAATGCTGGCTGGCATTCGGTTTCTGAGAAGCGGCTTTCAACGCCTGAGCGCAGGAAGAATGCCAGTAGCTAGCGCCGATCAGCAGCAAGAGGCTGCCCCAAAAACGAAAACGGTGTGTAGAATTCATGACGGTTAACGGTTAGGATCGACTCGGCAAAGGACCCGCCGAACGTTGAGAAGATTTATTGCCAACGTTCGGCGGGCTACGGGTTTAATTTCGCGCGGGCGTCGGATAGCCCGGATTTTGTTCCAGGAGCGAGTTCATGCGCAAATCGGCTTCCGGGATCGGAAACAGGTAGTCGTCTTCCGAGAAGTTGGCCGTCCACTCGGGGTTAACGTCTTTGAGCATCCGTTTCCGCACCAGATCAAACCAGCGGTCGTATTCGAAGCACAGCTCCAGATTCCGCTCTTCAATCACGGCTTTATCGAAGGCGTCCTTCGACAGGGCGGTTGTTAACCGGGGACGAGCCGGATTCGCTACATTGCCGTTGGCCCGGTCAATCACCCTGTTGACGGCATCCACGGCGGCCTGGGTGGGTGCACCTTTCGCCATGTTCTCGGCTTCGGCAAAGATCAGCAGCACGTCGGCAAACCGCAGAATCGGGATGTTCGAGGTCGAGCGGTAGCTGTTGAAATCGGCCGTCGAAATGTTCAGGTATTTGCGGATGTAAGCCGCCTGGTTGCCCGGCCACTTGGTGTACGGAACACCGTTGTATTCCGTGATCAGGTAAGCGGCCTTGCGCGGTCCCGCCGGATACGTGCGCTCCCAGATCGGATTGGCGCTGAAATCGCCCCAGCCGCCCATCACGCCCGGTGCCCAGATTTGCGGGTCCGTCGCCAGATCGTCGTCGCTCGAATTGAAGCTGAACATCATCTCCGGTCCGTATTTATTGGCCAGACTAAACACCTCTTCGACCTTCGGCACCAGTGAATACGTGCCTTCCTGCATCACCTGAAGGGCCATGTCGGCGGCTTTCTGGTAATAACTTACGTCGTTCAGCGGGGCTGTTGCCATCGTCAGGTACACTTTGGCCAGCAATCCCTTGGCGGCTGCGCTGGTTGGGCGGGCCTTCTGGGCCGCGGGCCAGGTCTTGGGCAGGTTCGCAGCGGCTTCCGTCAGGTCGCTCACAATCAGGGCATACACCTCCTTGGCCGGCGCGCGGGGCACCTGCAACTGGGCGGTATTGGGCGTTTCTTCGGTGAGCAGTGGCACTCCGCCAAACATCCGGACCAGCATAAAGTAATTGAAAGCCCGCAGGAATTTGGCCTGCGCCAGCAACTGCTTCACCGTCGCGTCATCCACGCCCCGCAAGTTGCCTTTCTTGATGGCGCTAATCGGGTTGTTGAGGTTCAGCAGGGCTTCGTAATGAGCTTTCCACAAACCGTCGCCCTGCGAAATCGAGATGTTCAGGTCACCGCCGTAAATCTGGTCGTCGTTCACGAACGGGCCAAAACCGTAGGAATACCCATCCCAGGCGCTCCACAGGTTATTCATGGAAGAAGCAAAGGCCGCTTCCACCTGGGCTTTGGAGGTATAAAAATTCTCCGGCGTAACGAAGCTGGCCGGGTTTTCTTCCAGCGACTTGCAGCCCACCAACGCGGTTAGCAAAGCCGTCAGCGTCAGGGTGTATGCTTGGGGAAAATGTATTTTTTTCATGATTCTGAGCCATTTAGAAGGAAACATCGATGCCGAACGTCAGGATTCGGGCCGGTGGGTAGTTGCTGAAATCGACCCCGATCTGGGCGTCGTTGCCGTTAAACGAACTGACTTCCGGGTCGTAGCCGCTGTAGGTGGTCAGCGTAATCAGGTTGGTGCCACTAACGTACGCCCGCACCCGGCTGAGTTTGACTTTTTCGGAAAGGGCCTGCGGCACGTTGTACGAGAGCGTGACGGTTTTCAGCCGGATGTACGAACCGTCTTCCACCCAGCGGCTCAGGCGTTGGTCGCCCGCGATGAGCACTTTGTTGGTCAGGTTGGCCTGCTGGCGGGTCAGGCCGTCGATAAAGCCCGGCACGTCGGTATCCTGATTGTCGGGCGTCCAGCGGTCGAGCAGACGGGCGCTGGTACCCTCGCCGGGGCCTTCCAGCCGAATCCGGCCCTGGTTAAAAATGTCGTTGCCTTTCGTGCCCTGAATCAGAAAATTCAGCTCAAACGCCTTGTAGGTCATGCGGTTGCTCCAGCCGAAGATAAACTTGGGAAACGCGTTGCCGATCGCCTTAATGTCTTTCGTATCAATAACCCCGTCGTTGTTCAGGTCGGTATACCGCGGATCGCCGGGGAGCTGGCCGTAGCGGGCGGCCTGTTCGGCTTCGCCGGTTTTCCAGACGCCTTCGTACTGCCAGCCGTACATCTGCCCGAACGGTTCTCCTTTCGCCAGGTACATAAAGTTTTTGTTGACGCCGTAACCGCCCACGGTGGTTTTGTAGGAAATCTGCGTGGCCGTACCCAGATCCAGCACCTTGTTGCGGTTGGCCGAAACATTGAAATTGGTATTCCACTTGAAGGCACCCACCAGCGGATCACCGCCGAGGGCCAGTTCGATCCCCTTGTTTTCCACCGAACCGATGTTGGACAGGATGTTGGCCAAACCCGTGTAGCCCGGCAATTCGCGGTAGAGCAGCAGATCTTTGGTGGTTTTGTGGTAGTAGTCAACTGTTGCCGTCAGCCGTCCGCGCAAGACGGCCACGTCCAGGCCCAGGTTGGTTTGGGTGGTGCTTTCCCACTTCAGATCGGGGTTGGCCGCGCTGGCGATGTAGAAGCCCAGATCGGTGGTGTTGTTGCCGTTGTAGGGGTAGTTGCTGCCGGAACTGATCCGCGCCAGCGTGCCGTAGGGCGAGATGGCCTGGTTGCCCGTAACGCCCCAGCTCGCCCGCACTTTCAGATTTGAAATAACGTTCAGGTTGCGGATAAACTCCTCCTCGGACGCGTTCCAGGCGACGGAAGCCGACGGAAAATAGCCCCACTTGTTGTTTTTCCCGAACACCGACGACCCGTCGGCCCGGTAGCTGGCCGTCAGCAAATACTTGTCTTTGTAGGAGTAGTTGATCCGTCCTAGGTACGAATTGATGACCCGCTCCGACGCCGAGGAGGAATTGACGACCGAACCTGCACCGGCCAGATCAAACACGCCCGTCTGATCAACCAGGAAATTTTTGGCCTGCGTGCCCGAACCGGAGGATTTCTGAAACTGCTGCTCCACCACGCCCGTCGCCGTCAAACGATGAACGCCAAAGGTTTTGTCGTAGGTCAGGATGTTGGAGTTCTGGTAGCGGGTGTACAGGTCGGTGTTGACCGTACCAGAGCCGTTGTACTGGACGCCCTCCTTGGTTTTGAGGTTGTAATACCGCTGGTTGTTCAGGTTCTGGATGATGGCCCCGCCCGTGATGCGCAGTTTGAGGTCTTTCAAAAGATCAAATTCGAGATACCCGTTCAGCGTGTTGCGGATGGTGTTGTTGTCGATGTACGGTTCCATGGCGCTGGCCAGCGGGTTCCAGGTATCCGACGCGCCGTAGCCGGGCCGGTGCACGCTGTAGTTGCCGTTGGCGTCGTAAACCGGTTCGGTGGGTGCCCAGCGCGGGGCCACGTTCACGGCATTGCCCAGAAAACTAATCCCGGCGTCGCCGAACGGGGGCGAATTACCGGCTTCTTTGGATCCGGCCCAGTTCAGCCCGAACCGCACCCGCTTGGTGATGTCGGTGTTTAGGTTGGCCCGCAGTGAAAACCGTTTGTAGCTCGAATTGACCAGAATTCCCTGCTGATCCAGGTAGCCGCCCGAGACGAGGTACCGCAGGTTTTCGGTGCCCCCGCTGATGGACAGCTGGTGATTTTGCAGCGTTGCCGTTCGGTAAACCACATCCTGCCAGTCGGTGCCGCCGGTTTGTTCGTAGTCCCGAATCTGGGCATCGGTAAACATCGGAACGGGGATGTTGCCGGAACCGGTTTGCGTGGCGATGTTGGCGTTGACCGTCCGGGCAAAATCGGCGGCATTCATCACGTCGAGTTTGTTGCGCAGGTTCTGGACCCCGATGTTGTAGCTGTAGGTAATCATGGGCTTTCCTTTCTTGCCCATTTTGGTCGTAATCAGAATCACCCCGTTGGCTCCCTGCGACCCGTAAATGGCCGTCGCCGAGGCATCTTTCAGCACTTCGATGTTTTCGATGTCGTTCGGATTGAGCGAGTTGAGGTTACCGCCCTGCAAACCGTCGATTACGATCAGGGCGTTGTTGCCGCCGTTGATGGAGTTCATCCCCCGCACCCGGATGGTGGTGTTACCGCCCGGTGCGCCGTCGGTATTCAACACCATCACCCCGGCTGCGCGGCCCTGCAATGCCTGATCGACCCGCTGGGTCGGCAACTGCGTAATGTCAGCCGCCTTGATGGAGCTGATGGAACCCGTCAGGTCGCTTTTGCGCTGGGTACCGTAGCCCACCACCACCATCTCGGACAAGGTGTTGGCGTCCTGCTGCAGCACAATATCAATCGTCGTCCGGTTTCCGATCGCGATTTCCTGCGGTAAATACCCGATGTACGATACAACCAGCGTTGTGGCCTTATCAGCAGCCCGCAGGGTGTATTTCCCTTCGGTATCGGTGGTGGTTCCGACCGTTGTTCCCTTCACAACGATGCTGGCACCCGGCAGCGGGCCGTCATTGCCGGTCACTCTTCCCGAAATGACGCGTTCCATACGCCTGAGCGCGGGCGTGGTGCCGTGCGCCTGGGCGTAAGCCACACTCAGCAGAACGCTGAGTGACAGGCAGCGAATTAGTAGTAAATGGGGCATAACTTAATAGGTTTGACTAAGAATAACGCATTAATTATCAGCACTTTTTTATAATTTGGCATGAATAGGAATGGTGCCGTAAACGGCTTAAATGCGGACAAAAACCTTCCGTTGATACAGCCAGTACAGGACGTACCAGGCCAGCGCAAACGCCAGACTACCGATGATCAGATGCTGAACACCGTCGTCTAAACCGTTGATGAGCAACCCCAGGTTGGTCTGGAGGTTATCGCGCATCCAGCCGTGAATGGTCCAGTGCGTGAGGTAAGCCGCCATCGAATTAGCCCCGACGGCCACCAGCCAGACCGTGCCCCGGCGCCAGCCCCGGACCTCGACCGCCCAGACCCAAAAGGCCAGCATCAGAAACACCAGTCCAGCGCTGAGAAGCGTCCAGGTGGGTGTCCAGATGCGCTTGACAATTGGGCAAATACCGGCAAGGTGCAAAAGCCAAGCGAGTGCTATACCGGCGATTCCCCAAACGACCAGCGTCCGGATTTTAGTCGGCACCGGGTTCTCCTGCCGCAGCCGCTCACCGGCCAGCAAGCCCAGCAGCATGGTGCCCAGCGACGGAATGAAGCTCAGCGTCTGGTAGCCGCCCGCATTGATCACAAACGGGTTTTCGCGGGGAAAAAGGTTTAGAAACCACCGGTCGAAATAAGCCGCCGGATTGGCTTGGATGTTCCAGTGGGCGAAGAAACCCGTCAGCGGCTGGTACGGCTGGCCTTCAACCTGGCCGTTTGGTTGCAGCAAATACGCGTCGGTGGTTGGCCAGAACGCAAACAAGGCCCAATAACCGATGAGAATTACCGCCAGGGCCGCCCACTGCACCCGCTCCGGGCGAAACGCCAGCCAGAACAGAAGTGGGTATCCCAACCCGATTTGCGTAATGACATCCTCAAAGGTGAAATTGGTCTGCTCCGCGCCCATCGACCGCAGGAAAATGCCCAGCAAAATCAGAATCACGGTTCGACGCCACGTGTGTCGCCAGAGATCGGCCGGGGTGGCTCCCTTGGCGAGCCGGCTGGCGATGGAAAACGGCACGGCCACACCCACCATCAGCATAAACGACGGCTGAATCAGATCCCAGGCCCGGCAGCCAATCCAGATTTCGTGCGACGTCTGGTAGCTGATGAAATTCCAGAAAGCGCTGTCGGGGTAAAATGCCGCCATCCGGGGCAGTTCGAGCGTGGTTTCGGTCAGCAAAAAAACCATGACAACGCCCCGAAAAACGTCCAGGGACAGGTAGCGCTCGGCTTTTTTTTCGCGCACGACGGGTTGGGCAATCATCTGATTGTCGGGTTAAAATAGGTCAGGAAGGAAGTACGCGTTTGAGAAAGAAGCTGTTAGAAATCAGCGCTTCTTCCGATACAGGAGCTTCTCGGCGTTTTCGGAATACAGCTTTTTAAGCACCTGATCGCTCAGGTCAAAACCGTGCAGCGGCCAGTGGTAATGGTATTCGTCGATTTCGTAAAAATGCTCGTCGGCAGTTTCCAGAATCCGGAACGTGGTCTGGTACATGTGGTCGGTGATGGCCATGTCGGTGCCGTACAGCAGCCGGTCCTGATACCGTTCGTAAAATTTCTTCATGTAGCGCGGAATCGTAGCCGTTTCACCGTAGCGGGCCGAGATGTCGGCGTACAGGTTCGGGTACGTATCGAGCATCTTGCCCAGAATCGTCAGGTCGTAATCGCAATTGGCCAGATGGCAGGCAATAAACGTGGTGCCGGGGTTGTCGCGCACCGCATTTTCAAGCGTTTTGATCATCTGCCCGTGGTTCAGAATATCGGGCTGGTTCAGATAAACGTGCCATTTGGCGGCATTGATCAACCCGTCGTTGGTTGAATCGACTTTCTGGTACATCCAGTACGATTCGGCCACGTGGATGTTGATGGGCATCCCGAGTTCTCCGCAGCGCTTCAGGAGTGGTTTCATGCGCGGATCGTCGATGTGCATCCCGTACGCTTTGGTCGGACGGTCGTAAAACAGCCCCAGGCCCTTGTCGCCCACTTCCCCGATGCCCTTCGCTCCCATTTTCTGGCACCGTTCCAGTTCTTTGATGGCGTGGTCGGTCCATTTCGGGTCTTTGTCGTAGCCCGTAAAATCAAACCCGCACCAGAGGTCGAACCGGTCCGGATAGGCTTTATACTTGGCCACCAGCGAGTCGAATCGGGCACCCGTCGACATCGTCAGGACGATGGTCTTTTTGATGCCGTGCCCATCCATCGTCTTCACCCATTGCGCCAGATCCCCCCCGGAATTTGTTAAAAAATCATGCGAATGCACGTCGATCACCGGAAATTTGGCTTTGGTGACGGTGGTTTTCGGAATCCGGTAGATCGACTGCGGCCGGTAATCCGTTAACCGAAGATTCTCTACGCCCTGCGCTACCGCGGACCGGGGCCCCAGAAACAGCCATCCCATCAGACCGCTTACGAAAAAATAGAGTGTGCTTTTTCGGATTAGAGAGAAAATCATCGTTAACAGAATAAAAGGTTTGGGGGTTATCAGAATAGCCGACTCTTTTCGATAAACATTGTACTGCATATCCCACCAGAGCCAAAACAAAATTATACTTATCAGTAAATGATCAAAATTTTATATTGGACAACAAACCCATCGGGCAGCTAAACAATCGATTGTGTAAGCCTACGCAACCGATTGCGTGGTTTTTAGTCGAATCCAACAGATTCTTTATTTTTAGGGCCAAATCCACATAACCCAACCACATCCAACGATCGTATGGTTCATCCTACCACCATGAAAGAGATTGCCAGGCAACTGGGCGTTACGGTTTCAACGGTATCCCGGGCTTTGCAAAATCATCCCAGCATCGGACTTCGTACGCGGGAACGGGTGCACGAACTGGCCAAACGACTGGATTACGTTCCGAACCCCACCGCCATCAACCTGAAGCGCCGACGAACGCACAACATCGGCGTGGTGCTGCCCTTTTTGACGGAGCAGTTTTTCTCGACGGCCATCTCGGCCATTGAGGATGTGGCCATCAGCAAGGGTTACAGCGTGGTGGTAATGCAGTCGCGCAACGATTACGAACGGGAGCGGCTGGTGGTGGGAAATCTGGTCAAACACGGTGTGGACGGCATTATTGTTTCGCTGGCGTCGGAAACCCAGAACAACAGCCACTTTCTGGAGGTTAACAAGCACGGCATTCCCATCGTTTTTTTCGACCGGGTTGCCCGAAACCTTCCCAATAGCTGCGTGTACGTGGACGTTACCGCGGGGGCCATCGAAGCCGTCGAATACCTGATTTCCCTTGGCCTTTCGCGGATTGCCCTGCTCAACGGCCCCGGCACCCTGCAGGCCACCGACGAGCGGCTGAAAGGCTACGTCACCGTCATGAACCGGCACGGCATCCCCATCAACCGGGCGTACGTCCGCAGCGTCAACCTGAGCAAGGAGGATACCGCCCGAAAAATGAGCGAACTGCTCGACCTGCCCGAGCCTCCGCAGGCCGTGCTGGCCTTCAACGATTACGTGGCCCTGGATGCCATGCAGGTCTGCCGTCAGCGGGGTCTGGCGATCAACCAGGATATTTATTTCGGCAGTTTCTCCAATCTTCCGTTCTGTTCCTACCTCGAACACCCGCCCATTGCCTCCATCGAGCAGTTTCCGCACGACATGGGCACCAAAGCCATTCAACTCCTGATTGCCGCCATCGAGGACCCCCAGCACTTTACGCGGGAGGAAGTCGTCATTCCGCACAAGCTGATCGTAAGGCAGTAAATTTCGTGCGGGCCGTTGCGGAGGTCAAACCGGTATAACGGTCGTGTTTTTCACTTCCGACATCACAAAAAAACTGCTGATGTTCAGAATGCCGGGAATGACCGAAAGCCGTTCCTGGTAGAAGCGGTTGTAGGCTTCCATGTCGCGTACGACGATCTTCAGCAGGTAATCGAAGGTGCCCGACACCAGGTTGCACTCCATCACTTCCGGTAGTTGTGCGATGGTTTGGTCAAACACTACGAAGGTTTCGCGGGTTTGTTTATCAAGGGTAACGTGGCAGAACACCACCAGCAGGTTTCCCAGCTTTTTTTTGTTCAGCAAGGTGACGTATTTCTCAATGATCCCTTCCCGCTCGAGCCGTTTGATGCGCTCGTGCACGGGGGATTTGGAGAGATTTATCTTCTGACCAATCTCCTGAATGGTGAGTTGGGCATTTTCCTGCAAAAGGGCAATGATTTGCCGATCGATGTTGTCTACCGAAGCCATGACGGAATTTTTTCTTTACGGGGTCGTTACGGGTGGGGGCGGCCAAATTTTTTCCTTCTATACTACGAAAAATAAACACTATTTCCTAAAATGAGTTAAGGAATCAGAAATCTGTTTGGTGATTGATACCTTTGTGTGGTCTTATTCATCAACAACAATCCCTTAGTACCATGGTTATCGGTGTTCCCAAGGAAATTAAAAACAATGAAAATCGGGTTGCGCTTACGCCAGCCGGAGTTTCGGAATTTCGGCGGTACGGTCATACCGTATACGTTCAAGTGAATGCTGGTGTGGGAAGCGGGTTTGAAGATGAAGAATACATTGAAGCGGGCGCCATCATGCTGCCGACCATTGAGGAGGTGTACGGCATCGCGGAAATGATCATTAAGGTAAAAGAGCCGATTGCTTCCGAATACGACCTGATTAAGGAAGACCAATTGCTGTTCACGTATTTCCACTTTGCTTCTTCGGAAGAACTGACGCACGCCATGATCGAGCGGAAAGCCGTTTGTCTGGCGTACGAAACCGTTGAGAAAGCTGATCGCAGCCTGCCGCTGCTGATTCCAATGTCGGAAGTAGCGGGCCGGATGGCCGTTCAGGAAGGCGCGAAATACCTGGAAAAACCACAGAAAGGACGCGGTATCCTGCTGGGCGGTGTTCCGGGGGTAAAACCGGCGCACGTCCTGGTTCTGGGTGGCGGAATCGTCGGAGCGCAGGCGGCTAAAATGGCCGCCGGCCTGGGCGCGCACGTCACGATCATGGACATCAGCCTGGCGCGGCTACGGTATTTGTCGGACATTATGCCCGAGAACGTGGACACCCTGATGTCGAACGAATACAACATTCGCGAAGCCGTTAAGCAGTCGGATCTGATCATCGGCGCGGTGCTGATCCCGGGTGCCAAGGCGCCTCACCTCATCACCCGCGAAATGCTGAAACTGATGCGCGCCGGAACGGTATTGGTCGATGTAGCGGTTGATCAGGGCGGTTGTATCGAGACCTGTACGCCCACAACCCACGAAAACCCGACCTACGTGATCGACAACGTGGTGCACTATTGCGTGGCCAACATGCCGGGCGCTGTTCCTTATACGTCAACCGTGGCCCTGACGAACGCGACACTTTCGTACGCGTTGCAACTGGCCAACAAAGGCTGGCAGCGAGCCTGCCGGGAAAACGAGGAGCTGAAACGCGGCCTCAACGTGGTGGATGGCAAAGTGGTGTACCAGGGTGTCGCCGAAGCGTTTGGTCTGCCGCTGGAAGACGTCAACGAACTGCTGCGTCGGGAAGAAGAAGAAATTGCGTAAGAAACGGATTACACTTCATCAACTTTATAGATCTTACTTCATCAACAATTTTTTAAGGGTTTAGGAATAAAAATAACAAAGACGCGGCCGGTATGAGTCGCGTCTTTTTTTGTGGCCTACATCAGGTAAAACGCGCCCCCGAACAGCACCACCAGCACGGCTTCGAGCAGCCAGATGTACAGCGTATTCCGGTTTAAAACCTGCCGAACCAGAAAATGCGCCCCGGCTGCCACCAGCGTCAGCGGAATGCCAAAAAATAAATTCAGAACGATGTTTTCCCGCTCGAGATTGGCCAGTCCGTATCCCACCATCACTACGCCCATGCCGGTGACGATCGTGAACGGCGTGATCAGCTCCAACAGTCTGGTCAGCGTCATTATTTTTTCAGGAACGTCTCAGTCAGTTCCTGCCACTCTTCCTCCAGCGTTCCGGTGAAAACGGCAGCTCCGGTCCGGCGGTACCAGTAGCCCGCGTTCCACTTGTCGCCTTCCTTGCGGTGCAGGTACGCGTGCAGCCGGTCGTAGTCGCGGGTACCCTCGCGGCTCTGGGCAATGTTGTGGGCCTGTTCCCAGTCGCCCTTGCCGTCGTGCCAGAGTGCTTCGGCAATGGGGTGTAGTCCGAACGGAGGACGGGGGCCGGTTAAGCTGCTCGTAAATTCCTGTAGCGTCATGGTTTTATTGGAAAAACTGGGGCATGAAATTCATCAGAAAGGCTTCGTCGGTGGCCCGGGTGATGGCCGTGTAGAGCCAGCGGACAAAATCCTGATTCACCTGCCCGTCCGGCAGGTAGCCCTGATCGACAAAAACGGCGGGCCACTGCCCCCCCTGCGCCTTGTGGCAGGTCAGGGCGTAGGCAAATTTCACCTGCAGGGCGTTCAGGTACGGGTCGCGCCGGATGGCTTCGTTGCGCTCCTTCTTGGTTTTGATGTAGAAGTAATCTTTCTGTACGCTCTCGTACAGCTGACGGTTTTCGTCCCGCCCCAGCGAAGGCTGCGGAGAGTAAAGCGTATCCAGAATGATTTTGCTTTCAAACTCGGGCTGCTCCTCCAGATCGACCAGCCGCAGCGTGACGGTGGCGAATTTCAACCCGTGCACTTCTTCGCGTTTGCGGATTTTCAGCACCTCCACAAAATCGCCGTTGGCCAGAAAGCCCGCGGGCGAGTCGTCGTCGAGCACGGAATAGTTGTTTTTGACGATCATCAGCATGTCGCCCGCATCGAGTTCTTCCTCGCACTGGTTGATCGCCCGGCGAATGTACTGGTTGTACTGCACCGCCATCTTGTTGGACCGCGTAATGATGATGGTATTTTCGCGGCCGTATTTATCGTAACAATACCGAATCCCGTCTTCCAGCCGCTCACCGGTCATCTTGTAAATATCGCTGTATTTGCGAACGTTCAGGCTGATGTGCGGTTGCGGTTCCTGCAACACGTCCCGCAGGTTGGTCGCGTTCAGCAGAATGCCCGAGCGTTCGTCCTGCCGCATGACTTCCAGCAGTTCCTGCTCTACCACTACCATGTCGAAGTGCCGTTCCAGGTAGCCTTTGTCCAGCGCCGGGCTTACCTCCTTGCCAACGGGCGGCAACTGGGCCACGTCGCCCACCAGCATCAACCGGTTGCCGGGGTTTTCGAAGACAAAATCCACCAGATCGGCCAGCAAACCGTTCATGCCGATTTCGGCATCGTCGCTGATCATCGAGGCCTCATCGACGATAAAGATGGTGTCTTCGTGGTAATTTTTCTGCCGCTGGAAAACCAGGTTGCCCGAATTGGCGTCGGCAATCTGGCGGTAAATTTTCCGGTGAATGGTCTGGGCCATCCGCTTCGAGTAGTTGGCCATGACTTTGGCCGCCCGGCCCGTTGGCGCCAGCAGAACCGACTTGAAACCAAACTTGGGCAGCACTTTAATCAGCGTACTGATCAGGGTGGTTTTTCCCGTACCGGCGTACCCTTTCAGCAGGAAGCAATCACGGTAATGTTCGTGTTCCGAGCGGATTATGAACTGGTTCATCTGCTCGAAGAAGTGCTGCTGTCCGGACGTGGGCTTGAAAGGGAAGCGTTTCGCCAGCAACTGCGCCGGCGTGAGTGTTTCATTCATTGGACGAATATACGGTAAAACGCCCGTTTTTTCAACGGATTCACAGTCGTCGGTAGGGAAACTTACAGCCCTGATCGTCTTCAAACGTTACCATTTCGTTCTTGATTACAAACCGGTACGTTCTGGCCACTTCCCGGGCATTCGCAATTTTAACGAGTTGGCGATCGACTTCGTACGTACCGGTATCCCAGACCTGCGGCACTGCCGTTTCCTCCGACTGCGTTTGGTAAACACCGTTGGCGGTAAACTCAATGACGTTTGGATACCCCTGGCTGCAGGGTGCGGGGCTGATTTTTTGCCAGGCCCCCACCAACGCGTTGGTCACCTGCTGCACGTCGCCCACCGGTGACCGTCGGCACGAGAGAAACAGATTGGCCAGGAGGAAGAGTCCCGGGAGAATTCGGCCAGCGTAGGAAGCGGCTTTTTGCATCGGACGTAGTTTTTTCAAACTTATCAGAATGCCTCATCAAAAACAACCGGAGCACCGCGGCTGAACACAGTTTATTTTATTTGACTTTTCCAAGAATTTACGCACAAAACAACCCTGATACACAAAACAAACTTGCTTATAGCCTATTAATTTTCTACTTTGTTCCTGTTCCATCTAACCAAACCCCTTCGATTGATCATGAACATCCGTCAGATTTTGCAAGGAAAAACCATCAACACCATCTATTCCGTTTCGTCCGACTCGACGGTTTATGAAGCGCTGGAAACCATGGCTTCTAAAAACATCGGTGCGGTGCTGGTGATCGACGGCGAGCAGCTGTCCGGGATTTTTTCCGAACGCGATTACGCCCGCAAGGGGATTCTGCAAGGCCGGGCGTCGAAGGACACACTGATCCGGGAAGTGATGACTTCCAACCTGATAACCATTTCCAGCCAGCACCAACTCGAAGACGCCATGGTCTTAATGTCAGACAAGCACATCCGGCACCTGCCCGTAGTCGACGGGGGGGAGCTCACCGGAATCATTTCCATCAATGACGTGGTGAGCGCCATCATCCGCAACCAGAAAGCGCACATCGACTCCCTGGAAAATTACATCTCAGGAAGCCCGTATTGAGCCCAGGAAGCGGGAGTGGTGGGTGATGCGTTGGCGGGCTTCTGCTTTTAACTCGCAATTCTTCGCTCATCACTCTGAACTCTTCCCTATATTTGCAGTGCAAAAACGACCAGAAATTAACAAACATTGGATATTGCACGCGAAGAAGTAAAGCGGCTCTACGGCAACCGGCTGCGGCTGCGGGTTTGTGGACTTTGCCTGATCGACGGAAAACTGCTGATGGTTCGTCATCGGGGCATTGGTCCCACCGACACCTTCTGGTGTCCGCCGGGCGGGGGGCCGCAGTTTGGCGAAACCGCCTATGAAGCCCTCATCCGGGAATTTCACGAAGAAACCGGCCTCGACATTGAAGTAGGTGAGTTGCAGTTTGTCAACGAGTTCATGCAGGATCCCCTGCATGCCATGGAATTGTTTTTTGACGTCCGGATCATCGGGGGGCAGCTTCGCCAGGGTTTCGATCCGGAAATGGCGGCCGACCACCAGATCATCACGGAAGTTCGGCTGCTGACGTTTGACGAAATCAAACGTTACCCCGAAAGCGAAGTGCACCGGATGTTTCAGCAATGCCGGTCGATGGAAGATGTTTTCCACTTAAAAGGATATTTGAAACAATAGCGGAAGCCTGTTCGGTATTTTTGTAGTTTTAGCAGAGGAAGCGGATTCCTGCTGGGAAACCCGTCTCCTCTGCGTTCATTTTTATCATTTACTTTTTTTGTGCATACCGATACGTTAGCCGCCGTGACCCCAACCGTAGCCCTTCGGGAAGATTCTTTTGACGTTACGCAGACCGACTCATTTCAGCTTTGTCTGGAGATGAGCAAAGAGCGTTTTCGGTTCTGTGTCGTCGAACCCGGAACCCACCGGTGCTTCTGGCTGGAAGATTACACGTTTCCGACGCTTTTGACCGAAAACCCGTTGTTGCCGTCGTTGCAGGCGATTTACCACAACCACCCGGTTCTTCAGTCGGCTTACTGGAAAACGATTACCATTGCGGTCAATTCCCCTTCGTTTACGCTGATTCCATCGCACCTGTTTCGGAAAGAATACGCGGCTCAGTACCTGCAACTGATGCGCGGCAATCCGCTTTCGCTGACGGAACATGCGCTGGCTTATGCCCACCGGAAAGAAGAGTTTCACGCCGTGTTCAGCATCGACAACGCCCTGACCGACTGGCTGGCGGCCACCTACCCGTTGCAGCAAACCACCGTGATTCACCAGTCGAGCGCCCTGATTCAGGCTACGGCCCTGAAGGATTCCGTGCTGGATTCTTCCCACAAACTGTCGTTGAACTTTGAGGCTGAAACCGTTACGGTTATTTTCCGGAAAGGGGGGCAGTTTATGTTCTGCAACCGGTTCGCTTACAAAAATTCGACCGATCTGGTGTACTACATTCTGTACGTGGTCAACGAGCTGAAAACCGACCCGAAGGAGTTGAAGCTGGTTTTGTTTGGTGAAATCACCCCGTTCGCGGAGATGTACACGGCGCTGGAGCAGTTCTTTCCGCAAATTCAGTTTGGAACCCATCCGTCGGAACTGGTCCTAACCCCGGCTTTCGACGAGATTCCCGACCACCGTTATTTCAGCCTGTTCGGCACCGCCCTCATCGACTGACGAAGGACCATTCCAACGGCATTTCTCGCTATTCTCCAAACTTTTATGAAACGAATTGCGCTTTTCCCCGGCTCGTTCGACCCGTTTACAAAAGGCCACGAAGATATCGTTTTGCGCGGGCTGAAGCTGTTTGATGAAGTCGTTATCGGCATTGGTCGCAACGCCAACAAACAACGGTATTTTCCGCTGGACGTAATGGCCGAATTAATCGAGAAAACGTTTGCGGATTATCCGGCCGTGCGGGTGGTGAGTTACGATGATCTGACGGCCAATGTCGCCCGGGAGCTGGGCGCTCGTTTTCTGCTGCGGGGGCTACGCAACACGACGGATTTTGAGTACGAAAACAGCATTTCGCAGGTCAACCGGTATGTATACGAAGACGTTGAAACCGTCTTTCTGATTACATCCCCCCACCTGGCCCCCATCAGTTCGAGCATCATCCGGGAACTGCACCGGTACGGTAAAAAAATCGATGAGTTTCTGCCCTATCGGCTTTCATGAGCATAACGCGTTATGAACGATGAATTACGCTACGTTTCATCATTCATAACGCATCATTCCTATTCGTTTACCTTCTCGTTGACTGAGTCAATCACAAAGCGGATCGAGCTGAATGAATTGGTCATGGCCAACGCCGTTTTCTTGGCGTCCATCCACGCGATTTGTTCAATGTCTTCGTCTACCTGGGGGGTCATCCCGGAATCGTCGAGGCAGGCCATCTGATACCATTTGGTCCGCTTCAGAATGCGGCTGCCGTTGAGCGTATAGGTGTGCCAGGTGGTGCAGATCCGGTTTTCCAGGGCGGCTTTCACCCCGGTTTCCTCCTCAACCTCCCGCACAGCCGCCACCCGCGACGACTCGCCGTCGTCGAGTTTGCCTTTCGGTAAATCCCACTTGCCGCGCCGGAAAATCAGCAGCATTTTGTCGCCCTTAAACACCACGCCCCCGGCTGCTTTTACCACCTTGTACAAACTCTTGAATTTTTCTTCCACCGCTTTTTTTTCCACGGCCACCAGCGTCACGGAATTTAATTCGCTGACATTGTAGTTGTTGAGCAAGCTGACCAGTTTCTCCACGGTGCCGGGCGTTGCGTTCAGCACCAGCAAATGCCCTTTCAGAGCGTTCAATTTCAAGCCATCGAGTCGAGCGTCGATGATGCGATCATACTCCAATTGGTTGGCTACTGCCTCACCCTGCAGCTTAGCGGCCTGCTTGGCACCCTTCAAATGAATGGGTCGATCGTCAATAAAAATGGTCATGAGGTCGTTAAGCAACTGTGTGAACAATTCCGTCGAACCGTCGACGTACCGGTATTCGGTTATTGGTAAACAAATTTAGATAAACCATTCATCTTTGAAGAGAAACTAAAACTACTATTTTTGCAAGACGCCAACTTTTCCCCGTGTGGAACTTGCAATAATACTCTTTTTAGTCATTCTCAACGGTGTTTTCTCTCTATCGGAGATCGCGCTGGTTTCCTCCCGAAAAGCCCGACTCGAAACCGACGCCCGCAACGGCGACCGCCGGGCCGAAGAAGCCCTGAAGCTGGCGGAATCTCCCAACCGTTTTCTGGCCACCGTTCAAATTGGCATCACCCTGATCGGTATTCTTACCGGTATTTTCAGTGGTGACAGCCTGACGGGACAAATTTCGGCGTTCGTTACCCAATTCCCGCTCCTCCAACCGTACGCCAACAGCATTGCCGTGACCGTAACCGTGGTCCTGATTACCTACCTGTCGCTGGTGCTGGGCGAGCTGGTTCCCAAACGCATCGGTCTGTCGAACCCCGAAGGCATTGCCAAATTCGTGGTGCGGCCCATGAACGTGCTCTCCAAACTAACCGCTCCCTTCATCAGCCTGCTGGCCTTTTCGAGCGATCTCATCATCAAGATTCTTAACATCAAACCGAATGCCAGTGCGGTCACGGAAGAAGAAATAAAAAGCTTGATTCAGGAAGGAACCTCCGGCGGGGTGATTGAAGAAATTGAGCAGGAGATTGTCCAGAACGTATTTCAACTCGGCGACCGCCGAATTACTTCGCTGATGACCAACCGGCAGGAAATGGTTTTTCTCGATGTGGAAGCCACCGTAGAAGAAAACCGGCAGTCGATCATCGAACACCGGCACTCGCACTACCCGCTCTGCCGGGGTAGCGTCGATGAAATGATCGGACTGATCAACAGCAAGGATTTTCTGGGCAAAGACCTGGACGATCAGCTCACCCGGCTGGAAGAAATCAAGCGCGACATTCTGTACATTCCGGAAAGCAACATGGCCTACCAGGTGCTCGAACGGTTTCGGGAAAAACGGCAGTACGTGGGTGTCATTGTCGACGAATACGGCGGAGTGCTGGGCATGGTGACGCTCAACGACATCGTTGACGCGCTGGTGGGTGATATTTCGGACACCAACGAATTCGAGTTTGAGATTGTTGAACGGGGTGACGGCAGCTACCTGATCGATGCCCAGATACCGTTTGACGATTTCCTCGATTATTTCGACATTGTCCTGCAAAACCGGCGCGAGCTCACCGGTTTCGATACCCTGGGTGGATTCGCCCTGCAAATTATCAAAGACATTCCGAAAACCGGCGAAACCTTCTCGTGGCAGGATTACCAGTTTGAAATTGTGGACATGGACAAGAGCCGCATCGACAAAATTCTGGTTACGAAACGGGCGGAAGAATAAAGCTTACTACGATGAACGAGGGTCAATGCAGGGTCATTAGACCGGCAGCGATTCGTTCATCATTCGTCCCACCTAATTCATCATTCTATTACATGGTTGCAGAACAAGTTGCCCGATTGTTGTTAGAAGTCAAGGCGGTTCGGTTACGGCCGGAAGAACCGTTTACCTGGAGTTCGGGCTGGAAATCACCCATTTATTGCGACAACCGGGTTACCCTCTCCTACCCGGAAGTACGGTCTTACATCCGTTCGGAATTAGCCAACGCCATCCGGAATCAATTCCCCGACGTCACCGCCATTGCGGGCGTGGCTACGGCCGGGATTGCGCAGGGGGCCCTGGTCGCCGATGCCCTGAACCTGCCGTTTCTCTACGTGCGCCCCGAACCCAAAAAACACGGCATGGGCAACCAGATCGAAGGCCGTCTGGAAGCCGGTCAGCGCGTGGTCGTGCTGGAAGACCTCATTTCGACGGGGGGCAGCTCGCTGAAAGTGGTGGATGTGCTGCGGCAATCCGGCACCGAAGTGCTGGGCATGGCAGCCATTTTTACGTACGGCTTCCCACTTGCGGCACAAAATTTCGCCGACAAAGACGTGAAACTGGTGTGCCTGAGTGATTACGAAACGCTCCTGAATCAAGCCCAGAAACTGGACTACATTGCCGCGGAAGCGATGAGTTCATTGGCTGCATGGCGCCAAAATCCGTCGGAATGGAACCAATAGCCGCAAGCCGATGAAACGGCTTTGCATTCTGGTATGGGCATGGCTGGGGATGGCTACCGGCTGGGCCCAAACGGCGACTAGCCTGGGAGCCGTTACGGCGGACCTGGAACTTGGCGGCATGGCTTCGTCGGCCGACCAGCTCCCCTTCTGGCTCCGGGCCAACCAGTACGGCATTGTACCGCTGCAAGGGCCGTTTGCCACCCTGCGGGGCGGGATCCGGCGCGAGTACCAGACGGATTCGAATGCCACCCGGCAACGCCGTTTTGACTGGGGCGCCGGGGCATACGGCGTGGTCAACGCGGGCGCTACGAAGCAGTTCTGGCTTCCCGAATTATACGCCAAAGTCCGCTATGGACAGGTTGAGCTCTGGGCGGGCCGCCGTCGCGAACTGTACGGCATTGGCGACTCCACGCTCAGTTCCGGCTTTGTAATTTGGTCGGGAAACGCGCTGCCCATCCCGAAGGTGCAACTGCAAACGCCCAACTTCGTACCGATTGGCGGCTTTCTGAAAAAAATTCTGGCGTTCCGGGTGGGGTACGCCCACGGCTGGTTCAACGCGCCGTACATCCAGGGAGCTCTTTTTCACCAGAAATACATTTATGGCCGGTTCGGGAAACCGCACTGGCCCTTCAAAATCTACGCCGGGCTGAATCACCAGGTGCAGTGGGGGGGGTATGCCGATTACCTGCTCAGCAGTCCGTTTGCGGTCTACGGCCGGTTGCCCTCCTCCTTTCAGGACTACGTTTCCCTCGTACTGGGACGCTACCCCAAAGACCTGGTCAACAACCAGCAGACGACATTTGATGGCGAAAACCGTGTGGGCAACCATATCGGCTCCATCGACTACGCTGTTGAGTGGATCAGCCCCCGCCTGAATACGCTGTTCTACTACCAGCATCTGTACGAGGATGCCAGCGGGGTGGTCCTGATTAATTTTCCGGACGGTTTGTGGGGCCTGCGGGTGCGCAATCGGACGGTCGGGCCAGCCCGCCGGTTCCGCTGGAAAGCTGCCGTCGTGGAATGGCTGTCGACCACCAACCAGAGCGGCCCGGTATTCGACCAGACCGCGCAGTATCAGGGTGCCGACAATTATTTCAACCACGGCCAATACCGGGAAGGCTGGTCGTACTTCAGCCGCACCATCGGCACGCCCTTCATTGCCCCCCGCGCCGACTATACCGCCCGGGTCCGCGAGTACATTGGAGGTGGTTTTTTCCCCAATAACCGTGTCAATGTCTGGTATCTGGGGCTGGAAGCCGCTGCTCACCAGGTTCAGCTTAGCGCCCGGGCGTCGTTCAGCCGCAATTATGGCACCTTCAATGAGCCTTATTCTCCGCCCTTCGAGCAGTTTTCCGCGCTTCTCTCCGCTCAGTACTCCTTTTCCCACCTGAACCATACCACGCTGGCGGTGAGCCTGGCCTACGATCAGGGCGAGCTTTACCCAAGGCAGACCGGCGGATTCTTGTCCATTAAAAAGAACTGGTAAGAAATCCCCTTCTCCTGCATTCCCGTTTATTTTTTGTTGAACCAACACTACTTAACTTACTAATTAGTAAGTTATTGCATTTTTTCATCGGTTCCGCACCCTAGGATTTTTGTTTTCTGCAAATCTAAAGGCCCCACTTCGTTCGTAAACCTGTTGAATCCTATCTATTCAACCATTCAAACTATTTTGAAACATGACTACGATTGCGAACAATCGGTTCCGTACGGCCGCGGGCGCGTGGGCGGTTGCCCTCCTGGTGGGCCTAAACGCATGTACCAACCCGGAGGAGCCCCTCCAATCAGCGGCTAAGCGACACAGCGGGGCGCGGGAAAGTGCAACGGAACTTCAGTTTTTTGTTCTGACGGACGACAACCATTTGAACAAGAAGAGCATCGCCAACCCGATGGGCAATTTGTCGGATACCGAAATCACGGGGTTACAGCCGGGCGAAAAAATTCTGGCCATCGACTTCCGGCCCGCTACCGGCCAGCTCTACGGTCTGGGCAGCAGCAGCCGCATTTACGTTATCGACCAGGAATTTGGCACCGCCCGGGCAGTGAGCAGTGAGCCATTCAGCCCCGGACTGAACAGCGACGCCGTCGGGTTTGATTTCAACCCCACTGTCGATCTGATTCGGGTTGTAACCAGCACCGGTCTGAACCTGCGCCTGAACCCGAACACCGGCCTGCTTCAGCCCGGGGGCCAGGATGGGGCAATTAACGGCGGCACCAACCCGGCCATCTCGGCAGTTGCCTACACCAACAGCCGGGGCGTTTCCAGCAGCACCGCGCTGTACGACGTCGATCCGGCTTCCGACCGCCTGTACCTCCAGAACCCGCCCAACAACGGTACGCTGGTGGAAGTAGGGCCGCTGGGCAAAGACATCGCCAGCACCGCCGGTTTTGATATTTCGTCCGACAATAAGCACGCGTTGCTCGTCTACCGGGTGGGCGATCAGTCGGAGTTGGGCCACGTCAACCTGACCAATGGAAACCTCCAGAAACTAAGCGATTTGGGCACCAAGTCGTACCTTGGCCTGGCCATTCCGACCGATCCCGTTGCGTACGCTGTCAGTGGCAACAACCTGCTGATCTTCAATCCCTGGGACATCAACCCGACCCTCCGGACCATCACCGGTTTGCAACCGGGCGAAACCATCCGCGGCATCGACATGCGCCCGGCTACGGGGCAGTTGTACGCTCTGGGCAACTCCAGCCGTATTTACGCGATCACCTATCCGGCCGGAACCACCAACGCTCAGGCTAACGTCATTGGCATGGGTGCTTTTACCCCGACCCTGACTGGCAGCGATTACGGTTTTGATTTTAACCCGACCGTTGACCGCATCCGGGTCATCAGCAATTCCGGACAAAACCTGCGCATCAACCCCGTTACGGGCGAAGTGGCGGTGGATGGCACCCTCAACTACGGGCCGAATGCCGTCGATAAACCGTCGGTGCGGGCGGCTGCGTACACGAACAATTACCAGGGCGCGACCACCACGGTACTGTACGATCTCGACGATTACTCCAACCGTTTGTACCGCCAGATTCCGCCCAACGCCGGAACGGTGGTCGGGGGGAGTCCGCTGGGCATCACCATTACGGCTACAAACGGTTTCGATATTGGAGGGCGCAGCAACAAAGGCTATGCCCTGCTGACGAGCGGGACAACCACCAACCTCTACCACATCGACCTCAACAGCGGAGCACTGACCAACATGGGTCAATTCCCGACTACGGTGCGCGGTTTTGCGATTGGCTTAGGTTTTTAACCTGACGTACCGGCAGACTCGACGGAAACACCCGCCGGTTTGCCGGTACGGACTAATTCAACTGAAATTTCTTTCCCGGTAGACTTCGGATAATTCCTTTGAACTCCAGATTCAGCAGCAGCGACGACAGTTTACTAACCGGAACCTGACTGCGCCAACTGAGTTCGTCGATGTGCCAATCGGCCTGTTGCCGGAAAAGCGCCAAAATCTGACTTTCTTCTTCGGTAAACTCCAGCGCCAGCAGCGTTTTTTCTGCTGGCGCGGTTTTACCAGCCGTCTGATCCCAGTTCAGCGCTTCCACAATATCCTCCGGCCTGGTGTAAATCTGGGCTTTGTTCTCCCGAATCAATTTGTTGCACCCCTGCGAGAACGTCTGATTCAGATGACCCGGCACGGCAAACACCTCCCGGTGGTAATTGTTGGCGTACTCGGCGGTGATCAGGGCACCCCCTTTGGCCGCAGCTTCCACCACGATCACCACGTCGCTCAGACCCGCGATAATCCGGTTGCGGGCCGGAAACAACCGGGGATCGGGCTTCACTCCCGGCCGATTTTCGGTCAGCAGGCCGCCCATCCGGAGCATTTCCTGCCCCGTTTTCGCGTGAACGTGCGGGTAGATTATATCCAGACCGCTGGCCATGACACCGATGGTGGGCAGACCACTGACCAGACTGGCGCGGTGGGCCACAATGTCAATTCCGTATGCTAAACCGCTGATAACGATCGGGCGGTAAGATTGCAGGTTCTGAACCAGTTCTTCGGTGATCCGGCGACCGTAGTCCGTGGCCTGACGGGTTCCCACGATGCCAATGGTTCGGTCGGTGTTCAGATCGGCGGGCCCCTGCCAGTACAGCATCGGCGGGGCATCGTAGAGCGCTTTGAGCCGGGCCGGATACTGAGAATCCGTGTAGAAGAGTTGCTGAACGCCCAGTTTTTCGCACCGCTGCTGCACCCGTTCGGTCTCCCGCAACACCTCGGGATGCAGGATCGCCCGCGCCGTCACATCTCCAATTCCGGGTATTTTGACAAGCCGGGCCACCGACGACCGAAATACTTCTGACGCCGAGCCGCAATAACTCATTAACTGACGAATCAGAACGCCACCCACGCCGGGCACGGACGTTAACGCCGACTGATAGAATAATTCAGGGAGATTCACTCGGTAAGCAACTGGTTTCTATCAAGACGCGGACCGGGTGCCGGAGTAACGGAGAGACCTATAAAATTTGTGTGTTCCGGCTTTGGTCCAGCCGGGTCGGAGTTCGAAAACCGGCCTTTGCTGATAAGCCAACTGGAGCGGGCAAACGCAACTTCTTCGTTAGCCTTCCAGTTGATCCCGCGTTTCGACCAGGAACTTGCGGATTTCCCGCAACCGGCTGATCATTTGCTTGATCTCCGTCTGGCGGGAATTACGGCTTTTCAGGTGCTGGCGGGCGCCCTCCAGCGTCAGTTTTTTTTCTTCCACCAGCTCCAGAATTTCCCGCAGGTGTTCGATGTCATCTTTGGTATAAATTCGGTCACCGGCGCGGTTTTTCCGGGGTTTGAGCGAAGGGAATTCCTTTTCGTAAAACCGCAGTTTCGAAATGTTCACATCCAGCATGTCGGCCACTTCCCGGATGCCATAGTACCGTTTGGTTAACTCCTCCATAGAACAAACTTCCGATCTGCCCGGAAGAAACACAAGTTTTCCGTAAATTTGCAAAACAATTCAATCCGTCGTCGTCCGATTGGTACAGACGGCCCCAAAGGTACCATGACTTCTTCCGAAATTCGCCAGCATTTTCTAGACTTCTTTCGCAGTAAAGACCACCTGATTGTGCCCTCCGCGCCCCTGGTTGCCAAAAACGACCCCACGCTGATGTTCAACAACTCGGGAATGGCCCAATTTAAAGATTTTTTCCTGGGCAACGGAACCCCTCCGGCCAAGCGCGTGGCCGATACGCAGAAATGCCTGCGGGTTTCGGGCAAGCACAACGACCTCGAGGATGTGGGTTTCGACACCTACCACCACACGATGTTCGAGATGCTCGGCAACTGGTCGTTTGGCGATTATTTCAAGAAGGAAGCCATTACCTGGGCCTGGGAACTGCTGACGGACGTGTATAAACTGCCGAAAGACCGTCTGTATGTGTCGGTTTTTCAGGGCGACGAGAAAGACAACGTTCCCTTCGACCAGGAAGCCTGGGATTTGTGGAAACCGATCGTGGGCGAAGACCGCATCATTCTCGGCAATAAAAAAGACAACTTCTGGGAAATGGGCGATACGGGTCCGTGCGGTCCGTGCTCCGAAATTCACGTCGATCTGCGCCCGCAGGCCGACATCGATCAGAAACCCGGCAAGGAACTGGTCAACGCCGATCACCCGCAGGTGGTCGAAATCTGGAACCTCGTCTTTATGCAGTTTAACCGCAAGGCCGACGGTTCGCTGGAACCGCTGCCCGCCCGGCACGTCGATACCGGGATGGGTTTCGAACGGCTTTGCATGGCCATCCAGAGCAAACTCTCCAACTACGACACCGACGTATTTACGCACACGATCCGGGTGATCGAAGAGCTGTCGGGTATCACCTATAAAGGTTCACAGCGCGAATATCCGGACGTGGCCATGCGCGTGATTGCCGACCACATCCGGGCGGTTTCGTTCGCCATTGCCGACGGCCTGATTCCCTCAAATGCGCGGGCGGGTTACGTCATCCGCCGGATTCTGCGCCGGGCCGTTCGCTACGGCTATTCGTACCTCGGCTTTACCGAACCGTTCCTGACCAAACTCGTGCCGACGCTGGCAATGCAGTTTGCCGATGTCTTCCCGGAACTGAACGCCCAGCGCGATTTTGTGGCCACGGTCATTCGCGAAGAAGAAGCAGCTTTCCTGCGCACACTGGAAAACGGCCTGAAACTGCTGGACAAAATTACGGCGGAACTGACCGAAAAAGGCCAGCAAACCATCGACGGGGAAACGGTTTTTGAACTCAACGACACCTTCGGTTTCCCGGTGGACTTAACGGCATTGATTGCCCGCGAAAAAGGCTTTTCAATTGATGAAGCCGGTTTCCAGAAAGCCCTTCAGCAGCAGAAAGAGCGGTCGCGGAAAGATGCGTCTTCCTCCACCGGCGACTGGACCGAACTCCACGACATCGACGGTGTTGAATTCCTGGGCTACGATCAGGTGCAGGCCGAAGCGCGGATTGCCAAATACCGGAAAGTGCAGAACAAACAGGGCACTCAGTACCAGATCGTGCTGGATCGGACCCCGTTCTACGCCGAATCGGGGGGCCAGATTGGCGACACTGGCGTGCTGGAAGTGCACGTTGGCGACGAAAAAGTCCTAGTGCGCATTGCGGATACCAGGAAAGAAAACGACCTGATCATCCACGTTTCCAACGACAAGGACCTGGAAGATGTGCTGGATAATCACGCGAACGTTCTGGCGAAAGTGGATGCCGACCGGCGCACCGCCATTTCCGATAACCACTCGGCCACTCACCTGCTGCACGCGGCCCTGCGGGATGTACTGGGCAAACACGTGGCGCAGAAAGGCTCGTACGTCGGTCCGGATGCGCTGCGGTTTGATTTTTCCCACTTTACCAAAGTAACCGACGAGGAACTGGCGGAAGTGGAGCGGATTGTCAACGAGAAAATCCGGGAGAACATTCCGCTCGACGAACGCCGTAACGTCCCCATCGAAGAAGCCAAAGGACTGGGCGCCATGGCCTTGTTCGGTGAAAAATACGGCGATTTTGTCCGGGTCATCACGTTTGATCCCGGCTACTCGGTTGAGCTTTGCGGGGGTACGCACGTTCCGGCGACGGGGCAGATTGGCCTTTTCAAGTTTACGTCGGAAGGTTCAGTTTCAACGGGCGTTCGCCGGATTGAAGCCGTTACGGCTGAGCGGGCCCTGGCGCTCCTGAACGAACAGCAGGCCACACTCGACCAGTTGAAGGAATTGCTGAAAGCACCGAAAGACGTGCTGAAAGCCGTGCAGAGCCTGCTGGACGAACGCGGCCAGCTGCAAAAGAAAATTGAAGCACTGGAAGCCGAGAAATTGCAGCAGGTGAAGACCGATCTGCTGACCAAAGTTCACGCCAGCAACGGCCATTTTGTGATCATCGAACGCGTGGAAGTGCCATCGGCCGATGCGCTGAAACAACTGGCCTACGATCTGAAAGCCAAAGTGGACAAGCTCGCGGTGGTGCTGGGTTCCGACATCAACGGCAAACCGCAACTGGCCGTGATGCTGCCGGAGGAATTGATTAAGGACAAGAACCTCCATGCCGGAAACCTGGTGAAAGAACTGGCGAAAGAAATCCGGGGCGGTGGCGGTGGCCAACCGTTCTTTGCCACGGCGGGCGGCTCGGATGCCAGCGGCCTCGACCGGGCGCTGGCCAAAGGCCGGGAATTGCTGCAATAAAAAGCGTTTGAGGTCGGGTTTATAGTGACTGACGGTGGTGACTCCGAGGTCACTATAAACCAACTCTATCCCATTCAGGGTCAAATAGCGGGGGTATTGCTTTTCCCGTCCTGATCTCCCTCCTGGTGTTCCGATCCGAATACCGTTCCCAGATACGAGTTCTGCCAATCCTCCACCTGCCCGGGTGTTTTGAGTTCTTCAATTTCAACCACCCGGTGTTTCAGGTGTGGATACTGGGTGTCCAGATCCTCAACGATCAGTTCAGCTTCCGGCTCTTCGGCCAACTTCATGGGAATCGTGGTGGGCGTTTCTACGCCGAATTCATCAACTCCAACGGCGCGTACAATGAACATTCTTTCCATACAAGGTGTGATTTTCTTTATATAACCAGCAGGATTCGTAAAAGTTGCCGGTCCGGTTGGTCAATGCCGTGCAGGTCAGCGTAGCCGTCAAGAAAATTCCGACTGACCCGGCGCAGTGGCTATTATCGCTCTGCTATGCCGGATTGACGGGCAGAAATTTACGGGAACCGTTGAGCCGCCAACAATGATTCAGCCGGCTGGTCGTTGAGCAAAGGAGCGCCCCCATTGCCTGAAATATGAGACAAATTTTCCTGCTTGCTTTTTTCTTTTTCGGAGTACTCTTTACGTCAACCGCCCAATCATCCCGTCAAAAACCGATTACCCGGGCGGAGTTCCTGCGATTGATGCAGACCATTGCCGCCGGATTAAACGAAAACAACGGTCGTAAAGCGGCCGACTGCTTTGCGCTGGACGCCATTTATTCCGAACCGCCGAACAAGCAGATTTACCGGGGCCGCGACCGGATTTTTGAGTTTTTCGGGGGCTGGAAAGGCCGCCCGAAAGTTACGCAGATGGTCTGGCACCACCTGGCCTTCGACGAGCAGACCCAGACCGGCTCCGGGGAATTTTCCCTGAACTACGGCTCCACAACGCACGGCATGGTCAGCATCCGGATCCGCGACGGACTGATCGGCAACTGGCGCGAATACTCCTACCAATCCGCGCTCGACTGGAATGGCTTCATCCTCCAGAACCCTTTTTAATTACGGCTTTTCGACAAGGCCCGGAACTCATACCGGGTCTAATGTGCCGTCTCGAAAAACCAACTTTACGATTTAACTTTTTCTCTACGCTTGTTTTTTTAAACTTATATTCTACATTTGTAGTACAAAATCTATAACTGTAGAATTTACGGTATTTATGATGAAGTTATCCGAAGCCGAGGAGGTACTTATGAATTATTTATGGGAAATGAAGACGGCTTTTATGCGCGATCTGTTAAATGCCTATCCGGAGCCAAAACCAGCCCCTACGACGGTCGCCACTTTGCTGAAGCGCATCATTGAAAAAGGATTTATTGGATATAAAGAATACGGTAATTCGAGAGAGTATCATCCACTTGTGAGCAAGGAAGACTATTTTTCAACGCACGTCAACGGGCTGATTAAAAACTTTTTCAACAACTCGGTTGCCCAGTTCGCTTCTTTTTTCACGACCCAAACCAGTTTATCAGAAAAAGAACTGGAAACACTCCGCGGGATTATCGACACCGAAATTCAAAAGAAGAAAAAATGATGGTTTATCTTCTAAAGTCCAGCTTCTGCCTGATGATCCTGTTTGGGATCTACAAGCTATTTCTCGAAAGGGAAAAAATGCCGGTATTCAACCGGTTCTACCTGCTGTCGGCCCTGCTCTTTTCCCTACTGGTTCCGCTTATTGCGTACGATATCTTTATCAATGCCCCTCCTGTTTCTCAACCCGACCCCATCAGATTCAAGAGCATCTATTCAGGTTTCGCCCGCAATTTCAGCGCCCTGCCGGTTGAAACCAGCGCTTCGATCACCTCCTTTCTTGCGGTCTTTTACAGCGTCGTTTCGGCGGTTTTGATGGGCCGTTTTTTGCGAAATCTGGCGGTATTGATCAAAAGAATTAAACACAGTCCGAAACGACCACTTGAAGGTGCCACGCTGGTTTCTGGTTTAGGTCCGAACCTGCCGTACACGTTCTTGCATTACATCTTTGTCGATCAAAAAGCCTTTCAGAACCCCAATTTAGAACCGGAACTACTTACCCACGAACTTGCCCACGTGCGTCAAAAACACTCGTTCGATCTGCTGCTGGTTGAGCTTCTCCTGGTTTTTATGTGGTTTAACCCGCTAATTATCTGGCTCAGAAAGGCCATTCAACTAAATCACGAATTTTTGGCGGACGATGCGGTCAACAAGCACCACCAACAGGTTTCTCGTTACCAGCAACTGATCCTGAGCAAGGTTTCCGGTCTTCCTCCCGCGTTATTAACCAGTAGTTTAACGTTTCAAATTACCAAACAGCGGTTTCTTATGATGACGAAAAAAACTTCCAGAACAAAAGCGCGCATAATTCAATTAAGCGTCCTGGCGCTATCCCCCATCTTAGCGTTTGTTTTCAGCGCAAAAACGGCGGCCCAGGTGAATAAACCGAAATTTACCAAGCCGTCGGTTAAAGCTTATTTACAGCCCGATCAATCCAAGGAAGAGCTGTATAAAGACGTGCCTGTTCTTTTCGGGTGGGGGTATCCCAAGGAGGGCAGGAAGCCTAAAAAGTATTCAGAGTTAACGCAGGAGGAAAAAAAACTGGTCAAAATTATTCCTCCGGATCCGAAAAAATCGCCAACCGAACTGCAATTTGAGGAGTGGAAAAATCCGAATATATTTGGAATCTGGCTGAATGGCAAGCGAATAAAAAACGAACAATTAAACAAATACTCGCCAACCGATATTGCTTCTTTCTGGGGAAGTTACGTTCATAAAAATGCCCGTCGGTTTGGCGAACATCACTACCAGTTCGAGCTAATGACGAACGAATACTACGCAGCGTATTTAAAAGACTACGAAAAATCGCCCATCATGATCATTGATCGGCCCATTAAGAATTAATTGCCATAAAAAAGCCCGTAGCACATGCTACGGGCTTTTTTATGGTCCTCTTTTATTTCGTTACCTTTCCCACCGGGCGCACATTTTTACCTTCCCGCTTCTGGAGATCGTCACCCAGATCGGCCCGGGCTTCTTCGGCTAGTTTTTCAAGGGCCGCTACAACTTCGGGATTCTGCTCGCGCACATCATACCGTTCGCCGGGGTCCCGCCGGAGGTCGTACAAGGCCACCGGAAACTCGTGGGTTTCCGTGGTGGGTCCGGGTTGCCCCCCCTTGCCCGGTAAAAATCCTTCATAAGTGCGGCCCGGATGCGCAAAAACCAACTTCCAGTCGCCTTTCCGAACGGCTTCCAGGCTATTCTGGCGGTAGTAATAATAAAAATGATCGCGGGGTGTGGCGGTTTCGTCACCCTTCAGGAGGGCCACCATATCGACCCCGTCGATGGTTTTTTTCGGCAGACGCGCCCCGCAGATCTTGGCCACCGTTGGCAGAATTTCCAGGGTCGTCAGCAGTTTGTTGCAAACCCGACCCGCCGGAACCACGCCCGGCCAGCGAATGATGCAGGGCACGCGGTGACCGCCCTCAAACGACGTTCCCTTGCCTTCCCGGAAACCGCCCGCCGAACCGGCATGTTCGCCGTAATTCAACCACGGGCCGTTGTCGCTCGTGAAAATAACGAGGGTGTTTTTATCCAGCCCCTGCTGCTTCAGCTCCCGCATGATCTGGCCCACCGACCAGTCCAGTTCCATCATCACATCGCCCAGCAACCCCGCCGAGCTCTTGCCCCGGAAGCGGCTCGAAGCCGCCAGCGGAACGTGCGGCAGCGGATGCGGCACGTACAGAAAGAACGGCTGCTTTTTGTGGTTGCGAATAAAACCGAGGGCCCTTTCCGTAATGCTCGGCGTTAATTCACTGGCATCTTCCAGCGTTTTAACTTCTTTTCCGGGTGTGTTGCCTTCAATCAGATGCAGGGGCGGGTAATTTGCCTTGGCCTGGTTCGGGTGCAGCGGCCACATATCGTGCGAGTATGGCACTCCGTAGTATTCGTCAAATCCCTGTTGCAAGGGCAAAAACTCCTGCTGGCTTCCCAGGTGCCATTTTCCAAAAATGCCGGTGGCGTAGCCTTTTTCTTTCAGCAATTCCGCAATCGTCTCTTCTTCGGGATTCAAACCCACGGGCGAACCGGGTCCCAGCGCCCCGAAAATTCCAACCCGGTTGGGGTAACAACCGGTCAGCAAAGCCGCCCGTGAAGCACTGCAAACCGCCTGAGCCGCCAGAAAACTCGTAAATCGGGTTCCTTCGGCCGCCATCCGGTCGAGGTTGGGCGTGGTGTAGCCTAAAGCGCCGTTGCAGGATAAGTCGCCGTAGCCCAAATCGTCGATAAAAAACAAAACAACATTCGGCGGACTGGCCTTCGGCTCGCTCACCCACGCGCTGAGCCCTAAACCGATTCCGGAAAGAAGGAGGAGAACAAAAAGAAGTTTGAAGAAAGGTAGTTTGCCTATCATGGTAAAGCGGGTTAAATCAACTGGTTCAGCTCAACGGCTTTGGAATGGCGGGTCAGCAAATGAATCATTGCCCAGACGGTTAGATAAGTGAATCCGCAAATCGTGAAAAGCAGGTTGTAGCCGCCCGCTAAATTACCAGCAGCCTTGTAAGAATCCAGCAGATACCCCACAAGCATCGGAAAAAAAATTCCGCCAACGGCCCCGGCCATCCCGCCAATGCCCACCACGGAGCTGACCGTCTGCCTGGGAAACAGGTCGGAAGCAATCGTAAACACGTTGGTGGCCCACGCCTGGTGTACCGCAACGGCCAGACTAATCAGCGCTACCACCATCCAGACGTTGGTGGCAAACTGCGCCAGAATGATCGAAATTTCCAGGAAAGCAAACACCAGCAGAACGGTTTTCCGGGCTTTCAGGGTCGGCCAGCCGCGTTTGATCAGGGCAGACGATACATACCCTCCGCCGATGCTGCCCACGGTGGTGGCGGTGTAAATGATCAGTAGTTCCAGACTCGGCTTCTTCAGATCGAGCTGGTAGGTTGATGAGAAATACGAGGGCAGCCAGAACAGGAAAAACCAGAAAATCGGGTCGATAAATGCCTTCCCGACGACGAACGCCCAAGTTTGCGGCAGCGTGAACAGTTTAAACCAATTGATCGAAATCTGGTTTTCGATTCCGCTCGCTGCCTGATCCTGGCCGCTGGTAATCAGGTTGTATTCTTCGGCGGAAAGCCGCTTTTGCCGGGCCGGAACGTCGTAGAAAATCAGCCAGAAAACCAGCCAGATAAAACCCAGCGCCCCCGTGATCCAGAACACTTCCTGCCAGCCGTAACGGTTCAGAATCCAGGGAACCAGCATCAGGGCCACAACCACGCCGACGCTGGTTCCGGAATTGAAAATACCGGTAGCCAGCGCCCGTTCTTTCCTGGGAAACCACTCCGCCACGGTTTTAACGGCCGCCGGGAAATTACCGGCTTCGCCCAGACCGAGCCCCAGCCGGGCCAACGCAAACCCAAACGCGCTCCGGGCCACGGCGTGCAGCATGCCGGCCACGCTCCAGAAAACAATGGTGATCGTATAGCCCCATTTGGTACCGGTTTTGTCGATTACCCAGCCCGACAACGCCAGCCCAACGGCGTAAGCGGCCGTAAAGGCCATAACAATCTGGGCGTAATCCGTTTCCGTCCAGTTAAATTCTTTTTCCAGAATGGGTTTCAGAAGGCCAATAATCTGTCGGTCGAGGTAATTAATGGTTGTTGCAATAAAGACCAGGGCGACAATCAGCCAGCGGTAATACGTAAATTTAATGGTTGACACAAGGTGAAGGGTTAGGTGAGAAAGCGAGAAACCGTACAGGTTACGGGTTAAGGTTTAATCCGTCCACAAACGACCGAAAATGATTTTTCAAATCGCCCCAACGCTGGTTTTTAATTAGGTCTTTATCAAACAACTGCCCGCCAATACCGAGTCCGTCGGCACCGGCTTTCAGGAAGTCGGCCATATTGGCTAGGCCCACCCCGCCGGTCGGCACCAGCTTAATCTGGTTCAGCGGGGCCTTGACTTCTTTGAGGTACGACGGTCCCAGCGAAGCCGCCGGAAACACCTTGATCATCGGCGCCCCCCACGACCAGGCTTTGTAGATCTCCGAAGGGGTAAAAGCCCCGGGAAAGATGGGAATCTGAGCCTCCACGCAGGTTTTGATAACGGTTTCGTCCAGGATGGGGGTGACAATAAACTGCGCACCCGCCAACAGCGCGCGTTCCAGATCCCGTTTGGTGCAAACCGTTCCGGCTCCAATATTCAGCCCGTTTGGCTCCTGCTCCCGGGCGTGCCGGATCAGTTCTTCGGCGCCGGGCGTGTTCATCGTAATCTCCAGGGTGCTCAGTCCGGCGTCCCGGTAGACTGGCAGCACGTTGACAACCTCCTGCACCGCCAGATTCCGGACAATTCCAATAATGGGCGTTTTGGTAAATAACGCCCACGAAAATTTAGTCTGACTCATTTCGATAGACCGATACGTTTGAATGTTGATTCTGAAAAAGGATAACCTGGCCCACTACCGCAGCCTGATCGATGACTTCCGCCGGAATAAACGTTGTGCGATCCACCAGCTTTAAATCAGTAATAGCCTGTTGATAAAACGGAAATAAATTCGTGCCGCTGCACAAAACCAATTGCCAGTTTTCTTTCGCCCGCAACGGTTTTAACTCGGCACCAATCAGCAAACCGCTCAGGTAAAAAGCGTTCTGCTGCTTGTTTATTTTTTTGAATAACTGATTGGTCCGAACCGTAAACAGGCGGTTTAGCAGCGCGGAATCGGCCTCCTGTACGCCCGCCCGGAAAGCGGCCAGATTGCCCGCCGAAAAATCGCTCAGACTGCGTAAATCCACGGAATCTTTCAGGATGCTGTGGGTCGCCATCAGTTTGAATACCTCGCCGGTCATGTAGGTTTCAAAATTAAGGAGTTGCCCTCCCCGTACGTACATGTGCTTGGAATGGGTGCCGGGGAAAATAAAAATAGCATCACTGGGGCGCTGGCCTTCCTGATCGAGCAGGGCCGCCAACCCAATTAGCTGCGTTTCTTCCCCGCGCATCACGTCTTCCTGACTTTGTACGCCCGAAATCAGCAGCAGTTCGTGCGGAAACGTTTCGTCGGCTTCAAAGTGCCGGACGCTGGCCCGGCTGCCATCCATTGCAAACGGCAGGGTTGCATACGGTATTTCTTCCATCCCGATGGAGGACGAAGCCATGCCCGAAACCGTCACCGGAATCTGGTCCAGAGACTGGGCGGCTTTACCGGCTAGCCCCTCGATTTGCCGCTTCAGGTGTTCCCGAAAAAATTGCTCCTTCGAGACACCGTTCTTTTCGCCGGTATTTTTCCAGGCGTCAAAAACCGTGGCAATTCCCTGCTGGCCAGTCACTTCCTCCAGCAGTTCATACGTTGCACCGTCGATCAGTCGCAATCGAAACGAGGATGTACCCCAATCGCAGCATAGTAAATAATTGATCATTTAATTAGTTAGGTTTTCGGTCAACGGCAGGCCGTTTCCAGAGTAGACGGCTGCGGTTTTGCTGGCCCACCAGCCGAAAGTCCGCAAACGGCCCGCCGTTAACTGCATGGTTGATCACCAGTCGACTACCGAGCCATCCAGGGCGTTATAGGTCTCCGGATTTTTCCAGTCGTGGCCAATTTTATCCTTCATCTGCGCGTCGTCCAGTTCGATGCCCAGCCCCGGTCCCGTCGGAATCAACACCGTTCCATCCTTTTCCAGCTTGAACGGTTTTTTGAGGTACCCTTCCCCCAGCGACACCTGCTCCTGCACCAGAAAGTTGGGCACACTGGCGGCCAGGTGGAGCCCCACAGCCAGCGAAATTGGCCCCATCGGGTTATGCGGGGCAATCGGTACGTAATAGGCTTCGGCCATGCCCGCAATGATGCGCCCCTCCGTGATGCCGCCCGCGTGGCAAAGGTCCGGCTGAATGATGCTGGCGGCCCGTTTTTCCAGAATTTCGCGGAATCCCCACTTGGTAAAAATCCGCTCCCCGGTTGCAATCGGCAGGTGGGTTCCGCGGGCAATATCGGCCAGCACATCCACGTTCTGAGCCTGCACGGGTTCCTCCACAAACATTGGTTTATACGGTTCCAGCTCTTTGATTAACAACTTGGACGTCTGCGGGGGAATGGCACCGTGAAAGTCGATGGCTATGTCCATATCCGGGCCGCCCGCTTCCCGTAGCGAAGCAAAGTTATCGATGGCGTACTGAATGAATTTCGGATTTTCGACAATATTGGCCGGATTCTTCTTGGCAACACCGGTTTTGATCACGGTATAGCCCTCGGCCTTGCGCTTCTTCATGTCTTCGGCGTTGGCCGCCCGGCCGTAGATCCGGACGCGGTCGCGGGTGGGTCCACCCAACAGTTCGTATACCGGCACGTTGAGCAGTTTGCCTTTGATGTCCCAGAGGGCGTGGTCGATGCCGCTCAGGGCACTCGTCAGAATAGGGCCGCCCCGGTAAAACGCGTGCCGGTAGATGGCCTGCCAGTGGTGAACGATGGCCCGCGGATCTTTCCCGATCAGATACGGCTCGACTTCCTTGATGGCGGTCTGGATGGTGAGCGCCCGCCCTTCGAGCAGCGGTTCGCCCAGGCCCACCACGCCCACGTCGGTGTGAATTTTCAGGAAAATCCAGCGGGGTTTAACCAGGAAGGTTTCCAGTTTGGTAATTTTCACTTTGCTGTAATCCCGAAACGGCCCGGGGTTTTGGGCGTACGACGATTCGGGTAAAGCCGTCATGGCGGTGCCGACCACGCCCAGAACCGATTGGATGGCCGTGCGCCGGGAAACACTTGATTTCATTTCTTGTGTAGGTTTAGGCGGTTAAAATGGAGTTGTTTCGCAGCGTTGAGCGGAGAAAAACAGAGGTACGCCGAGGCTCCGCTTACCTCCTTTTACTCCGCTCAACGCTGCAAAACAGCTTTTACAAAATTCGTTTACTTCTTATCCCACCAAACGCGGGTGCTTAAGGTGTTGCCCCCCTGGCGCGTGATGGCTTCGTTGACATTTTGCTGATTGACAACCGTTTCGCTGTCCGGGTACGGCATTCGCCGGATAAAATCCTCCGTGATTTCCGACGCCGGATACGGGTTTTTCGTCAGGGCCGGAAAGCCGCTCCGGCGGAAGTTGGCAAACAGCTCGGGACCGTTCAGGAAGGAAGCCACCCAGTATTGCGTGTTGATCTGCTCCAGTGCTTTCGCCGGGTCGAGGGGGTGGGCCGTCAGGTACGCCTGAATAGCCGCTTCAGGAATGGCGGCCGAAGGGTCGTAAGCCGCCATTTGTTCCAGGTTGGCCCGCACGCCTTTGGTGAAATAATCGGCGACAGTGCCCGTAGTCCAGCCCCGCTGAGCCGCTTCGGCCAGCAGCAACTGCGTCTGGGCGTGGGTGACGTGAAACTCCGGCGCGTCGAGCTTCAAAACCGTGTTCAGGTTGACCTGCGAAAAATCCCAGAGGCTGGCAACACCGTACTGCGCCAGCACCGCCGGGGTGGAAACCGTCACGTTATCGTAGCCCATCGGCATCCCAACCTGCACACTCGGATCGGTGGAAGCCCGGGCAGCTACCTGCTCCGGACCGCCTTTTGCGCCCACGTACCGCACCGCAATTGAGCGCAGACGCGGGTCATTGTTGGCTTTCAGGTAGTTGACAAACGGAGCAGCCAGGTAAAAGTTTGTTTTCTCACGAGCCTGTAAGTGGTTGGCGATCCAGTTGTTGTACAACGCCGTGTGGCGCATGACGGCGTTGTCGTCGTTGGATTGCATGACGCCCCCGGTCACGGCTTTGGTCACGTAGGTTCTGGCGGTTGCGGGGTCCACCTTGGTCAATCGCATTCCCGCCCGCAGCATCAGCGAGTAGCCAAACCGTTTCCACTTGGCGATGTTGCCGCCGTACAGAATGTCGGTCGATTCAACGGTTTTTGTGGCATCCAGCCCCGCCGACGCTTCGTCCAGCTCCTTCAGAAGATCCGCGTAGATGGCCTGCTGGGAATCGTACTTGGGCGAGGTGATTTCGCTGATGTACCCTTTGGCCGCTTCGGTATAAGGAATATCGCCGTAGGTATCGGTCAGAATCATGAACGAATAGGCTTTCCAGATCCGGGCCATGTTGTACAGGTTGGTGCGGTTGGGGTCGTCTTTGGTTTTGTCCACCACATCAACGATTTGTTTCAGGACGTTCCGGTAGAAATTCTGCCAGACGAGCGGGGTGTTGCTCACGTTGTTCTGGTTGTAATTGGCCCCGGCCAGCGAACTGCCGTAGGGCGTAATGATCTGCTGGACAATGCCGAATTCGTAACACAGCATTTGCAGCGTGCCAAACCCGTCGAGGTAGGTTGCGTCAATGATGGCTTTGTTCATCACAAACGACGGGGCCAGCGTGGTCGGATCGACTTTGTTGGTGTTGATTTCGTCAAACTTATCATCGCAGCCGGTGAGCAGACAAAGCGAGGTCAGCAGGCCGAACAGGTAGTTGGTTTTCGTTTTCATGGCTGAAAAGGTCTTTGCGTTCAACGGCTTAAAACTTGATATTCAGGTTGAAACCCAGGCTCCGGGTGGGCGGCAAACTCGGCCAGAAGTCCAGTCCGGTGGCGTTGTCCGACGCGTTGTTGACCATTTCGGGGTCCATGTTTTCGGTCCATTTTTTCAACACCGCTACGTTGTTGGCCACCGCGTTCAGCCGCAGGCCCTTGATGAAGAAGTTCGGGGGCAGCAGCTTTGTAAAATCGTAGCCAATTGTGATCTGCCGCAGTTTCCAGAAACCGGCGTTGTAGATAAAATCTTCGTAAATACCGAGTACGTTCGGGGTTTCGTAAAACGGCTGAATCGGCGAGCGGGTGGTGTTGATTTCGCCGTCGGGGTTCACGCCCACGCCCACCACGTAGCCTTGTTCCCGGCCCACCAGCGTCTTCTTGTGCAGACCGTGCCGCAGGTAGTTCATGTTCTGCCCGCCGATCATTTTGAAGCCTAACTTGAAATCAATCAGCGTGGTCAGCGTAATACCTTTATAGGAGAAGGTGTTCGTAATACCGCCAAAATATTTCGGCAGGGCGTTCCCCACATTCACCGGCGTGTTGTTGCGCAGGGGCCGCCCGCTTCCTTTGTCAAACACCTGCCGCCCCTGCTCATCGCGGAGGTAGTTGAAGGTAAACAGCTGACCGATCGGCTTGCCGACCACCTGCCGGAGCGTGCTGCCGCCCGAACCGCCGACGGTAATCATCGTATCGGCCGGCGACAACCCCAGCGTCAAGACTTCCGAGGTGTTGTAGGCCAGGTTGGCGCTCACATCCCACTGAAAAGCCGCCGTTTGAACGGGCGTTCCGGTCAGCAAAACCTCGATGCCTTTGTTCATGCTCTTGCCCACGTTGATGAGCTTATTAGTGTACGAAGACGCGTCCGAAATCTGGGTCGCCAGAATCTGGTCCTTCGTGATCTTGCGGTAATACGTAAAATCCAGCCCTAGCCGGTTGTTGAAAAACTTCAGCTCCGCGCCCACCTCGGCTTCCGACACGCGTAGGGGGCGCAGGTTGCGGTTGGGTACCGACGACGCGTTGATGCCGCCCACCGGCACGAGCTGCCCCGTGGGCGTCGGGAAGTTGTTGTTGTTGACGGCGTAAAACAGGGCGTTGGAATACGGGCTGACGTTGTCGTCGCCCACCTCCGCGTAGGCCGCCCGGATTTTCCCGAAGGTCAGCCAGGTCGGCAGGGTGTTGAAGGCTTGCGAGAAGACGAAACTTCCGGTTACCGACGGGTAGAGAATGCTGCGGTTTTCGGGCGATAGCGTGGAAAACCAGTCGTTGCGGGCCGTGGCATTCAGGTAGAGAAACTCCTTGTAGGAAATCGTGGCAGCCGCGTACAGCGAGTTGATTTTCCGCTCCGACAGGCTGTAGAGCGGGTTTTTCACGCGGCCGTTCATGACGGTATACAAACCGGGCTGCACAAAATCCTGAACCGTCACGCTGTTGTAGTCCATCCTGACAAACCGCTGATTACCACCCAAGGTCACATCCACGCCGATGTTGCCGAAGGTGTGGTTGCCGCCCAGAATAAAGTCGTAGTTCCGTTCCACAAACTTGCGCACATCCTGCGTATACGATCCATTGACGTAACCGGCGGGCGCTTTGGCAATGGGCGCGTAGCCATTCGGAATGTTGTAGTCCTGGTTGCGGGTGTAGAGATCCTGCGCAAGCCGCCCCTGCAAATACAGCCATTTGGTGAACTGGTATTTCAGGGCCACGTTGCCGAAAAGCCGGTCGCGCTTGATGTTCTCAAAGTGGTAGTTGACCGAGTAATACGGGTTGTTGCGCACCAGAAACCGTGAAAACACAAACTCATCGCCGTTGGGCATCACCTGGTGTTCTTTCAGCGCTTCGAACGGCATGGAGTTGGCCAGCGTCATCACCACCGTCGGCGTGGCAAAATCCTGGGTGTTGAGCTGCGTCGGGTTGCGGTTGTACTCGTTGGAGTAGTTGATGTTGCCGGACGCGACCAGGTTTTTGTTGATGTTCTGCGAAAAACCGAGGTTGATGGTTTTGCGGTTAAAATCCGAGTTGGGCGTAATGGCCTTGTTGTCGGTATTGGCAAACGACAGGCTGAAGCCGCCGTTTTCGCCGTTGTTGGAAACCGTTACGGTATTGGTGAAGTTGGTTCCGACGTTGTAGAACTTCCGGACCCGGTTGCGCACCGGTTCATACGGATACGTGTCACCATCGAACAGCACCTGCGTCATGCCCGGCTGAAACTTCTCCCCGAAGCTCCAGACGCCCGAGGTCGGAAACGGCGTGGTGGGTCGGACACCGCCTTCGCCCTGCCCGTATTCGTACTGAAAATCCGTAAAGTCCAGCGGGGTTTCGGTCGTAAAGTTGGTGTTGTATTCCACCCCGAAGCCTTTGCCCGCTCCCCGGCTTTTGGTTGTGATCATCACCACGCCGTCTTTGGCCCGCGAACCGTAGAGGGCGGCCGCCGTGGCCCCTTTCAGAACCGTCATCGTTTCGATGTCGTCCGGGTTGATGCTCGAAAGGCCGTCGCCCCCATCGGAACTGTTGGCCGACCGATTCCCGAAATTGCCGCCCAGCGCATAATTCGAGTTATCAACCGGCACGCCGTTGATGACGATCAGCGGGTTGTTCTGCCCACTGAACGACGACTGCCCCCGAATCCGGATTTTGGAGCTGCCCCCCGGCCCGGTCGACATGGTTGAAATGTTGACGCCCGCCATTTTTCCCTGCAAACTCGTCATCAGGTTCGGGCTGCGGTTGGTCGAAATCTGGTCGGCGTTGACCGTGGCGGTGGCGTATCCCAGCGTTTTCGATTCCCGCTTGATGCCGAGGGCCGTCACTACCACTTCATTCAGACTTTTGGTGTCTTCCACCAACTGAACATTAATCACCGATCGTCCATTGACCGGCACCGTCTGGCTCACGTAGCTGATATACGAGAACACGAGCGACGCATTGGCCGGGGCGCTGATCGCGTAATTTCCCTCGGCATCGGCCACCGTTCCCTGCGAGGAGCCACTGATGAGCACGTTTACACCGGGCAGCGGTTTGCTGTCCGAACCGGTTACTTTGCCAGTCACCCGGTTGGTCGTCTGGGCGAAGCCGTAACCCGGCCCCAGTAACAGGAGCAGAATCAGGAGTTTTACAGGTTTTTTCATGGGTATGGTTTAGGAAGTGAATTAAGAGTTATGAATTAATAGGTATGAGTGAGCTGACGCGTTTTTTAACTCATAATTCTTAATTCATTATTTATTAGGCTACCAGTTGTGGATAGAGCCATCGGGCGCTTTCAGGATCGGGTGCGGGAATTTTGTGTTGGAGGTGACTTCCAGCACAAATGTCGCTTTCTTCGGGTCAAATTTAACCCCGAGACCAGGTTCGGGATTGAGGTAGAGCTTGCCGTTGTTGAACCGGACAAAGTCGTCGTTGAAGTACGGTGGCCGTTCGGGTTCGCCCCCGCCCAGTTCCATCAGCGCGCGGGTCGGACTGCTCGATCCGAGGACGTGCACCAGCGTGGCCGTCGCCAGTGGTCCCGTGAAGTGCGGAATCATGCCCACGTAATGCGTCTCACACAGAGCCGCCAGTTTTTTGAATTCGGAAATACCGCCGGTGTTGGGAAGCGTAAACCGGGTGTAGTCGATCAGGTGCTGTTCAATGAAATTGTTGCTGTCCCAGCGGTCGCCAAACTGCTCTCCCACCGCAATGGGCACGGTGGTCATCTGCCGGACGGTCTTGTAAACATCCGGGTTTTCGGACCGCACGATGTCTTCCACAAAATACGGTTCCAGCGATTCGAGCGCCTTGCAGATCTTCACGCCTTCGGTAGTGTCAAAACGGGTGTGCAAGTCAATGGCCCATTTGCCACCTCCCCCGACGGCGGCATCAATGCGCTTGCAGAATTCGATGGTTTTTTTGGCGTTCTCGTAAAAATCAAACGGTTCGGCCCCGTTGCCGCCGGTGGGTCCAATGCGGTACGACCGCAAACCGGCCTTGATGCAATCCTGGGCGCGTTCCTCTTCGGTTTTGGCCTTCGACGCCCGGAAGCCGGTGGCGTAGCACTCCACGTATTCGCGGGTAGCGCCCCCCAGCAGTTCATACACCGGCACGCCCAGCGCCTTGCCTTTGATGTCCCAGAGCGCCATATCGAGTGCTCCCTGCGCGTGCAGTTTTTCCCGGCCCGGCGGGTAGAACATGCCGCGGTAGAGGTTCTGCCAGATGTGTTCGATGCGGAACGGATTCTCGCCAATCATCATCTGGGCGCATTGTTCAATCATGTCCTTGGAACCGCCTTCGCCAATGCCGATGATACCGCCGTCGGTTTCGATTTCGACAATGCCACGCGCCTGGTTAAACAAGGGCTTGTTGTAACCGGGAGCCGCGTAGTACCGAATTTTGGTGATTTTTAGTTTGGGAACGGCGGCTTCGCTCAACAGCGGAAAACCGGTTAACAATGCACCGGAACCCAGCACGGCTGATTTCAGGAAGTTTCTTCGTACCATACAGTAAGGGTAAAGGAATACGGTTAAACGATTAAGCAATAGTATAAATTGAAAGACTATCAGACTACCGGAACTTTGAGTCGGGACGAATTGCGCGCCATCACCTGAGCCTGCATCAAAATCTGCTGCGGCTCCAAATCCGGATTTTTCAGTTTGCGGACGAGAATTTCTACTGCGGTTTTTCCCAATTCCTCCATGGGTTGCAGCACGTACGTAATCGGGCAATAGTAAAGGTCAAAGGCTTCCGCCTGCCCGAAACTGACAATGGCCAGGTCATCCGGAACCTTTAATCCCAGTGAATTGATGTATTTCAATCCGGCAATGGCCAGCCGGTACGTTGCAAAAATCAGAGCATCAACGCGCCGGTCGGAAGCCAGCATGTCGTCAATGCCCGCTTTGATTTCCTCCTCGATGGTGTTGAAACCCACTTCCCGCAGCCACTCCGGCCGAAAAGCAACCCGGCCCGCTTCCAGCGACTCCCGGTACCCCCGGATGCGTTCCTTCATGTGGAAAAGCCCGGATTTGTACGCGATCAACCCCACTCGCTGATACCCCTGTTCCATCAGGTGCATCCCGGCATCAAAAGCGGCCTTGTAACTGTCGAGTGAAACAAAATCGGTTGGCAGGTCGGGAAAATGCCGGTCCAGCAACACGAAAGCCACATTTTTATCCATCAGGTACTGAATCTGCTCTTCCGTGTTTTCGGAGGAGACAATGACAAAACCGTCCACCTGCCGGTTCAGAAACACGTTGATCAGGTCCCAGGATTTTTCAGCCTGCTCGTCCGAACTGCCAATAATGACGGTATAGCCGTATTTTTTAGCTTCGTCTTCTACAATCCGGGCAATGTTGGCAAAAAACGGATTGGAGATATCGGCAATAATCAACCCGATCGTTTGAGTTTTGCCGCTGCGCAAACTTTTTGCCAGGTAATTCGGCTCGTAGTTCAGCTCACGCGCAATCTCTTTGATTTTAGCCGCAATCTCCTGCCCGACACGGCTTTCCTTTTCTTTCCCGTTCAGGACGTACGACACCAGCGCAGTGGAAACCTGCGCTTTCTCGGCAATATCCTTCAGGGAAACTTTCTTTTTATTCATAGCGGGCAAAGCGGCTGCGCCAAATGTATGTTTAATCGATTAAACAAAAAACAAAATGGTATATTTTTTTTATTTATTTTTATTATTTCAATTGTAAAGCTCACTTGCCCCTCCGGACTGGACTAAAAATGATTAAGCCCACGCCTGAAAGCGTGGGCTTAACCGGTCTAGCAGGAAAGGAAACAGATTATTTAACCGGGTTACTGGTTTTCCTCAACAGGCGCCCAATCACAACGTGTTGAGTGCCATTCTCAAACCGGACCAGCATACTCCCGGTTTTGCCCCGAATGCATTTCCCATCGGCACGCCGGACGGCGTTGCAGCCTTTCCCTTTCAATTGGGGATCGGTCATTCGATCGCCTAAATAAGTGTATTCCATCACCGGATGCCTGTAAAACGGAAAGCGGTTTATTTTTTAAAACCGGATTGAAAAACACGGTCCCAGAGGTCCGAACTAACGCCATACCCGTGTTCCGGGTCGGAGTAATGATGCAGCATGTGGTGCTTTTTTATGTTCTTCATAAACGAACTTTTGAAGTTGTAGTGGTGGATGGCGTAATGCGTCATGTCATACACCAGATAACCACTGATAAAGCCCGTAAAAAAACCGTAGTTATACGTAGCGGGGAGCAGCCATTCGAACAGGAAATAAAACAGGGCCGCCAGCGGAATACTGGCCGATGGTGGCATCACCAACCGTTTGGCATCGTTTGGGTAATCGTGGTGTACACCGTGAAAAATAAAATGCAGCCGCTTGCCGATTTCGTTCTGGGGTTCATAGTGAAAAATATACCGGTGCAGCACGTATTCGGTCAGGGTCCAGACAAAAAGACCAGCCGCAAAGAGCCCCATAAACAGCCAGATGGGAAGCCCGGCAACCCATAAGCCCTGGTACGTTAAAAAGAGAATCAGGGGAATGTAAATGAGTAGCGGGACCCAGAAATAAACTTTAGAAAACATTTCCAGGAGATCATTATTAAACATTCGGGTCGATTCCTGGGAATTGGAGACATAATTTTTAGCCATGTCAGGAAGGTTTAATCCGTTGGATGACGGTTTTACCCGTAGCCGGATTGACACCCTTCAACTCAATATAAAGTACGTTGGGGTGCCAGAAGGTTCCACCGTCAATGCGAATAAAAATACGATTTAAAATGCATTCTTTTTTATCAATATCAACGTAAACATGATATTGATTATCGGGATCTTTCCGTAGATACAAGGGTATCTTGTTGTACGCGACCGACCGTAATTCGTACGCATCGTTTCCAATTGACTTGGAATTAATACCGTAGGCAAATTTTCGCTGAATAAAGTTCAGATCTTTCCGCTGACCTCCTTCGGGATACCGAATCCAGTACCCGTGAATCGGGTTATTTTTTTCAGGTTTCCCTTCTTTATCCAGATTCACTTCGTAGCAAATGGTGTTGGTGTTCGGATCCCGCTGAATATAAAACATGAAACCAGCTGTTTTCTTCGGAACGGGAAACGCATCCGGGCTCATCAACGGTGTACGGGGACGGGGATCGTCTTTCTGAGCCCTAACCGCAGAGCTATGAAACATTGTCAGCCAGAAAGTCAGTGCCAGAAAGAGAATACCCGCGCTTTTCATCGTTTGTTGATTCTAGTGTGTTCTTCGATTAGAAGGTAGACACCGTTGACGTCTTTTTGTTTTTGAGTTTGCCAGTCCGGCGGTTTTTCAACACGTCCTCCACGGTCCCGGCCGTTCCGGAAAATGGCCCGGACGATTCAATCTTGAGCGTCGCCATCGCGGCCCCAAACTCGCCGGATTCCTGCACCGTAGCTCCTTTCACCTTTTTGAACAGATACCCCGCCATGTAGGTATCTCCGCAGCCCGTTGCATCCACCACCGCCGACGGTTCAAACGCCGGAATGGTGTGAAACTGACCCTCTGTATAAACAATCGATCCTTTGCTGCCCAGCGTGATGATCACCTCCCGGACGCCCAGATCGGCCAGGTATTTCGCCCCTTCGTGGGGGTCTTCCTTGCCGGTAATCACTTCCATTTCGTGCTCGTTGGCCTTCAGGATCGATACGTGCGGCAGGGCTTCGTGTTTGTCGATCCAGTCGCGGTACAAGACTTTTTTGTTGCTCACGTACCGCAGGTACCCCTGAATATCCAGCGAAACCAATCCTTTCTGCGCCAACGCCTTCAGCAGTTTCACCGAAATGTCGTCCGAGAGCAGCGGCCCCAGGTGGTAAATTTGGGCGTCGATGGCGGGCATACCCTCCACCTCAAACGAAGCCGCCTGGTGGTGAACATTCTGTTCGCGGTAATCCTGATCGAGGCTGTAGATGTTTTCAAAAAACACCGTGTGTTCGCTGGGTAAGGCACTAACGTCAATGCCGTCCTGGCGAATGGTATCAACAATATGGCGTTCTTTTTCGGCCAGGGCCGTTACCAGCTTGTAATTCACCTCAAATTGCCGAAGCGCTTTGGAAAAATAGAAGGAGGTTCCGCCCGGCATGTAGTTGACCGATTGGCCGGTAACCACTTTATCGAGGGTAATGTGTCCAATCGTGCAGATATCGTACATGATCTTTAAGGTTAGTGTCGCACAATGCAATAACTTACTGGTAATCAGAAATTATCTGAGCCGCCTTTGCCGTTAACCGGGACAGTTGCTCGGGCAGTTGGGCAAAATCGGTCATCTCGGCGTCCGCTTCCGAAGCGGTTTCGCCCGACTGTGGGGTATCTTCCCAACCGGCTACGTTGAGCCAGAGGGTGCGGCAACCCAGTTGACTGGCCGGCCGAATGTCTTTCGTATAGGAATCACCAATCACCACCGTGTTCTGGGCGGGGAGTTGCAGGTAATCCAGTCCCAGCTGGTAAATGGCCGGATCGGGTTTGCGAACGCCCACGACGGCGGACTCAATGACGGTTTTGAAACACGAACGAATGCCAAATTCTTCCAGAACCGTGTTCAGATTCCCGTAAAAATTAGAAACCATCACCAGCGGATACTGTTCGGCCAGGGTCCGTAAAATAGGGGTCGCTTCCGCGACGGTTTGCCGGGCAAATTCGTTGCAGTCACCCGCAATGGCTTGAATGGCGCTTTGATCGAGTTCAAAACCGGCTTCGGCCAGAAACTTGAATTGCTGTTCGGTTTTCAGCGCCAGCACCTCGTAAAACGTATGATTCGGTTTAACGATCGGATGGATGGCCAGCGCCCGTTCGCCAAATGCGTAGGCTTTGTTGAACGTGGCCTGATCGACCGGTACACCGTATTTCTGATACCGCGCCCACAGCACCCCGCCCCAATGCAGGCCGTTGGTGTCGATGGTGCCGCCGTAATCAAACAACAATCCTTTTATCATGATTCTCAGTGGGTTATTCGTTGGTAATCAGCTCGGCGGGCTGGGGTACGGGTTTGGAACGCGCCACCCGCAGCAAGGCCAGCCCAATCAGGATCCAGACAAACTCCCGGATGCGCATGACCACGCCGATGAAAACGCCACTGGCTGCCGGAAAGCCGATCCACCGCAGGGCCAGCGCCAGACCGCCTTCGCGCGTACCGAGCTGCATGGGGAAAAAGAAAATCAGGTTGGCAAACAGCGACGATCCGGAACTGACAATCAGCGATTCGACCACCGACATGTTCAGGTTCAGCGCCCGGGCAACGAAATAAATCTCCAGACAGCCCACCACCCGGCCCACAAATTCGAGCAGCAGCGACGCGTAAAAGCGCGGTTTGCGGTCGGCGTACAGAATCCGAATCTGGTGGTCGATTTCCAGCAGCGTTTCGGCTTTCTCCTGGCTCAACGCCCGCGCCTTCCTGCCGACCAGCGGCAGTTTTTCCAGTAACCGAACTGTACTAACCGTAAATCCTTTTTTATAAACCCGGATAAACCAGTAACCTAGCGCCAGACCGACCACTAGCAAGATTCCGCAGCCCCAGAGCATCAGGTCGGTCAGCGGCAGAAACGCCACGATCAGCACAATGGAAACCAGCCAGAAAATGATGTGCGAAAACATGTGCATCAGGCTGTACAGAATTACCGACGAACTGGCTTTCCGAACGCCCAGCGCGGGTTTCAACTCCATAATCCGGTACGGCTCCCCGCCCAGCGCGACAAACGGCGTGATGTAATTGATGGCGTAACCGGCAATGGTAATGCGCAGCACCTGGCCGAACGGCCTGTGCGTTTCGGGCACCTGCGGCTCCTGAATAACGGCGTAGAACGCCAGCGCGTTCAGCACGTAAATGACGAGCCAGCTGCCCACTACCGGCAAAAACCAGACGCCGGTTTGGGTGATGCTCTGCCAGATGGCCGCAAATCCCATGACGTACATCATGTAAACCAGCGTCACGACCCCGATGGCAAAAAATAAGGCCTTATAGAGTTTTGTACTCATTCTCGGGAGACGTTTGAATCTGCTGGTAAAAATGGCGGCTGACGCCCTCCTGCTTCACGCACATATAAATCAGAATGGGGTTCAGCACGAAAATATCGAAGAGAAAATAAATCCAGGCCTGGTCGATGAACAGCCAGAGAAACAAAAACAACACCCGCGTGTTGAACTGGACGATGTTGGTGTATTTCATCAGCGGCTTGTTCTGCGCCCGGAAATCGGCCACTAGCTTCGGCGGCAACCCGTTCGGGAATTTCTGCCGGATGACGGCCAGCAGCTTCTGCAAGTTGGGCGAAAACCGTTCCTGTAATTTGGTATAATTAAGGTAGTTGCGGGCCACCAGCTTCATTCCGAAATTTCTGCTCCACGAAAGCTGGTCGTATTCCTTCTGCAAATCGCGGCTGTTGTCGAGTTCGCTGCCCGAGGTGCCTTTGATAAAAAACAGGTGAACGTTCCGGTAATAATCCGCCATCGCCGACTGCACGATGTGCGATAGTCCGGCCAGCACCCCCGGCACCCAGATCAGCGCCGACCAGCCTTCGTTCATGCTCCGCAGACAGATGGCCACGTGGATGGAAATAAACCAGAAATCACCGGCAACCCCGTCCAGAATCCGGCCCAGCCGACTTTTGTTGTTGGTCATCCGGGCGAGCTGCCCGTCGGTACTGTCAAGCATATTGGCAAACACCAGCGACAGCATCCCGATGACGTTGATGGTTAGCGACTGGTAATAGAATAAGATACCAGCGGCCACCCCGAAAAAGATGCTGACGATGGTTACCGCGTTTGGCGTGATGTCCACCCAGGCGCAAAACCGGGCAATCTGGTAGCCAATGGGGCGGTAAAACCAGATATCAATTTGTTCCTCGGTATCGGACGACTTCAGGGAGTTCTGGAACGCGGTGTTCGCGGGCTCCACGGTGTCCGGTCCCGCGGGATTCTTGCTCAACGTACTCATAACACGGGTTGGGTAAATTTCTGATACAATAGGGCGGCAATCGCGTCGGCGGCTTCCTGGCGGCAGGGGGCAAAACTGGGCCAGTCGTTCAGGTCGATGATGTAAAAAGAACCGTCTTTGGTCACGATGGCGTCACCGCCGTAAATGTCGACGCCCACCGCCTTTGCCGAAGCCGTCGCTACCCGTTGCAGTTCCGTTTCGTCGAATGCGTGGTGGTGCGATTTGCCGTTTATAGCTTCGTATTCAACATACTTGTGGTGATTATGTTCGTAGGGGTAAAACCAGAAGAAAAAATCGGTTCCGCGAACGCCGTAAAACTTAACCAGATCCCCGGCCAGGTGCTCCGAAATCAGGACTTCCGCAATGTCGCGCCGGGCGTATTCCCGCAGCATTTCGCGCCCTTCCTGACGGCTCCGAACAAACGTCACGTCTTCGCGGTGGATGGCGTGAAAATCACCCCGCTTGATCCAGAACCCCTGCTCAGTCCACCGCTCCAGCGGGTCGCCGTCTGCCGAGGAGGTGGGGATAACCAGGCTACGCGGTACCGGTATGCCGTTCTCTTCCAGGGCCCTGTGCATGTTGATCCGGAAACAGTTTTCGATGCCAAAACCCGAATTGACCACCACGGTTCCGTCCGATTCAACGGCCTGCAATTTCTGCACCACCGCCTTTTGCCGGGCCATCGTGAAAATGTACGGTTCCGAAACCGTTTCCAGCTTTAAAAATTCGTCTTCACTGCAAATGCGAATCTGGTTGCCCTGTTTTTCGAGGGCCTGAGCGGTCAATGAAAAAATGGCATCATCATTTCCAATGTGATTCGGTGAAAACTTCTGGTTTCTGTGTACTCCAAGTAATTTCAAGGTGTCAGATAAAATTCGGTGATGAATCAATTAACTCCGCTTAAGAAAAGCTCCGCCGTCCGGATGTCCTGCACGTGATCGACGTCCACAATCTTGGAAAACGGAAAAGCTTTGATCGTTAAGCGGCTTTCGAGCAAGTACCGCTGGTAGTTCCGCATCCGGCTGGTGCCGCTGGCAATCACCTCGGCCACCGCATCCAGGGCCTTTCGGCGCAGGCAGTAAATACCGCCGGACACAAAAGCGGTTTGGTCCGTCTTCTGGTCGGTAAATGCCGTGATGATCCGGTCGGGTCCGGCGGAAATAAACAGCGGGCTTTCATCATCGACAAATGTGGTAACGGCCATCAGCCCGTCGAGCTGCGGCTGGCGTTCAAATTCGTCGATGAAGGCCCGGAATTCTTCTTCTTTGAATACCGTGTCGGTGGTGGCCAGACACAATGCCTCCACGTCCGGAGCGGTTTTCAACAGTTCGTAAAAACTGTGGAGGGAACTCGGGGTGGATTTTCGGACGATTTCGACGGGAACCTTCTCCCGGAGAACCGACAGATGGGCTTCCAGCGGGGCCGACTGTTCGTTGATAATGACCCGAATGGAGTCCGGATGGTTTTGGCTAAAAATGCCAATCAGCCGGTCAATCAATCGCTCGCCGTGCAGGCTGACCATCGGTTTGGGTAGCGTAAAGCCCTCCTGGGCTAAACGCGACCCCTCCCCGGCGGCAATTATCGCGTAATTCATAGTTTCTCTCTCGTTGGTGTCTACGGCCCGACACGGGCAGACCGTTAAAAATCAAACTTGAACCGCCCCCGGATGCCCCACTCCGAGACGCCGGGGTGATTCAGGTACGTAAACCGCTTGACCAGATCCACCCGCAGCAGCTTGAAAATGTTGGCAATGCCCACGCTGCCTTCGATGTACGGCGTTTTGTTCAGCGTGTAGCTGATCGAGCGCCCCTGCTCATCGATCGGAAAGCGGTACACATCGGACACTTTTGCCGGATCGTTCTCCGCGCGCAGTCCCCCCGTCAGCGCCTTAAAGCTGACAACCTCCCGCAGCTTTAAGTGTTTCAAAAGCGGTACTTTGTTGAACAGAAACCCGTTCAGGTAATATTGCAGGTTCACGCTGGCGTAGTGGTCGCTGACAAACTCCAGGAAGTTCATCAGGTTGTACGAGTTGAGCTGATACGCGTAAGTCTGGTTGGCCCGGTGAATGGTCAGGAGCGGAAACGGGATGTTTTTGCCCAAAATGTAACCACCTTCGGCCGTGGCATCCAGGTATCCGAACTGCGACAGGTAGAACCGTTTCTCTACGTTGGCCGACAGGTTGTGGTACTGGTATTGGCCCCCCAGCACTTTCAGGCCCGCCCCGTAGCGCAGCGTAAAAATCGGGTATTTGTTCACAATCGGCACCCGGTAAATCTTGCCCTGGTAGAATTGCTCGCCCGGCGCATACCGCAACTCCAGATTCAGTTCGGTGTTGTGCAGCACCTCGCTCGTGTTCAGGTTCCCTTCCGGCACCGATTTGGTATACTCCAGAATACCGGCCGGCCGCTGCGTTAGCTGGTTAAAGCCGAGTTTGTAGGAAAAATGGTTTTCAAACTCCCGAATGTACTCCACCCGGTAGGTATCGTTGTAGAGCCAGCGGTTGTTTTCCCCGCGCTTGAACGACAGCAGGAAATTGTCTTCCTGCACAAATTGCAGATCCTGCCCCGGAATTTTGGTGTCCCGCTGGAAGCTGGCCCGGACGTAGTGCAGCGGAAAGGCGTAAACCGACTGGTTGTTGATCGAGTAAGTGCCGCTCAGAAAATACTTCCACTTCTGATCTTTAAAGCCGTAGGCCGCGTAGGTCTCGGCGAACATGCGTTTGCTGAGTGCCGTCGTGGTGCGCCCCCCGAAACGCAGCCGAAATCCTTCGACCGGGTTGAAGCTGTAAAAGGTATTGACCGGCCCGATTTCAAAGGGTCCCACGTTCTTAAAACCGGCAATCAACAGGGTGGCATAGCTCATTGTTCGCCGGAACGCCGGGATGGTTTGCAGCGTGTCGACGTTGCGATAAATCTTGGTTTCCGCTTTATCCAAGGGGATAGGCCGTAGCTGGCTCCACTCCGCTTCGTTGGGCTTGAGGGCCGGATTGTAGGCCACTTCTTCTAACGGACCATCATATACGCTATCCGGCCTGCTCTGATTGATTTGGTAGTCGGAAAAGTGCACCACCCGCTGCCCAAAAACGCCCGGCGTGTTGGGTCCCAGGGAGAACTCCATGGCCAGCGTCGTCTGGGTGGGGTGATAGCGTCCGTCGGGACTTTTCTCAAACTCCAGCCGGGCTTCCAGGTCCTGTAAATAATTCAGGTTGATGTCTTTGTTAACCGTCAGAAAAGCGTTCTGCACCGCGTAGTTGCCATCCAGGGTAACAAACAACTGGCCCTCAAACAGCAGATCGGTTTTGTTGCGGGGCACGAAGCCCAGCTCAATCAGCCAGGGCTGCTGGGTTTTCACCGTGTCGCGGATAAAGAATTTGTAAAACGTCGGAGCGTTGTTGGCAATGGGGCTCAAAAGCTGATTGGTGGCAATCGAGATGTTGTTGTCGTAGATGTTGATGTTCTCGTAAAGCCGGTTAAAATACTTGCTAAGTCCTTTATTGTCAACAAACCGGGGGTCGAACTCGGCCCGGCGCTGGGCTTTCACCTGCTGCTTCTTTACCTCGGGACTTTTGCGGTAGTAAACCTGCGATACCTTCTCTTCCAGAAATGCCGGAAGCCGGTTTTTGCCGTCGGTCGAATCAGCCTGGGTAAACAGAAACTGGTAATTGCGGAAGATGCGTCGGTTTTTAAATCGATCGGATAAGTTACTCAGGGCCAGTGATATTTTCTCGTACTGCTGGTACTCGACGTAGGCATTGTGGCCCATCTGGTTCTGCTCCTTGTGGTCGATGACTTGCCGGATGAGCTGCACGGCCGGGTTGTCGCGGTTGCGGTAGTGGCTTTTGGCCTTGACGGTCACTTCCTTCAACAGCGTCGCATCGACGACCAGCTTGATGTTGATGACCTGGGTTTGCCCCGGCTTGATGGTTTTTTCCTGACTCAGGTAGCCCACGTAGGAGAACTTGATGCGGTTCTGACCAGCAGGCACGCTGAGGCTATATTGTCCCTCGGTATCGGTCGCGGTTCCGATGGTGGTTCCCGGCACGACGACACTGACGAAGGGCAGTGTTTCGCCGGTTTTGGCGTCGGTAATCACACCCTTGATCAGGGTGGATTGGGCAGAGGCTATTCTACTGATCAATAATAAGATACCAAGAATAAACGCTCCATTTTTTAGAATCGATCGTAACATTTTAGTACTGATTTCGGCAGTGGCCTTGGCCAGTCACTTCCAGGTGTGTATTCATTGCATTTTAAAGCCATTGGTTGGCTCGGTACCACCGCAGCGTTTCGTCGAGTCCCTGCTGCAACCCGTATTGGGGTTGGTAGTTCAGATCCCGGCGGGCGGCTTCGATGCTACAGAACCAGTTGGGGGCCATTAGCTCCCGTAATTTCTCCGGATTCAATACCGGGGTTGAACTTGAAAACGAGTACCCGGCCTCCAGCGCCCCCGCGACCCCTTTCATCAGGCCAACGGGCAGATGGAGCCGCAAAGCCCGGATACCGCTCACCTGTTGAAACAGGTCGGCCAGCGCATAGCGGCTGTAGGCTTCGCCGTCCGATATAGTATAAATTCGGTTCTGATCGTGGTTTTGCAGCAAAGCCGCTACAGTTACCTCCGCCAGATCCCTGGCATACACAAAACTCAACCGCTGCGGACGTCGCCCAATGTAGAGATCGAGTCGCTGGAGCAGGGTTTTGAACAAAATAAACAGATCCCGTTCGCGGGGTCCGTAGACTGCCGTGGGCCGGATAACGGTGATCGGCAATCCCTGAACGCTGGATAAGTACTGCTCGGCCAGGAGCTTACTTTTTCCGTAACTGGTGAGCGGCTGAGGTGGCGTAGTTTCGGTAATGGGCCCCGGTGCGTCGTACGGTATCGGACCCAGGGCCGCCAGGCTGCTCATGAACACAAACCGTTTTACAGGTCTGGCTGCCGCTTTTGCCGCCTGGGCCAGCCGCAACGTATACTCGGCATTGATCCGGTTGTAGGTCTGCTGGTCCTTAGCCCGGGTAGCGCCCGCGGCATGGATGATGTAGGGATACGCTCCCTCTTCCAGCGTACGCTGCAACGCTTCTTTTGAACTGAAATCCGGATAAACAACGGTCAGATTCAGTTCCTTCAAGTGGGCCAGATCACTGGAGGGCCGGACGGCGGCATGAACCTCCAAACCGGCTGCCTGAGCCGCCTGAATGAGATGATGCCCGATAAACCCGCTAGCCCCCGTAATCAAAACCCTTTCTTTCATAACTCGTTCTCGTATAACCGATACCGTTTGTACAACACCCCGTTGATCTGCTCGATGGCGTGATTCATCAGATAGTTGTCTTCCAGCATCCACGAACATTCTCCGCCCGTAACCTTGGTGCCGTAGGTGTTCTTGATGACCGACGCATACAGACAGGCTTCGATGCCCATTTTGCGGTAGCCTTCCAGCACGCCCAGCGTCAACACCCGGATGCGGGTAATATTTTTCCGTTGCGTCAGCAGCCGGAAAAGCCCCAGCGGAAACAAACGACCCCGCTTGTTTTTAATCAAAATCTGGTTGATGTCCGGAATGCCGAGGATAAAGGCGACGACTTTATCGTCTTTTTCGGCAACCAGACAGAAATTCGGATCCAGAATCATTTTGAGGTCTTTCGCCAAATAATCGAATTCGCTGTCGGTCATCGGCACAAATCCCAGGTTTTTATCCCAGGCCCGGTTGTAGACCTCCCGGATTTTGGGCACTTCGGCGCTAAAATTCTTTAAATCGACCTTCCGAATGGTGATTCCGCTCCGTTTCAGCCGGTTCTGTAAAGTGTCCAACAGTCTCAACGAGCGTTCGTTGGCCGTCGCCACGTTCAATTCGTAGGCCAGCAAATCCGTTTTTTTCCGAAGGCCGTGGGTTAGCAGAAGTTTGTCATAGTAAGGTGCGTTATAGGGCATCATGGCCAACGGCGGACGGTCAAAGCCGTCGATCAGGACGCCACAGACATCATTAGTAGTCGGATTGGTCGGCCCAATCATCCGGGAAAGTCCCTGTTGTTTCAGCCAATCCGACGCAGTATTCAGTAATAAATCGGCGGTTTGTTGATCATCAATGCAATCAAAAAAACCAAAAAAGCCGTCGTTTCCCCCCGTGAACGCATTGTGGTTCCGGTTATGAATGGCCGCAATCCGTCCGGTGATGGTATCGCCCTCATACGCCAGAAACAATTGCAGCGTGGAGTGTTCGAAAAATGGGTGCTTACCCGGGGTCAACAGATCCCGTTGCCCAATAAAAATTTCCGGTACATAGTTTTTATCATCCCGATATACACTATGGGGAAAATCGATAAATAGCGTTAGCTCCTTCTTCGAACTGACCGGTACAACCCGCTTCATACGCTTTCCTGAATCGGCATGTGTTTAACCGTCCGGTACGCCCGGGTCAGTTTATCAACCGCTTCTTCAATCTGGGCGAACGTGTGCGTTGCCATGATGGAGAACCGGATCAGCGAATCCTGCGGAGGTACGGCGGGTGAAACCACCGGATTGACAAACACGCCCTGATCCTGCAGCATTTTGGTAATTAGGAAGGTATGCTCGTTGTTCCGGATGTATACCGGCAGAATCGGACTCTCGCTCGGCCCCAAATCGAAATTGTTTTCCACCAGCAGCTCTTTGGCATACCGGGTGTTGGCCCACAGCCGCTCGATGTGCTCGGGTTCGTTCTGCATGATTTCCAGAGCCGCCAGGGTGCTGGCGACCGCAGCCGGGGTCATGCTCGCGCTGAAGATCAGCGAACGGGCGCGGTGACGAAGGTAATTGATCGTCTCGGCGTCGCTGGCGATGAACCCCCCCAGGGAAGCCAGCGATTTGCTGAACGTTCCCATGATGATGTCGGTCGTGTCGGTCAGGCCGAAATGGGAAGCCGTTCCGGCACCCTGCTGTCCGATCACGCCCAGGCTGTGCGCATCGTCCACCATCACGGACGCATCAAATTCGGCGGCAATCTGGTTCAGCAGCGGCAGTTTGACAATGTCGCCTTCCATGCTGAAGATTCCGTCGGCCACGATCAGCTTGATACCTTCTTCGGGCAACTGGCTCAGCTTCTTCCAGAGGTCGTCCATGTCGTTGTGGGCATACTTGATTACTTTGGAGAAGGACAACCGACTGCCGTCGATGATCGATGCGTGGTTGCTTTCATCCAGAATCAGGTAATCGTGCCGGCCCGTCAGGCAGGAAAGCGCGCCGAGATTGGCCTGATAGCCCGTGCTGAAAAGTGCCGCGGCTTCTTTGCCGGTAAAGGCGGCCAGCCGGCGTTCCAGTTCTTCGTGAATGTCGAGCGTTCCATTCAGAAACCGGGATCCGGCGCAGCCCGTACCGTACTTTTCGGTGGCTTTTTTGGCCGCTTCGACCACCGCCGGATGGTTTGTTAATCCCAGATACGAGTTGGAGCCAAACATCAGAACCCGTTTTCCATCGATGACTACTTCGGTATCCTGTCCTGATTCAATGGGCCGGAAATATGGATAAATCCCTTTTGCTTTCGCCACCGCGACATCCGTATAAGCAGCGACCTTCGTGTGCAATTTTTTTCTCATGAATTCATTGGTGTCAGAAATGGGGCATTCTTTTCTTTACATAGCAAGGGTCCTTAATGTTCATAAATTTATACAACGGCTTTTCTTTCAGATACCCAATTGGTTAAGATTGGTTAATTCCTGCAAAACCGGCATGTAAATTCTTTATCCGACGGACGAAAGGTAGAGGCAAGTCCACCGTTTCTTCCTGCCATTTTAGCTGAACCGGCGAATCCGCGCCGTCAAGCACCCAATTTTTAAGATCAGTCAACAATCCGGTTTAAACAGATAAGTCAGAATCATATCTGTAAAAACATTCTTGTTTTCCCGGGTAAAAGCGAAAAACCCTTCCTCGTCCAGGTTAAACACGTGCATGTACAGCGTTTTTCCGGCGAACGACTGCTTAATAGACGAAAATACCGTCGACAGCAGGAACATCGGATTGACGGGTCGGATTTGTTTCTGTTGAATGGCTTCTTCCACCTGGCGAAAAAAACAGGAATCGTGCAGGGCGGGCGAAACACACATTTTCTGCAACAGACCTTCAGGGTCCCGCTGCGCTTCGTTCATCAGAAACAAAATAATATCGGGATTCTGGGCGTGGAAATTAAACTGACGCTCAATCAGTTCAACTAATTTTTCTTTCAAGGTACTCGTCGGATTGTCCAGGGTAATTCGGATGCCTTCAATCCACTGTTTCAGCAGACTTTCGAAAACCAGCCAGAACAGCTTTTCCTTACTCCGGAAATAATAGTGCGTGAGGGCGCTGTTCATGCCAGCAGCGGTGGCGATGTCCTTCATGGTGGCACCGTCGAAGCCCTTCTCAAGAAAAACGACCTTCGCAGCTTGCTTGATTTTTTCCTCCGTCCCTATTTCGTTCACTCTATTTGTCATGACGCAAATGTGTCACCTAAAAATAGAATTTCCAAACGATTAACTAACTATTTTAACTAAGCAGTTAAACCGTGGAAATAACACCACAAATTCTAAATTAATTTTAGATTTCAGGGCTTATAGGACGGTATTCACTAAAAAAATACAAGTTATACAAACGGCTTCAATGACTGAGCAGCGGCTATCGTTAGACAGCTTCACTAAGAAATGTACTATTTGTCAGGTTGGCAGGCCAGATGTATAATACTCTATCGGATGGCTATAACTACTCAGCGAACCCCGTAGCTTTGGGGAGTGAACAAAAACTTCCTCAATTCTATTCCCGAATTGTTAAGTACTTACCGACTTTGTTACCTGCCGGGCTGGCGAGTGAACCGGCAACCCATTTTTTGATTATTATCAGACCGAATCCTCACCGCAAGAGGCCATTTTCCTAACCTTACCCCGCCACGTTGGTTTACTAACCAAACGCTGCTCCTACTAAGCAGTTGAAACGCATGCCACAGATTGGCCCCTACACGGGCCACGGCACCACCAAATCCAGATTCAATGGGAAAGAAAGTACGACTGTCTTTGATTGGTTCACTGATCCTGGGCCTTGCCACGACAACCCAGGCACAACAAACTATTTTTAATGTTCCATCGTCCGACATCACCAAAGAAGGCAAGGTCCTGGCGCAGGAACAACTCGAAATCCAGGACATGATCCGTTCAACCACGACTGTTTCGTACGGATTAAGCAAGGATTGGGAAGTTGGTCTGAACCTGTATAACCTGGATTTCACCCGGCAAAACACCCGGTTTTTTCGGAACGACACCACCACGTCAATGCCTTACGCTCCGCTCCTGCTGGTCAACGCTCAGAAGGCATTTCAGCTCTCCGAAATTTTTAAAATTGGGATCGGCGGGCAGGGTGGTTTGAATCTTTCCTCGGGGCGCTCCCAGGCTGTTTACTATGCTTACGCCAATCTGGCCGCTTCGCTGGTGCAGGAGCATTACAAACTGGCGCTGGGCGGTTACAACGGCAATGCCCGTTTCCTGGGCGATGGCCCCCACTCGGGTATTCAGGCCGGGGTGGACGCGGGACTCTGGTACCATAAAGTACACCTGCTGGCCGACTGGCTGTCGGGGTCTCACCAACTGGGGCAGCTATCGGTCGGCGTTGAAGTCTTCCTGGGCGAACACCTTCCGCTGGCCGTCGGCTGGCAACGGTCCAACCAGGACGGCTCGCAAGGATTTGTTTTACAGCTAACCTACACTCCTCAATAAACCCGTGATTGACCGGCGAAAATCCGGTCGGCCTCTTTTATTAGTTAATTTTATGCAAACAGTAGACATTCATAGACGTGCGCTTGGGATTACCTTTCAGAACGGTATGGCCCGGGTTCTGGTTTGGGCACCGAAGGCTGATTCAGTGGCCGTCATGCTGGAAAACCCGTCGCGTACCTTGCCGCTCGAACCGCAGGAATACGGGTATTGGGCCCTCACCACCGACCAGATCAAACCCGGCGACCTGTACAAGATTTTGCTGAATCAGGAGGAATCCTTCCCCGACCCGGCTTCGGTGGGCCAGCCCAAGGACGTTCACGGGCCTTCGGAAGCCGTGTGCCTCCGGGAGTTTACCTGGAAAGATCAGAACTGGACCAACGTTCCACTGGAGGAATACCTGATTTACGAGCTACACGTGGGAACGTTTACCCCGGAGGGTACTTTTGCCGCCCTGGAAGGAAAGCTCGATTATCTGAAGGAGCTGGGCGTTACGGCCATCGAAATCATGCCCGTGGCCCAATTCCCCGGTGACCGCAACTGGGGGTACGACGGCGTCTATCCCTATGCCGTTCAGCACAGCTACGGCGGACCGCGGGGCCTACAGCGGCTGGTCGATGCCTGCCACCGGAAGGGGCTGGCGGTGGTGCTGGATGTGGTCTATAACCACATGGGGCCGGAAGGCAATTACTTCAGCCGGTTTGGGCCTTACTTTACGGCCAAACACTGTACGCCCTGGGGCAACGCCCTGAATTTCGATGATGCCTGGTGCGATGGGGTCCGGCAGTACTTCATCGAGAACGTGCTGATGTGGTTTCGCGATTTCCACATCGATGCGCTGCGGCTGGACGCCGTTCATGCCATCAAGGATTTCAGTGCGGTGCACATCCTGCAGCAAATCAGGCAGTATGTCGATCAGCTGGAAACCGCTACCGGACGGCCGTACCACCTGCTGGTTGAGTCCGACCTGAACGACCCGCGCTACATCAATCCACCGGCTTTGGGTGGGTACGGGATGCAGGCCCAGTGGGTCGATGAGTTTCACCACGCCCTGCGGGTGACGGCGGGGGAAGAACCGCGGGGTTACTACAGCGATTTTAACGGCATTCAGCACCTGGCCAAATCCTACCAGGATGCTTACGTATATGATGGACAGTTCTCTAACCACCGTAAACGGGCTTTCGGTCTTTCAGCGGGCAATAACCCCGGTTCGCAGTTCATCGTCTTTTCCCAGAATCACGATCAGGTAGGAAACCGGATGCTGGGCGAGCGGACGAGCCAGCTGGTGAGTTTCGAAATGCAGAAGCTGATGGCCGGCGCCGTGCTGGTCAGTCCGTACCTGCCGCTGTTGTTTATGGGCGAGGAATGGAGTGAATCCAACCCCTTTCTTTACTTCATCAGCCATACGGAAAAAGACCTGGTGGAAGCCGTGCGCCAGGGGCGCAAGTCGGAGTTTGCCGATTTTCACGGCCACGGGGAGGTACCCGATCCGTTTGCCGTAGAAACCTTCCAGCAATCCAAACTTCAGTGGGAACGGCTCCATCAGGACCCCCACCAGACCATGTTTCGGTATTACCAGACGCTGATCGCGCTGCGCAAACAGCAACCGGCGCTGCGCCAGTTGTCCCGCCAGCACCTGGAGGTAACCGTTCGGGAAGATCAGCAAACGCTGGTACTGCGTCGCTGCCATCCGGATCAGCAAGTGGTCTGCCTGATGAATTTTTCCAAACAGCCGCAATCCGTTCCAACCCCCGCGTCGGCAGAACCCTGGATTAAGCTGCTGGATTCCGCCGATCCGCTCTGGAAAGGGCCGGGGGCGGCTCCGGAAGCTGCATCGGGCGATTTTGCGATTACCCTGCAACCCGAATCCCTGGTTATTTACGCAACGTCTTTGGGTCAGGCAAACAATTGGCAGCCTAATTCGTCACAACAAGAACAAACAACATTTTAAAATAAAAGCCTGATCCACGTCAGGAATCCATACCGTTATGCTGAAGATCGGCTATCATGCCTCCCACGAACAATTTGCGCCCAGTACACTGCTTTCCTACGTCCAACTGGCTCAGCAGGCCGGATTTACGGCGGGTTCCTGCTCGGATCATTTTCACCCCTGGAGTTCCGAACAGGGCGAAAGCGGCTTTGCCTGGTCGTGGCTGGGTGCCGCTTTACAGGCCACAACCTTACCGTTCGGAGTAGTCAACGCCCCCGGCCAACGGTATCATCCGACCATCATCGCCCAGGCCGCAGCTACCCTGGCCGAAATGTTTCCGGAACGGTTCTGGATTGCCGTCGGAACCGGACAGGCCCTCAACGAACACATCACGGGCGAACGATGGCCTTCCAAAACCGAACGCAACGCCCGGCTGAAAGAGTGCGTGGACGTGATCCGGGCGCTGTGGAACGGCGAAACCGTTTCCCACAAAGGACTGGTGACGGTGGAAGACGCCAAACTCTACACGCGACCGACGGTCAAACCGTTGCTGATCGGCGCAGCCGTTACCAGCAAGACGGCCGAATGGGTCGGCGGCTGGGCCGACGGTTTGCTGACCATCTCACAGCCCAAGGAAGAACTCCAGCGGGTCGTAGATGCCTTCCGCAAAGGCGGTGGAGAGGGCAAACCGATGTACCTCAAAGTGCAGTTGTCGTACGCCAACACCCTTGATGAAGCGCGGCAAGGGGCGTATGAGCAGTGGCGGGCCAATATTTTCCCCAACAACATGCTGACGGAACTCCGTTTGCCGGAACAGTTTGATGCGGCTGGCCAGTATGTCAATTTGAGTGAAGTCGATAAAATGGTCCGGATTTCGGCGGATCCGGCCGAGCACCTGGACTGGATCCGGCAGGATGCCGAAATGGGCTTTGAAAGGCTCATGCTCCACAACGTAAACCGCAATCAGCAGCCCTTTATTGAGGATTTTGGCGCGAAAGTTCTCCCGGATCTGCTTAAAAGTTTCAACTAACCTTCCCACCAACAATCCGACCCATGGAAAAACAGGAACCTTTTCAGGATTCGTTTAAATTCAAAGCCTGGCAGCAAAAGCTGGAGCACAATCAGATCCGGCTAAACCAGGTGCAGGACGTTTACACGCGTCACGGCAACGAAGGACAGGTGCTGCATAGCCTGGTGAAACTGGATGCCACGGCGCCCGATGGTGCCAAACTTTCTCCCTTGTGTATGATCAAGGGGGATGCCATTTCCGTCCTGGTGGTTTTGATCGACGAGGAAACGGAAGACAAGTTTGTGCTGATGGTCCGGCAACGGCGCGTTTGCGATGGCTCGGAAACCTACGAACATCCGGCCGGCATGATTGACGAAGGGGAAACTCCGCCGGAAGTGGCTCTGCGTGAATTGCAGGAGGAAACCGGTCTGGAATTTGCGTCCGAAGAACTTCAATCGCTCGGGCCCAAACCGTGGTATTCGGCCACCTCCACCAGCGACGAAGCGCTCTATTTCTTTTACTGCGAACGGCGGATGAACAGCCGGGCCATTCGGGAGCTGCACGGCCAATCGACCGGCAAGGCGTCGGAGCAGGAACAGACCCGGCTGCACGTTGCGCCCCTGGCCGAAGCCCACGGCCTGGTCAGTAACCTGCACGGTGTGCTGGGGCACCTGCTGTACCTGCGGGCCGTGGGGGATTATGACACCCTGAAAACGCTGCCTTTTTAAGCGTTTACGGTGGACCGTTTGCTTACGCTCCCCCTGCTATCCAAACGTTTTTTTTAGTACGGGGTTTTCTCAGAAAAAGCACCGAGTGATGATGAGTGATACCAGCGTCCGCAGTTGGAATGAGTTGATGGATTGTCTTTACGAGCATGCCTGGACACCGACCCTAAACCGATTCCGTTCTCCTTTTGCCTTCCGGGGCTTGTCGAATGCTTCCTATACGCTGAACACCTCCCTGATGCGGCTGGGTGATCATTACGCCCAACTGGAAGGACATTTGTTGCGGAATTTCAAGAAATACGCCCACCAGGTTGTGGATAAAAGTGATTCGTTCTGGTACTGGTTATCGGTTGCCCAGCACCACGGCCTGCCCACCCGGCTCATGGACTGGACCTTTTCGCCGTATGTGGCCCTGCATTTCGTGACAGCCTGCATCGACCAGTACGACCGCGACGGGGCGGTGTGGTGCGTGGACTACAAGAAAGTCCACGCCCATTTACCGAAACAACTCGCCGAAAGCCTGACCACCGAGGGGGCCGATGTTTTCACGATTGACATGCTGAGTCCGGTCACCTCGCTTGGGGAGTTCGATCAGCTCACTGAACCCGCCTACGCCCTGTTTTTTGAGCCGCCTTCCATGGACGAACGGATTGTTAACCAATACGCCCTGTTTTCGGTGGTCTCCTCGCCCACGCTGAGCCTGGACGAATGGCTGAAAAACCACCCGGACTGTTACCGTAAAATTGTAATCCCCCATTCGCTCAAGTGGGAAATTCGCGACAAGCTCGATCAGGCCAACATCAACGAACGGGTGTTGTTCCCGGGTCTGGACGGGCTCAGTAGCTGGCTCCGTCGTCAGTACTTCCCCACGCTAGACCCGCAGAACCCCCAACACCAGGCGGCTTTCCGGCAGGAGCGGGAAACCCAGCCCGCCCACAATGCATCGTAAGAACGGTTTATGTCCAGTACAGAATGGGGGCGTTGGGAAACCGGTTCCGCCACTCGGTGTAGAAGAACGAGCGGAGTTCTTTCATGTCTTCGGGCCGGTAGACGTACTTGAGGCCGCCAAACTTGTTGCGTTTCTCGGCGCGCCCGGCCTCTTCCATTTCCAGGCTGGTGTTGGGGTACCACTCCTGCAAAACGGTTTTGCTGCCCGGCGTAAAGCGGTGCGTAATGAACTCAACGGTCAGGTCACAGTCGAAATCCAGCGCCTGCGCGAGCCGGTCAAGCAAATCCGTGTAGTGTTCCCGCCAGTTGGTAATGGGCATGATCGGGGCCAGCACCACGCCAACCGGGTAACCGCCCCCGCCCAGCGGTCGCGGCAGGGCCAGTTTCCGAAGCGCCTGCATCCGCGCATCCACGGAAGCCGTCCCCCCTTCCATCCGCCGGGCAATGAAGTCGGCATTCAGACTAATCCGGGCGCGCGTCCGGTGGTTATGCGGCAGGTCCAGCAGCGATTCCACCTGATCGTATTTGCTCACAAACCGCAGGTGCGCGTCGGGCCGACTGCCAAAATACCGAATGCACTCGGCCAGACTGCCCGTCAGGTGCTCAATCCCGATCACATCCGTATAGCAACTCACTTCAAACGAGGTGATTTTACCGGGCTGTTCGTACGAAGCGGTATTGGCCAGCAACTGGGGCAGGTTGGCAAATACGCGCGTAACCGGCGGCCCCTGCAAACTGCCCGCCAGATAACAGTACTGACAATGGGCGGGACACCCCTCGGCGAGGTTCATCTGCCAGTCGGCGGACGGCGGAACGGGCTGCAGCCGCAATGAACTGGGTGGTGCCTTAACGACTGCCAGCGTGTTCTTGGCAATCCGGTAGGTTTCACGGTCATCCTTTCCGCGCAGGCCGGTCAGCCGGTTATTTTTCAGAATTTCAATGGGCAAATCCAGCGCCGAAACGCGTTCGTAGACCTGCTGGCCAAACGGTTCCTGCAAGGCATCCGGCGTGAACAGCACCCGCTTGGGCAGCCAGAGCCGGGCGGAATGCTGGAGGGGAAGTGAAACGGTTTTCGACGGGGTAAGCAGTTCCGATTGCGTATGCATGATGATGAAGTAAGGTCGTTGGATGAGAACCGGTTTCAGGCCGATCCGACTACTAAAATAACACCTTTCTGTCGGACAAAATTCCTCATCACATCTACTTTATATAGATACAAACAATTGACTGTCAGGACTTTACAAAATAAATTCACTAATTCCAAAATGATCCCGAAACGCTTCTTGCCGGCCCAAATCTGGCTCAGCTATAAGTCACTAAGAGAGAGGATACTCAGAGAAGTACGAAGCTAAACGCCCCTTTTCAGACTATTCTCTCGACGACCTTGAGAACCAGCTACTCGCTCAGCGCCCGCCGAATGGCTTCTTCCACCGGTGAATAGTGCCCCTCCGATCCCTCAATGGCGGTTTCGCCCTTAAACAGCAAGGGTGGCTGGGCTAAAAACCGGGGCTCCGTCCCGCGGTGTGGCTGGGCCGCGTGCACCAGAAATGGATGGCACAGATAAACCGTACCCGCAGCCCCGGTCGCCAGCTGTTCGGGTCGGTCGGGCAGCTCCGCCAATTGTTGGGCCAATTCCAGGAACGACAATCCGGTTTCGCCGGCCGGTTTCAGCAACCGGGCCACATCCCGGTGCGACCCGGCGCGAATCCGGGTCGGCGCGTCGTGTTCGCTCACGTCCGAAAACAGAAACAGCATGAGCAACGCCCGCCCCCGGGAGCGTACGTTGACCCGCCAGGCAAAGTAGTCGGCCGGATCATCGCCCGGAAAGCTGGCATCAACGTGCCAGCCCGCATCACCGGGATCGACGGCGGACGGAAAGCGCACCGGAAACGTGCCCATACTTCGGCACGGAAGCCAGCGCCCCGGCCCGGCCAACTGGTCAAAAGCCCGGTGCAACACGGCGGTATTGGCCGCCCGCACAAACGGTTCCTGCGAATACATCCCCAGCCGGACGACCGGTTGGGTCCAGGTGGCCGGGTTGTCGGGATCGGCGTCCATGTCGCGCCAGAGAATGGTTCGAGCTTCGAGGGCGGTTTCGGCAGGAAAAGCATGGTCGATGCGGACAAATCCATCCCGGATGAATTGACTGATTTGGTCTTTCGTTAAGTCGTGCATGAGTTGGAAGCAATGCGGATGAAACAAGATAATTCCGACAATACGCGACCGTTGGACACAGGGTATCCTCACCGAAGCGGGTACGGTGCGTTGGCTGACGGAAAAGCAATAGGAAATTGGGCCTTCGAAAAGGCCATCTGTCGGGGCGACAGCGGGCGGGATTTTAGAGCATTACGGCCATTCTCATACCGGTAAAGATAAACCAAACCTCCCATGCAAGTCAAGCCCCCGCCCGACTTCGCATCCCGTCCTGCTTCGTCACGGCTTTTTACCCGTATCCTCAGTTTTCGCCGGGTATCCTGAACGGCCGTACAGACCAGCGGTTATGCCTTCAACTACTAGGCTGTTAATGATCAATGTCCATGAGAAATATCCCGCGCATCAGTGCCTGGAGCAGCGCTGTAGGCCTGGCTCGCGAAGGCTTCCCATTCATCTACAACCGCTGTCGGCGTTTTCAGTCCGACATTTTCGAGATCACGGTTCCGTTTATGAAAGTGGTCTGCATGAGCGGCCCCGAAGCCTCCCGGATTTTTTATGATCCCGAACGGTTTGTGCGCCAGGGAGCCATACCCAAACGCATCCAGCGAACGCTGTTCGGCGAACATGGCGTGCAGACCCTGGACGACGCGGCCCACCGGCGCCGGAAAGAATTGTTTATGTCCATCATGACGCCAGAGAACATCCAGCGACTGTCGGCCCTGATGCACGACCATTGGCAGGTGGGCATCCGGAAATGGGCGGCCACAACGGGCCCAATTGTTCTGTTTGACGAAGTAAAGGAATTGTTGTGCCGGGCGGCCTGCGCCTGGGCGGGGGTGCCGCTGAATGAATCAGAAGTCAAACAACGGGCGCAGCAATTCTGGGAACGGGTGGATGCCTTCGGAGCGGTGGGGCTGCGGCATCTTCGGGGCCGGAAAGCCCGCCATCAAACCGAAGACTGGATTCGGAGCCTCATCCTCGGCATTCGGGAAGGCCGGATTACGGTCCCGGAAGGAACGTCGGCCTACGCCATGGCCCTGCACCGCGAGCCGGACGGTAAGCCGCTGGATGCGCAGGTGGCTGCCGTCGAGCTGATCAACACCGTTCGCCCGATTGTGGCCATTGCCAACTACATCGTTTTTGCGGCCCTGGCCCTGCACAAACACCCGGAATGCCGGGAAGTGCTACGCAACGGCAGTGCCGAGGATACCGAGCTTTTTGTGCAGGAAGTCCGCCGGTATTACCCGTTTGCCCCGTTTCTAGGTGCCAAAGTCCGTTCCGCCTTCGACTGGCGAAACATGCACTTTCCGAAAGGAGCGATGGTGTTGCTGGATGTATACGGCACCAACCGCCACCCCGACACCTGGGAGCGACCCCTGGAGTTCTGGCCCAACCGGTTTCGGCAGTGGGATGGCAGCGCTTACAACTTCATTCCGCAGGGCGGAGGAGATCATTACAAAAATCACCGGTGCGCTGGCGAGTGGGTCACCATCGAAGCCCTCAACGTAGCCCTGAACTACCTGACCAGGCACATGGAGTACACCGTGCCGCCCCAGGATTTATCGTTTAAACTGTCCCGTATGCCTACCTACCCCCGAAGTGGATTCATCCTATCCCAGGTCAGGGAAATAAAATAAGCGCATTCTGGTTGCCGGGCAAGGCTGATGGCCTTCACGCAGACCGTTTTCCAGACCTGATTCTTTCTACGAGCTTCCGTGAATCCTCCTGACCGAAACCGGGATGGTTCGCGAAAGCTTGTTTTTCTAAAGCTGTGTCGCCCACCTTCACATGCCCTCCCTTCCGGTTCACCCGGTTCTTCTGCCGCTTCACCTGGTTCCGATTGGTTTCGCACGCTGTAAAGCCCACCTTTGCCCGTCAGCAACCCGACGATGGTTGGCTGGCAAGTATTCACCTGTTCCGCACGTAGACGGCATGAAAACAAACGACCGCCGGCTGGCCGCTTTTTTTGGCGTTCTGACGCTGATTCTGGTCCTGGTTACCCTGACCAACGAAGACTTTCTGCACTGGGTATTCGAACGCCACCAGAACCAACTAAGCTGGTACCTGCGCCCGCTGTTTCTTATTCCGTTCTGTTTTTTTGCCTACCAACGCCGTTGGGCGGGCCTTACCGGAACGGTTTTCATTCTTCTAACCAGCACGTTCTGGTTCCCCAAACCCCGGGTTGTCGATGAATCCGTCCGTCAGTTTCTACAATTTGAGCAGGAATGGCTGCGGGGCCCCTGGGATCTGGGCAAAATTTGCCTGTCGTTGCTGGTGCCGGTATCAATGGCAGCGCTGGGAATGGCCTTCTGGAAAAAGAGCGTGCTCCTGGGGTTGGCCGTTCTTTTCAGTATAGCAGTTGGCAAAATTTGCTGGAGCATTCTGCAAGCCGGGCAGGCCGGAGCAGCCACCGTTGTCCCTGCGTTGCTCGGCCTGCTGATCTGCTGCCTTCTTACGTATTTTGGCGTCAAACACCTGGAACGGCAAACCCGCTAATTACGCAGCAGCCCTTTACGGCTTGCCTGGCTCTAAGTGGGCGGACCGTGGGCCATCAGCCGGTTTACCGAATAATCCGGACCTGCTTCGGACCGCTGACCTCCGTCTGAACTTTCCCGCTGGCGAGTTTGGTGTGCTTCACTTTCACAATACCGTAGGGCGTTGGGAACGTGCCCTCGGCGAAGGTCAGATCTTCCAGATGCGGTTCAATTTTGATGGCTTTGCACCCCGGCTCCACCACCTTGATGCCGAGCACGTGCTCCGTCAGCCAGGGCGTGGGACCGGACGCCCAGCCGTGCGCCAGGCTGTGCCGAAAACCGATGTAGCAGTAGGCCCCGCAATCGCCGTGAATATCTTTTTTACCCTCGGCCACCAGCTCATCAATCCGCCCGGCGTTTTTCACCCAATCCAGATTGAAGTCTTCCCAGAAGGTCGTCGCACCCAGCTCCAACATACCGCCCCAGAACTGGCGGATGTTGGCCAGCGCGCCTTTGTAGTCGCCCGCTTTGGCCTGCGCCTGAAGCATGTAGTAGCCGTAGAAGGTCGAAAAGTTCTGGGCACCGTTGACGGCCAGCACGTCGCGGTTGGCTTTTTCGGGGGGCGTCAGGCCCGAGAGCGCCAGCAGCGCGGCCCCCTGTTTGGACTGGTTCGGGTCGGGAACATACTGCTTCAGCCGGGCCACGGCTTCGTCGCACTTCTTGGCGGTGGTTGGGTCGCTCAGGATGCGGCTGATGTCACCGGCAGCCCCCAGCGACCACACCATCATCGACTGCAACCCCGCGTGAATCCCTTTCGGGTTTTCGCTCGATGGCCAGTCCAGAAACCGGGTTCCGTCCAGCTTCTCGCTGTTTTTATCGTCAATTTTCGCGATCAGCAAATCCACCAGCTTCACTAGATACGGCTGCTGTTCTTTCAGGTACGCCAGATTGCCGTTGTGCAAATACCAGTCTTTGTGAATCAGAATCCACCACATCGAATAGGTACTGATGCCGTTCATCCAGCCGGGCAGGGGCGTAATGTCGCGGGCCAGATCGAGGCTTTTCGGCACCACTTCGTTGGCGCCAAACACGGCATTGATGGTGGACACTTCGGGGTGCATATCGCCCACCCACACCAGCCGGTCGCGCTTGATTCCGTCCCAGAGGTAGTCCTGCATGTTCAGGTGCACGGTGTAGGCCCCGGTGGCCCAGATTTTGTTCAGCGTTTCGTCACTGCTCCGGAACGAACCCAGATACGGGATATCGCGGAACACGAAAATAGCCCGCAACTCCTTCAGCAGCAATTCGGTATTACCGTCCACCAGATCAATCCGGACGAAGCGAAAACCCGTGTTGCCAATTTCGAGTTTGCCCAGCCACGGTACCTGCACGGTCATATCCCGGATGGCGTGGTCGTTGGTCGCGTTCTGCTTCGGTTCAATGTCCGCCATCGCTTCGCTGGCCGACTCTCCGAACCGGATCCGGACGGTGATCGGTTTGCTTTCCCGCCACTGGCCGGTCACGATCTGCAAACCGCCATGCAGTTCCCGCCCGAAATCGAGCAGCAGACTGGGCTTGCCGCTGGCGTCGCTCTTGAGCGAACACATATTTTGTCCCGACAGGTCGGCCTGCCCGTTGCCCACCTTCAACAGCCGCTCAGCGTTCTGAATCGTGCCGGTCTGCCACAGAATCTTGACGGGCGACAAATACCGCCGAACCGTGGCTTCGGTCTGCGCTTCTTTGGCGCGGGATGCTTCAAAAATGGGAGGAAGCTGGGCCTGGGCCATTCCGGCGAAACCGGCGCACAGACCAACAACGAGGAAAACAAACTTCATGGTGAAAAAGGGTTCGGTATAGGATTTTGGTGGTATTATTCACTTTCAGGCGCGGTTGGCGAAACCATCCGCTTTTTATTCGAGCCAGACCTGCTGCGTAAAGGCCCCGTTGACGGCGGCATCCCAAACCTCGACGCGCACCCATTTACGGCCTTTCAGTTGGGTATTAAAGGTAAATTGCTGCTTGCCGAACGGCCGGGTTTTGGTCAGGTCAATGCGCTCGCGGAACACGTTTTTGCCGTCGCCGGAAATGATTTCCGCGAACGTCAGCGGGAAGGTCCAGTTGACGTCCAGCACGATGGTGGTTTTGCCGTCACCCGGCAGCCGGACGGTTTCGCCCGCTCCCTTTCCGTTCACCGAAAACGCCGGAAACAGCACCTCGCCGGTCGAGACAAAGAATTTGCCTTGCTTCATCACGTCCAGCACCGGCTGCCAGCCCTGTTTGAAATCCGGCAGTTTGTCCAGCTGCAGGTAGTTGACGTTCAGGTGGGCGTAGGTTTCGTTTTCCGGTTCCATCGTGAAAATATCGGTTTCCGCGATGACGTGCTTTTTATGCCCCCAGTTGGCCATGTCGTCCATCAAGTCCAGCACCCGGCGACTCAGCCGGGGCTCCGACAGATCAGCGGGGATGTTTTTCCAGGCCGCGCCGAAAAAGTGATCCGACTTGAAAAATTCCTCTTCTTTGTATTTATCCGGGTAGCCAGTTGAGCCTTTGGTGCGGGCGTGGGCCGTCCAGGCCAGGCCATTTTCCTGTTGCAGTAATTTCAGCATGTCGTTCTTGTCGGCAATCCGGTACACCTTTCCGTACTGCGGGTCGTCCGTCACAAACGGCATTTCCGGCTTGCGGGACATAATCCAATAGACCGGTTTGGGGAAGAACTCCAGCCAGTGACCGCCAAAAAAGTTGTTGGGTTCTTCGCCGGGCAGCAGGAGAAAATCCTTCGTCGAAAGCCGCTCGCACTGCTCAAATAAGGCTTTTAGTTCCCGCAGCCGCAAGCTATCCGGCCCTTTCGGGTGGCCGGGGCCGTGGAATTCCGCCAGGTGTACAATGTCCACGCCCGAATTTTTAAACACATCGACAAACGCCGGTTTTTCCGGAATCGGCTTGCCCGCCAGCACCACGCTCATGATAAATTCGTTGTGAAAGTGGCTCGACATCGTCTTGTAGCCCGGCAGAGTCGGGTACTTGTCGTTGTGCGTAAACTTCTTGACTTCCCCCAACGCCTGGGCCGGATCGCCGGGACTCAGCAGGCAAAAGAAATTAAGCCGCTGCTGGGTTTGGGGGGGCGCATTGACCCACGGCACCCAGCGCCGGTCGCCCATCAAATCCTGCCGAATGCCGATGCCGTATTGCGGAACCAGGCTCCGGTAACCGGTACCGTACCACGTAAAATCGAGGTTAAACGCTTCGTCCAGCGGGTAAAAATACTGGTGGGGCGCCGGAAAAACCGCCAGACTGCCCCGCTCTCCCACGCCCATGATGGTGCGGTATTTGACGGCCTGCGCTTTGTTGGGCTCGTCCAGCCGGGCCGGAGTCTGCTGGAGTTTGTCTTCCGTATCCGACCAGGCAATCGTTTTCCAGACGGGTTCGCGGGTCACCATTCCGGCGTCGTACAGAATGGCCGTTGAATCCACGTCGGTTGCCATCACGGCGGCCACGTTGAACAGCGGGCTGCCGTTATACACCGTAATTTCCAGGTCCCCGCGGAACGTGGCAGCTTCTACCTCCGAAATCCGGACGACGGTGCGCGTACCGACCGTCTGGGCGCTGGCCTTCCGTTTGCTGAGCCCCACGGCGTAGGATTTGTGCGGCAGTCGGTTGGTTTTGTCGAAAAAAATGTTCCAGCCGTTCTGGGAAACCAGGTCCCGCTTGCCGACGGTCAGCACAAACGCCGGATCGAGGGCTTTGGCCACTTCCTGAAACTTGCCGCCCTGGGTTACCTGCAGGCTGTTGAAGAGCGGCTTCTGGCCCTCCAGACTCAGCACCAAACGCGCTTGCTCCCGCCCCTGTGTGGGCCAGCTTACGACCAGATTGGTTCCCTGTTGGACAACCGTGGCCCCGTTGTGTTTCTGAATCTTCGACAAATCGGCTCGGATTTGCGCCCGGGCCATCGTACTCAGCAGGATCAGGAGTAGCAGGATGCTTTTATTTATGAACATAGCTTTTAGATGACATCACATCCTGCAAACACGGCATTACCGGTTTTCTACTGAAATTTCGTAGCGAATCAGTTCTTCTTTCAGCTGCTCCGGACTGTGAAAATGAATGCTGTGGATGCCCAGTTGTTGGGCCGCTTTCACGTTTCGGAGGTTATCATCAATAAACAGGGCCTCATCCGCCTTGACGGAATACCGGTTCAGAAGCGTCTGGTAGAAGGACGGAAATGGCTTACGGTCTTTTTCGACCCCGGACATCACAATGCCGTCGAACCAGGTTAGAAACTCAAATCGCTCCTGCGCAATCGGAAACGTTTCGGCCGACCAGTTGGTCAGCGCGTACAGTTTATACCGCCCACTGGCTTTGAGCTGCCGGAAAATTTCCACCGTCCCGGCGATTTCACCGCCCAGCATCTCCGACCAGCGGCCGTAGAAGTGCCGGATGTTTTCTTCGTGTTCCGGATATTGGCCCACGAGCAGTTCCGTGGCTTCGGCCAGTGAGCGTCCGCCGTCCTGTTCTTCGTTCCAGTCGGGTGTGCAGACGGTCGCCAGAAAGTGGCGCATTTCTTCTTCCTGAAAAATCTTTGAGTAGAGATAGTGCGGATTCCAGTCGATTAAAACGGCTCCGAGGTCAAAAACGATGGTATTAATCATGTAATCCAATCAGGTAAAATTTCAATGGTTTTCAATCCGGCCCCAATAACCTAAAAAATATCGAGTTAACCACCCGGCTCTCTCGGGCAAAACAGCTTTGTTCAGCACAGGAAGTAGCGCAAAAAGTTTTTGCAACATAGTTGCATTAAGCATTTTTTTGGTACTTTTGCACTCCATTCGTATTCAACAAAATCTTGCATTCTTATGGCAACTTCTTACAGCAAAGCCGATTATATAGGCATTACCGGTTCCATCCTCTGCATCATCCACTGCCTGATCACCCCTTTTCTGCTGGTATCGTCGACGCTGCTGGCCGACCGGACGCTGCGCATCGGCTTTCTCAGTCTGGATTACGTTTTTATCGTGATCAACGTTATTGCCGTTTATTTTGCAGCCCGCCGGGCCAGCCAGCCGCTCGTCAAAATGGGTCTGTGGAGCTTTCTGGGCCTGTTTGCCGCCGGCCTGTTGCTGGAAGATGTGCACGAAGCATTTGAGTATCTGGCGTATGCGGCCTCGGCGGGTCTGATTGCCATGCACCTTCTCAACCTGCGCACTCACCACCACCATCCGCAACACCCATAGCCTCATCAAGTAAACTTTTCAAAACAACCAACCCATGTTTCGTGTCCTGCTTTTAATCAGTTGTGCCGCAACGGTTTTGACGGCCTGTTCATCCAACGACAAAAAAGATCCGCTGCTGGAAGAAGCCGCCCAATACCATAACGAGGCCACGCAGATTCAGAAAATGGTTGAGCCCCAGATCGAGCAGATTGATTCGCTGAAAACGCGGTTGGCAAACCAGCCGCAACCGGCGGCAAAGGCTACGATAGTCCGCCTAGACAGCCTGAAAAAAGCGTTCGAGGACTGGGAAGCAAACCGGGTCGAAGTGCCAGGGATGCCGCACGAACATCACCACGAACACGGGAAGCACGAGCATCACCACCATACCGACGCGACACTGAAAGACCTGCCCGCCGATCAGATGCGTGACCTGCAACGGGAAGCCCGGGACCAGATTCGCCAGATTCAGCAGCGCACGGAAGCCAGTCTCAAACCGGTGGAATCGCTGGGGCAGTAGTTACACCCTGAATTAAAAAATCTCATGAATTCATCAACACCTTCTTACGACGTGATTATTGTGGGCGGCAGTTACGCCGGACTGAGTGCCGCCTTGGTGCTCGGACGGTCGCTGCGCACGGTGCTGGTGCTGGACAGCGGGCAACCCGCCAACCGCCAGACGCCCCACTCCCACGGCTTTCTGACCCGCGACGGCGAGACGCCCGCCCAGCTGGCCGCCATCGCCCGCCAGCAGGCTTTGGCCTACCCGACGGTCCAGCTTCGGGAAGCAACGGCCACCCGGGCCGAGCGCCGGGCCGACGGCTTTTCGGTGACCGTCGATACCGGTGAAACCGTTACGGCCCGCCGGATTTTGCTGGCCACGGGGTTGAAGGATATCCTGCCCGACCTGCCCGGTTTTGCCGAATGCTGGGGCATCTCGGTTCTGCACTGCCCCTATTGCCACGGATACGAAGTTCGGAATAAAACCGTTGGCATCATGGGCAACGGGCACACGGGTTTCGAAATGGCAAAACGGATTCAGCACTGGAATCCGGGGTTGACCCTGTTTACCAACGGTCCTTCGACGCTCACCGACGAGCAAACCGCTCAACTGACCCAACACGGCATTTCGATTGTTGAGACGCCGATTGTGGCTTTTCAGCACCAGCACGGCCACTTGCAGGCCCTGACGCTGGCCGACGAAACCGCCTTTCCGATCGACGCCCTGTATGCACACCCCACCCTCCTGCAAACGTGCGACCTGGCCGAACAGCTGGGTTGTGAGCTGGACGAAAAAGGGATGGTCGTCGTGGGGGAAGCGGGGAAGACAAGCGTGGCCGGTGTTTTTGCGGCTGGCGATACGCACACCATGATGCGGCAGGTGCTCATCGCGGCTCACAACGGCATGAAAGCGGCCGTCGGCATCAACGTCGAACTGATTGAAGAAGAATTTGAGGCTATATCCATTCCAGCAGCCTAAATAGTTGCGCCCCTTGACGCGGTTTCTGTTGCCATTCTGGAAAAACATCACCGGAATTAAAGCTCGAAACAACCCCTGTTTCCCGCCCGACCCCGATCCTGTTTTACCGGAATGGCAACTTCTTTATCCACCCACGTAACCGTCTCTAATCCAACAGCTTCACCTGTTTTGCTTTAGTTGGCAGCCAGACCTGCATCGGACTTTTGCCCCGGTTGGCCCAGACGTAATACGGAACGGCTGTAACGGTTTTCTTCTCGGTGACCACACTCGTTCCGTCGGCTGAAGGCCCGACAACCGGCAGCTGGGCCTGCACGGCCACCACCGGTTCGGTGAGCACCTGGTACGGCTGCGTCGTAAACGTCGTCTGGTCGGGCACCAGCAGGTTCCAGGCCTGGCCGTCGTTGTCGGCTCCCTCGACGCAGTAAACCAGCGGTCCGCGCTGAATGGCTACCCGGTCGTTGGCGGCTACGAGTTCTTTCCGGGCCACCACGCGCTTCACCTCCATCGGCAAATCCAGTTCAACGACATCGCCCTTCTGCCAGGTTCGATTGATGACGGCATAGCCGTTTTCTTCCCTGTAGTCAACGGGTTTTCCATTTAGTTTAACCGTAACGGCGGCTTTGCCCGCATCCGCAAACCGGTAGAGATCGCCCGGCACCGGCACGTTGCTCACCCAGCCCGGAATCCGCAGGTGGAGCGCATACGGGGTCTTTCTGGCCGGATTGACCGTCAGCCGCACGCGGCCCTCCCACGGATAATTGGTTTCGAGTTGAACGGGCACGTCGGTTTTACCGATTTTCAGGTTTGTATTGCTGCCAATGTAGAGGTTGACCCAGAGGCCCGAATCATTTTTGCCGTAAATGTAGTCGCCCAGCGAAGCCACCAGCCGGGCAATATTTGAGGGGCAACAGGCCGTCCCGAACCACTCACTCCGGGCATTTTTGCCGCTGGATGCCAGCGGGTTGCCGTAGAAAAACCGGTCACCACTCAAACTCAGGCCATCCAGCGCCCCGTTGTACAGGCTCCGTTCCAGTACGTCGATGTACTTGGCTTCGCCCGTGAGCAGGTTCATCCGCTGGTTCCAGAACACCATCCCGACCGACGCGCAGGTTTCGCAGTACGCCGATTCGTTGGGCAGGTCGTAATCCACCGAAAATCCCTCGTTTTGCCCCGACGACCCGATTCCGCCCGTGATGTACATGTTGCGATACACCACATCTTCCCAGACGGTTTTCATGGCGTTCATGTACCCGGCATCCTGGGTGGTCGCGGCCACATCGGCGGCCCCGGTGTAGAGGTACATCGCCCGCACGGCATGGCCGGTAATTTCCTTCTGGGCCTTCACCGGCTGGCCGTCCTGGCAGTAATCCGGATTCTTCCAGTCATCCCAGATTTTGCCTTTGCCAAAACCGCGTCCGCGCTGGTCCAGAAACCAGTCGGCCAGTTTCAGGTAGCGGTCGTTTTTAGTCTGGTGGTAGAGCTTCATCAGGGCCAGTTCGATCTCCTGATGCCCGGTTACCCAGGGGCGGTTGGCCTGCCGGAACGTGGCGTCGATGTGATCGGCAAACCGGATGGCCACGTCCAGCAGTTTGCGCTTGCCGGTGGTGTTGTAGTAGGCCACGGCGGCTTCCATCAGGTGGCCGGCGCAGTAGTCCTCGTGCTTTTCCATGTCGGTCCAGCGCTGGTCCAGCCCGACCAGTGTGTAATATGTATTAAGGTATCCGTCGGGTTGCTGGGCGGCCGCAATCTTGTCGATCCATTCATCGGCTTTCTTTTCCAACTCAGCATCCGGGCGGTTTTTCAACGAATAAGCGATGGCTTCGATGGCTTTGTAAACGTCACTGTCGTCGTAGTAAATGCCCTCGTGTTTTTCGTGTTTTCCCCGCTGCACCTTCTCAAAATTCCGGATGCGCCCCGACTTCTGCTCCGTCTGCACGATGCAGGCCTGTAGGGTGGTTGTGGCTACTTTATCGAGCTTGGGCCGCCAGAAATGGTCGGTGATGGTGACCTGCGAAAAACCGACGGGTTCAAACCGCCGGACGGGAATTTGGGCGTGAACGGTCTGGTTCACTGTACCGGCCAGAAGCGCAGCAAGGAGGGTAACTCGGAGGGTCATGAGGTCTAGGAAACAAATGGTTTGGTCAAAAATAGAGATTGTTACACAGAATTGACCAGGGCGAATCCGGGTTTATCGGCAAATTACCGGTGCCAAAAATGTAACTGCCGTTCCGTAAAAGAATTACAAGTACGACGTTGTTTTGTGCTACCTTCTGCTTCACTTTTCCAATCTCTATTTTCAACCACCATGTTATCCTTCGACCGCAAAAAATTCTTCGAGACTTACCGCAACCGATTCGGTAAGCTGACGCAACCGCTGGTGGACGCCCTCGACTTTCTGATTGATCAGATTGAGCAGGATGAACGCTTCACCCACTCGGAAAAAGACCGTCGGCAACTGGCCTACTGCCTGGCAACCTTCAAGTGGGAAACCGCGCACACGATGGAACCCATCGACGAATTCGGCACCAATGAGCGGTTTAACAAGCTGTACGGTCCGGACACCAAAGTGGGTAAAATACTGGGCAATACGCAGCCCGGCGACGGGGCCCGGTTTAAAGGCCGGGGCTACGTGCAGCTGACCGGCCGGGCCAATTACCGCCGGGCCGGTAATTTTCTGAACACCAATCTGATTGACGAGCCGGATCTGGCAAAAAATCCGCCACTGGCCTACCGGATTGCGGTGCAGGGCATGAAAGAAGGCTGGTTTACCGGCAAACGGCTCGATCAGTTTATCAAAGACAACCAGCCGCCCGAATACGAAAAAGCCCGTTCCATCATCAACGGCACCGACAAAGCCCAGACCATTGCCGACATGGCCCGGCGGTTCGATGAGGTGCTGCTGTCGGCCCTTCCGCTGCCGACGGCCGGGGCGCAAAACCGGGCAGCGGTGCGCGGATTAGAAGCTTTTGGAAAGACGCCGGAAAGAGGACACAACGGCGTCCGTTCCCGAAAAAAACCGCCCGCGCAAAAGATAAATCCGAATCCACGGTCTGATCTTTCTACGGGTCTTGCTAAGTTTGGGGGTTAAAATTTGACCCAAGATGGCCGTTTCCCCCTTACTTTCCCTGCAAAATACCACCGTTCGCCGGCCCACCGGCCTTGTGCTGCAACACCTCAACTGGTCGCTCCGGGCGGGCGAAAACTGGGCCGTTCTGGGTGCAACCGGCGCGGGCAAAAGTTCATTGCTGGATGCGTTGAGCGGGCGGCTGCCGGTGGCGGGTGGTACGTATCTGCATCCGGTTGGGCCGCTGCGTGATACCGTCGAACACGTCGCCAACGATTACCAGTTTGACCGCAAAGTGGCGTCGTCGGCCCAGTTCTACCAGCAGCGGTTTAACGCCGATGCCGCCGAAGAAGCACCGACGGTGTGGGAAGTCTTGCAGCATCAAATTAAGCCCACCGGCACCATTGACGCTCAATCCGTTACCCTGCCGCCCCCGGCTTACCCGGAAGCGTGGCTGGCCGAAGTGGCCGAATGGGTGCACATCACCCACCTGCTGAACCGGCGGCTCACCTCGCTTTCCAACGGCGAAACCCGCCGGACACTGCTGGCGCGTTCGCTGCTGCGACGCCCCAAAATCCTGCTGCTCGACAACTCGTTCGGCGGTCTGGATGTCGCCAGCCGGGAACGGTTACACGGTATTCTGAACCGCATTGCCGCCGAAGGCACTACGCTGGTGCTGGCAACCACACCCCGCGAAATTCCCGACTGCATGACGCACGTTGTGGAACTGGCCGACGGACAGATCAGTTGGCAGGGGCCGAAAGCGGAAATGCCGGCCCTGCCCGAATCTGCGCCCGAAACCCTCACCGATCCGGCCCTGCTCCCCCGCTGGCTGAACACCTCGGCCCTTGCGTTCGAGGACGCCATCCGGATGCGGAATGTAACCGTGAGTTACGGTGAGAAGACGGTGCTGGAGGGCATCAACTGGCAGGTGCGCCGGGGCGAAAAATGGGCGGTGCTAGGGCCGAACGGTTCGGGAAAATCCACCCTCCTGAGTTTAATCACGGCCGACAACCCCCAAAGCTACCGAAACGACTATGCGTTGTTTGACCGCAAGCGCGGCACCGGCGAAAGCATCTGGGACATCAAACGCAACATCGGTTTTGTGTCGCCCGAGCTTCACCTCTACTTTCCCCGTGAGCAGTCGGTCTGGAAAGTGGTGGCGTCGGGCCTGTTTGATACGGCGGGGCTGTTTCGCAAAACGACGCCGGAGCAGACCGAGCGGGTGGAGTTTATGCTGGACCTGTTGCGCGTTCAGCACCTGCGCGACAAACGGCTTTCGCAACTTTCCACGGGCGAACAGCGCTGGATTCTGCTGGCGCGGGCGCTGGTGAAAAATCCGCCCCTGCTGGTGCTGGACGAACCCTGCCAGAACCTCGATCCGGCCCACATCGCCCGCTTCCGGGACCTGGTCGATGAACTGTGCCAGTCGCCCGACCGAACGCTGCTGTACGTTTCGCATTACGCCGAGGAAATTCCGCGGTGCGTTTCGCAGGTGTTGCGGCTGGATGCGGGACGGGGTACGGTTGAGCCGTTTTGATTGGACGGTATTTAACAATACATAAAATTGGGGGTTCCGCAGAAATGGCCCGGGTTGCAAGCCCTCCCTGCGGAACCCCCGATTTCGAACGGATTTACGCTCCGGCGCGTTGCCGGGTCAGTGTCGAACAGATTTGCGTGAGTGCGTTATCCGCAAAATCATTCAGACAAACCAGCAGCTGCTGGTTTGAAAACCGGCCCGGCACGTTGTTCATCAACCACGAGTAGGTCGCATTATCAAATTTGGCTTTCGTTGACATCAGGGGTGACGACGCATCGTTCAGCGTGGCAACTGAACCAAAAATGCCGCCCCCCGCCCCGGAAGCCGTCCCTTGTAGCTGCAGAACCGTATAGTCATTTCCGTTCTGACCACCCGCGTTCATGTTGTTTAAAGCGCTCAAAATCACGTTAATATCCGTGGTCTGGTAGCCGTCGTTGTACGAATCGTATTTGGCCGCGTCGTTGGGAAAGCCGTACTGGTTCAGGAAGATGAGCCGTTTTCTGGCAGCAATCAGGTTGTTGTACGAGCTGGACAAATCGCTTTTGTCACCCACTACGATGGCGGGCATCTCTCCGGCTTCGCCCGCCGTGTGGGTAGCCTGCATGGCACCATCGAGGTAGGCCGACAGCGTATCGGTTGAAGCCCGCATGAAATCTTTGTTGAACCCCGAATGGCCCAGCGCAACAACGACAATTTCGGTGGGGTGACTCATCAGCCACGACAGGCAGTTCTGAAGAAACTGTTCGTAGGAGTAACCCGGAATAAAGTTATGCTGGTGATAAAGTCCGCCCGCGGCCGTCGGGTCGGTTATGCAGTACCCCGGTCGGAAGTCAAAATACCGGATGCCCAGATCCAGCATGGTATTGACGGTATCTTTCTGGGTAAAAGCCAGGTTGATAATGATGCGGTTGACAACGCTGGTGGGCAACGTAGCAATACCGACCCCGACGGCGGCTCCCAGATTACTCCGAAACGTGTCGTTATTCAACAGCGTCTGACAGCAATTCAGGTCAAACATACCGGCATCGTGGGCGCCGGGCAGCACAAAGCAGTTGAAGGGCGCACTCCCAACCGCCGGACTCGCGTTGACCAAATCACGCATCCAGTTTGACAGATTGGCGGTGGCGTAAACATACGATTGATCCTGGTTGGTCAGGGTACCGATTTTGCCCGAGCCGGAATCGTAAAACCCGTAGGAAACCGCGTAACCTGGCGAAACGAGCGAAGGCGTCTGCATCATATTTGCCATGTTGCAGTCGCCCAGGCTTCCGTCGGAAGGGGCAATTTCGGCGTACCGGGAAGCGATCTCATTGCCGTTTTGCTTCAGGTGCCACTGGAATCGGCCGGTGTGTTCCAGCATTCCAATATCTGATTCCGAAATCTGGAAATTATTCGCCAACATCTGACCAGGCGTTCCCCAGGGGGTTGTAGACGATGGCTTTTGAAACTGAATTGAAAATTGTGAATCTCCCAAGTAGGCGTAATAATCAATTCCTTTGCTGGGATTGAAAAAGCCGCCCACGCTTTGCACGGTTTGTTCGGTTTGCATCGTGTTAAGTTGAATAATAACGGTTAAAAAAGAGACAATTAAAACTAAAGGATGACGGCTTCTCGGCTTACCCTACTTCAGATTCTATACCGATCAAGCAATACGAATCCTTGGCAGATCGACCCACTACCGACTGACTATAAGAACAATAGACTCATCACCCCGCTATACCGGCGGGCCTTAGCCGTGAAGCAACAAAGAAGTAAACTGGTAGATAGCGCTAACTAACCTTCTGGTTGACAACGCAAAATTATAGTGCATAAAAAAGGTGAACAATAGCTAATATAAGCTATTTATTCACCTCCATTTCAAGCGAATTTTTTCTATTTTACCGATGCCCTAAGTAAGGCAATACGGCTTTTTAAAAGAATGAAACCTGGTGTTTCGCTTCTATTTTAACGGAGCCGTCGTTACGGCAATTTTGGAATCCGCCGTTCCGTAATACAGAAACCACTGGCCTTTGTAGGGCACGAGTCCTTCGATAAAACAGACGTTGTTCACCTGTCCGACGATCTCGTAGGGCTGATCGGGCTTCATAAAATAAGTCTCCGAGCGGTCGAGCAGTTTGGTGGGATCGCTGGCATCGAACAGCAACTGCCCGGCGGCATACGTTCCTTCGGGCAGATCGCGGTCGCCGTCTTTGGGCAGGTTCATGCCGTTGTAAAGCAGCACAATGCCGTTGGCCGTCAGCAGCGCGGGCGGACCGGGTTCCAGCAGCCGAGAATCGTACTTTTCCTTGCGCCGTTCGGCCACCGCGTAAAGTTTGCCGTCCGTCGTTTCCACCGGCGTCCAGTGAATCAGGTCCGGCGACGACGCGCAGTAAAGCTGCGGCTGATCGCCCCAGTACATCCAGTATTTACCGTTAATTTTCTGGGCCACGATCCGGCTCCCGATCCGTTTGCACACAATCGAACCCGACTTCGACCATCCGTTGCGGTATTTCAGGTCGTCAAACGCCAGCCCCTGTTTTTTCCACGTCACCAGGTTGCGGGAAGTAGCCACGCAAAGCCGGGCTTTGTCGCCGTCGTAGGCCGTGTAGGTCATCACGTACACCCGCCCCGGACTTTCCACAATCCGCGGATCTTCGCAGCCGCCCTCCCATTCGTAGACGTTCATGGCGTCGTTGTCGGGGTAAAAAACCGGCTCCGGACGTCGTTTGAAGTGCAGGCCGTCCGTGCTCGTTGCCAGTCCCAGCCGCGAGGTTCCGGCGTGCTTCCCGACGGTATCTTCGGCCCGATAAATCAGGTGAATCTTGCCTTTACGCACCACAACGGCCGGATTGAACACATCTTTTTCCTCCCAGCGCACGGTTTCTTTCCGCACCGGGCAGGCAAACGTGGTGGTAGCGCGGGCATCCAGAACCGGGTTGGCCGCGTGCTGTTTGGTAAATTCACCAATCATCCACGGCTTATAGGGCGACTGGGCCGGGGCCGAAAACCAGAAAAATAAGGCAAAAAAGGGAAAAAAGAGTCGATTTGTCATGAACAGACGGGTGATTAAACGGTATGGTTTGGAACTGCTATTATACGTTTCAGGGCCGGAAATCGCCAATTGAGTCAGTAAAAACTTGGGCAACACCGATAGCACGGCCAACTTTGCGGCATACAAACAACAACTACTATGAAACGAATCCTGTTTTTATTCGCCAGCCTGACGGTTTCTGCCGCTTTGTTAACCAGTTGCAACCGGGAAGATGTTGGTCCGTTGCAGGATGGGCAACAAACCTTCGCCCTGACGGGTTTCGACCGGCTCGAAATGGGCAGCGGTTTTGACGTCAACGTGCAGCCCGGCGCGTCTTTCAGCGTCGTTGCCAAAGGCGATCAGCGCAACCTGGACGATCTGGAGGTGGTGGTTCGCAACGGCACGCTTTCGGCCGAATACCGCACGCATCGCAACCGTAAATTTTCGACCACATTCACCATCACAATGCCGGCGCTGCGCGGGGCCAAATTTTCGGGGGGTGTTCATTCCACGATCAAGGGGTTTGCCAACGCAGCCAGCCTGGATATCGACCTTTCCGGCGGTACCCACGGCTCCTTCGAGGTGCTCGCATCCCGGACCAACGTTACGGTGTCGGGCGGTTCAAAACTGGACCTGAAGACCCCGCAAGTGACCACCAATGATGATACGGTAGCGGGTCGAATCGACCAGTTGGTCATTGATGCCTCGGGCGCATCGAACGTGCAGGCGTTCAATTACGCAGCATACGAGGTGAATGTGAAAGCATCCGGAACCAGCCATGCCGAAATTACGGCCAACCAGTCGCTGGTTGCCGATGCCAGTGGCGCCAGCAAAATCCGCTACCGCGGCAATCCGGCCAAGGTCAACCAGAATGCCAGTGGCGCCAGCAAAATTGAGCGCGACTAATTTCCGGCAACCGCTTTCCCGGCCTCGCCCGATTGGATCGATTTTCTGCCAGAATATTCCGCAACCCCGGCTGAGTGACCGCTCGTGCCGGGGTTTTTGTTATTCCTTTGTTTTTAAATGGCAAAAACGGCCAGCTTTCCGTACCTTTGCAGCTTCATTTCTATAAGGAGAACCATCGAATGATTTCAGTACAAAACGTCTCGCTCCGCTACGGCAAGCGGGTTTTGTTTGACGACGTCAATATAAAATTCACCCCCGGCAACTGTTACGGTGTTATCGGAGCCAACGGAGCCGGTAAATCTACTTTCCTGAAAATTCTGTCGGGCGATATCGAACCGCAGACGGGCGCGATTACCATCACACCGGGCGAACGGCTTTCTGTGCTGAATCAGAACCAGTTTGCCTACGACGAATTTCCGGTGTTGCAGACCGTCATCATGGGCAACAAGCGCCTGTATGACATCATGCAGGAAAAAGACGAGCTCTACGCCAAATCCGACTTCACGGATGCCGACGGCGAACGGGCGGCCAACCTCGAAGCTGAGTTTGCCGAGATGAACGGCTGGGATGCCGAATCGGATGCCGCTACGCTGCTGAGCGGTCTGGGCATCAAGGAAGACCTGCACTACACCCAGATGGCCGACCTGAACGGGTCGGAAAAGGTGCGGGTGCTGCTGGCGCAGGCGCTGTTCGGAAACCCCGACATCCTGCTGCTGGACGAACCGACCAACAACCTTGATGTTGAATCAAGCATCTGGCTGGAAAACTTCCTGGCAAACTTCCAGAACACCGTTATCGTGGTTTCCCACGACCGGCACTTCCTGGATCAGGTCTGCACGAACATTGTCGATATCGATTTTTCGAAAGTTAAACTGTACACGGGTAACTATACGTTCTGGTACGAATCGAGCCAACTCGCCCTGAAACAACGGCAGGACCAGAACAAACGGACGGAAGACAAGCGGAAAGAACTCGAAGAATTCATCCGTCGCTTCTCGGCCAACGCGTCCAAGTCCAAGCAGGCCACCAGCCGCGCCAAGCTGCTGGAGAAACTGACCATCGACGACATCGCGCCTTCGTCCCGGAAATACCCCTATATCAACTTCAAACCGGAGCGCGAACCGGGCGACCAGATCCTGAGCGTCGAAGGGCTCAGCTACACGAGCGACGAGGGCGTCACGCTGTTCAACAACCTGTCGTTTTCGATGCGGAAAGGCGACAAGATTTTCCTTTTCAGCCGCGACGGTCTGGCCGTAACGGCCCTGTTCGACATTCTGGCGGGCGAACGCAAAGCCGACAAAGGGGAATTCAAGTGGGGCGTGACCATTACGCCGTCCTATTTCCCGAACGATACGGGCCGCGACAAATTTTTCCAGACTGACCTGAACCTGGTTGACTGGCTGCGGCAGTTTTCCGCCGAGAAAGACGAAAGCTTTATTCGGGGCTTCCTGGGCCGGATGCTGTTCTCGGGTGAAGAGTCGCTGAAGAAAGCGACGGTATTGTCCGGGGGTGAGAAAGTGCGGTGTATGCTCTCGAAAGTGATGCTTTCGGGCTCCAACCTGCTGGTGCTGGACGAACCGACCAACCACCTCGACCTGGAATCCATCACGGCCCTCAACAACGGTCTGATCGACTTCAAAGGCCCGGTGTTGTTCACCTCACACGACCACCAGTTTGCGCAGACGATTGCCAACCGTATCATTGAAATCGCGCCCAACGGTCACCTCGACAAACTGATGACCTACGACGAGTACCTGGAGGATGAAAATGTGAAAGCCCAACGGGAAGCGTTGTATAAATACAAATAAATTAGAGGAATTTAAGCTATCAGCGGCTTTGCGGATGTAGTTCCGCAAAGCCGCTTTTTTATATCCCGGCCGTCGGGCTACCGCTCAGTCGACGCGCCCCTTCTCCGCGTCGGCCGCATTGTCGGTATGACGGCGTTTGCGGGCGAATGTTTCCTTCCCAAACCGGTACGTAAACGCCAGCCCAACCCGGCGCGTGTCGCTGATGCCGGTATGATAAGCTACGGCCTGTTTCAGGCTCACGGTGCGGTCATTTTGCCGCCAGGAATGGAAGAGATCGTCCGCCATAAACCGCAGGCTCCCCTTCCCTTTCAGCATCTTTTTCTGCACGGCAAAACTGACGCGGTAGCGGGGTTCGGTAATGGTTTGCCCCGCCAGATCTTTCGTAGCAAAAAAGCCGATTAATTCTCCACTCCATCCTTTCTTCAACTGGAACTGATTCACGGCATTGAGTCGGGCATGGAAGATCCCGGGTGTTAATTTCTCGGTATACGCCGTTCCCTGAAGAGCCATTCGGGCACCCATCAAATTGGCATTCAGCCGCCACCACTTGGTGGGTTCGAGTGACAGATTGGTCGCCAGCGAGAGAATATAACCTTTGGCTACGTTGCGGGGACTGGTAATGAATAAATCGCCGACGGTTTCCGTCAGTTGAAAAATTACATCGGTAAAGCGGTTGTATTGCAGCGCAATGCCGAGATGCGTTTTATGCTGGTATTTAAGTTCGTATTGGTAATGATACTGCGGATTTAAAAATGGATTCCCGGCCGTATACGAGTACGTATCGCGTAAGAATACAAACGGATTTAGCAATTGATAATTGGCCCGGTTAATTCGGCGGGCCAGGCTTAAAGACACTGTATTTTTTCCGACCGTATCCAGTTTATAGCGTACAAAAACCGTTGGAAAGAAGCGCGTGTAATTCTTATCAAATGAGCTGGCTTGTACTTCCGCGTTGCCCAACTGCCGCCCGTTCGCCAGCGTATTTTCGACCCGCAAACCGGCCTGAATACCCAGCAGTTTCCACTCCTTGCGCGTATTCACGTAAGCCGCGTTGATGTTTTCCCGGTAGATAAAATGGTTCGACTTGCCGTAATCGGGTACCTTGTTGTGATCAATTACGGTATAGTACTTTGAATCGTTATCGGTATTAACCAGACTCGATTTAATGCCGGCTTCCAGCAAAAACTTGTTTTTTAATGGATGAACGTAATCCGCTTTTGCCGTATAAATCTGGATATCTGAAGGCAGGTTAAATAGAAATTCGCTATGGTTGAGCGGAGTTCCGTCCGGCAAAACCATAACGTTGGTTAGCCGTTGTACCCCGTCCGACTCGTATTGAGCATAACTTAAATCGGCCGTTATTTCGCGCCCTGCCTGATCAAACCGATGGTTGTAATTTACGTTGGCGCTCTTATTTTTCCAGGAAAAATTACCGTTGGTTCCGCCCACTCCCACTGAGTCGATTAGCGAACTGGCGTTAAAATTCTGGCTTGTAATATCCCGCCATTCCCGACGGGGACGGCTCTGCATACTGACCACAAATCCATAAGTTGTTTTCGGTGAAACGGCGTAATCCATTCCCAGTCTTCCCGTCAACCCCTGACTACTGGTTCGGAAATTATTCTGTAAACGCAGCGATGAAATAAGGGCTCCATTCTCACCATAAAAGGTCCGGTTATAGAAATTATCCGCGTAATCACCGTCCTTGTTATAACTCAATCCACCGAATACATTCAGCTTTTTGCGGTTAAAATTCAGGTTGATGACCTCGTTGCTCCGGACCGTTCGGCCCTGGCTGTAACTGGCACTTACGTCGCCGGTAAAGCCCTGCACCCGGTTGCGTTTCAGGCGGATGTTGATGATGGCGGTTCCGGCCGCGTCGTATTTGGCGGGTGGGTTGGTCATCAGCTCCAGTTTGTCGAGCGAACCGCCCGGCAGCGAGCGCAGGTAAGCCGCCAGGTCCGGACCGGAGAGGTAGGTCTGCCGGCCGTCGATCAGCACCAGCACCCCGTTTTTGCCATTCAGGCTGATTTCTCCGTCCGTACCCACCGTAACACCGGGCGTTTTTTCCAGCACCTCCAGCGTATTGTTTCCCGCGCTGCCAATTAAGGCATCCACGTTAACCACCGTCTTGTCAATTTCCTGCTCCACCAACGGCCGTTTGGCCACCACCTTCACTTCCTGCAACGTTGTTCGGGAAGGACTCAGCAGGATGGCGGGCAGCGCAAGAACCGGGTGCGCTTCATCAATTGTCAGGGAGCCGCTGCGGTATTCTTTCATGCCAACGCTCGTCACCCGCAGATAATAGACGTTGCTGGTCAGGCCGGTAAACGCAAATTTTCCGTTACTTTGGGTTGTTTCACCCCGCACCAACGTCGAATCGGCGGCCCGGTAGAGGATAACCGTCGCGCCCGGCAGCGGTTCGTTCAGTTCGTCTTTCACCAGACCACGAATGGTTGTATCGATTGATTGCGCCCGGGTTACCAAACTGACCAGGAGCGGAAAAAATAAGAGAATGAGTTTCATGGCGTTGCGGTTGCAAGAGTCCATTAAATTGTGTTGGGCAAATCTGGATAAAACCGCAAACGCAGCCAATTTATCAGGACAGACCGGGCGGAAGAGCTGATGAAAAGCGGCTGAAGCCGGTTCAACTCATTCGTACCGGTTCCCGGGCTTTCTGTCCGGCATTTTTGGGAGTTTAACCGGTTGATGCCGTCCGTTCCGTCCATTTTCCCAGCTTTGTACGCTGAATCAAGGTGCAGCAGTAAATGCCTATGAAAAACCCGCAGAACCCGGCAACGGCAGACTCTTTCGATTTCAAACGATCCCTTCGTTTGACGCTCCTGATTGCCATTCCGGTTTATTTTATTTCTGTTTTTTATACGGGAACCGTTGTTCCGAAAGACGAAGAACAAGCAGCTTTAGCGGCCACCCTATTTGTGTTGATCGGCTTGTATATGGGGCGGTATATATCCCAGATCTGGACGGCAAAACCCGTTCCGAGTGGACTGCTCGTGATCCTCTCGGTAATCAGTATGGCCTGTATTGTCTGGCTTTTTGTTCACGCCGAGTTTCCGCTCAGAGACCGGGCGGCTCTGAACTTACTGCTTTTTTATGTGCCGCTTTTTATCCTGAGTATTGCCGTCGGTATGCTCGTCAAACTAAGCCAGATGACGGTAAATAAGCAGGTGCAGGAAGCCAACGCCCGGGCCGAACAAAGCCAGAGTGAGCTGTATTTATTGCAGTCACAGTTGAGCCCTCATTTCCTGTTTAATACCCTCAATAACCTCTACGGCCTGTCTCTTTCGCAACCCGATAAAATACCCACGTTGCTGCTGAAACTTTCCGACTTATTACGGTATTCGGTTTACGATACGAAAGAATTATTCGTGCCGCTTAGCGAGGAACTAGCCTACATCACCAATTACATTGAGTTTGAAAAAATCCGGATTGGCGAACGGCTTACCTTGACCACGTCCATCGAAAACACCCTGCCTGCCGACCTCCCGATTGCGCCGATGCTGCTGATTGTGTTCGTCGAAAACGCGTTTAAGCATTCCAAAAACACCACGGATCAGAATGTAGTAATTGATATTTCCCTGAAAACGTGGGGACAGTCCGTTCTGTTCTCGGTAAAAAACAACCACACCATTAACGCCGATAACGACACCCAGCCTCTGGAAAAAAACCGGGGGCTGGGATTGGTCAATGTCCGAAAACGGCTGGAATTGTTGTACCCAAATGCGCACGATCTGACCATTCAGAATCAAGACGGTTTTTACCAGGTTATGCTCCAAATCAAAGTAAAATGACCCAGATCAATTGCCTGATTGTGGACGACGAGCCCATTGCCCGGACCATCATCCAAACCTATTGCAGCCATTTTCCGAACCTGACGGTTGTAGCCTCCTGCGGCAATGCCCTGGAAGCCAAAGCCGTTCTGCAGCAGCACTCCATCGACATTCTTTTCCTGGATATAAACATGCCGGTTCTGAGTGGCATTTCGTTTTTAAAAACGCTCCGAAACCAGCCGCAGGTTATCTTTACCACGGCGTATAAAGAATACGCTTTGGATGCGTTCGATTTGGCAGCCGTTGATTATTTACTAAAACCTTTTTCACTCGAGCGGTTTATGGTGGCCGTTGATAAAGCGCTGGAACGGCTGCAAACCTCCCCGGCCATAACCGCCGATAATACCGCAGCCGACAAGGCAGATTACTTGTTTTTAAAAACCGACGGGAAAATTTATAAAATCTTTCACGATGAGTTGCTGTATGCCGAAGCCAACGGCAACTATACAAAAGTGGTCACGACCCAGCATACCCTCCTTCCGGGCATGACGTTTTCCCGCTTTGAAGAACTCCTTCCTTCGGCGTTATTTCTGCGGATCCACCGCTCCTTTCTGGTCAACAAATCCAAAATAACCCACATTGAAGGAAACCGGGTTTTCATCCATAAAACCGAAATACCGATCGGAAGTAATTACCGGGACGGCTTTTTAAAAGCGCTGGGTTTGTAAGCACGTTCTTTCGGCAAGCGGCACGAGAAAGCCTTCGGCTGAACAGATTTTAACGTCCGTTCAACCGAAGGCTTTTTTAAAAAGGAACCGGTTATTACTTGGCTACATCGACAACCAGCGTCGCGCATCGCCAGAAGGCTTTGTAGTCTTTATCGTGGTGCTTTCCTTCTTCTTTCCAGCTCCGGGAGGCTTCGATAAAATACGTTCCCGGCCACAACGGTGTAAAGTCAGCCACGCCGTTTTTGTCGGTGCTGACGGATTTCGACCAACCCGTGGGCGAGGTCACGGTAATTTGCAGTTTCTCAAGCGGTTCGGCTTTGTAGAAGCCCCGTAGGGTCAACGGCTTGCTCACTTTATGGACCGTTCCGGCATCGGTGAAAACGCCCAACTCGTTGCCTGTGGCCGCAGCGCTTTTGGCGGCCCTGCCTTTCCCCACCGTTACCAGCGCAGTGGCGTTGAACTGGTAGACCGTTGCGCCCCCAGGTCTTTCGCGCTGTGGCCCGTCGCCACCGTATAGACACCTTCTTTCTCGGGCGTAAACTCCGCAGTAAAGAAATCGTCTCCGGGCACCGTCGTCAGTTTTGTTTTTTGCTGATCCGGTCCGATCAGCCACAGTTCAAACGCCCGGACATCCGAATACCAGTCAGCAATTTTCTCGGGTTTGTCGCCGGGTTCGGCGTAACTAATCCGAACCGTTTGCTTCTGGCCGACTTTTCCGACCGAAGCCGTCTGAATCCATAAAGCATGGGCCAGAGCATTGCCGACCGAAAGCAGCAGGGCGAGGGCCAGCAGGGTAAGTTTATTTTTCATGGAATTGAATGCGTCTTTGGGAATGGTTTTCTGGCTGTGTGCTTTCGCGTTCAAACTAGTTGGCGTCGGGCGGAACCAGACCCCGGTTGGTCAGGAAAGGCGGTTTTGACCGACTCTCCTTGCGGGCGGGCTGAATCCCGGACCGACTCTCCTCTTCAACCGCTTGCGGATGCGGGACTTTCGGTGAACGGGCACCTTTCGGCTTGAAGGAAGGTCGGGAAGCCTCTTTCCCGGCAGGCTGGGGTTTTAAAACTGCGGTTTTTCGTTTGCCTTTGCTTTTCCCAAAACCTTTCCGGTTCCACCAGATGATAAACCCGGTGACGGGCAGCGATGCGCCGATCAGGCTCGCCAGAAACGCCAGCACTTTACCCGGAAAGCCCAGAATGCTGCCCACGTGAATGTCGTAGTTCATCCGGCGCAGTTTGGCCCCGAAGGGCGCATCGGCAAACGCCGTCCCGTAAATCTTGTGCTTGGGAAACTCCTTGAGCGTGTGCTGGTCGAAGGTGTAGCCCTGGTTGTCGTAGAAATGGGTTCGGCTCGGATAAACCGTTACGTAAATGGGGGCTTTGGCATTCGCGGTATCCGGGTAGGTATAGTAAAATCCTTCGGCGTCCGGGTGCCGCCGGGTAACCTGCGCCCAGGCTTTGTCGATGGCCTGATCCGGGGTGTAGAATTTCCCGGCCTGCAAAGAATCCGAAGCCGCGCGGTCGAAGGCCGGCAGCGTGTCTCCGCCCGAGGTCGCCCAGTACAAACTTTTGCTGTACCACTCGATTCCGTAGACCATCCCGGTCAGGGCCAGCGCCAGGGCCACCAGCAGCGAATAAAAACCCAGGACGTTGTGCAGATCGAGGTTGACGCGCTTGAACGAACCATTCCACTTGATTTTGAAACTTTTATCGACGGTACTTTTCGTCCATTTTTTGGGGTACCACCAGACCAGACCCGTGATGAGCAAGACGACAAAAACCAGCGTGCCGTAGTTGACAATCGGCCGCCCGATCTCGAAGGGGAGCCACAAAAACCGGTGGCCGTTCAGGATAAACCGGAAAAAGTCCACCTCCCCTTTCTGACGCTCCTTTTTGCTGATGACCTCGCCGGAGTACGGGTTCAGCCTGACCAAGCTGTTGCCCCTGCGCCCTTCACCCAGGTACACTTCCGCAGCCCGGCCCTGGCGGTAGATGGCGTAGGTGACGCGCTTGCCCGGAAACTGGCTGGCCGCAATCTGCCGGATTTGCGACGGCATCAGGACCGGTTTGCTCTGGGCTTCAATCCGGCTTTCCGGTTCGAGCAGGGCCGTGATTTCTTCGTTGAAGACCCAGATGCAGCCCGTGATGCAGACAATGAATACGATACTGCCGGACACCAGCCCGAGCCACAGATGGAGCCAGTTATTAACTTTTCGGAATGTCATCATGGTTTTCTTCGGTTAGTGCGTGTCATCCATTTAGGGTTGGACTTCCAAAAAACTTCCGGACGAAGACCGCAGCGAGTGCCCCGTCCGGAAGTCTCAAATTAATAGGTGAGTTTATTGATCGCCGTGATGGTTCCGCCCTCCACCTTCAGGCCGCGGGATGCCGTGGCCGCTACCGCATCAACCTGATACACGTAGCTGGCCCCGTCGGTCGGCGTAATGCCGATGTAGGCCGTTTTGCCGTCCTGTGGCGCGTAGTTGGTCGTGGTAACCTGCGCGATGGTGGCCACATCCGGCGTTCCCTCAACCCATTTGAACGTCTGGTTGTAGACATTCACGGCGGCCAGGCGTTTGCCCACGGCGTAAGCGCCCCGGTCGGCGGCACTGCTCATCATCAGGACGAAATTGCCTTTGCCAACGTACACCTGCGAGGTGATGTTGTAACCGCCCGAAGCCTGCTCGACGTTGAACAGGTAGCTCTTGTCGAACTCGGTGGTTCCGGCCTTGATGCGGGTGATGGCCGACGGTTTGGTGGACGTTGCCTTGCCGCTGCTGGTTGCGACCGAACCCGAATACGCGTACACATCGCCCAGTTCGTCGACGGCCAGACCGTTGTTAAAATACCGTCCGATGTAACTGGTCCGGTTGTCTTTGATCACCTTCTCGACGGCCAGGCTCGGGTACGACAGCACGGCAATCCAGGCGCTGTCGGGGTAGCTCGTACCGAACACATCCGGTGCCGCCCCTTTGATGCTCATGTAGGGAGCAAACACCTTATCACCCACCTGCGTTGCCCACGTAAAGTGCGCCCGCTCACCATTACCGGCCAGTTTGACGATATTGACCTGATACTCGCCCACGATTTTCGACTGTTCGGCATTGATCCGAAAGAACGAAGCACTTTCGTTGCCCGAACGCGGAACCTTGATGGTCAGCACGTCGTCCGCAACGGGCGCAAACACCTGAACGGTTTCCGCCTGGAAATCCGACACTTTGGTTAAGCCCCCCGTCGCACTCAGGTTGTAGGTTGTTACGGCTCCGGGGTTGCCCTGGCCGTAGAGCAGGCTGAAAAACCGGTTCTTGTGCGTGACGTAATAGCGGTAGGTACCGTCCTGTTCCTTGCCGTTACCGGCCGTTGAAATGCTGCCCCCGGTCAGGCTGTCGGCCGTCAGCAGGTAGTCGGCCACGCCTTGCGAGCCAATGGGCAGGGCAGAAATCACGTATTTGGCTTTTTCCTTGACGCCCCCCTCATTACCGGTTCCGGGTTTCGCGGGCTCGTCGGGGGTTACGGTGGGGGTATCGGTGCGGCAGGCTGCGAAAATCAGGCTGAGTCCTAAACCCAAAGCAAGGCTGGTTTTCAATGTTTTCATGTTTGAAAGAGGGGATTGATTGTATGGGTACTCGAAGGGATTATTTACTCACGAAATAGCGCAGCTTCACGTAGAAGCCCCGGCTGGGTTTCTGAAGGCTGAAGTTGTCGTAAAGCCGGGCATCCAGCAGGTTTTTACACTCCACGGCCACGTTGAACGTGCCGTTGGCAATGGCGTAGACGGCGTTCACGTCGTGGGCCAGTTGCTGGGGGATGTCCAGTTTGTCGCTGCCCAGGCTCGGCCAGTAGAGGTAATAAGCGTGGACATAAAGCAGGTTGTAGCCCAGACTGAGCGTGTTGCCTTTGCCGCCCACGTTTTGAAAGAAAACCGACGCATCAGCGTTTCCAAACAGAAACGGCATGTTGGGAATCCGGTCGCGGTACAGGGCGCTGACACCGGTGTACCCGTCTTCGTATTTAGTGTTGTTGCGCAGGTTCTGGTAGGTCATGTTGACCCCGGCCGTAAAGAACCGTTTGAACGAATACCGGATTTCACCGTCGGCCCCGGCGTTGGTCACGTCGGCCAGGTTGTCCATCACCTGCTTGGTCTGGTTGGCGTTCAGCCGGGGGCGGATGAAGCCCTGGGCGTTGCGGTAAAGCAGGTTGCCGTCGAAGCTGAAGCGGTGGATTTTCCGCAGGTGCGTCTGGTAGCTGATGCCCAGGTTGTAGTTGTGGCTGGTTTCTGGATCCAGTTCAATGTTTCCTTCCAGGTTCAGCAAATCACCGTACAATTCGTCGGTTTCGGGCAGTCGGTAGCTCTTTTCGTACGACGCCTTGAGTTGCAGGTTTTGCTGAACAAAATAGGTGGTAGCCAGTCCGTACCCCAGCTTGCCAAACCGGTTTTTCTGCGTCAGGTAAGCTTGATCCCCCCAGTTACCGCTGGGGTTGTAGGAAATCGAATATTTGTTGCGCTGCGCGAAATGCTTTACAAACGCCGAGCTACTCCACCGTTCGCTGTAATCAAACTTGTAGCCCACGCCCAGCACGTTTTTGGTATTGATACGGGGTTGTTCATACCGGGCGCTTTGCGGGTAAAGCTCGTCGCTGCCTTTCCGGTTAAACGTGTTAAAGACATTGCTGACCGTCAGCGAATTCCGCCCGTCAATTTGGTAGCTCACGTTAGCCGTAACCAGGCCGTTGTTGTTGCGAAACTTGTAAAGCGACCGGTCGCGTTCACTGCCCAGCCCAGGGTACTGTTTATACTGCTGAAACCAGTTGTAGCGCCGGTACACCGTATCGACGTTCTGCTCCTGCCCCAGGTTGAAATTACCCGTCAGGTTGACGTTCAGCCCCTTCACCAGCAGATCACGTTTCTGGTACTTGATGCTCGGCATGACGATGTTGCCCCGGCGATACCAGTTGCCAAATACGCTGACCATCCGCGCCCCGGTCTGAATATCGGCGTGGTTCTGCCCCAGCGTAATGCCCAGCAGCAGGCGGTCGGCGTATTTTTTGCCCATCACCCCGACGTTCGCAATCACCGTCTCGTTGTGGTAGGTATCGTGAAACCGGCGGACGCGCTGATTCCGGTAGTATTCGCCGGTATGGATATCGGCAACGTCGACGTTAACCCAGTAGTTGTTGTCCGAATAATTTTGAAAAGCGTTTAATTGAACCGTAAAACCCGACCGGGCGGTATAGCCCGCATTGATCGTACTCCGGTGCGTGTTGAACGAACCGTACGAGTAAGAAGCGTCCAGATAGGTATTCTGATTGGTGCGGGTAACAATGTTCACCGCACCGCCCAGCGCATCCGAACCCAGCCAGATGGGCACCACGCCCTTGTACACTTCGACGCGCTCGGCCAGGTTGATGGGAATGTTGTTGAGTTGGAACGACGAGCCGAAGTTGTCCATCGGCACCCCGTCGATGAAGAACTTTACCTGCCGACCCGTAAAGCCGTTGAGCGAGAAATTCATGCTGGAACCGACGCCCCCGGCTTCCCGCACCCGAACGCCCGAAACCCGGTCCAGGGCGTGGGACAAATCGAGCGTGGAGTTCTGCAGTTTTCTGGCATCCACGGCCGTCACGTTATACGCCTGGCGGCTGACTTCCCGGGTTTCCGTCCGCCCGATAACCGAAACCGTTTCGAGCTCGCGGGTGTCGGATTGCAACCGAAAATCCAGCTTGGTGCGCTGGGCTTCCCGCAGCGAAAGCTCCCGGGTGTGCTTCCGGTAGCCCAGAAAAGAAACCGTAACGCGGTAGGTACCAGCGGCTAACTGGCCGAGGTGGTAAACGCCGTTGGCATCCGTGAACGTACCTTTGGAGGACCCGGTCAGGGAAATAATTGCGCCGGGCAGAGGCTCCCCCTCCTCCGAGCGTACCTGACCCGACAGGCTTGCAGTAGGGCTTTGCGCAAAAACCGGAATTGTCAAGGCACAAAGACTCCACGCACGCAAAATTTTATTAATTTGCATGGCTTTAAAATGTTACAGCGTTCTAAGGCATCCCGCCCTGGGCGGGACGAGCCGGATGGTTGGCGCCATTCGGCTCTTTTTTTTACTGGTTGTACTTTTTTGATGAGAGGATACAAGAGGTACTTTTACGTTCCCTCCCTTATGAATTATCTCCCTTCAAAAATCGTGAACAAAAGTATATTTAAATCAGTCTAAATAAAAATAAATTTTTCAATAATGTCGCTTTAGCAGACTCTTCGGGCGAAAGGCTAATTCGGTAGAACATCAAAAAATAAAGGCCACTATAACATAACCCACTGATCATAAGAATTTTATCAGCAGATTCGTTATAATAGCCTTTACTATGACCCGACAGCGGGGTTATTGCCCAAACCACTGCATGGCATCTTCCATCGCCCGGCGGACCGGTGAGGTGGGCATCTCTAATTCGTTCTGGGCTTTTTTGCCGGAATAGTAATTTTCCTGAGTCAGCAGGGTGGCGTTGATCCGGTTTAAGGGTAAACCGCGCCGGAAAATCCGCTCCCCGAACGAACCCAGGTCACCCGCCATCCGAAGGAGCGGAACGGGCATCGGGAACAGGTGTTTTTTCTGACCGGACACGTGCGCCAGCAGCGGAAAGAAATGGTCATACGACAGGTTTTCACTCGCCAGCAAATAACACTCCCCGACTCGCCCCAGCCGCAACGCATTGACCGTCGCCCGGGCGGCATCCCGAACATCGACGAAGCTTTTGCCGCCCCCACCCGGATAAAAAACCGCGCGGTTCTGCATCACGTACCGAATCACCGCCCCCGAACTCGGTTTAAAATCGTACGGCCCCAGCATAAACGTCGGGTTAACCACCACGGCATCAACGCCCTGCTGAACGGCCTCTAATATACGCAACTGCGCTTCGTACTTGCTTGCAATGTAACCAGACGCCATCAGGTCAAAGGCATACGGGCTTTCCTCAGTGGCCGGACTCGCCAGACTACCGGGCCGGAACACGGAAGCCGTGCTGACGTAGACCAAACGAACTCCCTCTCTTCTTCGAACGATTTCCAGCAGGTGCTCCGTGCTGCCCACGTTGACGTCGTAATAAGCCGCCAGATCGGTCGGGTAAGGATCAGTGCGGGCGGCTGCGTGAATGACGGCCTGGCAATCAGTCAGGGCCGTTTCCAGATCAGACCGTTCGGTGATGGCGGCTTTCACCCATTCGATGTCGCTAAACCAAGGCAGCTTGTTCATCTGCCGGGGAAACGAACGGTATACGGCTTTGACGGCATACCCCTGCCGGAGCAGCTCACCGGCCACATGCACCCCCAATAGGCCGGTTGCCCCCGTTAACAGGACTTTCATACCGTCGGCGTTAGTTCTTTCCGAAGCATCGATACCATCAGCGGCTGGCGCCACGACCACGGAATCCAGCGCGTCATCCAGTAGCCAAACTTGTTGGTCCAGCCCGGAATAATAACCGGTTGTCCTTGCTGCACCCGCTGAAGGGCCGTGCGCGCAATCAGTTCGAGGGGCACGGTCGCCATCCGACCCAGCCGACCGTGTCTGCTCAGCCGGGCCTGGTTTTCGGGCGAGTGCGGCATCGGGCCGGGATGGACCACGCTCACCTGCACCCCCAGCGCACTGAGTTCAGCCCGCAGCCCGAGCGAAAAAGAATAAATAAACGCCTTGGAAGCCGGGTAAACGGTTTTGTACGGTATGGGCGAAAAAGCCGCCATGCTGGACACGTTCAGGATGTAGGATTGGGGAAACTTCAGCAGAAATGGAAGAACCAGGCGGGTCAGCAGCGAGGTTCCGATGATGTTCAACTGGAGAATCCGCTCAATGCGCCCGGTATCGGCCTGATCGAACGCCTGCGAACCACCGATGCCCGCGTTGTTGATCAGGTAAAAAATTTCGAACCGCCCAGCCTGAAGCCAGGCTACCAGCGCTTCAATGTTGGTACGCTGGCACAGGTCGGTTTCGTAATACGACACGCTCACGTTGCAGGTCAGCCGAATGTGTTGCGCCAATGCTTCCAAATTTTCGTGGGGCAACGACACCAGAATCAGATTCTGCCCCTGGCGGGCCAGTTCGAGGGCAAATGCTTTTCCTAAACCGGCGCTGGCCCCGGTAATCAGCACGTATTTTTTCATGATAAAATTACTTGTGGATAGACAGCCGCTCAACGCCTAAGATGCATGAAGCCGCTATTAAGTTGCCTGAATGGAAATGAGAAACAGAAAGATGGGGAGTATCCAACCGGCCTTTCAGGGGGGGCCAAAAAGAATGCCCCAAACGGCCCGGAAAGAACGAGCGTGGCGCAGATCCCGCCAGATGTCGGCCCAGACATGAAAGTTCAGGTAGACGGGATTGAAGGATTCAACCGGTTTGGTCAGCCCGTAGACCGGCTTTTCGTCTTCGATTTGAAACGTGCCGAACAGCCGGTCCCAGATGATGAGCGAGGAGCCGAAATTTTTGTCGATGTAGCGGTCGTTGCTGCCGTGGTGAACGCGGTGGTGCGAAGGGGTCACAAAGAAAAACTCAAACCAGCCCGGCAGCCTGCCGATCATTTCGGTGTGAATCCAGAACTGGTACAGCAGGTTAATCTGGTAGCAGGTCAGCAGCACCACCGGGTTAATGCCCGACGCCCAGGCCGGAATAAAAAAAACGAGCTTTAGATGCTGCGTCCACGAATTGCGGAAAGCCGTTGAAAAATTGAGGTGCTCTGAAGAGTGGTGCGTGACGTGCGTCGCCCACCAGACGCGTTGTTTGTGGGCAATGAAGTGGGCCGAATAATTACAGAAGTCGATGATGAAGTAGGCCAGCAGCCAGGCCCACCACCCGGTTTCGATCCGCCAGGGAATGATCTCGAAAAAAAACAGGGCCATCCCGAAAACGCTGGTTTTCAGAAGGCCATTGATGATCAGGCTTCCCAGTCCAATGCCCACCGACGACCAGAAATCCTGGCTTTCGTACCGGTGTTCGTCGTCGTGCCGGTTCAACCAGAATTCCAGCAGTACGGAGCCAAAAATGACGGGAGCCGCATAGGCCGTCAGCGGGAGTAGCTCCCGTTCCAATTGTTGCAAATTCATTAGTGCGTTGTTTACTGTTCGCCCTAATGACAGCCATTGGCCGGCGTACCCCTATCATATGAAGAAAAAAATGAACAATAAATAACGAGCAACGAATTCCACTCTCATCAACCCTCTATCAGTCAGCCACTTTCAGACTCCCGTTGGCTGTTATTTATTGTTCATTTTCCGTCGTTACAGCTGGGCGACTTCGGAAGACGACTGCTGAATGGTGGTTTGATCGCCTTTTTCGATTACCTCCTTAAACCGGCGCAGGTCCTGCTCAATCAGTTGAGAAAAAGCCGGGTTGAAGATCTTCATGATGGCCCCTCCAAGGTGACCAACCGGCGGACGGTAAAGAATAGTCGCGTGAATTTGGGTTCCGAAGCCATCCGGCGAATCCGTAAACCGGACTTCACCCGCATTATCGATACTGGCCCCTTCCACCGATTTCCAGACCAGCCGTTCGTTGGGTGTTTCGTGAATAATCTGAGCATCCCAAGCCACCGAGCCAACCGTTTCGGCTACTTTTCCTTCCCCGAGTTGCGCAACCCAGTGTGAATGCGTTGAATCCACTTGGCGAACCTCTTTCAGGTGCGACATAAACCGGGGCAGGTTTTCCAGTTGCCGCCAGAACTGATAGACTTCTTCGCGCGATTTGTAAACGGTCTGACTGGCCGAAATTTCAATGGGCTGAATGGGTCCGGCCTGTTCGCCGGCCGTGTTACGGCCGATTCGCTCACTCACGGGACAATGCCCGGACATGCCCCGGTAGGCCAAGTACCCCCCCGCAGCCGCCAGCAGAATTCCACTAAGGGAAGCCCGTTTCAGGCCATACGTCAGCAACAATCCGCCGGCGACGGTCGACCAGACCCGTTCTTCCTCCCCGACGTTGATCTGGCTTGATCCACTTACTTCCGGTTCAAGCTGGCCGATTCCGGAAGTTGCCGAAACTGCTGTTTTATTACTTGTCATGCGTGTAGTTTTTAACAGTTGTTTGTAGGCTAACTCAATTCCGCGGCAGATGTTTAGAAAGGAAAGCCCGATTGCCTGAAAATCAGCCGGAAGCAAAACAACCAGACAACCACTACCGACTCATTTTGAATAGTGCGATTTAATGATTAACTAGGATTTTTATTCTTAAGTACCCGTTAATCGGGATCTGTTTCATCTGTAAAACTAATCTTTCTGATCATGGGAAAAGGAGATGTCAAAACCAAACGTGGTAAAATCTGGCGCGGTTCTTACGGGAAAAAACGTCCGCAACTAACGAACTCACAAGGAAAATCCGACCAAACAGTGAAAGAATAAGCACCCACCTTTCACCTGAAAAGCCCCGCTTCGGCGGGGCTTTTTTATTGCCCCTTCTACGCCCGAGAAACTACGCTTTTCCCCGTAAATATACTTCACTGTCAAAACGCGTAGTCCTGCTCTACCGCTGACTAACAGCAACTTCTACCTTTGAATCAGTTAGTTACCTCAACTTTTTCTACATCATGGATTTAAAACCACAAACCGCGGCCGCGCATTTTGTTGCCGCCCTGGAAGGAGTAGCGCTGACCAAAGAGCAGCATGACCGCATTGCATCCGGCATTCAGGAGGTCGTTATGAAAGAGCTGGCCGCCATCGACCTCAAGGGGGATTTGGCCTTCGCCCGAAGATTCAAAATCGACAAGTCCAGAATCAACCCCGACGAACTGATCAACGGCATCCGAATCAAGCTGGTCCGGGAAGGGCTTTTCCAGCAATGACCCCGACTGAACCGCGGCAACCGGGCAAGGAAGATTCTCTTCTTTGCCCGAGTTACATCGCCAAACCCGGTGCGCAACTCTTCGGCCTGGTCAACGCCGAAGGACGAATTTCGTACCTGCGGCAACCCATCACGATCGATACTACGTTTGTGGAAGCCGCCCGCGCGGGTCGCCCGGCGGAAGAACGGTTTCGGTTTGCCGGAAAGTGCATCCAAAACGGCTGCCACCAGTGGAGCGACGCCCGACAAGCCTGCGCGCTGGTCGACCGGCTGATGGAGCAACGGGAAAAAACCGTTGAAGCCGCCTTACCCGAATGCCCGATTCGCAGCCGCTGCCGCTGGTTCCGGCAACGGGGCAAAACCGCCTGTGCGCAGTGCGACGAAGTGATTCGCCACACCGAAAGCACGTTTCTCGACCGGCACGCCGACGGAAGTGAGCGTTTGCAGTAATGCGCCGTTCGCGGAGAGGGTCTGTATCCTGATTGTACTCTGGACACTTCTTACCCTACAGCCGATAGCCCCGCCGGATGCAGACGTGGGTGTGCAACCGGATTGATGCCTTTCGGACCCGATTTCTACGGGCCGGTGGTGCCCTTCACGCCCGGTGGCGGGAGATTAAGATGTATTTTTGATATCTTTACCCAACTTCGAAACCGTCACGCATCATGGGTAAATTTCACGATTCCATCAAACCCGCTCACCAGGCTTTTATTGAAAAACAACACATCTTTTTTGTTAGTACCGCCCCGCTGAGCACCGACGGGCACATCAACCTGTCGCCCAAAGGACTGGACTGCTTCCGGTTTCTGGCCGAAAACAAAGTGGGGTATATGGATCTAATCAGCAGTGGCAACGAAACCTCCGCGCACACGCTCGAGAACGGCCGCATTACCATCATGTTCTGCTCGTTCGAGGGCGCTCCCCTGATTCTTCGGCTGTACGGAAAAGGGCACGCGGTGTTGCCCGGTACGGACGAATGGGCGCTCTACGCACCCCAGTTTACGATTTACCCCAGTACCCGCCAGCTCATCGTTGCCGACATTGATCTGGTTCAGACCTCCTGCGGGTTTGGCGTGCCGCTGTTTGAGTACGCGGGCGAACGCGACATTCATTTCGACTGGGCCGAGAAGAAAGGCCAGGACGGGCTTCAGGATTACGTTCAGGAAAAAAACCTCGTGAGTCTCGACGGGTTACCGACCGACCTCGGACGGATCCAAGATCACCAACCGTCCTGACCGCTAGTTCAGCAGTACCACGGTTCCGTGCTTGTTCAGGCGTTGGCCGTCCGCTTTCTGCATTTCCAGTACGTACGAATACGTTCCGGTGGGCAACGGCTGATCGCGCTGCCGGCCGTCCCACCCGTCGCGGGCGTCTTCCGCCCGAAACACCACTTCGCCCCAGCGGTTATAGACCGTCAGACGCAGCTTACCGCTCAGCAACCCCTGCGGCAGAAAGCGATCATTGATCCCGTCGGCGTTGGGGCTGAATGCGTCGGGCATGAAAACCGTGGAGTCAGGCACCGGAGTCGGATCGGGCGGTTTAGGCGGATTATAACAAACCTCGGCGGAAGGCGGTGTCTGGAGACAGGTGTCGGCCAGAGCAAGCCGGAAACAAACCGGTGCCGCCGTGTCGGCGTCCATCTGAAAGGTGGTTTTCAACGTTTCATCGAAACGCACCACCCGTTCGAATGTTCCTGACGGAGCGCGTTGTTCCAGCCAGACCGGGTTGCCGCCCGGATTGGTAAACGTCAGTTCAAGGGATCTGGGTCCAACTGCCCGGACCTGATCAATAACGGGAGTTTCTGCTTTTTGGGAAGGCCGGAACTGTACCTGCGCGGTTCCTCCGCAGTTGCCGTACAAATGCACCCCACGCACGGTAATGAGTCGTTGCCTGTTATCGGCGTACGAGTGAATGCCAACGGGGCTGACCCCGTCAAGCTGCTCCTTCGTTCCATCGCCCCAATCAACGGTATACCAATCGTACTGGTAGTCAGCCGCTTTTGGAACGGTTAGGGTCACCCGGTTCAGGCAGCCCGCCACCGCCAGCTCGGGCGGCAGGGTATCGTAAACCTGCACAATGGCACAGGCCCGAAGTTGTTTCCCATTCTGCTCGGCATATTGCAACACGCGGTACAGACCGGGTTTGGTGAAGGTATACACGGAATCACGGCTCAGATCCGACTCCTGAACCGCCCCGCCCTGGTAATTGTAAACATAGCGGACATTTTTTACCTCCGGTAGCCCGCTGATCGCAGTAATTTTCAAGGGAACACAGCCAATGCCGGATGCAATCAGGAAGGAACCTGTTAACTGGCCGGGACCCGGGTTGCACTCGTCGACTTGGGCCCGGCAGGGAAGCGAAGGGATGGAAAAGAAAATGACGCAGAGAATCCCGACTAAATACCGTACAATCCCTGCGTCACTCATTGATTTTTCTACTTAATACCTACGTTAATTTCACCGATTGACCAGATTTGGCCGCCCGGTAGATTGCTTCAACAATGCGGATGTCGCGCATGCCTTCTTCGCCGGGGGCAATCAGCGGTTTGTTGTTCATTATGGCCGCGGCATCGTCGTCCATCTGCATGGCCTGCTGCCGGGGCACCTCATACGGGTGTTCGATCTTCACCCCGCCGGAAGCCTCCCCCTTCTGCCCGTTATAGGCCGAATACGGTTCTGTTTTCAGGAATCCCTTTTCGCCCGTGACGTGCAGAAAGTTCATGTTCATTCCAAAACTGGTTTGGACGGCCGCCCGCGCCCCACTCGGAAAAACCAGCTGGGCCATCGTGGTTTCGTCCAGCCCGTTCTTGTAAATTTCCGGACGAGTTGTAAACTGCTGGGCCGTGACCGAAATCGGCTCCTCGCCCGTTGCCAGCCGTGCGCCCTGCAAAACGTAGACGCCCATGTCGTACATGACGCCCCCGCCCATTTCCTTTTTCTGCTTCCAGTGGGTGGTCCGGTTGTCGTTGTACCCCGCCGAGCAACTGACCATTTTGATCTTGCCGATTTTACCATCCCGCAGAAACTTCATCCATTCCTGCGTGTTGGGTTCGTGCTGCAGCCGGTAACCAACGGCCAGCAGCCGCTTGTTCTGCTTGCAGGCATCAATCATGTCCTGGCACTCCTTCTCCGTAATAGCCATCGGTTTTTCGACCCAGACGTGCTTGCCCGCCTTGGCCGCCCGGATAACGTACTCACGGTGCATCGACGGCGGCAGAACCACGTACACGACGTCAATATCCGGGTTGTCCGCGATTTTGTCGAAGTTGTCGTAGCTGTACACATTCTTTTCGGGAATGTTGTACTTCTTGATCCACTGCTCGGCTTTTGAGGGCGTTCCGGTCACAACACCAGCCAGGTAGCAATTTTTGGTGAGCTGCAAAGCCGGCGCCAGCAAATCGGTGCTGTAATAGCCCAGGCCGACCAGCGCCACGCCCAGTCGGTCTTTTTTGGGGGACTGCGCAAGGGTCAACGGCGAAAACGCCAGCGACGAGGCCGCCAAACCCGCTTGCTGCAAAAATATCCGTCGGGAAGACATAAGTGAGTGAAAAGTTAAGAGTTAAGAATTATGAGTTAACGCTTCCCATCAAGGGGTGCATCCGCCAACTCATAACTCTTAACTCATCATTCTTACCTATTCGTCGTAGCTCAGGTTGTACTGCTTGAGTACGTCCGCCGGAACGCCTTCCCACTGGTTGGGTGTGTTGCCGACGTATCCCAGGTCTTTAATGCCGACGGGGCTGGTAAAAAAGCCTGTAGCAACAAAACCGCGCATCATGTTAAAAAAGGCAACGCCCTGCGACATGTTTGGTTTGGCTTTGGCCGGATAGGCAATTTCGTCGATGATTTCGATTTGCTGCGCTTTAGGGCAATCGGCAAATTTCTTTTCAAACCGCTTGACACACACGTTGTCGAGCCAGCGAATACCGCCCCGCATCGGCGTCTGCCACTGGGGTTGGTCTTTCATCATGAACTCGATGAACGCCGGAACCCCCGCCTGTGAAGCGCTGCCGGATTTTGCATCGGCCGGAATGATGATGTCGCCCAACACCGTAACGGTCCGCAGTTCGTGGGGCGTGAAAAACTTGTCGGCGTTCAGTTTGGCATCGCGCTCGGCTTCAAATTTCTGCCGACCCCCGGGAATTTTCACCGGCTTAACATCCGGTGGGGCAATCGACTCGGCAGCGGCAATCTGCGGGTTTAACCCGGCAAACCCCAAACTGCTTAAGGTAATGGCCTTGAGAGAATCTCTGCGTTTCATAGTCTGAGATTTCCCGATTCTCTCTGAAGCTCCCTGATCAACTCGGTGTAATCACTAATTAGACAAAGCGAATCAGGGGGCATCAGAGGGGATCAGAGTTTAGATATTTTTCTGTTTGACTTGGTCGATAATGTAGTCGGAAGTCCGCCAGGAGTTGGCCAGGATCGTCCACGTTACGTTTTTATCACCCTGCGACGGGAAAGCCGCAGCATCCACGATGAACAGGTTTTTAACGTCGTGCGCCTGCGAGTACTTGTTCAACACCGAGTTTTTCGGGTCGTTCCCCATCCGGGCCGTTCCAATTTCGTGGATGATCTTTCCGGGAGCTTCCAGACCGTAATTGTTTTCCGGACCGGGTTTTTTGCCCAGCGGAATACCGCCCATAGCATGGATGATCTCTTCGAACGTATCCTGCATGTGTTTGGCCTGCTTGATCTCGGCGTCCGACCACTTGTAGTTAAACCGCAGCGTCGGAATCCCGTACCGGTCAACGGTGTTGGGGTCGATTTCGCAGTAGTTGCTTTCCAGCGGGACGGGTTCACCGCGACCGGCCATGCCGATGTTGGCGCCGTAGAACCGGCGGAAGTCGTCTTTCAGGTCGGCTCCGTAGCCACCCGCTTCTTTCGGTTTGCCATCCCGACCCGGCACCAGGTTGTTGCGGCCTTCCATACCGAAGCCAAAACCGTACATGGGCATCCCCATACCACCGCCGTACTCGATGTGATAACCACGCGGGAAGTCGAGTTTTTTGTTATCCAGCCACCAGGGTGAATAGACGTGTGCCCCGCCCACGCCGTCTTCGTTGTACCGTTTGCGGTCCATCAGCGCCGGGATGAACGCACTGCGCGAAGCACCCGTGGAGTCGTTCAGGTATTTGCCCACCACCCCGCTGGAGTTGGCCAGACCATTCTGGAACCGGGGCGATTTGGAGTTGAGCAGCAAGCGGGCGGTTTCGCAGGTACTGGCGGCCAGCACGACCACTTTCCCCATAACCGACTGCTCGGTTAACGTTAATGTATCAACGTACGAAACGCCATTGGCCAAACCGGTTTTGGCATCGGTCAAAACTTCACGCGCCATGGCGTTGTTGATCAGCTTCACTTTGCCGGTTTTCACCGCCGGAATACACAAGACCGACGAGGACGAGAAGTCGGCATAAGCCTGACAGGCCCGGCCACATTGTGAACAGTAGAAACATCCCCCCCGATCATGGATGGGCTTGGTCAGAATCGAAAGACGGGAGGGAATCACCGGCACCCCAATGCTCTTACCCGCTTTCTTAATCATCAATTCGTGCAGACGCGGTTTTGGTGGCGGCAGGAAGCGGCCATCGGGTGCATCCCGCAGCCCTTCTTTGGAGCCAAAAACCCCGATCAGATCATCTACTTTGTCGTAATAAGGCGCGTAATCTTCGTAGCTCAACGGCCAGTCTTCACCAATCCCCGTTAATGACTTCCGCTTGAAATCATCGGGTCCCATGCGCAACGAAATCCGGCCCCAGTGGTTCGTCCGGCCGCCAAGCATCCGGGAACGAAACCAGTGAAATTCAGTTCCTTTAACCGCCGAATACGGTTCACCTTCAATTTCCCAACCACCCCAGGCCGCATCAAAATCACCAAATGCCCGGGTAGTTCCGGCTCCGCGCCGGGGCGATTCATACACCCATTTTAATTGGTTAATGTACTTCGGATCAGCAGGGTCGAAATAGCCTCCGGCTTCCAGCAGAGCAACGGTAGCACCGGCCTTGGACAACTGATAAGCTGCCATACCGCCCCCGGCTCCTGAGCCAACAATGACAACGTCGTAAACTTGCGCTGCCTTCTTTATTTGTGGAACATCCATTGAATTTTGGTTTAGTGAGTAGGTCACCAAGATTGAATCGTAAAAAACCAGCTAAAAGTAATACCGAATACGCTAATTATCCATTCTTTTGGATATAAATGTCAGCTTTTCTCTACCCAACCATACGCTGAATTACTTCAAAAAGACTACGGAAGCAAGCTGATTTTTTCAGGAGTCATTGTTTCTCAGCCAGCAAGGCTAGCTGTTTCAAGACCTGCTATCCTGCTGACGGGCGCAGTGGGGGGCAGCGTGGTGCGCTCAGCTCCTCCCGCGGATACCCTGTGAGCCCAAGTAGGCCTGCCAGGTTTTGATACGCCAGCTTCCAAGAGCCGCTCCCTCGTGGAAACCACCTGGAGCACTTCACCGGAAATCCGTACCTTTGCAGCATGGTACAAGTAGGAACTGACGTTCAGAAGGCAAAAGAGCTGCTGGAACAGGGTGAGGTGATTGGTATGCCCACCGAAACAGTATACGGACTGGCCGGAAATGCGCTCAATCCGGATGCCGTGGTGAAGATTTTCAAGGTAAAAAACCGACCTTCCTTCGATCCGCTCATCGTTCATACCGACTCGCTGGACAAGGTCGAAACGTTCGTTACGGCCATTCCGGAAAAGGCCCGGCTGGTGGCCGAGCGGTTCTGGCCGGGGCCCGTCACGATGCTGTTACCGAAGAAATCCGTCATTCCCGACCTGGTTTCATCGGGGCTGGATACGGTAGCCATCCGGATTCCCCACCATCCGCTGGCCTTGAAACTGCTGTCGATCCTGGATTTTCCGCTGGCGGCTCCGAGCGCCAACCCGTTCGGTTACATCAGTCCCACCACCGCCCGCCATGTGGCCCAGCAGTTGGGCGACCAAATTCCGTACGTGCTCGACGGCGGATCCGCGCAAGTAGGCATCGAATCAACCATTCTTGGCTTCAGCGAAGGCGGCCCCATCGTGTATCGACTGGGCGGCATGACATTGGAAAAACTGGAAGCGGTTCTCGGCAGAATAGCCGTACGCAGCCATTCGACCTCCAACCCGAAAGCGCCGGGGATGCTGAGCAGTCACTACGCCCCCCGCAAACCGTTGTTGCTAAAAACTCCGCAGGAAGTACTAAAGATGCATAAACCGGAACGGATCGGCGTGCTGGCGTTTGATGAACTGACGCGCCTGATTCCGCTGGAAAATCAGCAGCTTCTTTCTGTAACGGGGGATCTAAACGAAGCGGCCAAAAATCTGTTTGCCGCCATGCGCGCGCTGGATGCGCTGGATGTTGAGGTGATTGTGGCGGAGTTGCTGCCCGAAACGGGTTTGGGCCGGGCCATTAACGACCGGTTGCGCCGGGCTGCGTTTAAGTAAGAAGGAGGAAAAGAGCCCTGCTCCTCTCCTCCTCCGGGTTTCAATCTTCCGTTTTGGTGTGCCGGCCTTTCTTGCCGGACTTGGGCGCCCTGGGCGCGGCCGGAGCATCCGGGACGGCTTCAAACTGGGGCGGGGTCGGGACCGCCGGAGCAACTGCCGGCGCAACAGGATCGGCAACGGTGGCCGGACTGGGCTCCGCGGGCGGAATCGGGGGTGCGGGAGCGGCTGGCATGTCCGCCGGGTTATCGTAGCGTTTGCCGTTGTACCAGTACTCACCCTTCTTGCCCTTCGCCGGTTTGTCCGCGCGGGCCGGACCGGGGACTCTGGCCGGGGCTGCGGGAGCGGCTGGAATTGGCCGCACATCGGGCGTTGGTGCGATGGCCGGAACAGGAGGCAGTTTTTCACGCAGCGAATCCAGTTTGCGAGCTTCCCGGGTCAGTTGGGCAACGAGGATGTTATGGTCTTTAAATACCCGCTCCATGTAGGTTTTCATGGTGTCCTGGTGCGCCTTCATGGGTCCTTCGAGCAGCGCTTGCATCTTCTTTTGAAGCCTGGCCATTTCGCCGGAATTAACCTGTTCGATTTGTTGCTGTGCCCGGGCCGCCATGGCCTTCGATTTTTCGAGCAGTTTGCTCTCGGCTTCACTTAATTTCCCATTTAGCCGCGATTGCTTTAACTCAAGTTCAACGGATCGTTGTAGGTTGCCATCCAGGTCAGTATGAAGCTTTTCAAGCTTCTCGTGCAGCTTCTCCATTTCCTGATTGTTGAGTTCCAGCGCCCGATGCTGAAGCTCCAACTGCTTGTCAAACTTCTCCAGTTGCATTTCTTCCATCTCCTGTCCCAAGCGCTCCATTTCCTGAACCTGTTCTTCAATTTGGCTTTCAATGTGGGCTCGTTCAACCGGATCGATCGTGTCGTTTTCTATTACAACCAACGGCACCAACGGTTGCCTTCCGTTCGTATCCTGCGCCACGAACGGCCCGACGGCCGCGAACTCCGGCCAGGTGTTGATCATCATTGAATCGGTGGCCGGGCGGTTGACGTGACCCGACCGATGGCGGTGCTGAGCCGTCACCAAACCCGCCAGCAGGACCAGAAAACCCGCCACCGCCAACCCGTTCGGTCGTGATGCGGCCTGCGGTTCCCGTAGGCCAATCACCCGTTTTACCCGCTGCAGAAAAGACGGTCGGCGCGCTCCGAAGGCCATTGCCAGCGACGGTGTGGTTGCCACCGCCTGCCGACGTTCTTCGATGTGGACCAGCGCCTGCGCCAGACTGGCCCGCTCTCCGCATAGTTGGATGGCAACGTCGTCGCAGCAGTGTTCGCGTTCTTCCCGAATCCGGGCCGACAGCCACCAGACCGCCGGGTGGAAAAACAACACGATCTCGACAACGGACTGCAACAGGTTGACCAGGTAGTCATACCGCCGGATGTGGGCCAGTTCGTGCGCCAGCACCGCTTCCACCTGCCGGGGCGACAAACCCGCCAGCAATCCGATGGGAATCAGCACGACGGGTTTCAGCCAGCCGATCGTCATCGGCACGGTTATTTCGGTGGATTCCATCAGCCGAACGGCGTCCGAAATTCCTAGTTGCCGGGCTATCTGTTGCAGGTAATTCTGCCAGGCTTCCGGGGCGGGATTGATGTTTCGGCGCGTTAGTCGCTGCACAAACACCCAGCCGCCCAGCAAACGAACGAGCAGTACAATTGTGCCAACGAGCCAGATCGTTACCAGCAACGGTACGTACTGATTCAACCCGGCCGTCAGATCGTCCAGCCAGTCGCTGGTAGCGGGCAGGTTCAACATCAGGGTAGTTTGCGTTGCCGGGGCGGGTTGCTCGCTCCCGATTGCCATACTCGCCCGAACGGGTTCGTAGGATACCCAGCCTGTGACCAAAAAAGTCAGAAACTGGAACGCCAGAGCCCCGATGCTGATGCTGTAGCGGACGGAAGCGGGCTGCTGCTGGGTCAGTCGTAAAACCAGGGCGGTCACCGCAACGAGTAGCGTAGCCTGCCAGAGTGTGTGCACCAAGGCCCAGCCCAGCGCATTGGTGAACGGTTCGGAAAACAGGGAAAAGGTGTTCATCGGGATTCGTTGTTGGAAGACGGATTCAGGTTATTGATCAGCTTTTTCAATTCCTCCAGTTCCTGCGGAGTTGCTTTGCTGTTGCCCAGCGCCTGCATGACCAGCTTCATGGCCGATCCCCGAAAAGCCGTGTCGACGAAGCGATCGAGCAAATGCTGCTGGGTCTCCTTTTCATCGACCAGCGCCTGGTAGATGTGGTAACGGCCTTCTTCGGTGCGGCTGAGCAGCCTCTTGTCGTGCATAATCTGCATGAGCTTCAGAGTGGTTGTGTAGCCCACGTCTTTGGTCTGGCTCAGGTGGTCGTTCACCTGCCGTACGGTACTGGGTCCTTTGGCCCACAATACCTGCAAAATTTCCAGTTCAGATTCCGTTGGTTTCATGAATTTACGTTTACTGTTCGGATCAGCCGCTGACGGCGTGTGGCGTTGTACGAAATTGTTCGTAACAAATATATACGAAACCGTTCGTAGAAGTCAAGTCCTACGTACGAAAACTTTCGTAACAAGTGTTAATTTTTATTCAGGTGCTTTTATGCGGAAAGAAGAAAACTTATTGAAATTTAAAACTATATTTACCGTTATACACCTAAAAAGATCGTTCTAGCAATGTCTACTTTCTTCCGAACTCTCCTTGCCGTATTTATTTCGGGCAGTACACTGGCTCAAACGGTGTGCCTGACCCAAGCCGAGCATAAAGTTACCGTTAAAAAACTGGAGAAAGAGTATATAGCCGTGGATAAAGTCATAGACCCGACTTTTGGGACGGCACCAATTGCCACCGGCCCCCGGTTGCCGGACGAATGGACACCCGGCGAAAAGAAACGGTTTGAGTTGTACACCCAGGTCGAGAAAGATGTTAACCAATTCTTTAAAAAGGCCGGGCTGTTGCAGGACACGACCTGTTACCTGATTGTCCACCTCTACGCCAATCCGGATGGTTCGCTGAATAAAGTTTACCATGAATTTTCAACCAATCTTTCCCCCAAAGCTCCGGATAGTCTAGCCCTAAAACGGTTTAAGGAACGGATGGACCCCGTGTTGTGCCAATGGTTTTCGAGTTATCGATTTCCCGTTACCGGCGACAAACCGTATCGGTATTCATCCGGTATGGCGGTCGGCAAATTGCCCTCACGGCGCAAGCTACGCCGGGGTCCGGGCATTCTGACCACCCTCGAACAGGCCGAAAAAACCACCCGGCCGGATACCGTTAAACACCTGGTTTTTAACACGCTCGAGTTGACGGAAGTACCGGAGGTGATCTACCGGTTCCCGAACCTGGAAGTCCTGGACCTGAGCATCAACGGGATTCGCACGATCCCCGAAAGAGTGTTTACGATGCCGAAACTGCGTCAACTGGATGCGTCGTACAATCCGCTGGGCAGCGATGGACTGCACGTGGTCCGCAATAAACACCTGAAAATTCTCAATATTCAATCAACCGGCCTTACGGCGGTTCCGAAAGCCATTACCAAGAACCGCCGGCTGGAAAGTCTCTGGCTGGGTTTCAACAATTTTTCGGGTGGGCTAAATACCGCTCCTCTGCGCCGGATACGCCGACTGAAAGACCTTAATTTGTACCACGCCCGGTTAAACGAACTCCCCGCCAGCATCAGCCGCCTGAAACGCCTGGAAGTACTGGACCTGTATTACAACAACCTCAGGACGCTGCCCGAGTCGGCATGCCGGATGCGACGTTTGCAGCAATTGGCCCTCTCCAACAACAAACTCAACGAATTACCCCGGCAACTGGGGCGGCTGCGGAAACTCCAGGAGCTCTATGCCCACCATAATTTTCTGGCCAGTCTGCCCGCCAGTTCGGAGAAACTCAATTATTTACGAACCCTCGACATTGGTCACAATGCTTTCGTAACCGTTCCCCAGCAGGTCCTGACGCTGCCGAATCTGGAAGAATTCGACATCAGCCACAACCGGCTGACCGAATTGCCGGTGCAGATGAGCCAGCTGCATACATTGAAGAAGCTTTTTATCCGGGGTAATCCCGTCAGCGAACAGAAAACCGTTTCGGCTAATCTGCTTAAACAGCTTGAGGGCAACAAAACGGAGGTATTCTATTGACAATTCTAAAGAGGGAAAAGAAGAGGTTGCCCCTTGCCTTTTCCCTCCTTCTCTGCGCTTCATCCCGTCTTCTCTTCAGTCGTTTACGCCTTCACTGCCGTCCTGCGCCAGTTGCTCCTTGATCTGCCGGATTCGGTCATTGAAATTGAGGTTGTGAAAATCGACATTCTTCATGCAGATGGCGTCGAGAAAGGCCATCACTTCCGGGTTATGCGGAATGCGCTTGCCGGTGACAACGCTAACGTACTTTGAAGTCATCCACAAGACATTTTTCAATTGCCTGCGCGAGTCGTCAGTCATATAATACTCCGTGATCATTGTGTCCTCGTCGTAATGGATGATGCGGGAGACAATCCGAATCCACTCACTCACCATGGCCGGGCGCACGTAAGCAATCTGGTGTTGATAAACCACCCAACTGGTTTTGTATTCGCGAAACAACTGCAGCGGACTGAAGTTATATTGAGTAGCCACCTGATCTTCGCGGGCGTTGAAATAGTAGTCGAGGTATTTCGCGTTGTTCAGGTGCTGTAACGGGTCGCAGTCCTGAAACCGGACGATGGTCCGCGACTCGGTTTCGTGCGGATAGGTGCGGGTTGGGTCAAGTTTGATCATAGCATCTTGGGCAATGGGTTCTCCGGGAACCTGTGAAATCAGCCGTGCAAAAATCAGCGGAAATCCGCAAAATCAGGCCATTTCCGGAGACACATTTTTTGTTTATTTTTACGTTTAATACCGTACTTGATCTGGAAGTTCCATCAACACCCTAAAAAGGAATGAAACCGTTACGTTGGCTTGCCCTATTACTTCTGACCACCAGCATTTTAACTGCTTTTAAACCCACTCCTCAGTATAGTTCGGACGCCGTTTTGGGTACCTGGCTCAACGGAACCAAGCAGGGGCGCATTCAGATCTACAAAAAAGGGGATAAATATTTTGGCAAACTGGTCTGGCTGAAAGAGCCCACCGACCCGGCCACCGGCAAACCCCGTACCGACCGGCGAAACAGCGAAACCAACCTGCGTTCCCGGCCTTTGGTCGGCCTGGACGTTATGCAGGATTTTAGTTTCGACGGCGGCCGCGTCTGGGAAAATGGCCTGATTTATAATCCGGAGGATGGGAAAGAATACAACTGTAAGCTAACCCTGAAAAATCCTAACACACTCGACGTTCGGGGCTATGTAGGCATTTCGTTGCTCGGTAAAACGCAAACCTGGACTCGAATTGAATAGCCTCCGATTTCAGAAAATTGCCTCACTTGCTTCATTTTTTAAACAATTCAGCAGACGCTCGGTTATTATAGTACAATTCTTTGTAATTGTATCACTATCAATTCACACAGAAAACAGTTATCAACCATGAACGAGACGACCATAAAAGGTGGCTGGAATGAGCTAAAAGGCAAAATCAAACAAGCCTATGGTGATTTGACCGACGACGATCTGACGTACGAAGAAGGTAAAGAAGACGAAATGTGGGGCAAACTCCAGCAGAAAACTGGTAAAACGAAAGACGAAATCAATAAGACTATTGCCGATTTGTAATCGATAATTCTCAGCTGACCGTAAGGCCAGTACCAAGAGCCGGAAGCATCCACTTCCGGCTCTTTTTTTATGGACAAGCCCCCCGTTCTCGGACATTGTGCTCTTCTTCTTGGTTAACTTCATGACTATCTGGTTCATAGTCCCGGCCGAACGGCGGTTCGCTTGCCCGACGGCAAATTGGTTATACCAACCTAACACCAGAGTAATTTATATTTGTCTGGCAAAACAACTTCCACTACACGTTATGCTCAGTTACTACCGACGAGTAATAGCCTTGCCGCGGGCTTTTATCAAATTTTAAAGAAGCTCCAAAACCTGCTGTTACTTTTAACCTGGGGCAGCATCTAAATAAAGATCAAAATGGATAATACAATAATAAATACTTAATAATCAAAGCCTTAAAATAAAGTAAACGATCCGATGTGTAGCCATCAAAGCCCTGATTCGATTGCTTCTTTCAAAAACTTATTGCCGCAATGGGGAGAAGCCGCCGATGAAATTTATCAAAATTTTCATTTTTTAAACTTTGCTGAAGCGCAAAGCGAGCGTCTACTTATTCCGGAAGAAACCTTCCGGGATCTGCTCCGCTTAAAAGAGTTACTAATCAACACCATTGCCGATTTAATCCAGGATTTACCGTCAACTTCCCACCGGCTTTCCAACAAAAAGAGCGAAACGCTTAGCCGGTTTAACCAACACACCGATACCCTGAAAACCGTCAACGAACAGACCAGCGCCTTTGTTGAACATTTACTCCATACCTATCCTTCCTTGAAAAACTGGTTTGAATCCTAATCGGATAAAACCTTAATTTTTATCCTTATCAAAACTTTTCAACCGATGAACGATACGCTTTATGTCAATGAGCTGTTGCGTCAATTAAAGACTACCAACGATCCGGCGGTGTTTGATGCACTGTTTGTAATGTACATCTATCGCTACCGCCAGGTTCTTGACAACACGGTTCACTTCACAATCACCGAGAAAATTCCTTTTTCACTGATCACCAACACGAATTACAATTAATGCCAGAAGAGCATTCTGACTATTATTAAAATTAATCATTTCCATTAAAAAAATTTAAGGCTAAGCTCTGGGAATATTTCTATTTCTTTGCTGTTGTAACAGTAACAGCAAATAGAGTACGCCATGAATACCGTCCTTCTTAAGAAAATTCAGTCACCCCGGTTAACGCTTTGGATGGCCTTGGCCTCCGTGTATACCTTGTGGGGATCAACCTATCTATTCATCCACTTCATGACCGAACGGATGCCCCCGCTTTATATGGCGTCCCTGCGGCTCAGCACGGCGGGACTCATTCTGTACCTGTACGCCCGGCTTTCCGGTCTGCCCGCTCCCACGCTGAAGCAATGGACGTCGGCGGGTCTGATTGGCGTACTGCTGCTGACCATCGCCAACGGGTGTATGTCGGTGGCCCTGCAATACGTTCCTACGAGCATTGCCGCGCTGCTGGCGGCAACGGTTCCCCTCTTCATCATTCTGTTTAACTGGATCAGTTTTGGCCATATCCGGCCCACCAACCTATCACTGGCGGGGCTGCTGGTGGGTCTGCTGGGCGTTTCGTTGCTGGTGCAACCGACGGGTACGGGCGTTACATCCACCGCCAACACCTGGCTGGGCATTGGCCTGATCATGGTCGCCAACATCTCCTGGGCGGTTGGTACGCTGCTTTCGGGAAAACTGAGCCTGCCTTCTCAATTAATTTCCAGTGCCGTTCAGATGCTGGTAGGTGGTCTGGTGCTTTTTCTGTTCAGCATGTTGACGGAAAACGTGACTCCCACGAGCATTGGCGATGCGCCCGTAAAGGCCATCGGTTCGCTGATCTATCTGATCATCTTCGGCTCCATCATCGGCTTTTCGTCTTTTGCCTGGCTGGCCCGCAACGCTTCTCCGCAACTGGTTTCCACCTACGCGTATGTCAATCCCGTTGTTGCTATGCTGCTGGGCTGGGCATTTGCCGGTGAGGCCCTGACGAGTTCTTCGATTCTGGCCGCCCTGATTATTCTCACGGGTGTCGTGCTGATCACGCTGGGCCGGAAGTAGAAACGGTTTTACTCTGTCAGAAGAGTAAAACCGGATCGGCAGACAGCTAGTGTCCGCGTTTTACTCACCCGCAACGGGTGGGGGGCTTACCGCCGTCCAGCCGCCGTCGACCACCAGACTCTGCCCGGTGATGTGACGGGATTGGGGAGAGACCAGAAACAGGGCCGCGTTGGAAATATCATCGACCGTCGCGGGGCGGCCCATCGGCGTAATGCGCGACCAGATCGGCACGTACGTCGGGTCATCCAGGGTACGCTCTGTCTGCGTTGCCCCCGGTGCCACGGCATTGATGTTGATGCCGTAGGGCGACAGTTCCAGCACCAGGTTTTTGGCCAGCATTTCCAGCGCGGCTTTGGTCATGCCGTAAGCGGCCAGGCCGGGATGAGCCTGATGCCCCGTTACCGACGACATTAGCAACACACTGCCTCCCTCCTGCTGCACCCGCATCTGACGGGCGGCCAGTTGGGTCAGAAAGAAGCTTCCCCTCAGGTTCAGGTTGACCACCTGCTGGAAATTAGCGGGCTGGTAATCAAAAAAATCGCCAAAAATGGTGATGCCGGCGTTGGCGACCGCGATGGTCAGTTTGCCAAATTCGGCAACGGCTTTTTCGACCATCGATTCAATGAAACTGACATCGGAAACATCACCCGGATAAGCCAGACACGTTCCTCCCTCCTGCCGGATGGTGGCGGCTGCCCGGTGGGCGAGGGTCTCGTCGAGGTCATTGAGTAAAACAGAAGCCCCCTGGCGGGCCAGATCGCGGGCAATGGCAAAGCCAATGCCAATACCCGCGCCGGTAACAATTGCAGTCTGGGATTGAAAGGTCATGGGATTAGGCTAATGGCAACAAAAGAAACGGTGCAAAGATGTCCCAAAATTGACAAACAAATCAACCTACCTTCTGAATACTGTGTAAAAACCGGCGCAATGAAAGGTTCGCTGGTCATTGCAGGTCACCGCAGTCGGTTTTCCCGGCAAGCGGATCATCAAGTTTCTGACTTCACCCGTCCAGCGCCTTTTTCGCGTCTCTCTCCGGCAACGGTTTGCGTCACCCGTTTGAAGCATCTTTCAAAAAGAGTAACTTGGGAGAAAATTTGACAGAACGGGGCGATCCGACGTTCTTTGCGCATGATTCAAAAGGTTTACCGGCGCTCAACCGCATTTTTCTCCCGCTGGGAACTTTGGTATCACATTCTGATGATGCCGATCCTGTTTCCCGTCGGCAACTACTTTTTCCTTGGCCCCAACTACTTTCAAGACGGGCGGGTATTCCTCCTCGGTACCGCGGTTATTTTTTTCCTTTACTGGCTATCGGTGATTACCCTGACGCTGGCCGTACGCTGGGTCCTTCGCCGGTTTCCCGGGGTTGAGCGGGCCACCCGGCGCACCCTCGTCATGCTGGTGCTGGTGGGTGGGCTTACCGTTGGCCTGGCGGTGCTGGATTTGTTTACCTACAGCCTCTTCCCCAGTCTGGGCGTTACGCTGGACTGGCAGACGGTCCGCCCCATTCTGGTCCTGGGACTGGTGTTTGACCTCTGCTTCTGCGTAGCGCTGAATGTGTTTTATACCTACCGGCAGTGGCACCTCGACCAAACCGAAAATGAACAGCTTCGGCAGGCCACTCTCCAGCACCAGCTCGATACGCTGAAGCTGAAAATTAATCCCCACTTTCTCTTCAACAGCCTGACTTCGCTCTCCTCGCTCATCGGCGAAGATCAGCAGCGGGCCGAACAGTTTGTCGACCAGCTTTCTAAAGTATACCGGTACTTGCTTCAGTCCAATACCCGCGAGCTGGTTAGCCTGCAAACGGAACTGGAATTCATGGCCAATTACGTCGATCTGTTGCAAACCCGTTATGGCTCCGGTCTGCGCATTGATCACTCTACCGATGCTACGTTGCTGGATCATCTGTTACCGCCTTTGAGCCTCCAGACTCTGATTGATAACGCTATCAAACACAACATCATGAGCGCCAGCCGGCCGCTGTTCATCACAATCCAAACCACGCAGGACCGGCGTTTACTAATTCGGAATAATTTGCAGCGAAAAACCGTCAAAATGGACCTCTCCCAGGCCAAACTAACCAATTTGCTGGCCAAGTTCCGGCAGCTCACACCGGAAGAAGTGCGCGTGCAGGAAACCGACACGCATTTCGAGGTTTCGCTGCCCTTGCTGGTTTCGCAACCCGCCCGGCCGTGACCAGGTGTTAAATAAACCGCAATTCAGACACCGCTTTTCGCAATTCAGACCGAAATTTGAGCAACTAATCCACGAAGGCCGTGTTGGGCGTCTCCCAAACCGTTACATTCAGTGGATACGGTCGATTTATGCAGTCCTCTTTTTTTGATTTGTTTCGTCGTGTACCGCGTCTTCGGAAACAGAGTCAGTGGCACTTTCTGCTGCTGTTTCCCTGGTTTATTCCGATCATTTCCTACTGGGTGGTCGGCGATCGGTATTTGGCGGATTGGCGGACGTTTGTAGCCGCGACCCTGCTGAATCTGACCATTGGCAGCGCCTGTCTGTTCTCCCTCGATCAGCTGACGCAACTCGTTGTTCGGCGGTACCCCAACATCGGCCAGACCTGGCAGCGGGTCTGGCGCCTGCTGCTGGTATTTATGCTGGTTACGCCGTTTTTCATTCTGGGTGGCATTTTCCTGTACGACACCTTCCACCTGTTTGGGTATCAGCACAACCCAGCCGCCACCTGGCAAATCCTGCTAATCAATCTACTGGCCAATCTGGTGTCGGTCGGCATTGATGAGGGCGTTTATTCCCTCAACAAATGGCGGGAAAACACGCTGGAAAAAGAGCAGCTGAAAAAAGTGAATCTGCAAAGCCAGTACGAAAGTCTGAAAAGCCAGGTAAACCCGCATTTTCTGTTCAACAGCCTCAATTCGCTCTCTTCGCTGATTGCCGACGAACCCGAGCGGGCCGAAGAATTTGTGGATGAAATGTCGAAAGTCTACCGGTATTTACTCCAGACCAACGAGGGCGAACTGACCACGCTGGAAACCGAGCTGGGCTTCATTCAGTCGTATTTTCACCTGCTCAAAACCCGCTACGGCGCGGGCATCCGGCTGGAAATCGGAGTTTCCGAACCGTTCAGGGCCTACAAACTCCCCCCGCTGACCTTGCAGATGCTGGTCGAAAATGCCGTCAAGCACAACGTCATCCACAGCAACAAACCGCTGCTGATCGAAATCAAAACCACGCAGGTCGGGCGGCTGATCGTCCGCAACAACCTCCAGCGCAAAACCGGGCGCGTAGCCTCCAATCAGGTGGGGCTGTCGAATATTCTGGCCAAATACCGTCTCCTGGCCCAAACCGACCCCATCGTCACCTCCGATCAAACGTATTTCACGGTAGCCCTGCCGCTCCTGGCCCCCGAGGCTCCCTGACCGTTCCAGAACCGCACCGGGCGGGCCGTCACTCCCCGGTCCGGCAAAGCTCCTCCAGGTTAAGCTGATCGGACGGTGTTGTATCCGCGCTCAGAACGCGCTCGACGTACTCCAGGGTTTCCTGGGTGTGCTGGGCGGAGCCGGAAGCCACACAATCCGACGGGATGTACAACTGAAACTCGCGCATGTAGGCATCGCTGGCCGAAAACAGCACACAAACGTCCGCACTGATTCCGGTGAGGATTAAACGTTTGGCTTTCAAATACTCCAGCAGCGTTTCCAGCGTGGTGGCGTAGAAGGCCGAATGCTTGGGTTTGAGCACAAAATAATCGTCGGAATTCGGGCGAAGCAGTTCGACCAGCGGCTGCCCCCGCACCCCGTCGTTCAGGCAGTGATCAACCACTTCGGTAAAATCCGAACGCCAGCGGCCAAAATTGTCGTTGGCGTAGATAACCGGAATGTTCTGTTTACGGGCTTTTTCTTTCAGAACGGCGATTTTCCCGGCTGCTCTGGTAGCCGGTTCCAGAAAGGCTTCCCCTTCCGGAAATTCCAGGTCATTGATCATGTCAATAATCACCAGGGCAACGGGAAAAGAATCGGGAACATTTCCGTGCAAATCCTCACTCATACGAATTCAGGGTCTAAAAAGTTGTTTGCCAGACTCCTTGGGACAGATGCCGCCGGCACCAATTGGCTGCGCGGCTGCTGGGAGCTGGTCCGGATGATTTTTAAACGTAAACAAAAAAAGGGCTTGCCGGTTAGACTTTGTGAGTAAACAAACTTTAAAAGAAATGGCAAAGTCAAAAGAAACGACCGATCAAGGCGAGTTGAAGGAATTATTCGTAGATGAATTGAAAGACATTTATTGGGCCGAGAAACACCTGACCAAGGCGTTGACTAAAATGGCGAAATCAGCAACTTCCGACCAGTTGCGGGAGGCTTTCGACACACATTTGGCCGAAACCGAAAAACAAATCACGCGTCTGGAGCAGGTATTCGAAGGCGTTGGCGAAAAAGCGTCGGCCAAGAAATGCGAAGCCATGGAAGGTCTGATTAAAGAAGCGGAAGAACTCATCAGTGATACCGAGGATGGCACCCTGACGCGGGATGTGGCCCTGATCTCGGCGGCTCAGAAAGTGGAGCATTACGAAATCGCTTCGTACGGTACGCTGAAAACCCTGGCCGGCGTACTGGGCTACAAGGAAGCCGCTAAACTACTGGAAACCACGCTAGAAGAAGAAAAGAAAACCGACTCCCTGCTGACAGATATTGCGGTAAGTTCCGTAAATGAAGAAGCTAAAGGCGAGTAATCAGACTCGCATAAAACGTAGGAAGGCGGCAGGTAATCAGCAGGATTGCTTGCCGCCTTTTTATGCAAACACGGTTCCGGCTGCCCCTGTGCCGTTCGCTAATTAGCCTTCCCGGCTGCAAACCATTCAGCTGGGTCTGCCTTTAGAAAATACAACAGGCCACCGTCTCAGGGCGACGGGCAGGCCGGATCAACTTAAACGTATGAACAATCCCGTTACCACGTACCGCATTCAGTTTCATAAAGATTTTACGTTCAAAGACGTTGAAAAAATACTTCCCTACCTGGAAAAGCTAGGCATTGGCGCGCTGTATGCGTCGCCGATTTTTGAATCCGTGCCGGGTAGCCAGCACGGGTATGATGGGGTCAATCCGGAGCGCGTCGATCCGGAGATCGGCACGGAAAACCAACTTAAAGCACTCAGCAAGCGGCTCCGCAACCAGGGAATTGGCTGGCTTCAGGACATTGTTCCAAACCACATGGCGTTTCATCCGCACAATCCCTGGCTGATGGACGTGCTGGAAAAAGGCCCCTTGTCGCGCTTTGCTTCTTTTTTTGATACCGCTTGGACGAGTCGGCTTTTTCACGGTCGGGTGCTGGTCCCGTTTCTGGGCGCTCCGCTGGAGGAAGTCATAAAAAACCGGGAACTTACCGTCCATTACCAGGACGGTCGGCTGGTCTTTCAGTACTACGATTCCGTCTACCCCCTGCGGTTACGTTCCTACCCGACCATCCTGCAAACCACGGATGAACCGGCCCCCGAAGCCATCAGGCAACTGATTGATCAGATCCGGCAGGTGCAGCTCGTGGAAGAACCGGAAGCATACGGTTTGGCGATGACTGAATTCCGCCAGCAGCTTACGGCCCTGCTAAAAAACGCGACGATTAAAAATTATATCAAAGCCCGGCTGAAAGTCATTAATGCAGACCCGCAGCAACTCCAGCAGCTGGCCGATGAGCAGGTGTACCGGCTGGGGTCGTACGAAGAAACCGGGCAGCAAATCAATTTCCGGCGCTTTTTTACGGTCAACAGCCTCATTGGCCTGAACATTCAGGATGAAACGGTTTTCGCATCTTTTCACCGGCAATTGAAAACCTGGCTGGAAGAAGGAATTTTTACCGGTTTGCGAATCGACCACATCGACGGTCTGTACAACCCCACCCAGTACCTCGAACGGCTGCGGGAACTGGTCGGGGAAGAGATGTACATCGTCGTTGAAAAAATTCTGGAACTGAACGAAGAACTCCCCGTTACCTGGCCCATTCAAGGCACTTCCGGCTACGAGTATCTGGCGCAGGTCAACAACGTGCTGACCTACCCGGCCGGCAAGGACGCCTTTACCCAGTTGTATCAACAACTCACCGGCGACAAAACGCCCGTTCAGCGGCAGGTTCTGGACAAAAAAGCCGCCATTCTCAATCAGCACATGGGGGGCGAGCTGAATAACCTGTACCGGTATTTTCTGGAATTGAATCTGGTGGAGGAAAATGCACTGGCGATCCTGCCGGTTGACAGCCTGCAGGCGGCTATCGGCGCGTTTCTGGTTTATTGCCCCGTGTACCGGTACTACGGCAACCAGTTTCCGCTGGGTCAAACCGAGGCCACGGCCGTTCAGGAAATTCTGGATCAGGTCCGGAACGATAAACCCGAACTGAAAACCGCCATTAACCTGCTGGAAGAAGTGTTCCTGAAAAAGCCGCAGGAAGGAAACGAAACGTTTAATCAGCAGGTGGCCTATTTCTACCAGCGCTGCATGCAGGTGTCGGGGCCGCTGATGGCGAAAGGCGTCGAAGACACGCTGATGTATACCTACAACCGGTTTATTGGGCACAACGAAGTTGGCGATTCACCGGAGGCTTTCGGGACCGACCCCAACGAGTTTCACCGGCTCATGCAGGAACGCCAGCAGCACTGGCCCCTGGCCTTGAACGGTACTTCGACCCACGACACCAAACGCGGGGAGGACGTTCGGGCGCGGCTCAACGCCCTGACCGCCCAACCCGATCTGTGGGTTAAAACCGTACAGGAATGGCAGCAGCTCAACGCCGGTTTGAAAAAGAACGGAGCGCCCGACGCCAACGACGAATATTTTATCTACCAGACGCTGGTGGGGGCTTATCCAATGCCCGGTCAGGATGCCGATGATTTCGACAACCGGATGGAGCAGTACCTGGAGAAAGCCCTGCGGGAGGCCAAGGTGCATTCCGACTGGAATTCGCCCGATACGGAGTATGAGGAAGCGACGAAAAACTTTGTTCGGCAGTTGCTGAACCCCAAAAAACCGTTCTGGAAAAGCTTCCAGAAATTCCACCGGCAGGTGGCCGATTTTGGCATCATCAATTCGCTGGCTCAGGTTGTCCTCAAAACCACCTGTCCCGGGGTTCCCGACATTTATCAGGGCTGCGAACTGTGGGATTTCAGCCTCGTCGACCCGGACAACCGCCGACCCGTCGACTACGAAAAACGCCTGCAATGGCTGGACGAGCTTACTGCGGAAGACGCCGAACCCGACCCCGCGTTGCTGGAAACCCTCTGGGAAAACCGGTACGATGCCCGCATCAAACTCTGGCTGACCCACACGCTGCTGAACGAACGGAAACAACAACCCGAGCTTTTTGCGCAGGGTCAATACATCCCGCTAGCCGTGGAGGGCCGTTACAAAGACCACGTACTGGCGTTTGCGCGTCGGCAACGGCAAAATTGGGTGGTGGTGGTCGTGCCGCTTCACCTGGGCGTTATGAGCCAGCAGCAAAACAAAGCCGTGACGGCTCTGGACTGGAAAGATACCCGCATTGTGCTACCGCCGGATGCACCCGTCGAGTGGAAAAACGTCTTTATCAAAACCACCGGCCTGGCTTCCGACACCCTGGCGGTTAAGGAGTTGTTCCAGACTCTGCCGTTGGCGGTTTTGCACCTCCAGCCGAGCCTGACCGGCCGCAGTGCGGGTCTGTTGCTGCCCATTACCTCCCTGCCGTCGGCCTTTGGCGTGGGTGATATGGGACCGGAAGCCTGGGCGTTTGCCGACTTTCTCAGCCGCAGCCGTCAGCATTACTGGCAAATTCTGCCGCTCAACCCGACCGAAGCGGGCACGGGCCACTCGCCTTACAGCACTTTCTCCAGCATGGCCGGAAACATCCTCCTGCTGAGTCCGGAAGTCTTGGCGCAGGACGGTCTGCTAACGCCGGAAGATTTGAAAGCCAGCAAGCTACCCGTCAAGGATAAAGTGGATTATGCGGGCGCCGAAAACGTTCGGAAAGAATTGCTGGAAAAAGCTTTTCAAACCTTCAAAAGCGGGGAGAATGCTGCTTTGCAGGAAGCCTTCCGGCCGTTTTGTGAACAGGAAAACCACTGGCTCCACGACTTTGCGCTTTACATGGCGCTCAAAGATCAGCACCAGGGGAAGGCCTGGTTTCAGTGGCCGGAAGAATACCGTCTGCGGCAACCCGATGCGTTGAAAACCTTTGCCGAGCAACAGGCCGAAGCGATGGAAAAAGTGAAGTGGGAACAGTTTATGTTTTCGCGCCAGTGGCACCGGCTCAAAACCTACTGCAACGACCAGGCCATTCACCTGCTGGGCGACCTGCCGTTTTACGTAAGCTACGATTCAGCCGATGTCTGGTCGCACCCAGATATTTTCAGTCTGGATGAAACAGGCAAACTGGTATCGGTGGCCGGTGTGCCGCCCGATTATTTCAACGCCAACGGTCAGCTTTGGGGAATGCCCATTTTCCGCTGGGATCGGCTTAAAGAACGCAATTACGACTGGTGGATCCGGCGGATTCAGAAGAATGCCGAGCTGTACGACCTCGTACGCATCGACCATTTCCGCGCCCTGGATGAATACTGGGAAGTACCGGCGGATGAGAAAACCGCCATTAAGGGCGAGTGGAGACCCGGCCCCGGCAACGATTTCTTCCAGGCGCTGGAAAAAGAACTCGGTACGCTCGCGCTGGTGGCCGAAGATCTCGGCGATATCAGTGAATCGGTCTACGAACTTCGGGACGCGTTCAAGCTACCGGGCATGAAGGTAATTCAGTTTGCGTTTCACAAGGAATTGCCGCAGTCACCGCACATTCCGCACAACTACACGACAAACTTTATCGCCTACACCGGCACCCACGACAACAACACGACGCGGGGCTGGTACCGTCAGGATTTAGGCAAGGACATCCAGAAGAAAGTAAACCAGTACGTTGGCCGACCCGTCAACGAAAGCAACGTGCACTTGGCCCTGGCGCAGCTCGTTTACGCGTCGGTAGCCAAAACGGTGATCCTGCCGGTGCAGGATGTCCTGGGGCTGGACGAGACGGCCCGGATCAACACCCCGGCGGGCACCGAAAACAACTGGCTCTGGCGCCTGTTGCCGGGCCAGCTCACCGAAGCCGAGGAAACCCGGCTTCGGGAGTGGACCACGCTCTATAACCGTTGGTAAAACAACCCGAAAGGCCGAAAAGGGTGGGAATTATTTCGTTAACCGGTACCAATTGTAGCCATAACCGCGCAGTTGAACCGTAAACTTCCCGTCGTTTTCGGCCTTACTTTCGGTTTTATCCAGCAAACTCACCAACGTTTGTCCGTTCTTCGTTTCCGGATCCAGTCGAAATTTTTGCTCCCCGGGTTTAAAATTATGCAGCATCAGCAGCGATTGCCCCTGCCAGTCGTACCGGATCGCCAGGACGTTCGGAGAACCGGTGTCAAGAATCTCCCATTCGCCCCAGCCAATCTCCGGGCACGACTTCCGCAACCGGCTTAACGTTTTGACCGTGTTCAGCAACGAAGACGAATCGGCCAGTTGCTGAGCAACGTTCACCTTTGAGTACGCGTACGGCCCCTGACTGATGACGGGACGCACGGTTTTGGCGGTGGTCGAGAAACCGGCGTTCTGGGCACCCGACCACTGCATGGGCGTCCGGACCGACATGCGTTCGGGCAACTTCAGGTCGTCGCCCATCCCGATTTCCTCGCCGTAACGGATTACGGGCGTACCCGGCAGCGAAAACAACAGGCTGTAGGCCAGGTCGATCAACTGGCGGTTGCCGAGCATCGGGGCCAGCCGGCGCCGGATGCCCCGGTCGTAAAGCTGCATGTTGGTGTCGGGGCCCATTTTGGCGTAGATCTTGTTGCGCTCCTCGTCGCTGAGCCGCCCCAGGTCAATTTCGTCATGGTTCCGCAGAAACTGCGCCCACTGGGCCGTCGGCGGAATGTCTTTGGTGTCTTCCAGCGACTTGGCCAGCAGTTGGACCTCTCCCGTGGCCAGGGCGTAGAACAGGTGCTGGTTGGCAAAGAAGTTAAACATGGTCTGCATCCCCTGTCCATCCTTGCCAAAATACGGTTCCTGCTCTTTGGGGTCGACGTTGGCTTCGCCCAGCAAAATAGCGTCGCTTTTGTGCCACTGAATGTATTGATGCAGTTGGGCAATCATATCAAACTGGTGCTCCGGGGCGTCTGGGTCAAAGTCCGCATTGGCCACCTCGATCAGAAACGGCACGGCATCAACCCGAAAACCGGAGATTCCCTTGTCCAGCCAGTGCCGGACAATTTTCCGCATTTCCTGCAACACCGCCGGATTCTGGGTGTTCAGATCGGGCTGCGATTCATAAAAGCGGTGGTAGTAATACTCCCCGGCCTTTTCGTTGAACGTCCAGACCGCTTTCTGAACGCCGGGAAACACCATGCCCCGGTCCCACTTTTCCGGCCGTTCTTTCGACCACACGTACCAGGAGCGGTACGGCGAACTTTTACTTTGAATGGCCTGCTGAAACCACGGGTGCTGGTCGGAGGTGTGGTTGGTGACCAGATCCATCAATACCCGAATACCGCGCTGGTGTGCCTGCCGCACGAATTCGTCGAAGTCCGCTTCCGAACCGAGGTTTTTATCAATACCGTAAAAGTCAGAAATATCGTACCCGTCGTCTTTGTTGGGAGTGGGCTGAAAGGGCGCCAGCCAAATGGCATCGACCCCTAGGCTTTTCAGGTAGTCCAGTTGTTGGGTAATGCCTTTAAAATCCCCGTATCCATTGCCGTCGGTGTCTTTGAATACCTCAACATCGACGCTGTAAATCAGGCTGTTTTTATACCAGAGTTGCTGAATAAAATCCGTCGGAACCGGAACGGGGGGTGTTTCTTTTTGGGAAGTCTCTGTTTTGTTGTTCTGACAGGCTGCGAAAAGAAATAGACTAAGCAGGAAGATTACTTTTTTCATGGATTGAATGGCTGGTTACCGTAATAACTCCCACAACTGGCATCCGGCTTATTTTTTTCAAATTCTCTATTGTCCGGGATTAATTCTTCTTGAAATAATCCCATTCCATCACCTATCCTAACTTTTTATCTAAAATTCAATCAATTCTATTTGACAGCGAGTTAGTGGGGTATGAAAAAAGAGAATATTTTTTTAAACGACTGGGAGCGTATCTTGATCGGCAATGCACCTACCGAGTTTTTGCTGGAAGTTTTTATTCGGACAACCCTCATCTACCTCTTTCTGCTGATTATCCTGCGTCTTTTGGGAAAACGGATGAATGGCCAGTTAACTAACCTGGAAATGGCCGTCATGCTGACGCTCGGGGCCATCGTTTCACCGGCCATGCAGTTGCCGGATCGGGGGCTTTTGTCGGGGGTTCTGGCCCTGCTCTGTGCGCTCACTTTCTTGCGCGTATCAAATCTATGGGGTTTTAAGAGCAACAAAGCCGAACAGGTGATTCAGGGCACCGAAACCATGCTGGTGAAAGACGGAATTATCCAATTGCACACCATGGCCAAAAACCGGCTTTCGCACCAGCAGATTTACGCGGCTTTGCGCAACAAGAAAGTGTACAACCTCAGCAAGGTGAAGCGGCTCTACCTGGAAGCCTACGGTTTGTTCAGCATTTACGAAGATAGCGAAGACCGGCCGGGTTTATCGGTTTTCCCACCCAACGATCAGGAGATTCAATCCATCCACCAGCGCCCCAAGGAAGCCAGTGTAGCCTGCAGCAATTGCGGTTATACTGTTCGGAAAAACGAAGCGCCCGCGACCTGTCCCTGTTGCGAGGCCAAGCAGTGGGTGGAAGCGGTCATTTAACTAAATCATGGAAAAAGAGGCAATCTATTTATCCGACTGGATGCGGATTCTGCTGGGCGAAGTGCCCGGAAGTTTTTACCTTGAAATTCTGTTACGAGCCACGGTTGTTTACCTGCTCCTGGTGGGGTCGATGCGGCTAATGGGTCGGCGCATGGCCTCACAACTCAGCCGCAACGAAATGGCGGCCATGATTTCACTGGCTGCGGCCATCGGGGTGCCGATTCTCGACGCAAGCCGGGGCCTTCTGCCCGCCGTTATCATCGCTCTGGTCGTGATTTTTGTCCAGCGGCTGATCTCTTACCTGGCGGCAAAAAACGAAAATTTTGAAGGCATTTCGCAGGGAATTTCTGCGTCGCTGGTGGAAAATTCGGTTTTGCAACTGGAGAACATGCAAAGCTCCCGGGTTGCGCGGGAATTGCTGTTTGCCCAGCTCCGCTCGGAAGGGCTGACCCACCTGGGGTTGGTCAAACGGCTGTACATGGAAGCGAATGGGGCCTTCACATTAATCAGACAGCCCGATCCGCAACCGGGCCTTTCGGTTCTGCCGGAGTGGGATGAGGACTTTGTCAACCAGCAGTCGCCCCAAGCCGACCGGTACGTCTGTTACCATTGCGGCAATCCGCAACCAACCGGCTCCAAAGGCGCGGGCGCATGTCCGAACTGCGGAAATGATAACTGGGTTCAGGCCATTCGCTGACCCTGTGCCCGCAGATCGGCGGCTATCCCGCCTAGTCTGTGGGCACAGGAATCTTGCCTATCAAACCGGAGCGTCGGCCGGGAGTTGCACCTGCCCGGTATACACGGTTACGCTACTGGGGGGCAGCGTCACGGTCTGGCCGGGTTGGGGCTGCGCAGGCAGCAGCGTTGCGGAGTTGTCGCCTTCCTGCATCCAGTGCTGCTGCTTCGAATCGAGCAGCTTGTTCCAGCCTTCAATCCAGCTGGGCAGTTCATACGAAACTTCTTCATCGGAGAAATTGAACAAACTGAGCAGGTGGTCGTAGCCGCCAACGCTCTGCCGGTGCATCACCAGCCCTTCCTGCCCCAATACCGTTACGCGAATATCGTTTTTATCGACATTCCGCAATACCGTTTGGGTTTGGCGAAGCTCAATCAGTTTGCGGTGCCATTCTAGTATAATCCGGTGTTTCCCTTCCGTTCGCTTTTCCCACTGAATCCTGGACTCCGTATAGGTTTCCTCCTCAAACGGGTCGCGCGGTTCACTATCCGCACCAAAAGCGGCAAACTCCTGCTTCCGGCCTTCTTTCACGGCCTGGATCAGCTGTTCCTCGGAATGATCGACGAAATAAAAGAAAGGCGACTCATCGGCGTACTCTTCGCCCATAAATAGCATGGGTACGTAGGGCGACAGCAACAGCAGGGCCGCAGCGATCTTTTGCCGCTCAAAATCAATCAAGTGACACAGGCGTTCTCCGCTCACGCGGTTGCCCACCTGGTCGTGGTTGATGTTGAAAACCACAAAGCGGTCGCCCGGAATCCCGGCCGATGAAGCCCCAAATTTCCGCTTCCGAAAGGTGGCATACTCGCCACTCATGACAAAGCCGTCGGTCAGGGCTTTGGCCAGTTGTTCCATCCGGCCAAAATCGCCGTACCGTTTCCGGCCCTCCTTGTCGAGCAGCACATACAGGGCGTGGTGAAAGTCGTCAAGCCACTGCGCATCAAAGCCAAACCCGCCCGCTTCCGGGGCTTTAATCACCTTCGGGTCGTTTAGATCGGATTCGGCCACCAGGTGCAGCGACCGGCCCACCCGGCGCTCCAGGTTTTTGACCTTCGTATGAATCAGTTCCCAGATGGTGACGGCCCCCATATCGAAAACCGCGTGAATGGCATCAAACCGCAAGCCGTCGATGTGGTAGTGTTCAAACCAGTGCAGGGGGTTGTTGGAAAAATAATCCCGAACCCCGTCCGACCATTCCTCGTCGAAGTTAAGGGCGTTGCCCCAGGGCGTGCAGTATTTTTGGGTGAAATACGGACCAAACAGGCTGAAGTAATTGCCTTCGGGCCCGATGTGATTATAGACTACATCCAGAAAAACGGCAATTCCGCGGGTGTGACAGGCATCCACCAGCTTTTTTAACCCTTCCGGCCCGCCGTACGAATCCTGCACCGAATACGGATAAACACCGTCATACCCCCAGTTGCGAACACCGGGAAACTGGGCAACCGGCATCAGTTCCAGCGCGTTGATTCCGGTTGCCGCCAAGTCGTCCAGACGGGGAATAATGGCTTCAAACGTTCCTTCGGGGGTAAACGTCCCCACGTGCAGTTCATACAGGATCAGATCATGAAACGACAACCCGCGCCAGCTTTGATCCTGCCAGGGATGGGCGGCATGATCAACCACCGCCGAAGGACCGTGAACCCCCTCGGGTTGAAAATGGGAGGCCGGGTCGGGGTACGCTTCAGCACCATCGGGTTTATAAAAGTAGCGGGTTCCCGGCTGAATATCCGTCACCTCCACGCTGAAGTAGCCCCACGCCGTGCGTTCCATCGGAATGTCGCGCTCCGCTGGATCGAGGAGCCGCAAGGTCATGGATTTCTTCTCCGGAGCCCAGACCGTAAAAACGCAACGGCCGGCACCGGTATAATTTGCACCAATTGTTTTCATGAAAGAATGTTAATCGTCAAGTCGCACAATGATTCCTTCGTCCCCGCCCAGGTTAATTCTCTCTTCCACTACCGATCCCTCCAGTTCGGGGTACGTCGCAATCTCAACCGTCCCGCTCAGCGAACGGTCTTTTAGTTTAAAATAACCCGGCCGGTGTCTCAGGTTCAGCACAATCAGAAACCGCGCATGACCCGGCGCTTCCCGGATGTAGGCCATCAATTGCGTATCGGAATAAACCGGTTTGTAATCACCCACCATCAAGGCGGGTTCCCGCTGCCGGAGTTCGATCAGCCGTTTATGCAACGCCAGCATCGAGAAGCGGTCAATTTTCTGAATTTCCACGTTTTCGCGGTGGAAATTTCCGGCCAGCCGCAGCCAGGGCTTCCCGGTTGTGAACCCCGCATTGGGTTCAGCACTCCACTGCATGGGCGTCCGGGCCGGATCGCGGCTCAGGTTTTTATCGGGCATGTTCAACCCCTGCGGGTCCTGCACCTCCTCAAAGGGAATGGGTACATCCCGCATCCCGATTTCGTCGCCGTAGTAGATGGTCGGCGTCCCGCGCAGGGTCAGCAGGAGCATGGCGGCAACCCGGGCCTGCTCCCGCCCTACCCGGCTGGTAATCCGGGGTTGATCGTGGTTGCCCAGCACCCAGTTGGGCCAGCCACCCGCGGGCAGCACCCCCTCGTATTGGGCGATGGCGGCCGCAATTTTCGGCGCTTCCCAGGGCAACAGCAATAACTGAAAATTAAACGGCAGATGCGCCCCTTTACCGTCGATGCCGTAGTAGGCCATCAGTTGGTGAATGGGCAGGTAAATCTCGCCAATCATCATCCGCTCATTGTATTCATCCAGTACCTGGCGCATTTCCGTCACCAGCGTATGTACTTCGGGCTGGTCGGTAGAATAAACCGGAAGAAGCTGCTCATACGTTGCCATGTGCGGCTGGTAATCCGGGTTGATGGGGTTGTCGCGGAGCTGAGCGTCCTTGATCATGTGCCACATTACGTCCACCCGGAAGCCATCGACACCCTTGTTGAGCCAGAACCGCATGACATCAAACATGGCCTGCCGCACCGCCGGATTCCGCCAGTTCAGGTCCGGTTGTTCTTTCAGGAAAGCGTGGTAGTAATATTGCCCGGTGGTTTCGTCCCACTCCCAACCGGGGCCGCCAAATACGCTGAGCCAGTTGTTGGGCGGGGAACCGTCCGGCAGCGGGTCATGCCAAATGTACCAGTCGCGCTTCGGGTTATCGCGCGACGAGCGGGATTCCAGAAACCACGGGTGTTGATCGGAAGTGTGGTTCGGCACCAGATCCAGGAGCAGTTTCAGCCCCCGCTTGTGCACCTCCTCGAGCAGGGTATCGAAATCCGCTTCGGTACCAAACAACGGATGAACACCCTGATAATCCGAGATATCGTAGCCAAAGTCGGCCATCGGTGACGGGTAAATGGGGGAAAGCCAGACCGCCGTTACCCCCAGCCATTTCAAATAATCCAGGCGTCGGATAACGCCCGGTAAGTCGCCAATGCCGTCGCCGTTGCTGTCCTGGTAAGATCGGGGGTAAATTTGGTAAATGACTCCTTCCTGCCACCAAAGGTGTTTCTTCAAATTTTCCTCCATGCGTGTACGGGCCAATGTATTCGTTAAAAAGTAAATTTCTGCTTTTCAGAGCGCCATCAACACGTATAACCCGAATTAGGACCGTTCGGATGAGGAAATGGCCATAAATTCGACTGTGTGGTCTGTTTTTGGCAAAACACTGCCCGGTCACCTGGGGTGTGCATCCGACGGGCCATCAGCCAAAAAAAAGCCGCCCACGCTGTACTGGCAGCGTGGGCGGCTCGGAATAAACTACTTGCGGTTTAGCTCAAATACCGGAAATCCTCGTTGCCCTGCACAGCCAGCAAGGTTTCGTAAATTAATTTGATGACGGCCTGCACATCGTCCATGTGCACGGTCTCGACTGTGGTGTGCATGTACTTGAGCGGCAACGAAATCAGGGCCGATGCGCTGCCTTCCGACGCGTAGGCAAACGAGTCGGTGTCGGTGCCCGTTGAACGGCTGACGGCCTGGCGCTGAAAAGCGATCTCCTTCTCCTGCGCCACCTGAATGATGAAGTCCCGTACCTTGTTCTGCACCGCCGGACCGTAGCAAATCACCGGACCGCCCCCGGCTTTCAGGTCGCCCTGCTCCTTCTTGTCGTATTTGGGCGATTGCGTGTCGTGCGTCACGTCGGTGATGATGGCCAGATCGGGCTTCAGTCGACGGGCAATCATTTCGGCTCCCCGCAGGCCAATTTCTTCCTGGACGGCATTGACAATGTATAGCGTAAACGGCAGCTTGACGTTGTTTTCCTTCAGCAGACGCGCCACCTCGGCAATCATGAAGCCCCCCATGCGGTTGTCGAGCGCCCGGCCAACATAATACCGGTTGTTTAGTTCAAACAAACCATCGGAGAACGTACAGACCGTGCCCACGTGAATGCCCATGTCCAGCACCTCCTGCTTCGTCTGCGCGCCCACGTCGATAAACAGGTCCGTCACTTTCGGAGCCGCATCTTTCGCCAGATCCCGGACGTGGATCGCCGGCCAGCCAAACACCCCTTTAACGATTCCGTTCGCCGTGTGCAGATCGACCCGCATGGAGGGAGCAATCAGGGCGTCGGAACCCCCGTTGCGCCGGACGTACAGGTAGCCATCGTCGGAAATGAAGTTGACAAACCACGAGATTTCGTCGGAATGGGCCTCAATGACCACTTTATACGGTTGCTGATCGCCCGAATCCGTGCCGCCGTTGATAACACCGACTACGGTACCGTACGTATCCACAATATACTCGTCAATGTATGGTTTGAGGTAATCCAGCCAGATTTGCTGCCCCGACGACTCAAAACCCGTGGGCGATGCGTTGTTGAGGTAGGCGTAAAGGAAATTCTTACTTGCTTCCGTCATTCGATTTGAAAATTGATGTGCTATTTTCCAAACCAAACAAAAACGGCCGACAAATCCCACCCCGCCGACCGTTTTTTTGAGGGCGCTACGGATTGCAAATCCGCAGGCCCGCCCGGAAGCCGACCCAGCCCGTCGAAAAGACGCTGAAAATAGTATCCGAGTTGCCAAACAGGGGCACGTCAATGCGGGTGGCCGGTTTGGTCCGGTAGTAGTCGCTCAGGTACAGGTTTGCCGAAGGGCCCACCACCAGCGCCAGCCGCCGGGACAGTTTTTTCTCGATGCCCATTTCCAGCCTCAGGTGCGTGTTCCAGGCATCCCAGTAATAGCGGTCGACATCACTCAGGACGTGGCCGGTCAGGTCAAAATTCAGCATCCAGCCCCGCTTCAGATCCACCGCCGTTCCGAAGCCGTAGCCGACACTCCAGAGCGGTTTCCCGGCTTCACCCAGGTTAGAACCGCCCGTAAAGATGTTGTAAAAACGCCGAACGCCGGTTTTAAACGTCAGGTTGGCCGTCATCACCTCGTCGGTCGCAACCTCCAGACGGCGGTACCCATTTTTCTGCACGTAACTAAACAACCCGTACGGCGTGGTTTCCGACGACTGGGCGATGTTCACCACGGCCAGCTGATGGCCCCGAACCACTTTCCCGGCGTAGTTCATAAATCCGCTGATCTGCCAGCCGCGCAGTTCGCCGATGGTGATGTTGGTGAAACCCGCCAACTGGAAACCCGTCATGGTGCCGCCGGTGATGTTGCCGTACCCCGTCAGCTGAAAACCGGCCATCGAGCGGGCCGCTACGTTGGTGAATCCAGACAATTGGAACCCGCTCATCTCGTCGAGCACAATGTTGCCAAAACCGGCCGCCTGGATACTCTCCGGCATGGTTCCCATCGTCATGTTGTAGAAACCGGCCGCCTGGACGCCCTGAACTTTCCCGAGTACGGTATTCCCGAAACCAGCCGCCTGAACACCCATGACCTCTTTCCGAACCCCGTTGAAAAAACCGGCCACCTGCACCCCGTTCGTGTTCTCGCCAACCGCATTGGCAAATCCGGCCACCTGCACCCCGCTCACATCGCCCCGCACCATGTTCAGGAAACCGCCGATTTCCAGCGACCGGACCCCCAGTGAATAGCCGCCCACCAGATTAAATGAATACTGGTTGATAACCCGGCCACTCAGGGTGTGGTTGGTCCCGACAAACGGAAAGAGCGAAAACTGCATGTCCCGGTAAATGGTGTCGCCCGCCAGGTTGGCGTCGTGGATGGACTGCCGGGTGGTTTTAAACCAGTCGGCAAAATCGTCTTTGGTTTCGGCCAGCACCGATTTGCTGCGGTCCCAGATCGTTGGTCCCGGCGGACTGGTTCGGGGTACGGGCGTCGAATCGACGGGGATGGCAACGGCAACGGGCTGCGGTATGATAACCGTCGGGCGGGTGGTGTCAATTGACGTTCGGGCCGTGAGCGGCTGTAGGGCAAGCTGCGTGGGCAAAGGCGTCAGCCCGATATCGAGTTTGTGCGACTGCCGGGCGCTGATGGTCACCGTTTCCGCAAAATAATACTTCCGCCGAACTTCCAGCTTCACCGACGGAATGGCCGTCGATAGCTTGATGCGGTAATACCCGTACGGGTTGGAAACCGTGGACGCCAGGGTCGTTTTTTCGTAGACACTCACCTGACTGACTTTCTGTCCGGTTTGGCGGTCGGTGATGTAGCCGTCCAGAACAAAGCTTTTCGGCGCTTCCTCGGGGGCTTCCGCTTTCTGCAAAATGATGTGGTTCCCCCGCGCTTTGTAGGCAATTGTACCGCGAAAAATCTGGTTCAGGACGGCCCGCACGGTATTGGTCGTCCGCAGGGTCAGGGTGCTGTTGGCATTGATGATGGTTGGATTATACGCAAATGAGAACTGGCCCTTGCTGGCGATGATTTTCAGGGCATGATCGATGCGCTCGCTGGTAAAGTCAACCGAAACCACCCGTTCGAGCGCGGGGGTTTGTTGCGCAACTGCCGGGCGTAGCAAGCCACAACCTATTAGACAAAGGATGAAACGAATCGGATACATGGTATGGTGAACTAATTAGCCGGAAGACCCCCAAAGCAGGTGTTTCCCCTACGCAGACCGTTGACCGGACAAAGAATAAATAGCCGTTGAGTATCGTGACGCCTTACAGGCAGGGCGGCTTCCCATCCAGGATGATGCGATTTCCCTCCCGCTGAATACTGAGATGCAGAGCCAGTTGCACGGTATTCAGAACGTAGTCCAGGCTTTCATCCTTGAAATTTGATGAAAAAGTACACCCTCCTAGTTGTTCGTTGGCCAGATGAATATCGGCATGATAGACCTCATTCAGCGTTTTTACGACCTTACTCAGCGGCTCAGCATCAAACTCCAGCTTCCCGGTCTGAAAGGTCATCGCATTGGCGTCGAATTTCGGGGCTTTAATAATTGTATCTTTCTTTGCACTGAAAGCGGCCTGTTCGTTTTTGACGAGCGTAATCTCCTGTTTGCTGGCCGAAAACTTCACTTTCCCGGTTTGAACGGCCACCCGCACGTCATCGGTATACGCCCGGATGCTGAACGAAGTTCCCAAGACCTGAACGGTGGTGTTGCGGACGTGAATCCGGAACGGCCTCGACGGGTCGGGTTTAACTTGGAAAAAGGCTTCGCCCGTCAGCTGAACTTCGCGGCTGTCGGCGGCAAACCGTTCGGGGTAGATCAGCTTGCTGTCTTTATTAAGCAATACCGTGCTGCCATCGGGCAGAATTTTCTCGATTTTTCCGTTGGTACTCACCGCAGCAACCTCGGCAACCGGCTCGGTTTTGGTCTGCTTCAGCAGTACCCACAACAACCCCGACACCAGCAGGGCCATTGCCGCCACCGCCCAGGCCGGTGATTGCCACCAGCTCCGGTTTCGGCGGGTTTGGAAGGGCTCTACGGGCAACGGTTTTACAACGGGTTCGGGTGCGGCTGGCTCCGGAGGGGTCACGGCGGGCGGACTCATTTTGGACCGCATTTTCTGCCAGGCCGCGTCCGTATCCACGGGGATTGGCCGGGCTTCGGGCCGTTGCTGCAACTGACCGGCGGTGTTCCAGATCCGCTCGAAGCGGTCGAACTCCTGCCGTTCGGAATGATCCTGATCCAGCCAGCGCCGTACCCGTTCCGACTCGGCAGCATCAGTCTCCCCGGCCAGGTATTTACCCAGCAGGTCGTCGTCGATTCGGTTTTCGGATTGATCAGGCATTTATTTTTTCGACTATGAACGTAAGACAATAGCGTAAGACCGAAATCGTTTTAACCACGATGGGAGTCTAGGCCACTTCTCTCCTTTCTTGTTTCTTTATTCTAACCACCATAATAACCACAAAGCCGGCAAATAGTCGGCCAACTCCGTTCGTAAAATCCGCAGGGCCTTCCCGATCTGGTTCTCCACGGTTTTGATGGAAAGCCCCAGCTGATCGGCAATTTCCTGATACTTCATTTCTTCAAACCGGCTCATCGAAAAAATCAACCGGCATTGTTCGGGCAGCCGCTGGATGGCTTCCTGCAACCGGTCCGACAACTCATCGGCAATCATCGACTGCATCGGAGCCTCCGACGACTGAAACAGTTCCACCTCGTAGGCCGCCTGCTCCCGGTGTTCGGCCTGCACCGACAAATGCCGGATGCGGTTCAAACAGCGGTTGTGCACCGACCGGTACAAATACGATTTGAGCGAAACCGTGATTTCCAGGCTCTCCCGTTTTTCCCAGATCGCCAGAAAAACCGCCTGAACGGCTTCCTCCGCATCGTCCCAATCGTGCAGGAACGTGCGGGCGTACTGGCACAACGGTGCGTAATGCTGCCGGAAAACGGCCTCAAACGCGGGCTCGTTGCCCAGTTTTATCGCATGAATCAATTCCTGGTCGGTAAGTTGCACGGAGTTGCGTCAGTTTTTTCGTGACAAATCTACCACTCTTTTTCAAACCCACTCCTCCGCAACTGGGACTATGACACTCAATTGATCAAATCCCCCTACGGACTGGCAGATTTTTTTGCTGAAAAGGTAAGAAAATTTTGGAGGAGTCGAACCGATTGATGTGTTTCCGGTCACGCCCCCTTTACAACGGGATATTTCCGTGTTTCTTTTTGGGTAACGTTGCCACTTTATTTTCCAGCATCTGGAACGCCCGGATTAGTTTCTGGCGGGTCTGGTCGGGGTAAATCACCTCGTCAATGTACCCCCGGAAGGCGGCCCGGTACGGGTTGGCAAATTTCTCGGTGTATTCCTGCACCTTCTCCTGCAAACGCTGCTGCGGGTCGTCGGCTTCGGCAATTTCGCGCTTGAAAATAATCTCGGCGGCCCCGCTGGCCCCCATCACGGCAATCTCGGCGGTCGGCCAGGCGTAGTTCAGATCAGCGCCGATGTGCTTGGAGTTCATGACGTCGTAAGCGCCCCCGTACGCTTTCCGCGTGATGACCGTTACACGCGGCACGGTGGCTTCGCAGAAGGCGTAGAGCAGCTTCGCGCCGTTCGTGATGATGGCGTTCCATTCCTGGTCGGTGCCGGGCAGAAAGCCGGGCACGTCTTCCAGCACCAGCAATGGGATGTTGAAACAATCGCAAAACCGGACAAACCGGGCGGCTTTCGTGCTGGCGTCGATATCCAGCACCCCGGCCAACACGGCGGGCTGGTTGCCCACCACGCCAATGCTGCGCCCCGCCAGCCGGGCAAACCCGACCACAATGTTTTCGGCAAACGCCTGATGAACTTCGAAAAAACTGTCCGCATCAACCAGTTCTTCAATCACCTCGCGCATGTCGTAGGGCTGGTTGGGGTTTTCAGGAATGAGCGTGTTCAGGTTCGGACGCAGCTCGTCGGCGGGTTCGTAAGGCAGCCGGATCGGATCATCTTCGCAGTTTTGCGGGATGTAACTCAGGAGCTTTTTGATGTACTGAATGCACGCCAGTTCGTTGGCGCAGGCAAAGTGCGTCACCCCGGATTTGGTGCTGTGCGTACTGGCCCCGCCCAGTTCTTCGGCCGTGACGGTTTCGTGCGTGACAGTTTTAACTACGTTCGGCCCCGTCACAAACATGTAGGACGTATTTTCGACCATCAGAATAAAATCCGTAATGGCGGGCGAATACACCGCCCCGCCCGCGCACGGCCCCATGATGGCCGAAATCTGCGGGATAACGCCCGACGCCAGCGTGTTGCGGAAAAAAATATCGGCATAACCGGCCAGCGACAACACCCCTTCCTGAATCCGCGCCCCGCCCGAATCGTTCAGCCCGATCAAGGGAGCACCGTTTTTCAGCGCCAGGTCCATGATTTTACAGATTTTTTCGGCGTGGGTTTCCGACAAAGCACCCCCGAACACCGTAAAATCCTGCGCAAAAACGTATATCAACCGGCCGTTGACGGTTCCGTAACCCGTTACGACGCCATCGCCGAGGTAATGCTCCTTATCAAGACCGAAATCCCGGGTGCGGTGCATAACAAATTTGCCGATTTCCTCAAACGAACCTTCGTCGACCAGCAGGGCAATGCGTTCGCGGGCCGTCAGTTTCCCTTTTTTATGCTGCGCGTCGATGCGCTTCTGCCCTCCGCCCAGCTCGGCTTCGGCGTTTTTACGATCCAGGTTTTCGGTTTTGGTTGACTTAATTTCTGCGTCCATGCACGGGTTTGGATTGAGAGTAATGGGACAAAAATAATTTTTCCTGGCAAATCCAACGTTTTTATCCAACTTTGAATCATAGTTGCAACAATCAGCGGCTTTCATGAAACAGCTCTCCCCCTCCGTTTTTCACCAACTGACTGTCTCCCTGCTCCTGCTGGCGGCTTTCGGCTGTGAAACCAATACCGAAGTCGACTCGGCCCAGCAGATTCAGGGGCTACGGCCGGTTTATGCTTCCTACGAGGAAGTGCGCACCATTCAGACGCTGGAGCCGCAACCGCTCAAGAATCCCGGTAAGATATACATTAAAGGCGGATTTTTGTTTATTAACGAACAAGGCAAGGGCGTGCACATCATCGACAACAGCAACCCCGCCAAACCGCAGAAAATCTCGTTTGTGTCGGTGCCGGGCAGCATCGATATGGCCGTCAAAGATCAGGTGCTGTACGTCGATAACTCGGTCGATCTGGTGGCCCTCGACATTGCCGATCCCCGCCAGGTGACGGTCCTCAAACGCATCAAAGATGCGTATCCGTATCCCTCCTACCCGCAGCAGCGGGGCGTGCGGTTTGAATGCGCCGATCCCGAAAAAGGCGTTGTCATCCGCTGGGAAACCGCCCTGCTCACCAATCCGAAATGTTACCGTTAACCAGGCAATTTGCTGCGGCCTGAACGCCGTACTACCTCCATGAAAAACTATTTATACGGTATTCTGATCGGACTCACCGCCCTGACGGGTTGCTCCGAACTGGCCAACAAAGACAGCGCAACGATCAACCCCGGCGGTGGCAGCGGAACCGGTGGTTCCATGGCCCGTTTTGCCGTTGCGGGCAACTACCTGTACGTGGTCAATCACCACAGCCTGCAAGTCTACAACGTCCAGCAGAGCGACAACCCAAGCAGCGTGGGCCGCACGTCGCTCGGTTTTGGGGTGGAAACGATTTTTCCGTACAACAACCACCTTTTTATCGGTACGCAAACCGGTATGTACATCATGAACCTGAACAATCCGGCCAAACCGCAGCAGACGGCCCTGTACCAGCATATTTTTAGCTGCGATCCGGTGGTGGCCCAGGGCAATTACGCCTACGTCACGCTCCGCAGCGGCACCAGCTGCAACACCGGCCCCAACCGGCTGGAGGTGGTCGATATCAGCAACCTGGCGTACCCGGTGCAGGTTAACTCCATTCCAATGATTAATCCGCACGGCCTGGGCATCGATGGCAACCTGCTGTTTGTCTCCGAAGGCGATTCGGGCCTGAAAGTGTTCGACGCCACCGATCCGGTCGAGCTTAAGTTAATCAAAACCTTTACCAACATTCGCTCGTACGATGTGATTCCCAACCGTTCGGTGCTGATCGTCACCGGAAAAGACGGTATTTTTCAGTACCGCTACGATTCGTCGCAGCAACTGACGCTGCTCAGTAAACTTCCGATTGAAAACTGATGGCGGACCGTTTTTGCAAAGTACTCGTTCTGCTGTTTCTTTTTTCGATTCGTGGGCTGGCCCAACGGCCTCTGACCGATACGCTGACGCCGGTGATGAACCGTCCTCCGCAGTGGGTGATCAAATTTGCCCCGCTGTCTCTGCTTGATATTGACAACACGATTCAGTTCGGAGCCGAACGGCTGCTGGGCCGAAAACACGCCCTTCAGGCCGAATTTGGCTACGGATGGCAGGCCCTCAACCTGTATCCCTACCGCCGGGAAGACTACGACGACTTTGAGGTCTGGCGCGGCCGACTCGAATGGCGACGGTATTCGGGACGCTACCGCAGCAACCGCCGGCCCCACTATGCCACCTCGCCAATTGGCCGCTACATCGCCGTCGAAACGTTTTTCAAACAGCTCTCGGTTCTGGAAACCACCGCCGTGGGCCGGGAGTGTGTGGACGGAACCTGCGCCTATTTTGAGCAGGGTGCTTTTCCAATGTCCCGAATGGTGTGGGGCGCTCATTTCAAACTCGGTCGCCAATTCGTGCTGAGCATTCCGGGCGAAAACCGTTTGCTGCTGGATTTTTACATGGGTCTGGGTTTTCGCACCGTAACACCCTTTCGGTTCCAAAACTTGGCCAACGGCAACGACAGCATCATCCGTACCTCCGGTTCGCTGTTTGGCTGGGACGTCAGCCGGGCCGGTTCACGGGTGAGCGGAACGCTGGGAATAAAATTGGGGTATGTTTTGTAGTTTTACGGCTTTCTGATTTCGGTTTCCTCGCTGAACCTGTCGATGCGGTGCAATGCCGTGGGCCATTGTCCGAAACCGCAAACCCAACGTCTTTTGAAAGCCTGTTTCGCCGTTTTTTTCTTCCTGGTTTCCGTTCTCGCGAACGCCCAGCCGCCGGGCGGACAGGATAGTTTTGGCTTTTTACGCATTCCGACGAACGCCCGCGTGGCGGCTTTGGGTGGGTTGGTCACGTCGAACACCCAGCCGCAGGGGTTATTTTTCCTGCAAAATCCGGCGTTGCTCGATTCGTCGGCGCGGAATCAGTTGTCACTGACCTTCGTCCCTTACTTTGCCGACACCCGCTTTTACGGCTTGCAATACGGTTTGCCCATCCGCAGCAAGGGCTACTGGGCCGCCGGGTTGCAGTACCTGAGTTACGGCTCGTTTGAGCAGACGGATCTGGTCGGCAATCCGGTGGGAACGTTTACGGCCAACGATTACGCGCTCAGCCTGACGCACGCCCGCACGGAAGGCAATTTTACGCTCGGAGCCACCCTCAAAGCCGTTGGCTCCTCCATCGAAACGTACTCGGCCTTCGCGGTTCTGTTTGATCTGGGCGGCACCTGGCGGCATCCCGAAAAAGAGCTGGTTTTTGGTTTGGTAGCCAAAAACGCTGGGTTTCGGCTGAAAACGTACTTTCCCGGTCAGGCAACCGGATCGCCCGAATTGCCGTTTGATTTGCAGGCGGGCGTGAGTGTCAAACCCGAACACCTGCCCATCCGCGCCACTCTGACCGCCCACCACCTGCACCGGTTTGACATTGTTTACAGCGACCCGGCGCTGAACGTGACGTACGACCTGGACGGCAATCCGATTCCGCGGAAGGTAGCGGTTCCGGAAAAAATCATGCGGCATCTGGCCGTCGGGCTCGAATTTCTGATTCACCGGAACGTCAATCTGCTGGCGGGCTACAACCACCTGCGCCGGCAGGAAGGCCGACTGGCCACGGGAACGGGCGCGGCCGGGTTTTCGTTTGGAGCCACCGTTCAGGCAAAAGGGTTTCAGCTGACCTACGCCCGGGCGCTGGCGACTCCCGCCGTTGGGGGAAGCAGCTCACTGACCTTCCGGCTCGAGCTCGACCGCATGCTGCCAAAAAAATAGGAAAATGCGGGCAGAAATTACCTTTTCCTACGTTTCTTTGTTGTGAATGAACAAGGAATACCACCTCCCGGCAACCTGATTCGCCTAAATCCGACCGCGCCGTTTTGGATTCCTTGTCCGTTGTTGATTATCCATAAATTATGACGCAAGAACTCAAAGATTTAACCCCACGCCAGATCGTTGCTGAACTCGACCAGTACATCATCGGGCAGCACGACGCCAAACGAAACGTTGCCATCGCCCTCCGCAACCGCTGGCGACGCATGAACAGTACGCCCGAGATGCAGCGGGAAATTACGCCCAACAACATCCTGATGATTGGGGCAACCGGGGTTGGAAAAACCGAAATTGCCCGGCGGCTGGCTAAAATTGCCGACGCGCCGTTTACCAAAGTGGAAGCCTCCAAATTTACCGAGGTGGGCTACGTGGGCCGCGATGTGGAAAGCATGGTGCGCGACCTGGTCGAACAGTCGGTCAACATGGTCAAGGCGTCCAAAAAAGAGCAGGTCAAAACCCGCGCCCAGCAAATTGTGGAAGACCTGATTCTTGACATTCTGATACCGCCCGTGAAACAGCCGACCGGTTTTGTGCTCGACGAACCCGCCAACAAAAACGAGATGCCCGACTCGGACGCCGAACTCAACGAACGGACCCGCGAACGGTTTCGGGAGAAAATCCGCAACGGGGAGATGGACGAGCGCAAGATTGAGATTGATGTGCAGCAGACGCAGGCGCCCAACATCGGCATGATCGGCGGCACGGTCGATGAACTGTCGATGATGAACATTCAGGAAATGATCGGCGGAATGCTGCCCCGGCGCGGCAAAAAACGCAAGGTGACGATTGCCGAAGCTAAGAAAATCCTGCTGGAAGAGGAAGCCGGAAAGCTCATCGATATGGATGAAGTGAAGGACGAAGCCATCCGCAAAGCCGAAAATACCGGCATTATTTTCATTGACGAAATCGACAAGATTGCGTCCAGCCGGGGCAACGGTTCGGGCGGGCCGGACGTGAGCCGCGAAGGGGTGCAGCGCGACATGCTCCCGATTGTGGAGGGCAGCACCGTCACCACCAAATACGGCAGCATCAACACCGATTACATCCTTTTCGTGGCCGCTGGGGCTTTCCACGTTGCCAAACCGTCGGACCTGATTCCGGAGTTGCAGGGCCGCTTCCCGATCCGGGTTGAGCTGCAAAGTTTGTCGGAAGATGATTTTTTCCAGATCCTGAAGGCCCCAAAAAACGCCTTGACGAAGCAGTATGTGGCCATGCTGGCGGCCGAAAATGTGGAACTGACGTATGACGAAGAAGCCCTGCGGGAAATCGCCCGGATTGCCTTCCAAGTTAATTCGGAAGTTGAGAACATCGGTGCCCGCCGGTTACAAACCGTCATGAGCCATTTGCTAAACGACTTCATGTTTGACATCCCGGACGCCATCGGTGCCAATTCGAAGGTGCTTATCACCAAAGAAATGGTGGCGGAACGGCTGAACTCGCTGGTTAAAAACCGGGATTTAAGTCAGTTTATTCTGTAAAACCGTCTTTTTTGGATGTTACCACACTGGATTTAGCCCGGGTTTTTCCGAGAACGGTTTTGGAAAACCCGGGCTACACTCCGCGCCCCCTCCATTCGCCCAGCCAGCCCCGGCAAGGTCGTTTTTAAACCTTTCAGCAACAGATACTCTACTTCGGCGTCAGCATACCGTCTCCCCGGTCATTACCAACTGGTTTGGCTTCACGCAGGCAACTTTTTCACGACCTGATTCTCGTAAACCACCATCCGGTTCCGGCCCAGAATACCGTCCGAATACCAGGACACAATCTTGCTGGCCGTCGGGCGCAGACCGGATCCCCCACCCCATCTAGCGGCAACGCAACATACGCCAAACACTCCGTAGGCCATTCGCCGGAATCATCGGGTCACGCCCGGATTTAGCCACCTCATTGTACAAATTGCCAACCGGTCGATTTTAGGACAAATCTATTTAAGCGTTAAAAACTAACAGTTCGTGACGGTTTCGTGCGGTTTGATGAATCAAGCGTTTTTTGATCCGGTGGTCACCCCTCAATTTTACGCCCGTTAAACAACAAGCTGATGCAAACCATACCGTTATCCACTCCATCCCGATCAGCCGGTTGGAATACCCGACGAAAGCATCCCGCCGGGTGTCCGCATCGCACCGACCTGACGCGCCCCCGCTCCGGGAAGCATCCCAATTGGGTCCGAACGCACGAAGACCCGGTATGATGCGGTCGAATTAATTGCTTTCCCAATTCACAAAAATGCTCTTTCAGTACAGGGCCCCAGGTTCCAAGCGACACCTGGACATTGAATACACACCTCCAAAACACTATGAACACAACAAAATCTCTTTTGAGTCAATCCTCCGCACCGCAGCCCACCCGTCGCAGCCCCTTTTCCGGCAAGTTTGCGCTGGTTATCCTGGGTGCTTTAACCGTAGCGGCCTGTAACCGCTCGGCTACTGAGCTGGCCCCCCGTCCGGGTAATGCGGGCAAACCATCAGTGGATACCGTAAAAACGCCCGGCAAACCACAGAGCGATTCCACCACGACCAATCCCGGCAAACCGTCGGACCCCAAACCGGGCGATTCCACGGGCACCGGCGATCCGGTCAGCGTGTACAAAAGCATGAAAATCAGCTATTCGGCCCTCGATTTTCAGGAAGTCAAGTACGACGCCAAGGGAACGCCCGTGCAGTACGCCAGCCAGTACATGTTCAACCAGGGAACGGGCGAAGTGAAGCGCATGGTTTACGATTTACAGTACGATGCCAACCAGCGCCTGATCCGGCTCGACCAGACCAATTACCTGGATACCCGGAAGATTTCCAGCACCTACACGCTGTATCATTATACCGGCAACCAGGTTGCGCGTACGGAGGAATTCGCCGTAGACGGCACCCTGCTGGTGTCGCGCACGTACCGCTATTCGGCTGCGGGCCAACTGGTGCAGCTCGATCATAAATCGAGAAACTTCAAAAATGCGCTCCGCCGGACGTTCCAGTACGATGGTACCGGTAACCTGACCACGATGAGCGATTTTTACAACGTCGGACCGGACGGCGGTTACGAACTGGAACTCGCCATCTCTTTTGCGGACTACGACCATCAGAAGCACGTGGAGAACCTGATGGCGAATGATCCTTTCCTGCCTTCGGTTACGTTTCGGGTGAATAATTACCACACCAAAATCGTGCGCAGCAAAGACGGCAAGGAGATCAGTCGGCAGACGGTTGACTATGCCTACAATGCGGAGGGATTGCCAATTCAGCGTACCACGCATGGAGCGGGTGGTACCCTAACGGCTACGTACACGTACTAGGAAAAGGATAACGGTTATGGTTTGCGGTTTTCAGTTTTCGGTGGCCCGGCGTATCTACCCGATGCGCTGGCCTACCGTTCCTGTCTCCAGAACTCTCTTTTGTTCGTCAATTTCCCCGATATCATGTCAACTGTAACGATTTCCGTTGTCAACGCCTTTGTTGACGGTGGTACCGGCGGCAACCCCGCCGGTATTGTCCTCGACGCCGACCGCTTCGATCAGGCTACCAAACAACGCATTGCTACCCGCGTAGGGCTTTCCGAAACGGCTTTTGTTTCGGCCTCGGCCGTGGCCGATTTCAATCTGGAATTTTTCACGCCCGTGCGTCAGATCGCGCACTGCGGCCACGCCACGATTGCGGCCTTTTCGTACCTGGCCCAGCAGGGCATTCTGACCAAAACACACAGCTCGCGCGAAACCGTCGATGGCCCCCGGGCGGTTTACCTGGATGGCGACCTGGCCTTCATGGAGCAGGCGGCTCCCACCTACCAATTTCCCGATTTGCTGGATGCCGAGGTAACCAACCTGCGAATTCTGCAATCGCTGGGCCTAACCCCCTCTGATTTACTCGACGATCAATTACCACTGGTTGTAAACACCGGAAATTCGTTCATGCTCGTTCCGGTCCGCTCGGCCGAAATCGTGCAGTGGGCGGTTCCGAACCAGGCCGAAATCGAACGCGTCAGCGAACGGCTGGACCTGGTGGGCTACTACCTGTTTTCGCCGGACACGCGGAAGCCCGACCGCGACGCGGGCGCCCGGATGTTTGCGCCCGCCTACGGCATCAATGAAGAAGCCGCAACCGGCATGGCGGCTGGTCCACTGGCCTGCTACTTGTACGACGCTCTCAAACTCCGGAAAACGACCTTCCTGATTGAGCAAGGGCACCTGATGCAGCCGCCTTCCCCCAGTCTGCTCACAGCCCGGCTTCAGACAGAACAGGGCCTCATTACGGGTCTGCTGGTGGGCGGCTCGGCGCAGGTGTCCCACACGATCGACATACACATTCCCGCAGCTACCCTGTCGGATTGCAGTAACTAGCGTTTCGACCGACAGGCAAAAGGGCCGCAAGGGTCCTTGCCTGCCGGTCGAAACCAACATATACCAATCAACTATTCTTCATCCGTCGCGTACGGGTATGACGCGGCCTGCCTCAGAAGACCGGAGTTTTCGAAAAGGTCAATTGTGATTCCTAGTCCCAGAATTACAACCAAACTAACGCTTCGCTATATACGTATTGACGCAAAAGCGGAGATAACAGAAATTGATTTGCCTGATTAAGCTTCTCTACGCGGGGAAATAGTGCTTTTCTTCGGGAATTTTCAGACCGGAAGCCGCCAGGTTAGGGAAAAGGAACTAGCGCCTTCTTCCCCACCGTTTCCAGTAGCCACCTTCCTGCGGGGGGAAGTAACAGTCGTTGGGGTTACGCGGTCCGCGACGAAACAGCGGAATGGCTGCCCCGGCGTAAAGACTGGCTCCGCGCGGATCCCCGATGTTAACCAGCCCCCCCAAGTGATCCGTTCCGGCGAAAACCGGCCCCACCCGCAACGCCAGCCCAACGGTAGGCATCGAATAATTATCCTGAAGCGCAATGGGCATCGACACTTCCGCCCACCGGCTTTCCCAGCGCGGCACGATGGCCAGCATGGAGGGCGTCGACATGGCCGTTGCGTTGGGAGCAACCAGACTTTGCGTCCACAAAACACCGATGTATACATTCTCCCGGTACCGGTAATCCCCGCTGACGTTCAACGCTGCCGGTAATCCGGAACGGTACGAAGTGGTCCGGTCGGTTACGGGCAGATCCAGCAAATCGACAATCCGTTCATGCACGTCATCAGGTTGTTTAACGGGCAAAAATGTGTGGTACGTAATCATTTTGTTGGTCACCGAAATCGGGTACAGATTAACGATGGCCGGGTTGCGGAACCGGACCCCGCCAATATCGACCAACGAGGCCGAAATGCGGTACAGGTATTTGTTTTTGGTGGGATCACGCCGAATCTCGCCTTTTTCCCGGTAAGTGTACTTCCGGTAATCCGGACGGTATTCGTAGGTGATGCCCAGATCAAAGCCCCAGCCCGCTCCGGCGGACTGTTTGCCGAAAAGCCAGCCCGGTGTGATGCGGGCGCGTTGGAAGGCTTCCTGAGATGTGTAGCCGTATTTGCCGTTAAAATTCTCGATCTGTAGGGCCTGAAAGCCGTTCTGAGTGGGATCCCGAACGATCTGGTGCGTCCCGTTATCGACCCGGATGTGGGTGTTGTAAAGGCCAACATTGCGCTTGACGGTTAGGCCCGCCTTCCAGAAGGCTTCGTCGTTATCCAGCAGCACCGCCCCGAACGTAAAAGCCATTTCGGCGAAACTGTTGACGTTGGCCATTCCGTGCTGACTTTCGTTGGTAATGCCGCGGAGTTCGGGAATCTGGGTTCCAAACAACATCAGACGGGCGGTAGCTTCCGAGGTATTACGGTGCGAAACGACCGTCCTGATCCGCGAGGAAAAGGCAATCCCAAACCGGTCGGTTAACGTCAGCAGGGCTGCGGGGCCGCGCACTTCTCCGCCCAGGGTCAACCGTTTATCGCGGCCATTCTGCATCTCTTTCATAAAGCCGGTTCGACCCAGACTGCGTCCGCGTTCGCGGTGGTATTCAGCGGGTACATTGCCGGTGATGTACCGGATCATGGGAAACGGCGCCACCCAGCGGACCTGATTCGTGGCCGCAAATACGTCGACGGAAGCCAGATTAAGGTAAACGCGGTAACGGGAATCGGCCACCTCGGACGGGTGGCGGTAAACCGAATGAACCCCTCCGTAATTACTGTTGGAGAGCCCCATCATGTATTGACTTTTAACGGGAAAAAACGTTCCTAAAAGAACCCATGTTGCTAATAAACGACCGTACCGTACTCTCATTCAATGCCAGATAGAAGTGATGCAAACTTTTTGTGCAACGCTGAGTCCTTCAAAGATACGGGTTGTTTACTAAAATGAAGAAGTAGTTAGTTAATGGCAATTTAAAAATCGAGTTACTCGAAAATAATTTACAAACTCTCCCTATTTAACGTCTACCATAGAATATTTTGTATATTATTGCATTTAAAAGGGTTTATTCGCCAAAATCACCAGCCCGCCTATGCAATTTCAATCTCAATCACAAGGAAACCTAACACAAGTACAATTACAGGGTAACTCGTTTTCATTTACTGACTACCAGACTGAAAACTTTTATGATGAAATGTTCACGGCTGACGGTCAGGTACGCTCCGGCTATGAACCCTTTAAGCAACGAGTTGAACAACTGAGCCGTGAAGACATGATCGGGCGGCAGCACGCAGCGGAGCGGGCGCTGATGTCGATGGGGATTACCTTCAACGTGTATTCGGAAGGCGAAGGAACGGAGCGCATCATGCCGATCGATATTATTCCGCGGGTGATTCCTTCGGCGGAGTGGGACCGGCTCGAACGCGGTCTGATTCAGCGCATTCAGGCCATCAACCTGTTTATTCACGATGTGTATAACGACCAGCGGATTCTGAACGACAACGTCGTACCGAGGGATCTAATTGAATCGAGCAAGTGTTTTCTGCCGGCCTGCATGGGCCTGAAACCGCCCAAAAACATCTGGTGCCACATTACCGGTACGGACCTGATCCGGGGCGATGACGGCGAGTTTATGGTGCTGGAAGACAACCTCCGCTGTCCGTCGGGGGTATCCTACATGCTCGAAAACCGGGAGTTGTCGAAGCAAACTTTTCCCGAGGTACTGGCGCGCACGGGTGTCCGACCGGTTTCCGATTATCCGACGCGGCTGCTGCAACTGCTGCAACACATCGCCGACCGCCCCGACCCGACGGTGGTGGTCCTGACACCCGGTATTTACAATTCGGCGTATTTTGAACACTCGTACCTGGCCCAGCAAATGGGCGTCGAGCTGGTAGATTCGCGGGATCTGGTGGTGTCGGGCGGCTACGTCAAGATGCGCACAACGAAGGGCTTCCAAACCGTTGATGTGATATACCGCCGGATCGACGATACGTTCCTGGACCCGCACGTGTTCAATCCCGAGTCGCTGATCGGTATTCCGGGTATCTTTGAAGTGTACAAAAAAGGACGGGTAGCCCTGGCCAATGCCCCCGGCACCGGCGTGGCCGACGACAAAGTGATTTACGCCTACGTGCCGCGGATTATTAAATATTATCTGGGTGAGGAAGCCATCATTCCGAACGTGCAGACGTACATCTGCCGGGAAGAAGACGATTGCAAATACGTACTGGAAAACATTGAGCAACTGGTGGTGAAAGAAGCCAACGAAGCCGGTGGGTACGGGATGCTGATTGGTCCGAAAGCAACGAAAGCGGAGCACGAACAGTTCCGCAAAAAGATCAAGGCCAATCCGCGCAATTACATTGCCCAGCCGACGATTTCGCTCTCCCGCGTGCCGACCATCGTGGGCGACCATACCGAAGGCCGCCATGTCGACTTTCGGCCTTATATTCTGTACGGAGACGGTATTAACGTGATTCCGGGCGGCCTGACCCGCGTCGCGTTGCGGAAGGGTTCGCTGGTGGTGAACTCCTCGCAGGGCGGGGGCGGGAAGGATACGTGGGTGTTGTATTGAACCATACAAACACCAATTAGGCTGACCGTTGTGGCCTGACAAGTGCCTATCTATGGCCCCTTGTCAGGCCCTATTTACTTAATCACTTTTGTTTAAGACTTTAACCCCATAACGCTGGCCATAAGTTAAAGAGCTTTGTCAATCAAGGTATGGCTTGATATGGCACTCTGTTTGCTTTCTGATAAAGAGACGCAATACCCTGGTCTTTCATCAGTAACTGGGCCATGAAAACCACTTTCATAAGACTCTTCTTCTTTGGTCTTTTCCTAAGTTGCTTTTCTTCGCTAAAGGCAGCAAACTACTATTTCTCCTCGCAGACTGGTGATGATTCCCGAACAAGTTTGCAGGCCCAAAATCAAGCAACACCGTGGAAAACGCTTTCGAAGCTGAATTCCTTTTTCTCGCATCTCCAGCCGGGTGACGCCGTTTTATTTAAAAGGGGAGAAACGTTTTATGGACAGATTATTATATCAAAGTCTGGTTCTGACAGCCTTCCTATAACGATTGCCGATTATGGTTCGGGTCATAAGCCAATAATTTCCGGGTTTATAAAGTTGAGCAATTGGATTTCCCGGGGTAATGGTATCTGGGAAACTGCCCACAATGACTTAACCAACTCTGTCAACATTCTTACTATTAATGGACAAGTTGAGCCTATGGGCCGCTATCCGAATGCTGACGCAGCGAACAAAGGATATTTAACCTACGAAAGTCATCTTGGCAACACAAGAATCACGGATAATCAGTTAAACTCCAATCAAAATTGGACAGGTGCTGAGGTTGTTATTCGTAAAAACCGATGGATTCTTGATCGAGGAATTATCCTACAACATTCCGGTACATCACTTACTTACAGCGGGTCCTCTCATTATCAAGCCGAAGACAACTTTGGTTATTTCATTCAGAACCATCTCGCTACTCTGGATAAATCAGGTGAATGGCACCTTAATAAATCGACTAAAAAAATAACTCTTTATCTAAACAACGGACTTCATCCCAACAGTTTAAATATTAAAGTTGCTCTTATAAATACCTTGATTCAAAATTCTGGTAAGAACTTTATAAAATTCCAGAACCTCTATTTAGAAGGTGCGGATCATACTGTTTTCAATTTATTAGAAACTCATAATCTTTCCATCTCCAACTGTACCATCAAGTCATCAACAAACGGAATTTTAGGCCAAAATAACTCTTCTTTGGTCATTGAAGACTCAGAAATCTCAGACTCTGGAAACAACGGTATTTATCTTACTAACTCTACCAATGTTGTCATTCGAACCAATACTATCAACAGGACTGGATTGATAAGCGGCATGGGAATGAATGGTGATGATACTTACCAAGCATTAATCATCAGAGGCTCCGGCAATTTGGTGGAAAAGAATAAGGTTACTAATACGGGTTATTCGGCAATTCGTTTTGAGGGAGACTATACTGTCCTACGAAACAACTTCATCTCTAATTTCAATCTGGTAAAAGACGATGGTGGAGGAATATACAGTTGGAATGGTGATTCTATTTACCCCGAAAAAGGTTCTCAGGTCTTAAATAATATTATTATCAACGGTATTGGCGCCAGAAACGGGACTTCCGACTCAAAAGCTTCTGCGACCAATGGAATTTATATGGATGACAATACCGGATCCGTTGAAGTAAAAGGGAATACAATTGCTTTTTGTAATGGGAGTGGAATCTTCCTGCACAACGCCAACCATATCGATGTGTCAAATAATACGGTTTTTGACAACGAATCGCAGCTGTTCATGCTTCAAAATAGCGAACATAAGGTTAGAAACAATTCAATCCATCACAACCGCTTTTTTTCTAAGCACGGCCATCAACTGATTTCAAAAATTTATTCCAACTTAAACGACATTAAAGATTTTAGCTCATTTGACAACAATTACTACTGCCGTCCACTTGATGACCGCTATGTCATTAACACTTATTCTAATTACCATTTAAGTTCAGGTTTATCTATAGTGCACACCTTGGCCAAATGGCAATCTTCTTTTATTCTTGATATAAACTCTCATAAAACGCCTATACAAATCCCCTCTTACCAGATAAAGACGTTACTGGGGGACAATAAATTTCTTAATGGCAGCTTTACAAATCACATCAACTACGCTTACAGCTGGTCACCATCAGGCAACATCAATTTGGATTGGAGTAATACAGGCGGATTAAATGGAGGATGCTTAAAGACCAGTTTTAATACAACTATCAATCCCTCGGTTCGGGACCGGAGCGCATTAATTACGATGGAGGTAGGAGCAGTAAGCGCAGCAAAGAAATACATCCTTAAATTCAGTTTACGGGGCACCAATGATCAACGTAGCTTTCAGGTATTTTTGAGAAAGCGTGATTTTCCATATAACGATTTAAGTCCACGTTATCAGTGCGACATGAGTTCCATTAGGAATGAGAAAGAATTTGCTTTTCCTTCACTTACTACAGAAGCGAATGCTTATTTGGTTTTCCAGGTTGATCAGACAGACGGTACCTTTTTTATCGACAATCTACAACTGCGTGAAGCTGATCTTGCCCTAACAAACCCAGATGATTATATAAGATTTGAATACAATGCATCTGATAGTAAAAAAACAATCAATTTAAATAACACAATATACGTTGATGTTGAAAACCGTAGTTATCAGGGCTATTTAACGTTAGCCCCCTGGTCATCCATCATTCTTTTGAAAAAAACGGCTTCAACCTCGGCAAAGTCAGTAAGCGACCTCCCTTCCAGTACTCCAACTTTATTGAATGCTCATGAACGTGATTCATCATCTATTGTCTTTTTACAGACCTACCCTTCCCAAGCTCGTTTAATAGCTTTGGCTGACGACGCGATAGATAAGTCAACCTTGAAGGTAACCCCGAACCCGACAAAAGAGGAGTTTGAAGTTTCTTTTTACACCCCAAAACAGACTATAAGTGAATTAACAGTAATTGACGAGTTGGGTCGGCCTTGGCACCAAAAAATCCTGGAAGGGACGGGATTTCAACGACAGAAAATTCATATCCCGGGCGCAGTTGGACGTTACGTAGTCGTTCTCCGTCAAGGAAGCCAAGTGTACAACAAGAAAATTATAATTCGTTGATGAACCTATATCTTGATTTATGCACTTGCTAATAAGCGGTTGTAATACTGTTCTCAACGGAATGGCTTCGTTTTCTTTGGCATATCACAATTTATGATAGTACAGGGCTGTTTCATACGTCTGAACAATCCCTCTTTCCCAGTACCTGGTTCACAACAATTCACCGCATACCTGCATACGTTAACAACTTGGCAAAGATCCGCACCCTCAAACTGTATTTCCGGCGAAACTGCTGGGCAAATAATTCTTCTTCACTTACCTGATTGGCGAACGAAAACTTTCGTTGCAAACCGGTATCCATCACCGTTTTATAGCGGTTATACACATTGGTATTCATTCCATCCGCCGAATAAAACCCGATGTTTTCAACTTTTGATACGGTAGGGTACAACGTTTGCTTACCCATTTTGAAAATATTGTAGCAAACCCGAATGTCCCAGGCATCCAGCTCTCCGTCCATAGTTTTACGCAGCATTCGCACCATGTCTTTACCGGCCCGGTTGAAAGCTCTCTTCTGTGCTGCGTCGCTCATAAACGGCTTGAAATCCCGAATTTCCCAGTCAATCTGCTTCCAGCGATCAGCCCAGATTCCCCATCCCCAGGCACAATGCCGTCCGAAAAAGTAGCCATCGGCCTGGTAACCTTCCGGTTTTTTGAACGGGAAGGTATAGCCGCCAATCGAAAAAACGCGTTCATCGCCAGCGTACTGGTCCAGGGCCTGATTGATAAAATCCAGAAAATTAGGGGTTGTAACAATGTCATCCTCGACAACAATGACCGTCGGGTGGTCCTGCAAAACCTGGGACACTCCTTTGATAATGGAATCGGCGCAACCGATGTTGTGGTCACTGATCACGCGGTGAACCTTCTTAAAACCCGTAATTTCCTGGACGATCTGACGAACCTGTTCTACTTTCAAAACATCCTTTTTGGCCCTGGGGCCATCAACAAAAACGTACAGTTCACTTTCAGAAGCCAGGTGATTGGCCTGAAGAGCAGCCAGCGTTTTCTTTAATTCTACCGGCCTTTTGTAAGCAAACAGGGCAACAGGGGCTATCATAGCAAGCGTTTATTTAACAGAATAACCGAGATGCGGAACCTTAAAATCACTACACCAAGACAGCTTCTTCTTTTTTCCAGAATTCATTAATCAGATCCCGGTTTTGCTCGATATGGTTTCGGGAAGAAGCGCCAAACAAAATGGAACTGATGCGGGGCAAATTGCAAACGTATTCGAGCGCTTCTTTGGGAGGAATGGCACCAGCCGCAAATACCTGCATAGCAATAACACGCATTTCTTTCTCGCGTAGGGTACGCTCATAAACGTCAACTCCGCCAGTCATCCGAAAGCCCACTTTGTTAATTGAAGCGCAAATAATTGGGTTTTCAACGCCAACTTTCTCCAACGCTTGTTGCAACAGGGGCAAATTCATCGTAATAAAACCAGCTTCTGCCTTGTATTTCTTTTTGACGTAATCACTGAACGCCCGGAAAAAGTCGTACATCCCCAATCCCAAGATTAAATCCGTAATCACATTCTGGATAAAAATTACATCCGTTCTTACCCCTTTAAACATCTTCATCTCAGTATCCACCAGGATTTCCATGATGCTGACGAAGTCTTTCTTGAAAACCGCCAAACCGCCTTTGGCCAGCGTGCCCAGCAAATTTGAACTGGGCATGTATTCTTTCAATGCCCCCATGATGCCGAGTTCGGTCACTGCATTCGCGTATTTGTGCGCATACGGCATACAGGGATAAATCTGAAAATTAGCGTATTGATCAGGATGCTTGCGGATATGATCGCAAATGTTCGCAATCCGGTCGTGCGTCGTACACATAAACGTATTGATATCGCAGTCGATGGCGGTATTCAATACCTTTATGATCGCGCTGTCATCTTTAAAGCGTACGGCCTGGGCTCTGGATTTCTCGTCGGACAGGTGATTGACAGCAAAAAACTGATTGTCACCAAATAGAATTCTTTCCATGATAATAACTAATTAATGGGTGTAAGTGCGAAGTAAATTGAGGACGCGATCGGTTTCAAGAGCGCTCCGGAACGTGCTGATACCGTGCGCATTCCGGTTCTGAATACACCGGGCGAAATAATCGATCTGGGCTGAATACTCTTCCCCCCGCAGGTAAAAGCCAACTTCGGGTGTCAAGTCGGTGATGTATTTCACATTCCAGCCTTTTTCGTACCCCGGAATTGTGGGTGTTGATTTGAAATATACTTTCATCTCCTGAGCATCCGCCACCAGCTTGCCGCCCTTGCCGATGATGGTGAGTTGTGTTGACATCTTGCGGTACGTTTCGTCGCTCCAATTCACCGATAGAAACCCGGAAATACCGCTTTCCAGATGCAGCGTCGAATAAACCGCATCCTCAACACTAGTGGAATAGATTTTCTTGAGCGTACTTCCATCCACTTTCGCAACTCGTCCCAGAACAAACTGAAGTAGATCGACCACGTGGGAAGTATAATCCAGCAAACATCCGCCCCCTTCGCTTGGATTTGAACGCCAGGTATCTTCTTTTTTCCGCGTTACCACCGGGCCGTAAGATTCCCCAATAAAATGGTAGATTTCCCCCAGAGCTCCCTGATCCACCAGGCGTTTCACCTCGTTAAAGACGCCGATAAACCGGTTGTGATAACCGACCTGGGTCACCAGATTCCGCGCTTCCGCCAGCCTGACCAGCTCTTCGCCCTGATTTAGTTGTAGCGTAAACGGCTTTTCCATGAAGACATGGAGGCCGCGTTCCAGGGCAAACCGGGCCATCTCAAAATGCAGCTTCGTGGGAGTAGCGATCAAGACGGCTTCTGGCTTCACTCTGTCGACCATTTTTTTATAGTCGGTAAAGCACTCGAAGGTGGAATGCTGCTTTAGGGCTTCCATGACAATTCCGGACGTGTCACAGACTCCCACAACCTCCAGAGCCGGGTGGGCATTCAAAATTGCGAGGTGCGCGATTCCCATCTTGCCCAGGCCCACAATAGCGATTCTTACTTTTTGATCTTTCATTTTGGCATTTTCTTTAAACGTGTGAAACAGAGAAGCATATCTTTGACGAATATGAGTTGATTCCGGGTGTTTCGACGGAATATCTCGGGCCGAAGGAAAATCCTCACCAGCCACTCCAGCCGGAGATCAATCCATAGTTGGGCTGGCCGCTTGCTGTTGCCGGCATACCAGTCGAATACGTTGCCGATTGTTGCAATCACTTTTGTGTTGAGGTACGGCTTGTTTTGATAAGCCCACTTTTCCTGTTTGGGAGCCGACATGCCCACAAAAACGACATCTGGCTTAAAGGCGTTGATCCGTTCGATAATAGGAGCCGAATCTTCGGCCGTCAATTCATGCTTGTATGGCGGGGAGTAATAGTCGGCTTCAAGCTGGGGATAATCCAAGGCCAGTTGCGCAACGATCTTTTTCAACGTTGTTTCGGTAGAGCCTACAAAAAAACACCGCCCTCCCCGCTGGTTAAAGTAGCTCGTGAAGTAATCAAAGGTGTCCGCTCCGGCAATCTTCTTGATATTTTTACCGTTGAGCAAGAGCGAACCAACTGCCACCCCGATACCGTCCAGCGTCAGTACGTCACACTTTTTGAGTGCCTCCTCGAAGAATGAATCCTTTTGGGCCAGCCCGTAGGAATTAGGGCTCATGGTATTGATCAGTAAAGTATCCTGATTACTGATTGAAAGCTGATCCAGAGAACCCGAGAATACCGGATACCCCATAACCATAGTGGTAAGAGCCGGACTTAGGGTTTCCGACGGATCATTTCTGATAAAAGTTGTATTCATGGTGTAATGATTAGTTGAGGGCAGCCTCCAATACCGAAACCATATTATTTTCAAAAACCGGTAAACTGAATCGATTGTCAAACTTGGCCTGACCGGCTTTGCGGAACGCTTTGAGCCGATCGTGATTGGCAGATAATTCCATTATTCTATCACAATATTGCTGCACGTCTTCCGGATCGATCACAAATCCATCAATGCCGTCCTCAATCAGATCCGGGATACCACCTTCAGGAGAAGAAATCGGCACAAGCCCAAATTTGAAAGCTTCCTGAATGACCAGCGGGGTCGTTTCACGTTTGTAAAAAGTCGGAAAAACCAGAAAATCCGACGCTAGCAGATAGGCTTCCTTTTCTTCGTTATATTTCGGTCCAGCCAACGTAACCCGATCATTTATATTCTTTTCTCGAATCAATTGCTGAAGTTCTTCTATTGCTATGTCGGATTCCTTACCAACAATGACCGCCTGATAGTAAAAGCCTCTTCTGGACAACTCAGCACATATATCAATAAAAACTAGTATCCCTTTTTCGACAATTAAATTAGATAAGTATAGAAGTTTAGGCCCATTTTCAGCCGGAAAACTAGCGTCTTTTATTCTACTCGTACCAGGAGTTCCACTGCAGACGACATACTTTTTCGCAGTATAGCCAGCAAACTCCTGCAGCAATAATTTTGAAGTAACAATAAGATCAGAACTATTAATCATTCGCCTGGTTATTAACCGATTAAATGCATTTTTCCGAGCAGTCGTTTCGATCCCTTTTTCGTGCAGCATGATCATCCGTCTCTTTATGAAAGTAGCCGCCATAATCCACACAAGCGCGCTTTTATAAAAAGCAATTCCATCCGTGCTCAATGTCACAAAAACCAAATCATACTTTACTTGAAAGCAAGACTTTATAATTTTCAAATAAAGTTTGGCAATGACCGCAATTTTCGACCAACTAAATTTTTGCACATCATCTAAATCTTTTGCCGTTATGATATTGATATAATTTGTATCGAACTTTTCATTAATTGGAATACTGGTTTTTATGTATTCGTTTATTTTGGAAGCTCCGTGTATGGGTGGGGGCAATTGCGTTAAGAATAATATTTTACGAGCCTGCTTCATCGGTATATTATTTTTTATTCTTTGTATACATTGTACTATAAAAGACGAAGTTTGCGAAGAAAATAGCCGGTAACGATTCGGCTTACATCCAGCATTAAGTAAAGGTGTTTGGTTCGGGTATGGTGCATTGCAAAATGATAGCGCATGGGGATGTTGATGGGTGAATACCGGCCCCACAATCCTTTCCAGAACTTGCGTATAGGCAATTGAGAATTGACTTGAAGGGCAGTAGCTTCGACGTGTTCATAAACAATGCTCAAAGGAGAAATCACCAACCGATAGCCAGCCTGTTTGGCCCGAACCGTAAACTCAACATCGGCCATGTAATGGACGTAATGTTCTGTATCATAGAGTCCAATGTTTTCAAATACTTCAAACGGAATTAAAACACCCCGGCCCGGTAAGCTATCGGAATCTATATAGTCGGTCGTTTCGGTTAAATTCCGGTAACTCTTTTGGAAACGTGAATCAGCCAGGTACGTCTCGTTTGCTGAATACAGATTTAATTTCATTCCAGCGTATTGCAACGATTCGGGCTGAGCAACATCGACACTGACCGAACCGGCCAGACACGGTTTATGCCGTGAATAAGTAGCCAGTAACGAAGCCACGTAATCAGGGCCAACTTCCGTATCGTCGTTGATCGTTAACACGAAGTTTTCTTCTTCTGCCACTGCGTTCTGTAGCGCGTACCGAACCCCAACATTGGTCCCCTCGGTCCACCAAAGGGTTCCGTCTCCCGAAAGAACGACGGCATCCGGAAATTCAGTCCGGAGCATTTCACCAGTCCCGTCGGTCGAGCCGTCGTCTACCACTACAATGGTGATATTTGATACCGTTTGGCGGGTCAGGCACGCCAGGCACTTTCGGGTTAAGCTTTTCCGATTATGAACAGGAATCACAATGAAAATCATGCTACTGTCATTATTTAAATTGTATAAGTCGGCACAAGTGCGTTTAATGCTGCTTTATTTTTTACTGTTCGACTCGATAGTCGATTCGCCTGAATACTGAACCCCAGCCAACACCAGATAAGCATTAGATAATTAGGCTCGCGAATTGCCTGGATCTTAAATTCATTAATGAAGAATACAACCCATAAAACACTCATACCCAGTATAAGGGCTTCTAAATGCGGCTGAGTGGCCACCCGACAGGCAGTTATGGTCTGATAGAAGTGACTCACAAGCAGGGCGACAAACAGACAAGTTCCAATCCACCCCAGCATAATAGGCAGGCTCAGGTACAAGTTGTGGTAGTCCCGCATTTCACTGTTGGGAATGCCGAAAAAGGCCATTGAATAGTGCTCCGATACGCCATAACCGTACCCAATTAGCCAATCTTTCGCCACCAGTCTTTCCAGGCCAGCCTGATACGTTTCCCCCCGGTTGATAGCCTCAACACTTTTTGCTGAACCAGAGCTCAAACGACTGAAGTCTAACTCGTTAAAGCGCTCAAATATGTAATCTAGCCCAATGTAGGGGCCAATAATAATAATGAAGCTTACAAAGACCCCTATTGCTATTAACAGGGCGGGTTTCCGAATAAAGTGGCTGCGGTAATAAAGCAGATAGAAAAACGAAATCACAACCAGAAGTAAAATCGAGGACCTTGTTACCGTCATTAAAACACAGAGGAACGCACCACCTACCGCCAGAAGCGGAATGCCCGCATTTAACTTGAAATACTGGCCAGTCCGGCTGATGAGAATGGGCAAGAATAGTGCATACAAGAGTGACATGTATTCGGCAAAGAGTTCGAAATCTTTGAATGGACCATCGACTCTTTCAGACTTGTTCTCATACTCCTCCCAGCCATGAATCTCCAGACTGTCCCCGTTCCCTTTGGGTAACAAAGGAGAGACCGATTCCAACAGCATTGCTTTCTGGTTCAGCGCAATTACCAGGCTCCATAATCCAAGCCCGGCCAAGACCAGCAAAACACGATTGAAAAGAGCGATTTTGGGCGGTAACTGAAGGATAAAGAGAAACAGTAAACCGTAAGACAGACTGACCATAAATCCTTCAAAACGACCCGCAATCGAAGATTCAGCCACAAAAAATAACCCCAGCGTATTGAACAGAAACAATCCTCCAAGTACGGTTTTCTGGAAGGGCGATAAATTCGAAGATCTTTCCCACCACGGTTCAACGAACGAATAAAGCAACAAGGCGGCAACATTCACGTAATTCCACAATCCTCCGTGGTTGTTCCCGTAATAGAAATGACTACAGGCAAAAATGATTAAGACATAATCGAGGTAATACCGTTTGAACAGCAAACGAAGCAACAGAAACAGAATCGCCATAAAACCGATTGGATAACCAAATGCCGGATTCACTAAATCACTCAAGCACAAATGCCCCACAATCAGCAAGCTGACAATGTGAAAAAGCAGTTGAGGTAAAGAGAGCAGGGTTATAGCGTTTCTGGACTGCATAGCTGCGTTAACTAGAATGGCTCAGAATGTCGCGGTAAATGGCGATCGTTTTATCGAGAATCTGGCGCTTGTCATGGCGACTTTGGGCCACACGCCGGGCGTTAACGGCAATGGCCTGGTGTAAAGCTGGATTATCCCAAAGCGTTTTAACGGCTTCAGCAATGGAATGCGGCTGTAAGGTGGTTAGTAACCCAGTCTGTTCATGGACGATCAGGGAGCTTACGCCACCGACGTCCGAAGCAACAACGGGCAGACCCGCAACTTGGGCTTCACACACACTGTTTGGGCTGTTGTCAATGTATGACGGGTGAATCAGACAAAAAGCCTCCTGATAAGCCTCCCGAAGCTTAACCCCGTTCAGAAACCCCTTATGTTCAACATCTTCCGGCTGAATACGGCTCAATTGCAACGACTCAACCAGTCGCATAATTTCGGCTTTGTCGCCCGACCCAGCCACGCAAAAACGTAGCGGCATGATCCGACACAGGGAATCATAGGCTACCAGAGCTTCCCGTATTCCCTTGATTCGGTTGGTACCTCCAACAAAAAGAAGCGTCTGGGCGGTTACAGCGTTTACGGAAACCGGCTCAAAAAATTCAGGCCGAATGGGCTCCCAATTGTGATGAATGACGGCCTTTGGCTGAAGCCGAAGCGTATGGTGTTGATCCCAGTGAGTTCGGCAAATGAAATGCCGAACGGATTTCAGGTATTTTCGCTCGTAATAGCCCGCTACCAACCACGAAATATGCCGGTAATCGGGCTTCGCAGGAAGGATTTTGTAATATTCGGTTATTATTCCCTGCACGGATAACACCTTGGGAATCGCCAGATTAGCTCCAATTACTTGATATTGCTGTTCCGAGCCGTGAATATGAACCAGATCAAACGTTTGCTCAATGGTAGACAGGTACGTGCGTAACCGATAAATTCGCAGGTTATAAGCAGTTAACAAATCCCATTTATCGTCGGGGACTTTCAAATAGATGTAATTGATGCCGTTTACTGAAAACACTTCATCCTCTTCAATCCCGGAAGAATAGCTCATAATGGTCAGTGCTAGCTTGTAGCCCGACACCAGACCGTTGGCCAACATCGTCATCCAGGGAACCGGATGGCGGTTGGGGTTCCCCCTCAAAGGATGCGGATAGTCACCTAGCCAAAGAACATTCATACGGTTTGAAGTTTAAAAGCCGTGGGCGTCGCGCGCTTTAATTCATAAAAGCCAACCGAAGCGCTCAGAACGAATATGTAACCGAAAACCAAAACCGTAGACCACGCCACCCCGATGTGCCCCCAATGCGTAGCGGAGTAGGTGTGTGAAACAAGGCAGATGACGGCCGCGGAAGCATGAATCCAAAGAATTGTTTTCGTTTTCTGCAACGCGTTCAGAATGGCATCGCCCACGGAAAACAAGACCGTTAACCCCGAGGAAAGCAATAGGATCCGTGCATATGGAACGGCGTTGTTGAATCGGTTGTTGGTCAGATACGAAACTACCTGGGGCATCACCGCATTCAAGACGATGATTATCAGGCCGATCACCAGGCTTAGCTGGACGACAGTTTTAACCAGCGCCTTAACATTTCTTTCACCAACGGCCCGGTAAATGATGGGTTCAAAAACCTGATAGAACGCATACCCTATAGTATATACGTAGGTGCCAATATTTTTGCCAACATTATAAATTCCCAATTCTGAGATGGCTCCTACTTTCGCCAGAACGATTGTATCATAAGTGACACAGGGAATATACAGTAAAGATGCAGGGAGTAGCGGTAAAGTAACCCGCAATGCATCCCGCGTCAGCGCTTTATCAAAAATAAGCCCGTAGCCCCGGAAGTAAATGCTCATGACGATGACTAAAAAGATCCCTTCCGCCACCAGGGCGCCTAGATAATGTCCCAGTGCACCCAGCCCCCCATAAGCGACAAATAACAGGATACTTGAAGTTAAAACCACTCTCTGGCCGCTCATGAAAGCAAAGAATCGAAAGGCCGCCCCGTCCAGTCGATAACTGATTTGCAGGAAGTTTCGAAAAAAAGAAGCTCCGGCTATGGCCAAAGCCAGCACTCCGATGGGGAACAACGGAATATCTACATCATTCAAATACAAAAATGAACCCAGGAGACCTACGGAGAGTGGCAGGAAAAGCACATTCCAGAGTAACAAAGCCGTAACCAATTTTCGCACCAAAACGCCCCGCTCAGCCGGTTGATAGCGATGGTAAACCGACATGAAGTAGGTGTTAAAAGAAAGGCCATAAAAAATGTTGACGAACTGTATCAACGAACCAAAATAACCAATCAAACCGTAATCAGATGCGGATAAATAGGTGGTTAAAATCGGAAATGTAAATGTCGATATAGCAAAGTTCACGGCTGGAACTCCCAAATACCAGGCCGTCTTTTTAAGCTTATCAAATAAAAATTTAGTCATAAAAGTACCTAATTCCCAGGCTTATACAGTCTGTTACTTTTAGTGTGCTACCGAATGTCTGGTTGATATTTTCTTGACTCTTCTAACCAAACGAATCCATAACGGGTCTTTCCGTAAAAAATAATTACTCATATTATAGGCATCGAAATCCGGATGCCTCTTGGTGTTTATTTGGGCCCCTCCAATTTGAAAGTCGGGATGAGCAGTGCGTCGATGGCGGAAAGCATCAGACCCACTGTCGTGTACCCCTTCCGTTCCGATGTTCTGAATCAGATTTTTTTGGGGAGTAATCGAAAGACCACCGCTACGGAACAGGGTATATTGCCATTGATAGTCCCACGTGTGTTTTTCTGTTTGATCGTAAACCGTATCAAAACAGGTTTCCCAATACTGAATATGCCGACGATTGGAAAAGAATTGTCTGATTAGATTAGTTCGCTTGTCCGCGGGCCACGTGGCCATTTGATAATCATATTGCTGCCAGGCGCGTCGCCAGGTAGCCCAGCCCCAGATATGACCGATGGCCGTGAAAAAGTAAGGCTGTTCAATCGGGTATTCTTCGTTCCACCGGGTTCCACTGATGTGCATGACCCGCTCATCGTCCTGATACCGCAGCAGCATTTCTGCACAGAACGCAAAAAAGGCAGGCGTCGGAACGCAGTCATCCTCCAGGATAATGCCCATTGGCTCGTTTTCAAAAAACCAGGTAATCCCCCCGCTTACCCCTAAGCCACAGCCTACATTTTCTTCGCGCTTCAACATCTCGATTCGGCAAGGCCAATCAATCGATTTTAGAAGTGCAAGACAGGTTTCAATATTTTCTCTATCCGTTGGATGTCCTGGCCGGGGGCCGTCAACGGATACGTATATACGAGAGGGCTTTACGGCACTCAGCGCCGAAATAACTTCCCGGGCATAGTGCGGTCTGTTGAAAAGCAACAAAAGAACCGGTATGTCAAATGACTTGACCATCGCGTAAAAGTAGGATAGAGAAAAAATGGGTGTCGGATGAACCGACGGTGTCTGTCGACGGGTTACATTCAGGCAAACCGTCTTCGCTTTACATTGGCATTTTCGTAGTGATAATAGTGCGGCTTTTGTTCGTATGCCCCGTTTATAACTACATTAAGTTGCCGAAACCGCTGCTCCTGATACAGAGCCTCCAAGGTCTTCAGTGATTTTTTGGGCGTAACATCACAGCGTACAATGAATAAGGTTGCATCAACGTGAGAAGCAATCAAATGAGCATCAGTAACCAGACTTACCGGTGAGGAATCGATCAGCACAAACGAAAACCGGGAACGCAACTCTTGAATCAACATCCGCAGACGCGGGTTACCGAGAAGCTCTGAAGGATGCGTCGGAAGCTGGCCACTCGTAATCATCCAATAGTTTTTCATTCCTGGAATTTCCTGAAGAATGGCATCAAGACTGGCGCGCCCTTGCAGGTATTCCGTGATACCAATTGTATTTTCGACACCCAGGGCGGGATGAATCTGCGGATTCCGCAAGTCCATCTCCAGCACCACCGTCGGATGCTCTGCCATTGCTAAACTGGCTCCTAGATTCGCGGAAACAAAGGATTTCCCCTCTCTACTTACGCTGGAAGTAATTAAAATAACTTGATTGCTGCCAGTCTCATTCCCCAGAAATTGCACACGGGTACGCAACATTCGAAACTGTTCGTCGATCAGGGTTCGGCTTTGCGACAAAAGTCCAATCGGTTGATTACTGGCATTTTGAATCAGCTCACCGACAATGGGAACCTGCGTAGCCCGCTCAACATCGGAGCGCCGTACGATCCGACCTTTGATCAAATCCCGGGTAAAAATAAGTCCAATAGGGACCAAAAGTCCGAATAATCCACCCAGCAGTACGATGTAACTTTTGCGGGGCTTAATCGGGACATCGTTGTAGAATGCCTTATCAACTACCCGGCTATCGGATATAGTTGAAGCATACGACAAAGCGGCTTCCTCCCGTTTCTGCAGCAGGTAGGTGTATAGGTCATTTTTGATTCTTTGCTGGCGGGTGATGTTTAAGAGAACACGGTCTTTCTTGGGAACCCGCCGAATTAATCCCTCATTGTGCTTATTAACCGCCATCAACTCGCGCTGCGTGCCCGTAAGGGTTTGTCGCAGGGTTTGAATGTTCTCCCGGATGCTCCTTTTGACGCCGTTAATCCGGCTATCAAAAGACTGAACCAGTGGATTCGACGGACTCGTGGTTGAAGCCAGGTTTTCGCGTTGCAACTCCAAGTCATTGAGCTTCGTAACCATCTGAAGCAATACGGGATCATTCAGGCCAAGCGTATTGGGTGCCGCTCCAAAATCGCCAGCCTTGTGCTCAATGTAATTCTCCATATTTTTCAACGCCCGCAACTGAATGCCAACCTGGTTCAACTGCGAATCGTTTTCTTTGACGGTTTGCAGCAATGTGCCAGCCTGAGAGCTCAGATCCGTAATTCCTTCTGTTGATTTGTAGGACTCAACATCCCTTTCGATTGTAGCCAGTTCATCCCCTATCAAGGCCAGTCGAGATTCGATGAATTTAAGGGTATTCATCGCCATTCGATTTTTCTCCTCAATTGCCGCCCGATTATATTCTTCGATTAATTGGGTGAGCAAGGCAATGCCTTTAGGAGGAACGGTTTCCTCGATCGATACCAGGAGCACCGTTGATGTTTTGCTGGTAGGCTCAACTTTCAGGCTTTTTAGATACTGGCTGACCACCTTGAAAACAGGCGATACTTGAATAGTCAACGGCTCAATCTGAGGGTCGACAGCTTCTCGGGTTGCCATTCGCAACTGCCCAAAGGGCGTCATGACTACCTGATTTACAGGATAGGGCTTGTCATTGATAAGGATTGTCTGAGCGTCCGTAAAACGTACGGAAAGCGTTGTTTTGTACAACAACTCGTTTGGCTTTATTACCTGCAGACTTATTGGTGAATCTGCATAGAGTTCACGTTTGCGGAGGGTCGACGGGCGAAAATAGGAAATGTTTAAATTCAGTCGTTCCACCACTTTCGTCATGAGCGTGGTGGATTTCAGAACTTCGATTTCGTTTTCCACCACCTTCTTCGGAATGAAGATTTGCTGCTCTTTGAGAACTTTCTCTTCAAAACTGCCCTTCTTCTCATCGTTGATCATCAGGCTTGCCTGTATGTTATAAACAGGTGGTAGATAAAGTGCATAAAGCACAGCGAGAGAAACGGACAGTAAAATCGATGCCAAAATCCACCCCCAGTACTGTTTATACCTGAAAAAAACTGAGCTCAAATTTGGACCATCTGATTTGCTCAATGGGACAGCTTCGTAATATAGATGTTCCGATGCCATGTCTTAACTATATTTTAAGTGTCGAGCCGTTTTAAAAGCTAGCTCTTTACAAATACGATATCTGAAACTGGTATGTATTAATTATCTCATTGAGCCAGTCTTAACGGGCCGTTAAAAACATTGTCTGTCGCTTCTTGCTGGCAATTAAAAACTACCAGACATTCTCATCGCCTTGAAAAACCGTTTTGATTGTCCACCAGCAGATAAGTACATCAAGCAGTAGTGAGCGGTTTTTGATATAATGAAGATCATAGCGTACCCTCCGGGCCATCTTCTGCGTAGTTTCAGTGAGCCCGCGCGCGCCCCGTACCTGGGCTAGTCCGGTGATTCCCGGGCGAACTGCGTATCGATTCGGATAATAAGGTATAATTGACCAGAACTCTTTATCATGGTCTACCGCGTGAGGACGCGGACCAACTACACTCATTTCGCCCATCAATACATTTAAAAACTGCGGTAGCTCATCTAAACTGTTTTTCCGTAAGAATTGACCAATTGGAGTAATGGCGGGATCATTACGAGTTACCTGTGCAAACTTTTTAGAGGCCTCATGCGTCATTGTACGGAACTTGAAACAACGAAAAGCACGCCCATAACGCCCGGTCCGCAGTTGAATAAAGAGGATTGGTCCCGGTGACGTTAATTTTATAGCTAAACCCACCAGCGGTATTAACCATACAAGTACCAATAAAGTCACCAGAGAAGCAATCAACACATCGAACAGCCGCTTATAAATGCGGTTAGATCGTTTATCTGTGTGAACGCTTTCCGTACGAGTGTATACGTTTTGGAAGTCAGTAGAGACTATCATAAACTGATTATCTCACAGAGAATTATAGTTGAATAGTTAATCTAAGGCTATGTTGAGTAAAATATCTTCACTTATTGTAATGACTTCTCGATAGGCTGTGTCTGCTGGGTGCCAGGATGAACTTAATGGTTAGTAAGAGACACCAAATCGGAAGCTAATCTTATAAGCATTTATACTTAATCAAAAATAAGATTTTTTTTCAACTCTTACTTTAACACCTAATCTTCATACGATTCAAACAGAGAAGTATACCTATACTTATTTATTATCTAACAATATTATACCCAAAGTTAACATATGTTTATCAAAAAAAAAGCAAATAAAATTCCGACAACACCAATAAAAATTTACACGCATTATTTAACAGACTTACTAAGTAGTATTCGAGGAGCCCTTTCCCTCTCATTGTGCGTATAGGTAGGACGAATATTTGAGAATTAATCCTTCAAAAATCAAGAATAGTATAAAACATTGTATCAATAGTTATATATATGTGCATCTAGGTAGCCAACATAATATAATAACTTTGAAATGCCAGTCTGAAAATGTCACCAATTAATAGACAGGCAAAAGGCGACTTTTTTTTAAACATTTCATCGTTAACTTAGTTGACGGCGAGTTATCAACTTTGGCGTACCTTGATTGGCAGAAAAATAGAGGGCGAAGATCTTCTGACAGCCCGTGATGGACGAGTGATTTCGATCGGGAAGCTTACATCAAATGGATTAACCACGAAAGAAGGAAATACCAGGCAAACAGAAATCCGACGGCGAGCAACATAATCAGCGTCCACACCAGGGCTTTTGACTTGTCCAGTCGATAAGGAGGATTTTTAGCGTACTTTGCCATACGTAGGATAGTGAGGACAGTCGTTGCCTAGGGGCGATCGTGAGAATACCACCGGAAGGCTACACAAGTATCTTTATAGTAACGTATAATTCGTATTCCTAGTACAGGTTAAGGCCACATTTTCAATCAGTTCCAAAATTGCCTATCCAGACTGGCGGCTTATTCTTACTTTTGCAGTCTATGCAGAATCCCGACGTATCCATCATCCTGGTCAATTACAAAACACCACTGTTAATTATCGACTGCCTCCGCTCGGTTGAAAAACACACCTCCGGCCTGACGTATGAAGTACTCGTAGTCAATAACGACCCGGACCCCAGCGGCCGGGCGGTGGTCCTGGATGCGTTTCCGACTACGCGCTGGATTGAGATGGACTACAACTCCGGCTTTTCGCGCGCCAACAACCGGGGTATCCAGGAATCGAGAGGGCGGCTGGTGTTGCTGCTGAATTCCGACACCCTGTTAATCGACAACGTCCTGAAACGGTGTGCCGACCTGCTCGACAGCCGCCCGGAAGTGGCCGCCGTTGGCCCCATGCAGATTACGCGGGAAGGCAAGGTCCACACGGAAGCCTACCACGGTTTTTCGCAACTCCGCCGGTACTTCTACATTCTGCCGGGTTCGGGCTTTTTTAGACGACTGCTCCACCGCTTACTGCCCGACAACCACTACGACGACCCGAATCAGGTAGACTGGCTGATCGGCTCCTTCATCATGACCCGCCGGGAAACAATCCAGAAAGCCGGCGGACTGGACGAAAATTTTTTTATGTACGCCGAAGACGTCGAATGGTGCTGGCGCCTGGGGAAACAGGGCAAAATGCTGCTCCTGCGCGATGCCTTCTACATCCACTTAGAATACGGCAGCAGCACCGACTACCAGGAACACAAAGTAACCCACATCAACCGTTTTAAACCGCAGATGCACGTTTCAAACCTGCTCTGGGTCCGCAAACAATACGGTATTGGCGCCTACCTGGTGCTGATCTTGCATTACATGACCCTTGTGCCCATCGTATATGGCTGGAAAATCGGTGTTAATCTGCTCAAATTCAGAAATCCGTTTGCCGAACTTTCGAACCAACGGGAGTTTGCGCGGCATGTCGGTATCTTCCTACGGTTTTTCTGGAAAACACTCTTCAATCAGAAGGGTTTCTATAAGGTGTAACGCCCCAAAACCCTGAAGAAAAAGTCCTTCGTCCGGTCTAAATTCATTTCAGCGCGTTTGACGGCTTTCAAAACTAGTTAACTCCCAAACTTTATTACTATAATTGTTCCTGATGGCCCTAAACGGTATACACAACCAGGGCTCTTGTACGTTCTTGGAAAGTATAGAATAGATTTTTATGAAAACATATTTCCTCACGCTGCTGTGGGCTTTCTTTCTCGGCTTGCTGGTCGTTACCGAAACGCAGGCAACGCACTTGCGCGCCGGTGAAATTACAACCCGCCGGATTTCCAGTACTTCCCTTACTTACGAGGTCACGATGACCACTTACCACGATGAAATCGGCGGAAAGACGGCCAGTGATCAGCAGGACCCCTCCTATTTCTGTTTCGGTATCGGTCCGGCCGTTGCCGTCAAACGGGCCTCCCGCGTTGTGATCAACCGGGCGACCACGGCCAACACCTACATCGCTACGTTTACCTATCCGGGTCCGGGAACCTACCGCATTACCTGTACAATTACCAACCGGAACGAAAACGTCCGGAATATTCCTTCGTCTATCCAGACCAGTTTTCAGCTTCAGACCACGATTGTCGTCAGCGCCGGACTCGGCCTGAACAGTACGCCGGTGCTGCTGAACCCGCCCCTGGACTCGGCCCGCGTTGGTCAGAAATGGTGCCACAACCCGGCGGCTTTCGACGCCGATGGCGATAGCCTCGCTTACCGTCTGTATGTTCCGTCCGGAAAACTGCTCGATGAGCAGGGCAACTGTACGCTGCGTTCCGTAGCCGGTTATGCCGACCCCACCACCATCGGGGTGAACCGAGTCAACGAAGCCGGAACGGGTCCGGCCACCCTGACGGTCAACCCCATTACGGGTGATGTCTGCTGGGATGCGCCCGCCGAACAGGGCCAGTACAACATTGCCTTTATTGTGGAAGAATGGCGTGACGGGGCCAAGATTGGGGAAATCATCCGCGACATGCAGATTATCGTTACGGCTTCGCCCAACAAACGCCCAACCCTGGTGGCTCCCCCCGATATCTGCGTGGAAGCCGGTACGCTGATCCAGCAAAATGTTACGGCCACCGACCCCGACGGCAACCGGGTAGAATTATCGGCCTTTGGAGGACCGTTTAACGTAAGCCCCGAGGGCAGACCGTACAACCCGGCCATCATCGCGCGTGAGTACGCAACCTTCTCGCCAACCACGGCCCAGAATTCACCCGCAACGGCTACGCTCCGCTGGCAGACCAACTGCGCCCACGTCCGGGCCGAACCGTATGATGTCGTCTTTCGGGTGGTTGACCTTCCGCGGGGAGCTGGCCAAACGCAGTTAGCCACGCTGGAGTCGTTCCGCATCAAAATCTACGCCCCCCAGCCAAAGAACCTGACCGCCCGGCCTGCCGCCGATGCCGCTGGAAGGGCCATCATCCTCAACTGGGCGGCTTATTCGTGCGCCGGTTCGCTTCCTGCCAACACCAAAATGGCCATCTACCGGAAGGAGGGTTGTGACCCGTCCACGTTTGACCCCTGTGCGGATGCTGATCAACTGGCCGCTAATGGCTACACGCAGATCGATACCGTAGCCGTCGGCCTGACCAACTACACGGATAACAACAACAACCAGGGCCTGCAACGCGGGGTGCAATACAGCTACCGGATTGTCGTGCTTCTCCCCCGCCCCAACTACGGCCAGAGCGTGGTGTCTGAGCAGGTCTGCGTGAACCTACCCCAGCAGGTGCCGCTGATTACCAATGTTACTGTTGACAGTACGTTCGATACCCGCGGGGTGATCACTGTCCGCTGGACCCGCCCGCCGGGCATCGACCCGGGCGACGGCACAGGACCCTTCCAGTACCGTCTCTTCCGGGCTACCGGCCTGGATGGCACCAACTTTGCCCAGATTGCCACCATCAACACGACGTTGCAGGCTGGCGCACCCGACACCGTGTATACCGATCGGGGTTTAAATACCGTTGCTAATGCCTACCGGTACCGCATTGAATTCTACTACACCGATCCGGCCACCGGGCAGCTCCAACGCCTGGATGCCACCGAGAACGCCAGTTCGGTGCGGCTGACGGCTACGGGTGGAGTTCGGCGCATTCAGTTGAGCTGGCAGGCCAATGTACCCTGGAGCAACAACCAGCAACACCGGGTGTATCGCAGCAAAACCGGCCCGAATGGACCGTTTAATCTGGTGGCCGTGGTGCCCGTGACAGCGCCCAACAGCTTCACCTACACCGACCAGGGGGGCGATACGTACGCGGCAGACGGCATACAGACCGCAACCATGTCCATCGACAGCAACTATTGCTACCGCGTGGAAACCGTTGGTCGTTACGAGGCTCCTTTGCCGACCCGATTGCTGTACAACTTCTCGCAGGGTGTTTGCGCCATGCCGATCGATACCACCAGGCCCTGTCCCCCGCAGTTGGCGATCGATACGCTGAATTGCGCCAGCCTGACTCCGGAAGCGTTCTGCAACCAGACTACCTTCGCCAACAACCTGACCTGGCAGAATCCGACCACGGGCGATTGCGACCGTAACATTGTCAAATACCGGATTTATTACGCCCCCTGCGAAGGCCAGGATCCGGTGCTGGTCGATTCGGTTAACGCTCCGTTGATGACCTACCGTCACCAGAACCTGACGTCGTTTGCGGGTTGCTACTACGTCACGGCGGTGAGTCGCAGCGGTCGGGAAAGTGCGCCCTCCAACCGGGTTTGTAAGGATAACTGCCCGTATCTGGCCATGCCGAACGTCTTTACGCCCAACAACGACGGTAAGAACGACGTGTTTGAACCCACGCAGTGCCCCCGGTTTATTGAATCGGCCGAGCTAACGGTGGTCAACCGCTGGGGCGCAAAGGTTTACCAGAGCAGTGATCCGTCGCTTCGGTGGGATGGTAAAAATAACCAGGGCAAGGATGTACCGGGTGGTGTTTACCTTTACCAAATTACCGTGAAGTTCAAACGAGTGAATTGTGCGGCCCCCGCAGAACAGTACAAAGGCTGGGTGCAGATGCTGCGCGAGTCAGGCGGAACAAACTAAGTAGACCAGACAATAGATTTTAGCCAGGAGACAAAAGACAGATGGGTTGAAAAACCGTTTAGTCTTTTGTCTCTTGTTATTTCTCTTTATTCACCAGAAGTCATGTGGTATTTTACCGTCCGACAAAACGATCTAACCAACGAACAGTACCAGTTGCTGCAAAAAAAAGCAAAGTTAACCGAAGTAGAAATTTTTAACGAACCGTACGACAACCTGTGCCTGTTCGAAGTAGAACGGGATCACTACCGGCAGTTTGTCGATACGCTGGATCTGGAAGGGCTGAGTTACGAGGTGGTCAACGAACGGCCCACCCGGCAGCAATTGTTGGAGGGAATGCGGTAATCGGGAAAAGCCCGACTACCGCATGTTATGAAATACGTTCAGAACGTCTTCGTCTTCTTCGATGCGTTCCAGAAGCTTGTCTACGTCGGCCATTTCTTCTTCGCTCAGTTCCTTTGTATCGTTCGGAATGCGTTCGAATTCGGCCTGTTTGATTTCGAAGCCTTTTTCTTCGAGGTGTTTCTGAATGGCCCCAAACGCCGTAAACTCACCGTAAATTACGATTTGTTCAACTTCTTCATCGAGCGAGATTTCGTCGGCGCCGTAGTCGATCATTTCCAGTTCAAACTCATCCAGATCAATCTCGCCGGCCGCAATCCGGAAAACCGACTTGCGGTCGAACATAAAGTCGAGCATTCCGGACGTACCCAGCGCACCACCGCATTTGGTGAAATAGCTCCGCAGGTTGGCAACGGTCCGGTTGATGTTGTCCGTTGCGGTTTCCACCACAATGGCGATACCGTGCGGGCCGTATCCTTCGTAGGTGATCTCTTTGAAATCTTCCTGCTCTTTGGAGGTGGCCCGTTTGATGGCCCGCTCCACGTTTTCTTTCGGCATGTTAGCCGCGCGGGCGTTCTGAATTATCGCCCGCAGCCGCCCGTTGGTGTGGGGGTCCGAGCCTCCGCTTTTAACGGCCAGAGCAATGTCTTTTCCAATCTTGGTGAAGGTTTTGGCCATCATCCCCCACCGCTTGAATTTTCTAGCTTTCCGGTACTCGAATGCGCGTCCCATCGTATGAGTGATGAGTGAAGAGTTAAGAGTGATGAGTTAGCGTATTTAATTAACTCATCACTCTTAACTCTTCACTCTTAATTATTTTTAACGGTTATTTCTTCTTCAAAATCAATTTCTACCTGATTGCGCATCAGGTCTTCAAACGTTTCGCGCCGACGGATCAAATACGGTTTCCCTTCGTAAACCAGCACTTCGGCGGGCCGGAACCGCGAATTGTAGTTTGAACTCATGCTAAACCCGTAGGCACCGGCATTTTTCAGCGCCAGGACATCACCCACGCGCACCTGATTCAGCGGACGATCCCAGCCGAGCGTATCGGTTTCGCAAATGTACCCAACGATGCTGTACGTTTGTTTCTCACCGGCCGGATTCGAAACGTTGATGATTTCGTGGTAGGCGTCGTACATCATCGGCCTGATCAGGTGGTTGAGCCCCGAATCGACCCCCACAAACGTCCGCGTGGGGTTTTCTTTCACCACATTGACGTTGACGAGTAGCACTCCGCTTTCGCTGACCAGAAACTTACCGGGTTCAAACCATAACTCCAGTTCCCGTCCGTAGTGCTGGCAGAATTTCTGAAAAGCCGTGGTCACTTTTTTACCCAGATCCACAATATCCGTGCTGTGGTCGCCTTCGCGGTACGCCACTTTAAACCCGCTGCCAAAATCCAGGAATTGCAGATCCGGATAATCACTGGCGAGTTCGAAAAGTACTTCGGCGCCCTTCAGGAAGGCATCGGCGTTTTTAAAATCCGAACCGGTGTGAATATGCAGCCCGATTACGGGAATTGAATACTGCTCCACAATCGCCCGGATCTGGTTCCGCTGCTCAATCGAAATGCCGAACTTGGAATCAACGTGGCCGGTCTGGATCTTGATGTTACCCCCTTCGGCAATGTGCGGGTTGATGCGAATGCCGACCGGCTTGCGGTTTCCGTAGTGTTGACCGATCCATTCCAGCAACGGCAGACTGTCGACGTTCAGCCGGACTCCGAGCGCCAGAGCCTCTTCGATTTCGGCAAACGCCACCCCGCTGGGCGTATACATAATCTGGTCGGGATCAAAGCCCGCCAGCAGAGCCAGCCGGATTTCGTTGATCGAAACCACCTCCACATCGATTCCCCGGCTGCGCATCAATTTCAAAATTGACACGTTCGTCAGGGCCTTGGCAGCATATTTTATCTTGAGCTGAACCCCGCTGAAAGCTGATTGCAGGGTGGCTATTTTTTCAATTATTTTGTCGGCGTCGTAAACGTACAGTGGCAGGCCAAATTCTTCGGCCATTTCCAGAACATCAACGCCCTGAATTTGATAACGGTTTTGATAAAGCTGCATAAGCAGTAAAGTAAGCCAGATTATAAGGCGCAAATATAAGCGTTTTTATGCCATTTCCGGCAACGAACTTCCCCGATGCGCTGAAACAATTTGCCAGTTACAGAGTTTGATTTGTACTTAACGTAGACCACACGACTATGAAAAAGATAGCCCTTTTATCCGCAGCCCTGATCTGGTTTTCCGTCCAGACCCAGGCCCAGACCCCATCGCCCAACGCCCACGCGCCGGAACAACCCTCGGAAACCTTCCCGCAGGGCGACCCGACCGCCCGCACGGATTCGATGAAGAGTAAACTGGTCAAAGGCACGCAATCGAGCCGGAACGCCCGCCGTACGCAGGACGCGGTCACGCAGGACCAGAAAACAACCGTTCGGAAAAAAACGACCAAAACCGTAAAAACCAAGAAGTCAGCTACCTCTTCGGACAACTGAGCTTCGAATAAAACGACGAATGAAAAAAGCTGCTTTCCCCGTGGTTGAGCAGCTTTTTTTCCATTTTAAGTAGTAAATTCTTACCAGTACGTTTGCCCGCATCATTTTATTTGTATTTTTGACTTCGCCCCTTCGCGGCTTTTGATTACTGAATTACTCCAAAACCTTGAAGCGTTCAAACCTCCCATTTACGGAAGATGTACTGGTCAAAAAGCTCCAGGAGCGAGAGCAACAGGCGTTTCACCTGTTGTACGACCAGTATTCACCGGCGTTATATGGCGTAATTCTGAAAGTAGTTCGTGACGAAGAAACCGCCCGCGACGTTTTACAGGACTCTTTTGTTAAAATCTGGCGCAATATTCCCTCCTACGATTCACAAAAGGGACGTTTGTTTACCTGGCTGCTCAACATTGCTCGTAACACAGCCATTGACGCCCTTCGGACCCGGCACTCAGGTCAATCAATCCAAAGTGACATCGATATCGTAGATATTGTAGATCAGCATCAACAGACCTATCAGCCCTCTGTAGAAACGCTCGATTTACCCGATAAAGTAAATCAGTTGAACCCCGATCGTCGGCAGGTAATTGATTTGGTCTACTTCTCTGGTTACACCCACGAAGAAGTAGCCGAGAAACTCAATTTGCCTCTCGGAACGGTCAAAACACGAGTCAGGTCTGCTTTACAGGAATTGAAGAAGTTATTCGGTACATGAACACGAAGGAATACATCGAATCCGGTATACTGGAGGAGTACGTGCTTGGCACCGTCAACCCGCAGGAAAAGCGGGAAGTCGAGTGTCTTTCGAGCATTTACCCCGAAATCCGGCAGGAGTTAGACAATTTGTCGGCTGCCCTGGAACAGTACGCCCTTAGCCTGCGTCATGAACCACCCGCCGATATCAAAGCTAAACTCCTGAGCGAACTGGAGTTTGGTCAACCGCAAACCGAGTCGCCCGAAGCCCCAGCGCAACCCATATTGACCGAAACACCCGCTGAAACCGTCGTTCGTCCGTTGTATCCGGACGAGGATGTCAATTCAAGGCCCACCTACCGCATTACCTGGATGGTGGCTGCGTCGATTGGCTTGCTCGTTCTGGTCTTTACGTATTACCTGTATTCCCAGCTACAAACCAGTCAACAGTCGCTCAGCGCGTTACGGGCGACGAACGAAACGCTTTCGGAAGAATTACGGACCACGCAGGCGCGTCAGATTCAGTCCGAACAAACGCTGGCGGTGCTAAAAGAACCCGGTACGCGGATTATTCGTTTAAACCCAACCGACAGCACCACCGCGAACCTGGCAACGGTCTATTGGAACACACACACCGGTCAGGTCAACCTGGATATTGACTCACTGGTACGGCCGCCCGAGACCCAGCAATACCAGCTTTGGGCCATTGTCGACGGTAAACCGGTCGATGCCGGTGTTTTCGACATCGGTGAAGGAGCCTCAATCTTGCAGCAGACCAAACGGTTTCTGAAAGCCGACGCCTTTGCCATCACGCTCGAACGGCGGGGCGGCAGCCCTACCCCTACCTTGTCCGCCATGGTCGTGGTCGGAAACGTCAGTTCATAATTGGGCTAATTCACGCCAGCACAACGGCCCTGACCCTGCAGTCAGGGCCGTTGTGCTTCGCAAACTATCTGTCCCAAAAAGTTGTTTAACTAGTATGATACACAGACTTTTTCTTGGGGCTTTAGGTGGGCTGTTGCTCATCGGCTCGGTCGCTTCTGTTTCGCCGGTCAACCTGAACGACGATACCCCACCCCGCAAACTGGTCAGGACCGAAGCGGAGTGGAAAAAGATACTGACTCCCCAGCAATTCTACGTACTTCGCCAGCAGGGTACCGAGCGGCCGTTTACCAGTCCACTGGTTGAAAATCATCAAAAGGGAATTTTCAAGTGCGCCGGTTGTAAAAATCCGCTGTTCAGTTCCGATACCAAGTTTGAGTCGGGAACGGGCTGGCCGAGTTTTTACAAACCGCTGTCGAAAACCAGCGTCGTGGAGAAAACCGACCGCAGCCACCTGATGATTCGCACCGAGGTGGAATGTGCGGTGTGCGGTGGGCACCTGGGACACGTTTTCGACGACGGCCCCAAGCCAACCGGCTTACGGTATTGCATGAATGGCGTAGCTATGGAATTTGAAAAGAAATAAGCGTTTCTTAAATCATTGGTTATCAGCCCGCCTGTTGAGCGGGCTGTCTTTTTTCATATTAAATCGTCCAAATTTCCGTTATATTTGCCGGGCAGGACGGGTTTTCCAATCCGTCTTTTTTGCATTCGGAATTATATTTGCTTTTTTATGGAGAAGGACCCAGTCGCGCAGCTTCGGTCGTATACTAGCCACCTGAACCGTCCTTCCATTTCTAACCGTCAAATCACCAGGCATGAGTAAATTCTGGGGGCTGCTTCGTACCCTTTGGCAAGGCATCACCGGCTTTTTCGGTCAACTGCGCAGTGGAATTAAGCGACTGATTCGCCGAATGTTGTCGGGCATCTTTGGAGCAGAACGAGTCAGTTCGGCAGGCAATCGATACCGTGAAGTTCGGCAGCGTTACCGTGATTGGCTGCACGCCCGCTTCGATACCCGCTCACTACCCTTTAAAATCTTTTACCATACTACCAAAACGCTGATTATTGGTTTCGTCCTGGCTCTGCTGTATATATTAACCATAGAAACCAATTTCCTGTACCTCACCGGCGAAATGCCCAGCGTCGAGGAGCTAAAAAATCCCAAGGTTTCCCAATCATCTGAAATCTATTCGTACGACAAGGTGCTGCTCGGGCGGTTTTTTACCGAGAACCGCACACCAATCAAGTACGAAGATTTGCCCAAGCCGTTGATTGACGCCCTGCTGGCAACCGAAGACATCCGGTTTTACGAACACTCGGGGATCGATACGCGCAGCCTGGGTCGGGCGGCCTACGGTGTGCTGACGGGCAACAGCGCCGGTGGAGGAAGTACCATTACGCAGCAGTTGGCCAAAAACCTTTTCAAAACCCGCCGTCGGCAGTCGCGCGGGGTGCTTTACAACGTTCCGCTGCTGCGAACCTTCATTCTGAAAACCAAGGAATGGGTGATGGCCGTCAAACTGGAACGCAACTTTTCGAAGGACCAGATCCTGACCATGTACTTCAATACCGTCGATTTTGGCAGCAACGCCTACGGTATTAAAACCGCGGCCCGCACCTACTTCAGCAAATCGCCGGAAGACCTGAATGTTCAGGAGGCTGCCGTTCTGGTGGGTTTGCAAAAGGCCACCACGACCTACAATCCGTTGATCAAGCGGAATTTCGAGAAGTCACTGAACCGCCGGAACGTGGTGATCTCGCAAATGGAGAAATACGGTTATCTGACCAAATCCCAATCCGACTCGATCAAAAAACTACCGTTGAAAACCCGGTACAGTCCCGACAACCCGTTTGCGGGTCCGGCCAACTATTTTAAAAACGCAGTGGTGGAGGTGGTCAAAAAATGGGGCGAGGAAAACGGGTATGACCTGTATACGGACGGTCTGAAAATTTATACAACCGTTGATTCGCGCATGCAGGCCCTGGCCGAACAGGCCGTTGCCGAAAAGATGAAGCAATTGCAGCGCATTTTCGACACGCACTGGACCGGCCGCAACCCCTGGACGGACGAAACCGGCAAAGAGATCCCTGATTTTCTGGATAAAGTAGCCCAGCGTACGGAGCGGTACAAGGCATTGCAGCTAAAGTACCCGAACCAGCCCGACTCGGTCAGTTATTACATGAAGGTCAAAAAAGACAGCATGACGATTTTCTCCTGGAACGGACCGCAGAAAGTCTACATGACACCGATGGATTCCATTGCTTACTACAAACGCTTTTTGCAGGCCGGTTTGGTGGCGATGGACCCGCATACGGGCTTCATCCGGACCTGGGTGGGCGGTCTGAACTACGATTTTTTCAAGTACGATCACGTCAAGCAGGGCAAACGGCAGCCGGGTTCGACCTTCAAACCGTTTGTGTACGCGACGGTTATCGACGACTCGACCATCAACCTGAGCCCCTGCGACCGTCGGCGCGACGAACCGTTCCGGAAAGAGTATATCAACGAGAAAGGTGAACCGGATTTCTGGGCTCCTAAAAACTCCGCTGGCTCGTTTTCGTATTCCAACATGACCCTTCGCCGGGCTATGGCGCGGTCCATCAACTCAGTGACAGCCCAGCTCACCAACGACGTGGCAACACCCGAGCGCGTGGTGGACTATGCCCACCGCATCGGCATCCAGAGCCCGCTGGCGGCTGTTCCGTCCATCGGGCTGGGGTCGTCGGATGTTTCGCTCTACGAAATGGTTGCGGCCTACTGTACCTTCGCCAACAAGGGTGTGTACACAGAACCGCTGATTGTGACACGAATTGAAGACCGCGATGGAAAGCTGATTGAAGAGTTTGAGCCGCAGAAAAAACAGGCGATACGCGAAGAATCCGCCTTTTTGATGATCCACATGCTGAAAGGCGGTCTGGAAGAACCCGGCGGCACGTCGCAGAATCTGTGGTCGTTTGATTTGTTTAAAAACCGCAATCAGGTAGGCGGTAAGACCGGTACGACCTCCAACAACTCCGACGGCTGGTTCATGGGTGTCACCCGCGACCTGGTAGTCGGTGCCTGGGTGGGGGGCGATGACCGCAGCATTCACTTCCGGACAACCGACATGGGCGAAGGGGCCAAAACGGCCCTTCCGCTGGTCGGCCGGTTTTTGGAGAAAGTGTACCAAGACAAGTCGCTGAAACTCTACCAGGGGCCGTTTGACAAACCGACGGTCAAGATAACAAAAGACTACCTGAACTGCCCCGGTGGCTACGACGAGAGTGAAGAAGAATCCGATTCGACGGATATCGGTATTCCGGAAGACTCCCTGTTCATTGCCCCTACTCCTCCGCAGCCCATCGAGCAGGACGATTCGACCCAGCGTTCTCAACAGTTCTAATAGCAAAAAGGTCAGCCCGGGGGCTGACCTTTTTGCTTGTTGCTTTCCAAAACAACACCGACCTTCCGGTGGTTATACTGGCGTACTATCAACGCAGACCATGACACCATCACAAAATCCGAACCTGCATCCGTTGAAGGACAATGCTCCTTTGCAGGATATTCCGTCCGGGATGGACAACGATCCGAATGCGGATGAGGAAATCATTGATCAGACCGGACCGGCTCATAGCGCAGAAGAAACTGAGCTGGAACCGAACGCAAACGCAACCGGGCGCATCCCGTCCGAACTGGACAGCGATCCGTCCAACGATACGAATCTAAACGCAAAAATCGCCTACGCCCTCGGCGGAGCCGAACCCACAAAATAGCGCAAGAACTAAGAGTGAAGAGCAATGAATTAACAATGCGCTAACAAACTCATAACTCTTCACTCTTCATTCTTATTTCTAAACCATTTCTTTGTACTGCATCCGGTAGAGGTTGGCGTAGGTACCTTCCTTCTGAATCAGTTCTTCGTGCGTTCCCTGCTCAACGATCCGGCCTTTGTCGACCACAATGATTTTGTGCGCTTCCCGGATGGTTGAAAGGCGGTGGGCAATCACCACGGCCGTGCGGCCTTTCATGAGCTTCCCAATTGCGTTCTGAATCAGCCCCTCGGTTTCGGTATCGACGGACGAAGTGGCCTCGTCGAGCACCATGATGCGCGGGTTGTGCACCATCGCCCGGACAAAAGAGATCAACTGACGCTGCCCGACCGACAGCGTTGAACCGCGTTCCATGACGTTGTACTCGTAGCCACCCGGCAACCGCTCGATGAAATCGTGAACACCAACCAGCTTCGCGGCTTCGACAATCTGCTCCCGGCGAATGGCCTTGTTGCCCAGCGTAATGTTGTTTTCAATCGTGTCCGAGAACAAAAAGACATCCTGCAACACAACGCCGATGCTTCGGCGCAGTGCTTCCAGTTTGTAATCGTGCACCTCCACCCCATCGATGCGAATTTCGCCCTGGTTAATGTCGTAAAACCGGCTCAGCAGATTGATAATGGAAGATTTACCGGCCCCGGTGGCTCCTACGAACGCAACGGTCTCCCCTTCCTTGACCGAGAAATTAATGTCTTTCAGAACGTAGTTATCATCGTTGTAGGCAAACCACACATTTTTGAATTCCACATTACCGCGCAACGTGGCCGGTTCGTAGGTACCGGTATTGGGTGTATAATCGTCACTGTCGAGCAGTTTCAGGATTCGGTCGGTGCTGACAATTCCCATCTGCAACGTATTGAACCGGTCGGCCAGCATCCGGATGGGGCGGAAAAACAGGTTGATGAACATGATGAAAGCCGTCACCGTCCCGTAGGTAATCTCCTGATTTAAAATTTCCTTGGCACCGTACCAGACCACCAGCCCCGTGGCCGCGGCCGCCAGAATATCCGCTACCGGGTAATAAACTGAATAATACCAGATTGACCGGATGTTGGCTTTACGGTGTTCGTTATTGATCTGCCTGAACTTTTCTCCCTCAATCTTTTCGCTGCCAAAAATCTGCACGATGTTCATGCCGGTGATGTGTTCCTGCACAAACGAGTTGAGGTTGGCAACGGCGGTCCGGACCTCATTGAACGAAACTTTGATTTTTTCCTTAAAGATGTAGGTACTCAGCAGCATGAGCGGAATCATCGACAGGCTGATGGCCGAAAGACGCCAGTCGGTATAGAACATCACGGCGATGATCAGCACCAGTTGCAGAATGTCGCCCACAATAGCCGCCATCCCTTCGCTGAATACGTCAGCCAGCGTTTCCACGTCCGAAATAGTCCGGGTCACCAGCCGGCCGATGGGCGTGTTGTCAAAAAACTTCAGCCGCAGATGCAGTACTTTTTCGTAAAGCTGCACCCGAATATCGCGGATGACATTCTGGCCCAGCCACCCGGAAAGATACGTATTGAAAAATTGAATGATCCCCTGCAGAACCAGCACGGCAATCATCAGAATGAGCATGTTGGTCAAACCCGCATAATCACCGGAGGCAATCTTGGAGTCAATCGTATAGCGAATCAGCAGCGGGCCAATGGGGGCCAGAATGGCGCTAACCACAATGATCAGGATCAAACCGTAAAATTGTAGTTGATACGGCTTTACGAAGGCAAACAACCGTCGGAGGGTAATCCAGTCAAAGATCTGACCACTTTTCGTTTCAGTATCCACAGAGGCAAGTAAGTTGGAAGGTTTTTTGGTGTAACAGAAATATTCAATTAAGAGTTTAGAGTGAAGAGTTATGAGTTAAATAACCGTGCGCTCGATTCTTTAAACTCTTAATTCTTAACTTTTAATTCTTAACTCACAAATGGAGTGGATCATTAGTCTCTGTCTCGGAATTGCGTTAAGTGCCTGTTGTGGTTTCCGGATCTTTGTTCCGATGCTGGTGGCGAGTCTGGCCGTCAAACTGGGCTGGATTTCCGTCACACCCGGCTTCGAGTGGATGGGCACCTGGCCCGCGCTGCTCGTCCTGGCTTCGGCCACCACCCTCGAAATCGGGGCCTATTACATCCCCTGGCTGGATAACGCGCTGGATACCGTGGCTACGCCCATCGCCTTTGTGGCCGGAACGATCCTGACCACCTCGTTTGTCGAAGTCGACCTGCCCGTTCTGAAATGGGGGCTCGGCATCATTGCGGGCGGTGGCACGGCCGGATTGATTCAGACCGGCACCAGCCTCTTGCGAGTCGGCTCCACGGCCACCACCGGCGGGTTGGGAAATCCGGTGGTGTCCAGTGCCGAAAATATAGCCTCCTTCGGCTTTTCGTTTCTGGCGATTCTGTTTCCGCTTCTGGCGGCTTTTCTGGTCCTGATGATTGGACTCTTTCTGATCCGGCTCATGGTTACCCGAAAACGCCAGCCCCGGCAAAGTGTTTGACGGGCTCTTGTCAGTTCCAGGCGTTTCGTAAAAACCGGAGCCAGTTTTTGTAGAGAATATTCTCAATATCTTCCGAAGCGTATCCCCGCTTAGCCAGCAAACCCGTCAGTTTCTGCAGGTCGGCAATGGTGTCCAAGTCCGTCGGCGACTGTTCGGTTCCGTACGTGCCGTCCAGATCGCTGCCGATGGCAATGTGGTGGCTGCTGCCGGTGAGCTGGCAGATGTGGTCGTAATGGTCAATGATGGTTTCGATGGTAATGCCGAAATCAGCGGGGTTGCTGGTCCGCTGCGTGAAACCGGGTTTCATCATCCAGGCATCGAAACAACCGCCAATGACGGCACCGCGCTCAGCTAGTTGCCGAATCTGATCGTCGGATAACTGGCGCTGGTGCGTGGCCAGCGTCCGGCAGTTGTGATGGCTCGCCCAAACCGGCCCTTTGTACAGGTCCAGGGCTTCCGAGAATCCTTCGTCCGTCAGGTGGGTTACGTCCAGAATAATGCCCAGGCGGTCCATTTCCAGCACCAGTTCCCGACCCAGGGGCGTCAGGGGGCCGCTCAAACCCGTTCCCGGAGCGTACCGGCCCGTGCTGTAATGCGCCGGTCCCAGCGCCCGCAAACCGTACGCGTAAGCCCTTTCCAGGTACGACAAATCAACCAGTGAATCGGCCCCTTCCAGGCTCAGGATGTAGCCAACCGGTTTCTGCTCGTTCGGAACGGTTTCATCGAGCCAGAGCGCAACGTGCTGCTCCAGACCGGCCCGGTCCCGAATCTGGACCATTTCGCCCGCGTCCTGCATGGCTTCGTACCAGGCCCGTTGCGCCTGCGTCATGGCCCAGGCCTGATGGGGCGAGTTCCAGCCTGCGCCGGGCAAATTACCGTTCGTCTGATTGAACCGGGCGATCTGCGTGGCGACAACCAGTCCAATCTGGCCGCGTCGCAGGTCCGGCAGGGAAACCGTGCCGCGGGCGCGGTCGATTTTGTCGGTCATTCCTGCTTCCTGCTGCCGGATCTCGTGGGCCGACAGTCGGTAATCCCGGTTCCATTCAATGGCATTCAACGAAATATCCAGGTGGGCATCAATCAAAAACATAGTGTCAATTTGCGGTACTTATTTTCAGGTTGTATTCGTATTCAAACTCGTAACGGTTCCCAGACCGTTATTTCTCCCGGCTCCACACCTCGCTGACCTTTCCGCCCGTGGAGCTTTGCCCCCGGTGGTGCCAGTCGTCCCCTTTCAGTTCGGCGTCGAACGTCAGCGAGCGTCCGACCCGGCTGTTATCGCGGGAAAAGAACTCGATCGTTTCGGTGTATTTGCCATCTTTGTAGGTGTACGTCCCCCCGCCCGTTCCGGAAAACTGCTTGGTTTCGGGGTTAATGGCCGCCCACTGAAACCGGCTGCTGCTCAGCAGCTTAATGGTTTTGCGGGCGCCCCGCTGCATCGCACTCATCTGGCCATTGTCGCCCAGGCGGGCGGTAATGCGCCACAGACCGGCCAACGGCGTCTGGGCAGACGGCTGGTCAACTCGTTCGTAGGTATCCGTACCGTCCGCACTGGACACAACCATCTGGTTGTTTTTAAACGAATCGATCGTCAGGGTCTGGGTGCTTCCCACCCGCGTACTGTCTTCCGTATCAAATTCAAACTTGATCTTCAACTGCTTTCCGTCCGTTTGGTAGGAGCCGCCCTGGGTGCCCAAAAACCGTCCGTTTTCGTAAAAAGCACCCATCATATACCCGTCGGAAAGAACAAAAACAACCGTAGCGTTTCCGCTTTCGACCTGGCGCCAGGCACCGGCCAACGAAGGAGCGGGCTGCCGGGAGGCCGTCGCGATGCCAACCGTCAGCACAACCGAAAAGAGGGCTTTTAATTTCATGGTTAAGGGGTAGGTCTAGTTTGTGCTTAAACTTTCGCCAAATCTACGGGTAATGTCCGAATTCGCTTACCCGTTGCGGAGAAAATTGCGTTGCACAGGGCCGGAGCCACGGGCGGCAAACCCGGCTCGCCAACGCCCCCCGGTTCTTCTTCGTTTTCGACAAGGTGAATATCCACCTCCGGCATTTCGTCCATGCGCATGACCCGGTAATTGTGAAAATTGGTTTGCTCCGCCTGACCGTTCGCAAACGTAATTCCGTCTTTGAGGGCCGCCGTCAGCCCGTAGACGATATTGCCTTCCGTCTGCGCCCGCACGTTGTCCGGATTCACGTACATCCCGCAGTCCAGCACCGAAACCACCTTTTTCACCTTCAGGCCGTTCGCTCCTTTTTCCACAAAAACCGCGTGGGCGCACTGGCTGCCGAACGAGCGGGCAATGGCAATACCCTTCCCCTGCCCCGCCGGCAACGGTTTGTCCCAGCCCGATTTTTCCCGCAGCAGGTTAAGCACGTGAATAAACCGTTGGGCCACCGGTTCGTCACCGGCTTTTTCCAGCAGGCCGAGCCGGAACGCCAGCGGATCTTTTCCGGCCGCGTGGGCCAGTTCGTCCACAAAGCATTCGTGGCCGAAACTGTTGTTGGAGGCATAAACCGACCGCCACCACAAAACCGGAATCTCGGTTTTGACGATGATGTTGCTGATCACCGCGTTTGGAAATGCGTACGGACTTTCTTCCTTTCCAATGCTCTCTTTGGCCCAATCATCGGCTTTCCCGTCCATCGGCGCGCTGAAAACCTGCCGCTGAATGGATTCTCCAATGAGTTTGTGTTCGAAGGCCACAACGTTGCCCTGCGCATCGACGGCTCCGCGCATGGCGCTCAGCATACCAGGCCGGAAAGGCCCCTGCGTTACGTCGTCCTCGCGCGTCCAGATCAGTTTCACCGGCGCTTTCGCCAGTCTGGAAAGATGTACGGCTTCCAGCACAAAATCCAGGTAAGCCTTCCGGCCGAACGCGCCCCCCAAAAATGGCACATGGACTTTCACCTGTTCGGGCTTGATTTTGAGGTAGCCGGCCACTTCCTGAATGGCCCCGTCCGGCCCCTGAACCGGTGCCCAGATTTCGCAGGAACCGTCGTCTTTGACGTGAGCAATGGCCACTTCGGGCTCCATCGGCGCGTGGGCCAGGAACGGCGTCTGGTAAAGCCCTTCCAGCTTTTTCGGGGCCGTCTCGTAGGCCGCCTTGAAGTCACCGTTGGTGCTGTACAGTATTCCTTCCTGCTTGCTTTGCTGCCGCAGTTCGTTGAAATACCGTTCCGTGGTCATCTGATCGAAGCCCGCTTTATCCCAGGTTACCTCAAGCGCCCGCCGTCCCTGCAAAGCCGCCCAGTAGTTGGTGGCCAGCACGGCAACGGCTTCCGAGGTCCGGTGCGGCATGGGCCGTTCGGTTCTAAGCACCGACTTGACGCCCGGTATCTTCCTGGCTTTTGAATCGTCGATGGCAGTTGCTTTTCCGTACAGAACCGGGCAGTGTTCGATGCTCGCGTACAACATGCCGGGCACTTCCAGGTCCATGCCGAACACGGCTTTCCCCGTCACTTTCGAGGGAATATCCGAACGCCGTAACGGCTTGCCAATCAATTTGAAATCCTTCTTTGTCTTAAGAATTGGTTTTTCTGGAACGGGCAGTTTGGCAGCCTCATCGACCAGCTCGCCGTACGTAAAGCTCTTGCCCGATGGTTTGTGTTTGATAGCCCCATTTTCAGCGTAACATTCGCTGACGGGAACATTCCAGCGGGTTGCCGCAGCCGAGGTAAACATCTGGCGGGTTGCAGCCCCGGCCTCGCGGAGCCGTTTCCAGCCGGTCCGGACGGTGCTGCTCCCGCCCGACAACTGGCTGCCGTATTTGCGCAAACCGTCCGACTGTTTGACGGAAATCTGGTCGAGCGACACCTCCAGTTCTTCGGCAATCAGGGTCGGCACGGCCTGCCAGGAACCCTGTCCCATGTCGGGGCGGTGGTTGATGAGCGTTATGCCGCCCGCGTTATCGATGACGATAAAGGGAACCAGTTCAAACGATAAAACCGCATTCGCAGCGGTATTGGGGTTAACGATCCCGGAAATCGAGCCGTTGGCCCGGGTGGTGAACCCCAGCAAAAAGCCGGTTCCGGTCAGTCCAGCGGCTTTGAGAAAGGAACGGCGGTTTAAAGAAGAAGGAGTCATCTGAATGATAAATGATGGGTGATGAGCGATGAAGCCGAAATGAAAAACCGGATGGGTTGGCTGTAAGAGATACCTGCCCGTTCATCCCTGGTTTTTCTTATTCTTTCCCGCTCGAAGCGGTTTCCTTGTTGAGTTGAGCGGCCGCGTGAATGGCTTTCCGGATGCGGGCGTACGTGCCACACCGGCAGATGTTTCCGCTCATGGCGGAGTCAATATCGGCATCGGTTGGGGTGGGTTTTTCTTTCAACAGGGCGACGGCCGCCATGATCTGCCCGGACTGGCAATAACCGCACTGCGGAACCTGTTCGTCGATCCAGGCCTGCTGAACGGGATGCGGTTTGGCTTCGGTGCCAATGCCCTCGATGGTGGTGATTTTTTTACCGGCCACGGCCGATACCGGCATGGAGCAGGACCGGATGGGCGTACCGTTCAGGTGGACGGTGCAGGCTCCGCACTGGGCAATGCCGCACCCGAACTTGGTTCCCTTCAAACCAGCCAGATCACGGATGGCCCAGAGCAGCGGCATCTGCGGATCGGCATCGACGGTCTGTTTCTTTCCGTTGATTAACAAATGAACTAAAGCCATAGGTAGCGTGAGTTTGTGTGCCTGAATTTCATCAAAACCGTCAGCTTAGACAAGCAATCCGGGCCTTTGCCTAGTATTTTTCGACAAACAACATTATTTTCCTCATAAATTACCTGAAAATGTCAACATTGCCTTATCTTCGCTGTTACCAACGTTACAAACTAAAAACTCCTCAACATGAAAACCCGGGAAGTGGCGGTTTCGATCGATCGGGCTGAAAGCCGCTTTGAACTAGAGATTGAAGGGAAGCTCTCGTTTATCAGTTACATACCCAAAGATGACCGTACTCTGATTTTCATCCACACGGAAGTACATCCGAATCTGGAATCAAAAGGTGTTGGTGCGCAACTGGTTAAAGGTGCATTTGATTACATTGATAACTACAATTTAAAAGTCATTCCGGCCTGCTCGTTTGTGGCCACTTACATCCGGCGGCACCCCGAGTACAACCGTCTGGTGAGTCCGGCTTATTTGTAAAGGACATACGGTTTTCAGTTTGTCAGCCGCTACCAGACCTCCAAGCTGAAAACCGTATACGCATACCGTTACCTCCCTGCTTTTATCAGTTTTACGGCCCTTCGGGTGTTGTTCTCATAGCGAATCTGAAGCCAGTACGACCCCGCTGGCAATTGGCTCCCAAACCGAACTTGCTGTCCTTTTCCCAATTCTCCTAATGGCTGCGGTTCCCGGCCCGATGCGTCCGTGACGCTGAGTTGCCGAATGTGGTCGTCGGCGGTAAACACAAAACTCTCCTGCGAAGGGTTCGGATACACCACACCCGGCGATACCGTCGTTTCGGGTTCAACGGAGGTAAGGCGGGCATTCGGGCAGACCGTTACCGGCTTGCAAATCTGCTTGTACCAGGGCGCGACCGAATAGTTAACGCCCACGCAAACCTGCCCCCCGGTGAACCATTGACCGAAATTGATGGATACCTTCCCCGCCGAAACCGGCGTCAGCGATTGCGTCGAACCGGTAACCCACCAGGAGAAACTGGTCGCATTGGCCCGTTGATCGGTCGTTAATTCATACGTTTTCACCTCACTGACAGCTACACAATCCGGCCCGATCAGATCGGTTCCCGGGCTGGTCGGCGGTGGGGTAACCGCTTTGACGGTCATCGTCACCGAACCCGATTGCGCGGTTGCATTGCGGTTGTCGGTTGCCCGGGCCGAAAGCGTGTAGGTTCCGGCCGCCAGGTCATTCCAGGTAAACTGATACGGGGGCGTTAGGTCCTCTCCCAGTTTGGTCGTGCCGTTGTAAAATTCGACTTTCGCGATGGTCCCGTCGGCATCCGTGGCGTTGGCCTGGAGCGTAACCGTTGCCGGAGCCGCAAACGTGGCGCTGTTGGCGGGCGTTGTCAGGCTAATGGTTGGGGCCTGGTTGGCTGCGGGCGGGGGCGTTCCGTTGCAGACCGTAACGGTCGTACAAATCTGCCGGTACCAGGGCGCGACCGAATAATTAACGCCCACACAAACCTGCCCACCGGTGAACGATGGACCAAAGCTGATGGTGGCTTTCCCGGACTGGACGGGCGTGATGCTCCGCGTAGACCCCGTACACCACCACGAGAAATTTGTGGCATTCGCCAGCAGATTGGCGTTGACTTCAAACGTTTTGACCTCGTTGACCGCAACGCAGGCCGGTCCGTTTAGCGCTCCGCCGGGGTTCGGTCCCGGATCGGTCGGGGGCGGGCTGGTGACTGCCGTCATCCGGACGACCGGGGAGGTTAGCGGGCCGCCCGTTGCCAGGATGGCCTTGGCAGTCAGCGAGTAAACGCCGGCCGTGATGCTGCTGATCGTCCACGAATACGGAGCCGTAGCGTCTTCCCCCAGTTTGGTGGTGCCGTTGTAGAATTCAACTTTGGTGGCCGTCGCGTTGGTCACCGTCGCCGTAACGACCGGACTGCTGCCGACGGTGACGGTGGCGTTGTTGGTTGGACTGGTGATGGCAACCGAGGGCGTCGGTGGGCCAAACTGATCCGCCGGGTTTAGCAAACGGCTTTTCACCCAGGTACCCGACTCGCTCGTGTTGTTCCAGTTGCTGCCAGCGCAGGCTCCCGGATTCAGGGCGGCCGAGGTTTCGGCTTTGTCGGCAAAACTCCAGTTGCACCAGCTTACTTTAATGCCTGAGGCATTGTTGCCCGCAAAAAAGTCGATCCAGGCCTGGGCGCTGTTGTAATCGTTTCCGCCGTTCCCGCTGTAGTTACTGGTCCCCCACTCCGACGCGAAAATTGGAATGTTCGCCAGGGCATTTTCCATATTAGCCCGGTAGTTTGGCAAATAGTGCGAACCGGCGTAAAAGTGGAAGGTGTACATGACGTTGGTGGCGTTGGCGCCCGTCAGCGGATTGCCGACCACCTCCCAGGGCGATCCGCTCCAGGACGGCGTTCCGACCAGAATAATGGCATTTTGATCGTACTGCCGGATGACCGGAATCACCTTCTCGGCATAGCTTTTGATCTGCGCCCAGCTAACGCCATTCGGCTCGTTGCAGATTTCGTAAATCACGTGCTTTTTTCCGGCATGGCGCTGGGCCATCAGCCGGAAGAACTCCATGGCTTCATTGGTATAAATGTTGGGATCGCCGGGATTCAGGATGTGCCAGTCGATGATGCAGTACATGCCGTTCTGCTCCGACCAATCCACCAGCTGATTGACCTTGTTCTGCAATCCGACCTTGTCGTTCAGGTATCCTCCTTCACTGATGTACATGGCCGCCCGGAAGACATCGGCTCCCCAGCCGGTAGCCAGCGTCTGAAGGGCTGAAGGGGTGTAGCAGGAACCAAACCAGTGCAGACCGTGCGAACTCATGCCCCGCAGTTGAATGGGGCTCCCCGCTTCGTTCGTAAGCTGCCGGTTAACCACCCGCAGACGACCATTGGCGGCCAGTGGTGTTAGTGATTGCGCAAACAAGTCTATACAGAACAAAAGAGCAACTAAGCCGCTCAATAAGGTAGAAAAGCGTTTTTTCATTGTTCAGTTGAGTTTAGATCAAAAAATAAGCACATAGGTTTACATAAAAATACAAATCTGATCCGTACCCCTACTTACTTTCCAGAAAATCAGCAAAAAAGCCTAGCGAGCGGTCGTTGAATCTGGCACTTTCTTCGGGGTGGTTTCATCGCGCAGTTGCCGGGTGGTTTTTCGCGAACCGTCGGGACTCCAGCCGGGCGGGCCAAACAAGTAGCGAATGGCGTGGTGGATGGACCGGGAACGAAGCACATCCCGGCTGATGTCGGCCCATTCGTGGAAAGCGATTCGCACCGGGTTGTGGGTGTCAATATTTTTTGTCAGGCCGTAGGTAGGATGTTCTTCTTCTGGCTGAAAGGTACCAAACAGCCGGTCCCAGATGATGAGCACGCCCCCGTGGTTTTTATCCAGGTATTTCAGGTCCGAACCGTGATGAACCCGGTGGTGCGACGGGGTATTCAGAAAAAATTCCAGGAAGGCCGGAAGCGTCCGGATGTATTCGGTATGTATCCAGAACTGGTACAGTAAACTGATGGATTGCATGGTCAGCACGGCGGCCGGATGAAAACCGAGCAGGGGCATCCAGACCCAGAAGAGGAAAGCTCCGCTGAGCGTTCCCGTCCAGGTCTGGCGCAGCGCCGTTCCCAAGTTGTATTTCTGCGACGAATGATGCACCACGTGCGACGCCCAGAAATACCGGCTGGTGTGACTGATGCGGTGAAACCAGTAGTAGGAGAAATCATCCGCCAGAAACAGCAGCACCCACGCCCACCCCTGCGTCAGGTCGACGGTAAAAATCCGGTAGTTATAGACTACCGAGTACGCCCCAAAAACCAGCACTTTCCCGAATAAGCCGATGATCACGTTGCCAATTCCCATCGACAGACTGCCCAGCGTATCTTTTTTCTCGTAGTAATCCTTCTGGTGAATGGCGGTAACAATGACCTCTGCCAACAACAGAACAATGAAGAATGGGATGGCGTAATGAATGAGTTGATCCATGTACGGGGCAAGGTATTAGTTAAAGATACGTCTTTCTGCCAACGGCATCAATCCCAATGCCAGAATATCTGGAGATTAACCCAACTTTCACCTCCCAGTCGTACCGTATTCTCCTTTTTCCGGTCACTCAGCCCACTTTCTGGCGCGAAAAGTAACTTTTCAACTTTTCCCCGTCTCAAGGAAAAGATTCAATATTTTATACTTCGTATCCACCAACCATGAAAAAAGTAGCCATGAGTCTGCTGGTGATGGCCTTGAGCTTTACCGGCGCGTATGCCCAACGGAACACGGTATTGGTTTACGGTAGCCTGGGTGCCACTTCGCACAAACAGGTAAACGGCACCAAAACCAACACTTTCAGTTTTTCGCCCGCCGTGGGGTATCAATTCGACGACAACTGGACGGCCGGTTTGACCCTCACCACCGAAAGCACAAACGTCCAGACCTCGCTCGGCAAAGCTAAAACGTCGGCCTTCGCCGTCGGTCCCTTTATCCGGTATGCCGTTCCACTTTCGGATATTTTCGCCCTCTACGGCCAGTTTAACGCCGATGTGCTGTCCGGTAAGGTCGGAGATGTAAATACAAACGGGTTTCGGGGCACTTTCTTCCCCGCAATTGGTGTTAATATGAAAAATGGTTTTGCGCTGAACTTCGGTTTCGGCGGTTTAAGCTTTGCATCCCAGAAAGCGAAAGGAGACTCTGAAAGTACGACGGATTTCAACCTTAACTTCGGTACGGGCGCGTCGTTCGGAATTTCCAAAAACTTTTAAAAAAGATAATAGTGAGAGTAGAGTAGTATTTGTTGTTACTGTTTTGGAAAGCCGTCTTTTTTTTAGAGGACGGCTTTTTTGTTTTCTTTGTTATTGATTACAGAACATCTTAAGAACGATTTACGTTGATGAATCGAATTACGTTATTTCGCAGAGTTAAGCAGAGTAAGAGGGAGTTTAGCGGAGATTCTGCTTTCTTCTGCCCTTCTCCGTTAAGCTCCGCAGCTTAGTTCCTCTCGATTTACCATACGACCTATGCATATTCAAACCAGACCATTACAGAAATCCGATTATCCCGATTTGAAAGAAGCCATGCTGGAAGTTTACAGCGCAATCGGCGGGGATTACTGGGGCAAGAACTTGATTGATAAACTGCTGAAAATCTTCCCGGAAGGTCAGTTCTGCGTGGAGGTAGACGGCAAGGTGGTGGCCTGCGCGCTGGCCATCCGGGTTAAATACAGCGATTTTGGCGACAATCATACCTACGAAGAAATAACCGGTAGCTATACCTTCGATACGCATAATCCGAAGGGCAACTGGCTGTACGGCATTGAGCTTTTCGTGCACCCCGAGTACCGGGATTTGCGCCTGGGTCGCCGGTTGTACGACGCCCGCAAGGAACTCTGCGAGTCGCTGAACCTGAAGGGCATCATGGCCGGTGGCCGGATTCCGAATTACAGCAAGTACGCCGGTGAGTTATCACCCCGCGAATACATCGGCAAGGTGAAGCAGAAGGAAATTTATGACCCGACGCTGACCTTCCAGCTTTCCAACGATTTTCACGTCAAGAAAGTCCTGCGCGGTTACCTGCCCGGCGACAGCGAATCGCTGGAATACGCGACGCTGCTGGAGTGGAACAACATTTACTACGTCGACGAAAAGAAAAAGAAACCGCACACCGACGCCATCATCCGGCTCGGGGTCGTGCAGTGGCAGATGCGGCTTTTTCCAAACATGCAGGCCCTGCTCGAACAGGTCGAGTTTTTTGCCGATGCCGTCAGCGATTACAAAGCGGATTTTCTGGTCCTTCCAGAATTCTTCAACACGCCCCTGATGGCGGAATACAACGACCTGCCCGGTCCGGTCGCCATCCGGAAACTGGCCGACGTGACGCAGGAGGTTCGTCAGCGGTTGTCGGAACTGGCGATTTCCTATAACGTCAACATCGTGGGGGGCAGTATGCCACTCATCGATGACGGCAAGCTGTACAACGTAGCCTACCTCTGCCGGCGCGACGGTTCGTACGAGGAATACCGGAAAATTCACATTACGCCTAACGAAGTCCGGCATTATGGGATGGTGGGCGGCAACGAAATCCGGGCGTTCGACACCGACTGCGGCAAGATTGGTTTGCTGATCTGCTACGACGTTGAATTCCCCGAACTAAGCCGGATTCTGGCCGATCAGGGCATGCAGATTCTGTTTGTGCCGTTCCTGACCGATACGCAAAACGGCTATACCCGCGTGCGGAATTGCGCCATGGCCCGCGCCATCGAAAACGAGTGTTACGTGGCCATCTCGGGCTGCGTCGGCAACTTGCCCCGCGTAGCCAACATGGACATCCATTACGCCCAGTCGGCGGTGTTTACGCCCTCTGACTTCCAGTTTCCCAACAACGCCATCAAAGCCGAGTCGACGCCCAACACCGAGATGGTACTGCTGACCGACGTGGATTTGTCGCTGCTGACGGAATTACACGAACAGGGTTCGGTTCAGATTCTGAAAGACCGCCGGACCGACCTGTACGACGTGACCGTAAAACGTTCGGCGCGGACCAAACCGGAGAAGAAAAAAGAGCTTTCGAACGAAGAAGAACAGAAAACACTGCCGCCGGTCATTGTGGTCGAATAACGGTTTCCACTGATAAAATAAAAGCCGCCGTTTTTCAAAACGGCGGCTTTTCTGTGGAATCTTTTTTAAACGTTACCGGCTTATTTCACGGCCTGATACACCTCAATCGGTCGGTCGGTTGACATGATGTCGGCGCCGTTTTCGGCAAACTTTTTATAGACCTGGTCCCCTTTGGCCGCGGCCTGTTTATCGAGGTTGCCGAGCGTGCCGAGGATGCACGAGATGCCTTTTTCGTGCAGAAATTTATACAGCTCGGGACTCGGTTCTTTAACGCCGACAAAAGCGACCATGTTTCGGTCCGGGATGCCGAGATCGTGCAGACGCTGGTAATCTTCCTGCTTCAGAATGGTCACCGACAGCATCAGGTTGGGGTCCAGCCGGTAGACTTCGGCGGCCTGGGTGGCGTTGTAGGTAATCACCACCGAGTAATCGGCCGCGCCCGTCCGCCGAACCATCTCCACCACTTTGGCAAACGGCACGTTTTTCTTCACGTCCAAGGTGTACACAACCTTGTCTTTCCCCCACCGCAGGACCTGCTCCAGCGTCGGCACCTTAAACGTAGTGACGTTGCCGAAGTTATCTTCCAGCCGGTATTGACGGATTTCTTCGTACGTTTTTTCGATGAGCTTGCCGGTTCCGGTGGTGGTGCGGTCCAACGTCTGGTCGTGCATCATCACCAGCACACTGTCGCGGGTTAGGTCGATGTCGCACTCGATGATGACGGGCAGTCTTTTCGCCAGGTACTCAAACGATTCGATGCAGTTTTCGGGGTAGCCCTTGATGTCGCCCCCGCCCCGGTGCGCGCTGACCATCGGGGTGCGGCCGGGCGTGTAAGTGAGGAACGTCGACAAACCGCCCGCCGGAACGCGGTAGGTATTGATGACGGTTTTGGGTGCACAACCGGCCAGCAGGCCAACGGTAAGGGCAACGAGTAAAAAACGTTTCATGTTGAGAAGTGAGTTACAAAGGGAAGCCGTGCCAGCTTTCCGAAACTGACACGGCTTTATTTTGCTATAAATGCGAAATTTCTGGATTCCCTAAACGTCGATTTTACCGACCATTTCTTCCGGTTTCACCCACTGGTCAAACTCTTCTTCGGTGAGGTAGCCCAGCTTAACGGCGGTGGCTTTCAGCGTGCTGCCTTCGCGGTGGGCGGTCTGGGCAATTTCGGCGGCTTTGTAATACCCGATTTTGGTATTCAGCGCCGTCACCAGCATCAGCGAGTTGTTGACGTGCTTCGTGATGTTTTCCTCAATCGGGCGGATGCCTTCGGCGCATTTCTCGTTAAACGACTGACACACATCGCCGATCAGCCGGGCCGAGTGCAGGAAGTTGTAGATCATTACCGGTTTAAACACGTTCAGTTCGAAGTGGCCCAGGGCCCCGCCGAAGTTGATGGCGACGTCGTTGCCCATCACCTGCGCGGCCACCATCGTCATGGCTTCCGACTGCGTCGGGTTCACTTTGCCCGGCATGATCGACGAACCGGGTTCGTTGTCGGGAATAAACAGCTCACCAATCCCCGCGCGCGGGCCCGATGACAGCATCCGGATGTCGTTGCCGATTTTCATCAGGCTAGCCGCTACGGTTTTCAGCGCGCCGTGGGCTTCCACAATTGCGTCGTGGGCAGCCAGGGCTTCAAACTTGTTTTCGGCGGTAACGAATGGCAACCCCGTCAGGTCAGCAATGTGTTTGGCGACATTTTCGGAATAGTTCGGGGGCGTGTTGATACCCGTGCCGACGGCGGTTCCACCCAGGGCTAGTTCGCTCAGGTGCGCCAGTGTGTTGTTGATGGCTCGTAAACCGTGGTCCAACTGCGAGACGTAGCCCGAGAACTCCTGCCCAACCGTCAACGGCGTGGCATCCATAAAGTGTGTCCGGCCAATTTTCACCACGTCTTTGAATTCCTTGGCCTTTGCATCCAGCGTATCCCGCAGTTTCTGTATACCCGGCATGGTTACTTCAACGAGAATCTTGTAAGCCGCAATGTGCATGGCCGTCGGAAACGTATCGTTCGACGACTGTGACTTGTTGACGTCATCGTTCGGGTGCAGGGCCTTCTTCTCGTCGGTCAGCTGGCCGCCCTGCAACACGTGCCCGCGGTAGGCCACCACCTCGTTGACGTTCATGTTCGACTGCGTGCCGGAGCCGGTTTGCCATACCACCAGCGGAAACTGATCGTCCAGCTTGCCGTCCAGAATTTCGTCGCACACCCGCCCGATCAGGTCGCTTTTCTCCTGGGGCAACACGCCCGCGTCGAGGTTGGTCAGGGCCGCGGCTTTTTTCAGGTACGCGAACGCCCGGATGATCTCGCGGGGCATTTTATTAATGTCTTGAGCAATCTTGAAGTTTTCAATCGAACGCTGGGTTTGTGCGCCCCAATACACATTGGCCGGTACCTGTACCTGCCCCATTGTGTCTTTTTCAATACGGTATTCCATCTGAAGACTGTAACGTTAGATTTTTGACAAAGTGGCCGGCGGGTTCAACCGGCGCTTCCGGCGGCAAAGGTAGGATACAGGGCCGTATGGTGGATAACAAAATGATATATTTGTCACACCGTTACAAAATGATGGTCTCATTTCTTAAAAACCGCTATGCCATTCCTTGTGCTCGACCTTGAGATGACCGGCCCGGAACCGGACTGGAACGAAATTATTCAGATTGGTGCCGTACTCTTCGACGATCAATGGGTCGAACGGGGGCGTTACCTGACGAATGTGTACCCCGAAAACGAAGAAGCCTTTTCCAGTTCGTCCGAACAGATTCATAACCTGTCGCTGGCCGACCTGGAAGATGCGCCCATGATTTACGACGTGCTGCCGGAACTCGAGAATTGGATCATGGAAAAGCTGAGCATCCGGAAAACCCAGCAAACGACCGACAACACCCCGTACCTGCGCGACGTGATCATCTGCGGCCAGAGCGTCATCAACGACATTAATTTCCTGAAAGAAGCCTACCGGCTGGAAAAGCTCAAATGGCCGTACTCGCGCACATTGATCGACCTGCACACGCTGGGTTATTTTAGCTTCCGCATCCTGAAAAAGAACGGCAAACCCGTTCCGTCCCGGCTGAGCCTGAAAGATATTGCGGGCCATTTTGGTTTCGAGCGCGAATCCGAACACCACAACGCCCTGGAAGATGCCGTGCTGACGGCGCAGTGCCTGAAGGAAGTTTTCAAACTGGCCGATACGCTGAAATTAAGCTAACAGCCGGTCAATCTCGGCGGTTACCGTCGCCCAGCGGTCGGCCCAACTGCCCGACACTTCGATGTATGGAAGGTGGCGCGCTTCGAGGGCGTTTTTGAAGCGCTGGTAGATTTCCTGACGCCGGTGACCCAGATCCCGCAAACCGTCGGCGACCCACGGTACGTCGATGTTCAGCAGAAAATACCGGTCGTAGGGCACGTCTTTTTCGAGTTCGGCCAGCACCGGCGGTACGTCGTTCAGGTAAATTTCGGAATACAGCGCCGTCGTCACCACGTCCGTATCACAAATCAGCAGCCGGTTCGCGGTTGGAAGGGCCTTCAGCACGGTTTCGGTCTGGGCGTGGCCGATCCGGACGTAATCCTCCAGCGTCAGGTCATTCGACGTGATCAGGTCGCGGGCCACTTCGTGCACAAAAACCGTCTGGTAATGAGCCGCCAACTGCTTCGCCAGCGTGGTTTTGCCAACGCTTTCGGGACCGTAGAGGCAAATCAGGGTAATGTCTCCAATCATACGGCGGGCTGGCGATAACTCCGGTATTCCCGGGTGAAGTGGTAGGCTCCCATAACGGCAATCACGCAGTAAAAAGCGTATTCAATGCCGACCACCTTCAGCCCTTTCACAAAATACATATAAGCGCTAATGGCATCGACCAGCAGCCAGACGTACCACGTCTCCACTTTCTTTCGAATCAGTAAGAACGTGGCCACAATGCTCATCACCGACGTAAACGAATCCAGATAGGGAAAGGCGCTGGGCTTGTTGAACAGCATCGGAAACCACTCGTGCAGATTCCCGGCAATGGTGCCGAACAAAACCGTCGCCAACGCTCCCGCGACGAGGATTAACCCGAATTGTTGCCGCGACAACTGACTAATTTTCAACTCACTTTTTCGATCTTCTTCGCCCGTTTTGGGATGGGTCCACTGCCACCAGCCCATCAAATTCGTGATAAAAAAGAAGATTTGCAGAAACATGTCGGGGTACAACTGAATCTGGTAAAAGAGGAAAAAGAACGTGGTCACGCTGATCAGGCCAGCGGGCCAGCTCCAAATGTTGGCCCGGGCCGACCACCAGGTAGCCAACGCCCCAACGACGGTGCCAACAAACTCCAGGTAGCTCATCGGGTAGCCGAGTACCGTAAAAAAAATCGAATCAATGTCGAAAAAATCCTTCATCGCGTGAATTCGGCCCAAACCGGTCCGTGGTCGGAATGAACGGCCTGGGGTTCGTGACCGGCGGCTATCAGACGGTCTTTATAGGGCTCACTGACGGAAATGTAATCAATCCGCCAGCCTTTGTTATTGGCCCGCGCACCCGCCCGGTAGCTCCACCAACTGTAGGCAATCTGATCCGGATTTTTGTAGCGGAACGAATCGACAAAACCGCTGTCGAACCACCGGGTCATCCAGGCGCGTTCCTCGGGCAGAAAACCCGTCGTGTTTTTGTTGCGGACCGGATCGTGAATGTCAATGGTGGTGTGCGCGATGTTGTAATCACCAACAACAATGACGTTTGGTCGGGTTTGACGCAGTTCCTGAACGTACGCGAAAAAGTCGTCCAGAAACTGCATTTTTACGCCCTGCCGCACGTCGCCGGTGGTGCCCGACGGAAAATAACAGTTCAGCAGGGTCAGATCGCCAAAGTCGGTGCGCAGAATCCGGCCCTCGCAGTCGTAGGCTGGAATGCCGCACCCCATCACCACCTGATCGGGCGGCAGTTTGGCAAACGTCGCTACCCCACTGTAGCCTTTCTTTTCGGCCGCGTGCCAGTGGTATTTGTACCCCAACGCTTCAAACGGCAGCAGGTCTACCACGTCGTGCGTGGCCTTGACCTCCTGAAAACAAAGGATGTCGAACGGGTTTTGCGCCAACCAATCGATCAACCCCTTGCTCAGCGCCGACCGGATGCCGTTGAGGTTATACGTCAGAATTTTAACGGTTTCGCCGGATTGCCCCGGTGTCACAGAATGCTCCATTGAACGGTCTATTTCGAAAAAACAACGGTTCTGATCCGCCGGATTAAACGACGACGTTTACAATCCGCTTCGGTACCACGACCACTTTCTTCGGCGTTTTTCCTTCCAGCCACTTCTGCACCACCTCGTTGGCCAGAATCTCGTTTTCAATATCTTTCGGGGCCGCATCCGCCGAAAACGCCAGCGTCGTACGGACTTTCCCGTTGATCTGCACCGGGTATTCGATGGTGTCTTCCACCAGATAAGCCGGGTTGAAGGTCGGGAATTCGGCGTAGCTGAGCGTTCCGGCTTCGTTGCCCAGTGCCGCCCAGAGTTCTTCCGTAATGTGGGGCGCAAACGGAGCCAGGATCACCACCAGATCCTGCAATACCGCCTTTTTGTTGCATTTCAGGGTCGACAGTTCGTTGACGCAGACCATGAACGCACTCACCGAGGTGTTAAACGACAGGTTTTCAATGTCCTCGGCCACTTTCCGGATGGTTTTGTGCAGTACTTTCAGCTCGGCGGGCGTCGGTTTTTCGTCGGTCACCAGCCAGCGGCCGGGCGTCTTCTCCGTGGGTTCTTCGTAGAACAGCCGCCAGAACTTCTTCAGGAAGCGGTACACCCCGTCGATGCCGTTCGTGTTCCACGGTTTAGCGTCGGTTAGCGGCCCGAGGAACATTTCGTACAACCGCAGGGTATCAGCACCATAACGTTCTACAATCGTATCGGGATTGACGACGTTGAATTTCGATTTCGACATTTTCTCGATCTCAACCCCACAGATGTACTTGCCGTCTTCTAGAAGGAATTTAGCCCCTTCATTAACTAGATCTGGACGTGTATTTTTAAATGCTTCTACGTCAAGAATATCATTCTCAACTATATTAACGTCTACATGGATGTCCGCAAACTTTAATGTTGTTCCAGGAAATCCTTGAATAGTTTTACCAGAGAAGGGTTCAAAATCGAGTTGGCTTAGATATTCCTCTCCTAGTTGTTCAACAATTATTTTCTTGAACAAATCTGTGGCTTCTGCAACGTTAGAATTACCGTCTAACTTTTTAAAGATACCGTGTGATACGAATAAATCTGCGGGCTTCTCTTTCCCTTTTACAACAAATTCATCTTCATCTACAGCTAAATGAACATCTTTCGTTTGCGAGAATCGATACGCAAAATTCGACCGTCCCAAAATCATGCCCTGGTTAACCAGCTTCTTGAACGGCTCTTCTTCCGGTACGTAGCCCCGGTCCTTCAAGAATTTGTTCCAGAAACGGCTGTAGAGCAAGTGGCCCGTCGCGTGTTCGGAGCCACCGACGTACAAATCCACGTCACGCCAGTAGTCGATGGCGGCTTTATCGGCAAACTCGCTTTCGTTCTGCGGGTCCATGTAGCGGTACCAGTACCAGCTTGAACCCGCCCAGCCGGGCATCGTGCTCAATTCGTATTCAAATTCTCCTTTGTATTTCCAGTCCTCGGCGCGGGCCAGGGGCGGTTCGCCGGTTTCGGTTGGCAGGTATTTATCAACGGCGGGCAATTCCAGCGGCAATTCGGCTTCATCCAGCAAATACGGAAGGCCGTCTTTGAAATACACCGGAACGGGCTCGCCCCAATACCGCTGGCGACTGAACACGGCGTCGCGCATCCGGTAGTTGATTTTGGCTTTTCCGATGCCGTGTTCTTCCAGAAACTGCACCAGCACCGGCAGGGCTTCGGCATACGTCAAACCGTTCACCATTCCGGAGTTGATGTACCGGCCTTCTTTGGTATTGTCAGCCTGTTTATCAATCTCTTTCTGCGCGTCCAGAATCGGGATGATTGGCAGATCGAAGTGCTTGGCAAACGCCCAGTCGCGCTGGTCGCCCGACGGCACGGCCATCACGGCCCCGGTTCCGTACCCCGCCAGCACGTAGTCGGCCAAGTAAATGGGTACACGTTCGCCGTTGAACGGGTTGATGCAATAGCTGCCCGTAAACACGCCCGAAACGGTTTTGGCGTCCGCCATCCGGTCGCGCTCGGAGCGCATCTTGGCCGCCGTCACGTAGGCATCCACGGCGGGCTTTTGCTCCAGCGTGGTCAGCCCCGGCACCAGGTCGTGTTCGGGCGCCAGCACCATAAACGACACACCAAAAATGGTGTCCAGCCGCGTGGTAAACACTTTGATGCGCTCCACGCGGTGCTCAATCTGAAAACTTACCTCCGCACCGGTCGACTTCCCGATCCAGTTGCGTTGCTGTTCCTTCAGCGAATCCGACCAGTCGACGGTATCCAGCCCCGTCAGCAAACGGTCGGCATAGGCCGTAATGCGCATCATCCACTGCCGCATCAGTTTCTGCTCCACCGGATAACCGCCCCGCTCCGACACCCCGTCTTTCACTTCGTCGTTGGCCAGAACCGTCCCTAAAGCCGCGCACCAGTTCACCACCGCGTCGGCCACGTAGGTCAGCCGGTATTTCAGCGTAATCTCATATTTTTCGCGTTCGGACTTGGCGTTCCATTCGTCGGCGGTGAAGTGAGGAACATCCTCATCAGCCACGGCCTGAATTCCGCTCGTACCGGCTGTTTCAAACCGGGCGATCAGCGTTTCAATCGGTTCGGCCCGGTCGGTTTCCTTGTTGTACCAACTGCGGAATAATTCCATAAAAATCCACTGCGTCCACCGGTAGAATGTCGGGTCTGACGTGCGGACTTCCCGGCTCCAGTCGTAGCTGAAGCCAATATTTTTCAATTGCTCGATGTAGCGGGCAATGTTCTGTTCGGTCGTGATGGCCGGGTGCTGGCCAGTCTGGATGGCGTACTGCTCGGCGGGCAGCCCGAAGGAGTCGAAGCCCATCGGGTGCAGCACGTTGAAGCCTTTCAGCCGTTTGTAGCGGGTCACAATGTCGGAAGCAATGTAGCCCAGCGGGTGCCCGACGTGCAAACCGGCCCCCGACGGGTACGGAAACATGTCGAGGATGTAGTATTTCGGTTTGGCAGCGTCGTTCGTGGTGCGGTACGTCTGGTTCTTTTCCCAGAACGCCCGCCAGCTTTCTTCAATTTTCTTATGGTTGTATTCGGACATTGGCGCTAATGCTTTTAATATAAGTCGTTTCGCGGAGTTAAATAGCGATTAGCGGAGGCTCCGCTTAACTCTCCTTCTCTCCGCTAGACTCTGCGAAATAACTTCACACTCGCAAAAGTAGCGTTTTTCTTACGGATTCGCCTGTGTATTTCGCTGAAGTCGGTTGAGCGTGTAACAAACCAGCCGTCCCATGAGGTTCTGCTGGGTAGTTGAGCGGAGTTTGCCGAGTTCCAGTTCGTAGATGTACCCGGCTTTGAGGTCGGCCAGCTTCAGCGTGACGGTCTTGCCATCGGGTGAAAGTTCGGCGTTGGTCACGGCCACCGGCTGCACATCAAACTGCTTGGAACCGTAGGCTTCGTGGTATTCATAGTAATACCGTTTAAATTGGAAATTAGCGACTTGCCGGGCCGTAGCCGCATCGAGGGGCTGCGTAAACGTCAGGGCAAAGCCCGTCGGCGTCAGTTTCATGTCGGCCAGTTCGAGCGGTGTTTTGCCCTTCCAGCGAACGCGCTGAATGCCCTCATCGCCCGCCCAGCCGTGGTCGGTCTGGCCGAGCCACAAACTACCATCGGGGGCAAACGCCAGCCGGTTGTTGCCCCGGCGCAGCCCAGCGCCAGCCAGAAACGGCGCACACGCCCCTTGAATCTGCCCGTCGACGGTTTCGAGCATGAGCCGGATCAGGTACGGGTGGTCCATCTCGCCAATCAGCATTTTACCGGCAAACGGCCCAAATTTCCCACCGGTTTCGTCCAGCACCGGCTGCGTGGGCGAGTTGGCAATCCGGCTGTGCGGAAAGGCCACGCTCTCGACCGTCCGCAGACTATCCAGCATTTTCACCGGCAGTTTGATCGGTGTCACGTGCGGAAATCCCTCTTTCCACAGCAGGCTCGCCGGATGGCCGTAGTGTTTGCCTTCCTGCACGTGGTACAACTTACTCGTACCCAGCCAGTCGCCCTGGTTATCGGCCGCAAAGAGGTTGCCGTTGGCGTCAAAACCGAGGCTGTTGGGGGAGCGAAAACCGCTGGCGTAGGGGTGCAGCTTGCCGTCGGGTGTGAGTTTCATGATCCAGCCCCGGTACGGCACGGCGGAATACATCCGGCCCGGACGCCCCAGCGTATCGAGTTTACCGCGCACTTCCGGGAAGATGCCAGCCCCGTTCGAAGCGGTATTCAACCCGATGTAGAGATTTCCTTTTTTGTCTTTGACGGGGCCAAACGCAAATTCGTGGTAGTTGCCCGACAGCCCGAAGTCATCCGTCACGGTTTCGTACAGATCGGCCACGCCGTCGCCGTTGGTGTCTTTCACGCGGGTCAGCTCGGGGCGCTGCATCACCAGAATTTCACTGTTGCTGACGGCCATAATCCCCAGCGGATCGTGAATTCCTTCGGCAAACAGCTTCCAGGTTTTGATTTTGGGGTTATAGATCATGATCTCCCCCCGGTGAAACCCGGCGACAATCCGGCCATCGGGCATCACCGCCAGCCCATCGGTTTCGGCCGTCAAGCCTTTGGGCATCTGGATGGTTTCCACTTCGTAATAATCCGTGATCGTGTCGGCGGGAAAAAACGGGTTTGCCCATCCCGTTAAGTTCGACAAACCGGCTACGACGAAAGCGACCAGAACGGTTTTCACTCGATTAGAGCTTTTGATGTTATTTTTCATTATTCAGCAGTCATCGTAAGCGTAAAACTCCTGGTTCCCACCGGCAGGCGCACCAGCCCGTCCTGAATTTTGCCCACCGACGGACGGTATTTCACCCCATCGCCGGATTTGCAGACAAAATACACCGGTCCGGCAACCGTGCCGAGCGTAAACTGCCGGATCAGCCCCCGCCCGGTTGGCAGCGGTTTGATCATTTCACGGACTTCAATTCCGTTGACCAGATACCGGAACTCCGGATACCGGTTAACCAGCCGGTAGCCTTTAAACTTGACCTCCGGCAAACGATCGGCGGTGCCCAGGCGGATCGGGAAGCCGCCCTGATCGCGGAAATACACGTCGCCAATAACATGCGTGGGTTTCTTGCCGTTGCCGTCCCAGTGGTCGGTCTGGTCGATGAAGCCGCCCGTCCAGGCGTAGCGCAACCGGCACGAACCCGCATCCCAGCAATAAGCCGCTTTGGGCGTCAGACCGACCGCAATCGACGCGGGGCCGGAATCGGGCATGAAGGTTCGGTAAACAGCCGGGTATTTGAGTTCGTACGGGTGGTCGGGCATGTGATGCGCGTGCCCCGTATCGTCTTTCCGGTTGGCGGCTACGTTTGGGTCTTTGTCGAGCGCCGGAACCGAGGCCGGCCTTCGGGTTACGTGAATGGCTCCGTACATCACAAACCCGTGGCCGGGGTAGGTACAGACGTACGAATAAACGCCTTCCTGATCGAGCCTGAAACTGATTTTCTCGAATTTGCCGGGTTCAACCACGGCCGTGTGCGCGACCACATCCGGGGTTCGGGGTACGTAATTGAGCTTCACGGCCTGGTCGCCCAGCGCCAGCGATGTATTCACCACGCGTAACCGGGAATTGGGCAGCGTTACGACCAGGTTGTGCGCCATGTCGTCGTAATTATCCAGCGTCAGGTTGATCCGGGTGCCGGGACGCACCACCAAGCGGGGTACGTCGAATTTCAGGCCCTCAACGGCTCTGATGGTCAGGGTAGTGTCCTGGGCCAACGCGGCCGGGACGTTCAAACCGCATAAGGCCAACAAAAGGCCAGCGGCTGCGAATCTTTTCATGCGGGTTCAATAAATTCAAAAAAGCAAAATAACGGCTTTTTCTACTATTTCGGTGCGGCTTTTGCAAATTCTGGGGTCGCCGGAAACCGGCGCAATTTTCGGTTTTTCGTTTCGTTAATTAAACAGGTTTTACCGTAACCCCCCGAATTTATTGGCCTACCGCTACGTTTTATAGTATACAGCTTTCTTATTCTGACTTTTCATGCGGTGGACATCGATAACGGCTTTGGCTTTCCACGTCGTTACCTTCTCTTTTCTCATTGGGTGCCAGTCCGACCAGGACGTGGGTCCCACGGGCGACTGCCTGGTTAAATCCTCGGTTAACAACGGCCAGGTTATTGCTAACGCCTACCTTGTTACTTACAAACCCACCGATGCGTTGCCAGTGGCTCCGGCCGCCCGGGTGGCTTCAGCGGTGCAGCAGTTGCTTACGCGCCACGGCCTGAACGATCCGAATGCGCAGGTTTTGTTTTCCGGGGAATCCACCGGTTTTCTGGCCCACGTCAGCGCAGCCGAAGCCGGGCGGTTGAAAGCCGACCCGAGCGTCGAACTTGTGGAACCTGACCGGATTATTGCCCTGTGCAGTTGCGTCGATGTGGCCGTTACGACCACGCTGACCTGGAACGTGAAGCAAACCGGTTACGGCCGGGGCGACCTGAACGCCGATAAAACCGCCTGGATTCTCGACACCGGTATCGACCTCGACCACCCCGACCTGAACGTGGATGCCGCCCGCAGCCGATCGTTCCTGACCGGCAAAACCGTCGACGACGAAAACGGCCACGGCACCCACATTGCGGGGGTGATCGGTGCCAAAAACAACACCATCGGAACAACGGGCGTTGCCTCGGGCGCTACGCTGGTGGCGCTGCGGGTGCTCGACAACGAGGGCGAAGGCAAGCTGTCGGCGCTGGTGCAGGCGGTGGCGCACGTTTCCCAGTACGGGAAAGCCGGGGATGTGGTCAACATTAGCATCGGGGGCGAAGGCACCTCTACTACCCTCGAACGGGCCATCAAAAACGCGGCCGACAAAGGCATTCTGTTTGCCATTGCCGCCGGCAACGAAAGCGAATCGGCCGAGAAATACGCCCCGGCCAACATCAACCACCCCAACGTCTTCACGGTTTCGGCGATGGACCAGAACGGGCGGTTTGCCTCCTTTTCCAATTACGGACCAACGGTGGATGTTTGCGCCTACGGGGTGCGGATTACGTCTACGTATCTGAACGGCCGGTATGCCACCTTCTCGGGCACGTCGATGGCTTCTCCGCACGTTGCGGGGCTGCTCCTGATTCGCGGGCGGGACATTCCCACCAACGGGTATGTGACGGGCGACCCCGACGGCAAGCCCGACCCCATTGCCGGAGGCCAGTAAGTCCGCTGAAATAGAATTTTCGGACCGTTTTCCAGTCAGCGGCCCGGTTCGCTGATTGGAAAATTTATATTGGCCGAATTGCCTTGTGGAATTCTGCGTTTCGTTTTCTTGCTTTAATCCAATAGATTACCCACCTTTGCAGAATATTTCAAAAACCCGGCGGCATTTTTACAATGCCGTTTTTCATAAGGGGAATTCTCTAGTAATTATATATACCTAATTAGTTATGCAACCTGTCTCAGCACCCGACTCTTCGCCGGAACCTTCCCTGCCCGTGGGGCTGAACTTAAACGGATTGAAAGTAACGGTTCAGGGTGAGTCGGCCGCCGAGCAAATCGAGGTGTTGCGTACGGCTTTTCCGAAATCGGACATCAATCTGGCCGAAGACGCATCGACCCGCTCCGTTCTGCTCCGCAAGCGTAACCGTACCGAAATCGCCATCTATATCTTTTCGGCCCTGGCGCTGATGATCGTCGGCCATTTGCTGTTCAGTTACCTGACGCTCGACCGGCTCAACCTGGTCATGAGCACGCTGGAGTTGAACAACGACTTCTGGTATTACCTGGCGGGCGGTTTTGTCGCCCAAATGATCGACGGGGCGCTGGGCATGGCCTACGGGGTAACGGCTTCCACCCTGCTGCTGACGGTGGGCGTGAGTCCGGCCGCCGTGAGCGCGAGCGTGCACAGCTCCGAGATTTTCACCAGTGGCGTTTCGGGTTACATGCACCTGCGGTTTGGCAACGTCAACAGCAAACTCTTTAAAGTCGTCCTGATTCCGGGTGTGATTGGTGCCTGCATGGGTGCGTACGTGCTGGTGTCGCTGGAACAATATTCGGTTTATATCAAACCGGCCGTAGCGGTTTACACGGCCATTCTGGGCGTTCTGATTATTCAGAAAGCCCTGGCAAAACGAATCAAGAAAAAGCCGATCAAGAAAATCGGTTTGCTGGCCTGGTTTGGGGGCACCATGGACGCCATCGGCGGGGGCGGCTGGGGACCGATTGTTTCCTCGACGCTGATCGCCAGCGGACGGCACCCCCGGTACACCATCGGCTCGGTAAACCTGGCGGAATTCTTTATTTCACTGGCCAGCTCCCTGACCTTCGTCACCCTGATCGGCCTGACGCACTGGCAAGTTATCCTGGGGCTGGTGCTGGGCGGTATGATTGCCGCCCCCATTGCGGCTATGCTCGCCAACCGTCTGCCCATAAAAGCCATGATGATTATGGTGGGCGTGGTGGTAATAATTGTAAGTTTGCGTAATATTTTGTCGGTCGTTTTATGAGACACGAGAGATGAGATGAAAGACAAAAGACGGCTTTCCCACCTTTTCGTCTATTCTCTCTTGTCTCACCTCTTTTGTCTATCTTCTCATTCATGAAAAAACAAACGAAAGCCATCCGCATCCAGACGAAGAAGTCGCAGTACCGCGAACATTCGACGCCTTTGTTTCTGACCTCCAGTTTTACGTTTGAAAGTGCGGAGCAGGGCAAAGCTCTCTTCGAAGAAACCGAAGAGGGAAACATCTATTCCCGGTTCTCCAACCCGAACGTTACGGAGTTTGTCGATAAAGTATGTATGCTCGAAAACGCCCAGGCCGGAATCGCCACCGCAACCGGAATGGCCGCCGTTTTCGCGAGCATGGCCGGATTGCTCCAGTCGGGCGATCATATCGTGGCCTGCCGGGCTCTGTTCGGTTCAGCCCACCAGATCATTTCCCAAATTCTGACCAAATGGGGCATTACGTATACGTACGTTGACGCCACGGCGACGGAAGCAGAATGGGAAGCCGCCATTCAGTCCAACACGAAAATGGTGTACCTGGAAACTCCGTCGAACCCCGGTCTGGAACTGGTTGATCTGGAAATGCTGGTTCGTTTGAAGAACAAATACGGGTTTATCCTGAACGTCGATAACTGCTTTGCCACGCCGATTCTGCAAACCCCGCTCGATCTGGGCGCTGACCTTTCGGTGCATTCGGCGACCAAATACATGGACGGACAGGGCCGCGTTCTGGGCGGTATTATCGTCGGTCCGGAAGAACTGATTCAGCCCATCCGGTTTTTCGCCCGGCATACCGGCCCGTCGATGTCGCCGTTCAACGCCTGGACGCTGTCGAAAAGCCTTGAAACGCTCGAACTCCGGATGGATCGCCACTGCTCAAATGCCTTGAAACTGGCCGAAGCCCTGGAACAACATCCGGACGTGCGCACGGTAAAATATCCGTTCCTCCCCTCCCATCCGCAGTACGACCTGGCCCAGCGCCAGATGGCCGCGGGGGGTGCCATTGTGACGTTCGAAGTGGAAGGCGGTTTTGAACGGGTGAAAGCCTTATTCGAATCCTTGAAAATTGCTTCGCTTTCGTCGAACCTGGGCGATACGCGCACCATCGTTACCAATCCGTTTACGACCACGCATTCCAAACTGAAACCGGATGAGAAAGCGGTTTTGGGCATCACCGAAGGACTGATCCGCGTTTCGGTGGGCCTGGAAGACGGTGATGATCTGGTCGCGGATTTTGAACAGGCCGTCACCAAGTCGGCGGAAGTTGTTAAGTCGGCCATTGCCGGATGATCCCGAATTAACTTGTAATCTTTTATAGAGGCCCGTAGCAGATGAAAACCACGCGAATCATTTCCTGTCTTTTTCTTTGGCTGCTGGCCCAAACCGTGAGCATGAATACGAGCGCCCAATCCACGAAAAAACCCGTACGCGTTGGCGTCGTGGGATTGGTGCATTCCCACGTTGGCTGGATCTTGAACCGCGCCAGGCAAACCGGCGACCCCAACATCGAGGTGGTGGGCATTGCCGAGCCGAACCGGGAGGTGGCCGAACGGTATTTGAAGGAGTTCGGTTTGCCGCAGCGTCTGCTGTATTCGACGGTGGAGGAAATGCTGGATAAAACCCGCCCCGATGCCGTCACGGCGTTCAACGAGATCAGCAACCACCTGAACGTGGTGAAGGTTTGCGCGCCCCGCGGTGTTCACGTCATGGTGGAAAAACCCTTGGCCGTCAGCATCGCACAGGCAAAAGAAATGGAAGCGCTGGCCAAAAAGCACAACATCCAGCTGCTGACCAATTACGAAACCACCTGGTACGGCAGCAACCACAAAGCCCACCGGATGGCGGTTCAGGAAGGCGCCATCGGCCCCATCCGCCGGATTGTGGTGCACGACGGCCACGATGGCCCGGCCCAGATGAACAAAGAGTTTGTGGCCTGGCTGACTGATCCGGTGACCAACGGCGCGGGGGCGCTGTTCGATTTTGGTTGCTACGGCGCCAACCTGGCTACCTGGCTGCTAAAAGGCGAAAAACCGCGCACGGTCAGCGCCTTTACGTTACAGATTAAACCGGACGTGTATCCGAAAGTGGACGACGACGCAACCATTATTCTGGAGTACCCCAAAACGCAGGTGGTGATTCAGGCGTCGTGGAACTGGCCGTTCAGCCGCAAGGACATGGAAGTTTACGGCGAGACGGGGTATGTGTTTACGCTGGACGGCACCCGAATGCGCATCCGGCTGAAAGGGGATAAAGCCGAACAAACCACCGAAGCCGCCAAAACCGACGCCCCCGTGGGCGATCCGTTTGATTATCTGGCGCAAGTGGTACGCGGTGAAACTAAATCGGTGGATGATTTGTCATCGTTGAAAGTGAACATGATCGTGATGGAGATCCTGGATGCGGCCCGGCGTTCGGCCCAGTCGGGAGGCAAACCCATCGCCATCAACTAGTGCGACTATAGCTTAATTCAATATAATAACGGGCCAAACCCGTAGGTACGCTATGATAGCAGAACCTTCTTACACCCTGGAAAGCCTGAGCGAACTGCTGGCGGGCAAAAGCGAAGTGGAAAGCCTGCGCACGCTGGCCGAGCTGTTTCCGGGCCAAGTTGTCTTTTCAACCAGCTTTGGTTACGAGGATCAGGTCATTACGGATCTGATTCTGGCCAACAACATCCCGATCCGGATTTTCTCGCTGGACACGGGCCGCATGTTTGGCGAAACGTATCAGGTCTGGCAGAAAACCAACAGCCGCTACGACACCAAGATTGAAGCGTATTACCCCAAGAGCGAACCGCTCGAAAAAATGCTGGGCGCCAAAGGGCCCTTCAGCTTCTACGAGTCGGTCGAAAACCGCAAAGAATGCTGTTTTATCCGGAAAGTGGAGCCGCTGGGCCGGGCGCTGGCGGGCAATAAAATCTGGATTACCGGCATCCGGGCCGAGCAGTCGCAGAACCGTCTGGGCATGACGCAACTGGAAGCTGATGACGTTCATAAACTCTTCAAGTTCCACCCGCTGATGAACTGGACGTTTGACGAAGTGAAGGGGTATGTGCGCAAGAATAATGTGCCCTACAACCCGCTTCACGACCGCGGTTTTGTCTCCATCGGTTGCCAACCCTGCACCCGGGCCATCCAGGAAGGCGAAGATTTCCGGGCCGGCCGCTGGTGGTGGGAAGACAATTCGAAAAAAGAATGTGGATTACACGCAAAATAATCCGCTGTTAAACTCCACTCTTCTCCGCCTAACTCTGCGAAATAGTTTTCCAGAGCTGGTTTCGCGGAGCTAAGCGGAGAAACGCGGAGGTAAGCTGAGAATACGATGAGTACCTACAAACTTGATTATTTAGATCAACTTGAATCGGAAGCGATTCACATCATGCGCGAGGTAGCCGGGCAGTTCGAACGGCCTGCGCTGCTATTTTCGGGGGGGAAAGACTCCATCACGCTGGTGCATCTGGCCCGGAAAGCCTTCCGCCCCGGCAAATTCCCGTTCCCGCTTGTGCACATCGACACGGGCCACAATTTCCAGGAAGCGCTTGACTTCCGCGACTGGCTGGCCGACAGCCTGGGCGAGAAGCTGATTGTCCGTTACGTGGAAGACACCATCCGGGAAAAGAAACTGAAGGAGCCGACGGGCCGCAACGCCAGCCGGAACGCCCTGCAGACGTTCACCCTGCTCGATACCATCGAAGAATTTGAGTTTGATGCCTGCATTGGGGGTGCCCGGCGCGACGAAGAGAAAGCCCGGGCCAAGGAGCGCGTGTTCTCGGTTCGCGATGAATTTGGCTCCTGGGACCCCAAACTGCAACGCCCCGAACTCTGGAACATTTATAACGGTAAAATTCACAAAGGCGAGAACGTCCGCGTATTCCCGATTTCCAACTGGACTGAACTTGACGTCTGGAATTACATTAAACGCGAAAACATCGACCTGCCGAGCATCTATTTTGCCCACGAACGCGAGTTGATTCTGCGCGACGGCAAACTACTGGCCACGGCCAAAGGGGTGATTCAGGTGGAAGAAACGGATCAGATTGTCACGCGGAAAGTGCGTTTCCGGACCGTAGGCGACATTTCCTGCACGGCCGCTGTTGAATCCGATGCCGACACGCTGGAAGCCGCCATTGCCGAAATTCAGGCCACCCGCATCAGCGAACGGGGCGAAACCCGGATCGATGATCAGGTGTCCGAAGCAGCGATGGAAGACCGGAAGAAGGGTGGGTATTTTTAAAGCAGAAAATGAGTCAACATGCAATCCCTCGACTTTCAACGGTTTCAAACGTATTTGCAGAATAACCGCATTGTTGACCGTTTTGGGTTAAACCGGATTGGCGTATTTGGCTCATTTGCCAGGGATGAAGCCTTTCGCGATATCGACGTGATTGTCGAAGAAGACATTCCTTATCAGCAAGTAATCCAATTACGAGATACGTTACAGCATGACTTGCAGATTCCGGTCGACGTCATGCTAAAGCGGTTTGCAGAACCCATCATTCTCTACCGGGCGATGAAAGACGTGAAATATGCGACCCGGCAGTAGCAACGACCTGCTGTATTGCCTGCGGATTATTAGAAGTTATCGAAAAAGTCACGCTTTACTCGAACGGTTATTCCGATCCATTCGAGTTTTTTGAAGCGAACGGCCAGAACGATTTTAACGCTTGTCTCCTGCACTTACTGCACATTGGCGAACAGGCCAATCGTTTCAGTGAAGAGCGAGACAACGCTACGGAATAATCCCATGGCAGCAAATCAAGGCGTTCCGTAACATGTTAGCCCACGACTACGTCGGTGTTGATAAGCTGATTGTCTTTGAAACGATTCAGACTCGCTTGCCTCAGTTAAAGCAGCAGATTGAACACATTATTCGGGAAATGATCGCTGCTGGCGTATCCGATTTGACGGAGTATCGGCTTTCCAAGGCCAGTACTTATTACAAACATATTGATTTCGATACAATTGTTTAATTATGGACCTCCTCCGATTTATTACCGCGGGCAGTGTTGATGACGGCAAAAGCACGCTCATCGGCCGCCTGTTATATGACTCCAAATCCATTCTGGCCGACCAGCTTGAAGCCATCGAACGCGCCAGCAAAAGCCGCGATGAGGGAGAAATTGACCTGGCCCTGCTGACGGACGGTCTGCGCTCCGAACGCGAACAGGGAATTACCATCGATGTGGCTTACCGGTATTTCCAGACGCCCCAGCGCAAATTCATCATCGTCGACGCACCGGGGCACATTCAGTACACGCGCAACATGGTGACGGGCGCTTCCAACTGCCAGTTGGCCGTGGTCCTGATCGATGCCCGTCACGGCGTGGTGGAACAAACCCGTCGGCATTCGCTGATTGCGTCGCTGCTGGGCATTCCGCACATTGTGGTAGCCGTCAACAAAATGGATTTGGTGGATTATTCGCAGGACGTCTTCTCCAACATCTGCATTCACTACAACGAACTGGCTCAGAAGCTGAATTTTGGCGAGGTGACCTACATCCCGCTGAGCGCCCTGAACGGCGATAACGTGGTGGACAAATCGACCCACATGCCCTGGTACGAAGGCCAGCCTTTGTTGAGCCACCTCGAAACCGTCGTACTTGATCAGGACGAAAACCTGACCGATGCCCGTTTTCCGGTTCAGTACGTGATCCGGCCCCAGACCGCTGAACTGCACGATTACCGGGGGTACGCCGGCAAAATTACCAGCGGTATTTTCCGCAAAGGCGACACCGTGACGGTTCTGCCCACCGGGGAAACCTCGACCATCGACGCCATCGAAATTGCCGAAGCGCACTACGACGAAGCGTTTGCGCCCATGTCGGTTGTTCTGCATCTGGCCGACGACGTGGACATCAGCCGGGGTAACCTCATCGTCAAATCTGACAACCAGCCGATTGTTAGTCAGAACGTCGAAGCGATGCTTTGCTGGATGGATACAAAGGCCCTGAAAGTCGGTAGCAAATACACCTTGCAGCACGGCACGTTCCGGACCCGTTGCGCCATCCGCGACATTGTTTATCAGCTGAACGTCAATACGTACGAAGAAAACGAAGACGTCGAAGAACTCAAACTGAACGATGTAGCCAGAGTGATTATCAAAACGGCGAAACCCATCAGCTTTGACCCGTATACCCAAAACCGGGTGAACGGCGGGGCTATTTTGATCGATGAAACCTCGAATGTTACCGTGGGCGCGCTGATGCTCCAGGGCGAAGCGGAGTAAGACTCACTCTTTTGCAAAATACCAGGCTATGAAAAACGGCCCTGCATACCTTAGCGGGGCCGTTTTCTATTGGTAAATACCCTTTCTGTTGCTACGCCGAGGTAAACATAAATTATAACTAAATGTTATAACCAATAATAAAAAGTAGGACCGCCGTAGCGAATTTAGGAACTCATAAAGAAGTACATTTGTATGTAAACCATACCCTAATGTGCCGGGCTGAACACCGGCCTTTTATTCTAAAGAATACTCTTTCAATTCTATCGACTATCTCACTAAAGCTATATCCTATGTCTGTTCAATTCACCGATAACGTAAGTCCGGTTGCCAAACGCGACATTCTTAACTTGGAAAAAAAGATTGGTGTGTTTGCGGATGGCGAAATGACCGAAGAGCATTTTCGCAAGTTTCGCCTGTCGCGCGGGGTTTACGGACAACGCCAGCCGGGCGTGCAGATGATTCGTATCAAGCTGCCCCACGGTCGCATCACCGCCGACCAGCTCATCCGAATTGCGGACATTTCCGATAAGTACGCCACGGGTAACCTCCACGCTACCACCCGGCAGGATATTCAATTGCACTTTGTCAAACTGGCCGATACGCCCCAGCTTTGGGCCGATCTGGAAGACGCCCGCATTACCCTTCGCGAAGCCTGCGGAAACACCGTGCGGAACGTTACGGGTTCGGCCAACGCCGGTGTTGACCCTAACGAACCGTTTGACATTACCCCTTACGCTTACGCTATTTTCGACTACCTGCTGCGCAACCCGATTTGCCAGGAGATGGGCCGGAAATTTAAGATTTCTCTCTCATCCAGCGAAAAAGACAACGCCTACGGCTATATGCACGACGTAGGGCTGGTTCCGCGCATCAACGAAGAAGGTCAACGCGGCTTTAAAGTGATGGTTGGCGGGGGTCTGGGCGCGCAGCCTTACATGGCCGAAACCGCCTACGAATTCCTGGAAGAAGATAAAGTAATTCCGTTCATCGAAGGCGTTATCCGTGTTTTCGACCGCTACGGCGAGCGGACCCGCCGGCACAAAGCCCGGATGAAGTTCCTGCTGCAGGACATCGGTCTGGACGAATTGCTGCGCCGGGTGGAAGAAGAACAACTGGCGTTGAAAAATAAAACATACGCCATCGATACCCGCCAGGGTTCCGAAAATCTCAGTCTGGAAGCCGCTAGTTCCGTTAACCCCGCCGAACTCTCGACCGACGAACGGTATCAGGCCTGGCTAAAAACCAACGTTTTCGAGCAAAAGCAAAAGGGCTGGTACGCCGTTCAGTTGCGGGTGCTGCTGGGCGATATGCACTCGGATAAAGCCCGGGCGCTGGCGGGTCTGGTGAAACAGTACGCCGGTGACGACATTCGGGTAACGGTTAACCAAGGCTATCTGCTGCGGTTTGTCCGCCCGGAAAACCTGCCCGCTCTGTTTGCCGGACTGGATGCGCTGGAACTGGCGAAACCGGGTTTTGACTCGGCCGCCGACATTACAACCTGCCCCGGTACGGATACCTGTAACCTCGCTATTTCGAGCAGTTACGGCATTACGCGGGCCCTGGAAAAAATGATGACTGCCGAATTTCCGGATTTGATTTACAACAACGATATCAAAATCAAGATTTCGGGCTGTATGAACGGTTGCGGGCAGCACTCGGTGGCCAACATCGGATTCCACAGCAGTTCAGTGAAGAACGGCGCGTACGTGATTCCGGCCCTGCAGGTGTTGCTTGGGGGCGGTTTCAACGGCAAAGGCGAAGGGCTGTTTGGCGACAAAGTTGTTAAGGTACCGACCAAACGGGGTCCCGAAGCGATGCGGATGCTGCTGAACGATTACGATGCCAACGCTTTTGACGGTGAGTATTACAGCGATTACTACGCCCGGCAGGGTAAAAATTATTTCTACGCGTTGCTGAAGCCGCTGGCCGATCTGAAAACGTTGTCGCAGGAAGATTATACCGACTGGGATCACACCGAACAGTTTGTGACCGAAATCGGGATCGGCGAGTGTGCCGGGGTAGTGATCGACCTCGTGGCCACGACGCTGACCGAAGCCACCGACAAATTAAGCTGGGCGCAGGAAGCCTTCAACGAAAGCCGCTGGGCCGACGCCATCTACCATGCTTACAACGTGCTGATTACCGGCGCGAAAGGCGGTTTGATGATGAAAGACATCAACACCAACACCCAGCACGGTGTTGTTAGCGATTTCGACAAGAATTTCCTGGGTGAAGGTTTTCACGAACAGGAAGGCGATTTCAAAACGCTGGTTTTCAGCATCAACAAAAACGAGCCGACCGAAGAATTTGCCCGGTCGTTCATTGCTAACGCCACGGACTTCATTGAGCGAATGAAAGCATACCGTGAACGGCATATCCAACAGAACGGTCTGCCGGAACTGCAGGAATTGGTGATCGCGAAAGACAGCTAAAAAGAAGTGATGAATGATGGAGTAAGCGTTAAAAGTGATTTAACTTTTGACGCTTACTCCATCACTCTTGACTCACCACTTTTTGTTTTTAACTCATTGAAAATGAAATTAACCTTAGTGGGTGCGGGTCCTGGCGATCCGGAATTGATTACGCTTAAGGGGGTGAAAGCGTTGCAACAGGCCGATGTCGTGATGTACGATGCGCTGGTGCACCCCGATTTACTGGACTATTGCAAGCCGGATGCCCTGAAAGTTTACGTGGGCAAACGGATTAACGAATACTCGTGTACGCAGGAAGAAATTAACCCGCTGATTGTGCATTACGCCCAGCAGTACGGTCACGTCGTTCGTCTGAAAGGCGGAGACTCGTTTATTTTCGGCCGTGGGTACGAAGAAATGGAATACGCCCGGCAATACGGCATTGAAACTGAAGTTATTCCGGGTTTGTCGAGTAGCTATTCCGTTCCGGCGCTGGCGGGTATCCCTCTGACCACCCGGGGAGTGAGCGAAAGCTTCTGGGTCGTGACCGGCACGACCAAAACCGGCCAGCTCTCGAAGGATTTGCACCTGGCAGCCCAGTCGACGGCGACGGTGGTCATTCTGATGGGTATGCACAAACTGGCCGAAATCATGACGGTTTTTGGCGGCAGCGGCAAAGCCGACCTTCCGGTTGCCATCATTCAGAACGGCTCCCTGACCGACGAGCAGGTTGTTACCGGAACGGTTTCAACCATCGCTGAACAGGTGGCGGCAGCCCAAATCGGCTCACCGGCAATCATTGTGGTAGGCGAAGTGGCCCGGCTACGCGATCTGCAACTGGATGAACTTCAACAAGCCATTGCGAATCACTGAATAATCAAACAGAACCACTAAATTGGGCGGATGTAACGGGCAGAACTGGTTATATCCGCCCAATCTGTTTCAACAAATGCGGATTGCTCCGACCGCGTTCTAATCAACTTCCCGACAATGAATACCCTCTTCCCTATTTTTCTAAAAATTGAAAACCTGCGAACGCTGGTCGTTGGCGGGGGCTACGTCGGGCTGGAGAAAGTAACGGCGATACTGTCCAACGGTCCCGATGCGCCGGTTACGCTGGTGGCCCCGGAGATTCGGGAAGAGATCAAAACCCTGGCGGATCAGCACCCCAACCTTCAGTTGATTTACGACCGGTATTCGCCGGGGTACCTCGCCAACAACGATCTGGTCATTGTGGCAACGAACGACAAAGCCGTCAACGCGCAGATTCAGGCCGACTGCAAAAGCCACCGGATTCTGGTCAACGTGGCCGATACGCCCGATTTGTGCGACTTTTACCTCAGCTCGGTCGTGAAGAAAGGGGATCTGAAAATTGCCATTTCGACGAACGGGAAATCGCCGACTTTTGCCAAACGGTTTCGGGAAGTACTGGAAGAAATTCTGCCCGATTCACTCCAGGGGACCCTGGACAACCTGCAAACCATACGGAATCGGCTGAAAGGCGATTTTCAGGAAAAACTCGAACGGTTGAATGAGATTACGAAGGTAATGAAGTCCTAAAATTTAGGCAGCAACTGGGAAAGATCCAGGGGTTCTTTCCGGAAAATGAAGACATAAATGAGCCCGGCCAGCACCAGATACATGGCAATCAGCCACTTCTTTTTCTGCTCGAATTCGGCCGGATGGTGGTGGTAATCGTAATACATCGACGCCGACAGCGCCATCACCATCAGAAAAAAGGAGAAAACAGCACAGTCGGTCCGGTAGACGCTCAACTGCTGCATAAAACGGGCTCCCATTACAATATACAGCAGCCAGAAACCGAATCCGGCGCGGTATAAATACATGCTGAGTCGCCTGTCGTTTTTTACGTCAAATAGCTTGTCCGACATGATTGTCAGGAATTTATTTAGGTGAAATTACGTAATTTATGAGAAACAAGCAATTTTGCACCCACTACGTCTATCCATAACGAAAAAACTATGTTAAGTGAGCAACCCAACACCGTTTCTTCCGCAACAAAAACGATGAAAGTGGAGCTGAACCGAGTCGACGACGCGTTTCACTTCGAGGCCACCGGGGTTTCCGACGTTCCCGTCCACATCGACGGGGCGGTTGACATCGGCGGCCATAACGCCGGGGCGCGCCCGATGGAAATGCTCCTGATGGGGCTGGCCGGATGCAGCGCCATTGACGTCATCCTGATTCTGAAAAAACAGCGCCAGGTCATCGAAGATTTCCGCATCACCGTAGAAGGTCAGCGCCCCGCCGATGCCACCCCCGCGCCGTTTCACACCATCCACCTGCACTACATTCTGAAGGGCAATCTGGACGAAGATAAAGCGCGCCGGGCCATTGATTTGTCGATGGACAAATACTGCTCGGCCACGGCCCAGCTCCGCCCCACGGCCAGCATCACGTATTCCCTGACGATTGAGAAATAGATAAGCGAGTAAAGAAAAGAGACAAAAAACAAGAGAGGAAGGAAAAGGGCGCCCAAGTTCTTTTTTCTTTCCTCTCTTGTCTTTTGTCTAAAAGCGTTTTGTTATTTTGGCGTTATGAAACAGTACCATGATTTGCTCCGTCACATTCTGGCGAATGGCACCCAAAAGACCGACCGCACCGGAACCGGAACCATCAGTGTTTTCGGGCACCAGATGCGGTTTGATTTGCAGGAAGGATTCCCCCTTGTTACCACGAAAAAAATACACCTGAAGTCGGTGATCCACGAATTGCTCTGGTTCATCAAGGGCGACACCAACATCCGGTACCTGAGCGAAAACGGCGTCCGGATCTGGGACGAATGGGCCGACGAAAACGGCGAACTAGGCCCGGTTTACGGCAAGCAATGGCGCAGTTGGGAAGGCCCGAACGGTCAGGTAATCGACCAGTTGCAGGATGTGCTGAAGCAGTTGAAGTACCGCCCGGACTCGCGCCGGATGATTGTGTCGGCCTGGAACCCCGCCGATGTCCCCAACATGGCCCTGCCTCCCTGCCACGCGCTGTTTCAGTTTTATGTGGCCGAAAACCGTCTGTCCTGTCAGTTGTACCAGCGCAGCGCCGACGTTTTTCTGGGCGTTCCGTTCAACATTGCCTCGTATGCGCTGCTGACCATGATGATGGCGCAGGAATGCGGCTACGAACCCCACGAGTTTATCTGGACGGGTGGAGACACGCACCTGTACCTGAACCACCTCGACCAGGTCAACCTGCAGCTTTCCCGCGAACCGCGTCCGTTGCCAACCATGAACCTCAACCCGGACGTGAAGTCGATTTTTGATTTTAAATACGAGGACTTCAAACTGGAAAACTACGATCCATACCCGGCTATCAAAGCACCGGTAGCCGTGTGATGGCACAGAGAAATACCCGCCGGTCGGGCCGCGCGGGCTTTGGTTCTTATTTTACGTCAACCGGCTGGTTAATGAAAGGAAACGCAGATTAAAGTCCGTGGGTACGTTTGAGTCGTTCGTATTCGCGCTCGGCCAGGTTTTTTTCATTAAACCCGTGATAGACGCTGAAGTAATGCGAAATCAGACCGATGCCCCAACCCAGCGTGGCCCATATGGGCCACGGGTAAGTACCCCATTTTTCCTGAAAGACCAGCGAAATAACCAGCCAGATCAGCCAGAGAACACCATTGACAAACAGATAGGCCCGCAGATGCATTTTGAAGCCGGCACGAGCTTTCGCCTGCTTCCAAAGATGGGGGTCACGTATGTCCATGTGGGGGTTAGAATTGTTGGGAGAATTAAGTTAGTGAGATTCAAGACATAATCAATACATTAACTTAACTTTTCTTTGCAGTGGCCCGCTAAAAAATCCTGAGTGCTCGTTTGGCCCATAACCCCATTTCCCCAACCCATGTCTAACACCGAAATAATTGATATTCTGGAACTGACGGCGAAATTGATGGAACTCCACGACGGAGATGCCTTCAAGATCAAATCATTCCAGGCGGCCGCCTTTAACCTTGACAAAACCAGCGAGGACCTCACCAGCTTGTCGTTTCCCGAACTGGTGAAACTGCCGGGCGTGGGCAAGTCCGTCGCCGGAAAAGTGCTTCAGATTGTTGAAACCGGTCGGCTTCAGGACCTGGACGATCTGCTGGCCCAAACCCCCGAAGGGGTTCTTGAAATGTTTCGGATTAAGGGCATCGGTGCCAAGAAAATCCGGACCATCTGGCGGGATCTGGGCATCGATACACTTCGGGATCTGCGGCTGGCCTGCGAAAGTGGCGAAATCGCTAAAATCAAAGGCTTCGGCGAAAAAACGCAGCAGGCCATTCTCGACTCGCTGGTTTTTCTGGAAAACCAGACAGGCAAGCTCCGCATGGATAAAGCCGAGGCCCTGGCCAACATGCTGCTGGATGTGTTTGAGAAAGAGTTCAGCCGCGTCGAAATTACCGGGCAGGTCCGGCAGAAAGCCGAAGAGGTCGAAACCGTGCAGTTTGTGGTCAGTACCGCCAACTCAGTTGCCGCCTTTGACTTCCTGAATTCGCTTTCGTACCTCGAACAGAACGCAATCGAGTCCACCCCGTTCGTCTGGCGCGGTCAGGCCAGCGGCTACGAGGTGATGCTCGAAATCGTTACCACCAAACCCGAGCGGTTTGAAAACCAGCTGCTGATGCATTCGGCCGCGGAAAAACACCTGGCAACGGCCGGTTCGACGGGCTGGACCCTGCTCCAGACCAGCATGGCATTTCCCGCCGAAGCCGAAGAAGCCGTTTACCAGCGGGCGGGGCTCCCGTATGTCGTGCCGGAAATGCGGGAAGGCCACAACGAGTTTGCGTGGTCCCAAACCCACAGTCCCAACGACTTGGTTACCTGGGATGCCCTGCGCGGTATCCTGCACAACCACAGCACGTATTCCGACGGCAAACATTCGCTCGAGCAGATGGCGAACTATTGCCGCGAACTAGGTTTCCACTATTTCGGGATTGCCGACCACTCCCAGAAGGCCAGCTACGCGCACGGCCTGGAACCCTACCGCATCAAACAGCAGCACGAAGAAATCGACCGGCTCAACGAGCAGTTCGGCGGTTCGTTCCGGATTTTGAAAGGCATCGAATCCGATATTCTGGGCGACGGTTCGCTGGATTACGACGACGAAATCCTGGCTTCGTTTGATTACGTAGTCGCTTCGGTTCACTCCAACCTGTCGATGACCAGCGAGAAGGCCACCGCGCGGCTGATCAGCGCTATTCAGAATCCGTACACCACCATCCTGGGTCACCCGACGGGACGTCTTTTGCTGGCGCGGGCGGGCTATCCCATCGACTACAGGGCCGTGATTGATGCCTGCGCCGAACGCGGGGTAGTGATTGAAATCAACGCCAGCCCCTGGCGGCTCGATCTCGACTGGCGGTGGATTCAATACGCCGTAGGCAAAGGCGTTATGCTGAGCATCAACCCGGACGCGCACGAAATGGCCGGTTTTCACGACATGCATTACGGGGTGGCCGTTGCCCGAAAAGGCGGATTGACGAAAAACATGACATTCAATACCCTGACGCTGAAGGAAATGGAGGCATACCTCCAAAGCCGTAAGCAACGAATTTAACGACCTTTTCACCCTTAACAAGCGAACCTTATTTCACACGATGTCAACCGCTCAGAAACCGGAAGTCTGGCAGCGCGGGCCTGTTCCCGGTATCCCTCCCCTGCTTCAGCCCGTAGCCCACGCCCTGTTGCAGGCCCGCGAGGAAATAGAAACCCTGATGCACGACTTTCCCACTAATTACCTCTGGCAGAAACCGGCGGGTGTGGCTTCGGTTGGCTTTCATTTACAGCACCTGACCGGCGTCCTGGATCGGCTCTTTACCTACGCCAAAGGGGAAAGTTTGTCGGAGACGCAGCGCACCTGGCTGGCTTCGGAGGGAAAATCATTTGAATCCGACCAACCGGTGGACGACTTGCTGAACCGGTTTCATGCCCAGGTCGACCGGGCGCTCGAACAACTGGCCTCCACCGACGATCAGACCCTGACGGAGTTTCGGGGCATTGGCCGGGCGCAACTGCCTTCCACGGTTCTGGGGCTGCTGTTTCATGCCGCCGAGCACACGCAACGGCACGTGGGGCAACTTTTTGTGACGGTTCGGGTGTTGCTGACGTATCCAAGACTGGATAAAAAGTAAACCGACCATCAACCACCATGACGTACACCATTCCGGACAACACCCGCATCGGCCACATTCATCTGAAAGTCGCCGATCTGGAACGCTCGCTGGCGTTTTACTGCGATCTGCTGGGTTTTACCCTCATCACTACGTACGGCAAAGATGCCGCCTTTATTTCCGCGGGGGGCTATCATCACCACATTGGGCTGAACACCTGGTACAGCAAGAACGGACCACCGGCCCCCGTCCGCAGCGCCGGGCTGTTTCATACCGCCATTCTGTACCCCACGCGCCGGGATTTGTCCGTCGCGTTCCGGCGGCTCGTCGAAGCAAAATACCCCATCACGGGTGCTTCGGACCACGGCGTTTCGGAAGCGATTTACCTCAACGACCCCGACCAGAACGGCGTCGAACTGTACTGGGATCGTCCGCGTGAAGAGTGGCCGCAAAAATCCGACGGTTCCCTTGAAATGTTCACGCACCCGCTGGATCTGGATGCGCTGCTGCGCTTGTCGGCGTAAAAAACGCAGCAGGGCGATTTCGTACAGATCGAAATCACCCTGCTGCGGATGAGTCGTTGTTCTTTATTTTGCCCGCTCGTATTGCGACGGCCATTTCATTTCCGCACCCAGTTCCTGCGCGGCATGAATGGGGAAGTACGGGTCACGCAGGAATTCGCGGGCCAGCAAAACAAAATCGGCCTGACCGCTCGTAATGATTTCGTTGGCCTGTTCGGCCGTAGTGATCAGTCCAACAGCGCCGGTCAGGATACCGGCTTCTTTTTTTACCTTTTCGGCAAACTGCACCTGATAACCCGGTCCGAGCGGAATTTTGGCCCCCGCCACGTTGCCCCCGGTCGAGCAGTCGATGGCATCAACGCCTTTCTCTTTCAGTATCGCGGCCAAAGCCACGGAATCCTCCGCCGTCCAGCCGCCTTCGGTCCAGTCGGTTGCCGAAATGCGGACGAACAGGGGATACTCTTTCGGCCAGACGGTTTGCACCCGTTCGAGCAATTCCAGCAAAAAACGAATGCGGTTTTCAAACGACCCGCCGTACTGGTCGGTCCGCTGGTTACTCAACGGCGACAAAAATTCGTGGAGCAAATAGCCGTGCGCACCGTGCAGCTCAATCACTTTAAAGCCGGCTTCCAGCGCCCGGCGGGTGGCGGCCACAAAATCAGCGTAGACTTTCTCGATCCCGTCGGCGTCGAGTTCCAGCGGTTTGGTTTCGGCGGGAACAAACGGTATTGGGCTGGGCGCTACGGTTTGCCAACCGCGTTCGGCGTCCGGGGCAATCATTTTTCCGCCGTCCCAGGGCCGGTTGTGGCTGGCCTTCCGTCCGGCATGAGCCAGTTGGATGCCCGGCACCGCTCCGTGAGCTTCCAGAAAAGCCGTGATGCGTTTGAGATTGGCAATATGCTCGTCTTTCCAGATGCCCAGGTCGTCAGGCGAAATCCGGCCCTCGGGCGAAACCGCCGTGGCTTCGGTGATGATCAGGCCCGCTCCGCCCACGGCCCGGCTGCCCAGGTGAACCAGGTGCCAGTCGTTGGCAAACCCGTCTTCGCTGGAATACTGACACATGGGCGACACCACAATGCGGTTTCGGAACGGAATGCTTCGTATGGTTATCGGACTAAATAAATCAGGCATAATGGATGTTATAAGGTCATTGGGGTAACCACCGGCCCGGGAAAGGAGTTCAGAAACCCACCGACGGAGCACGTTATTTTCCCTCCACAACGAGCCATTGATAGCTCTCGGGCGCCAGTTCAATTGTAATTTCGGCTTCATACTGTCGGTTCAGCGGATACGAACGGGCCTTGCCCTCGCCCACCCGGATGAATGCGGTATCGCGCAGACCGGTGTAGTACAGCGGCAACTTGATGGTCTTCGTAGCTTTGGTTTTCAGCGGGTTGTAAAGCATCGCCAGCCCCTTTTCTTTGAGCGACGAATTGACGTGCAGGATACCGTCCCAATCCCGACCGTCGGCCCGCCGGAGGTGGATGATGTCGGAGTTCAGAATTGGGCGGTATTTCTTATACCAATCGATGACATTTTTGACAGTCTGCTTCGTCTCTTCGGTGTCGTAGAGCCGGGGGCCGCGGTAACAGGCCTGAACGCCCGCGCCGTAATACTGCATCATCAGTTGTTCGTAATCCGTCAGGTGCTCACTGAGTGGTTCCAATACGGCTTCCGGTCCCCCGCCCTGGTATTTGGTCAGCGGCACAAAGCCCCAGCCCATCGACGGCGTTTTCTCCCAGGTTCCGTCGTAAATGTTCTGCCGGTTCAGAATTTTCTGCTGCTCCCGCGACAACGAAAAATTTACCTCCCGGTAGCCGACCGCAATTTTGTGCGTTCCGTCCAGAAAGTACCAGTCGGGCGCGTTGATATACACGCCTTTTTCGCTCAGAAACCGGTACAAGCCTTTCTGCATTTCCATCTGCACCCACTGCGAATCGTGCAGCCCCTTATGGCCGGGGTGCCTGGTTGATGCGCAGACATCGCCCGGATAAGGGCCGTCGTGTTCCAGCAAATCAAACCCCGTTTCGGTGATGAATTTCTTTAGCTTGGCGAGGTACGCAATGCCCCAGGCGCTGGCCAGACAGGGCGCATGACCGAAAAAAGCGCCCTTGTCAGGCAAGCCGGTTTTGGGGTCGATCACGTCGGTTTCGTCGTCGATCCGGCGGCTGCTGAACAGCGAATACCCGCCGATCAGAATCTTTTTGGAATGCGCATAATCGGCCAGTTCTTTAAACTTACGGATGTTGGCGTCCCCCACATCTTCCATGTTCAATCCGCTGCCAAAGCTCAGAATGACCATTTCGTACCCCGTTTCGGCGCACTGATCAATTACATTCCGGACCACCGCCGGGTCGGTGCTGATGAGGTGCATAAAAATCGGGTTCTGGCTCGTCCAGGGGGCAACGGTTCGGTAGAATTTCCGCCGGGCCAGACCGTTGCGTTCACGGTCGTACGAATCCAGCAGCAGTTCGTAGCTGCGGATGGACACATACGTCTGATTCGGTTCGAGATCGATGCCGACGCCCTGCGTGGGGTACACTTCCAGCAGACAGGGGGTGTCCAGGTAGTAGTTCACCTGCGAGGTGTACAGCGAATCGGTTTTCCAGTGCGTGGCCTGATCCGACAGATCATACCGCATGGCGTTGTTGAACGCAAAGTTGTTTTCGATGTAGATCCGCTGCGGTTTCTTCATCTGATCGGGCTTGCCCACCACCGCCGATTCCTCTTCCGGCGTCGCCAGCACTTCGTTGACCACCTGATCGATGCGGACCGGTTTACCGCTCTTGTTGTCGATCGTTACCCATTTGCAAAGCGTCGGAATGCGGTCGTACAGCGCGTAATGCACCGTTACTTCCACGCCCTGCAATTCCGGTTGGCGGGCCGTAAAAAGGAGTTGCAACTCCTGGCCGGTCGGCGGATTCGGGTTCATGGTCCAGGTCCGGGATTGCGTGGTCAGGCTTGGTTTGAGGGCCGAGGTCCGAAAGCTCCTGTACTGAAAATCGGTGGGATTGGTTTGCAGTCCGTCCAGCCACTCTTCCTTCAGGTACGCGTGTTCTTTCTGTCCTTCCAGCCCGCCAACCCGGTATTTCTTCCCGTTCAGCACCACAAAGGCTTCCGGTTTCACGGACCGGATAAACTGTTCGCTGGTGGTCAGATTGCGGTAATCAACCGTTGCCAGATTGGGACTAACGCGAAACCGGCGAATCAGCAAACCGTTCGCCAGCACCAGTTCTTTCCCCTGGTTGGCCTGGTAGATACCGGCTTTTTGGGGAACGGAATTGACCAGCCAATCGCCGTTGAAAGCCGCGGGCTGGTAGACGGGCAGTGGTTGCTGCTGCGAAAAGCCAGGAGAAGACAGCAGGCAGCCAAGAAGCGATAAGATTTTAAGGTTCATTGGGTTAGGGAAGTCCGGGTGAAGTCTTGAAAATACGGCATCTTGCCCGATATCACCAAACCCAATGAACCGTTTTCGGCCTTAGCGCTCGATAATTTTGATCAGCGAGCCCCGCGCTACCCTGTCGTTGGGCCGCAGGCTGTTGAGTACGCCCAGTTCTTCCAGCCGGTTGGCGGGCATTCCCAACGCACTCATGGCGTCTTTGAACGTTCCGTCCCGCGGTACCGCTTTGACCTGAACGCGCTCGGGTTTACGGTTGATTTTCTCCGAATCGGTCAGCGCCCGAAAGTTTTCAGCCACCGGTCGAAACGACCGGTAAGCGCCCTCAAAATCGTTGGCGGCCGCCAGACCGTGCAGGGCGTATATGGCGTTGTTGTACTGAATTAGCCAGGTGCCGATCTGGAGGGCCGTCCGGGGATCTTGCTGCTGGCCCTGCTGTTGCTGCGCCTGTTGCCGCGAAATCAGTACGTAGGCCGGGTTGCCGTTGATGGTGGTGCGCTGGCTTTCCAGTACGTTCAAACTCAGTTCCTGCGCCAGGGTCTTGGCGGCTTCGTCGAGGTTGTTGCCTTTGGCCAGCATCAGAATCATGGCCGACTTGCCGTCTTTGGGCGCCATCTGAAACTGCGAGGGCGAGTTCTGGTGCTGCCAGCCTTTGGGCACCGGAAACTGAAAGCGCAGCTCCGGATGGTAAAACATGTCATTTTCGACAAAACCCTGCCGGGGGTCTTCGCCGTACAGGATTCCGTCGATCATGCGCAGATACCGATCCCGTTCCACCTGATAATTGCCTTTGTTCTGCTGCTGGTAGGCGGTGGCCATCTGGTTCACCTTGGTATTGCGGTTAGCCGGATCGGGGTGGGTCGACAGGAAATCCGGCACCTGCTGGCCGGCGTTGTCGGAAATGCGTTTGATGGTGGAGAAGAAGTTCGCCATCTGGTGCGCATCGTAGCCGATTTTGCTCGAGTATTCAACGCCGATTTTGTCCGATTCCGACTCGTGATCGCGGCTGTACTTGAGCATAAAAACCTGCAGGCCCTGCTGAAGCGCGTCCAGATTCTGGCCCAGCTGCGGCACCAGGATGGCCCCGCCGATCATACCGAGGGTTCCAAGCAACTGACCGGTTTGCTGCCGCGCCGAATGCCGGGCCGTGATGTGCCCGATCTCGTGGCCCAGCACCCCGGCAAACTCCGCTTCGTTGTTGAAGTGGGCCATGATGCCCCGCGTGAAGTAAACGTAGCCGCCCGGCACCGCAAAAGCATTCACCACCGGCGAATCGACAATGTAAAACTGGTACGGCAAGTTGGGGCGGTGCGAGATCTGGGCCATCGCCTTGCCCTTCTGGTTGATAAAATCATTTAGTTTTTTGTCGTCGTACAGCCCCATGCTGGCGACAACCGACGGATGCGATTCTTTACCGACGGCAATTTCCTGTTCGGTCGACATCAATGATAGTTCGCGCTTCCCGGTGACCGGATTCCGAGAGCAGGCCGAAAACCCGAGCAGCACACTCAGAGCGAGCGCGCGGTACCCAAATGAATTCCTCTGATTCATGGCTTTGTGTGAGATGGTTGACAGTATGTTGTTTCGACAACGGCCTTTCCATTGCCCGGACTGACAACAAAAAGACGGCGCCTTACGCCTTAGAACTATCAACCTACCCCGTTTTGTTTGCCTTCTGTCAATTGCCCTGCGTAAATTTTGACTGATTTATACGGCAAATCGGCTTATCTTTGTACGTACACTGTCAGGCATTTTGCCCGCACTGTAGCCCAAAAGTGCCTTAAATCGCTCAAGTATGAAACTTCTCTTCTTCACTCCTATCCTGTTATCGCTGGCCGTTGTGGGGTATTCGCAATCCAAAGCCGTCAGGAAAACGGCGGGTCAGCCAACGCCGGGCGGATACGTGATTTCTGGCGCGCTGAAAAATGCCGCCAATCGAAAAATCATCCTGACCGAAAACTCCTTTTACAAAACCAAGCAACAGTCCGACACCGCCACGGCCAACGCCAAAGGGCAGTTTACGTTCAGGGGCAAGCTCGACGAAGTGGCATTTTACGGCCTGAGCGTGGAGGGCAAACCCGGTCGGCAGTACTTCTACCTGGAAAACGCCCCCATCACGATCCGGGGGAACGCCGACTCGCTCTGGGCCCTAAAAATAACCGGCTCGAAAGAAGAAAACCTGCGGCAGAAGCTGGAAAAGATGATGACGGATACGGCCATTACCAACCGGTATAAGCGGGCCGAACTCAAATACGGCAACGCCAGTGCCGTCAACGACGCGGCCGCGATGCAGGCAGCCCTGCAAGAGCGCGAAGAAACCGTAAAGCAGGATCAGATCCGGTTTAAAAACTTTATTGCGGCTCACCCCAACAACGCGGCCAGTGTTAACGTGCTGGGCGTTCTGATCAGCATGAACGATTTGGCGGGCGCGGATAGTATGCTTACCCGACTCGAAAGGATGCCGATTGGCAAGTCGTTGCAGGCTCAGTTTTTCCGGCAGCAAATCGACGTGATGAACCGGCTGAACGTGGGTAAAATGGCCCCGGATTTCGCGCAAACCGATACGCTGGGCAACGTCGTGAAGCTATCGTCTTTTAAAGGCAAATACGTGCTGGTTGATTTCTGGGCGAGCTGGTGCGGCCCCTGCCGGGAAGAAAATCCGAACCTGGTGAAAACGTTCAAAACGTTCAAAGACAAAAACTTTACGATTTTCTCGGTATCGCTCGACAACAACCGGCAAAACTGGCTTACCGCCATCCACAAAGACCGGCTCACCTGGGCGCACGTGAGCGACCTGAAAGGCTGGAAAAACGAAGTAGCCCAGCAGTACGGCGTCAATAGCGTGCCGGCCAACTTCCTGCTCGATCCCACGGGTAAAATCATTGCCCGCAACCTTCGCGGGGCCGAACTCAGCAAGAAAATCAGTGAATTGCTTCAATAACGGTTGAGGGCATACGGCTTACGGCGGGCGGGGTTTGTCGCTTCCAGCACCGTCAACCGGATGCCCTCTGTTACCGCTTCACCGGCAGGTAAATGTGGAAAGCCGCCCCGTTGCCCAGTTCGCTTTCTGCCGTAATTTTCCCGGAGTGGTTCTCGACAATTTTTCGGCAGAGCGCCAGACCAATTCCGGTTCCGCTGTAAGACTTCGTGTGGTTCAACCGCTGGAAAATCGTAAAAACCCGCTCGGCGTATTCCTGCTCAAAACCAATTCCGTTGTCTTTCACCCGGATGTAGACGTACGGAAGGTCCATTCGAAGGCCCTGGATCTGCGCTACCTCCTCGGCTGACAGAGACTGGGAGGTGATTTCAATAACGGGCTCGGTCGCCGAAAACTTCAGGGAGTTGCCGATCAGGTTTGAAAAGAGCTGGCTCAGGTGCATTGGAATGCCTTCCACCACCGGCAGATTCGACCGCCGGATTACGGCCCCTTTCTGTTCAATCATAAGCTCAAAGTCCGACTCCACTCCCGCCAGAATCTGATTCAGATCGGTTTCCACGAAGCGCTCGGCGGTGTTCGACAGGCGGGAATAGTTCAGCACCGACTTGATTAGCTCCCCCATGCGCTGGGCCGACGTACTGATTTTGTTTAAATACTGCCCCGACATCTCGCGATCCGTCAGGTTGAGGTGAAGCAGTTCGGAAAACGACTGAATCTTACGCAGCGGCTCCTGCAAATCGTGGCTGGCGATGTAGGCAAACTGCTCCAGCTCGTGGTTGGTTTTGATCAGTTCCTGGTTGCTGCTGTGGAGCTCGAGGGTGCGCTGCTGCACCATTTGTTCCAGTTCGTCGGCCACTTTTTTCTGGTCGTCGATGTCGGTGCTGGTTCCAATCCACCACTGAATGACGCCCTCACTGTTTTTCATCGGCACGGCGCGGCTCAACTGCCAGCGGTATTCGCCGTCGTTCCGCCGAAACCGGTGCTGAAACACAAAGCTTTCGCCCGTTTTCACGCTGTTCATCCAGGCATCAACGGTAGCCTGCCGTTCGTCGGGATGCACCAGCCGCAGCCAGTTGTGACGCTGGACGTCTTCGGCCGATAACCCGGAAAAATTGTACACCGACTGGTTGAAATAATTCAGGGCACCCGACGGCTGGGCCGCCCAGACGAACTGCGGCATGAAATCGGCCAGCAGCCGAAATTGCTCGCGGCTTTCTTCCAGCGCCTTTTTGGTCGTGTTTTCGGGCCGTAAATCCCGCATTACGGCGCCAACGGCCAGCGGTTGCCCCGTCAGCCGGTCGTCAATCCGGAGGCAGTTGTTGTACAGCGGAATGATTTCGCCCGTCTTGCGGTTTCGGGCGGCAAACTGCCCCGACCAGCGGCCGGTTGTCATCACCGTCGGCAGGATTTGGGAACTAACAAATTCCAACTGTTCCGGCGTGTGAAGGTCCGCAATCGGAACCTGCGTAACGTCCTGATCGTCATCAATCCCCAGCAATTCCCGCCCGGCTTTGTTGATGTACGTGTTCCGGCCGTCCAGCCCCAGCACCGACATCAGATCGACGCTGTTTTCAACCAGCGTCATCAGCTTTTGCTGTTCTTCGCCCGCCCGATACTCTTCGGTGTAGTCCTGCAAGGTGCCGTTGAAGCGAACGGCCTTTCCGGCGTCGTCGAAAACAGCTTTCCCTTTGGCTTTCACCCGGCGCTTTCGTTGATCAGCGGGATTAACGATGGTGTATTCGATGGCGTAATTCCCACCGGAAGACGGCTGCAAAGCCGTTTCAATGGCTTCAATCACCCGTTGACGGTCTTCATCGGCAATGGTTGCCAGGGCCAGCGGTAGTTCTATTTCCGCATCAGGAGCCAAGCCAAACCACGACTTCAGCCGGTCGTTGCCCGTAAATCGGTTGGTTTCCGGATTCAGGTCCCACGTTCCGAGTTCGGCCGCGTCAATGGCAAACATCAACTGGTCTTTGCTTTCGGCGATGCCTTTGAGGTTGGTAACCTTTTCCGTTGTTTCCGTGCAGGTCGCCAACACCCCGCCTACGGCGCCGGATTCATCGTGCACCGGGCTGTAACTGTAGGTCCAATACGTTTCTTCGAGCTGGCCGTTGCGGTAGATCGAAAACCGTTGATCTTCGTTCCAGGTGGCTTCCCCGCCCGCCATGATCTGGCTTATCAAGGGCTCAATGGTCGACCAGATTTCCGGCCAGAGGTCCACGGCCCGTTGCCCCAGGGCCGTGGGGTGCTTGCCAATCTCTCCCAGACTGGGCCGGTAGGCATCGTTGTAAAAACAGATCCGTTCGGGTCCCCAGAACAGAAACATGGGGAACTTGGAATGGAGAATAAGGCTTAGGGTGGTGCGCAGGCTTTGCGGCCAGCGCTCGATGGGTCCCAGCGGATTCGTCGACCAGTCAACCGTGCGAATCAACTGCCCCATTTCACCACCGCTGGCCAGAAATCGGTAGATCGGTTGAAGGGTATGTGTTTCCATGAAAAGTAGATTCAGGCCATTGGCCGATCCAGCAGCAGATTTGCCAATCGGGTCGTCAGGGTTGAAATCAGCGGAGGCTTGGTCAGAAAATCCGAAGCACCCAGCGCTTTGGTTTCCTGAATGTCTTTCGGCTCCGAGGATGTCGAATAAATAATGATCGGGATGTGTTCGATCCGGGCAATTTTTTTCAGCTCAACCAGGCACTGTTTCCCGTGCATCCGGGGCATGTTCAAATCCAGAAAAATATAGTGGGGCAAGAAATTCTCTTCCTGACGCAGTTTCTTCAACGCTTCCCCGCAATCATCAGCGACCACACAAGTCAGGCTCGGGTCAACTTTTTTTAGGGCCAGCGCAAAAAGCTCCTGATCATCTTCATCGTCGTCAATTAAGAAACAAGTAACGGGTTCTTTCATACTAGGAGATGGACGTGTAGGGTATTCTCTGCGAAGATATTAAACATTGTTGATGAATTAACCAACGTCTTTCATTTACCAAAAACTTTCTAACTTACCGTCCTAAATGCAGAAAACCGTATCTTTTCTGTTTTGTACAACACGTTGTTCCTTTACTCACTACTCTTTATTTCGTTAAAAAATGCACCTTCGATCGCAGGAATGGTTTGGCCGCACCGGAAAAGACGGTTTTATCTACCGGGCCTGGATGAAAAACCAGGGTTTCCCCCACCATTTGTTTGAAAACAAGCCGGTTATCGGCATTTGCAATACCTTCTCCGAGTTGACACCCTGCAACGCCCACTTCCGCGATCTGGCCGAAGCCGTGAAGCGGGGCGTCTGGGAAGCGGGGGGCTTTCCGCTCGAATTCCCGGTGATGTCGCTGGGCGAGTGCCAGATGAAACCGACCACCATGCTGTTTCGTAACCTGGCCAGCATGGACGTGGAAGAATCCATCCGGGGCAACTCGATGGACGCTGTGGTGCTGCTCTGCGGGTGCGACAAAACCACGCCCTCGCTGCTGATGGGGGCGTGCAGCGTCGACCTGCCCACGCTGGTGGTGTCGGGCGGCCCGATGCTGGCCGGCAAATACAAGGGTCGCAACATCGGTACCTCCGACCTGTGGCGGTTTGCCGAAGCCAACAAGAAAGGCGAAATGTCGCAGGAGGAATTTGTGGCCGCCGAAGCCTGCATGGCCCGCAGCCAGGGGCACTGCGCCGTTATGGGCACGGCTTCCACGATGGCGGCCATGGCCGAATCGCTGGGGCTGGCCCTGCCCGACAATGCCACCATTCCGGCGGCCGATTCGCGCCGGAAAGTGCTGGCTCACCTGGCCGGAATGCGGGCCGTAGAGATGGCCCGGCAAAACATCCGGCCCTCCCAGATTCTGACCCGGCAGGCGTTTGAAAATGCCATCATGGTCAACGCGGCCCTAGGCGGATCAACCAACTTCATCATCCACCTGACGGCCATCGCCGGGCGGATGGGCGTGGATTTGACACTCGATGATTTCGATAAACTATCGGCCAAAATACCGTTGCTGGCCAATTTGCAGCCGTCGGGCGAACACTTTGTGGAAGATTTGTTCTACGCCGGTGGCCTGCCCGCTATCATCAAGGAACTGAAGCAATTCCTGCACAACGACGCCATGACCATCAACGGGCGGACGCTGGGCGAAAACTGCGCCAACGCCGAATGCTACAATCCGGAAGTCATTGCGTCGGTCGACCAACCGTTCAAGCCCGAGTCCGGCATTGCCGTGCTGCGCGGTAATCTGTGCCCCAACGGCGCGGTACTGAAACCGTCGGCGGCCTCGCCCGAACTGATGCAGCACACGGGCCGGGCGGTGGTTTTCGAGAACATTGACGATTACAAAAAGCGCGTTGACGACCCCGATCTGGACGTTGACCCGTCCTGCGTGCTGGTCTTGAAAAACGTCGGGCCCAAAGGCTACCCCGGTATGCCGGAAGTGGGCAACATGCAACTGCCGGCCAAGGTGCTGGCGCAGGGCGTCCACGACATGGTCCGGATTTCGGACGGACGCATGAGCGGCACGGGCTTCGGAACGGTGGTGCTGCACGTTTCGCCGGAAGCCGCCGTGGGGGGCAACCTGGCGCTGGTACAAAACGGCGATATGATTACACTGGATGTCGACAAACGGCTTTTGCACCTCCACGTCGATGAAGAAGAACTGGCCCGCCGACTGGCGCACTTCCGACCGCTTGATCTGGGGTACGACCGGGGCTATACGAAGATGTACATTCGCCACGTACTCCAGGCCCACGAAGGCGCAGATTTCGACTTCTTACAGGGCGGTTCCGGACCGGTCGTGAAGCGCGATTCGCATTAATAGTTAAATTATACCGCAGAGTCAAGCGGAGCTTCTGATTTACTCCGCTTAACTCTGCGATACAACTCCCCTTACACCCCTTCTGCCACCTTCTTCATCTTCTCCAGACCGGTTTTTGCCACCACCAGCGCATCCTGGGCGTAATAGTCTTTGTTGAAGAGTTCCAGCGACAGCACAATGGTTTTGCCGGGCGTTTTGATTTGCTTCAGTGTTTCGCGCACCGGCCCGATACCGTCGCCGGGATACACGCGGTCGGCGTCGACAATGGTTTCGCGGGGCGGGTTGGTGGGGTAATCGTTCAGGTGAAAGACCTCAATACCGGGTTTGCCCACCAGCGGCAGACTCGCCGGACTGGAGCCGCCTTTGTAGAGGTGGTAGATATCCAGCAGAACCCGCGCCGACGGATGGCCACTCTCAATGGCGACAAACATCACCTCGCTGAGTTTATTCATATTCTTTGAACCACCCCACAATTCGAGTTGGGGCACAACGCCGGTTTTATCCCCCAACTCCAGGATGGTCCGGTAGCGTTCGGCGGCTTTGCGCAGGTCCAGACCGGGTTGATTGGTTGCGCCCATCGGCGGGGCCGCCGTGCGTTTGCAGCCAATTTCGGCCAGCAGGTCCATCTCCTGTTTGAGCTGATCGACGCCTTTGGTGCGGGTCGTTTCGTCGTCGACAATCCACTGGGCAAACCCGATGGCGTTTTCAACTTTCAGACCCAGATCACCGAGCAGCTTGCGAACATCGGCGGTTTTATGGGTTTTCAGGTAATCCTGAAAGGAGTTCATCCAGATTTCAACGTGCCGAAAACCGGCTTTGGAGGCCACTTCCAGTTCCTTCACAAACCCGAGATTCTGGCCACGGATCGTGCTCACGTTCAGCGCGTAGGCAAACGGTGGCGGATCTTTCGCCAAGGGGGCGGCTGACGGTGCAGATGCGGACAAAACGGCTCCGCCAGTCGTGGCGGCTAAAGCAGCAAGAGTCTGACGACGGTTCATGCAAGGTTTTGGAATAATCGTTTAAAAGCGAAAAATACAGAATTATCGGCAAATCCGACACGTGAAGTGAGATCGGAGACAAAAGAAGGCAACGCTCCTCTTTTCCCGTTTCTTATTTCTCTCTTCATTCATCTGGTTAGCCACTCAGCCAGTTCCTGCCACGAAATCAGGCCGATGGCCACCACCGCCAGCACCAGACCGATCTGATTGATGATCAGCAGTTTTTCTTTAAAGAAAACCGTGGCCGACAAAGCCGCAACCAGAATGACGCCGATGTTGTAGAGCGGATACACAAACGCACCGTTGCCGCCAAATTGCGAAAGGGCCAGAATGAGCGTATAAAAACTCAGGAAATTGGGCACTCCGAGCGTGACAGCCCCCACCAGATTCTGCCGTTTAATCACTTCTTTTCCCTGAATGGCGCGAAACGCCAGCATCACAAACCCGGCGGCAATGGCGCCCAACACCATTGTCAGCGTCACCTGCAGAATTTTGTCGGACGACGAAATGTAGTGAATGTTCATGTAATTGATCATCGCGTTGGTGGTTCCGTACAGCAGAAAAACCGCTACCGGCAGCAGCGTATTCCAGCCCAGCGTCCGGACGGTCTGGCCTTCTTCCTTCCGAAACGTACTCAGCCCAACGGCCGCTACGGCCAGCACCAACCCCATGTAATTCAGGGCGTCGAAGGACTTGCCGCCCGTCTGAAACACAAATAGGCTGAAGCAAACCGGCACCACCAGCGACATGTTGTTGGCCAGCGACGTGGCCGTGATGCCCATCCGCTGCGTCGAAAGGCCCGAAAGAATGAACGTAATGATGAAACCAACGCCCAGACCGAGTGCCAGCCACGTCCAAGTTTGGGAGAAATCAATGGAAAAAGGCTGGCTCTGGGGCATCAGCAGGAAACCGGTCAGGAAGCAAACCGGGTAGTTAAACACAATGGCCTGAAACGTATTGACCTGGTAGCGCGGAAAAATGCGGAAGTTGAGCAGCAAAACCACCGAAAGCAGGATGCTCAGGGACAGAAAAAGCATGGTTGGGGAAATGGTGGGAAGTTAGCGGTTGTAGAAAAGACGTTGTTACCGGACCGGACTTAAGCCCAGTTGATCGTTGTAATATTTCACGGTCTGAATCACGACCGGCAGGTTGCTGGGCTTATCCTGGGTGTCGCGCTCAATGATGATGTGCCCGTTGAACTTTTGGCGTTTCAACTCCCGGAACACCTCCGGAAAATTGATGATGCCCGTGCCCACCGGCACATCTTTGAGTTTGAGATCGTTGTAGGCGGCAATGTCTTTCAAATGCAGCGCGATCAGGTGGCCTTCCAGCTTTTTCAACCCTTCGACCGGATCAATACCGCTCTTGGGCCAGTGCCCCACGTCGGCACACACCCCGAAATTCGGGTGATTCTGGAGGGCGGCCAGCACCGAATCCGGATGCCAGTACGCACTCGTGCCCTTCCAGTGGTTGTGAAGGGCGACTTTTATTCCGTACGCACCCGCCAGGCTATCCACACTGTCCCAAAGTTCCACCGGGGGTTCGGCCGTAACGTAGTTCACCTGCAGTCGTTTCGCCAGTTCAAATTCGCGGACCCATTTGTCGACGGTCTTGCCCCCGACCAGATAAATCGATTCCATCAGCAACCCTTTGTCGCGGATTTGCTGCCGAAGCTTGTCTACACCGGTCAGCGACAGATTCATGATCAGCGAGTCCTTCAGTTCCGCTCCGGCGCGTCCGAAGGTGTAGCCCTCCACAAACTTCAATCCGGCGCTGTCGGCTTTGGCAAGCTGCTCGGGAAACGTAAACTGATTAAACGTGTAGAGAGCCACCCCCAACTTCCAGTTTTTGGGGTCCGCAGAACCGTTCGAGGTAGCCGGGCCCCGACCAGCGGTTTTACCGGCCGCTTTCTTCTTGCCCTGGGCGACCCCCTGTGCGGCAGCCAGCGTCCAGAACGTCAGCAGGCATACGGCAAATCGGGTTACGGTAAGTCTTTTCAGAAATTTCATGAATACTAACAATCATTGGTTTAGGAAATGCTGTTTTAATCGTCACTGGCTCTAGCCCTTGCGGTAGGATGTTGGGGTCTGGTTGTAAAACTCCCGAAACACTTTGGTGAAATACGACGGACTTTCAAACCCCACCATGTAGGCCGTCTCGGCGGCACTGTGCCCCAGCCGCAGCAGGTCGATGGCTTTCCGCAGACGGTATTGCCGGATCAGTTCCACCGGCGACAGGTGCGTGAGGTTCTGCACTTTCAGGTACAGCGCCTTGCGGCTCATTGCCAGCTCCTCGGCCAGCCACTCCACACTCAGCGTCGAGTTGTCCAGGTGCTGCTCGATCAGGGTGTACAGTTTGCGTAAAAATTCATCGCCAACGCTCAGCAGTGGCGTGGCGCTGTCGGGCTGGGCCAGCTGCTGCCGGTAGTATTCCCGCAGCCGCTGCTGGTGACTCAGCAGATTCCGCAGCCGCAGCCGCAGTTCGCCCAGGTGGAAGGGCTTGTTCAGGTAGTCGTTCGCGCCCAGGCTCAGGCCCCGCAGCCGGTGCGTTTCCTCCGCACTTGCCGAAAGCAGCATGATGGCGATGTGGTCGGTGGCCGGGTCGGCCTTCAGGCGCTCAATCAGGCCGTGGCCGTCTAAGCGGGGCATCATCAGGTCCGTGATGACGATGGACGGCAGTTCTTCCTTGGCGATCACCCACCCTTCGTGCCCGTTGGCCGCCGACCGCACCCGGTACGTCGTGGCCAGTTCGGTAACCATAAACTCGCGGAGTTCAGGATTGTCTTCAACCACCAGAATCAGGGGAATCGACTCGGCCGACTCCACGGGTAGTTTTGAGCCGGATTCCCCGGCGCGCGCGGGCAGATCGACCACCACCGACGGAGCCTCCACCGACGGGCTTGCCTTATCGCCACCCGTGCGTTGCACCGGCAATTCCAGCACAAACACGGTTCCCGAAGCGCCCTCCTCAATCTGGCTTTCAGCCCGCACGGTTCCGCCCAGTCGCACGGCCAGTTCCCGCACCAGCGCCAGGCTGATGCCCGTCGTGTCGTTGGCCCGGATGCGCTGGTTATCACCCTGATAATACCGGTCGAAGACGTGGGGCAGCTTGTGGGCGCTGATGCCAATGCCGGTATCCCGCACCGCCAAACGGGCACCCGTTGGCGTCTGATGCAGTGAAACGGTAATGCTTCCCACCGAGGTAAACCGAATGGCGTTGGTCAGCAGGTTGAAGAGAATGGTTTCCCACTTGCCCGCATCGAAGCGGTAGCCCCCCGAAGGAAAATCCGTCTCGTAGTTCAGCGCAAGGTTTTTGAGGTCCGTCGACGGGCGGAATAGGTCCACCAGTTGCCCGACGAACGCCGGCAAATCTCCCACCTGTTCCACCACCTCAACCTGGTCGGATTCGAGTTGATTGATGGCCAGCAACTGGTTGATCATCTGCAGCACCTGCCGGGTGTTCCGGCGAACCGTAACCAGGGGCTGTTGCAGGTGATCGGGCAGTTCTTCAGTTTCCAGCAGCTTATCAACCGGCGAAACAATCAACGACAGCGGCACGCGCAATTCGTGGATGATATTGGTAAAAAACCGCGTTTTCATCGCGTCGACGGCCTTGGCCTCCTGACTTTCCCGCAGTTGCTGAACGTGCCGAAGGCTTTTTTCGATGGTGGCCTGCAGGTCGTCGAAGTGAATAGGCTTGGTCAGAAAATCGAAGGCTCCCCGGTTCATGGCGCTCCGGATGTTGGTCATATCGCTGTAAGCCGTCAGCACCACCGCCGGGGCCACGGCGTTCACCTGGGGCAGTTGCTCGAGCAGGGTCAGGCCGTCCATGCCGGGCATGTTGATATCCGTCAGCACCAGGTCGATGTCGGGGTGTTCTTCCAGCACCTGCAGGGCTTCCCGTCCGTCATGGGCAAAGACAAACTCGTAGGTACCTTTGTGAATCGCCTGGCGGAAGCGCTGCCGAAAGAGGGTTTCCAGATCGGCTTCGTCGTCCACCAGGAGTATTTTGGTTTTCATTGATCAATCAGCGTAAAGGGTCGGTTCGCTGCGGCAGGCAGCATCGGTGTACGAAGCCGGCAAAACCGTAAGCTCTGCTGATGCGGAGCGGGTTGGCGGGCGGCAACGAAGGAGCAAAATACAAAAGGTTTGCTGAGTTCAGGTGCCCGGCCCGTTTAAATCTAACGAGAAAGACCGGTCGGGGCGGACCGGTCTTTCTTTACAGTGGGGAAACCGGTCAGGGCGACGAGCAGGGTGTTGATCAGGGCTTTCATGGCGTATGTTGTTTTGAGTGTTGTTGTTCTGTTTGGATGAATCAAAGGTCGGGGTCTTTGCCCCCAAAGCCTGTCACAAATGAGTCAACTCCTGCTACTTTTGGGTAAAGCTCCTCCCGCGACATACCCGACCACTCGTACGAAAAGCCGTTGGGCAACGTCTGCCGGGCCACTTCGTCCACCGTCCGCAAGGCGTCTCCGCTGCTGTAGCCCTTGGCCGCATCGCCGTTGATGAGCGCCGAAGTATACATGTTGTACCGCGTCAGCTGCTCGGGGCCGTACACCCGTTCCAGGCTGACGAAGTTGGAGTAAGGCACCATTTCGCCCTCCTCATTTTTCACGTACAGCGAAAGAACGTCCTCCGGCTTGGCCCGGTATTCGGGCGCGGCCTGTACAAAAACCCGGTACATCTGCCCGAAGCGAATGAAGTTCGTAGCGTACAGACTGCCCATCAGCGTTTGCAGCGTGTTCATCGCGTTTTCAATCGAAACGCCTTTCTGGGCGGCCTTGTCCTGGTCGACGTGCAGCATGTACTGCGGGTAATCCGGGTTAAAGCTGGTAAAGGCATCGCTGATCTCGGGGCGTTTTTTCAGGGCGGTAATAAAGTCATCGGCTACTTTTTTGGTCTTCTGCAAATCGCCCGTGCCGGTTCGGTCCAGCATCCGGAGTTCAAAACCGCTCGAATTTCCGAAGCCCGGCACCGTCGGGGGTGAAAAATACTGGATGCTGGCGTCCTGAATGTGCCGGGTCCTGGTTTCCAGTTGGGCAATCACGTCGTCGACGGACAGGTTGCGGTCTTTCCAGTCTTTGAGGTTGATCATCCCCATGCCGTAGGAAGCCCCGGCTCCGTCGGTCATCAGGCTGAAGCCCGACAGCGTCGATACGTTCTCCACTCCTTCGATTCCGGCGGCTATTTTCTGAATTTTGTCCAGCACGTCTTCCGTCCGCTGCACCGTAGCACCCGCGGGCGTCGTCACGTTGGCGTAAATCATTCCCTGGTCTTCGGTGGGAATAAAGCCGCTGGGCAATACCCGGCTGATGCTCCAGGTGCCGAGGCCAAAGGCCAGCAGCAGGGCAATCGTTACGGCACCCCGGCGGGCCATTTTGCGCAGCAACCGCTGGTACCGCCCCGTCATCGCGTCAAACCCGCGGTTGAAAGCGGCAAAAAACCGGCCCAGCACGCCCGACGAAGCCTGGGCGTGACCCGGTTGCAGCAGCAGCGCGCACAGGGCGGGCGTCAGCGTCAGGGCGTTTACCCCCGAAATCAGGATGGCGACGGCCAGCGTGAGCGAAAACTGCCGGTAGAAAATCCCGACCGGCCCGGAGAGAAACGCTACGGGGACAAACACCGCCGACATCACCAGCGTGATGGCAATCAGGGCGCTGCTGATCTCTTTCATGGCCGCCATCGTGGCTTCAACGGGCGGCAGATGGTCCTCGGTCATTTTGGCGTGAACGGCTTCCACCACCACGATCCCGTCGTCGACCACAATACCGATGGCCAGCACCAGCGCGAACAGCGTGAGCAGGTTGATGGAAAAACCGATCAGGCTCATGAAGGCAAACGTGCCGATCAGGGCCACCGGCACCACCAGCGCGCAGATCAGCGTAGACCGCCAGTCCTGCAAAAACAGAAAAACGACCAGAAACACCAGCACAAAAGCTTCCAGCAGTGTCTGCACCACCTCGTGAATGGAAGCATCCAGAAACCGCGACACATCGTAGGCGAAGTTGTAGGTCATCCCGGCCGGAAACGACCGCTCCTTGATTTCGGCCATGCGCTTTTTGACGTTGTTGATGATGTCGCGGGCGTTGGAACCGGGGCGTTGTTTCAGCATGATGGACGCGCCAGGCCGCCCGTCGGTTTTCGAGGTAACGCTGTAATCGGCCGAGCCAAATTCGATCTCGGCCACGTCCTTCAGGCGCAGCATGGAGCCGTCCGGATCGGCCCGCAACACCAGGTTTTCGTACTGCTGCGGTTCGTTAAACTTGCCGGTATACCGCATCACGTACTGGAGCACCTGCGGTTTGCGGTCGGCGCTTTCGCCCGCTTTGCCGGGGGCCGCTTCAACGTTCTGCTTCTGGATGGCTTCGACAATTTCCTCGGCGGAGATGTTGTACACGGTCATGCGGTCGGGTTTGAGCCACACCCGCATTGAATACTCGCGGGCGCCCATGATGTCGGCAAATCCCACGCCCTCGATCCGCTTGAGTTCGGCCAGAATATTGATATCGGCGAAGTTGTAGATAAACTTCTCGTCCATATCGGAATCCGTGCTGAACAAATTGAGGTACAGCAGCATACTGTTCACTTCTTTTTCGGTAATCACCCCGGCTTTGATCACCTCGGCGGGCAGTTCGTCCAGCACCGAGGTCACGCGGTTTTGCACGTTCATGGCGGCCATATCCGGATCGGTGCCGACGTTGAAGAAAACCTGAATCAGCGTCGTTCCGTCGTTGCTTGATACCGTATTCATGTAGGTCATGCCCGGCACCCCGTTGATGGCCCGTTCCAGGGGCGTGGCCACGGCTTTGGTACAGACTTCCGCGTTGGCGCCGGTATACGTAGCCGTCACCGTAACTGAGGGGGGAACAATATCGGGAAACTGCGTGACGGGCAGACCACTGAGCGCCAGCAGCCCCAGCAGCGTAATCAATACAGAAATAACCGACGCCAGCAGCGGGCGCCGAATGAATATCGTAAACATTTAAAATTCGTTTGAATGGATGAATTCATGAAGGCCATCCGGTTGCGCTCGCGTTAAGCAACCAGCCAAGCCGGATGGATGGCAGAAAGCAACACCGATCGTTCGGGCTTCTGAGGAAAACCCGACGACTGGACCGCAGTTGGGCATACCCAGCCGCCCAAACACCGATTGGGTTTTGGTTCGCTGGCAGCCCTATGCCTTATGCTCTTTTCAAACGAACTGGGGGGGCGGTGAAGGAATATCCAGCACGTGCATCGGGGCGCGGCCGGTTTGGTATTGCGTAAATCGGGCAAGCTTCCGGTGCACCCACGGCAGCGCGGGCGTAAAGGCGAAGGCTTTTGCAAAGAAGAAATAATCCTGTTTCAGTTTCAGCAGGTCGGAGTCGTCGTCGGGTTCGTCGTGTTCGGGAATAGCATCGTCAATTCCAAAGCAGACTTCCAGAAAAAACTCCGTGTAGCTTTCGATGTCGTTGATGGACAAATCCTCCACCCGGTGGAGCCGTTGGAAAGTTGAGCCGTACTGATCGGGGGTATCAATACTGAGGTTAAGCACATGCAGGCTCATCAGCAGGCAAACCAGCCGACGGAGAAAGGAGCCGTATGTTTGTTTTGTGCGCATCAACCCTCAGCCGGTAATGGTACGATTTACAAAGATAAACCGTCGTTTGAAAAGCCGAGTCCGTTGGTCTTTATTGTACAAAATCTATTAGTTCCCTGCTATTTATTATTTACTTTTTCCAACTTATCCCCCCGTGTATGCCTTGTTTGTGTAGATCGCCAGCCCGATTTTCAACACTTGAGCAGAACGCGTAAAACCGGCTTCGCTTCCCGGAGCCCAACAATCTGAAAAATAGTATCACAAATGAATAAGATTGTAAAAGACTAACGGGCTTAAAACGGATACTTTTGCTCAGGGATCGTTCCGCGGCCCCCCGGTGTCTTTATTTCGGGTACGGAACGCCCTTTTCTCAACGGACGAAGCCAACCAACCAGCGCATGTCTACCGAGCATCCTAAAAACCGCCGTAACTTTTTACGCACCGGCCTCCTCCGTGCGGCCACCATCCCCACCCTGCCCCACCTACTCAGCGCCAGCCCGGACAATGCGGTTACACCGCCCGTTCCGCCCAGGAAAACCAGCCTGGATAAACACCGTAACCTGTTCAACGGCGACACCTGCGTTTATTTTTACAACCCCGAACTCTGGCAGCCCGAAGACTTTTCGCTCAAGACCGTTGTCAATCCGCGCACCGGCAAACCGAACGCCAAACCCACCGTCGTGGGCGGGCCGTTTCAGGCCAAGGCCATTCACCGCTACGTAGACCTGCTGGCCGACAACGGGATTGACACCTTCGTCATCAACGCCAACGCAAACCGGGCCTGGTATCCCAGCAAGAAATTCCCCAGCATCCTCGACGGCTACAAGCGCGGTGACCGCGACTATTTCCGGGGCCACGCCATTTGTCAGGGCATCACGGAACCCGAAGCCGTGGAAGAGTTTCTCGACAACTTCACGCTGTTCATGAACCGCTACCAGGATTTGATTGACTCGGGCGTGGACTGGCTGGCCGAAACGTCCAAAGCGTGCCGGCGCCGGAAAATCGCGCCCTGGGTCAGCATCCGGATGAACGACATGCACGGCAGCCGCAACCCCGAGGGCAGCTTTTTTAACCATCCGCTGTTCAAACAAAAGGAAATGCGGCTGCAACGGGCGTATTATGGGTTGCAGAACACCCACGACCGGCAGGGTTTCAATTACGAAAAGCCGGAAGTGCGCACCATGATGATGGAGCAGATTCGGGAAGTGGTGGAGGATTACGATTTTGAAGGGCTGGAGCTGGACTGGTGGCGGCAACCGCTCTGCTGCGAGCCTGGCGCATCGCCCGAAACCGTCGCCGTGATGAACGACTGGTTTCGCCAGATTCGCGCCCTGACGCAGCGGCAGGCCAAAAAAACCGGAAAGCCGTATCCACTCGGGATGCGCATTCCAGGCGCACTGGACCAACTCAAAGCCATTGGCGTGGATGTGGTGACATTGTGTCAGGAAGGAACGCTCGATTTTATCATTCCGGCGGGATTCTGGGCCACCACCTGGGACATGCCCCACGACGAATTCCGCAAACGCCTGGGCGACCGCGTAGTCATCTACGGTTCCGTAGACGACGGAGCCAACAGCCTGCCTACCCAGAACGAAGCTGAAACCGTCCGGGAACGGATGCGCTACATTGGGGCCAGCCCCGAAATTGAGCGGGCCAACGCGGCCGGTAAGCTGGCGATGGGCGTGCACGGCATCGAATGGTTTAATTTTTTCTGTTCCGACCAGAACCGGCTGTCGGGCATTAAAGCCGACTACACGGCCCTGCGCGACATTCATAAGCTCGACTTTCTGCGCGGCAAACCCAAACACTATTGTTTCAGTACAGCAGCCCAGTTTTTCAACCCCACCCCGTTTGAACTCCCCGCCCAGCTCCCCGCCAGCATCGGCCCCTTTGCCCAGCGACCGTTCCAATTGGCCATGTGCGCCGAACCCGACAATCAGAGTCTGGAGCTGGTCGTTCAGGTGGTGCTCAAAGCGGGCGACAAACCAGGGTACATGCCCGTTTCGGTGAACGGCTGCTGGCCCAATCTTACCAGCCAGTCCACCAACAAACTGCTCATGCCGTGCGGGTCGCTCACCCACCACACCAGCGACCACGTAGGCTACAACTACCGGTTCCCGGTTGCGCTACTGACCGACGGCTGGAACAAAATCGTGGTTGAAAACCAAAGTAAAGATCCTATTACGGTGGCCGCTATCGAGCTGGCCGTGCAGGCCAAAACGGTATAACCGCCAGACCGATTCATGAAAATTACGGACGTTCAAACGATTTTGCTGACGGGTCCCTGCACGGGCGACCCGTATCTTTCCGAAGCCCGCCAACTGCGGAGCGCGGCTTTTATTCGCATCGAAACGGACGCCGGTCTGACGGGCCTGGGCGAAACCTACGCGGGTTATTTCTTCCCGGAAGGCGTACCCGCCATCGTGGATTTTTTCAAACCAATTCTCCTCGGAAATACCGTCGACGACATTCCCGCGCTCTGGCAGCGCATGTACCAGTGTGGTAATTTCTGGTGCCGGGTTGGTCTGGGGGCCATCGTGCTGGCGGGCATCGAAGCCGCTTTGTGGGATCTGAAAGGCAAAGCCCTGGGCGTACCGGTTTACCGGCTCCTGGCGGATTCCTGGCAAGGCGGTTTTCCCGAAACGGCTGCGGATCAAGGGAAGGAGCCAACCGAACTACCCGCCTACGCGACGGGCGGGCCGAGCAACTATCCGCTGGAAAAGCTGGCCGATAAAATTGCGTTCTACCAGTCGCTCGGCTTTCAGGGCGTCAAGATTGGTGCGGGGGCGTACTGGAAAGACCGGGGTTTTGAGATTTCGGTTGATCCGGCCGAAGCGGCTGACCTGGAGGCCCGGAAAGCCGACTTCGTCCGCCAGCAGTTTGGCAATGACCTCCGGCTCTTGTTTGACGCCCACATGGGCAACAGCCCAACGCTGACCTGGGACCTCGAAACCGCCACCGCCGTGGCCCGGGCGCTGGAGCCGTACCACCTGTTTTTTCTGGAAGAACCGCTCCACTACACCCGGCCCGACCTCTACGCCGAACTCCGCCGAAACACCAAAACCGTGATTGCCGGGGGCGAGTGCCTGACGGCCGTATGCGAATGGCAGACCTTCATCGAACAGGACAGCTTTGGCGTGGGTCAGCCGGACGCTTCGTTTACCGCCGGAATGGATCAATTCATGCAGGTGGCTTCCCGGTTGGCGCAACGCGGGCAGAAAATTGCGCCCCACGCCTGGGGGGCGGGCGGCTCGCAGATGCAGAACATTCACGCCGGTTTTGCCTGCCCCAACACGGTTATTCTGGAAGTTGCACCGGCTTACGGTCCGCTCCACAGCGAAGTAATTGGCGATAGTCTGCACCTGAAAAACGGGTACATCCAGCGCCCCGAGAAACCGGGTCTGGGCATTGAGTTACGCGACGAAACCATCCGACGATTTCCGTTCATCCCCGGCACCGGCGAATTCAACAGCGTTCCCGGTAAAATTCTGACGACCTGAAACCATGCTGAACGTTCTGATTGATATGCCGATCCACGAACCGGTGCTTCGGCAGTTGCGGGAGCTTCCGGGCGTTTCTGTGGACGTGGTAGCCCGGCCGGAGGAAAAAACGCGCCCCCTGCCAACGGCCCAGATTCAGGATTGCGAGGTTCTCTTCTGCACGTTTCTGCCCGAAAACCACGCTGAAATGCAGCGGCTGAAGCTGGTGCAGATCAGCTCGGCGGGCTACAGCCAGTTGTTTGGCAAAAACCTGAGGGAGCGGGGTATCCGGGCCTGCAACTCGCTGGGCGTGTTCGACGTGCCGATTGCCGAATGGAACATCGCCATGATGATCAACCTGGCCCGGGACCTGCGCGGACTGGTTCGAAATCAGGAGGGCCGCATCTGGGACCGGTCGGCGCGGTTTCAGCACGAAATTCGCGGTTCGGTGGTGGGCATCTGGGGCTACGGCGGCATTGGGCGCGAAACGGCCCGGCTGGCCAAGGCGCTGGGCATGACGGTTCACGTGCTGGTTCGCCAGCCCGTCCAGAAGCGGGAAACGGAGTTTTGCGTACCCGGCACCGGCGACCCGGAAGGCACCCTCCCCGACCGGATTTTTTACGGCCCCGAAAAAGAAGACTTTCTCAGGAGTGTAGACTTTCTGGTGATGGCCCTTCCGCAAACCGCCACCACCACGGGCCTGGTTGGGGAGGCAGAACTCCGGCTGCTAAAACCAACGGCTTTTGTTCTGAACCCCGCCCGGGGGCCGCTGATTCAGGAGACCGCGTTGCTGAAGGCGTTGCAGGAAGGCTGGATTGCGGGTGCCGCCCTCGACACCCACTACCAGTACCCGCTGCCGCCGGATCATCCGCTCTGGGCGTTTCCGAACGTCTTCCTGACGCCCCACATTTCCGGTTCCAGCTTAAGTCCCCGGTTTCTGGAACGGGTTTCGTCGATCTTTTTAGAGAATGTAAAACGGTATCAACAAGGCGCAACGCTGCTGAATGAACTGACGGCCGACCAACTGGCGGGCCATTGAGAATGAAACCAAACGGGTTAATGCTCCTTCTTTTCTGGCTTTCGGCCAGCGTATCTGTGGCTCAGGAAGTCCGCTGGGACAGCACCGTTCGGCCCGATATTTACGGCGCCCGGGTCGATCTATTCCGCTCACTACCCCATTCCCGCAAGGACGTGGTGTTTCTGGGCAACAGCCTGACCTTCTGGGCGGATTGGAGCGACCTGCTCGGTAACACCCGGTACAAAAACCGCGGCATTCCGGGCGATATCACCTTTGGCATGCTGGAACGGCTGGACGAAGTCATCCAGGGCCGCCCCGCCAGCGTATTCATCCTGATCGGCATCAACGACCTGGCCCGAAACATTCCCGATTCCGTGATTCTCCGGAATTACCGGCGGATGGCTCGCCGGTTAAAAACGGGCGCCCCCAACACCCGGATTTATTTCCAGACGTTGCTGCCGACCAACGACACCTTTCAGAAGCTGAAAAATCACTACAAAAAAGAAGAGCACATCCGGTATCTGAACCAGGCGCTGAAGGAAATGGCTCCGGCGGAGGGCTTCGACGTTGTTGATCTCCACCCCCACTTCGTCGATGAAAGCGGCAAACTCAAAAAAGAATTCACCTGGGATGGCGTTCACCTGACGCTGGCGGGTTACCGCAAATGGGCCGACGTGTTGCGGGCCGGAAAATACATCCGGTAAGAACCGACCGAAGGCCCGCCGAGCAGCGCTCCCCAAGCGGTTTGGGCGGTCTTTCTTCCCCCATTATCCCTTCCCCGGACAGAAATTACTGGTTTTCGTGGATTGACCGGCCCGACGCCCCGGCCTACTTTTGCCGGTAGCGTTCAGGCGCTGGTTTATCCTCATCGAAATGGATTCAACCAGAGCCTGGACGAATTGGCTTACAGAGCAACCAAAACCAGTATCCTATGAATTCGACCAGCGTAGTTAATTCGGGTATACGGGGTCTTTTTTTCGTGTTTCTGATCGGCCTGTTCGCCTGTAAATCCGACGAGGTGGGCGAGTCGGTTCCGGGCTGGCCCAATTTACCCGTAAAAAACGACCTGTATTTTTTCAGACACCAAAACATCCAGAAAATCAACTTGGGCACGGGCGTGATCACCGCCATTGGAGGAAGCGACGACAAGCCCGATCAGTCGCGGTCGGTGGACGTTTCGCGGGATGGCCGGGAAATTGCGTTCAACGTTTTCGATTACGACAGCAACACCGGCCGGAACGTGTACGAAATCCGGGTGATGGACCCGTCCGGTCGGCGCGTGCTGGCTTTCCCAACCCTGGAGAGTTACGTCAACGTCAAAATCGCACCGGATAAATCAAAGTTTGCCACCAAAAAGCTCACCGACGATGTGATGGTTATTTATGGACGCAATGGCGCCGTGATTACCGCTATGAGCGGAGTCAGCCACTACGCCTGGACACCCGATGGCCGGTTGGTGCTGACGAACACTGGTGGCGAAATCGCCCTGACCAACAAAGAATTAACCGGCGGCTCCACCCTTAAAAAACTGACGGGCGCCGTGCGGGAACCCGACGTAAGCCCGGACGGACAGAAACTGGCGTTTTACCACGCGGGCAACGTCTGGACCATGAAACTGGACGGCAGCGACCTAAAGCAGCTAACCCGCTCGTCGCTGGAGGTGTTTTCGCCCTGCTGGAGCCCCGACGGGAAATACCTGTCGGTGTTGCAGGGGGCCAGCCAGCAACAGAATCACCTGGGAGCACCCAATATCTTTCTCATTCCGTCAGCCGCAACCGCGCCGGTGGAGGTAACCGATAAAAGCCAAACGGCCATCAGGCTGTACGAAAAGTGGCCCGAAAGCGGCAGTTATACCGAATTGAACAGTCGGTCGCAGGCCATGCTGCGGTGAGGCAACCACTCCGGCAGACCGAGTCCTCGGGTTGGTCCGAGCAGGGAGCGGATGATAGGTAGTAAAAAAACGGTTTACTTTGTCCCTAGTGAACCAACCGATTTTTAAATGAAACAGGTTTTGACGGCGGTGGTGTGGCTTCTGGCTCCGGTTTTTGCCTTTTCGCAGGCACCGGACCCGGCATCCCTGTACGCGGACAGTTTGCTGAAATTGGCCCGTCAGGCCCAAACCGACAGCGTTAAAATTCGTCATTACCTGGAAATCAGCAATTTCTGGTCGGATCGCGACACGAGTAAAGCCTTTGACTATCTTCGGGAAGCCCAGCGCCTTATGCCGGAAAAGGACGCGTATTACCGGGGGTTGCGGCATTTTTACACCGCCGGAATTTATTTTGGGGTAGACCGCGAACGGGCCAAACAGGAATACCAGCGCACCGAAACGCTACTGAAAAAATACAACCACGGCGAAGCGTACCGGTTTCGGGCCCGCACCTGGAACAACTTTGGGATTCTGCTCCAGGCCACGGAACAGGAAAAAGCCTACATGGCTATTCTGCTGAACAAGGCCATTCCGCTGGCCCAAAAAGCCCACGATACCCTGCTGGTGGCCGAATATTACCACAACGTGGCGCTGGTTCTGATGAACGCGACGGATTACGCCAAGGCCGACCAGTATTACCAGCGGGCGCTGAATGGGCTGGCCGCTTACCCCGGATCCCACGAAAAGAAGCTGACGGCGTTTGTGAACGCGGCCAAAAATGCGGTGTACAGCCGCGCGTACAACCGGGCCAAAAGCTACGTCGACAGCGCCCGGGAGCAGGCAGCCGCCATTCCGCACTCCCTCTATCTGCCGGCCTTCTACCGGACGGAAGGCAATTACTTCCGGCACGTCCGGCGGTATCCGGAAGCGCTGGCCAGCTTCGACCGGGGGCTGGCCGTCGCGCGTGAACTCAGAGACGACTTTTACGTGGCCGATATCCTGTTTGAAAAATGCATTCTGTTTCAGGATGCGGGCGACTACCGACGGGCCAAACCCGCAATTCTGGAAGCGTACCGGTATTTCGAAAAAGCGGGCAACACTCACAACCGGCGGCTTTTGCTGAAAGAGCTCTCCGAAACCGACGCCAAACTGGGCGATTACCGGTCGGCCCTGCAATGGCTCAATCAGTATACAGCCTTGTCAGACAGTGTGTTCGAGGTGGGTTCGGCGGTGGGCATTGCCGAGCTGGAGAAGAAATTCCAGACCGTCGAGAAGGAAAACGAGATTCTCAAACTCCGCGACCAGAACCACCAGCAGCAATCCCGGATTGAACGCAGCCGGTTATCGATTACGCTCCTGGCAGCAGGTCTGCTGGTCATGCTGCTGCTGTCGTACCTGGGCTGGAAGCTGTTCCGCAAAAACCGGGAAACGGCCCGGCAACACGAGGAGTTGCACCAGCAGGAACTGAAAGCCATCCGGCACCGGGAAAAGATTAACCAGTACAACGCCATGCTACAGGGCCAGGAGCAGGAACGCAACCGCATTGCCCGGGATCTGCACGACGGTCTGGGCGGTATGCTGGCCGGGGTGAAACTCAAACTCTCATCCATCGCGACGAAGCAGCCGGATGCGATCAAACAACCCGATATGGAACTGTATAAAGTTATCAACCAACTCGATCAGTCCGTGGACGAACTCCGGCGCATTGCCCGCAACATGATGCCGGAATCCCTGCTTTACATGGGGCTCGAACCCGCGTTGCGGGATTTGTGTGCCGCCCTCGACTCCGACCGGACCGCCGTTCAGTTTCAGGCATTCGACCTCCGGGAAACCTACGATCAGGCGCTGCTCATTACGGTCTACCGGATCGTGCAGGAACTGCTCACCAACGCCGTCAAACACGCCAAGGCCCGAACCATTGTGGTGCAGTGCAGCGAAAACGAAAACCACCTTTACATTACCGTGGAGGACGACGGCGTTGGTTTTGACCCGAAAACCGCCCGTCACGGGAAAGGCATCGGCCTGTCGAACATCGAAAACCGGGTCACCATCCTGAACGGAACGGTGGACGTTGATTCCAAAACCGGGGAAGGCACCACCTTCCACATAGACATTCCCTTGAATGGAAACTAGGGTATCCGTGATCATCATCGACGATCACCCCATTGTATTACAGGGCTTTACCTTTATGTTGCAGGACATACCGCACATCGACTTACGGGGTGCGTTCACCTCGGCTGCGGACGGGATTGAGTTCGTAAAAAACCACCCAGTGCAGGTGGTGCTACTGGACATCAACATGCCGGACATGAACGGCATCCGGGCCTGCGAAGAAATCCTGCGGGTTTGCTCGCCCTGCAAGGTGATCGCGATCAGCAACAACAACGAACACAGCATCATTCAGCGGATGCTGCAAAGCGGGGCCGCCGGTTACATCCTGAAAAATGCCTCTCCGGAAGAACTGATTTCCTGCGTGGAAACCGCGCTGGACGGCAAGATTGCGCTCAGTGAAAGCGTGCGGGAAATCATGCAGGGCGCCACCACGGGCGATCTGCCGATCATCACCCGGCGAGAAAAAGAGGTGCTCCGGATGCTGGCCGAGGGGATGACTACGCCGGAAATTGCCGACAAAATCTTCGTCAGCCCCCTAACCGTCGAAAGCCACCGCCGGAATCTGCTGCAAAAGTTTAGCGTGAGCAATGCCGCGGCCCTCATCCACAAGGCAACGGAGCTAAAGTACATCTGAGGGGTCGTCAACGGTTTCAGGCATTTAGCCCGCCATCCATCAGGATATTTTCGCCATTGATGTAGGCCCCCGCCTGCGAAGCCAGCAGCACAATCAGGCCCTTGATGTCGTCTTGATTGGCCATGCGTCGCAGCGGCACTTTCTTGGTGTAATTCTCCAGAAACCGTTCCGGCTGGTGGTTGAACAACCCGCCGGGGCTGATGCAGTTGACCCGCACGTTTTTCCCGGCCAGCACCTGCGCCAGGTACTTGGTCAGGTTAAGCAAACCGGCGTTGTGAAAGAAGTAATCGGGGGGCGGGGTGCCCATCGTGGTGCCCTCGTAATTGGATAAATCCGGCCCAAACATGCCCATCATGGAACCGATGTTGATGATGCTTCCTCCCCCGTTTTCGACGATCAGGTCGGCCATCTCGCGCAAAATGTCCATCGACCCCGTGGCGTTGACCCGCATCGATTCCGCAAAATCGGCAATGGGGGCATCGTAACTTTTCATCGGCCGGGAAACCGCGTTGTTGACGAACACGTCCAGCTTTCCGAACTGCGCACGAATCTGTTCTTTCAGCGCCCGAACCGAAGCCGGGTCACCCTGATCGACCTGGAGCGCGTACACGGCCAGGCCCTGCTCCCGAAACCGGGCGGCCACCTCCTGCCCCGCGGCCAGGTTCCGGGACGCCATAATCACCGTCGAATCGGCTTCGGCCAAGCCTTCCACAATGCATTTGCCGTAGTTGCCGGCCCCGCCCGTTACGAGGCTGACGGTATTTTTTAAACTCAGTAATTCGTTAACGTGCATACTACCAATCGTTTTTACCAAGATTTCGCTACGTCAGCCAGCCCATCCGATCCCAGTGCGGCAGGTCCAGAAAGGTGGGGTCGGGGTAGGCAAGTTGCCGGGCCCGGTCGGCGGTTTCGGTCGTTAAGGCAAGTCCATTGACGGCTGCCAGCGCCCGGTGCAGATACGCCAGTTTGTCGATGCCCACCAGCACCGACGACACTTCCGGAAAGGCCAGCGCGAACCGGATCGCCAGGGTGGATAAATCCGGAATCGGCTCCTGAACCAGATCGTCGAACCGACGGATGTGGTTTTCCACGTCCGCCAGGGCCGGGTGCAGTTGCCCGCCTTTGCTGGTAAGCAAGCCTTTCAGCAGAACCGATCGGATGACAATGCCGACGCCTTTTTCCTGCGCCCGCGCAAACAGAGCCGCCTGTCGTTGGTCCATCAGATTGAAGGGTAATTGAATCACGTTCCACACCCCGGTTTCAATCGCCCGACTGGTTTCTTCGACGGAATACGTGGAAACGCCCGTGCTGCGAATCGCGCCCTGGGCTTTTAATTCGTCAAAAATGAGGGGAATGTCTTCGTTTGTCAAAATGCCCAGATCGGCCTGGTGGAGCATGAAAACATCCACGTAGTCGGTTTGCAGAGCCGCCAAACTTTCCTGCAACGAGGTTTTGATAATCTTTTTCAGCGTAGCACGATTCGGAAGCTCCCCGCTGGCGTCTCGCAACTGACGGCATTTGGTTTCGATGATCACCTGCCCGCGCCGGTCCCGGAACGCTTTGCCCATGATCATTTCGCTGGCTCCGTACAGCCGGGCCGTATCGAAAAAAGTTACCCCCGAATCAATGGCCGCGTGCAGCAAATGGATCGCTTCTGGCTCCGAAAGCATATCCTCCTCACCTTTCACGCCGATGCCGTAGGGAAGCCCGATTTCAACGCCCCCAAAAGCCAGTTCGGAAACCGGAATGCCGGTGGCTCCTAACTCTCGTTGTCTCATCTTACTTGTACCCGCCCTGCACCGGTTGGGCTGCGGTTGTTTCTTGGTTGAATCGACTGACCAGACCATGACAGTAGGTGCTGACCCCCACCACGTCGGCACCCACGCTGACGAACTGGTAGCCCATGTTCACAAACTCTTCGAGCCGGTCAATGCTGCCGGTGGTGGCGGCAAATTTGCCGTGTTTCCGACAAACTTCGGCCACGCGCTTGCGGGCGTCCACCAGCTTCGGATGGTTCCATTCGCCGGGCGCACCGATGGCCTGGCTGAAATCACCGGGGCCGAAAAACAGCATATCGACGCCATCCAGGGCAGCAATTTCGTCCAGCTCGTCGAGCGGTTCGGGATCTTCGATCTGGAGGGCGACAAACCGTTGCTGGTTGGCCTGCCGCAAGTATTCGTTGAAATCTAGGTTGGTATACAAACCGTCGGCGCTGCCCCCGTCAATGGCGCGTAAGCCCGTGGGATGAAACCGGGTCATCCGGACTACCTTTTTGGCATCTTCCACGCCCATGCAGTGCGGCACCAGAATCCCGGTGGCGTCGAGTTCCAGCGGTTTGACGTAGTCGCTGTAACTGCCGCGCGGCACCCGCACCATGATGTCGGTATCGTGGGCTTTGGTGGCCCAGATGTGCGCGTTTGTTACCGACCAGTCCTGCGCCTGATGTTCGCGGTCGATCCAGATGCAGTCGAAACCCGCCAGCGCGGCCAGTTCCGACGCCTGCCCGTCGCCAAAATTTACCTTAAAACAACTCACCACTTCGCCGGCCCGCAACTTCTTCAGGACCCGGCTTTCGCGCATTTTCATGGTACCTATTGGTTTATTTCGTTTCTAAAACCGTATCCTAAAAAGCGGCTTTGGGTCTTTCTTATACCCGCTGTAGACGCATGGGATACACGTTGTTGGCATTCCATTGGCAAACGTAAACGTTTTCATCGGCGTCGATGCACACGTCGTGCGGGTGCACAAACACCGGCTGGGCCTGGGCCTGGGCCTGTGGCTGTAAAGAACCGTCCGCGTAAGTCGGCTCGGTCCCGCCCGGCGTCGAGATGACGCGATCATTTTCGTCCAGAATCGTGATGTAACCTGATCCGAAATTCCGGTTGGTGATCGAACGGAAAACGGCGGCAAAGATGTGCGGGCCGTGAATGACCGGTCGGCAGACGAAGGAACCGGGCAGCGGAATGGTATGGATGTATTGCCCGTCCAACGTAAACCGTTTCAGCGCGTTATGATTCCGGGATGTAATCAGCAACGTCGGCTCATCTGGTTTCCGGGTATCGAGCGCAATGCCGTGAACGCAGTCAAACTGCTCGTCCGCGTCGCCTTTGCCGCCCCAATGCCGGATGTATTCACCCCGGTTGTTGTACTGAATGACGTACTGCATCCCGTACCCATCGGTTACGTACAGATCCCCGTTGGCGGGATTGACGGCGGTTTGGGTGGGCAAAAACGCCCCGGCGGTTGCATACTGGCCAGTTTCTTGGGGGTAATCCAGCACCATCACCACCTTTCCTTCAAGCGTCGTTTTAATGACCTGATGCCGCTCAATGTCGGTGATGAACAGAAACTCTTCACCATTTTCAGTCGATAAGGTCAACCCGTGACCACCGGGATAGTCCGTACCCCAGGAGTCCAGCAGCTTCCCCGACCGGTCGTAAATCAGAATGTTGTTGCGGGTTTCGTTGGTCAGCAGAAAAATTCGCCCGCGCGCATCAATCACCATCTCGTGGCAATCCTGGACCGGATGCGTTGCCGGATTGAGCGTTCCCCAGTCCGGGAAAACCCGGTAGCGGTGCGATCCGTGGCCGATGACGAGCGTTTCCGGGGCCATCTTAGCGACTCAATTCCGCCTGTAATTTCTGCCGGTAAGCCGCCTTGGCTTCCGTATCTTCCTGCGCCGACTGGGCCCAGTAAATCAGGCCGATGGCTTTGCGGGTGCGGCTTTCGCTGCGGTTGGCTTCGGCCCAGTGGATGGTCATGGAATGGTGAATCAGCAAATCACCCGGTTGGGCCGGAAAAGCAACGGCTTTGGCCTGATCGTCTTCATTCCAGAAATCCGTGATGCCCTGCGAAAAACCGAGCGTCTGGGTCCTGCCGTGCGGCCGAACGCCGTGGTGGTGCGAACCGGTCACGTACCGGACGCAGCCGTTTTCGGCGTCCACGTCTTCCAGCGCCAGCCACATGGTCACGGCTTCGGCCGGTTTGAGCATGAAGTAATAATTATCCTGGTGCGGGGGCGTCGGCTTGCCAATTTTGGGTGGTTTGTTGAAATACTCCAGCGTTTTGGGAATCACCGCGTCCTCCAGCAGGGTTTCGGCTAGTTCTTTGAACCTGCTGTTGTTCAGCATGGTATCGAAGTACGCACCGTACTTCTGCATGTCGATGAGTTGCTTCAGGGTGGTCGGGTCATCCGGGTCTTCGTAGAAAACCTGCTCCCGGGGCATGTCGGCCACCTGGTTACGGATGAAGCTTTTCACGTTCTCGTTGAGGTCCCGAACTTCTTCGGCGGATAAAAATCCGGGCAGAAAAATGTACCCGTCGGTCCGGAATGACTCTTTAAGGGCTGTAATGTCAAGGGTTTCCATGGGGCTTTGAACCGTTATCGTTCATATTGTTTGATTTCGTATGACGAGTACACCGGGCGTTCGGCCTCCGCTTTTAGCAATTCGACCAACTGCGTTCGAATTGCTTCTTCGGCACCGGGTTCGAGAAAGCTGGTCCGGCAACGCCAGGTTTCGTAGCCGCCCCGCTCAATCTCGTGCGCGGGTGGCACGTAACCGATGTACCCGTTGGCCATCGTGATCGTAAAATACGGCTGGTGGTTTTGCTTGAGTTTCAATCCGGTTTCGGCAAAGAACTCCGCGCCCAAAGCGCCGATTCGCCCGGTGCCGATCTGTAGCGCCTGTACGGGAAATAGATTCGTATCTGGATAGTCGTTTAGCAACACCTGCTCCCGGGCGTAAATCCGGCGCAACGCATCCCGATCGACCTGCTGAATCGTCTCGTACTGGGATTCGGCCGCCAATTTTTTCGCTGCGTCCAATTCTTCCGCCGACGGTTTCCGAACGCCCGCGGCCACCTCGGTATACCGGGCGGACAATTCCGGAGCTTCCTGCCAACCAATGGCTTGCAATGCGTTGGCTACTTTTCCGGCGATGTCTTTTCCAATCAGTTCGCTTTTGGCAAAATGCGCTTTCGGGTACCGGTCCGGGTCCAGAAAATCCCAAATGTTGGCTTCTCCGCTGGTACCATTGCTCATCATCCCGACGAAGCCCGGTCCGGCCTGCAGCAGGCGACCGATTTCCTCGGAAAATACGCCGAAATAATCCGCCGTGATGGTGCCGTTTTCCCAATCGCCAACGTAGTGCAGCGAGTAATTTGCCAGCACGCTGATCCACTGGTCGTCCAGTCCTTTCACGGCCAGAAAGCTCACCTGCGGGTCCACCGGAGCCACCCGCCGGTCGATCTGCTGCTCGTCGCCGAAGGGGTTGGTCTTCACCCCGTCCAGCCCGCCCGTAACCGGATTAAGCGCCTGATAGCCTTCCTTCATAAAAAACCGCCGGCACACCACGTGCTCCGGCACGTCCACCGCCCCAAAGCCAATTTTGGCCGGTCGCCGGTGCTGCAAAGCCGCTTTGACCGATTCGATCAGCAGCGCCGGCAATTTCTGGCGGTACGGCAAATCGGCCGCGCCCAGGAGCAGACTGGCCACCGAACCGGCCGCGTGCGTGTGCGTGCTGGCAATCAGCACCTGCTGCGGCAACAGCCCCGTTTCGTTCTGGAGGGCGATTTTTACCTCATCCAGCAGGTCTTTCGGCATGGCGCAGATGTCCACAATCACCAGCGCGAGGGTGGTTTTGCCCTGCTGCAACACCAGCGCTTTGGCGTACAACGGGTCGTGGATGAAGCGGGCGTAATGCGTGATGAAATCGCCGTTGATCAACGTGCCCAGCGGGGGTGTAATGTCTACCCGGGCCGCTCCGGCCTGAAAAGCTGACTCGTTCATGGCGGTGTTGGTTATTGCCAGGCCCGGCGCAAAAACCGGAGCCAGTTTCCGTAAAAAATATTGTCAATATCGTCGGATTTATACCCGCGCCGGGCCAGAATGTCCTCGTACTTCCGCAAATCCGCAATCGAATTCAGGTCCCAGGGCGCTTGTTCGGTGCCGAAAATTCCGTCCAGATCGCTGCCGATGGCGACATGCCGGCTGTTTCCGGCAATCTGGCAGATGTGGTCCCAGTGGTCGACGAGGTTTTCCAGCCGGATGTTCAACTGCCAGGGGTCCGACACGGTGTCGATAAACCGGATGTCCATCGCCCAGCAATCCAGCATGCCACCCATCACCGCGTCCCGTTCAATCAGCCGCCGGATCTGCTCATCGGTCAACTGCCGCTGCGTCGGAACAAGCGCCCGCACGTTGTGGTGGCTGGCCCAAACCGGCCCCTGGTACCGATCCAGCACCTGATCGAATCCTTCGTCGGTCAGGTGCGTTACGTCCAGAATCAGGTTCAGCTGGTCCATTTCGGTCAGCAAATCCAGCCCCAACGGGGTTAGCGGTCCTTCCATTTTGGTCCCCGGCGCGTAGCGGCCCGGCCCGAAATGTGACAGACCGACGGCCCGTAACCCGTAGTCGAACGCCCGGTGCAGGTACGAACAATTTACCAGCGAATCGGCTCCCTCCAGACTCAGGATGTAGCCAATCGGTTTTTGCTCGTCGGGTATTTCAGCGTTGTCCCAGAGCGCCAGGTGGTGATCCAGTTCGGTCAGATTGGTGATTTGCACCAGCTCACCGAGGGCTTCCATTTCCCGGTACCACGTGAGTTGTGCCTGGGTCATGGCCCAGGCCTGCTGGGGTGAGTGCCAGCCGGGCAGCGCACTGCCGTAGGGTGTCACCCGCGACAATTGCGTGGCTACCACCAGGCCAATGCCGCCCTTGCGCAATTCCGGTAAACAAACCGTACCCCGGCCCCGGTCGGGCTTGTCGCGCATGCCCATTTCGCGCTGCCGTATTTCGGCCAGCGGGCGCGAAAGGTCCCGGTTCCACTCCAGCGCGTTCATGGCCAGATCGAGGTGGGCGTCAATCAGCAGCCGTCTATTCATGCACCACCGATTGGTTATGCGCCCGTTCCGAAGCCGCTTCGTACCCAAACGGATACTGGCTCATCAATTGCCGGATTTGCTGACTAAACTCCCGAAAAGACGTTTTCCATTGTTCCGCTTCGCCTGCTTTATAGGTGTAAAATCCTTCGCCGGAACTCATACCCAAACCGCCGTTCTGCACCATTTCGGTAAAAAATTGGGGCACGTGCCGGGCTTTTGAGAGTTCAGGAAACAAATCCTGCATGACCACCCCGTAGATAAAGGCACCCATCAGGTCCATATACCGGAAATGACCGCTGAAGGGCAGATAATAACCCGGATCGTTGCGGCAGGCGCGGTCGATGTCCTCCACGGAAACATACCCGTTTTCGAGCAAATAAAACGCTTCCCGAATCATGGCGCACAGCATCCGGGTTCGGATTCCGGCGTCACTGCGCACGACGTACGGGTCTTTCTGCCAGTAGTCTTTCGCCATCGTGTAAAAATCATCGACGAGCCGGAGGTTGGTTTTTTCGTTAGCGATGATCTCCAGAAAATACGTGGTATCGGCGGGCTCGGTCCAGTTGACGCCGATGATCCGTTCCGGGTGGTGGGCTTCCCGCTGCAGGCTGCTGAGCGGAATGCTTTCGGTGTTGATAGCAATCACCGCATCGGGCGAAAGCACCCCTTCCAGTTGCCGGATCAGGGCCCTTTTCTGAAATTCGTTTTCGTCCGTGCCGCCAATCACCAGCTTAAACGGCCCTACTTCGTCCAACTGGTGGATGATCCTGACCGAGCGGTCCAGCGCCTTGATTTGAATTGCGTTTGGCGAGATGGGTTGGCATTCGGTGGTATCAAAATGGTTGCTGGCGTATACCGCAACCGGATGGCCGGCCCGGCGTAAACAGGCGACAATGCTCCTGGTCGACTGGCACCAGCCCGTTACTAAAATGGCTTCTCTTTGAGCGGAAGGATTCCCCATGATGGTGTTCGTTTGGCGAAGCGCGGGCGTTCTTTTCAATTCCGGACGGTTTCCAGCGCCATGCTTTCCAGCAGGTGCCGGGCCGTGGCAATGGCGTGATCAATGTCGGCTTCGGTATGGGCCGCGCTGATGTACCACAAGCCCCGGCCAATCACCCGAACCCCGTTGTCGTGCAGTCCGGCGATGAGTTTGCCCAGTTTGGCTTTGTCGTACGACAAGGTGTCCCGGTAATCGCTGATGGTTTCCAGATCGGTAAATCCGGCATGAAACATGGGACCCAGGCCCTGCACCCGCAGGTTCTGGCCCGTTTCAGTAGCGGCCCGTTGCAGACCCGCCATCAGTTTCTGGCCGTAGTGGTAAAGCCGTTCATAAGGCGGGTCGCGTTCCAGCACCTGAATGGTGGCCAGGGCGGCCGCCACGGTCGGGTTGCTGGCGTTCATGGTGCCCGCGTGAATGACCTTGGCGTCTTCGATCAGGTGCATCCACTCCCGTTTGCCGACGATGGCGCTGATGGGATAGCCGCTGGCGATGGCCTTGGCGAAAATGGACAGGTCGGGCGTGATGCCGAAATGCTGCTGCGCTCCGCCGAGCGCCACCCGGAACCCGGTAATCACCTCGTCAAAAATAAGGGCGATGCCGTATTCGTCACAGAGGGCGCGCAGGCCGGGCAAAAAGCCGTCTTTGGGCAGGATGCAGCCATTGTTGCACATGATGGGCTCGGTGATGATGGCCGCCAGTTCGTGGTGATGCTCGGCGACGGTTTTTCGCACCAGGTCCAGATCGTTCCAGGGCAGAATGATGAACTCGTCGCGGACGTGTTCGGCCAGACCGGCGCTCCACGGATAGACTTCCGGATCGGCCCGGTCGCCCAGGGCGTCGGCGGAGGGTGCTGAAAGGCCCCAGGCCACGTTGTCGAGCCAGCCGTGGTAATGGCCCTCAAACCGGAGGAATTTGGTTTTGCCCGTTTTGGCGCGGGCCACCCGAAAGGCGGTCTGCACGGCTTCGGAACCGTCGAGGCAAAACCGCATCAGTTCGGCGGAGGGGATAATTTCGGCCAGTTTTTCGGCCAGTTCAATTTCCCGGATGTGCTGACCGGCAAAAAGTTGTCCCTGTTCGGAGTAGGTATTAATGGCCTGCAGGACCTCGGGGTGCGAATGGCCCAGCAGCAGCGGCCCCTGACTGAGCGTAAAATCCAGGTATTCGTTGCCGTCCACGTCGTAAATCCGGCTGCCTTTTCCGTGCGTGTAGAAAATGGCGTGCGGATGGTTGTACTTGCGGAATTCGGACGAAACGCCCCCGGCCAGCACTTTTTGGGCCCGCTGGAGCAGGGCCGCCGATTCGGTATACTGTGTCATGGTCGAATTTAGCCGATTCGCTGGTCGGTCCGGATCGGATACCGGGCGGCCAGTTGGAAAATATCTTTGTTAAAAACCGCAAAGGCTTTGTCCCACTCCCGTGCTTCTTCTTCGGTGTAGTCGTACAGGCCCTGCGCGCTTTGCGTGCCCCGCAACTGCTGTTCCACCAGCGGTTTCATCAGCGCAGGCACCTCCTCGGAGTTGGACAGAAGGGGGAAAACGCGCCGGAAGATCTCGGGGTAATCCTGCAAACCGGTGTAGTCCATGCGCCGGAAAATGCCCATCATCGTCATCCACGAACCGGCGTCGTACCGGAACGCCTTGTCGACATCGTCCAGCGTGGCCGCGCCCGTTTCCACCAGGTGAAAGGCTTCCCGGTAAATGGCGTACATCAGCCGGTTGGTTACAAAACCGCGAATGTCTTTGCGCAGCAACGTGGGTTCCTTTTGCCAGTGGTGCGCCAGTTCAAACGCCCAATTGGCCCGTTCCAGCGAGGTCTGCGTGCCGCAGGTAATCTCCATAAACCGGGTCATGTACGCCGGTTCAGCCCAGTGGATGCCCATAAATCGCTCGGGGCTGGGTACGTACTGCTGCAACTGACTGATCGGGATGGCCGAGGTGTTGCTGGCAATCACGGCGTCGCGGCTGACGACGGCGGCTATTTTCTGGTAAACCGTCTGCTTGATGGCCAGTCGCTCCGTGACGCACTCCAGCACCAACCGGCAGTCGCTCAGAATGGTATAATCACCCGAAACCGTCAGCTGCGTTCGATAGTCGTCCGGGGATTTTGTCAGCAAGTCCGCTTCTTCCCCGTGCTTAATCTGATTGTGAATGCGCTCCGGGGCGTCGGCCAGTTCATCGGGCAGCGGGGCAACGGCTTTCACCGGATGACCAGCGAGCAGGAGAGCCGCTACGATACTACTCCCCATTAATCCCAGTCCGACCACGCCCACGCTGATCTCACTCGTTTGTATCATCTCATCCATTCGCCGAACAGGTTAATCAGGCCGGGAGTTTAACAATGCAATCAATTTCCACTTTCACCCCTTCGGCCAGTACCGACTGCACGGTTGTTCGGGCCGGTTTGATGCCCGGGAAGTAACTGGCATATACCGTATTATACCGGTCAAAGTCGGCAATATCGGCTAGGTGAACGGTGCATTTCACGACGTCTTCCATCCGGGCGCCAGCCGATTCCACAATGGTTTTGATGTTTTGCAGGGTGCGATGGGTTTCGTCTTCGATGGTGCCCCGGACGAATTGCGACGTCTTGAAATCGACGGCCGCCTGGCCGCTGACAAATAGAAAGCCACCGGCCACTACGCCGTCCGAATACGCGCCGGTTGCAAAAGCGGGGTTGCGATCGGGGTGAATCACTTTTGTTTTACTCATGCGTGAAAAAGCAGATAGAAAGGGTGTGGCTCCAGACGTCCCAGATCACACCGGGAACTGTCAGCAAAAGTAGTCGGGGAAGTTTGCTATTTCTGTTACTTTTATCCATATTTCTGGTACTATTTTTCACAACGCTCCGGCCGATTCACTTTTTTTCGGTATACTTACTCACCTCTTTTGCTACGCTAAGCCCTTTGCCCCATGAAAACAGTTGAAGTTCGGTTACCACAGGAATACGACAAATCTTTTATTGTGTTTCAGGAAACTGGCCAATTTTTTCCCTGCCCCTGGCACTACCACCCGGAATACGAACTGGTCCTGGTCCTGAAAAGCACCGGTCGCCGGATGGTGGGCGATCACATTGGGTATTTCGACGCCGGAGATCTGGTGTTTATGGGGCCGTCGCTGCCGCACGTCTGGGTGAACGATCCCGAATTTTTCAAGGGCGAAGCCGGGTACCCGGCCGACGCCATTGTGGTGCAGTTTGTCGATAATTTTCTGGGCAAACCGTTTATGGATATTCCGGAGATGGAAACGTTCCGGAACTTTCTGAAGCGCTCTAACCGGGGCATGGAAATTACCGGCGCGACCCGCGAAAAGATCACCGACCTCATGAAACAGATGCTGACCATGAACGGGTTGCAGCGGCTCTCGGCCCTGCTGTCCATTTTCGACCTCCTGACCAACACTACTGACTGTGAGATGCTTGCCAGTCCGGGTTACGTGCAGAACATTCACCTGAAATCCTCCGACCACCTGCGAAAGATCAACCAGTACATCATGCAGAACTTCCAGGAAGAAATTACGCTCCCCGAAATTGCGAGCGTTGCCAACATGGCCCTGACGACTTTCTGCTGTTTTTTCAAAGACCACTACCGCGTCTCCTTCGTGGAGTATTTGAATACGGTGCGCATCGGTCACGCCTGTAAATTGATCTCCGAAAAAGACCTGAACATTGTGGAAGCCGCCAGCGAAAGCGGGTTCAACAACCTGGCGAATTTCAACCGCCAGTTCAAGAAAATCAAACGCATGACGCCCAGCGAATACCGCAGAACGTTGAACGCAGCCGTTTAAATCCGACGGTTTATCGAAAAAAAAGACGGGGCCGGCTTTTCCGAAAAATAGTATCACAAATACAAATAAAAGTAGCAGATTCCGATAAGGGCGAAACTTAATTTTGCTTTTGTCAACTTCGGCACGACTTTCTATTTGGGATACTATGAAAAAGGAAACTTTACCTGCTTTTTTACCAGGAAAGCGCTGTTTTTTACTGGTTGCATGGCTTTGTTGTAGCGTGGCTGCATTTGCGCAGCAGGCGCGTTCGGTAAAAGGCAAAGTTGCCGACGAACGCAACGAAGGACTGCCCGGGGTCAGCATCGTCCTGAAAGGGACCAACACCGGTACCACCACCGATGCCAGCGGCCAGTACACCCTCAACGTTCCCAACGACCAGGCGGTGCTGGTCTTCAGTTTTCTGGGGTATGAGTCGCAGGAACTATCCGTCGGGAACCAGTCGCTGCTGGATGTGACCCTGAAAGGAGACAGCAAAACGCTGAACGAAGTGGTGGTCGTCGGCTACGGCACCCAGTCGCGGGAAACGGTGACCACATCCGTCACAAAGCTGGACACCAAAGTGCTGGAAAACGTCCCCTACGCCAATGCGGCTTCGGCCCTGCAAGGCACGCTGCCCGGGGTGCGGGTGCAGGCCCCGGCCAGTGGCGGCCAACCCGGTGTGGCGCCCCGGATTATTATTCGGGGTGGAACGTCGATCAATAATCCCAACGGTGCGGCTCCGCTCTACATCATCGACGGGATCATCCGGACCAACATGAATGACATCAACCCCGATGACATTGAGTCGCTGCAAGTGCTGAAGGATGCGGCTTCGACGGCCATTTACGGGGCGCGGGGGTCCAACGGGGTGGTGATCATCACCACCAAAACCGGTAAAAGCGGCAAAACCCGCGTGACGTATTCCTACGACGTTATCTTCTCCCGGCCCGGCAAAATGTACGAGATGGCCAGCGCCCGGGACTACATCTACCTGCAACGGCTGGGGGCGGTTCGCTCGGCCAAAAAAGACCCGACGGCCACGCGGATGCTGACCCTGGCCACCGGAGCCGGAACGGGCAACGACCTGACCAACAACACGATTTACACCACTCAGTACCTAACCCCGCAAAACCAGCACAAACTCAACGAAGGCTGGGAAAGCATGCCCGACCCGCTGGATTCCACCAAAACGATCATCTTCCAGGATACCGATTATCAGAAGCTGATCTACCAGAACGGGGTTTCACACAACCACTACGTCGCGCTGACGGGTGGAACGGATAAAGCGACCTTCAACGCGGGGGTCGGGTATCTGAACAACCAGGGAACCGTGATCACCACCCGGTATGACCGCCTGACGTTTAACCTGAACGGCGAGCTCAAGGTGCGCGACAACCTCACGGTCTTCGGGCGGACCATGTTCACCCGGTCGACCAACAACGAAGTGTACGACATTGCGCAGATCTTCTACCGCTCGGCCGCCAACGTACCCACCTCCAAACTGTATTACGAAGACGGAACCCTGGCACCGGGGGCCAACCGGGGCAACGGCAATGCCCTGTATTTTCTGAACAAAGACAAACGGGGCAACTCCATCGAAAACATGACGCTCTCCGTCGGGGGCCACTGGGACATTCTGCCGGGACTGTCCTTTGATCCACAGCTTTCGTTGTATAAAGTGACCCGGGACGGCTACTCCTTCCTGCCTTCGTTTTACAACGGAACCACCGCCGTGACCACCCGGTCGGCTTCTGCGCTTTACGAGCGGTTGACCCAATGGCAGGCGGATGGGGTTTTCTCGTACGACAAAACGTTTGCTTCGTTTCACAATCTGTCGGCGAAAGCGGGTTTCTCGTATTTCGGAAGAAACAATTACACCATGACGGCCAGCGGGCAGGGCGCGGCCACGGACCTGATTCCGACCCTGAACGCGGCCTCCACGCCCGTTTCGGTGGGCGGTATCAACAGCGATCAGGTGATTCTGGGGTATTTCGGCCGGATCAATTACGACTACAAACAGAAATATCTCTTCTCGCTCAACGCCCGCTACGATGGAGCCTCCAACCTGGGGGCCAACCACAAATGGGGCTTTTTCCCGGGCGTTTCGGTGGGCTGGAACCTGCACCAGGAAGAATTCTGGAAAGCCCTGCCCGCCGATTTGATCCAGCTAAAACTGCGCGGAAGCTACGGAGTTAACGGGAACATCAGTGGGCTGACCGACTTCCAGGCGCAGGGCGAGTACGGCGTGGGCGCGCGTTATCAGGGAATTTCGGCCGTACAGAATACCGTCATTCCGAACCCGTCGCTCAAATGGGAGCAATCCAAAACGTTTAACGTGGGTGCCGACCTGGGCCTGTTCAAAAGCCGGGTGAGCCTGATTGCCGATGTCTTCCGCCGGGTAACCGACAACCTGCTCACCCGAATGACCCTCCCTCCTTCGACCGGCTTCAATGACATTTTCACCAACCTGGGCAGCCTGGAAAACAAAGGGGTGGAACTGGAACTGAGCGCGCAGATTCTGCCGCCGGCATCGAGTCTGCAATGGCAGATCAGCCTGAATGCCGCCAAGACTACCCACAAAATCCTGACGCTGCCCTACAACGGGACGCCCAACAACCGCATTGGTGGCTACAACGTCTACGACCCCACCAGCGGAACGTACGTCTGGGGCGGGGGCTTGCAGGAAGGCGGCCGCATCAACGACCATTATGCCTGGAAGCAGACCGGGGTGTATGCCACGGACGAAGCCGCCAAATCCGCCCCGGTGGACCAGCTCATCACCTACGCCGACAAAACCAAGTACGGGGGTGACGCCATTTTTCAGGACATTGACGGCAACAACATCATCGACGAGCGCGACCGGGTGTACGTGGGCAACCCCTTCCCGGTCTGGACCGGCGGTATCGCCAACAACCTCGCTTACAAAAATTTCAGCTTCGCCCTGCGGTTTGACTACGCCACCGGCCACACCATTTACAACTACGCCCGGGCGTTCATGGACGGGCAGTGGGCCGGGGTCAGCATGACGAAGGAAATGGCCGAAAAATCCTGGAAACGACAGGGCGATGTCGCCAGCATGGTGCAGTACCAGCCGGGCATCGGCAACTACAGCAACTGGCGCGGAACGGCCAACCACCTAACCACGACCAACTCCATTTACTACGAATCCGGCGATTATTTGTGTCTGCGGGAAATTACCCTGAGCTACAGCGTACCGTCGGCCCTGATGCAACGGTTGAAGATCAGCAACCTGCGGTTCAACCTGACCGGCAACAACCTGCACTACTTCACCAACTACAAGGGCCTGAACCCGGAAGACGGCGACCGCGACAACGGCCGCTACCCCATCCCGAAAAACATCGCGTTTGGCGCTTCCCTAACCTTTTAATCCCCCGCTCCATCATGAAACTCCATAAATACATTACGGGCGTTCTGTTGGGAACGCTGCTGAGCACCTCCTCCTGTACGGATCAGCTCATGGTTGAACCGACGAGCGTCATTACCAATGCCTCGTTCTGGAAAACCGAAGACGACGCCAAGGGCGGGCTGGCCGGGATGTACGTCAAACTGCGAAACGAAGCCCAACTCAACCTGTTCATTTACGGAGAAGGCCGTAGTGAAATTATGCAGAAATCACTGGCCGGAACGCTCGATTACGACCGCTATTACCTGAACACACTCAACCAGGCCGCCACGGCCCCCGACTGGATTGGGCTGTACTCGGCCGTCAATGCCGCCAACCTGATCCTGAAATACGTGCCGGGCATTACGTTCAAGTCCGAGACCGTCAAAAACAGCACGCTGGCGCAGGCGTATGCGATGCGGGCCTTTCTCTACTTCGTTATGGTCCGGACCTGGGGCGATTTGCCGCTGCGCACCGAACCCACCGAAGGCTACGACCCGCAGACCACCTTCCTGGATCGTTCGCCCGCTTCGGCCGTCCTGACGTTCATCAAAGAAGACATCGAAAAAGCCCTGCAACTTTTCCCCGACAACGCCTTTACGAACGGCCGGAGCATGTGGTCGAAACCGTCGCTCAACGCCCTGAAAGCCGATGTGTACCTGTGGACGGCCAAGCGCGCCAACGGAGGTCAGGCCGATTTTACCACGGCGCTCAACGCCTGCGATGAAGTGGCCAAAGCCGATGTGTCCCTGCTGTCCGACTTCAGTAGCATTTTCAAATACGGCAACAAGGGCAACAAGGAAATCCTGCTATCGGTAGCTTTCCGGCACCTCGAATCGCCGAACAACTATTTTGATAACATGTACATGGCGGTGGGTGCTTTACCCGCCAACGTGGACGATGCCACCAAAGCAATTGTCGGGGTTTCGGGCGGAAACAACGTGTGGGAAGCCAGCGCGCTGGTCCGTAACCAATTCGTGGCCGACGATCAGCGTCGAAACGGTTCGTTTCACGAGATTTATACCAACGGAGCCAACGGAACCCGCAACTATTTCATTTCGGTACCGCTGAAAGGTCAGGGACTCGTGGAAGGCGGAGTTCGCTTCTTCGTGGACGACATCATTCTGTACCGCTACGCCGACGTGCTGCTGATGAAAGCCGAAGCGAAAAACGGCCTGGGGCAGGACCCCTCCGCCGAGATCAACCAGGTGCGGCAACGGGCCTACGGTACCAAATTCGACGCGTACAAATTCGTCAACGGCACGAAGGACGCCAACGATGCAGCCATCCTGAAGGAGCGCCTGCTGGAACTGATTTTTGAAGGAAAACGGTGGTGGGACCTCGTGCGGTTCGGGAAAGCTTTCGACCTGGTGCCGTCGCTGCAGGCCCAGAAAGGCAAAGATCACCTGGTGCTGTTTCCGCTTTCCAGCAACGTGCTGAGCCTGGAACCTAAAATTACGCAGAACCCCGGCTATTGAGCGAACTTTTGGATGAGCGATTGATTGAATAAAAATCTGACCTACAGATAATTACATCTTTCGGTTTATTACCCTTGTAAAGAGGCAAACTTGGATTGGGTTATTTGTTCGGTTAAATGCTACTTGGTCCACTCAATCGCTACTCGCTCAATTACTCATCTGCCTCTTCACCGAACCCTACATGCCCATGCGAAAGCCGTTGCTTATCTTGGTCGGTTTGCTGTTTCTAAGTTGGATCGCCGAGGCCCAGCCCTCCCCTACAATCTGGGAGGAACAGAAGAACGCCAGCCTGACGCGCATCACGCCCGGTATTCCGGCGTACGGGAAAACCGATCTTCAGTATCAACGGGATGGAAAAAAGAAGTTGCGGGTGCTGCTGGGCGAACCGGTGGTGATCTCGGTGGCGCAAAAAGAGGAAAAGTGGGGCTTTTACCAGTTTCCAACCCTGTACCGGAGTCTGGACGGCGCGTTGGTAGCCACCTGGGCCATGCACACCGACCACGCCGAGAGTTACGGCAAGGATAGCGACGGGTTTGCGGTTTCCAGAGACGGCGGCAAAACCTGGACCGTGCCCAACGGCCCGAAACCGCTGGGCGATGGGCTGGCGCTTCCCAACGGCGACCGGATTAAAAATTACACGCCCCCCGCGCTGGACACGGCCATCCTGCAACTGCCCCCGAAGGTGGGTAGGGTTTCCGAAAACTACGGCCGAACCTTCTCGTACTACAAACTCGATGGTTTGCCGGAGCAGTTGCAGGGTGTCTACCTGAACCGGCTGAAAAAAGGCCAGTCCGAATGGACGCTGGAACACAACAAACTGCTGGACCCAACGGCCGTTCGCTACACGGACAACAAGCTTTTTCCGCTGGTCTGGTGGGGCGACATGAAAGTGGAATCGACCAACACCATCATTACCGGCACCTATCCCGGTTTTTTCCTTCAAAACGGGACCGTTCCGGCGTCTGGCGTCCATTTCTACCGCTCGGCCGATCTGGGCAGGACCTGGAAAATCGTGGGACGCATCCCGTACGCCCCGGACGTGGCCCAGGACCCCAACGGCAACAAACGGCTCGCGCTGGGCTTTACCGAACCCGCTTTTGAAATCCTGGCCGACGGGTCGTACCTCTGCGTTTTAAGAACGTCCGATGGCCTGGGCAACAGCCCCATGTACCTCAGCCGCTCGACCGATCAGGGAGCTACCTGGAGCCAACCGAAGGCGTTCACCAGCTCAGGGGTGCTGCCCCAGTTGCTTCAGTTGGCGAACGGCGTGGTGGCGCTGGCTTCGGGCCGACCGGGGATGCAATTGCGGTTTTCATCCGGTTCGGGCGGTTTGCAGTGGACCGATGCGTTTGAGATGCTGCCGTTCCATGATTCGAAAGACGTGGTTTCCTGCGGGTATCCGGACCTTTTGGCAACCGGACCGGATAAATTTCTACTCATTTATTCCGATTTTAAGTACAAAAACGAGAAGGGCGAAACCCGAAAGGCCATTAAAGTGCGGGAAGTGACCGTCAGGCCGCAGTAAAACCAGGTCCCGTTTCTTCTCTCCGATCAACATGACGAAAGCTTATTTTTTAATTCTTCCGCTTCTTTTCTTCGCCTGTAAAAGCACGCAGAAAGCGACCGGGCCAACAACCGAATGGACCGAGCGCAGCTCCGAACCGCTTTCAGTAATCACGCCCGGGCTTCCAACGTACCAGCAGACCACCGTTCTGTACAAACAGAATGGGAAAGCCCAATACCGTGTAACGCTGGGCGAACCGGTGGTGGTGAGTGCGGCCGAAAAGGAGGAAAAATGGGGGCATTTTCAGTTTCCGGACATTGCCCGCACCGTCGACGGAGCCATTGCGGTAAAGTGGCAAATGGCCAACGATGCTATGGAATCGTACGGAAATACGTCTTCGCCGGCGGCCCTATCTACTGACGGCGGGAAAACCTGGAAGATCAGCCCGACCGACTGGGAGCATTCCGCGCTGGAAGAAGGCGTTTTGCTGCCCAACGGCGACCGCATCAAAATCGTAACCCCCAAACCCGTCAAAGAATCGGAGCTAAAGATGCCCAAGCCAGTTGGGTCGTTCAAACGCAGGAATTATGTACACACGTTTTATAAACTAAGCGAACTGCCCGCCAGCCGACAGGGCGTATTTCTGGCCCGCCGGAAAAAAGGCGAATCCGTCTGGACCGACGAACAGGCGGCCCTCAACGACCCGCAGGCCCTGCGCTACAGCCTGCGCGGCATGGTGCCGGTGGTGTGGTGGGGTGACATGAAAGTGGCCGCCGATGGTTCCGTCGTGGCCTGCGTGTATCCGGGATTTCACCTCCGCGAAGACGGGAGTCTGGATCTCAAGGGCGGGGTGTTTTTCTACCGCTCGACGGACGCGGGCCATTCCTGGAAAATTCTGAGCCGTATTCCCTACCAACCCGACACCAAGATTGATACCAACGGCGTGAATAAGTTCTGGTTTACCGAACCGGCGTTCGAACTGCTGGCCAACGGTACCTACCTCAGCGTCATCCGCTCGCACGACATTTACAGCGGGCCGATGTACGTCAGTCGGTCGGCCGATGAGGGCAAGACGTTTACCAAACCCGAAGTTATGGCCCCGAACGGCGTCTTTCCGCGGTTGTTGCAGTTGAAAAACGGCGTTACGGTGGTGTCTTCCGGTCGGCCGGGCGTTCAGCTCCGGTTTTCCAGCGACGGCCCGGGAAAAACGTGGACCAATGCGTTCGAAATGCTGCCGTTTGGCAAAAACGAAGACGGCACTTTTGAGCAGGTTTCCTGCGGCTATACCGGCCTGCTGCCGACCAGCGATCATTCGTTTTTGATGGTTTACTCGGATTTTAATTACAAAACCGCCGAGGGACACCTGCGCAAAGCCATTAAGGTCCGGGAAGTTTCGGTTTCTCCGCTCTGAACCTTGTCCGATGATTTACCGCGTTTTCAACTAACCCAAACGATTCCGCATGAACTCTCGCACCGGGCTTTTTCTGGCTTTATGTTTTGGCTACACGGTGGCCGTTGGCGCAACGGCAGGCCGAAAAATCGGGCGAAGCGAAAAGCCGTTGGTGGCCGATTCGAGCCAATCCGGGCCGGATCGACCGCCGAAAAAAGAAGCCATTCCGTTTTTGTACAGCCCGCAGGCCGCTCCGATGCCCCGGTTGCTGTTTGATTACTACCACCACAAAGGCCCCAGCACCAAGGTCGGCAATTACATGGTGACTGGCGCCTGGGTCAACATCAACGGTCGCTACGGCTGGGACGATTTTGTGCATACCAACACCTTCGACCCGGTGTTTGTGGCGCTGGAAAAAGAGTTTGCCATTTCGATGGCGCAGGAACCGTATTCCGAAGAAACTCTGGCCCAGAAAGAAGCCGTCATTATTGTCAACCCCGACAATCCCAAACTTGACTCAACGGCCAACCTTTTGACCGACGCCGAGATTACGATGCTCCGGCGGTACGTCGAGAAGGGGGGCAGTCTGATGGTCATGATCAACAGTGGGGGTGACGACCGGGCCGCCGAGGATTTCGAAGGGGTGCAACTCCGCAAGCTCGTCCGCAGTTTCGGCCTCGACTGGAACAGCGACGACACGCACTATTCCGACGTGGTGATCGGCGGAAACCATCCTTATTTCTACGATGTGCCCATTTTTCACTACGGTTCGGGCTGCACGCTCCGGATTCTGCCGGAAGCCCAGCAGCCGACGGTCCTGATGCAGGTCGCATCCGACGCCGGTTATCCCGACCGCAACGTGAAAGGCCCGGGAATCGTGATGACGCGGCCGGGCAAGGGAAAGTTTATTCTGGTCGGCGACAACGGCTCGTGGACCGGCAACATGTCGCGGCCCTGGGCGGAAAACGAACGGATTCTGAAGCAGTTGTTTCGGTATCTGAAACCCGACCAGGGCGTTAAAGCGCCCCAGCTACCGGCGGGTAAAACGTTCCAGTACGAGGTAACGGTGGCCGAATTGCAGGGCATTCCGGTAACCAATTCGCTCACCAAGATCGAGCACCCGCACTTCAAACTTTTTTCGCCCCGGCCCACAACCAACATGCCGTACCTGGAAGCAAGCGCCAGCCTTACGCTGAAGGTGGGCAAGCACGGTCCGGAAGAAGCTGCCCCGCTAACGGCCGAAGTCGACGGTTTTCGGTGGTTCGACGAAGCTCCGCACGCGAAACAGCAGATCAACTTTGTGGCTAGCCGGCAGGGAAAAGTGAGCCAGATTGACGCCAAAGGCCACGCGGCCCGGTGGCTGTCGCCGGACATTTCGATCCTGATTCCACTCCTGCCCGTCGATGGCATCCGTCCGGGCGACCGCTGGGAAAGCGAGGAAACCGTGCGGGTCCCGCTGTTTAACGGCACGGATCTGCCCGCGGTTAAACCAACCCCCATGTCCATGACGTACATCAGCGACACCCAACTGGACGGCCGGGCCTGCCGGCTGATTCGGGCCACGGGCGAGCTTTGGCTCAGTGACCTGGGCGTTCGGATGGAAGACCTGCTGCCCGACGAAGAAACCCGGCGGATGGGGGGACAACAGTACAAATTTTTCAACGAGCACGGCGGCAAGATTTTGTACAAACGCGAACAATGGGTGGACCGGCAAACCGGTACGGTGATCAAAGGTCGGGTGCAGACCCGCATTGTGGCCTGGATTCAGGACACCACCCGCACCGTGGGCAGCAGCAACGCCGTCAAGGACCAGCAGATGATTGTGTCGATGGCGCACATCACCACGTTCAACCTGAAGTAAGCCCCTAAAACCGGGTTAGTTCTCAGGGCGGCAACGTGGCGCTTATACAATTCTTCCAAAAAGGGCCGGGCGTTCGTTCGTCGGGGCTCATCTTCGAAAAAAAGTATTACAAATCGAAAGGAAAGTAGAAGAGCCGCAAAGAGCGTAAACCTACTTTTGTACAGGTTTGCAGTTGATGTTTACAACGAAAGTACCACGATCCTAAATCCGTACCCATGACCTTTAACACTCGCAAAAACTGGCTCTTTTTTCAACTGTCCGGCGCGGTTTCCGTTGCCATCATGTCGTTCGCGCCGGTTCGGCTTCCGGCTCCCGAAACGGGCGATTTGCCGGGCGTCCGGAAAGTGAAGGATCTGGTTATTTACCAGGACGAACGGTTTTATTCATCATTTCCTTCCATCATTAAGAAGCCCAACGGCGAGCTGCTGCTGGCTTTTCGGCGGGCACCGGATCGCAAAGTTTTCGGCGAGAAGGGATCGAGCCACGTCGACCCCAACAGCTACCTGGTGGCCGTCCGCTCGAAGGACGGGGAAAACTGGTCGAAAGAGCCGGAGCTGATTTATTCCCACGCGTTTGGCGGTTCGCAGGACCCGTGTCTGTTGCAACTGAAAAACGGCGACATTCTGTGCGCCAGTTACGGCTGGGCGTTTCTGCGTCCCGATGGGATGGAAAAGCTAAAAAAGCCGTATTTTGAAGCGGGAGGAGCTATTTTTCTGGGCGGCTACCTGGTGCGTTCTACCGACGGAGCCAAAACCTGGCAGGGGCCGATTTATCCGCTTCATATCAAACCCGAAATCAACTTCAGCGCTCTCGGCGAACCCATTACGGCCTACAACCGGGGGGCTTTGTACGAAGGCAAAAGCGGCCGGATCTACTGGGTGGTGGCCTCCAGCGATTCCAACTCGCCCAAGAAAACGTCCAACCACCTGATTGTGTCGGACGATAAGGGCCTGACGTGGAAGTACCAAAGCGTGGTGGCCATCGACGACAACGCTTCGTTCAACGAAACCTCCGTCTACGAAACGCCCAAGGGCGATATTGTGGCTTTTCTGCGAACGGCCAACCTGGACGATCAGGCCTGCATTGCCCGCTCAACGGACGGCGGCAAAAGCTTCAAGTGGGAGAAAATGGGGTTTCAGGGCCACCCGATGCAGGCGCTCCGACTGGCCGACAACCGGGTGTTGCTGGTTTACGGATACCGTCACAAACCGTTTGGCATCCGGGCGCGCATCCTGAACGCCGAATGTACGAATTTTGCCACCGCCCCCGAAATCGTTCTGCGTGAGGACGGCGGCAACACCGACATTGGTTATCCGTGGTCGGTGCAGCTGGACCGGAACCGGGTGCTGGTGGTCTATTATTTCAACCAGGACAACGGCACTAGACACATTGCCGGATCGATCCTGGAACTTAACTAACGATACGCACCGACCCAACCCTTCTATGAAAACCGACACGATTGCCCTCAAGCCGAAAGTCGCCCCCGTTCCCGCCCGGGCCTGGCTGGTCGTTGCGCTGCTCTGCGTGGTGGGCTGCCTTAACTACCTCGACCGCATCATGATCACGACCATGCGCGAGTCGATTAAGGCGGCTATTCCGATGACCGACGCGCAGTTTGGGTTGCTAACGGCGGTTTTTCTCTGGGTGTATGGCCTCCTGAGTCCCTACGCCGGTTTTCTGGCCGACCGTTTCAACCGCAGCCGGGTCATCATCGGCAGTCTGTTTGTCTGGTCGCTGGTCACCTGGCTGACGGCCCACGCTACCACCTTTGAGGAACTGCTGGCGACCCGGGCGCTGATGGGCATTAGTGAAGCCTGCTACATCCCGGCGGCCATGGCCCTGATTGTCGACTACCACCGGGGAAGTACCCGCTCGCTGGCGACAGGCATTCACATCGCCGGGGTAATGGTCGGGCAGAGTCTGGGTTTTCTGGGCGGTATGATTGCCGAGCAACGGGACTGGAGCGCGGCTTTCAGCGTTTTTGGGTTGGTGGGCATTTTCTACGCCGTGGTACTGGTTTTCTTCTTGCGCGACGCCCCCCGGCCGGTGGAGACTGAAACCGTGGTGGTCCAAACCGATACTCCGGTGCGGTTCGGGGAAGCCGTTCGGAACCTGTTCAGCAAACCGGCGTTCAGTCTGTTGCTGGTGTTCTGGGCCCTGCTGGGGGTGGTCGGTTGGCTGATTGTCGGCTGGTTGCCCACGTTTTACCAGGAGCATTTTCACCTGCCCCAATCGCAGGCCGGGCTGTACGCCACTGGCTATTTCCACACGGCCGCGCTGGTGGGCGTCCTGACCGGCGGGGCGCTCACTGACCGCGTGAGTCGGAACAACCCGCGGGGCCGGATTCTGGTCCCTGCCCTGGCGCTCTGCATTGCCGCCCCGGCTATTTTTATTGCCAGCACCACGAGCCTTCTGCCCGTTGCCATTATCGGTTTTATTTTTTACGCCTTCACGCGGGTGTTCAGCGATACCAACATGATGCCGATTTTGTGTATGATTGCTGACGAACGGTACCGGGCGACGGGCTACGGCATCCTGAATCTGGGCAGTTGCATCATTGGTGGTGTGGGCCTCTACGCCGGGGGAGCGCTGCGGGATGCCCAGGTTAGTTTCAGCCAGTTGTTCCAGGTCGCGACGGTGTTGCTGCTGATCTGCGCGGCCACGTTGTTCTGGCTCAAATCGCAAACGAATCTAAAGGCCGAAGATTAATCACCGATTCCTATGAAACCATTTCTGTTATTCCTACCCCTTCTTTTGTGTTGTTGGCGGTCAACCCGGGCGCAGGATGGTCTGTTTCCGGAGTACGTGCGCGTTACCAAAATCTGGGATGAGCCGCCCCACAGTGCCTTTACGGATCTGGTGCGGTTCAACGACGCCTTTTACTGCACCTTCCGCGAGGGGCTTACCCACGTGGACATGACCAACAGCGGCAAGGTGCGTATTCTCAAATCCAGCGACGGCAACGACTGGACCAGCGTCGCCCTGCTGGCCATTCCCGAAATCGACCTGCGCGACCCGAAACTAACCATTACGCCCGACCAGCGGCTCATGGTGACAATGGCCGGGGCGGTTTTCGGGCCAACGGGCGGGAAGGTGAAAGTGCAGCGGATTGCGCCGATGGTTTCTTTTTCGGACAAAAAAGGAACGAGCTTTTCGGCACCCCAGAAATCGACTCTGGACCCGGCTATTTCTCCTTCCAAGGATTGGATCTGGCGCACAACCTGGCACAACGGCACGGGCTACGCCATCGACTACCAGATTCAGACCGACGACAAATGGGTGGTGTACCTGCTGAAAACCAAAGACGGGATTCGCTACGACAAGGTTTCCGACCTCGCCGTGAGCGGTCGTCCGAATGAATCGACCATCCGGTTCGACAAAACCGGGAAGATGCTGGTGCTGATCCGCCGGGAAGCCGAGGACCAGATGGGCGTGCTGGCCGAAAGTCCGGCCCCGTACACCGACTGGACGTACCACAAGCTGACGATCCGGTTGGGCGGCCCCAACTTCCTGATCCGGGACGACGGCAAGCTGGTGATCGGCTCCCGGAATTACGAGTCGCCCCACAAAATGGCCCTGTTTCTGGCGGACCGGAGCGGAGCGATTACCCAAACGATTCCGTTTCCCAGCAGTGGCGATGCCAGCTATCCGGGGATGGTCATCCACCAGAATCAACTTTGGGTGTCGTATTATTCAACGCACGACGGCAAATCGGCCATTTACCTGGCGCAGGTTCCGCTTGACAAGCTTTGACTATGGTTCGGTACTTTCTTTCTCTTTTTCTCATGATTCATCTGGTAAATCCATCGCTATCGGCCCAACCCATTTCCGACGCCCTGCGGAATCAATGCCTTCAGGAACTCCGAACGGTGTTGAAAACAGAGCAGGAATGGGTTAAAGTGCACGCAGCCGAGTATCTGCTTTGGCTCGGTCAGCCCGCCGGGGTGCAGGACATTTACCAGAATGAACTGCGGAAGTTTGCCACCAAATCGCCGTACCGCATTGGCATCTGGCGGGTGCTGGCCCAGGCGGCTACCACCCCGCAGGAAAAGAAAAAATGGACGGACGCCATTGCCGAAGCGTTTAAAGATCCCAACGGTCCCGACCGCATCCATGCCGCCGAAACCCTGGCCAAGCTGGGTATTTCTCCGATCACCGTCGATGCCGAAGCCACCCGGAAAGCCCTCGCGGGCGACAACCCGGCGTTAGCCCTGTACACGCTGTGGGGCGCAACGCTAGCCGACCCCGAAACCCTACCCACCAACAGGCAAACGTTCCTGAACTTGGCCATCGACCCCACCGAAGAAGTCGCCCGGCGCAAACTGGGGGCATTCATCCTCCGGCGACTGGGTGGATTGAACTCCGCCGACTGGCAAAAAATAGCTCGTTCTGCCCTGAACGAGCCGCCTGCTGCGGGTGCCCGCCTGAGCCTGCTGCACACGGCGCTGGTGACCGCGCCCGGCCAGGCCACCGATTCGGAGGAGTATCATCAAGTCCGGACCCAACTGTTGGCGGCCCAGCATTCGCCGGCTACCGGCGACCAATTGGAACTGACGGCCGCCCTGGCCGAAAAAGGAACCCTGGCCGATGTACCGGTTCTGACGCCCCTGCTGAAGCACGAAAACGCCGATGTTCGCGCCGGGGCGGCTTACGCGATTTTAAAAATTGGGTCGAAGTAACAGCGACCTCTTGCAAACGACACACTTGTGGTTAGAATTGGAATCATTGGCATGAGTGCGGGCAACGCCCACCCGTACTCCTGGTCGGCCATCGTCAACGGCTTTTTCGACGCGGAGGAGATCAACCGGGTGGGCTTTCCGGGCGTATCGGCCTACCTGACGGCCAACCGCGATTTGCTGGGTATTCCGGGCGCGCGGGTTACGCACGTCTGGGCGCAGGACCGGACCATTTCGGAAAGCATCGCCAAAGCCGTGCGGGTTGAACACGTGGCGGACGAACTGACGGACCTGATTGGGCAGGTGGATGCGGTCATCCTGGCCCGCGACGATCCCGAACACCACGTGGCAATGGCCAGACCGTTCATCGAAGCGGGGGTGCCGCTTTTTATCGATAAACCACTGGCGAGCAACCTCGACGACCTGGGGTATTTCGCGGAGCAGGCTGCCCGCGGCAAGTTCATTATGTCGTGCTCGTCCATGCGGTACGCTACCGAACTCCGGGCCGTGAAGAACGAATTCGGGGCCCTCGGGAAGCTGCAACTGGCCACGGCCGTCGGTAAAAAAGACTGGATCAAGTACGGCGTTCACATGCTGGAAGGCTTGTTTATGCTCCTGGACGATCCGACGCCCGTTGCGGTGCGGCACGTTGGCCGCGAGGGCGGGGATGTGGTCCACCTGGAATTTGCCGACGGCTTTCAGGCAACCGTGCACCTGTTCATGGACATTGCCCTGACGTTTCAGATTTCGCTGTTTGGGAAAGAGGGCTGGCGGCTGATCGAAGTTAAAAACTGGTTTGGCATGTTTCGGGACAACCTGATTGAATTCATCCGATCCGTGGAGAAAAACAAGCCGCGGCTGGGGTTCGACAAAACCGAAGCGATCATCCGCACCCTGCTGGCGGCCCAGGAAAGCTTGTCTGAAGGCGGAAAAACTGTATCCCTGAAATCCTCCCATGACTGATCTATTTGCAACAACGTTCGGTCTGGCCGGAAAAGACATCTGGGTGATTGGCGGAGCGGGCTACCTGGGGCAGGCTACCGTTCGGCTGCTGGCCGCTGCGGGCGCGACGGTTCTCTGCGCCGACCTGGAAGACCGGGCGGGCGCGTTTGTCAATGCGTCTAAACTGACCTCCCAGGTTACCCCCGCTACGCTCGACATTCGGCAGGGCACGGCCATCCAGTCCTTCGTGAGCGAACAGCTGGCGACGCGGGGCGTTCCGCACGGCCTGGTCAATCTGGCCTTTGCTTCGACCGGAAAAAAGCTGGAGGAACTCACAGAGCAGGATTTTGATGAGGTAAACCACGGCGGACTGACGGCCACTTTCCTGCTGGCCCGGCAGGTGGGGCAGGAAATGGCCCAGTTGGGTCGGGGGAGTCTGGTGCTGTTTTCCAGCATGTACGGATCGGTTTCGCCCGACCCGGCCGCCTATGAAGCCCCCATGAACAAGAATCCGATTGAGTACGGCGTCGGCAAAGCCGGTATCATTCAGATGACCCGCTACCTGGCCGTGCACTGGGGGCGGCAGGGTGTGCGCTGCAACTGCATTTCGCCCGGCCCGTTTCCCAACCCGGCGGTGCAGCAAAACGAACCGGAATTTGTGGAGCGGCTGGCCCGGAAAACCCCGCTGGGGCGCGTTGGCCAGTCGCCGGAAATTGCCGGAACCGTTGCCTTTCTGCTCTCCGAAGCCGCTTCCTACGTGACCGGGCAGACTATCGCCGTCGATGGCGGTTGGACCAGCTGGTAACACGCACGTCAATGGCTTTGAGTCGATTAAACTTCTTCAGGTAACTAATTTCTTCTAACAATAAAGCCCGTCAGGATCCAGCTGACGGGCTTTTGTTCTAAAAAGACTTGGGCGCGGCTCAGGAATGCTCGGCGACGATTTCTTTTAAAAACTTCAGGAATGGGGCGGAAAACTCCTTACGTTTCAGAGCAAATTCAACCGTGGTTTTCAGGAAGTCCAGCTTGTTACCAATGTCATGCCGTTTGCCCTCAATGCGGTGCGAATAAATGTTTTCCCGCTTAAGCAGCAGCAACATGGCGTCCGTCAGCTGAATCTCGTTGTTTTTGCCTTTGGGCGTCTGTTCGATGGCGGCAAAAATATCGGGCGTCAGAATATACCGACCGGCAATGGCCAGGTTGGAGGGAGCCGCGTCGATGGCGGGTTTTTCAACCAGATTATTTAGCTCCATAATGCTGTCACTCAGCGTTGTGCCGCCAACAATACCGTACCGATTTACCTTGTCGGTCGGAACCTCTTCCACGGCGATAACCGTGCCGCGGTATTGATCATACGTATCGATTAACTGCTGCGTTACCGGTATCACCGAATCCATGATGGTATCGCCCAGCAAAACCGCAAACGGCTCATTGCCAACGTGGTGCCGCGCGTAATAAATGGCATCTCCCAACCCATTCAGTTCTTTCTGACGCACAAAATGAATATCGGCCATGTCCGATAACCGGCGCATCTCGAGCAGGAGCGCTTCGTCTTCCTTTTCTTCGAGTCGGGTTTCGAGTTCGTAGTTCCGGTCGAAGTGGTCTTCGATGGAGCGTTTGCCTTTGCCGGTGATAATCAAAATATCTTCAATACCCGAATCGACGGCTTCCTGCACCACGTACTGAATGGTGGGCATGTCGATGATCGGCAGCATTTCTTTGGGTTGCGCTTTGGTGGCCGGCAAAAAACGGGTTCCCAGACCGGCAGCGGGAATTACGGCTTTCTTGATCATAATTTTTAATGAGTGAATGAGCGAATGAGTGAAGCCTGATCTTCGATCTTATTCACTCACTCCTTTGCAATTAAACCACGTACGGTTTGATAACGCGGGCGTTGAGCTGCTTCATTTCGACGAACAGACGGTTGAGCATGTCGTCGTCTTTGTAGGTGCCGACAATGGCCCCGCCCGACCCGGCAAAGGAAGCTGATGCGCCGATGCGACGGGCGGCCGAGATCATTTCCAGGTTGCTTTCGCTGATGTTGTAAATCCGGGTGCGCAGGTCGAAGTTCTGGTTGACCAGGGCGTGTAATTCACTGGTGTCGTTGTTCAGCAGCGCTTCGCGGCCCTGGCGGGCTACGTCGGCAATCTCCTGCAACGTCCTGACGACCAGCTCCTCCCCTTTGTCCCAGCGCGAACGCACATCGTTGTGAATCCGGCCCGACTGTTTGCCCAGTGAAGTTTTGTAGGCAATGTACAATTTGGGCAGCAGCCGGGGGTCAACGGGTTCGTAGATGCCGTGGCCGCACCGTTCGATCTGCTCGCGGTCGAAGTTCATGTAAACGCAACCTTCGTAGCACTGAATCACCCGGTCCTGCAAGCCCGCCGTAATGCCCAGCTCTTCCGACTCGGTTTTCAGCACCAGCGTAGGCAGCTGCGGCAGCGGAATGTCGATCTGGTAGAACTTCATCAACGCCCGGAACGTGGCCACCACAATGGCGCTGGAGCCCGAAAGGCCCACCTGACGCGGTATGGACGTGCTGTAGCGGATGGTAAAGTTCCGGTTCGGAAGCCGAATACCGTGCTGGTCGCAGTATTCGCAGAACCGTTTGAGGGCGGCTTTGATGAGCGGTATTCCGCCGTGGTAGCCCAGCGAAGCCACGGCGTCACGCAGGTGATAAATGCTCCGAAACGAGTTGGTGTCCTGCGGTTGGGGCTCAATGTTCAGTTCCGGCGACTCGTACAGCGAGATTGATGCACCAAAATTTCGAACGGAGATTGAAATCGTTTTGCCGAAAAAACCGTCGGATGGATTACCCAGCAGCCCGGCGCGGGCGTAGGCGCGTGTTTCAATAATCAAGGGTTTGACTGATTGGTGGTAACGTAGTCGGCAAGTTAGGAGTTAAATAGCTATTGAACAATGAATAATGAATAAATGGCGCTTCCGACCCCCGGTTACAACACTTTAAAATCCAATTTGCCGCCCTCGCCCACTTCCTGGGCCTGCTTAAACCGCTGCGTTCCACCCCCCTGAAGTTCGACCTGACGAAGCCGGATTTTGCCGTTCAGAACCGTGAGCGACACCCGGTTTACGGCGCCCTCCGGGGCAACCGTGCACGTTCCCCAGGCCGACCCGTTTGACCAGAAGTACGTACCCGGTCGGGAAGTCAATGCCATTGATTCCGTGACGCCCGAATACCGAAACCCACTCCAGGCCAGCACGGCATTCCAGCTGGTCATCGAGCGGGCGTAGTGATGGCCGCACTCGGGTTCGTTGAACGGATTACGTTTGCGGCCATCGAAGCGGTCACGGATGCTTTTCAAGCATTTGAGCGCATTTTCGGTCTGGCCTTCGTAGAGCATTCCGACGGCGGCTGTGTATTCAAAACCGGTCATGGATTCGGCAAAATACGGAAACGGCACCTTCAAACGTCCCTTCGGCCAGCTCGCCATCAGCAGGCCCGCTTCGTCGCCCATGACGTAGGACCGCATGTTGTTAAAATGATCGGAGAAGTTGTCCAGGTAATTGTATTTCATCACGCTTTGCAGCGTTTTCTGAATGTTTTCCGGTTTGGCCAGGTAGCCCAGCCCCAGCATGTGCGCCATCATCTGCCCAACCAACTGATCCACCAGACAGCCTTTTCCCAACTGATAATCCGGTACGGCCACGTTCGGGTTGTTTTCCCAATCCAGAAAGGCAAACGTTTTCGGGTCGGTGATTTTGTGTTCGTAATATTCCCCGTTGAACAGATGCTGATCCATCCAGGCGCTGCCTTTCCGGTACAGGTCCAGGCACTTCTGGGCCAGCGCCTTGTCCTTCATGGCCGTTGCCATTTCGGCGGTGGCCTTCAGCGCGCCCAGGTACCAGAAGCCCATCTGCGGATTGGGTCCGAAATAATCCACGTCCATCGTGTTATGCTGCCGGCCTTCCATCACCCCATCCTGGTTTCCGTCCCAACCGCCCGGAATCCAGGCGTAGCTCATCACCCGTTTAACCGGCTCCCAATTTCTCCGCAGAAACTCCGGATTGCCCGACAGGTGCCAGTCGCGGTACAATTTCAAAACCGTTCCCATCTGCCCGTCGGCGGCCGCGTTGTTCCAGTCCTGCGCTTTCGACAGCGGCAGCATCACCCGAAAGCTCATCTTGCCGGTGTTGCTGGTTGCGTGATTAAATTCAATGTCGCGCATCGACTGCGACAAGTCCGCGAACAGAAACGCCGTGGCCTGTTCGTAATTCCAGACGTGCGTACACGAGCCGAAGCAGGACCCGTTCTCATCAAAAATGCCCTCCCACCCCATCAGGTGCCCGCTTGGAATCCGGAAAACCGTTTGCGAACGCAGCGTCGCCAGATTGAACAAAGCCGCTTCCTTGATCACATCCGGGTAGGTGCTTGCCAGAAAGGCGTTCACAAACTGAAGCGTTTTCTGCTCTAGCGCCGGTAATCGCGGGAGCGTCTTCGTCATTACCTCCCAGGCGTTGGCGTATTGGGTTGCGTAATAATTACCGACGGTGTGTTGCCCCGGCTGCAACGAAAACGACGACCAGGCCGGGCGGTTCGGAAAACTCCAGGTAATGAAAAACGAATAGGTCTGAGTCTGCCCCGGCGCAATGGTTTTCTGTACGGCCAGCGACGCCAGCGGGTCGTCGTCCACCAGTTTGTCTTGTTCCGTCAGCTGGCCGTCGGCGCTGAAATCGTCCCAGAAATCGAGCATGGCGTTTTCCCAGTCGTTGGAGCGTGAGGACGTGCGGTAGCTCACGCCGGACGGGCTGTTGGTTGTCAGGGCAAGGGTCCCCCAGGCCGGATCCTGCCGATCAACGCTGTCGGAGAACATATAGATTCCCCGGAAACCATCACCCGCCCGGTACCGGTTTTGGTTTTTTTTTGCGCCTAGTGGAATCACATCCCCTTTCCAGTCCTTGCGGCTTTGGCTGCCGTCTTTCCCAATAAAATTGCGCATCGATCCGCAAACCGATACCGTCAGCGGCTCCCGGCCGGTATTGGTTACTTCGTACGCCAGCACGGCCATCGGAATACCGCTCGCGTCGGCGTCGCCCGGCACGAACGGGTTAAAACCCTTGATTCTTACCCGCACCGGCATTTTCGGGTCCGACAGATTCACCTGCCCCAGCGGGTAAGCGGCCTCGAACGACGCATCGGTAAAACGCGGAAAGCCGTGCTGATTGACCGGTCGGCCTTCGTAGTGGAGGTATTCAGCGGGGTCGAGCGGGCCCAGCAGGGCCTTGGTCATTGGTTTCCCGTTGACGGGCCGGACGTTGATAGCAAAAAACGGCGCGTTGTTCCCAACCGTCACGGTACTGAACCCCTTGGCGGGTTTGTTCATGATCTCCCAGTCGCGCAGTTCGCCCCGGCCACCCAGCGAAACCGTGCCGGTGCCGATACCGCCCAGCGGCAGGGCAATATTGTAGAGGTGGTCTTTGTCGTAGTGCTTCAAAACGGGCCAAGGCGCGGGTTGCCACTGCGCCATAGCAAGCTGAGCCGCCAGCCGGAAGGCCAGGAGTACGCAAATGCAGGAACGAGTCATGGGTCAGGAAGTTAAGTCCTGACAAAGGTACGAAAGTGGTTCGATGGGAGAACGATTCGTTTCCAAGTTGGCACCCGGGAATTTACTCCGTCAGCAGATTATTTTCCGCACTGCGCACCCGCTCGAGCAGTTCTTTCGCCAAACGGTTTTCGGCCTGCAAGCGCCGGGAAATCTGCCGCATGAATTCGCTCAGGGCTTCCGGATCAGCCGGACCCGGTGCCTTTCCCATGTCAATAAACACGGCATTCAATGTAAACAATAAGTGTTGCAGACAGTCATCCACTTCCTGGGCCGTATCCGGGTCCTGAATTTTATCCCTCAACACATCCAGTTCGTGATAAAGATCAAACGATTCCTGAACGTGTTTACTCCACCTGGGATTGGACAAAGAATGAGCCTGAGAGCCGGACATAGCGTATTGAATCGACGTTTCCATTAGTTAGCGAGCCCGGTATAGAACAAACGTGAATTGAACGGGGCAAATTATAAAGTACATACGTAAGCCAGCTATTTCCTCAACAGCGGCCGGTTATCAGAGCTGGATTCCAACCAGTTCTTCCACGATCTTGAGCAACTCGCGCGGATGAAACGGTTTCGATAAATAAGCATCCGCGGCATAGGTAGCCGTCAGATTCTGATTTAGAATAGCCAGGTCGATGGAAACGGCCACGATCGCAATGGAGGGCCCCGGAAGCTTCCGGGCTTCCCGAATCACCTCTCCCCCATCCCCGCTGGGTAAGTGCATATCGGCTACCAGAACGTCGGGCTTGTGCTGTTGCAGGAGTTGAATGGCCTGCTGCACATCAGCGGCCTGGAAAACGGAATAACCGGCCTTTTGCAGCGCATCAACTATTATTTTCCGTTGCGAAGACTGGTCTTCGACAACCAATACTGACTTTTTCATTTAATGCGTAGGGAAAAGAGTCAATCCGAATTAATGAGCAATTCTAACTAGAAAATACTGCACAAATACCACGCCATTCGCTAAAGAATGTTTGTATACGGTTGCCAAAGACGGTTTTTCGTCGTTATGAATAGAAATTCATCGGAGGCTGACTCATTAGTAGTTACGAGCCGCCGGTTTCTTTTACTTATAATCCCAATCCGAAAAACACCATGCGCCCGTTTCTATCTCTTTCTATCGTTGGTCTGTTAAGTCTTGGAAGCCTGCTGACGACTTTTTTCCCGGCCTGCACGGTACGGTCCGACGGGGTCCATGCCGCCCCGGCACCGGCCAAAAAACGGGTGGTGTTCATTGCGGGAGGATGCAGCCACGGAGCGGGCGAACATGAGCACAAAGCGGGCTGTATGTTGCTGGCCAAACGGCTTAAACAAGCCGTTCCGGCCTTAGAAACCGAAGTTTTTGCGGGCTGGCCCACCACCCGGAACGCGTTCGATCAGGCCGCGGCCGTGGTCATTTACGGCGATGGCGGGGATAGCCACATGGTTCTCAAGCACCTTGAGTCGATGAATGACCTGATGAAAAAAGGCGTCGGACTGGTCTGCATTCACTACGCCGTTGAAGTTCCCAAGGGAATGGCAGGCAATTATTTTCTGGACTGGATCGGCGGTTATTTTGAAACCTACTGGTCGGTCAATCCGGTCTGGAACGCCGAGTACCGGAGTCTGCCCAAACACGCCATCACCACCGGCGTAAAGCCGTTTGCGACCAACGACGAATGGTATTACCACATGCGTTTCCGGAAGAATATGGAGGGCGTAACGCCCATCCTGACCACGGTTCCGCCCGCTTCCACATTGGAGCGGAAAGACGGTCCGCACGAAGGCAATCCGGCCGTCCGGGCCGAAGCAGGACAACCCCAGCACATGGCCTGGTGCCGGGAGCGGCCCGACGGCGGTCGGGGGTTTGGCATCACCGGCGGGCATTACCACCGCGTCTGGGCCGACGACAACGTCCGGAAGCTGGTTCTGAATGCCATCAGCTGGGTGGCCAAAGCCGAGGTTCCCGCGGGCGGCATCGACTCCTCCAAGCCCTCCCCGGAAGAAATGGGCCAAAATCTGTGTCCGCATTGAAGCCAGCGCCCCAGCCGCTACCCATTACGTAACCGATTCCTAACTCTTTACTTATGCGATTTTCTCTTTTCTGCACCCTTCTCGGCGGAGTTATGCTGACGGGTTTTATGGCACGGTCTCCGCAGAAAGCGGTTCCGCTTTTCGACGGCAAGACGTTCCGCGGCTGGGAGGGCGACACGCTGAAAACCTGGCGTATCGAAGACGGCGCGCTGGTGGGTGGCTCCCTGACCGAAACCGTACCGAAAAACGACTTTCTGTGTACGACGCGCGAATATGCCAACTTTGTGTTGCGCGTCAAATTCAAGCTGCTCGGAACCGACGGTTTTGTAAACACCGGCGTTCAGTTCCGGAGCAAGCGACTCACCAACCCCGCTCACGAAATGATTGGCTATCAGGCCGATCTGGGCGACGGATACTGGGCCAGTCTGTACGACGAATCACGCCGGAACAAAACCCTGATCAAGCCCGATTCGGCCCTGATCGCCAAAATCCTGAAGCGCAACGACTGGAATGATTACGAAGTCCGGGCCGAAAACCGGCGCATCCGGCTGTACCTCAACGGCAAACAAACCGTCGATTACACCGAACCGGACCAAACCATTCCGCAATCGGGGCTGATCGGTCTGCAGATTCACGGCGGGGGAAAAGCGCTGGTTTACTACAAAGACCTGATGCTGGAAGAACTGCGGTAAGTCTGGAAAATCCACCACCCGCCGGCATTGAGTCGGAATAACCCCGGATGTAATCCGGGGCTAGACCAGACTCAATGCCTTACGAAAGCCGGATGGTGTGTCGAAAGGGTGTAAAACCGGTCAGGTAGACCGTCGGGGAATCCATCGGCGGCAGGGCGCCCCGCAGCACGACGCCTTTGTGCAGCGCCTTTCCCGGCCCAAACGTGATGGTATCTTTCCCGGCCGTGTAGGAACCGGATTCCCCACTCAACAGGTGGGCGTTGGCGCGGGTGGGATGTTTGGTTACCCCCGCCAGCGTACCGCCCGGACGGAAAATCAGTTCCAGCGACACCGGCACGTTATCAGTTCCGGTGATCTCAATCTGAGCCTCCATCCCACTGCTGGTTTCGCGAATGATCACCTTGGCTTCGTATTGCTGAATTTCGGTTTGCTTCCGCTTCGACTGGGGCATTTTCTCCCAATCGCCCGCCGGATCAATTTCGTTGCGGGCAATCGGCTGGTAATACGGCCCGGACAGCGACTGCGTCAACACCCAGCCATTTTCCTGCTGCTCGATTTTGTCCGTCTGAAATTGCCCTTTCCCGAAAAACGAAGCCGACAGCCGAACGCCCTGCAACACGGCTTCGCCCTTCGAAAACGTCATCCAGACCGGGTTAGCTTTCAGAATGGTACTGTCCCAGTTGCCGCGCCGAATCCGGACCAGGCCCGAATGCGGATACGATTTGACGTAATGAGTCGGCAACGGTTTGCTCGGCGGCAGCTCGTTCCAGAGGGCCGAATCGTCCAGGTAATAATCGAGAAAGTAAACGCCCTTGAGCAGAACGGTTTTCTCGATCTGCCGGCACAGCGCGGCCAACTCGCCGTTCTGGTCCCGCAAAGCCATGTAGCGCGCCGGGTAGTAGTAGCCCTCCAGCGTACCGATGCCGGCTTTGTCCTGCCGCCCGGACGCTTCCGAAACCACCTCCCCGTTCGGGTGAATGTAGTAGAGCGTCATGGCCAGGTTTCGGCGCACAAACTCCAGCAGTTCGGGCTTGTTCATTCCCCGCGCAATCGTGATCAGCAGGCGGTCGGTCAGGGGCGAGTAGATCAGCGTGCTCCGCTCGTTGTACTGCCCGTCCTCATCCATGTCAATGTGTTCGCCCAGCCACTGTTCAACGCGGTTTACGTAGCGCTTGTCGGGCCAGAGCGCATTCAGTTTCGTCAGGGCCGCCGACACCACCCAGCGGTGATTCGGGGTGTGAATACCGCCCACCGTCAGGGCCTCGCCCGCCCGTTGCAGAAACGTTTTGAGGTTGGGCAAAACTGTCTCCAGCCCCGGCGTTCCGGAGCGGTTCAGCAGGCTATACGCCGTCGATAACCGCTTGACGAGAAAACCAGTATCCGGCGTCGAATGAAAATTGGTCGATGGCAGGTCAATGGTGCCGTCCGAATGCTGAATCTTGAGCAAATACTGCACCGCCAGCGCCGTTTCGTTGAGCAGTTCTTTCGAGCGGTAATACGACGATTCGGGGCAGGAAATGGCACAGGCGCACCGCCGGACAAAATCGCCGGTCGATTGAGCGTTCGGGATATCTTCGCCGTCTTTTACTCCGCCAAACGCCGGGTGGCCGGACTCCTTGACCCGGTACGCCCGGACTTGTCCGATCTGCTCATCGTTGGCCTTGATCACCTCCACCAGCCAGCCGGGCTTGGCTTTGGGGGCAAAGGAACGGGCCAGGCTGAGCGTTGTCAAGGTGGGCAGACCGCTCAGCGAAACCGTTCCGATGCGCACGAATGTTCTCCGATCCATCTATACTTTCTTCGGATCAGGGTGAACCCAGGGTTTGCGGTATTCGCGGGCCAGTTTCGCGGTGGCTTCCTTGTCGCCAACGACCTCGCGTTTCTGCGGGTCGTAGACCATCGGCCGCTTGAGTTCCATGGAAAGGTTGGCCAATATGCAGCTCGCCGTTGAGATGTGACCCTGCTCAATGTCGGCAACCGGGCGGCTGTTTTTCTCGATGGCGGCCAGAAAATCGAGCATGTGCAGGCGCGTGGCCGGGGCTGCGTTCAGTTCGATGCGTTCTTCGGTGTTGTCTTCCGGGTATTTTTCTTTTTCGTAGACCACATCCTTGTGAATTTTCTCGCCTTTGCCCTGCGGAATGAAGTCGTAGGCCATTGTGCTGGCCCAGAGCGTTCCCTTATCACCGTAGAGCGTAAACGACCACGGATACTCCGGGTTGTTGGGCGTTCCCCAGGTACGGTGCTGCCAGACGCAGTTCAGTTCGGGGTATTCAAAAACCGCCGACTGCGTATCGGAAATGTTGGATTTCCCTTCTTTCTGCACGTAAATACCGCCTTCGGAACTGATGCGCTGCGGCCAGCCGAGTTTAAGCATCCAGCGCACGGTATCGAACATGTGAATGCACATATCGCCCATAATTCCGTTGCCGTATTCCTTGAAAGTGCGCCACCAGCGGATGTGCGGCAACCCGTCGTAGGGCCGCAGCGGGGCCGGGCCGGTCCACATTTCGTAATCCAGGAACGCCGGAACCGGTTCGGTCGGCGGATTGCCGTTGGCCCGCATGTGGAAATAACAGCACATCTCAACGTGCGAGACTTTGCCCAGCAACCCCGCATCGACAATGTTCTTTTTGGCGTCGATCAGGTGCGGAGTGCTTTTGCGCTGCGTACCGACCTGCACCACTTTGTTGTATTTTCGGGCAGCCGCAACCATCGCTTCGCCTTCCATTACGTCAACGCTGATGGGTTTCTGCACATACACGTGCGCCCCGGCTTTCAACGCGTCGATGGTCTGCAGCGCGTGCCAGTGGTCGGGGGTTCCGATCAGGACGATATCCAGTTTGTTTTCTGCTAATAGTTTCCGGTAGTCGCCGTAAAGTTTGGGTACTTTGCCGGATTTCTGCCGCTGGCTGACCAGTTTTCCCGCGGCCTCCAGCATGTTTTTGTCGACATCACAAAGGGCCACAACGTCAACGGGAGCCACCTGAATAAGCCGGAACAAATCACTTTTGCCGTACCAGCCGGTTCCGATCAGAGCGACGCGCCAGGTCTTTCCCTGGTGCAGCATGTCCATGCCCTGGGCTCCAAATGCCGAGAGCGCCAGCGATGCCGTGGCGCCCTGCAGAAACTGACGGCGGTTAATATTAAAAAGATCCATTTACGTGTAGGTTTCGGACGGTAGACGCCGGGGTTTTAGATGATGTATAGACCAACTTACCCCGAAAAGTACGAAACTTTGAAAAACTACCAACGGCGAAAAAAGTAACTTTTTCTGGCTAGGTTACAATTTGACGGGTAGACATCCGCCCGAAGCCGGTTTAGAGTAAAAAGACCGAAACCTATTCCGACCCCAACCATGAAAACTTTCCTGAAAATCAGCGCTGCCCTGATCTTCCTCGGCAGTTCCGCAGCCGCGCAGGTCGATCACCTGGGCGCGCAAGTTACCCTGCCCGACCACCCCCGCATTTTGCTGCTCAAGGACGAAGAGGCCCCCATCAAACGCACCATCGAAGCCGATCAAGCGTGGGCCAAACTCCACGGGGTTATCCTGGCCGAATGCGATGCCCTGATGGACGTGGCCCCAATCGAACGCATTCAGATCGGACGACGCCTGCTGGGAAAATCCCGCGAGGGCCTGCGCCGACTGTTTTTTCTCAGCTACGGTTGGCGCATGACCCGGCAGGAAAATTACCTCCGCCGGGCGGAAAAGGAACTGCTGGCGATCTCGGCCTTCAGCGACTGGAACCCGTCGCACTTCCTGGACGTGGGCGAAATGACGATGGCCGTGGCGCTGGGTTACGACTGGCTGTACGACGGTTTACCCGAATCGTCGCGATCGGCCATCAAGGCGGCTATTCTCAAAAAAGGCATTGAACCCTCGCTCGACCCGAAGTACAATAGCTGGCTGAAAACGACCAACAACTGGAATCAGGTCTGCAATGCCGGTATGGTGTACGGGGCCCTGGCCATTTTTGAAGATCAGCCGGAACTGGGCAAGAAAATCGTCAACCGGGCCCTCGAATCGGTGGTTATTTCGATGGACGAATACAGCCCGGACGGGGCCTACCCCGAAGGCTACAGTTACTGGGGTTACGGCACAAGCTTCAACGTAATGCTCATTGGTGCGTTGGAGAAAGCATTCGGCAAGGATTTCGGCTTGTCGGCCCGGCCGGGTTTTCTGAAAACCGCGGGGTATCTGGAAAACATGACCGGCCCCTCCGGCCTTTCATTTAATTACTCCGATGCCGGGAGCGGGGTCGGTCTTGAACCGGCCATGTTCTGGTTTGCCGCCCGCCAGAGAGACCCCTCACTGCTCTGGGTAGAACGCCGTCACCTGCTGAACGATGACGCCCAGCGGTTGGTCAAAAACCGGTTGCTGCCCGCGACCATGCTCTGGAGCGCCGGAGTGAGCACCACCGCCATGACGGCTCCAACGTCGTTGATGTGGACCGGCGGAGGCAAAACGCCGGTGGCGCTGATGCGGTCGTCCTGGACCGATCCGGCGGCTGTGTACGTGGGCATGAAAGGCGGAAGTCCGTCGACCAGTCACGCCCACATGGACGTGGGCTCGTTTGTGATGGAATCCGACGGGGTGCGATGGGCGATGGATTTCGGAATGCAGGACTACGAATCGCTCGAATCCAAGAAAGTGGATTTGTGGAACCGCAACCAGGACTCGCAGCGCTGGCGGGTGTTTCGGTACAACAACTTTGTGCATAACACCCTGACGATTAATAACGCGCTGCAGGTAGTCAACGGCAAAGCGCCCCTCACGGCGGTTTCCAAAGCGCCCAACTTCATGCATGCCGTGACGGACCTGACCGAACTCTACGCGGAATCCGTGCAGAAAGCTGTGCGGGGTGTTGCGCTGGTGGACAAAAGCTACGTGGTGGTTCGGGATGAGCTCGAAAACAAACCCGCCGAAACCACCGTGCGCTGGACTCTGCTGACCCCGGCAACGGTAAAAATCGTTGGCAACAACAAAGCAGAACTGACCAAAGACGGCAAAAAGCTGGTGCTGGAAGTGCGCGAACCGGCCAATGTGGTTCTGAAAACCTGGACGACCGAACCCGCCAACGAATACGACGCCCCCAATCCCGGCACGGTTCGCGTCGGCTTCGAAGTACCGGTTGCGGCCGGGGCCAAAACCGCCCTGACGGTTCTGCTCCTTCCGCCCAAAGCCGAAAAGATCAATAAGAAAACCGTTGAACCGCTGGCAAAGTGGCCGCGGTGATCCTGAAAAGTACGGTTTCCGGCCTGCATCGAACCAGCCCCGAACACGGGTGCTACAGGCTGGAAACCGTATTCTCATAAACTGTTTCTCCGCCAGGCAGTTATTGAAAATAAACCATCCCTTAACAATTCGTCCCCATGAAAATTGCCGGATTTCTGCTGCTGGTCTTGCTTACAATCGGATGCAAAAACGAGAATCCCCCCAAAGCCCTCAAAGAAGTGGCCGTTCGGAAAGACGGAACCGACGGTCTGGTTGTCTCGGTAGCCCTGGTGGACGAGAATGGCAAACCAACCAGCGGCACCGGCCTGCTGCTGGTGCAGGTCCAGGGAATTTCCCCGCAGGACACGGTTTTTACGGTGACCGAGATGGACACGGCCTTAACCGAAGCCAGCTTCCGCCCGCTGCTGTTTGGAGCCGGTTCGCTTGAGAAAAAGATGCTGGGTTTCGAAACAAGCCGCATCCTTTACCAGACCGAAACCTACCGCAAAACCAATAAAAAAGGTCTCCTGCTGGTTTCGTTTAAACCGGAAGGCGGCCCGGTGCTGCGGCAAACCGTGACCTACGAACTTTAGTGTTCTAAGTAAATTCTAAGGCTATCTTTAAATCGGATTAAGGAGTGGAGTGCAGTTTTGGGGGTGAAACAACCCCAGGAATCATGACTGTCCTACTGCCTTTTCTTCGCTCTTTTCATACCCGTTCGGCCCGGTTTGCCACTTTCTATAACCAGTCTGGAAAACCGTCGCGAAAAAGCCCCCAACCCGCCCGCCCGGATTGGCTGGTCATCCTCACGTTTGTTATGATTGCGTTAACGATTTTATTCAGTTAAGGACGCCAATGGCAGCGTAACCAAAGCGGGAATGCTGCGTTTGCTTTGCGCGCCCACCTCTTCCAATCGATCCCTTCCGTAAAGGGTGCGGTGCGTCCTGAAAAAACGAATAGAATTTATTCCATAAAACTTGCTTTCATAAACAAATATATTTATAATTGCATACACAAGCAATATAAAAACGAGCTGGGTTGCTCCCTCTTCTGACTCCAGTTGCTCCGTCAGAACAGCAGGTTATCACGAATCCTATTCATTCACTCAAAAGCGAACATCCATGACGAGCGCGATTTACACCCACGAAGGCACCGACGTAGTCGTTAAATTGGGGAATTACAAGAATGGCCGGCTTACGGTTCAACTCATGGATAAAGCGCTTAACTTCCCCTACTGCCGGGTCAGCATCAACCTGACGGATGCTCCCTGCCCTGACGGGTACGCGTACATTAAAAACTATTCGGAAAACACCGGCATTGATAACTGGTTAATGCAGAACGGCATTGTATCCCGGCCCATTCAGCACGTACCGGATCTCAACGGCCAGCTCGTTCCGCTGGTAAAAATTCTGATCGTCGAAGAGGGGGCTTACCTGAAAAAAAGCCCTCACAGCTTCGCTTCGGTCGGTTGCTGATACCACTTCTCCAGCTTCGTCATCAGTTCTTCCAGTTTGACGGGCTTACTGAGAAAATCGTCCATACCGGCATCCAGACATTCCTGCTCGTTGCCCTCCATGGTGTTGGCTGTCAGGGCAACGATGACCGGCTGTTTGTCGAGGTGTTGCCGAATATGCTGGGTGGCTTCCAGACCGTCCATAACCGGCATCTGCATATCCATCAGGATCAGTTCGTACTCTTTCTGAAGGACAGCCTTCAGGGCTTCCTGTCCATTATTGACCATGTCAGGCTGATACCCCAGCTTCCGCAGGATATGCATAATGACGTGCTGGTTCATCAGATTATCCTCGGCCACCAGCAGAACAAAGGGGTATTTTGCACTGAATTCAACCGACAGTTTTTTCTGGGCTGCCGACTCGCGGGGCATCAGCCGGGTCTTCTGAAGCGCGTCCTGCAGGTGCTTGCTCAGGACATGCTGCCGGATGGGCTTGGTCAGCACCGACACAAATAGCTGGCGCTGATCGTCCCTTAATTCTTCACCGATGGAGCTGAGCAGGATGATGGGCAGCCCGGGAACCTTCTCCCGAATTTGCCCGGCTAACATTACGCCATCCATGCCCGGCATCTGCATATCGGTAATAACCAGATCGATTGCGGGATTTCCGGACAGTAGTTCCAGGGCATCTTCCCCGCAGGTTGCCAGCACCGGCCGCAACTTCCAGAACTCGAACTGGCGTTTCAGGATGGCCAGGTTCGTGGCGTTGTCGTCCACCACCAAGATGCGCTTCCCTTCCAGATCGGCCATGCTACCGCTGGTGTAGGGAGTCAGTTTTTTTGTGCCCGGGTAGGTGCTGATGGTAAACGAAAAGGTTGATCCTTTTTCGGGTTCGCTGCTGACGTGGATGTCTCCGCCCATCAACCGAACCAGCTTCTGGGAGATGGCCAGACCAAGCCCCGTACCGCCGTACTTGCGCGTTGTTGACGAGTCGACCTGAGAGAACGATTTGAAGAGCCGGCTCATTTTATCGGCCGGGATACCAATACCTGTGTCCTTTACATCAAACCGGACCTGGAGTTTATCCGTCGGCTGATTCGGTTCGAGACTGACCAGAACGCAGACCTCACCGCGTTCGGTAAACTTGATGGCGTTGCCAACCAGGTTGGTCAGCACCTGCCGCAACCGCAACAGGTCGCCCACGATCTGCACCGGTACGTCTTCCGCAATGTCGTAAATCAGGTCAAGGCCGAGTTTGGTGGCCCGGGTTCCAAAGATATCCAGCACGTCTTCGATACACTGCCGCAGGTTAAAATCCTCGTTTTCCAGCTCCAAGTTGCCGGATTCGATTTTTGAGAAATCAAGAATATCGTTGATGACGTTGATCAGCGTATCTCCGCAGGTGGTTATGGTTTCGGTGAACATCCGCTGCTCTTCGGTCAGCTCCGTTTCCTGCAACAGCGTTGCCATCCCGATCACCCCGTTCATCGGCGTGCGAATCTCGTGGCTCATGGTGGCCAGGAAAATACTCTTGGCCTGATTGGCCTGCTCGGCTTCCTGGCGGGCTTTTTCCAGCTCCAGGTTAGACGCCCGGAGTTGCTCGTTGGCCTTCTTCTGGCTTTCTTCGTTGCGTTTGCGTTCCAGCGAGAGCTGGGCTTCCTTCTGCAACTCCACCATTTCCATCGTCTGCTGGAATTGCAACTCGTGGTATTTGTTGAGCATGTAGGCCCACAGCCCGCATATAAAGAAAATGACGGCCGCCAGCAGAATGTGAATAATGAAGGTCGACAGGTCAAAATAGTCAAGCCGGGTGAAATAGATTTCCTCAAACCCAGCGTTCTGCAAATAGCCAAACACCGCGTGATGCACCAGCACGACCACCAGCATCGGAATCTGCAACTTCCATTTCTGATACGTAATCAGCAGGGCGCTGCCAATGAACGCAAAAAAATGCATTTCAAAAAGCCCGTGCATCTGGTAGATATATTGGGCCATGAAAACGCCGAGTACGACGCTCAAGACATACTGGTAAAGATCCGAATCGGGCAGGAGTCGTTTGACAGAGTAATACGCCAGCAGCGAGAGACCGCCCACCCCGAGGGCAATGAGCCAGGTGTCGTAAAAAACCGCGAAGACCAGGCCGATCAGAAAATAGCCCGATAAAAAGAAATTCATCAGGCGGTCGGATCGCTCCTGAACGCCAGAAAGAAGGTCGCGGGCCAGGTTACCGGCTACGGCTGACGGATACTTCATGTTTATTTTTTTGGTAGTAGAGAGTCGTTTGTGCAATACGTGACACCGCAGCCGTAGGCCGTCAGGGCCAGCGGATCAAGGTTCACCCGGGCTTTTTTCTGCAGTAATTCGGTCAGCGCAATTCGGGCGTAGCTGGTCTTTTCGTCGGTACAGTAGCGGCTGCGGTTGTAGTTTCCCCGGTAGTACAAGCGGTGGTGAGCGTCCAGCAGCGCGGCCTGGGGCGTCGAGTACACCCCGCACGCCGTGGCAAGGGACGCATCGAATAATACCGGTATGTCCAACCCGATTTTTTCCTGGATCTGCCGCACCGAGTAACTTTTTGTACTCATAACGACCACGACAAAAGCTACCTGCTGACCAAACTGCCGCACCAGGGACAGGAAATGAGGCTTGTTAAACCGCGAACAGGGACAGTCCGGGTTAAAGAAATGCAGGAGAACCGGTTGAGTCGGCGGTATATCCGGTCGGTTTTCCAGGGCAATAACGGTTCCGGTTTTCACCGGTTTGTAATTTTCGGGTACGGGCGTCGGCAACTGGTAGATCCAGTCGCTGTACCAGAATAACGCTAGTACCGCTGACAGCAGCACCCCCAACCATATTAATACCAGACCTTTTCGCGTCATGTATGTGCTTGCTACGCTTGTTCAATTAACCGCTGACAGGCGGCAAGAGTAGCCATAGGTTCACGAAAGGGCAATAACAATGCCATGTTTACAACTAATCAATCATTGGTTACATTTAATGTATCTTGTTTTCATTACAGCTACTTTACTCGGTTGCCTGACAGTCTAACCGATTGACCCTCAGTCTCGACCAGCAAGGCCGTATCCCTTGCGTTTTGATCCGTTTTTGATCGGGCCCAGGCTGGCGGATTAGGGCGTTTGCCGCCCGGCTTCTTGCAGAATTTCCCGGCCGAAACGGGATTGTTGCCAGTTTACGGATAGCATCTGGTACATTTCCAGGTAGTCGGCCCGGGTCAGGTACTTGCCCAGGGCGCAGAGGGTCGGCAGCACGGCCCCAACGGCGGAAGTATGATACTGTTTTACGTACGTTTTCAGTAAATCAATCCGATGGGCGGTCATCTCGTCCACGATTTGCTTCAACGGGCGGGCGTTAGCGGTATCGTTTTTCGCCAGTAAGGTCTCATACACCTTTTTGATTCGGATGCGCTGGTAACCAATTTGCTGATCTTTGCGCCACCATTCCTTCCAAAGCCGGTCAATGTCCGAGCCGCTGACCACCACACTATCGTACACGGGTTTCGGTGCCTCCACCGCCAGCGTCCGGTTGTCCAAGAGAATATCGGTCAGTTTCAGGCTTACAGGGCCTTTTCCAGCATACAGATAAACAAAAACCGGCTCCGGCACAGTCCCGCTAAAGGCAAACCGTTCGTGCCGTACCACCGCCGAATCCAGGACCTTACCCTTTCCACCGTCGATCAGGTAAATTTTCGCTTGGTCGGACAAGCCCCGAACGTGCCCGTTGATCTGATAGCCCGTCAGTGGCTGTGCCAGACCTGCTGCGACTGTTAAGACAAAAACCAAAACCGTTAACAACTGCGCTATTTTCATGAGTCCAGGGAGTAAGTTTGCTTTCAGGCATAGACGACCGCAGCGGGTTTTCATTACATTTCGAACGGCCCCTTAAAAACACAAAACTCCGGCAAGCGCCGGAGCCTGTGCTCAACCAACCTATGATGAGAGGCTACTGCCTTCACAACTATAGAGACAGGTGAGCACCAGAAATCACCGTTTTCCCCAAACTATTTTTCAAATTTTCGCAAAAAGTACCTTAACGGAAGGAGCTGGCCCCTTAAACCGGCAACAATTTGTCAACTAGTGAGGAATTGCCGAAACCAATGTCCCGATTGTTTGATGATGCGCTGCTGCGTGGGGTAATCGACGTAGATGAGCCCAAAACGGGGTCGGTAGCCTTCCGCCCATTCGAAATTATCCATCAGTGACCAGGCAAAGTACCCCCCGATCTTCAGTCCTTCCTGTTTGGCCCGCAAAACCTGGCGGAGGTAATTCTGGTAGAATGTTACCCGCTGCGGATCGTCCACCTGGCCGTTGACGAGCCGATCCGGAAAAGCCGCTCCGTTTTCGGTAATGATGATTTCCTTCACCTTTTCGTACTGAGCAAACTGCCGGATGATCTGATAAATTCCTTCCGGATACACCTCCCAGTCCATCGCCGTAACTTCGGATACGCGTCGCTGCCGGGGCTTTACTTCCCGCGCCCAGACGTAAGGAGTAAACCAGTCGTGGCGCACCACCAGCCGGAAGTAATTTTGCAACCCGATGAAATCGAAATCAAAAACCGCCCGCTGCAAGTCCCCCAGTTTGGCGTACTTGGTCAGGATTTGCTTCAGCAACGGGGCGTCCTGCACCGGGTAGCCCAGGCCAAGGCTGGGTTCGATGAAAAGCCGGTTGCCCAGGGCGTTGATCCGGTCGGCGGTTCGCACATCCCGGATGTTGGGCGTGTAGGGTTCTACCGGGGCGCAGAAAAGAGTGGTACCAATGCGGGCGTTGGGAACATTCCGGCGAATGATTCGCCCCCCTTCGCCCTGGCAGATCACGACGTGGTGAACCGCCGGCAGAAAATTCCACAAACCCCGGCGGCCCGGCGCGTGAATCCCGGCAAAATAACCGGCTGCCGTAAACACCAGCGGCTCGTTCAGCACCATCCAGTTTTTCACCTTATGCCCAAAGGCTTTGGTGCAGCACTCAACATACTCGGAAAACCAGCGGAGAACGGTCCGGTTGGTCCAGCCGCCCTTGGCTTCGAGCGCCTGCGGCAAATCCCAGTGGTAAAGCGTCACCCAGGGCTCGATGCCCAGCCGCAGACAGGTGTCAATCAGCCGGTCGTAAAACGCCAGCCCCGCTTCGTTGACCCGCCCCGTACCGTCCGGCATAATCCGGGACCACGACAGCGAAAACCGGAACGCTTTGAAACCCATACTTTTCATTAAGGCCAGGTCGGATTCGTAGCGGTGGTAAAACTCGCAGGCCACATCGCCGTGATCCCGAAAACGCCCCCAGCGCCGGTCGTGTGTAAAGGTATCCCAGATGGAAGGTCCACGCCCGTCGGTCTGGTGCGCCCCTTCTACCTGATAGGCCGCCGTGGCGGTTCCCCAGACGAAATCCGGCCCAAAATCATGCCGGGAAAAAGATGATGATAACGACTGCAACTGACGAAAAAATAGGAGCTGGCAAGGTAACGGGTTTGCGTCGGTATCCGAAAAAAGAGATTGTTAAGAAAGTGTTAAGAAACGTTTAAAAAGCCGTTGAATTTGAGCGGTTTGGTCATTTGGCCGTAAAATTCATGTAATGTTCAGAAGCTAGCTTCGTACCTGAAACCGTCCATTAATTCGCTTATGCGCATTTTGTTTCTGGTACAGGGAGAAGGCCGTGGTCATCTGACCCAGGCGCTTTCGTTAGCCGAATTGGTCAGATCGGCTGGCCACGAAGTGGTGGGAGCGCTGGTGGGCGTCACCCGAAACCGACCGGCTCCGGCCTTTTTCACCGATCAGTTTCCGGCCCCGGTTACCCCTCTGCTCAGTCCCGGGCTGGTCTACCATACGCAAACCCACGCCCTCCAGCCGTCAAAAACCGCCTGGCAAGCCCTCCGGCACATCCGTACTTACCGGCGCAGCCTGCGTCAGATTCGGGATGCCATCGACGCGCTCAAACCGGACCTGGTCGTTAATTTTTACGAGTTACTGGGCGGGCTGACCTACGGTTTTTACCGCCCGGCGGTGCCCATGATTTGCATCGCCCACCAATACCTGGCGTTTCACCCCAATTTTGTCTTTCCGGCCGGGCAGGTCATCGATCAGTTGCTGTTTAAGTTTACCTCAACCCTAACGGCCTGGGGTGCCCGGGAACTGCTGGCCTTGTCGTTCGACGAACAAGCCGAAGTGCCCCGCAGCCGGCTGCGGGTGGTTCCTCCCCTGCTGCGCCGGGACGCCATTGAGCGAACCCCTTCCAACGGCGACTTTTTGCTGGCCTACACCACCAATCCGGGGCTGGTCGAACAGTTGGTCGACGCGCATCACCGGCATCCGGACCTGCCGTTGCGGTGTTTCCATTCGGCCACAAAAGCCGCTGAACAACCGATTGACGCCACCCTGACCTACCACGCCATCGACGGACAACGGTTTCTGGATGCCATGCAGAACTGCCGGGCGGTGGTTACCACGGCCGGTTTTGAATCCGTCTGCGAAGCGTTTTACCTGGGCAAACCCGTGTTGATGATTCCGCAGCCCAACCATTTCGAGCAAGCCTGCAACGCGCTGGACGGTCAGCGGGCCGGTGCGGGTGTCGCGGCCGATTCCTTTGATCTGGACCGCCTGCTCAGCTTCGTGCCAAACTACAACCCGGAAGCCAGCGAACGGTTCCGAACCTGGTACCACCGGGGCTATTACCTGTTTCTGGCGGCCCTGAACCGGGCGGTCAATCCCGACAAACAAACGCCCCGGCAACCCCACCCCACCGGCGCGGCTGAAAACCTTATTGGTGGTTGATTGTTAAGGTATTAGAATGAAACACCAGCGCATCCCGTACGCCCCCAAATTTTTAGCACTCAACGTGACGCATTCTTTCCGAATTCTGCTGCTCCGAAGGCTCAATCAGGTCTTCTGGCTGCTTCTGCTCATGGGATTAACCGCCTGGGGAGCCTGGCGCTTCTGTCAGTTGGCTCCATCCACCACCCCACGGCGGGTCGCTCCCGCAACAACCGAGTTGCAACGGCATCAGCTTCAATCCATTTCTTCGCTCGACTCATCCGTAACCGTGCTGCGTATGGCCGTTATGACCGACCAGTCAGAAACCATTTTGCTGGGCCTGACCGAGGGAATCCGGCAGCAGGCGCATGAAGTAACGTTGCTGACCGATGCGGACGACCAACTGATGAACCACTGCCTGGCGCTCCGGCAATCGCTTCAGCAAAAAGCATCGACCCGTTTTCTTTCTAAACAAATTGCCGACCTGCAATCCCACATTCGGTATCTGCATCACCAAACCACCGGAACTCCGGCGGAATAGCGGATTTTACAGACTCCAAAAAATAAATCCCGGCGAAGGGCCCGGATTTGTAATTGCAAGCGTTGAAACAGCGGCTGCCCGAGCCTCTCTACATGTTTGTTACCCAATGAACCAGAGAAGACAAATGTGGTTCAAATGTACCCGAATCCCGACGCGGGTGGATTATCAAATTGTAAAGATTCACCGTCTTTAATTCAGACAGACAGACCGGTAGGCGATTGCAACGGGGGGGCGGGTTTGCAGGGTTACCGTTTTGACTTCGGTTCTGATCCCGTCCGACACTTCAACCCGGTATTGGCCGTCTTCCAGGGTATTCAGGTCAAACCGAATGGTTGAAGATTCGTTGTCTTTGCCCAGTTTCAACACCGTCAGTGTCTCCCACATTTGGTTCAGCAGCCGAATATCAACCTGGCAGTTTTGGGCCTTATTGACCTTTACACTTAGTTTCATGGTGCTGGCTACCGGATACACCGCAGAGTGAAACGATGATTTTCCCTCAACAACGTCTTCGTTACCATCGGCAAAGCAAACGGAAACCATTCCTAAAATCAGCACAATGAAGGTGGTAGTAACTAGCGTTTTCATGGTATTTGTTGTTTGTGCGTTTGTTAAGAACCGCCTGTTAAGCTGAACTCTACTTTTGTTATTCTAAATGTACATTAATATAAGGTACCTTGCTATACATAGTACTTTAACGGTTAAAATACCGGGTGAGCGGCAAGCGGTTTACCGATGCCCACCCACTCCAGTTTCAGGATATTAAAAAGGCCGCCCGGAATTCCGGGCGGCCTTTTTTGTTCTGTAATAGGGTTTCAATACCGTTCGATGGCAAAGCGTGACACCCCGCCTTCGTAGTCAACGTTGATCTTTTTGGGGCTGGCTGCGTATCCGGGCGTTTGGTAAATGCCCCCGCCGATTTCAACGAAACCGTCCAGCTTTTTAATATTCAGAGCGCCTTTGGTTTCCACCTGACAACCCGTCGTCTTCGGAATTCTGATCGTAACGGAGGCTACTCCTGACTCGATTTTCACGTCAGAAAGTGGTGCCCGATCGCCCAGTTTGAGGTCCAGATCGGCGGCACCGGCTTCCAGCTTCACCGACCGGACAGTGTAGGCGCTCAAATCAAAGTTGGCCTGCCCGGCACCGATGCCAAAATCAAACGACCACGACGGTTTTTGGTTCAGCCGTAAATCCACCTGATTAATCAGTTCGCCGGATTTCAGGTCGATGTTGTCGTCGTCCAGCTTTACGTGCACATCCGCCGAGTTGCTTTCAGAATTTCGGCTCACCGAAACACTGTACTTGCTGACGCTCATGCGGGTATCGGCTTCCACAAGGCTATCCGACAAAGAACCGATGTAAAACCGTCCGGCTCCGCTTTCAAACTTCAGGGTGGCCTGCGTAATCGTGGGGTCCATCGGTTCGGCAATGTGGCTGGTTTGTACTTTAGGCCGGTCGTTCTCCTCACCATCGTTGTCTTCTTGCGCGCGTTCCTGCCGCTCATCCGTTTCCTCGTCGCTCTCTTCGTCGTAATTGTAATGAAAACCGTTGCGATCGTTATCCCAGCGATCCCCGTGGAAGGCTCCGACTATCGCCAGCGGCACGGATACCGCCAACAGGACCGTCGTTACAACGGCGGCTCCCGAATTCCGGCGCGCAAAGATCAGGTTTAAACCCGCCAGGATGATCAGCACCGGCCAGAAGTTGGAGAAGAAGCTCCAGTCTATCTCAAACCAATTGTAATTGTGAGCCAGAAATACCACGCCCAGCGTAATCAGCGCGATTCCCCAGAATAAGCCTGTTCGGTTCATGTGGTTAGAGGGGGTTTTGCGGTGGATTCGTCGAATAAGGATCCGTGGTGCCGGGCCCCGGGTTATAGGGGTCATTGCCGCTGGTGTAGCGGTTTGGCGGAGGGGGCACATCGTTGTCGTTGTTCCGGTTGCGGTCTTTGGCGATCAGCCACGCACCAATACCGATCAGGATCAGCGGCCACATATCGCCAAAATTGATGTCAAACCAGCGGTCGAGCAGAAAGAGAAAACCGATTCCCACCAGAATGGCTCCCCCCACGACGTTACCATTGCGTTCATTTGTATTCATAGTTGTGTACACATTAGTTGAAGGTTCGGACTGATAAGCCGTGTAGTAGCCGGCGACCCGTTCCGGTAGCACGATCCACAAGATAGCATAAATTATCAGGGACGGCACGTGCGGCAGGAAAAAACCGGCTACAAACAGCACCCGGATCAGCGTCCGGTCAATATTGAAATAATGGGCCAGACCGGCGGCTACCCCGCCCAGCATGGCCTCGTCGCGATAACGTTCTAAGCGTTTGGTCATGATCGTATTTGTTGAACACGCTGTAAACCTAGAGCCGTTTTCGGTAGCTTAAAAGAAAGAAGGGAAGAGTGGACGCGGGTCCGGATGGAAGTACGCTAAACCGGATAATAGGTAATACATACTACCGGGTTTAACCTAATAATTTAATCGTCAGTTTCCAAGGCTTCCAGAATGTCCATCAGTTCGCCAAAATCGCGGGAGCCGGGCCGGTCTTCGTCCCCGCCGGTGAGGGCAATGCCCTGGATGGGAAGCTCGGTCAGAAGGTCGTGGACGGACTCCGCTGTAAAACCGGTACCGAGCAGAATGGGATAGTGGGTCGCCAGCCGCTGAAGGATGGCCTTCAGATCGTCGTCGAGATGGAAATTGCCTTTGCTTTCGAGCAGGAAATAATCGACCTGATCGGTTTGGATAGCCGAGAAGTAGGTTTCGAGCTGATCGAGGGTGAGCAGGGCAAGATCCGCTTTCAGAATCAGCCGACTGTCGAAGGTCGACAGGTAAGGTAGCAGGGCGGGCTCCTCAATTTGCAGCACATCCGGCTGGTACAGTTCCAGCAGCCGCTCGATTTCCAGCGGGTCTATGGAGGTTGTTTCCCCGACAATGTGCAGACCCGCCACCCACGAACGAATTTCCTTGAAGGTTTCGGGGGCCACATACTGTTCGGAACTTTCGTCCATTGAAAAACCCAACAGGTCGACACCCATGCCAGCGCAATAGCGGGCATCGCTCAGGTTGGTTACATTACTGATTTTAACGATTGTTTTTAAAGCCATGAAATTTCGATTTACGATTTCCGGTTTGCCGTTTGACGGTGGCTGCCCCATCCGAGTGCATCTGATCAAGTTGCGGCACAGCGTCAAGCGGCAAACCAGCGATCAGCAACTGGTTCAGCAAATGTAAACCGGGTTTATAAATGGAAACCAGCTACCGGTAAAATATTCTTCCCGAGAAGACGGCTTTTCACCCTCACGGATGCACTTGGCCCCACCCTATTTCCGCAGGAGCCGTTGCCCGACCACGTCGCGGTAGCTCCCCGCCAACGGGATGGTAACGTTGCCCACCGTAAGCTGATGCCGTTCGATCCGGCGGATGGCTTTCAGAGCCACGATGTAGGATTTATGAACGCGGATAAACCGATCGGCGGGCAGGGTCGCGAGCATGTCGGCGATGGTCATGCGGGTACAAACCTGCCGGTTTTGCTCATGAATAAAGAGCAGGTTGGTGTCCGATTGAATGTACAGCACTTCATCCAGATGAATGCGAATCCAGTCGTACCCATCTTTCACAAAAATGCTGGACGAATTTTCGCCCTGTGGTTTCAATTGCGCATAGGCCCGGTTGCAGGCCTGTAAAAACCGCCCGAATTCAATGGGTTTCAACAGGTAGTCGAGTGCCTGCAGGGTAAACCCCTCAACGGCGTAATCGGCATAAGCCGTGGTGAAAATAACCGCTTTGTGGAAGGGCAAAATCAGCCGGGCAAAATCGGTTCCGAGCACGTCGGGCATCTGAATATCCAGAAACAACAGGTCGACCCGCTGCGTGTGCAGAGCCGACAGCGCTTCGGTGGTGTTCAGGAAGCCTTGTGAGAGGTTCAGAAACGGCACTTTTGCCGCGTAACGCTGGATTACCTCCAGGGCCGCGGGTTCGTCGTCGATGGCAATCGCTTCAAGCATAGCTCCTTACAGATTAATGGTCAGCTCGACCCGGAATGAACTGGCCGTCTGGCTGATGCGCAGCTCGTGCCGGTTGGGATACATCAGGGCCAGTCGCTGCCGGGCGTTGGTAATGCCCGTACCCGTGCCGTGTCGGGTGCTGGCCCGGGTCCGGCTGTTGACGATTTGCATTCGCATTACGCGGTTTTCGATGGTGATCTCCAGCTCAATGTACGACGATTGGGTCAGACTGATACCGTACTGAAACGCATTTTCGACAAACGGAACCAGCAATAACGGCGGAATCTGGGCCGGCTGGCCATCCCAGTCCAGTTGCGCTGACAGGCGAAAATAAGAACTTTCGGGCAACCGGGCCCGTTGCAGCGCCAGGTACTTTTCCAGAAACTGCAGTTCCTTATCGATCGAGGTGAGCGGTTGTTTGGATTCCTGCAGCGTAAAACGCATGATGCCCGACAACTGCTGGATCATGTCAGCCACGTTCTCGTTATCAACCCGCTGTGCTTCGTTGTAGATGGTATTGAGGGCATTGAACAGAAAATGAGGGTTAATCTGCGCTTTCAGGGCGGTCAGCTCGGCTTCGGTTTTTTGCTGCACCAGTTCGATTTGTTCCCGGCGGGTCCGGAGCGCGTCAGCTACGTAGCCGTAAGCAAGAACAAACGCCAGCAGAACTCCCGTAACCAGCAGGTTTTCATCCACAAATTCGGGTTCCCGATCCGTCCGTAGTTGCAGCAGTTCGAACAGCAGATCCGCCAACACGCACAGCCAGATCCCGTAATAAAACCGCGTCTCCCGGCGAGTCAGCCACCGCCGGAACGCCAGCCGGTAACTAAGGTGGGCAATGCCCCAGATGATCCCCAGCAGCAACAGAATTCCCAGCAGATACCGGGCCAGTCCGCCCACATTCGGCCGGAGTTCATCGGTTTGCTGCCATACGCCCTTGTACAGCAACCCTCCCCAATAGCTGAGCAGACCGCCAGCAACAACGGTGAAAAGCAGGATCGAATAGGGCTTCGGGCGCGACGGCATTGCCAAACTACACGTTAAGGGTTTGAATCAGGCCAATTAGACTTGGCTGGTTTGAGGTTGCGTAGTTCGCGTTCGGCCTGCTCCGGCTTCATGGGTGCCATGAGCAGCGTCCGGGTCAAAAAATCAATATCTTCCACGGCTTTAACGTAATACGTCTGCCCGGGCTGCAAGTTGAGCAACAGTTGCTGATTTTCCGAGAAATAATCTTTCACAGATTCAATCTTCACGCGGCCCGGCGGGAGGTCTACCTGAAGAAAGCGATTGGTCGAGAGCGTACCGAGTTTTCGGTCGTTCAGCCTGATGCCATAGTTATTCCCCCCAAACTCGCGTTGCCGGTAGATAATCAGCCGGGCCTGGCCGCTCCGGGGTTGCCCGCGTTCGTCGGCTGACCCGCCCAGCCATCCCAAAAAACCGATCAACAGGAGCGTCATCATCGCTGGCTATTTTTCAAATAATTGGTTGAAAAGCCGAATACGGTCTGGAAATAAAACTGGCTGATGCGATCAGAAGGGCCACCGATGAGTTGAAAAGCATCGGACTGCCAGACTTCGCGTTGCAGAGCCCGCCGGTAGCCGATCCGCACAGCCGTTAGAAAGCTTAGCGGGCGCTTCTCGCGGAGTACATAGTCAAGATTAACATCCCAATATCCGTTGTTCAGAAATAGAGAAGGAACATTTCCCGGCTGACTATACTGCGGCAAGCTCTGAGCGGCAACTGCCTGACGAGTTCGGCGGTACACACTGTATTCGTATCCGATACCGCCCACACCCGCATTGATGTACAAGCGCCGATTCCGCCCATTGACCACGTCGAAACCGATTAACAGCCCCGTATAGCCAGCTTTGACCAGCCGGGCCACCACAGAATCCTCATCACGGGGCACATTCAAATGGCTGTAATTGATCCCAACCTGCGCCGTCAGTTTGAGTCGCTGATACCGGGCGCTGACCCCAAAGTGGATAAACGGCTCGAGGCTCCCCTGCGATTTAATACGATTGCTTTCAAAGAATGATCGGACGTTTGGCAGGCTCGTGATCGCGTAAGTGATTCCGATTTCCGCGCTCCAGCCAAACTTGTAACTGCTTTTGGGCGGGATCGTCGGCGTTGTCGTCGAATCGACGGATTGCGCCATCACGCTCGAGGTGGTCAGAAGCATAAGAATCAGGAAGCGGTTCATGGCGGAGCTGTTTTAACAAGCGTTGATGCGCCAAAACAAACACGACTCCTCCGGTTCGCCAAGCACCTGGGACCACCCGCGTAAAGTTTGTGGGGAAACCCCATAACTTTGTGATCTCTCCGCAGCTTTTCAAACAGGCCGCACCCGCCCGGGCGGGTGTTTCGAAACAAGTACCAATTGCGGAATGGATTTCGGGAAAAGTTTGTTAAAAAGTATCTTTGCACTCAGAAAGCCGGTTTAGCCCAATAAAAGTAAGCAGCGCAAGAGCCGTTGCCGCTGCTTACCAGGGGTTCACCAGAATGACTTTGAACGCTTTACCAATCATTTTTACACATTCACGTATCGCAAGGCTTTGAACCTTGTTAGATAAACCATGAGCAAACACGGACGTATTTTGGTCGCCATGAGTGGCGGCATCGATTCCTCCCTGGCGGCAGTGCTGCTGCACGAACAAGGCTACGAAGTAATCGGCATGACCATGAAAACCTGGGATTATGCCTCGTCGGGCGGTACCAAAAAAGAAACCGGCTGCTGCAGCCTCGACTCCATCAACGACGCCCGAAACATCGCCGTCAACCTCGGCTTTCCGCACTACATCCTGGACATCCGCTCCGAATTCGGGGATGCGGTGATCGACCATTTCACGGGCGAATACCTGGAAGGCCGGACGCCGAACCCCTGTGTGCTCTGCAACACCCACATCAAATGGGATGCGCTGCTACGCCGGGCCGACCGGCTGGATTGCGAATTCATCGCAACGGGTCACTACGCCAACATCCGGCAGGTCAACGATGAAAGTACCGCCAACGGTCGCTTTGTTATTTCACGCGGTATCGACAACCTGAAAGATCAATCCTACGTTCTGTGGGGCGTTTCGCAGGAAAGCCTGAGCCGGACCAAATTACCGCTGGGACACCTGCGGAAATCGGAAATCCGCGAAATGGCCAAAGACCGCGGGTTTATTGAACTGGTTACCAAATCAGAATCCTACGAAATCTGCTTCGTGCCCGACAACGATTACCGGGGCTTCCTGAAACGGCGCGTTCCGGGGCTGGAACAGTCGGTTGCGGGGGGCAATTTTATCCTGGAAGATGCCGAAACCGGCACCCGGAAAGTGGTTGGCAAGCACGAAGGATACCCTTTTTACACCATCGGCCAGCGGAAAGGGCTGGGCATTGCCCTGGGCTTCCCGGTTTTTGTTACCGACATCCGGAAGGAGTCCAACGAAGTAGTGCTGGGCATTGATAAAGACCTGTACCGCGACGGTATGATTGTCAGCCGGTTGAACCTTCAAAAATATGCCGCGCTCGAAAAACCGCTGGAAACCGTTACCAAAGTTCGCTACAAAGATCCGGGCACACCGGCGCTGATTACGCAGGAAGCCGATGACCGCATCAAGGTTCTCTTCGAACAGGGCGTTTCGGCCATCGCTCCCGGACAGGCCGCCGTTTTCTACGAAGGCGATGATGTCATCGGGGGTGGCTGGATCATGAAAAGCTTCCGCCAATCGGGACGGGGGGACGAAACGACACCGTTCGCCATGCCCGCCCTTGGTCATACGGCCTGATAACCGGCGTTTCCTAATAGTAAAAAAGCCGTCCCGAAGCTGGAACGGCTTTTTTACTATCCAGGTGTCGGAATTGGGCAATCGGCAAAATTATTGACGCAACAGTTTAAAAGCCACCCGGCTCGGAAAGCCCGGTTTGTTCCGTTGGCCCAAACTGTTTATTTTCGTTTTCTAACGCCAACATCCATGTCCTATTCCAAACGCCACTCCATTTTTCATTTTCGCTCTGCATTGTTGCTTGCTCTAACATCTATTTGGCTGTATGCCTGCCAAACCAGCACAGAACCGCACACGCCCGGCTACGAATACGTTTCGCTGGAGACGGGTTCTTTCCGCGTGTACGACGTAACGGAACAACGCTTTGCGCTCAACGGACCTCCGGTGACCCAGACTTACCAGTTGCGCGAAATAACGACCGATTCGCCCATCGATCTGGCCAACGGCAGCGCCTTTCGCATCGAACGCTACCGCCGGGCAAACGAGCAGGAGCCCTGGCAACCCGACTCGGTGAGCAGCGTCCGGATTGCCGACGATCAACTCATCCGCACGGAAAACAATGTGGCTTACGTCAAGCTCCTTTTTCCGCCGACCGATCAGCTGCAGTGGAACGGCAATGCCTACAACACGCTGGGGGAAGATACCTACCAGCTTCGCAATACCGGCCAGCCGTTCAGCGTTCTGAATCAGACGTTTCCCGAAACGGCCACGGTCATCCAACAAAATGATTCCACGCTGGTTAATCAGGACAAACGCCTGGAAGTATACGCCCGGAACGTGGGGCTGATTTACCGGGAAAAAGTACAGTTGCAGTTCTGTTCGTCAACTCCGGTCTGTGTCGGCAAGGCCCAGATTGATTACGGCATCCGGTATTATATGTGGCTCCGTTCATACGGGAAATTGTAAAAGGATGCGTAGATTTGGAGACACACTACCCTCAACCTGATGCTACCCCTCTTCTGGACTTTACTGAACATCGGTCTTATTATTTTCTTTCTGGTAATCTGCTTCCGGGCGACCAAGCTGATCCGGGAAAAAATGGGCCTCTTTGCCGCCGTTATTTTCGTTGTCGGACTGCTTTCTGCCAGTTCAAGCCGCGTTAGCAACGTTCGGGAAAACAAGCAGACGAAGACATTCGGCGTTGATGCGGGCAGCAATCTACTACCCGCCCCCCACCGGGTTGGCCGCAGCACGCTTGACGAAAATTGGGTCAACAGGATAGAGTTGATGGTAGAAACCGGCACCGATTCCACGTCTGGTCAAGCCGTTGTGATATCGGCCAACACTTATCTATCGGGTTTAATTAGCGGCTATATCTGGGAACCCCGACTGGTTTCCGTGAAAGCAACGAAAGACCACGCGATAGCGTATGGAGTATCAGGAACAATCCATTGGAAATTACTCGGCGTAACCGTTTACGATGAGTCTAAATACTTATCAGGCACACTGGAAACCAATTCTTTATGAAACACCTTTTGCTTTTCCTGCTTCTGCTTGGAGCCGGAGGCTGGTCGGCGCAGGCCCAGAACCGCAAGTACCTGGTTCTGCTGAAAGACAAGGCCAACTCGCCCTACTCGGTCAGCCGACCGGAGCAATTTCTTTCCCAGCGGGCCATTCTCCGCCGGGAAAAACAGGGCATTCTGGTGCAGGAAAAGGATTTGCCGGTCAATCCGGCTTATGTATCGGCTCTTCAGCAGGCGGGGGCTAAAATCTGGTTTAGTTCGCGCTGGGCCAATGCCGTTCTGGTCGAAACGACCGACGCCAATCTGACGGTCATTCGGGCCCTGCCGTTTGTGGCCGGCCTTGAAAGCAACCGCTCCATCGGCCGGGCCCGGGTCGGATTTGCACAGTTTGCGGCCAACCGGCGCCGGGACAAACGCGGGCAGGTAGACGACCCGCAAGTGTACGGCAACTCCCGCGAGCAGCTACTTCAGCTTGGCGTCGATAAAATGCACGCGCAAGGCTACCGGGGCGAAGGAATGCTGGTAGCCGTTCTGGATGCCGGTTTTCGCAATGCCAATCAGGTGCCATTCCTAAGCCAGCTTTTTAGCGAAAAGTGCGTGGTCGGTACGTACGATTTCGTGAAGAAAGAAACGAGCGTGTTCGAAGACGATTCCCACGGGCAGAACGTGCTGTCGATCATGGCTGGTTATCAGGAAAACCAGCTGGTGGGACCCGCCCACAAAGCCTCTTACCTTCTGCTGCGCACGGAAGACGCCACGAGTGAAACGCCGGTTGAGGAGGTAAACTGGCTGCTCGGTGCTGAGTACGCCGACAGTTCGGGGGTTGATGTCATCAACTCGTCGCTGGGTTACACTACCTTCGATGATCCCACGCAAAACCATTCTTATAACGATCTGAACGGGCAAACAACACTCATCAGCCGGGCCGCCCGCTGGGCGGCCGAAGTGGGGATGCTGGTGGTGGTTTCGGCGGGGAACGAAGGCAACGACCCCTGGCGCTACATCGGCGCCCCGGCCGACGTGGCCACCATCCTGTCCATCGGCGCCGTCGACCGCGAGGGCATCCGGGCGCCTTTCAGTTCGTTTGGTCCCACGGCCGACGGGCGGATTAAACCCGATCTGGTGGCCTACGGCTTAGGCACCGCCCTGGGTTCCTCATCGGGGTTGATTACCACCGGCAACGGTACGTCCTATTCCGCTCCCCTGGTGGCGGCTCTGGCAGCGGGTTTCTGGCAGGCCAATCCGCGCCTGACCGCTCAACAGGTTATCGAATGCCTGCGCCAGTCGGGCAGCCAGTGGACCCAGCCCGACAATGAACTCGGTTACGGCATTCCAAATTTCGAACGGGCCTTGACCGTTGCCGCTGAGTCGTATTCGTTACTGGTTTACCCAAATCCATTCACCAGCGCCGATCGCCTTACGGTACAGTGGAACGAAATCCCGTTGAACCAAACCATCAACGCAACGGTAACCAATTCGGCGGGTCAGGTGGTCTGGCAGCAGAAGTACGCATCCGACCAGGCTAGCCATTTTTCCCTGCAGGCCCTCAGCCTTTCCCCCGGCCTGTATTTTCTGACGCTTTCGACGCCCAGTGCCCAGCGGACGGTAAAACTGATGAAGTACTAACGGCCCACGGACGCATGAAACTTACGGTTATTCAGGGAGATATCACAAAATGCGCGGTTGATGCCATTGTCAACGCGGCTAATTCGAGCCTGCTGGGCGGAGGTGGTGTCGATGGCGCCATCCACCGGGCGGCTGGTCCGGACTTGCTGGCCGAATGCCGGATGCTGAACGGCTGCCCGACCGGCCAGGCCAAAATCACCGGGGGCTACCGATTGCCCGCCCGGTACGTCATTCATACCGTTGGGCCGATCTGGCGCGGTGGCAACAGCCGCGAGCCGGAACTGCTGGCCAGCTGCTACCGCCGGGTGCTGGAAATTGCCACGGAACGGGGGCTCATCACCGTGGCATTTCCCAACATCAGCACGGGCGTTTACCGGTACCCGAAAGACCAGGCCTGCGCCATCGCCCTGAAAACCGTTCAGGAATTCGGCCAACAGCGGGAGACTTCGGTTCATGAGGTCCAATTCGTTTGCTTTGACGACGAAAACTTCCGGCTCTACCAGCAGGGGCTTTCCACAACGGCTTAACGGCCAAAACCGGTAATTTTGGCGGCATCCGACGAACAGATGGCGGCCACACCAATCAGGCCAAACCAGTTGCGCAACGCCGTGCGGGCGAGCCATTCCACGTTGAAACTGTGTTTTCGGCGGGTTTCAAACCCTTCCTGCAGAAACGTTTCGTCGTGCTGAACGGCAGCCCGGTAGATGCTTTTCTTCTTCTTGAAGCCCGAACGGCTTTTCAACTGTTTAACCAACTGTAATTGCTTGTCCAGGCCGAGAGTGTGGGCATAAAAAAACCACCCCATTGCTGAGGTGGTCTCTTCTGAATCGTTTTTATTAGTTGCCCACACTTTCGTCGGCTTCGGGTTGCGTGGTCGCTACCTCCGGTTTGTTGGCCGGCTGCGGGTTCACCATCCGGTTTTGCTGCTTGTAATTCCGGTTGGCCACGGAGGGGGTTGCCGGTACAGCAATGGCCGGGTCTCCGATGCCTCCCCGACGCTGCTGTTCGCGGTAGGAAGCAATGTTTTGCGGCCGTGCTTTACGCCTTTTAAACTCGATGCCTTTCTCCGGCTCCCACTGACGGGCAGCTGCCGCTTTATTAGGATGCTTATAATTAGACGTCGAGTAGGTCGGATCATTCTTCAGTTTATCCTGCGCAAGGGCCGGGATAGCCAAAGCTATCGCTAACAGACCCAGGCAGGTCCCTAATATCGTCTTCATGATTTTCCTGTGGTTTTGTTGTACTGCGAAAACTAAACAATCCGTTTCCGATGCTAATATAACAGCAAAAACATAACTATGTTTTTAGTTTTTAGCAATAACTTTATTTTTCATTCTTAAAATTGACTTTTCGGAGGTTAAACTTTCAATTTCGCCATAGGCAACCCACCGGACGTCTTTTGTTTCCCGCGTCCGGATGAAGGGATGGTCCGTGGCGGCTTCCAGCAAAAACCGGATGTCGTAATGCAGATGTTCGGGCTCATTCTGCCGGGCCGGAATGGTGTGCACATCCACATCGAAAATACCCGGACCGATTACGTTCAAATCCAGCAGCCCCGTTTCTTCTTCCGCTTCCCGCAGGGCCACCGCCAGCACATCCGGGTCGCCATCGGCATGTCCACCGGGCTGAAACCAGCGGTCGAGTTTGGCGTGGTGCAGCAAAACCACCTTCTGACGATCCGGGCTGACAATCCAGGCCGAACCCGTCACGTGCCCGATCTGAAGATGGCGTTCAAAACAATCAGCGTGATTCTGGACGAACTGGATGGTTTGTTCCAGCATCCGCTGTTCATTTTCATCGGCGGGTTGGTGGTTGAGCAGCAGATTTAATAGCGGTTTACGGTGCATTTCGAAAAGGAATGTTGGCTTTGACTTTAAAAAACTGCAATTTCGTCCTCAATATACTACGACATACAATTAATTTACGTCATGAAGAAATTATCCATTCTGGCCATGCTGACGCTGGGGGCACAGCTTACCTTCGCGCAAATCAAATTACCGCAGGCTAGTCCGGGCGCAACCCTGATTCAGACGGTGGGCACCACCGACTTCACGGTTACCTACTCCCGACCCAGCCTGAAAGGCCGTGCGGCTTTGGGAGCTCAAACGCCCCTGGCCCCCATCGGGCAGCTCTGGCGGACGGGTGCCAATGCTGCAACCAACTTTAAAACCTCCACGGACGTTATGGTTCAGGGGCAGAAACTCCCGGCTGGCACCTACTCGGTTTTTTCAATTCCGAACCAGGGCGAATGGACCCTCATCTTCAACAAAAACCCAACGGCGAGTGCGGAAGAAGGAATCCCTAATGGTTATAAAAAGGAGGAAGATGCCCTTCGGGTTCAGATTAAAGCCGAAAAAATGAGCAAAATGACGGAAACGTTCAGCCTGAGCTTCAGCGACCTGACCGACAGCACCGCCAATTTCAACCTGGACTGGGCCGATACACGGGCCACGGCCAACCTGAGAGTCAACGTTCTGGCTAATGCGCAGGCCAACATCGAAAAAGCCGTTGCCGATAAGCCCGAGGACGCCGGGGTGCTGCAAGCTGCGGCCAACTGGAACCTTTTCCAAAACCGGAACCTCGATCAGGCGCTATCCTGGATTGACAAATCGATTGGCCTGAAAGAAACCTACGCCAACGTCTGGATCAAGGCGCAGCTTCTGTCGAAAATGGGAAAAGTTGCCGAGGCTCTGCCGCTGGCTAAAAAGGCGCTGGCGCTGGGCGAGGCTTCAAACGACCCGGTTTTCCGGTTCTACAAAGACGGTATTCAGAAAGGTGTTAGCGATTACCAAGCGATGATGCCGGCAACACCCGTCAAAGGAAAAAAGAAGAAAGCCTAAACAGGTGCAGGACCCGCGTTTCTGAATTTTCCAGCCCACGGCTTAAACCGTGGGCTGTATTTTTATTGGGAAGTCGGTAGACTTTCGGTCGGCCGTACGGTTTTCGAGGGCATGACGTTTTCCAGCAGCCAGGCAATGCCGATCAGCAGCACACAGCCGATGACGTTGAGCCACAGAAAAGCCGTCACCTCCGCCCACCAGCACCAGATAACGATTGCTTCCGTCAGCACGGCGGCCCAGAATGTAGCCCGCCCGCCGATGGTTTTAAAATAAAAGGCCACCAGGAAAATCCCCAGTATGACTCCGTAAAACAGCGAACCCAGAATGTTGACGGCTTCGATCATGCTGCCGAGCTTGGTGGCAAACTGGGCCACAACGATGCAGAACAAGCCCCAGATGACCGTGGCAACCCGCGACGCTTTCAGGTAATGCCCATCGCTGTAACTTTTGCAGAAAAGCCGTTTATAAATATCCACAATCGTCGTGGAAGCCAGCGAGTTATAAGCAGCCGCAATTGACCCCATTGATGCACTGAAGATGACGGCAATGAGCAGACCAATCAGACCATGCGGCAGGAAATCCAGCACAAACCGCAAAAAGACGTAGTTTACGTCGCTGGTGTCGCCGACGGGATTGTTCTTTTTGATTAAATCAACGACCTGGTTTTTAACGGCTTTGGCTTCCTGATCGCGCTGGCTGATGAGCATGCGGGTTTGCTCCACGCCCTGCGCATTGTCGTTGGAAAGCGCCTTATTCAGCGTCAGAACGGCCTGCTGCCGTCGGGCGGCAATGGCCTGGTGCTCCGTTTCCAGCCGACGGTATTGCTCGGCGTACGGGCTTTTCAGCAGTTGATCGGTTTCAACTTTATTGAAAAATACCGGCGAAGGGTTAAACTGGTAAAAAACAAAAACCAGCGCTCCAATCAGCAGAATCAGAAACTGCATCGGCACCTTCAGCATCCCGTTTGCCAGCAGCCCCAGCCGACTCTGCCCCACCGACTGCCCGGTCAGGTACCGGCCCACCTGCGACTGATCGGTACCGAAGTACGACAATTGCAGAAAAAAACCGCCGATCAGCCCCGACCAGAGGTTGTAACGGCTGCTGGGATCAAATTCGAGGTCGATGGTGTTGAGTCGCCCGGATTTACCGGCCACCTGGAGCGCATCCAGAAACCCCACATCCGCCGGGAGTAGGTGCACCGTCATCCATCCGGCCACAAACATGGCTGCCGTTACAATGACCATCTGCTGCAAGTGGGTGTGCGAAATGGCTTTGGCTCCGCCCGAAACGGTATAAACCAGCACGACACCGCCCATGATGATGTTGGTCCAGACGATGTTCCAGCCCAGAATGGTCGATAAAATGATGGAAGGCGCATAGATGGAAAGCCCCGTCGATAAACTCCGCTGGAGTAAAAACAACAGGGCCGTAAAGACCCGGACGCGGGCATCGAACCGGGATTCAAGGTATTCGTAGGCCGTAAAAACCTTTAGTTTGTGAAAAATCGGAACGAAAGTAATGGCCAGCACCACCATTGCCAGCGGCAGGCCGAAGTAAAACTGCACAAACCGCATCCCGTCGGTAAAAGCCTGACCGGGCGCCGAAAGAAACGTAACCGCACTGGCCTGCGTCGCCATCACCGACAGGCAGACGTGGTACCAGGGCAGCGACTGGTCGGCCAGCAAGTAGTCATCCATGCTGCGGTTGCCCCGGCTGCGAATCACACCGTAACTGATAATGAGCGTCAGCGTACCCGCCAGAATCAGCCAATCGATACCACTCATGAAAAATACCGCATAAACCCGTAAAACAAGACGATCTCCAGCAGCAGACTGCCAATAACGAGCATGTAGAGCTGCCGCCAGGAGCGGACGAAGGGTGGCAAATCAGGGTCTGGCTGGTGCATAACGAAACGGTGGTTGGATCTGAACTCGTGTTTAGGCAACGAAAATAGTAAATCTCTCGTATGTGATTGGGTACCCGGCGACAAAAACGATTCTATATTATTACCAAATTGTGCAATTTTAACGCTCGTTCGTACCCCGCTTTCCCGCAGTTGGGCAAGATAAACCGAAAAGAAGTATCTTTCCCGGGAAAGTTGGAGAACGAGCGGGATCCGGTTTAAGCGGCAAACCAATCTGCCCTGTTCCGTCGGCCGTTTACCCTTTATTCATACCTATGTTGACCATTAACCTGGGCCCATGCCCAACCTTGACAACGGATCGTCTGATCATCAGGCGCTTAAAACAATCGGACGGAAATAATCTCCACCAGCTTCGCTCCGATCCGGCGCTGATGCGGTTTATTCCCCGACCGCTGACGACCTGCGTCGAGGATGCGGTCCGGCTGATTCAGGTTTTTAACGATGCCATTCGGCGCAACGAGAGCATCACCTGGGGCATTACGCTCCAGGATCAACCGGGCGTCATCGGAACCATCGGCTTTGTCCGGATCAACCCGGAAAACTTTCGGGCCGAGGTCGGTTACCTACTGCACCCCGACTACCAGGGCCTGGGAATCATGCAGGAAGCCCTGCAAGCCGTGGTCGACTACGGGTTTGGGGCCATGAGGCTGCATTCCATCGTAGCCATCGTCGATCCCGGCAATACGGCTTCGGCCCGGGTGCTGGAACGCAGCGGCTTTCGGAAAGAAGGTCATTTTCGGGAAGATAAATACTTCAACGGCCGGTTTCTGGACTCGGTTTACTACGCCCGGCTGGCGTCCGAACTCTAACAGCCGGATGCCGTTCCGCCGGACCCGGGCCTGCCCGGACGGCCAAATCCGGCCAAAAAGGGCTTCAGTTCAAATCCCTAAATCTGCAATTCAAACGCAGAAAATCCCTGTTCACGCACCCCGTCCTCTTTTGGGCGTAGGGGTAAAGGTCACCTTCGTCGTCATAGTGGCATAAATCACAGTAAACAACACGACGAAGAGAATGAACCTGCGTTTGCAAACTCGACCAAACGGCTTTCGCCTGATTTTCACCCGTATTTTATCTGCCCTGCTGGGGGTGGTCATAACAGCGTGGGCTGCCTGCGGACAAACCCCTTCCGACGCACGGGTCCTTTCCGGGCGCATCACCGAAACCCCGTCCGGAGCCGCGGTCCCGTTTGCCGCAGTGGCCGTCAAAGGCAAACCCATCGGAACGCAGGCCGATGAAAACGGTCAATTTCGGTTAGCGGTTGGCCAGCGCGTGGATTCGCTGCTGGTGTCGGCGATGGGCTACCAGACGACCACCGTCGCCATCAACGCAGCCAGTCCGGAAAAACCCCTTGAAGTCGTTTTAAAACCGGTGGCAACCCAGCTGAACGAGGTGGTGATCCGGGCGGGCGAAAATCCGGCCTACCGCATCCTGCGCGAAGTAGCGGCCCACCGGTCGCAGAATGATTTCCGGAAGCTCGACGGTTACGAGTACGACGCCTACAGCCAGCTTTCGATCAGCATCAACCAGATGGCCGAGCGGTTTCGCCGGCGCAAACCCGTGCAGACCATCCTGCGGGCCGTGGAGAAAAAACAGGCCGGAAAAACCGTGACGGAACTGCCGATCTTTTTCTCCGAAACCGTTTCGAAACTCTACGCCCGGCGCCAGCCCGAACGCCAGAAGGAACACATCCTGAAAACGGCCATCAGCAGCGCCGGGCTGACCGACGACAGCTTCATCACGATGTTCACGGGCGCCGGTTTTAATACCCTCAACTTTTACCAGAATACCGTCAGCCTGTTCAAAAAGGAATTTATTTCGCCCCTGGCCGACAACAGCCGGGCTGCTTACTCGTACTTTCTGGCCGATACCGCGCAGGTAGGTTTGCACACCTGCTTCGTCCTGGACTTCGACCCTAAAAACGAACGCGACCTGGTTTTCAGGGGCAAAGTGTGGATCGACACCGTCAGCTACGCCCTCGTGCAGATCGACGCGCAGGTTGGCGCAGCCGCCAACCTTAATTTCATCAAGCAGATTGACATTGAACAAACGTACGAAACCGCCGGTGAGTCCGCCCGCGCCTGGCTGCCCGAAACGACCCACCTGACGGTTCAGGTGGGTGAGGTTGTCAAGCACACCTTTGGCGCCACGGTCGAGTACCGGACTACGGTTCGGCAGCCGCTGGTGGGGCAGCCCAAGCCCGTTGGTTTCTTTGACACCGAGGTGCAGATAGCCGAAGACCGTGCCGAAGCCTCCGCCGACTACTGGCAGGCGCAACGTGAGAGCGCAGCGGAGTCCGAAGCCAACAAACAGACGCGCGCCGTGCTGGATACCGTCCGGAACCTGCCGCTCATTAAATTCATCAGCCGCACGGGCCAGTTTGTTCTCAACGGCGGGTATGTTCCACTGTTCAAAGGCGTAGAGGCCGGGTCGGTTTTTTCGATGTGGGCTTACAATCCGGTTGAAGGCCACCGGTTGCGGATGGGTTTGCAGACCAACAACCAGTTTAGCCGAAACTGGCAGCTGGCGGCCTACAGTGCCTACGGTACGCGTGATCAGATCTGGAAGATGGGGGGCGAAATCAACTACATTCCGACCCACCAGCCGCTGACGCTCATTACGCTGAAAAGCAGCTACGATCTGGAGCAGCTCGGTTTGCGGACCGAAGATTTAGCCGATAATCCTTTTCTGCGCATCACCAGCCGGTTTGGGCGCTACCCCCAGGCTTATTACCAGAACGAAACCGCCCTGTCGGTCCAACGCGATTTGGGAACTGATTTTATCCAGACCGCGGGGATTCGGTACCGGCGCATCGACCCACTTTTTCCATTTGCCTTCCGTCAACCCGTGCCGGACACCCAGCAAACGGTGTGTAGTTCCGACTTCTGGAGCCGGGAAGCCTTTCTGGAACTGCGGTACGCACCCGGCCGGATTCCCAGCCGCCGGGTGACCAAGCGCCGGATTCAGCGCCGACCCACCGAAACCGCGCCTATCGTCAGCCTGCGGTATACGTACGGAACGGCTTCGTTTGAGGGCGGAACGTTTGGCGACTACCACAAATGGCAGTTTCAGCTGGATCATACGCTGCGGTGGGGGTTATTTGGGCGGACGCAGTATACGGTTCAGGCCGGTTATATTCCCTCTACCCTGCCCTATCCGCTGTTGCAGGTGCACGTTGGCAACCAGACGCCGTTCTACAACCGCAATGCCTACAACCTGATGAACTTTGGTGAGTTTGTCAGCGACCGCTATGCATCCGTTTCGCTGGAACACAAATTCGAAGGCTTGTTTACCAACCGGCTTCCGCTGATCCGGCGGCTGGGCTGGCGCAGTTTCGTGACGGGTAAACTGCTGTGGGGTGGCCTCAGCGAGTCCAATCGAAACCTGATTGCGACCCACGATGCCGCAGGAAAAGCGCTGGCTCCCGTTTACTCCCTCCAGCATGACCCGTACGTGGAAGTGGGCTACGGAATTGAGAACATTTTCAAGCTGGTGCGCGTGGAAGGAATGCACCGATTGACCTACCGCCAGCAACCCAACGTGACGCCGTTTGCCGTAAAAGTGTCGTTTCAGGTGGGTTTGTAAACCCGGTTAAAACCGGTAATTTGCCAGGCCGTGGCGAATGAAAACCGCCACGGCCTGTTACCATGAACCCTGATTCTCTTCAGTCGGTCCGTTTTGAAGCCGTTCTGGAACGGTTTGAGCAACGCGACCGAACCCACTACATCGACGTTCCCGACGAAGTGGCCCAGCAGTTTACGCGCACCCAGCCGGTTCGGATGATGTGCCTGCTGAACGACAGCATCGAGTTTCACTGCGCCCTCCGACCCAGGGGCGACGGCTCGTTTTTCATCAGCATCGGAACGCCCATCCGGCAGCAGGGCAAGCTCCGGCTGGGCGATACACTCCGGATCGCCATCTGGCAGGACGAAAGCGAATACGGCCGCAAAATGCCCGAAGAGTTAACGGAACTGCTGGCCATTGACGAAGAAGGCAACCGGCTGTTTCACGCCCTGACCCCCAACCGGCAGCGGAGTATTATTTATTATGTCGATGGTGCGAAGAGCCCTCAGGTCCGCGTGGACCGGGCCATTATGATGATCAACCGACTGAAAATCAACCCATCCGGCCAGCATGAGTGACATCAAGCTGTACGATACGCGGGCGTTTACCGGCAAGTTTATGCCCTCGGAAGAACTCCATGCGTTCTTCCGGGGCGACGTTGGTAAGTTTTTCATCATGCGTGTGGAAGACATGTACCAGTTCGTCACCCGGGCGGTACCGGCTTCCCGCTCCACTATCACCTCGTGCCTGTACATCACCGAGGGCGAAGCCAGCATAAAAATCGGCAGCGAACTGTACACCATTCACGCTGACGAAATGTTGTTTGTTCCTGCCGGTCAGGTATTTTCGTTCCGGGAAGGTGAAATTAATAAAGGCTACATCTGCGGTTTTCAATCGGATTTTCTGGTTGGAAAACTTTTGAAAAACAACCTGTTAAACGAATTTGATTTTCTCAAGATATGGGGCAACCCGATGATTCAGCCCGATCGGCAGTCGGCGGAGTTTATCCGGCGGCTGCTTACCCGGCTGCTGATCGATTACTCGCAGAACGGTCTCCAGAACCTTGACCTGCTCCAGTCGTATTTGCTCACCCTGCTGTGCGAAGTGAACCGAATTTACCGGCCCGCATCCGGCTCCGGCCCGGTGACGGGTGTAACGATTACCAACCGGTTCCGCGAGCTGCTTTTCAAGTGGATTCGCACCAAAAAACGGGTGACTGAATACGCATCGCTGCTGAACATCACCCCCAACCACCTCAACAAAACCGTAAAGGCCGTTACCGGTAAATCGCCAACCCGGTGGATTGACGAAACCGTGCTGCTCGAAGCCAAGGTACTGCTTAGCCAGACCAACCTGACGGTGAGCGAGATTGCCCTGGAAGTTGGCCTCGACGATCCCTCCTATTTTACCCGCCTGTTCAAAAAGTACGAACACCAGACGCCCTCCGAATTTCGCCGAATGATTGAAAAGTCCTAGAAGCTGCCTTATCCATCCTACCCTGCAACAGACGGTTTCTCGACCTTTGTGCCCATCTGAAAGGTCCAAAAACAGCATGTATTCCGCATTACTATTTTTTCATTCCGCCTTCCGGTGGCTGGTCCTGGTGAGTCTGTTGTACGCTCTGTACCGGGGACTCACCGGTTGGCTCGGCCACCGACCGTACTCTAAATCCGACAATTCCGTTCGGCACATTACCGCCACGATCTCGCACATCCAACTGATGATTGGCTACACGCTGTATTTCAACAGCCCCATTATTAGCTATTTCCGGGCTAATTTCAGCCAGGCCAGCCGCCAGTTGGAGTTCCTGTTTTTCGGTCTGATACACATCACTTTAATGACGGTGGCGGTATTTTTCATTACCATCGGATCAGCCGCTGCGAAACGCAGAGAAACCGATGAGGCCAAATTCAAAACCATGACGGTCTGGTTCCTGCTGGCGCTGCTGATCATTTTCACGGCCATACCCTGGCCCTTTTCGCCACTGGCCAACCGCCCTTACTTTCGTCCTTTTTAACCATGATCAACCTGTTTCAAAACAAAGTGGGCCGACTCCGACTGATCGGCTTTCTGGAAGGTATCTCGCTAATCGTCCTGCTGGGCATTGCCGTTCCGCTCAAATATTCGGGCGGGGATCCTTCGCTGGTAAAAACCGTCGGCCCCATTCACGGCCTGTTTTTTCTGCTGTTTGTCATCAATACGCTGAGCGTCGGCATCGAGCGCCACTGGAAGTTTCTGGAAACTACCTGGAAGGTGATCCTGGCCTGCTTCATTCCGTTCGGAACGTTTTACATCGATTACACGATTCTGTCCCGCATTAAATAAAAACCGATGGGCCAGGGCGATAGAGTTGTCGCCCTGGCCCACCGGTTCCCAATGGGTAAATCCAGTTAGTTCGGTCCCCGACGGCTGCCGCCACCATCGCCACGGCCGGCCGAATTCTGGCGCTCCTGGTACGGCCGGGGAGCCGAGTCCGCCGACCGTTGCGGGAATGACTCCCGGCTGCGTTCTACCCGCTGCGGAGTTCCTTCAAATCCCCGGTTTCCGGACCAGCCTTCCCGGCGGTTGGATGGTTCCGGTTGCTGGAATGAACGGTTTTCCGACCGACGTTCAAACGAGGGTGAATTGGTCCGCGGGGCGTACCCCGGATTACCCCGGTTTTCGGAAGGCGTTTCAAATCGGTTTGAACGGTTGCCGTTCCAGTCATTGCGGCTGGGGCGTTCAACGCTGTTGTGATCAGTATTCGGGCGGTTTCCAAAATCCGGGCGATTGTTATTTTCCGGGTTAGGTCGGTTTCCGAAATCCGGGCGATTGGCGTTACCGGGGCGGCTGTTAAAACCATCTGGCCGGTTATACGAGCCATTTCCCCGACTACCCGGGTAGGCACCCCAGCCCGCGCGGTCTTCAATCCGGTTGTTTTCGGCTACCTCACCCCGGCGATTGCCGTTGTAGGTATAACTGCCGCGGTTGTTGAATCGATCGGTTGAATAAGACGATCCGTAGCTGCCCCGCGGACCCGCGTTAGTACGCCGAATTACCTCGTTGGCCCGGTAAACCGGCACGTTCCGGCGCGTGTACCGCTCAATTTCTTCCCGGCGCGGACCGTAGCCGTACGAGCGGTTGTTGTACCGGTATACGTTGTTGATAATAGTTGTGTTGTGGTAAACATTGACCACCCGCGTGCGCGGTACGCAGTAGCTGTACACCCGCGGACTGGTGAAATAGACCTGTGGGACAAACGTCCAGTAATTGAACGGCAGATTGATGTTGATGTTCACGTTGATGCCCATTCCCGGGCCCAGCGGAGCCCAGCCGTAGTAGCCGCCACCGGACCGCCAGCTCACCCAGGCCGGTCCCCACTCGCTGTCGGGCACCCAGATCCAGCGGCCGTAGTAGTCGTCGAAGAGCCAGCGACCGTAGTGAAACGGCGCCCAGCCCCAGTCGTAATCGGAAACCCAGGTGTTACCGTATTCGGTGACGGCCCAGTGACCATTGGTCGCGTACGGCTGGAAATCGTCGTTTACTTCGGGCATCCAGACCTGGCCGTATTCGGGGTTACGCACCCACTCGCCATACGGCGCCAGTTCGTCGTAAAATGACTCAACCGGTATGTCAACGCCGGGTTGGGCCACGGTTTTCTGCGGCCCAACCAGCGCGATGAAAAAGAATATGAATATACCAAAGGCTGGTAAGATTGGTCGTGTTTTCATGGCCCAGCGGACGTTATAAATGCGTTATACCCCTTAGATGCCAGAACGACCCCGAAGGTTTAATCAGATCTACAACAATTTATCCAGCGTAATCGGCAGACTACGAACCCGTTTGCCCGTCGCGTGGAATATAGCGTTGGCTACGGCAGCCGGCATTCCGACAATGCCAATTTCACCCAGCCCTTTTACGCCCAGCGGGTTTACAATGGTGTCATTTTCTTCCACAAAAACAACGTCCAGCTCCTGAATATCGGCGTTGACGGCCACGTGGTATTCCGACAGGTTGTGGTTCATGAACCGCCCGAACTGGTGATCCATGACGCTCTCTTCTTCCAGAGCCTTGCTGATTCCCCACACCATACCGCCGATAATTTGGCTCCGGGCCGTTTTAGGGTTCAGAATGCGCCCCCCCGCCACGGCCGTAACGGCCCGCGTCACCCGGACGGTGCCAAAATCCTCATCCACTTCCACTTCCACAAACACCGCCGAGTGAGCGGCCCGGGCGTATTTGCGCTGTTGCAGCATATTCGGCAGCGAAGTCGATGTTTCGCTAACGGCCCGGCCCCCGTTTGTCCCGACAATGTCCCGCAGGGAAACGGCCACCGAAGGATTGTCTTTAAGCCGAAGATGTGCATCAGCAAAAACAATGTCTTCCGGCTTCACATCCGCAAACGGCGAATTTTTCATTTTCTGCGCCATCTTGAACAGTTTTTTGCCAAGTTCTTCGCAGGCCACCTTCACGGCCGTACCCACGGTAGCGGCCGTCCAGGATCCTCCTTCGATGGGTGCAAGCGGCATGTCCGAATCGCCCAGGCGGAAAATCACATCTTCAATGGGCATCCCGAGTGTATCAGCGGCAATCTGGGTCATGATGGTGTACGTACCGGTGCCGATGTCGGCGGTAGCGCTGGTCACCCGAAGTTTTCCGTTTACCGTCAGCACGGCTTCCGCCCGGGCGGGTCCCTGGGTAGCATCCCAGATACCGGTTGCCATCCCCCAGCCGATCAGCGTGTGCCCCCGGCGCATTGAACGCGGTTCGGGCTTCCGGCCCGACCATCCAAACCGTTCGGCGCCCTGCCGGAAACACTCCCGAAGCTCCTTGCTCGAATACGGCAGGTCCTGGTCCATGTCCTTTTCGGTGTAGTTTTTCAACCGGAATTCAACGGGATCCATCCCCACCTTATGCGCCAGTTCGTCAATCTCCATTTCGATGGCCGGAACACCAGTTACCCCGCCGGGCGCGCGCATATCCAGCGGAGTGAAGACATCCAGCGGCACGAGGTTGTAGGTAAACTTGGTATTTTCGGCCGGGTACAGCATTCCGGACCAGTTGACCACAATTTCAAAGTAATCTTCAAACCGGGACGTTTCGGCAATAGCGTCGTGCTGAATGGCGTCGATGGTGCCGTCGGCCTTTGCACCCAGGGACAGATTCTGAACGGTAGCGGGCCGGTGGCCAAAGGTAAACATCTGCTGACGGGTGAGCGAAACCCGAACGGAACGCTTCAATTCCAGTGCGGCCAGAACCGCCAGAAAGAGCTGGTACTGCGGGCGCAGCCCCGACCCAAACGCTCCACCGACGTAGGGCGAAATCACCCGCACATCCTTAAACGGCAGGTTGAACACCTGGGACACATACAGCTGGCTGTTGGGAGCACCCTGCGTTTTGTCGTAGATCGTCAGTTTTCCATTTTTTTCGTAGACAACCGTGCTGGAAAACATCTCCATGGGATTGTGGTGCTCAACGGAGTGAACATGCTGTCCTGTCGTCTGGAAGGGGGCCGCCTGAAACGCCTTGTCAAATTCACCCCGGGGTTTGGGCGGGGGCGATTTCAGCAAGCTGGCCACGCCCGATTTCGGCTTCCGACTCCGATGCAGGTTGTGTTCCAGCGCGGTATCATGGTCTTCCTCCTCGTACTCAACCTTCACCAGCGAAGCCGCATACCGGGCAATTTCAAATGTTTCGGCCACCACCAGCGCAATCGGCTGGCCGTTGTAGACCACTTTTTCGTCGCGCAGGGGCCGGAAAGGCGACCCCGGCGGGGCATCTTGATCCTTGTAGCTAATATCGAACCACGCCAGACGGGGACGGTTTTCGTGCGTAAAGAGTTGAATCACCCCCGGTATTTGCAGCACCTCGTCGGTATTAAAACGGATGATTTTTCCTTTGGCAATGGTACTGGACACCACGTAACCGTAGGCCAGATCCGGCGCAAAATATTCGGCGGCATATTTCGCTTTTCCCGTCACTTTAGCCACGCCATCGACGCGGCTCATGGATTTTCCGATGTATTTTGTCATGATTCCGTTTCGATTTTAGCAGCCCGTTGCAACGCCCGTACGATGGCGCGTTTAGCCAGTTCGATTTTAAACGTGTTGTGTCCGTACCCTTTTGCTCCGCTCAGAATCGTTTCGGCTACGGATTGAAAATCAGACTCCTTAACCGTCTTTCCGACCAGCATCGCTTCCGCTTCCGGCTTGCGCCACGGTTTATGCGCTACGCCACCCAGTGCAATCCGGGCGTCGGTGATCTGGTTGTTTTCGATTTCCAGCCCGACGGCCACCGACACCAGCGCAAAGGCGTACGACTGCCGGTCGCGGAGTTTCAGGTAGGTGAAATAGTCGGGAAATCCTTTGGCGGGCAGGTCAATCGCCGTCACCAGTTCGCCGGGCTGAATGGTGGTGTCCAGCCAGGGGGTGTTGCCGGGCAGCCGATGAAAATCCGCAAAGGGTACGGTCCGGTCGCCGGTTGGGCCGGTTATCCGAACAACAGCATCCAGGGCCGCCAGCGCCACGCACATATCCGACGGATGGGTCGCAATGCAGCGGCTTTCCGGGTTTTCGTCCGAAGTACCCAGAATGGCGTGAATGCGGTTAAACCCATTGATGGCTCCGCAGCCCGATCCGGGTTCGCGCTTGTTGCAGGGCGTGCCGGTATCGTAAAAATAATAGCAGCGGGTCCGTTGAAAGAGATTTCCGCCGTTGGTCGCCATGTTACGCAACTGCGCCGACGCTCCGGCCAGGATAGCCTGCGACAAAAGCGGATACCGGCTTTCGACCTTTTCATGGTAGGCCGTGTCGGCATTGGTAACCAGCGCGCCGAGCCGGAGCCCTCCGTCTTCAGTCTCTTCGATGGTCTTCAGCGCCAGGTGGTTGATATCGATGAGGTGGTTGGGCCGCTCAACATTTTCTTTCATCAGATCGAGCAGGTTGGTACCGCCCGCGATAAATTTCGCCCCCTCGCGGTGGGCCAGTTCGTCCACAGCCGTATCGACGTTGCCGGGCCGGGAATACGAGAATCGGTTCATAACGTCAGGCTTGGGTCTGGTTTTGCATCACTTCCTGAATGGCATCGACAATGTGCGGATAGGCCCCGCAACGGCAGAGGTTGCCGCTCATCAATTCGCGAATGTCGTCGGCTGTTTTGGCCCGCCCCTCGTTGATCATGCCCACGGCCGAGCAGATCTGGCCCGGTGTGCAGTAACCGCATTGGTAGGCATCGTGCTCGACAAAAGCCGTTTGCAGCGGGTGTAAACCGTTTTCACCGGCCAGCCCCTCAATCGTCGTAATCTCGGAGCCATCTTTCATAATGGCCAGCGTCAGGCAGGAGTTGATTCGCTTGCCGTCGACCAGGACCGTACAGGCACCACACTGACCGTGATCGCACCCTTTTTTGGTGCCGGTTAGGTGCAGATACTCCCGCAGGGCGTCAAGCAGAGAGGTCCACGGTTCCAGTTCCAGCTGGTGAACGGAGCCGTTGATCGTTAGCTGAATCGTCGTTTTTTCCGGCAGCGCAGCAGGACTCGCTTCGGTTTCTGGAGGCAGGATTGTTTGCATAGTGAGTAGGGATTTCAATACGTATGCAAAGCCCGATTACCCCCTAAATGTTGGAAATTTGGCGATTTACTTAGGCCCCGGTCTGAATCCGGGCGGCAATGGGTAGGACCTCACAGGTCCGACAACAAATCTGGGCCCTCCGGATCGGGTGGATCGACACGTTTCCGGTCCGGTTCGGCGGACTGGAAAATCAGGGAAACACAACGTCCGGGTTGGGAAGTGGTTGCCGGAATCTTGGCCTTGTGGTTGTTTTTCCGGTGGCTGGCGGCTTACTTCGTCGCAACCAAAGTCTATCTGCATGCGAGTAGCCTTTCTGCTTCTGACGGTTCTTGTTTCGACCGTTTCGGCCCAGACCGTTTCCGTCGGAACCGCCCGGGTTCCCCTGAATATTCTCTCGTTTAACGTTCGGGTTAACACCCCACAGGACGGACTGAATGCCTGGCCCAACCGTAAAGAGATGGCCGCTGGTGTCATCCAGGATTATCAGGTCGATTTTGCCGGGTTGCAGGAAGCATTAGCGGGGCAGCTTGCCGATTTGCAGGACCAATTGCCAGCCTACGCGTGGATTGGCGCCGGGCGGGACGACGGTAAGACGCAGGGTGAATTTTCACCGATTTTCTACAACAAACAAAAATTTGAGCTTCTTAAACACGGAACATTCTGGCTTTCCGAGACCCCGGACATACCGGGCAGCAAATCCTGGGAAGCGGCTTTTCCCCGCATAGCGACCTACGGCATTTTCCGGGATAAACGAAATGAAAGTGAACTTTTTGTGATCAATACCCACTTCGACCACCTCAGCGAAACGGCCCGTCAAAAGAGCGCCAACCTTCTGATCGCCCAGATAAAAAAAATAGGTCAGGATTTACCCGTGATTTTAACCGGCGATTTCAACACCCCGGAAATTTCGCCAGCCATCCAGGCGCTGATGGGTGATTCGTCTCTGAAGCTCGCCAACACCGAGCGCTTATCCAAGAATCCCCACACGGGTGGGAAAACCACTTACAACGGCTTCAAAACCGATCAGCGCGGACCGGTGATCGATTTTATTTTTGTGGGGCCGGGCATTGACGTGAACCGGCACGATTACCTGCCCATCCTGAAAGACAACGTTTTTATCTCCGATCACTGGCCGGTGCTGAGTCGAGTCATGCTGGAGTAAGTTGTTACACCGCGTAAATCAAGCGTTTTCTTTTCTCCTCCTGCTTTCTGATTTACGCGGTGTAATTGGCTTAATCAAGCAGCCTGTCTGGTCAACAAGCCATTGCTGGCGTTGCTGAAATTCCCCATAACCGTAATGCTCGGCTCCGGTCCTTTGATGCCATCCTTGGCAAATTGCCGGGCGATGCCTTCGTGGATGTAGTAGTAGGTTTCCCAGTACGTATCGCTGCTGGTCCAGACCCGGACGTCGAAATGGAAAGCCAGTTCCGTAAGTTTGGTTACCAGAATATCGTGGGTCCGGTCTTTCTGCGCGTACGGGCAGGTATCGATCACACGCGCGATCGAGGTCTTGATGCTGTCGACGGAGTTGGCATTACCGGCGGCAAAAACCATATCAACGCGGATGGTCCCTTTGCCCGAAATGTTCGTCATGGGCGACGTGGACAGCGCCCCGTTGGGCAAAACGATGGTGCGGTTATCCGGCGTTATCAGCACCGTATCAAAAATCCGGATGGCTTCGACGGTTCCGGTAAATCCCTGCGCACTGATCAGATCGCCCACCCGAAACGGCTTGAAGGTTAGAATCAGGACCCCACCGGCAAAATTGGCCAGACTGCCCTGCAAGGCCAGACCAACCGCCAAGCCTGCGGCACCAATGATGGCCACAAATGAGGTTGTTTCAACGCCGAGCGTGCTGGCCACACTGAGCAGCACCAGCACTTTCAACAAGACGTTGACCAGCGAAAGCAGAAAGGGCTGTACATCACGATCAACATGCCGTTTGCTCATCACCGCCGAAAGCATCCTAACCACCTGATTCGTGAGCCACAGGCCGATAACCAGAATGATAATCGCCAGTAAAATTTTAAAGCCGTAAAGCGTAGCAAAAGCCGCTACCTGATCATACACACTCTGCAACGAAAAAGCGGGGGATTCCATAAAATTCTTTTTGAAGTTTCTCCTGTTGAGAAGGTTGAAGCTTCAAAAAGTAACGCTTGTTCGGGCATTAATTAACCGCTAACGGTTTTATAACCAGTTTTTTCGCCGGAAAATCCAGAGCGTAACCAGCGAGGATAACACAATGGATGCCAGCGCCAGTGGATAGCCAAGCTGCCAGCTCAGCTCCGGCATGCTGGCGAAGTTCATACCCCAGATGCTCGCCAGCAGCGTTGGCGGCAGAAACACCAGCGAAACCACCGTGAAGATTTTCACAATGCGGTTCTGATCGAGATCAATCAAACCAAGGAAGGTGTTCTGCAAAAATTCCAGCCGTTCAAAAATAAAGTTCGTGTGGTCGATCAGCGAATTAATGTCCTTGATGAGCGTCCGAAGCCGCTGCTGTTCGTCGTTGGTAAACCAGCCATCGCTGCGGATCATGGCCGAGATTACCCGTTGCTTGTCGACAACGTTTTCCCGGATTGACATCGTTAACTCCTGGTAATCGTTGATTTTCAGGAGCATTTCCCGGTCCAGCGCGGCATCCAGATCCAGTTTGCGGTTGATGGCTTTAATTTCCTGCGAAACCATCTCGATCAAATCGGCGTCGTGGTCGATCCGGGATTCGAAAATGGTGATCAGAATTTGAGCCCCGTCGTTAAACACCGACCGCCGGGATTTGATTTTTTTGACGGTATCGGCAAACGACCGCAGGTCGGCGTTGCGGTAGGTAAACAGCGTATCGTCCTTGAGCATAAAACTGACCGGCACCGTCACGTACATATGCTCTTTATCCGGAATCAGAAAGTTGGAGTTGGCAATCAGAAAGTCGTCTTCCTCAATGTACCGTGAGCTGCTCTCAATTTCGGCCTGCTCCTGCTGGGTCTGAAAGTTGACGTCGAATTTTTCCTCCACGCTCTTGGTTTCCTCGCGCGAGGGGTTCTGTAAATCCACCCAAAGGGTTCGTTCGGTATCCGAAAACGATTCAATGTCCCGAACCTTCCGAACGGCGGTTTCATCCTGTTGAAATATACGAATCATGGATCAGTAGTTAGCTGATGAACAAACGGGCGGGTCTCCGCCCGTTACCAGAACGACGACTTGGCCGCAAAGTTGGGAAAAAAAGCGAAGTTGACCATTGCCGCCCTGAACTCTCTTACTTTTGCAGAACCGTAGCAGGAACATTCCCGCCCCGCCCATGCTGATACTTGATACGTTCGACCGTCAACTCGCCCCAACCACCGTGCAAAAAGGACGCCGTTTTTTTACCCAACAGGCGGTTTTGTCCCTTGAGCAGACCGGCCAGGCACGGTGGAATGCCGACGTGGAGGAATCGGAGGTCTATTCGGTTGAAATCCAGTTGCAGGACCGAGCCATCACGGATGCCTTCTGCGACTGCCCGGCGGAGGATTCTTTCTGTCCGCATACCGTAGCCGCGCTGTTTGCCCTCCGCGAAAAGCTGAAACAGCGCCAACCGAAAGCCAAACGGGCTTCCAAAAAGCTGACACTCGACGATCTGCTGCACCAAGTGACCGTAGAGGAGCTTCGGCAGTTTGTGGCCGATTACGCGGCTGCGGACAAGAGCTTTGCCAGCAAGATTCAGCTTCATTTTGCCGACAAAGATCCGCGCATCGACGTTGGAAAGCAGTATACCGAACTGGTCCGGAAGGCGATCCGGACCCACGCCCGCCGGGGCTTTGTCGAATACCGGGAGACCGGAAAACTGGCCCGGGAGATCAGGGCTATCCTCGCAACGGGTCAGCAGTTTCTGGCCCGGAAAAACTACCGGGATGCGCTGACCGTCAGCCGGGTGATCGTGGTTGAACTGGTGAACCTGTTCGACCATTGCGACGACTCGGCGGGCCACCTCAGCAGCACGGTTTCCAGCGCGATCAACCTGCTGGGTCAACTGGCCGATTCGGAGGAAGCCGCCCAGCCGCTCCGGCAGCAACTGGTTGATTTTGTGGCCGCTGAACTGAAACTTTCAACTTATTTTGAGTACGCCGATTTTGGGGCCAGACTGCTTGATGCCGCCTTTCGGGCGACGATGAAGCTCAGTGAACCGGACCGCTTTCTGGTGCTGATCGACCAGTTGATTCCATTATACCGGGACGAATACGACGAGTATACTCAAAACCTGCTTCGAACCACCCAAATCCGGTTTCTAAAAACCCTTGGCCGCACCGACGAAGTTCGCAGGCTCACGCTGGAAAATCTGGAGATTGTTGAAGTCCGGCAGGAAGTGGTAGCGGAAGCCGTCGACGCGGGGGATTTTGAACGGGCGAAGGTGCTGGTTCAGGAAGGCATTCGGCTGGCCGAACAGAAAAAGCATTCCGGTACGGTTCGGCGGTGGCAGGAGCAGCTTCTGGCCATTGCTTACCGGGAAAACGATCTTCCAACGGTTCGATCCTGGACGAAAGCCTTTGCGTTCGAGCCGGGTCAGGAGGTTTCGCTTCCCTATTACCGCCAGTGGAAGCAAACCTTTTCAGCCCGCGACTGGGCGCGTGAATACCGGAAACTCATTCAGGCCATGACGCAAACGGCGGCCCAGAACGCCAGTCAGCGAAAAGCCGTCTGGTTTTATGAGCCCGATACGCTGTTTCATCAGTTGGCGCCTATTTTTGTGGAAGAAAAACAGTGGCTAGCGCTGCTCGATCTGGTGCAGACTCAGCCCAGTCTGGAGCGGCTTCAGCAGGCCCATCCGTACTTGGCTTCCCGTGTTCCGGCCGAGATGCTCGCCCTGTATCTGCCGGTGCTCGAAAAACTCGGGCAGAAAGCCAACGACCGTTCGGACTACCGGCGGCTGGCGCAGCTCATTGCCCAGATCAAAAATGACATTCCGGAAGGCGTCCCGGTCATGAACGCGCTGATTCAAGTACTGAAGGAACGAAATCCCCGACGACTCGCTTTTCTGGAAGAACTGAACGCGGTGCAGTAAGCCCCACTCCCAACGTTTTACCCCATGAACCCGATCAGAACCGACCACGAAATCCCCCGGTATGCACTCAATCCACTCGACGGGGCTGGCAACTCGATGTTTCAGGTCGTGGAAGGCACCGGCCAGCTGCCGTCCCAGCAGGATGCGCTGCTCATTCCCCACCGCAAAGATTACTACTTTCTGGCGTACGTCCGCGACGGCAACACGCGGCATTGGGTCGACATGACGCCGTATACGCTAAAGCCGCAGACCTTCTATTTTACCATTCCGCATCAGGTCCACCTGAAAGAAGAAGTGGGCCCAATGTACGGTACCCTGGTTGCGTTTACGGAAGAATTTCTGGCGCTCGACGACAACCGCCTGCTGAAAAAACTCCCGATCATCCAGAATCCGTACAACGGCCACGAACTGCTCCTCAGCGCCCGCGATATTGCGTTTGTCGAAGAAACCCTGGCGAAAATGACGGCAGAATACCAGTACCCCGCCGACTGGCAACACGAGATGGCATCGGCCCACCTGCGGGTGCTATTGATTTACCTGAGCCGGCTTTATACCGAACAATTCACCCAGGCCCAGCAGCAGGTCGACCGGCAGTTGGTCAAACGGTTTCAGTCGCTGGTGGAAGCCCGGTTTAAAGAACTGCATCAGGTGGCCGACTACGCCGACCTGCTGCACCTGTCGGCGGGCCATCTGAGCGAGACCATCAAGCAGCAAAGCGGCAAAACGGCGATTGAACTCATTCACGAGCGGCTGGTGCTGGAAGCCAAACGGCTGCTGTTTCATACCGATCATTCTGTCAAGGAAATTACGGCCCGGCTGGGTTTCGAAGATGCCTCCTACTTCAACCGCTTCTTCAAACGCCTGACCACCCGGACCCCCGTGGAGTACCGAACCAGCATCCGCGAAATGTACCATTGAAACCGGAAACCGTGCAGCGTGGCTTCGGAAGGGCGGTTGTAGGTTTGTAGCGGAATCACCAACACGGTTTTTACCGTCACCAACCCATGAAAAAAGTCTTAATCACCGGAGCCAATAAAAGCATTGGTTACGAAACCGCCCGCCAGCTGATCCGCCAGGGCTATTACGTGTATTTAGGAAGCCGCGACCGCCAGAAAGGGCAACAGGCCGTTGAAGCGCTCAACGCCGAAGGACTCACGCAGGTTGAAGCCGTTGAAATTGACGTGAGCAACGCGGAATCGGTAGCCGCGGCCCGGCAGGAAATTGGTCAGAAAACCGACGTGCTGGATGTCCTGATCAACAACGCCGGCATTAGCGGAGGCATGGCCCAGGCCGCCACCACCACCGACCCGGCCCTGATCCGGCAGGTGTTCGACACCAACTTTTTCGGTCCTATTCAGGTCACCCAGGCGTTTCTGGATCTGCTCCAGCAATCCGAAGCTCCCCGGATTGTCAATGTCACCTCCGGCTTAGGGTCTTTGACGCTGCACAGCGATCCGACCTGGCGCTACTACGCGGTCAAAGGCGCGGCATACGGTCCGTCGAAAACGGCCCTGAACGCGTACACGATCGCACTGGCGTACGAACTGCGCGACTCGGCCTTCAAGGTCAATGCTGTCGACCCGGGATACACAGCCACCGATTTCAACCACCACAGCGGTTTTCGGACCGTCGACGACGCTGCCGCCCAGCTCGTCAAATACGCTACGCTGGATGCGGATGGCCCCACGGGCGGATTCTTCAGCCTGGACAATAACCCCGAAACGGGCGTCAGTCCGTGGTAAAACCGTTCAGCCCGCCAGATAGAGGTCTGGTGGGCTGAACGAAAGGCGACCGATCCGTTATTTTTTCCGGGATGACTTCGCCCTGGGATTAAAATCCAGCGTCAGGTTGATCCATTCGTCGAATTCTTTCTGGGTTCGCCTGCCGCTTTCATCCACCAGCACGTACCCTTTCATGGGCCGTTTGCCCGAGTACATAACCCGACACCCGTTTTTTTCGAGCATCTGCTCGTAAATAGCAGGATCGATGCGGCACAGCAAGTCGTCCTGAATGACTCCCACCAACATTTTGTCGTTGTACAGAAAGAGCCGGCCGCCCATCATGGCTTTTTCCTCCAGGTTGGGCAGATCGGCCAGCCGCTCCCGGACCCGGTCGGCTAATGCTTCGCTATAAGGCATATCAAACGATTTGGAATTAGTATCGTCAAAATACATAATCCCAAAACCGTGGCCAAACGCTGCTAAGCAAACATTTCGAGCATACGGGCCAGGCCCTGACCGGAATGCAGTTGCCGGGTTTGCTCCAGGGTCATTCTGGCAATTTCGGAGGCCCGGGCACGCATACGGGTTTCATAGGCCATCAGCGCCGTGCGCAGATCCGGACATTCGCTATTGGTGAGGCAATCGGATAGTTCCAGGGCGTCGAGCATGGCCATGTTGACGCCTTCGCCAGCGTACGGCGGCATCAGGTGGGCCGCATCACCCAGCATCGTCAGATTCGGCAGCGTCTCCCAGGTCTGGTCCAGCGGCATGCAGTATTGTGGCCGGGGGATAAAACCGCCCTCCGCGTTTTCGAATAATTCGAGCCAGAGGGTATCCCAGCCGGTAAATTCCTGCCGAAACCAGGCGGTAACCCGGGCCCGGTCGGTGAAGTCGATTCCGCTGCGGTGTACCCAGTCTTCGTCGGTCTTACAACCCGTGTAAAACACCAGACTACCGTCGCCCTTTGAACTCACGATCAGCGTCTTGGAGTCGCCTAAAGCGAATATTTTCCCGCCATTCAGCAACTGGTGGATGCGGGGTACGGCTTTTTCGGAATGATACACCGTGCCTTCCACGATGGTAACCCCGGAGTAAAAGGGTTTAATGGGCGTAATGAGCGGCCGGATTTTGGAGTTAGCCCCATCGGCCGCAATGACCAGGTCGGCCGCGGCCGAGGTGCCATTTTGGAATGCCAGTTTCCAGCTGTCTCCCTGAGGTGTCAACGCCACCAGGTGGCTGTTCCAGACCACCGTGCCCGGCTGCAACGATTCCAGGAGAAGGTTCCGCAGAGGGCCGCGATCAATCTCGGGGCGAAACAGCTGATCGTCGGCGTTGAAATTGTCGTCAAAAAGAACGGCGCCGTGTGGATCCACAATCCGTATCTTGTCGGCACCGGGACGGTAATTGGCCCGGAAGGCGTCGAGTAAACCGGCCTGCCGGATCGCTTCCAGGCCGGATTCTTCGTGCAGGTCCAGCGTGGCCCCCTGCACCCGGACACCTTTGTTCACGTCCCGTTCGTACACCTGAACCGTGGCACCCCGGCGTTGCAGCAACCTGGCCAGCGTCAGTCCACCGGGACCTCCGCCCACAATGGCTATTTTTTTGTCTTGGATCAACATGGTTGAAGTTGTTGGTTTGATGCGACAAACCTACCGCTTCTCCAAGGTCGAAAATTGTATAAATCGGTCGTTCTGATTTTTGCGGAGCCCTTTCGGCGTAACACCCGAAAACTTCCGGACATCCCGGATAAAATGCGCCTGGTCGGTAAAATTCTGCTCCGGGAACAGCTTACCCGCCCTGATGTCCTGAAACGACGCCCGAAACCGCAGAATGTCGCAATACGCTTTCAAAGAAATCCCAAACCGCTGGTTAAAATACCGGTTGATCTGGCGGCTGCTCCAGGCTGCCCGTTCGGCTAGTTCACGGATTGGCAGCGAGCCGTTGGAGCCATAAATCAATTCGAACAGCTTCACTTTTCGCCCATCCATCGCTTTGTCGGCCAGCCCTTTCAGAATATCCGAAATGGTTTGGCAAAAACGGCCGAAGTCGGCCAAATCATCCGCCGTGATTCCCCAGAAACCGGCGGGCAAATACCGGACTTCGTTGACCGAAACCGTCGTATCGAGGATGTATTCGACGGCCAGCAACTTAAAACTGACCGCAAAAATGACGGTACGGGGCCGAATGGAAGCCGACGACGCTTCCCGTTCGACACCGGCAACGGTGGTATGAAACGGCTCCGCGGACGAATAGGAAAAGAACACATCCACCCGGCCATCCGGCACCAGCACAACGGCCTTTTCTTCCTCTGAATGGTTCACCAGCATCCAGTAGCTTTCCACGAACTCCGCAAGAAATGCAGGCGGCTGGATGAATTTGTATTCGATGTCATTGACAAACATAGCTTCGGTAGGGCGTCCTGGTTAAACGATTGCCGCAGTGCCAACCATTGCGCCAGATGATTTCCAAGGGCTTAACCGGTTACCGGCCGCGTTTCGATAGACAGTCCAGTGCTTCGGCTTTTGATTGAACAAAATTAATATGACCGGCCTTGTTGCTTTCAAAAATAAAGTCCTGGATGCTTTTGCCCGGGTACCGGGAGAAGTCACCGACGATGGCCAGCCGAACCCGGTAATTGGAGAATTTTTGCAGAATTTCGCCCGCGATGCCGGTTTTTAAATCGAAGAACGCCGGGGTGATGTTTTTCTCGTACACCACAATGTTGTCGAAACCCTGATAGTATAAATTTCCCAATAAGTCCAGGCCGTCTTCCGTTGTCGCAATTACCGTCTCATCAGCAATTACTTCGGCGATTGAGGCCTCGTTGATCTGGTGTGATTCAATCTGCATTTTTTATGTATTATCAGTAAATACTGCCAAGACCCCGCCTAAAGGCCATCCGTTGGTTTTGCCCGAGTTTACAGGCCATGACGTCCGCCGGGTTCCAGCTTTTTGGAGGAAGGTGAAATCGGCTTTTTCAAACATCGGGACAACCCCCATGCGCTGGTGGCTGGTTGAATCGGGTTCTATCCGGTAGACTTCGCCACCCCATGCACCCGCACTAATTCGGGCTTCCTTTCGCTTTAAAAAGAGCTTCGAACCAGGTGATTTCTCAACGGGTTTGAGGACTTTACAATTGCCATACCGGAAACGCTACCGGTAGTTTGTTGTTAAAGCCGCCGTTCGGACAAACAGTTCCGGATAGTCAACAACCAGCCCGTATTCGTCCACCTGAATAATGGCTTCAAAATTGTTCGGAACGTTCTGGTAATGATAGGCGGTCTCGGCCAGTCGGGTGTATTGCTGCTGAACCGGAGTAAATTGGCCTGCCAGCAGATCACAGTAGATAACCCCGATTTGCCGCGACTGGTCTGGCTGCAGCCCAAGCCGGCGGATGGGCAAGGTGTTGGTGAACGGGGTCAGCGGAAGATCGACATCGAGGCAGCCCGCAAACGCGTCGGCTACCTGACCGTTTTGCCGCCAATTGCCCTTGCCATCGCCTTCCAGCCGGATGGCCTGAACTTGATTGCTGTGCCGACTCCTGACTTCTAATAAAACGGTTTGCCACTGCGGATTGGTTTGAATGCGGTAGTCGACCAGGTAAATTTTCCCTTCGTACTGCCCGATGATGGTGGAAGTGATTTGCGAACCGCTTTCCCCCGTCTCGACCAAACAGTTTTCCAGGGAATAGTATTCTCGGCCGGTCCAGAGAAGGTTGAGCTGCATGATCGGTTTCTACTGGCTAAAAACGTTCAGGATACCTGTCTTTTTCGTCGATCGTTCACTACGCAGCACGCGGCCCATCTGTTGGGCTCTTCGTAACCCGGTATTGGCAGGTTGTGCAGGAAACGATTCGGCCCGAAAAATAAGGCTATACCGACCAGACCAACAAGCGAAAGCCGTAAACGTTTTTGAAAGGTAACCGTAACTGAATGGCTCTGGGCACTTGTCGGTTTTTAATCCGATCCGTGCGCCGGGGCAGCAGGCCCGGTCAACTCAGTAGTGGGTAAACACATGCTGGAGCACTTCTTCGCGGTTTCTGGCGTGGAGGATTTTTGCGCCCGATAGCTGGGGAAAAATTGTTTCATATTCGTTGAAATGGTGCTCCATACCGCCAATGGGATCAGACAATATAATGTTGATTCCTTCGAAATAACTGGCAAAGGCGGCTGTGCCTCCGTGCATCGAGATAAACCGGTTGCAGTTGGCATACACCATCAATTGAAGGTGATTGTAGTTATTTACCTGGGAAGAATGCTGCTGGTAGAGATCACTCATGAGCAACACGTCGGGGTGAGTTTTCCGAATCCAGTCATGCTCGTTCAAATCCAACGTCTCACTGTTATCCCCTACGATTTGCTGAGCAAGAGGCCGATTGTAAATAATTTGGTATTTGCCTTTCAGTGATGAAATAAGTTTATCAAGCGTTGGGATATCCAGGTAGTTAACGGGAGGTTTATCCCACTCTATGTTATATTTATTAGCAATAATTAAAATAGGCTTATCGTATACAAAGATCGAATTCGTGTACTGTTTTTTTAAAGGTACTCGTAGCCATTTGCTGTAATCGAACGTATTACTATGCGTCATATTGGGCACTTCGTAGTAATTATACCCCGCCTGCCAGACGCGTTCCGTATATTTTTCCTCGTGGTTTTTACTGAAAAAATAAAACTCTTTGGTGTTTTTACAGGAAATGGTTTTTTCAAGCGTACCATTTACATGATGCCAATAAGCAAACGGTAGAATATACCTCAACTCCTGATCAAACTCCCCATGATAATCAACTACTTTGTATTGCTTTTTAACAAAGTAATCTTTAAATAGATACTTAACCTGGTTGAGCCTGCAATAGTAATTGTCGCGGATAAAATACCGCAAATCAGACCGCATCTGGGGGTACTTAACGGAGGCAACTACGTACAATGACTTCAATAATATTCTTTGCATAATCGGCTAACCCTAACTTGCTGTTTTATCGAAACTGGCGGTCCCTTTTTACTCTTTGGCTATTTGTTGAATAATGTCTTCAAATTCCTCCGCCCTTTTCTGCCAGGAGTTTGCTTTTGCTACTTCAACTCGCTGCCTGATTCGTTCCGGGGTGTTATCGTGCAGAGCTCGCCGTAACGCCCGGGCAAAACTTTCCGCGTTATCCGCTAATTCAATGACTCCCTCAAATTCATCCAGAATAGAAAAAGGCGTTGAGACCACGGGCAAACCGGCCGCCAAGTATTCGTTAATTTTTAAGGGGTATATTGTATAAGTGTGCTCGTTACAAACGAAAGGAATAATAGCCGCCGACAGATTGGCAAGCAAGGGAGGGAGCTTTGTCACCGGGAGCGATTTAGTAAAGACGACATTCGGAAATGTGGACAGTCGTATCTTAAGTTGGGGCTCATTTACTTCTCCGATAAATTGAAACTCCACATCGGGCATTACCCGGGCGCAATACTCGACTATATCAATATTTATTCGATTATCAGCAGTACCTAAATAGCCTACTGTTAATTTTTCAGGACGATGTTGATCGGCCAGTTGACGAGCCTGATGGAAAAGGTCGAAGTTGGCGCCATTTTTAATGCAGAACGTAATGGGCTGTAAGGCTGACTTCGATTGGCGCAATGCCTCAGAAGTGGTAATAACCGCATCCACCTGCTGAAGGTAATCGATTTCGTACCGCTGTCCATGCCGACTGATCCAGCTTTCCGCCGTGATTTCGTCGTAACAGTAATAAACCGTCGCGTACTCGTTTAATTTCCCAATCATGGGCGGCCCCCAAACCGGATTAAAAGCATTCACCACCAGCGGCTGCTTCAGCCCCAGCCGCGCCATTACCTTCCGCAACTCTCTGGTAAGATAGTTTACATTCCACTGAAGCACTTTGTCGTGGGATGGGTTTGTAAGCCAGTTCGTCGGAAGCATCATGGGCGGCACCCAGAGGTAAATCTCACTGCCGTTTTCCAGTTTTAATTTTGTGAGCGGGTCACTAAGTTTTAAGAGCGTACGGATGGGAACATCCCGACGGCCGGTGACGCCCATCCACCAGTCTTTGATCGTATATTGATAGTCCACATACAGAATTCGGTGACGTTGGGCCAACTCGGACATCAGTTGAACCGCCGAGTTCTGAAATCTACCTTTCCAGGGCGTTTGACTAATACAAATTATACTATCAAAATCATTTCCCATCACACGAAATTGGCCATTTTATAGAATGCAGACAACGTATGATAACGATCAACTTCTATGCCAGAATTCCGGCCTGGCAGGACTTAAATACGACTGCGTTTATACCTTATAATGAAACCAACAATACGCAAAAAATTATTAAAATTAACTGAAATACAACCCTTTAATCATTATACGTATAGTGGTGACCATTGCCTTTTGTGGGACAAACAACAGTCATGAGAAATGTCGGGTACCCGTACACAAAATAGTGAGCCCATCAGGCAATGATGCGGTAACTTGCCGAGCCTACTGCGGATGAGGTAAAATGCATGAATGGCGAATGAAATAAAGAACCTATCAACTTTACAAGACACCTTACTCACTCGAGCGTATCCGTCTACCAATGGATATTCAGACAGGAAGTTCTGCGCGGTTATTCTTCCGGCGTTGGCTGTTTATTGATTGTTTGCTCAATAATATCCCAAAAAGTAGTCTTAGCCATTTGCAAATCGTATTCGTTGTAAGTGATTTTGCACCTACTTGTATATTGGTACTCTTCTTTATTAAGTGGCAAAAAAGGGAGCCCAATTAGGCTCCCCAATAATAGCTAAAATCAAACTTACTTTCCAATATCCGGCTGGCCGTACTTCTCGCGGTACATATGAAACAGCCGTTTGTGTTTGTCGTCCAAGTTGATGTGACGGCCCTGGATAAACGCGTGTTCGATGACGTTGGTCCGCATGTCCAGCAAATCGCCTTTGGACACCACCAGCGTCGCGTGTTTGCCTTTTTCGAGCGTGCCCACCACGTTGTCGATGCCCATGATTTTGGCGGTGTTGGAGGTGAGCATTTTCAAGGCCTCCTCCTTATCGATACCCCCAAAACCAACGGCGGTTCCGGCTTGAAACGGCAGGTTGCGGGTTCGCCACCATTCGCCGTCGTAGCTCAGGCTCACCAGCACCCCGGCTTTTTGCAGCATACCCGGCAGTTTGTACGGCAGATACACGTCCTCATCCTCCAGCGTCGGCAGACGGTGCATCGGCCCCAGAATCACCGGCACGTTGTTTTCCTTCAGAAAATCGACCACCCGGCCCGCGTCCTCCGCCCCGACCAGCACCGGTTTGCGCACGCCCATCTGTCTGGCAAACTTGACGGCTTCGATGATGTCCTTGCCGTAGTTGGCCCGGATGTACAAACAGCGTGTTCCGTCGAAAAGGCCTTTCATGGCTTCCAGTTTGAGGTTTTTCGGCGCGGGGTTTTTCAGGTCGGCATAGGCCCGCGCATCCGAGAACGTGGCCGTCAGCGCGTTGATGGCGTCCTGCCGCTGTTCGTTCTTTTTCAGACTGACCGCAAAGGTTTCGTAATCGAAACTGCGGGCGAAATACCCCGGCCACTGGAGCCACAAGCCGTCGTCGGCTTTCAGTACGGCGTCTTCCCAGTTCCAGCCGTCGGTCTGCATCACCGACGAACTCCCCGCAATAACGCCCCCATCGGGCACGGCCTGCGTCATCAGCAAGCCGTTGTTCCGAATCGTCGGAATCACCTCCGAATCGGTGTTGTAGGCAATCAGCGACCGGACGTTCGGATTCAGCGAACCCGTTTCCTGGTAGTCGAGCGTGGCCCGCACCGACGCAAATTCCTGCAAACCGACCGTGGCCGCCGGAGAAATCAATCCCGGATAAATGTGTTTGCCGGTGGCATCAATCCGTTCCGCGCCGTTGATCGGCGTATCGCCATTTCCCACGGCGGTAATGACGCCTTTATCGAAAACGATGGTGCCGTTGGTAATCACCTGGCCGTTGCCGACGTGGATGGTCGCGCCGGTCAGGGCCACCGCCCGCGCCTGCGGACCCGCCGGGGCGGGGTTCTGCGCAAAGCCGTTCAGCGACGCCAGCAGCAGTATCGATAGTGTTATTTTTTTCATGCTTCAGCTTTTAGAAGAGAGTCAGGAGACAGGAGATTTTTTAACTGACGTTCGCGTTTATCTTCTCTTGTCTTTTCTCTCTTATCTTTCACTTCCCTTGTTCGGTCTGTTCTTCTCCTTCGGCCATAACGCCTTCCACGTCTTCGCAATGCCACATCCGCTGCCGCCGGAACGTCGGACGTTGGGTTTGAGCTCCACCGGCTTTGGCTGTCAGCATCTTCTGGATCAGCCGGGCGCGTTCTTTTTGCAGGTCGTCGCGTTTGCGGTCGTCGTCCTGCGCGTCGAAGTAAATCGTGCCGTCGATGATCGTTTTCTCGGGCCGGGCGTACACCGCCAGCGGGTTGTTGTTCCAGAGCACCAGGTCAGCGTCTTTGCCCGACCGGATGCTGCCCAGTCGGTTGTCAAGATGCAACAGTTTGGCAGGGTTGAGCGTCACCATTTTCCAGGCTTCTTCCTCCGAAATTCCGCCGTATTCCACGGCTTTGGCGGCTTCCTGATTGAGTCGGCGGGCCATTTCGGCGTCGTCGGAGTTGATGGAAACCACCACACCCGCCCGCGCCATCAGGGCCGCGTTATACGGAATGGCGTCTTTCACCTCCATTTTGTAGGCCCACCAGTCGGCAAACGTCGAGCCGCCCACGCCGTGTTTCGCCATTTTATCAGCCACTTTATACCCTTCCAGAATGTGCGTGAACGTGTTGACCTTAAAGCCCAGCGAATCCGCCACTTTCATCAGCATATTGATTTCCGACTGCACGTAGCTGTGGCAGGTGATAAACCGTTTCTTGTTCAGGATTTCGGCCAGCGCATCCAGCTCTACATCCCGGCGGGGCGGCACGGCTTTGGCTTTTTCCTTCGCACTCATCGAATTGTAGGCTTTCCAGGCGTTGTCGTACTCGCGGGCGCGGGTGAAGTGGTCGAAGTAAACCTGCTCCACGCCCATCCGGGTTTGCGGAAACCGGATCCGAACCGCATCGCCCCAGTTGGCCTGCTTGACGTTTTCGCCCAGCGCAAACTTGATAAACCCGTCGGCGCCCTTCACCAGCAGGTCCTGCGGAGCTTCCCCCCACTTCAGTTTCACAATCGCCGACTGCCCGCCAATCGAGTTAGCCGAACCGTGGAGCAATTGCGAGGTCGTGACGCCCCCGGCCAGTTGGCGGTAGATGTTAATGTCTTCGGAATTGATCACGTCGCCCATCCGGACCTCCGCCGAGCTGGATTGCCCGCCCTCATTAATCGAATACAGCGCAATGTGCGAGTGTTCGTCAATAATTCCGTTAGTCAGGTGTTTTCCCGTTCCGTCGACCACCTGCGCCCCCGCCGGAGCTGCCAGTCCTTTACCCACCTTCGCAATCTTCCCGTTCTGCACCAGCACGTCCGCGCTCGTCAGAATACCGTCTTTTTCGTTGGTCCAGACCGTCGCGTTCCGGATCAGCAGCGTCTGCGCTTTGGGTTTCTCCAGATTCCCCATCCCAACGAACGGGTACAGCAATTTGCCGTATTCCGGAGCAGTTTTCTTCGCCCGGTCCGTCGCTACGGTATCCGGTTTTGTGGCCGAAGCCGTAAAGGGTTGCGCCAGCGTCGCCGACCACTTCACGGCTTTTCCGTCCGGCAGTTCGCCCTCGCCTTTTAAAGTCGTTCCTTCACGGTAACCCGTCAGTCGGGTGGTACCCCCTTGTTTCTTGTTCAGTTGAATTTGCAGCGAAATCAGGTCGTTCGCCAGCGCCACTTTGGGCGTAATCTTGGCGGTGTCGGCCAGAATCTGGTATTCCAATTTACCCGGTTTTCCGGTAATATTCAGCTTCAGGTTGCTCCGGTCGCCGATGGTCAGGTTGTAGGTTCCGCGCCAGTCGGGGGCGTTTTTATCCAGATAGACGTACTGTCTGCCCCGCACCCAGTTTTCCAGAATGACGTTGTCGGCGCTGAACAGGTTGTCGGACGTAACCAGAAAATTCGCCAGCAGCCCCGGTTTCAGGCTCCCGACTTCGTTGTCGATCTTGAGCAGTTGCGCGGGCGTGGTGGTCAAGGCCGTCAGCGCCTGTTGTTCGGTCAACCCGTATTCGATGGCTTTGCGCAGGTTGGACCAGAAATCGGTTTTGTTGCGCAGGTTGGCGGTCGTCAGCGCGAACGGCACCCCGGCTTTGGCGAGCATCCCCGGATTGGCCGGTGCCATTTCCCAGTGCTTCATTTCGGCCAGCGTTACGTTGTCGGCATCCCAGGCGTCCTCTACGTCGTATGCCTGCGGAAAATTCAGCGGCACAATCAGCGAGCCCCCCGTCGCTTTTATCTCGTCGAGCCGCTGGTATTCGTCACCGGCGCTTTTGATAATATACTGAACGCCAAACTCCTCCCCGATTTTATCCGCCCGCAAAACGCCCAGCCGATCCGGTACCTCAAAAACCGAAGGCAGACTTTGCAATTGGTTGAAGGCTTCCAGCGAAAGGTTCGACTCGACGGTTTTTCCGGCCTTTTTGTACCAGTCAGCGTCGTAGTACGTTTGCCGCAGCAGGGCCACCGCGCCCATCGGCGAATTCGGATACGTTTGCGTCGACGTGCCTTTGCTGAACGAGTAGTGCGCCGAAACCCGGTCGCGGATGACCACGTTGTTTTCGCGGTCGTCAGCCAGCGTCACCAGCACCGAGTTGCCGCGCGCAATGCCGTCGTGCGGGTGCGTGACCACCGCCCCGAAGCCCAGCCGCCGAAGTTCGTTGGCCTGCTGCACATTGGCTTTAAAAATTGCCCCGGCATCAACTTCCGGCTGGATGGCCTGGTTCCAGTTGTAGGCGCCTTTTTTGTTGGAATCGTACTGCGGAGCGCCACGCCCCCCGCCGGGCGCATTCCGTTGCAGGGCGGGCATTCCGTAATCCGACTCAATATCGACCAGGGCCGGGTAAATTCGCTTGCCCTTCAGGTCGGCCACCACCGTGCCCGCCGGAATGCTGACGGTTTTGCCCACGGCTTCGATCCGACCGTTGCGGATCAGCAGCGTGGCGCCTTCGAGGGTGGTTTTCGGATCAACGATGATGGTGGCATTGGTAAAGGCATACAGCCCCGGTCGTTCGTCGTAGACGCCGTTCCGGGGAAACGTTACCTGCGACCAGCCGGCCTGGGCGAGTCCCCAGGCCAGTATGCCAGTCAGGAAGAGTTTCCGCATGTAAAGAATTAGCTAGGTGATGAAACAGGTTAAATAACGGTACGAAGTTACGAAAGGAGTAACTTTATTGTCCTAACAACCAAATTCTATTTTGCGGAATCCTTTAGTAGACACCGTCAATTTTCCGTTTATTCGAAAAGCAGAATTTCATGCTATTGAACCCGATGAGCCAGATGAACACGGTTTTTTCTCTTAACTGGCCGACTTTTCTCGCCAGCCTTCTGCTAACGGGTTGGTCCGCCAGCGCGCAACTTCCGGACGTAACCCGCGACCTGCTAAACCGCGGCCCTTATTTCAGAGCCTCGAATTACGACATCACGCCCATCTACACCCTGGCCGGCCCCGACGGCAAAATTCTTGGCTACCCGTATCTGGACACGGCTTTTGCCCGAACAACCGTTACCTTTTACCAGAACATGGCAAAACCCGGCACCAAACCGTTCACCGAGATCACCGACGCCCCGGTTCGGTACAATCTCCAGGCCAACGATCTCGAATTTCTGGTCAATCCCCGAACCGTCAAGGCCGTCAGTGGCGAACGGGTGCGGCAGTTTACGATGGAACGCAACGGCCAGATGAGGCATTTCATCAACGCCACCGAAGCCGGCGCCCCCGCCGACTTGCGCGGCTTTTTTGAGCAGGTAACCGACGGCAAACTGAAGCTCCTGATCCGGCACCAGATTTACGTCAAAAAGCCAACATACAACCCCGCCTTGAGCGTCGGCACGAAGGATACCGAACTGATTCGGGAAGCCGTCTGGTACACCAGCGATGGCCCGAATCTGACGAAGTTTTCGCCCAGCCGAAAAGGTTTGCTGGGCGCCATGCCCGACAAGGAAGCTCAGATCAGAGCGTATTTAAAGGAGAAAAAGCCGGACCTGAAAGACCGTAGAGCACTGACGGCAGTATTTGTGTACTATAATTCGCTGTAAAGCGCATCTTCGGCCTGTTTTTGATCAAAATTTGCTGGTAAATTGCGGCATCGTTTGCTAACCTCTTTGTGTCATCCATGAAAAGCCGTCGTTCCTTTCTTCGTTTAAGCACGTTTTCGCTGCCCTTTCTGAGTTTTAACCGCCTGCCGGGCTTATCGGGCGGGCTGGTAGCGGGTCAACCCATCGTTGTTTCCACCTGGGACAGCGGAACCATTGCGAACGGGGCCGCCTGGCCGGTTCTGCAACGCGGAGGAAAGGCAATCGACGCGGTGGAACTGGCCGGGATTGCCATCGAAAACGACATCAACTGCTGCGTGGGGCTGGGCGGCAACCCCGACCGCGACGGGCGTGTGACGCTCGACTCCTGCATCATGGACGACAAATTCAACTGCGGCTCCGTGGCCTTTCTTGAACGCATCAAGCACCCGGTTTCGGTGGCCCGTAAAATCATGGAAACCACGCCCCACGTCATGCTGGTCGGCGAAGGTGCCCAGCAGTTTGCGGTGGCCAACGGCTTTCCGCTCGAATCCGGCAAGCTGTCGGCAGACGCGGACAAAAGCTACCGGAAATGGCTGGAAAAATCGGAATACAAACCGGTTATCAATATTGAATTAAATCAGAAAAAGCCCGCTAACAAAAAAGCTTTCGCACCCAACAAGCTCGACAACGGCGCCCCCAACCACGACACGATGGGAACGGTGGCCCTCGACGCGTCGGGCAACCTCTCGGGCATGTGCACCACCAGCGGCATGGGCTTCAAAATGCGCGGCCGCGTCGGCGATTCGCCCATCATCGGGGCCGGTTTGTACGTCGATAACGAGGTGGGGGCCGTGACCTGCTCGGGCCAGGGCGAAGAGGTGATCCGGATGTGCGGTTCGCACCTGGTGGTTGAATTTATGCGGCAGGGCCTGTCGCCCGAAGAAGCCTGCCGCCGGGCCGTGGAGCGGATTGTCAAGCGTGATCCGGCGCGGGCCAAAGACTTTCAGGTGGGGTTCATCGCCCTCAACCGGAAAGGCGAAGTGGGGGCGTTTTCGGTACAGAAGGGCTTTAATTATACCGTCACGTCGGCCACGGTTCAGCAGCAGATTTTCAACGCCGAGCATTATTTGTAGGAAAGAGTCCGTGCAGATACCATAACCGATGACCGCCCATGTAACGAAGTTGCGGGCTTGATAATCGTAAAGTTGGCGGCTTGGGTAGCTTTTTATTTAGTACCTTTGCGCTTTCAAATTCAGACCCGATTCAAAGTGTCTTCTATTCTCCGTATTGCCTTACAAAAGTCCGGTCGACTGAGCGAGGATTCGTACCAGTTGTTTAAAGAGTGCGGCATTCGCTTCGACTACGGCACCGGCAAGCTGAAATCCGTTTCATCGAATTTCCCCGCCGAGTTTCTGTTCCTGCGCGACGATGATATTCCGGGCTACGTCGAAGATGGCGTGGCTGATCTGGGCATCGTGGGCGAAAACGTGGCCGTTGAGTCCACGCATCAGGTCGAAACCGTCCATCGACTGGGTTTTTCGAAGTGTCGCCTGTCGTTAGCCATCCCGCGCGCCACCGACTGGAACGGTATTCACGACCTGGCCGGTAAAAGCATTGCGACTTCTTACCCGCGGATTCTGGGCAATTACCTCCAGGAAAAGCAGATTTCGGCGGAGATTCACGAGATCAGCGGATCGGTCGAGATTGCACCAGGCATTGGTCTGGCGGAAGCCATCTGCGACATTGTAAGCTCGGGCAGCACCCTGCTGAGCAACGGCCTGAAGGAAGTGGAAGTAATTTTCCGTTCCGAAGCCATCCTGATTGCCCGTCCGACGCTGGAAGCCGAGAAACAGACGCTGTTGGAGAAGTTGTTGTTCCGGATCAAAGCCGTTCAGGCCGCCAAGAACAACAAATACATCGTTCTGAACGCGCCGAATAGTGCGCTGGAGCAGATCACCTCGCTGCTGCCGGGCATGAAAAGCCCGACGGTTACGCCCCTCGCTACCGAGGGCTGGAGTTCAGTCCATTCGGTCATTACTGAGAATGATTTCTGGGAAAACATCGAAGCCATTCGTTCTGCAGGTGCACAGGGTATCCTGGTGATCCCGATTGAAAAAATGATTTATTGATTTCATAGAGAAGAGAGCCTAGACAAGAGAAAAAGATTTCCATTCATTTATGCTTTTGTCTCTTCTCTCTTGTCTTTTCTCTTTTGTCTAACAATGCAAATTCTTGCGTTTCCTTCCCGTGCGGAGTGGCCCCGGCTGCTGGCCCGGCCCGTGCAGTCGACCGAAGCGATTGAAAAAGCCGTTGCGCCCATTCTGGAACAGGTTCGCAACCGGGGTGATCAGGCGCTGGCCGAACTATCGGAAAAGTTTGATAAACTGGCCTACACCGGCCGCCCGTTTCAGCCCGCTGATTTTAAAGCGGCCGAAAACCAGGTTTCCCACGAATTGAAAGCCGCCATTCAGCAGGCTTACCGGAATATCCGGAAATTTCACGAAGCCCAGCGGCAACCCATCGAGAAAATCGAAACCATGCCGGGCGTTACGTGCTGGCGCCGGAGTGTGGGCATCGAGAAAGTCGGGCTTTACATTCCGGGTGGCACGGCTCCCCTGTTCAGTACGGTATTGATGCTTGGCATTCCGGCCCAACTGGCGGGTTGCAAAGAGGTTGTCCTCTGCACGCCCAGCGACCACCCGGCCATCCTGTACGCGGCCCAACTGGTGGGCATTACCAAGGCTTTTCGGGTTGGGGGGGCGCAGGCCATTGCGGCTATGGCGTACGGCACCGAATCCATTCCGAAGGTTTACAAGATCTTCGGCCCGGGTAATCAGTACGTAACGGCGGCCAAGATGCTGGTGGCCAAAGAAGGCATGGCGATTGACATGCCCGCTGGTCCCTCAGAAGTAGCCATTTACGCCGACGAAACTGCCGTTCCGGCTTTTGTGGCCGCCGATCTTCTGTCGCAGGCCGAACACGGAGCCGACAGCCAGGTGCTGCTGGTTTCTACGGATAAACACGTCGTCTCAACCGTTCATTTGGCCTTGATCGCGCAGTTGGAGCGGTTGCCCCGGCATGAACTGGCCGCGCAGGCCATTAAAAACAGCAAGGCCATTCTGGTGGAGACGGATGACGATGCCATCGACCTGCTGAACGCCTATGCCGCCGAACACCTGATTCTGAGCGTCGAGAACGCCGAAACCGTGGCCGAACGGATCACCAACGCCGGGTCCATTTTCCTGGGAAATTACACCCCCGAGTCGGCGGGTGACTACGCATCCGGTACCAACCACACGCTACCGACCAACGGCTTTGCCCGGGCCTACAGCGGGGTTTCGATGGATAGCTTCGTCAAGAAAATCACAGTTCAATCGATTACCGAGGACGGTATTAAGGCGCTGGGGCCCACGATTGAAGCCATGGCCGAAGCCGAATCTCTGGAAGCGCACAAGCACGCGGTGAGTCTGCGGCTGGCGAGTTTGCAATGAACAGGGCAGCAAAATTGTTATCTTGCTAAAAAAGAAGAACCATGAGTCAGCTAGTGATTGAAATCGATTCGCCGGAGGATGAAAAGTTATTGCTTGCGATTCTACCCAAGTTCAACGCCCGGGTACTGGAAAAAAAAGAGAGCAGTAAGCCTTCTTTAAAGGATGTTCTGGAAGAATTGTCACAAAGTGGGGTGGCAGAAAAAATTTGGTGATCCTTGCGAATGGCAACGCGAAGTCAGGAAAGATCGGCCTCTAGCTGGACGAGAAGAATGATACTTGATACGAACATTGTCATTTATTCGATCAAACCAAAATTTGATTCACTGCGTGCTTATTTAGTAGCTAATCAGGAGGATTTACGGGTGTCATTAATTACCAAAATTGAAACATTAGGGTATTATAAACTCGCCCCTCGGGATCAGAAGAAGTTTGAGCGCTTTTTTCAGCTAGTTCCGGCGTTTTCTCTTCACGAAAACGTCATTATTGAAGCCATCCGGTTGCGGCAACAACGAAAACGTTCAGTAAGGGATTCCATCATTGCGGCAACGGCTCTGCGCCACCAGCTATCCTTACTGACCAACAATACCGTTGATTTCGAAGACATTTCGGGTTTGCGGATGATTTCTTTACAGTCGATTTCCTAAGTTTTAGATTCTATGTTTGATCTCAATACCCTCCTTCGTCCCCACATCCTGACGCTAACCCCCTACTCCTCGGCCCGCGACGAGTACACCGGTAAAGAGGGCGTTTTTCTGGACGCCAACGAAAACCCGTTCGGGTCGGCGGTTACCCGTTCAACGTCTGGTGATTCGGAAATGGAGGATCATTACAACCGCTATCCGGACCCGCACCAATATGCCATCAAGGAGCGACTGGCCCCGATCAAGGGCGTTCGGCCCACGCAGATTTTCATTGGCAACGGCTCCGACGAACCCATTGATCTGCTGGTGCGGGCAACCTGCGTACCGGGTCAGGATTCCATTCTGATTGTGCCGCCGACCTACGGCATGTACGAAGTGAGCGCGGCCATCAACGATGTGCTGCTCATCAGAGTCCCGCTGACGCCGGCGTTTCAACTGGACGTTCCGGCGGTGCTGGCGGCTATTCAGCCCCGGACCAAGCTGCTGTTTGTCTGCTCGCCCAACAACCCGACCGGCAACCTGATCAACCGCGACGACGTGCTGACGCTTCTGACCAGCTTTCAGGGACTGGTGGTGGTCGATGAAGCCTACATTGACTTTGCCGACACGCCGTCTTTCACCACCCTGCTGGACCAATACCCGAATCTGGTCGTGCTGCAAACCTTCTCCAAAGCCTGGGGGCTGGCGGCTCTGCGCTCCGGGATGTGCTTTGCGTCGGAGGCCCTGATTGACGTTCTGAACAAAATCAAACCACCTTACAACGTGAGTGGTCCAACCCAGAAGTTGTTACTTATGGCCCTGGGCAACGTCTCCAGTAAGGATGACATGGTGGCCCGGATTCTGGCTCAACGGGAAGAATTAACCCGCAATCTGCTCAATTTACCGCTGGTTCGGCACGTTTACCCTTCGGATGCCAACTTCGTCCTGGTGAAATTCGACGATCCGAAAGCGGTTTTTGATTACCTGATCGGCCAGCAAATTATCGTTCGCGACCGGCATCGCGTCAAACTTTGCGAAGGTTGCCTGCGCATCACCGTCGGAACCGAGTCGGAAAACCAGCAGGTGCTGAGCCTCTTGCAAACCTACGCCGACCAGCTATCCACCACCGTTTAATGAACGTACCCTATGAAAAAAACGCTTTCTCTGTTTATCGTACTCCTGCTTGGCCTGACCATTTCCCAGCAGGCCCACGCCCAAACCAACAACTGGGCCGTCGGTTTCCGCATCGGCGAGCCAGCCGGTATCAACATCCGGAAATATTTCGGCGAAAACCACGCCTTTGATTTAAATATTGGTACCTACGGTGGGATTTACGGCAATCGGCGCAGCTATCGGAGAGGAATGTACCGAAATGTCGGGGTGAGCGTTCAGGGGCATTACCTCTGGCACGGCTCCATCGGCAAATTGGAAACACTCCATTATTACTACGGTTTTGGGGGCCAGGTAAACCGACGCAATTATTACTTAAATCGAAACTCCAACGAAAGGGTGCCCGAAATTTCCCTCGGCGGATCGGGTGTGGCGGGTCTTGAGTATTTTTTACCCAACAAACCGTTGTCCGTTTTTCTGGAAACCGGCGCGTACGTCGAGGTGCTTCCGGCACCATTTTTTCTCGGCTTACAGTCCGGTCTGGGTGTTCGTCTGAATTTATAAAATTGGGAAAGGAAGGAAGGAACAGCGATCAAAACCGTCCCGGTTCTCCTTTCTTCCTTTCCTGTACCCTTTCTTATGTTTAAAGTCTTCAGTTCATCCGCCGGATCAGGAAAGACCTACACGCTGACCAAGGAATACCTTAAACTGGCCCTGCGTGACCGGACCGAACTGGGTAAATCGTTTGAAGCCCACCAGTTTAAGCACATTCTGGCCGTCACCTTCACCAACGCGGCTGCGCGGGACATGAAGGACCGGATTCTGGAACAGCTTCAAAAGATTACGGCGGGCGATCTCAACTCCCAACTCCGGGACCTCTCCGAAGAACTCCAGCTGGAACCGGCGGAACTCCAGAACCGGGCGCGGCAGACGTTTCACACCATTCTGCACGACTACTCCGCCTTCTCCGTGCTGACCATCGACAGTTTCGTGCAGCGCGTCGTGACGGCTTTTACCGACGATCTGGAATTGCCCTACAGTTTCGAGGTCGAGATGGACACCGACGCCATTCTGCAAACGGCCATCGACCGGCTGCTGGAAAAAGTGGGCCAGGAAGACCACCCCTATCTGTCGGAAGCGCTGGAAGAATTTTACCTCGAAAACGCCACCGACGGCCGGAGTTGGTATGGATTGGCGGGCACCCTCGCCGATTTTTCCAAAGGCCAGTTGGGCGACCGCAATTACGATTACGTTCAGAAACTGAAGGAGTTGAATCCGGGCCACTTCCGAACCATCCGGCGGAATCTGCGCGAAAAAAACCGCGAAGTGGAAAAACAGATCGAGCAACTGGCGCAGGACGGTCACCGGCTAATTCAGCAGGCCGGCATTTCCGAAAAAGCCTTTTATTACGGTGACAAGGGCGTTGGGGCGTATTTCAAGAAACGGATTTCGCTCGCGGGCTTTCCGGAAGATCCCAATTCGTACGTGCGGAAAGCGGTTGACGAAGATGTCTGGCACTCCGGCAAGAAGACCTTAACGCCCGAACAGCTTCAGATTGAAGCCATCAAGGAACAACTCCGGGAATACATTCTGCAAATTGAAAAACTCCGGCAGGACAGTCGACTGCGTTACCGGACGTTCGGGGCCATTGAGCAGCACCTGCAAAAAGTGGCCCTGCTGAAACAGATCAAGCAGGAATGCGACGATCTGCTGCGGGAACAGAACCGCATTCACATTTCGGAGTTCAACCGGCTGATTGTGAAAGTTGTCACCGACGAACCGGTGCCGTTTATCTACGAGCGGCTGGGCGAACGGTTTCATCACATCCTGATCGACGAGTTTCAGGATACGTCCAAACTGCAGTTTGTCAACCTGCTGCCGCTGATCGACAACAACCTGGCCTACCAGCGGTTTAACCTGGCCGTGGGCGACGCCAAGCAGGCTATTTACCGGTTCCGGGGGGGCGATATGGACCAGATTGTGGCCCTGCACAGCGGCAAACTCGACCCGTTACTGTCGGCGCACGAAACCAGTGAAATGACACTCGAACGGCTTTCGGGTCTCCAACCCCACCTGCAACCCGACCGGCTGGCAACCAACTGGCGCAGCGCCGAGTCGATCGTGGAATTCAACAACAGCTTTTTCCGGTTCATGGCCGATTTCTACACCGGCACGGATTTCGAGAAAGTGACGGAGGTGTTCGACGAACAATTCCGGCAGGCGTCGGCCAAAGCCGGGGTGCCGGGCCACGTGCAGATCGACTTCATTGAGAAACCCGACCGGTTTGCCGCCAAAACCGACGACGAAGAAGGACCGGATTTCAATACGCAGATGGTCGAACGGACGCTGGCGCTGATCCGGAAAGCCGTGGCCGACGGGTATCAATACGGCGACATTGCCGTGCTGTGCCGTTTCAAGAAAAACGCCCGGAAAATTGCCGACTACCTGGAAGCCAACGACATTCCGCTGACTTCGGAAGATTCGCTGACACTCCAGTCATCGGAACGGGTTCGGTTTCTGGTGTCGCTGCTGCAACTGCTGCACCAGCCCGAAAACCGGATGGTGCGCTACGACATGCTGTTTCTCTACACCCGGCTCATCAACCCAGACCGGCCCAATGCCGAGCTGATGGAGTTCATGGACGAAATGGCGAAGGCCGAGGATGTGCAGGAGATTTTCCGGCTGATCTCGAAAATCGACAAAGACCCGCTCGACCCGGTTACGCTCCAACAGCTTACCATCTACGAACTGACCGAAAAGCTGGCCGAGTACTTCGACCTCTACGAAAACGAACGGGATTGCGCCTACTTGTTCCGGTTCACCGACGAAGTCCTGAGTTACAGCAGCCGGTACAGCAGCCACCTCCCCGATTTTCTGGCCTACTGGGAAACCGCCCAGGAGAAAGTATCGGTCAGCGCCCCGCCCGACCACTCCGCCGTGACCATCCAAACCATCCACAAATCCAAAGGGCTGGAATACCCCGTCGTTATCATTCCGTTTGCCGACTGGTCCTACAAACCCCGCAACAACGAAACCATGTGGGCCGAACTCGGACCGCTGGGCGAACTGGACGAACTGGCGATTCCGGACACGGCGCGGCAGGAAATCAAGCGGCTGAAAACCGCAACCATCACGATCCGGAAGGATCTGGACGAAACTCCGCTGGCGGCTCAGTACCAGGACGAACTCTACCGGACGTTTGTGGAGTGCATGAACCTGGTGTACGTGGCCTTTACCCGCCCCACCGACCGGCTGTACATCATTGCGGCCAAGCAGGATTTCTCGACGACCAAAGACGGCGGCTACAAAAACGCCAACGGCATTGATTTCTGGCTGTATACGTATCTGACTGATTTGCGGGGCAATCCGTGTTGGGAAGACGGCAAAGCGAGCTATTCTTTGTACGATTATATAACTCAACCCACCCACCGACCGTTACTACCTAGTGAACCTTTTTCGGTCTGGGTGGGCAACCGCGAAGGCACGCAGCCGCTCCGGCTCCGGCGCATCGAGCGGACGTTCGACCCGACGGCTTTCGAAAAAGCCCGGGCCTGGTGGCAGAAAGTCTGCACCGCCCTGTCGCTGATTCAGACGCCCGATGATGCAGAAGGGACGATTCGCCGGATGGTGGCCGAGGGGCTGTTGCGGGCTTCGGAGCAGGAAGCCATGCAGTCGGCGCTCCACACGCTGCTGGCCGATCCGGACATGGGGTCGCTCTTCACCCCGGCCAGTCGGGGTGACAACAACCGGCGGATTCTGAGCAGCAACGGGGGCAAATCGCAGCGGAGCGGCCCAAACCGGGTGGTTCATTTTCCGGACAAAACGGTTCTGGCCAATTACCTGACCGAGCCGGCCGACGATGCCCAGCACGCCCGGATGCGGTCGTTTATGCGGATGTATCAGCAAATGGGCCATGCGCGGGTGGAAGGCTGGCTGGTGTTTATCCCGGACCGCAGTGTCCTTAAACTAACCTGATTTCTCAACGTATGAAGCATTCTTTTTGGGGTTTCTTTCTTCTGTTTGTAACCCTGCGTGGTTTTTCGCAGGATTATCCCATTACTCCGGTTCCGCTCTCGCAGGTAAAAGTGCAGTCCGGTTTCTGGTACGACCGGCTGGAAAGAGCCCGAACCGTCACCCTTCCCCACGCCTTTCATAAACTGGAAGAAACCGGCAAGTTCGAGAATTTTGCCGTGGCCGGCGGACTAAAAAAGGGTACCTTCAACGGCGTCCGGTTCGATGAATCCGATGTTTATAAAGTGGTGGAGGGAGCCGCTTACTCGCTCCAGAACCGGTACGACGCCAAACTCGACCGCTACCTCGATAGCCTGATTACCCTCTTCGCAGCGGCCCAGGAACCCGATGGCTATCTGTACACCATCCGCACCATTTTTGGCGACAGCACGGGTTTGAAAGACTGGATTGCGGGCCCTTATCGGTACGGGTTCGAAAATGGCAGCCATGAGTTGTACAACGTCGGGCACCTCTACGAAGCCGCCGTCGCCCACTTTCAGGCCACCGGCAAACGGTCGCTACTGGAGGTTGCCATCAAAAATGCGAACCATTTAGTTAAAACCATTGGTCCCAAACCGGGTCAGATCATCGTCGTACCGGGGCACGAAGAGATTGAAATCGCCCTCGTTAAACTTTACCGGGTTACGGGCACCAAAAACTACCTTGATCTCGCTCGTTTCTTCGTGGACATGCGCGGGCGCGGTGATAAACGGGCGTTGTTTCAGGATGCTCACAACCTCGGCCCGGCTTATTTCCAGGATCACAAACCCGTGGTGCAGCAAAACGAAGCCGTGGGCCATGCCGTGCGGGCGCAGTACCTCTACGCCGGAATGACGGATCTGGCGGCTTTGCAAAACGATCAGGCCATTCGGGATGTGGTGATGAAAATCTGGGAGGATGCCACCACCCGCAAGCAGTACGTCACCGGGGGGGTTGGCGCGCGGGAAAACGGGGAATCCTTCGACGATCCGTACGTGTTGCCCAACGATGCCGCCTACGCGGAAACCTGCGCGGCCGTGGCCAACCTGCTCTGGAACCACCGCCTGTTTTTGCTGACGGGCGAGTCAAAGTACATGGATGTGTTTGAGCGGGTGCTGTACAACGGTTTTCTGGGCGGATTATCCCTGCAAGGTGACAAGTTTTTCTACGTCAATCCGATGTCGTCGAACGGCAAGAAAGATTTCGGAAACGGCCAACCCGCCCAACGATCACCCTGGTTTGGCATCAACTGCTGCCCGAGCAACGTGGTCCGGTTTCTGCCCGCGCTACCGGGCTACATTTACGCCCTACGCAACAACGAATTGTTTGTCAACCTATTTGCCGACAGCCAGACCGAAGTGAAGCTAGCCGAAACAGCGGTCAAGATCCAGCAGCAGACGCTGTATCCGTGGGATGGCGCAATTAAACTAACTGTATCGCCCAAAAAAGCTACTGCGTTTCCGGTCTTGATCCGGGTGCCGGGCTGGGCCACCAACCAGCCCATGCCGGGGGATTTGTACCGGTACACCACCCCGCAAACACCCGCTATCAAGCTGACCATCAACGGCAAAGCAACACCCGTAACGGTGGAGAACGGCTATCTTAAACTACAACGGACCTGGAAACCGAATGATGTGGTGATGCTGACGCTGGATATGCCCGTGCGTGAGGTCGTTGCCAACGCCAAAGTCAAGGCGGATAACGGCAAAGTAGCCATTGAGCGCGGACCGATTGTTTACTGCGCGGAAGGATTCGATAACAATGGACAGGCGCTGAACATCACCCAAACGCCCAACCAGCACTATACCCCGGAAGTTCGGAAGGGTTTTCTGGGTGGGGTTACGGTTTTGAAAACGCAGGGGGCCAAACCGGTTACGCTGATACCGTATTATGCCTGGAACAACCGGGGGACCACCGAGATGACGGTCTGGTTCGGCCAGATGGGCAAATAACGCCCATGAAAAATAGTCAAATTATTTTCCAAAACGAAAAGCGAAATTCCTTAGACGCAGTAGGTTTAGAAAAGTAACGCATCAAGCGTTACTTTTTTTTCAACGGTTATTTCGCTAATCGTTCTCTCCCCCATTGCCGTGAGCGGTGTCTACCGGCCCATCGCCCAAAAATGGGAACCCGTTTTCCGAAACTTAACGCCCGCCCTCGACGTTGACCCAGAGAACTTCTAAACAGCTGTATGAACGTCATTGTCCGAGAACCGTCCGCACCGCTTCGCCTATTTGTGGACAAGCTGTGGTATATCTCGGCGGATTACTTTAACCAGCAGGACATTGGCTTTCCGGTTCTGCAACACGAACTGATTTTTAATTTCTCGGAGCATTTTTCAGTGGGTCAGGCCAACCAGCCGCCGGTGATTCAAAATGCGGAAAACTGGCTCAGTAGCCTCTATACGCGTCCGCAACGGAGCCAAACCTGGGGGCGGCATGAGACGTTCGGGGTGTTTCTGAAACCGTGGGCGCTCCAGGCCCTGACGGGCATACCAGCTTCGGAGCTGACGGATCAGATTCTTGCGGGTAACACGGTTTTTCGTCGTCCGGTTGATGAAATCAGTGAGCAACTGCACCAGATACCGGATGCCCACACCAAACTGACGCTGCTCGAACGATTTCTAACCCAACGGTTTCTGGACAAAGACGTACCCGCTTACCTCATTTATGCGGCTGAGTCCCTACAGCAAAACCGCTGGCACGACGGCATGATCCGGGAACTGGCCCGCGAACTTCGCATCAGTCCGAAATCACTGACGGCGGCTTTTAACAAACACATCGGCATTCCGCCGGGTCGTTTTTTGCACCTTCGGCTGTTCAACGATGTGGTGACGAAGTTGGCCAACCACCCCCGGCAGTCGTTCACCCAACTGGCCCAGGAGCACGGTTTTTTCGATCAGGCCCACCTGAACCACCTTTTCAAATCGCTCACTGACCTGACGCCGGGCGAATACCGTAAGCAGGTGCTGGCCGGTCGTATCCGGCCCGATACGCCCTGTTACCTGCAGGCAGGAAAGGCGCAAGGGTAATTTTTATACAAGTTTTCGTTGGCAGCGCGCGGTACCTTTGCCGAAAAACAACAGCTGATGAGAAACGTAAAACTATTTATCGCCACCAGTCTCGATCACTTTATTGCCGGTCCGAACGGCGAAATCGACTGGTTATTCACCGACGGAGATTTTGGTTACAGCGCCTTTATGGAAACCGTCGACACGACGCTGATGGGCAACGAAACGTTTAAACTTACGGCCAGTTTCGGGGACTTTCCTTACAAATCGCTGACCAATTATGTCTTCACCCGCAACTCCGACGCGCCGGAAGAACCGTATGTCAATTTTGTCTCGGGCGACATTGCGGCTTTTGTCGCCGAACTCAAGCAGCAGCCGGGTAAGGACATTTTTCTAGTCGGTGGTGGTCAGATCAACACCCTTTTACTCGAAGCCGGGCTGATCGACGAGCTTCAGGTTTTCATTCACCCGATTATCCTGGGCCAGGGCATTCCCCTTTTTCGGCCGACTAAAAAAATGCACGCTTGGCAGTTGGTGGAAAGCAGATCTTTCGAACGCGGTTTGGTTGAACTTCACTACGTGAAAGCGTGATTGAATTGCCAAAACAAAAAAGCCACGGTTTTAAACGTGGCTTTTTTGTTTAACATTAACAAGGTTTTAGACGGCTCGCTTGGCCTGTTGCTCCAATCTTTCATGCTCCTTGGCCGCTTCCAGCCGGAGCTTCTGGTTTTGTTTTTCAAATACCTTAAACAGCACCACAAAATACGCCAGCAGCAGCGGCCCGATCACCAGACCCAGAATGCCAAAAATCGGTACCCCCAGCACGATACCGGTTAGGGTAACGAACGGGTGAACGTCGCCCATGCGCTTGGCCAGCACCACCCGCAGCAGGTTATCGACGTTGATGATCACCACGGCCCCCACAACCAGAATGCCAATACCGTTGCCCGTTTCGCCCTGCGAAATCATTAAAATACCGGCGGGCCCCCACACAATGGGCGTCCCTAAAATGGGGATGAACGCGAAGAAGAACGCAACGACGCCCCAGAAGGCTGCATCTGGCACGCCAAAAATCCAGAGCGTCAACCCGGTCAGCAGGGATTGCACCAGCGAAACCAGCGCCTGCCCCAGGATGTTGGCGTTCACCATGTTTTTCAGGTCTTCGCCCAGCTGATCAAGCGTATCGTTTTCGAAAGGCAGGTACTTGCGCAGTCCCTTGATAAACTTCTCTTCTTCCATGAAAATAAAATACAACCCGACGTAGAGCAACCCCAGCGAGATAACCACGTCGAGCGTACCGCTCAGGAGCGAAGGAAATTGCCGACTGGCAAAACCGGCGCCCTGCTGCACCAGATTTTTAACGTTAGCCTGATCCGTAATCTGAATACCGGTGGCCTTCTCCAGCTTTTCGATCAAGCCCAGAATCTGGTCCGTATGCTGGCTGTAATACTGAATCCGATTGATCAGCAACAGGCTCAGCGCCAGAAACGGCATGATGATTACGACGACGGAGAACAGGATGAGCAGGATGGTAACCAGCAGCCGGTTCCACTTCCGCTTGTGCACCAGATTCGTAAACCAGGGCCGGAAAATCACGTAAATAATTCCCGAGCCTAATAAAGCAATCGTGTACTGCCGCAGCCCGATCAGGATAAATCCGGCAATGATGATGAGGCTGACGATGAGTAAAATACGTTGTTGTTTGGGGGTATAAATGGTGGCCATAGCACGTTTGTAAGTAACTTCACCTCCATACTACACCCCGTGGCGATTTTTGTTTAGGCAAATTAGCCAAGCTGCTGATAACGAACCTTTTCGATTATGAAGAAACGGCGTTACCGCTAGAGCGTAACGCCGTTCGAAGCAAATGATAAGTTGGTTGTACGCAACGCTCCGACTGGTTAATTGGCGTCGCCCTTCACGTCGTCGTTGTTTACCGACCGGCCTTTTTTCCGTTTTTCTTCAAAAGTCATTTTTCCGATGCGGTACGAGAACGTCACTTTTACGTTCTGGTTGTAAAGGTGCATCACGCTGTTTTGCGCCAGCAGCGGGGAGTTCAACGAAGTCCGCATTTTTACGCCATTGCCGGCAAAGTTTTCAGCCGCCAGTCCGACGCTGCCCCGTTTGTTGGCAAAATCCTTCTTGACGCCCAGCGAATACATGTACATACCGCCCATCGTTCCCTGCAACTGCGGCATGGGCGAGCGCCAGAAACCAAATCCCTGGATGCCCCAGCCTTTGTTGAGCGTCCACTGCGACATTAGCCGCCCCCCCAGGCTAAACCCGTCGTTGCTGATTTGCTGCGACCGGCCATCGACGCCCGCCGTCATGCCCTGCATGTAAGCGTAGTAGCCGTCCAGCCCGCCGTTGATGCTCCACTTTGGCGTTAGGTTGGTGTTGAAAAAGACGTTGGCGCCGTAGGTCCGCTGCACCCCGATGTTCTGGAAGGTGGTAATGATCCCGCCCGCCAGCGAATCCGACGGCAGCCGAATCTGCGTAATGGCGTTGTTGGTCAACCGGCCAAACAGGGCGGCATTGATGTACGTTTTCTTAATGGTCGAACTCAGGCTCAGTTCAAAATTATCGGTCAGTTCCGGACGCAAAATGGGATTCCCGATGCTGATGTTCTGCGGGTTGGCCGCGTTGGGGTTCGGGTTCAACTGCTGCAAACCGGGGCGCTGAATCCGGCGGTTATAAGCGGCTTTCAGCGTGACCCCGCCTTTCAGGCTTTTGGACACGTTGATGCTCGGCACCAAGTTGCTGTAATTCGGAATGGCCAGGGCCGTCGTTTCGTCGCTGGTGGCGTCGATGCCGGTATGCTCGTAGCGCGTTCCCACTTTGAAAGTGTACTTGTTGGGCGTCACGTAGGTGTAGGAAACGTAACCAGCGCCGATGTTCTGCGAATAGTTCAGCGAGCCCGCCGGGTTGGTTGGATCAAAAACCAGGGCGCCGGTCGGACCGCCAATCTGGTACTGATACCGGCTGTCGACCTGCCGCAGAATGGCTTTTGCGCCAAATTCCAGCAGCTGGTTCTTGCGGATCGGGGTCTGGTAATCGGTCTGGAAGGTAATTTCCTGGTTGGTGTTGTCATTAAGGTTGCGCTGGCGGGCGGTCAGCTCACCGCCGAGGCCCAGCAGGTCGGCGTTAAAATTATTGGTCAGTCCCGTGCGGCTGTACTGGGTCGAAATGCTCCACTCCTGCTGCGGTTTGAAGGTATGGATGTAATCCAGGTTGATGTCAACCGAATTCGACAAATCCTTGCGGTCCACGTTGCGGTTGGTAAAATTCAGCAGCGAATCGCCGATGTAGGAGTTGGTTAACTGGTTCTGCTCCTGAACGAAATTCCGGGTTCCGTAGCGGATGTTGGCCGACAGCGACTGGTTTTTGGCCAGATCGTAATCCAGCCCCAGCGTATATTGCCCGAACAGCGGTTTATCGAAAGCCGTGGCCGTCTGGCTGGTGCTCATCGGCACGCCATTGACCAGCGTGGTTTGCTCCAGGCTCGACGAGGCCCGGTTGTACATGGCCCGGCCAAAACCGCCCAGACTAACGCCCAGCTTTCCCTGCCGGTACGAACCGTTCAGCCCCAGGTTGGAGCCCCGAATGCCGACCCCGGTATCAACGTTCAGCATCAAACCGTGCAGCGTGTTCTTTTTGGTGATGATGTTGATGATCCCGGCGGCCCCCTCGGCATCGTACTTGGCCGACGGGCTGGTGATGACCTCCACGGACTTAATCATGTCGGCGGGGAGTTGTTTGAGGGCGTCGGCTACGTTGCTGGCTACGATGGTCGACGGTTTATTGTTGATCAGCACCCGGATGTTCTGGCTGCCCCGCAGGCTAACGTTGCCGTCGAGGTCCACCGAAAGCATCGGCACTTTCTTCAGAATGTCCGTGGCGTCACCGCCTTTGGAAGTCAAGTCTTTTTCGGCGTTGAACACCAGCCGGTCTACCTTTTCCTCAATCAAAGCCGCCTGCCCCGTTACGACCACCTCGCTCAACGTCCTTACGTCGGGCTGAAGCTGCACATTGCCCATATTCAGGTCCGTGCCTTTGGCAATGGTGAAGGGTTTGGAATCGGCGTTTTTGTAGCCGATGAACGAATATTGCAGCCGGTATTCGCCGGGGGCCAGTTTGCTCAGCGAGAATTTTCCTTTGTCGTCAGAAGTCGTACCGTCGATGGGTTTGCCGGTTTGGGTGTTGATCAACGCAACGGTGGCGTATTCAACGGGTTTGCCGGAAGTCGAATCTAGGAGCATCCCGGTAATTTTGCCGTTGCCTTTGGGTGCTTCTTCCGCCACACCGGTAAATTCCTGCTTTTTACGTCCGCCGTCCTGGCTGCCGAAACCACCACCTGGTCCACCACCGGGAGGGCCAAACTGCGCCATCGCAGCCGAGAAACTAGTCAACAGAAAGACGGCGAATAACACCGGACGGATAAAGAGTGGAGCAGGTTGCGTTTTCATAATCGGGCCGCTTTAAAGTAGCAGTGTACAAAGATGACACGGCCCCGTGGTCTGCGAAAATGAATGTTGCCCAGTCGGTTTTTTCGGGGGCGGAATCGGCTTATTTCGGTGCAGAACAGATCGCCCCCGGTAAGCGTTAAAGAGATTACTTACTTGCCAATTTGCCGTAGTTTTCATTACTTACAACAACTAAACCATTCACAACATGGCACTTGCGTGGATTATATCGGGCGTTGTCCTGGCCTATTACTGCGGAAAAGCCCTGCGCGCTCCGGGCAAACCGAACTGGAATAAGGCAATTGTGTCTACCATTTTCTGGCCCCTTTCAATTGTTACCAATTGGCTGGCGGACAAACAAAAATAAAAGCAGCAAAACCCAGCAAATCGTGCCGGGTTTTGCTGCGATGCAGGTCCAGTACCCCTACGTACGGTCTTGGCTTCATTGGTTGAGAATAGTTACTTGCCGAGCCACTCCTTCAAATCCGCCAGACGATCCCCGCTGACAAACACTTCGAGTCGGGGTTTCGGCAGCAGATCAAGCTTCCATTTGCCCGCCGAATACATCTGGATGGTCTGAATGGCCGGCAACGACACCAGAAATTGCCGACTGACGCGGAAAAACTGTTTGGGATTCAGGAGCGTGGTCAGCTTGTCCAGGCTGTAGTCCACCGGCAGCGTCGAGCCGTCTCGGGTGACCAGAAAAGCCATGCGTTCGTCGAGGAAGAAATAAGCGATTTCGCTCGTCTCCACACTCCGGACTTTTGAGCCGACGGTAATCATGAACCGGTCTTTGTAGGTTGTTTCCTTGAATGCCCCCAGCATCCGCACCAGGGCGTCCATATCCGGAGCCACCAGCGGAGGAGCGGGCTGCGCGGGAGCAGGTTGCGCGGGTTGGGCGAACTGTTCCCGCAGCGCCTTGAATTTCGTAATGGCCGCCACCAGCTCGTCGTAGTTCAGCGGTTTGAGCAGGTAATCGATGCTGTTGACTTTAAACGCCTGAATCACATACTCATCGAAAGCCGTGGTGAAAATGATGGGCGTCGTCAGCTTCACCTGCTCGATGACCCGGAATGCCAGTCCGTCCTGCAAGTGGATGTCCATAAAAATTAGATCGGTCTTCGCCGGCTGCGGCTCCGAGAACCACGCCACGGCTTTTTCGACCGACGGCAGAACGGCCAGGATGCGGATTTCGGAATCGTAGCGGTGCAGCAGGCTTTCCAGCCGCTGGGCCGTCAGGCGTTCATCTTCAAGAATAACGACATTCATGGAATCAGGGGGATTTTAACCACAAATGAACCGTCCTGCTCGCCCACCCACACGGGCTGGTCGGTCAGGAGGGCGTAGCGGTTGATGATATTTTGTAAGCCCAAACCCGTCGAATGTTCGAGTTGTTCGCGGGGCTGGATGCGGTTGTGCACCACCAAGTACTCACCCTCGGTCTGAATATAAACGTGTTGTGGCAGCTCGGGGCTCATCCGGTTGTGTTTGACGGCATTTTCGACCAGCAACTGCAAGGTCAGCGGGGCCATGTAATAGCGTTCGACCACGGTTTCGGGTACGTCGATCCGCACATCGAAACTTTCCTCAAACCGGATTTTAAGCAAAAACGTGTAAGACCGGATAAAGTCCAGCTCGGTTTTCAGCCGCACCTTGTCGTTGTCTTTCTGCTCCAGAATATACCGGTACGCCCGCGAAAGCTGGTCGATAAACTGCTCCGACAGGTCGGCGTCAACGTGCACCAGCGACGACAGGATGCTAAGGCTATTGAACAGGAAATGGGGACTAATCTGGTTTTTCAGGGCCGCAAACTGCGTCAGTACGGCTTCTTTTTCCAGCCGCTCCGCCCGAATCTGCACATCCTTCAGCCGACGGTTGGCCCGGCGATTGGCCGACAGGTAGAAAATCGACAGCATGATCACGATGGTCAGGCCGTTATTCGACCGTTCGAAGAACTCCCAGCGCCCATGCCTCGGCGGATGGGAATTTGGTACCTGCTCATTTCGGGCCATTGCCGGAACCGGTCGCGGAATAAACCGCAGCACTTCGCGCCGGGCGTAATCCCCGACCACATTCAGGCCCAGGCTGGCCGTAATCGCAATCAGCAGCGCCAGGAACTGGGTCCGTAGCTTAAAGTCCACCAGAAACTCCTCCCCGAATCGGTTGGCCGTCCAGTCCAGCACAATTTCGGTGATGTAAATCCAGGCAAAATAGAGCGCAAACGTGACCACCCCCTGCCCCAGCAAAAACGGGAGTGATTGCAGCACAAACAGCCAGGTTCGTTCCGGCAGGTTGACGTACAGCAGGATGGGGTAATAAATCACCAGCACACTCAGCGCCAGTTGGGCAATCTGGCGGGTGGAAAGCCGGTAAGTGGTTTTTGAATTCATATTCCGTTACGTTGCTCAACCTCCGCCCGTAAGTTAACGGTCAATGGGTTGAGACCCAAGTCTGCTTGAATTACGAAGTTCAGACTCCGCTTCCGGAAAGAAAAAAGAAAGTTGCAGAATACGGTTTTTGGACACCGGAACCCGGCGTTTGGCGGGCGGAGTCCTCAGCTCCCCCGCCCCGTCTGTCGCAACCCCGCCAGGGGTTGGGTGGCGATCCGGATCGTCTTAGCACTCCGTTGCGCTGAGTGCCAGACCGGCTTCGGAGGTTTCTTTGTATTTGGTAGACATGTCGCGCCCGGTAGCTTTCATGACCTTAATGACGGCATCGAGCGAAATTTTCTGGTTGGCGGGCGTTCCGGCGGTGGCCAGCAAAAAGGCGTTGTAGGCTTTCACCGCCCCCATCGCATTCCGCTCGATGCAGGGAATCTGAACGTACCCGCCGATGGGATCGCAGGTCATGCCGAGGTGGTGCTCAATGCCGATTTCAGCGGCTGCCTCCACGGCGTCAATAGGCTGGCCCGCGCAGTAGGTCAGAAAAGCCGCGCCCATGGCCGATGCCGTGCCGATTTCGCCCATACACCCCATCTCGGCCCCGGAAATGCTGGCGTTGTGCTTCACCAGAAAACCGACAGCCGCAGCCGCCCACATGCCTCTGCGCAGGGTGGCTTTATCGTAGTGAAAATGGTTGCGGGCCAGGTACGTCAACCCCGGAATAACCCCCGACGCGCCGGACGTGGGAGCCGTCACGACAATGCCCCCAGCCGCGTTTTCCTCCGAAGCCGCCAGACAATACGCATTGAGGAAAATCAGAAAGCTATCCGACGACTGCGCCAGGCCCCGCGCCTGCTGGTAGAGCACCGGCGCTTTCCGGCGCAATTTGATCGAACCCGGCAGCGTTCCTTTGTGCCGCAGTCCACGCCGGACGGCTTTGTGCATAAAGTCCAGGATCAGGTCGATGCGGTTATTGATGTCCTTGGCCGACCAACCCGTCAACGCCATTTCGTTCGCCAGCATGAGTTGCTCCAGCGTCAGTTGGTGGTCGTACAGCCGGGTTTTCAATTCTTTCATGGTCCGGTACGGATACGGTATTTCGGACGCTGGTTTCTCCGCAGCCTCTTCACCTTTTCGCAGAATAAAACCGCCCCCAATCGAGTAATATTCCTGTTCGAAAAGCGTAGCATCGCCTTTCGTCAGCCGGAAAACCACGGTATTGGCGTACGGCGACTCGTATTTTTTTCGCTCAAAATGAATGTGTTCAACGCCCAGGGCAAACTCCCGTTCGCCTACCTGCACTGGATAGGTTACGGCCGGATCTTTCAACAACGCCAGCAAAGCCACCGGGTCGGTCGATTCGGGTTGCCAACCCAGCAGTCCAGCCACCAGGGCGCGGTCGGTTCCGTGGCCTTTGCCGGTTGCACTCAGCGAACCGTACAGATAAATGTGAATAGAATCCGCCGTTTGCAGGGTTGATTCGGGCAGGTGACGCAACCGCTCCAGAAAGTCGAAAGCCGCCTTCATGGGTCCAATGGTGTGCGAACTCGACGGTCCCGGACCCACTTTAAAGAGGTCAAAAAGGGACGTGGTAATGGGCGAATTATTCATGAATGTTGGGCAGGAATGGTATTCAGGTTGTATCTTTCTGGTTCATTAGCCGATTGTCGCAACCAACGGTAGGACAAAGCTAGTGAAACCCACTTAAGCTTTTCCTAAACCGAATGAAACGATTGCTTTTGCCGACCCTTTTTTTGTCGGCTGCGCTGTTTACGGCGGCACGATGGACAACCGAAACGCCCACCTCCCGCGAATGGCCCGAATACCTGGGTGGCCCCGACCGCAACCACTACTCTCCACTCGACCAGATCAACGCTTCCAACGTCAGTAAATTACGGGTTGCCTGGGAATACCACTCCAAAGACTCCGGGCAGGTGCAGTGCAATTCCATCATCGTCGACGGCACGCTGTACGGCGTTACGGCTTCTAATCAGGTGTTTGCGCTGGATGCGGCCACGGGTCAGGAAAAATGGCGGTATAATGAATCCAGCAAAGGGGGCGTCAACACCCTGCGGGGCGTCACGTACTGGAGCGACAAGGACGACAAGCGCATTCTGTTTGGCTCGGGCGCTTCACTCTGCGCCGTCGACGCCCGGACGGGCGTGCTGATTCCCGGCTTTGGTACCCACGGAAAAGCCAGCCTGAAAGCCGGACTGGGGCCCACCGCAGCCGATAAATTTGTGATTTCGAACACCCCCGGCACCCTATTCGGCGACTTGATTATCATGCCGCTGCGGCTTTCCGAAGGGTCCGATGCGGCCCTGGGGTACATTCAGGCGTTTAACGTCCGGACGGGCCAGATTGCCTGGGTATTCCGGACGATCCCGAACCCCGGCGAGTTTGGTTACGACACCTGGCCGAAGGATACCTACAAAAACACTAACGTTGGCGGGGCCAACAACTGGTCCGGCATGTCCATCGACCGCAAGCGCGGCATTGTATACGTACCCACCGGCTCGGCAGCTTTCGACTTTTACGGCGGGAACCGCAAGGGGCAGAACCTGTTTGCCAACTGCCTGCTGGCGCTGGATGCCAAAACCGGTAAACGGCTCTGGCACTACCAGTTTGTTCACCACGACATCTGGGACCGCGACCTGCCCGCTCCCCCCAATCTGGTGACCTTACGGATGAACGGCAAAACCGTTGATGCCGTAGCGCAGGTGACCAAAACCGGCCACGTGTTTGTGTTTGACCGGGTGACGGGAAAACCGTTGTTTCCGATTAAGGAAGTACCTTATCCGAAATCAGAGTTGCCCGACGAACCCACCTGGCCGACCCAGCCCGTTCCGACAAAACCGGCCCCATTTGCCCGCCAGACCATTTCCGAAGCCGATCTGAGCCCATACGCCGAGAACCGGGATTCGCTGCTGGCCGCTTACCGACGCGCCAAAGTGGGTCCGTTCCAGCCGCTGGGCAAAACACCGACGCTCGTGTATCCGGGCCTAGACGGTGGGGCCGAATGGGGTGGTGCTGCCGTTGATCCCGACGGTATTATGTACGTAAACGCCAACGAAATGGCCTGGCTGCTAAGCCTGCGCGATACGCCTAAAGACGAGGAACTGGCGCACCTCAGCCCCGGCGAACGGCTTTACACGGTCAACTGCTCGGTTTGCCACCGCCCCGACCGCAAAGGCAATCCCACCAGCGGCTACCCCTCGCTGGTCAACATCGGCCAGCGCCGGGACCGTGATTTTGTTCACAAAACGATCACGACGGGCAAAGGCATGATGCCGGGTTTTACGCGACTGACCGAGATCGAAAAGCAGGCGCTGGTGGCGTTTTTGTTCGGGGATGAAAAAGTGGAAGCGAGTTCGGCCAAACCCGGCAGCAAAGAACCGTACGTACCCTACAAATTCAACGGATACACGAAATTCCTCGACAATAAGGGCTATCCCGGCATCCGCCCACCCTGGGGAACGCTGACGGCCATCAACCTCAATACCGGTGAACACCTTTGGCAAAAACCGTTTGGCGAACTGAAAGAACTGACCGCCAGAGGCATTCCGCAAACCGGGGCCGAGAGTTACGGCGGTCCGGTGGTCACGGCCAGCGGATTGCTGTTCATTGCCGCCAGCAAGGACGGTATGTTCCGGGTGATCGACAAGAAAACCGGTAACGTATTATGGCAAACCGAACTTCCGGCGGCTGGGTACGCCACGCCCAGCACCTACGAAGTAAACGGCAAGCAGTACATTGTCATCGCCTGCGGAGGCACCAAACTGGGCACGAAGAAAGGCGATAGTTACGTCGCGTTTGCCCTGCCGTAATAGCAGCTCCGCCAGTTTACGAAAACGCTGCCGCATACTCCCGCACGAAGCCTCGAAAATTACGGGGCGGCTGGCCGGTTACCTCCATTATGGCGGAGGAAACTGCGGAGGCTTCACCGCGGGCGTAATGCGCATAATCCTCTAATAAACCGTCGGCCTGCCATTCAGGAAAACCGACCGACAACAGAGCCTGACGCAGGGCGGACGGCGGAACATCAACGTACTGGATCGGACGATTCAGCCCTTCGGAAAGCTGGGCGGCCAGTTGCGGATGCGTCAACGCTTCGGGACCGGTGAGGTCGTAGGTTTTGCCTTCGTGCCCGCGGCCGGTCAGGGTTTCGGCGGCTACGGCGGCAATGTCCCGAACGTCTACCACACTGACGGCGGCCTCCCCCGCCGTGGCGAAAAACTGGCCCTGATTTATGATTGGATCGCGAAAACCCAGCAGAGCCTGCATGAATAAATTAGGTCGAAGAACGGTGTACGCCAGCCCCGACTCCCTTATTTTTTGTTCAACGGAGGCATGATACCGTAGAAAACGAACCGGCGAATCCAGGCTGGCCGCCAATTGCGAAACGTTGACAATATGCCGCACCCCGGCCCGCCGGGCGAGGGCAACAAACCCGATTTGCAACGACTCGGCCTGCTCCGACGAGTTAGTCAGCAGAAAAGCCCGCTCCATGCCGTCGAGGGCCCGGGCGACACTTGCCGCATCAGTAAAGTCGCCCGCAACTAATTCGGCTCCGGCAAGATGGGGCAACGATCGGGCTTTTTCCAGTGACCGAACCATCACACGAAATGCGACACCTTTGGCGGCTAACTGCCGGGCGAGTTCGGAACCGATCGTGCCGGTGGCTCCGGTAAGGAGAATGGAAGGTGAGGTTGAATTTGTCATGATTGCTAAGATTGATGCGACAAAGTTCTCCCTTCCCACGGGCAAAAAATTGTAAGAAAACGAAACGACGGCCCACTTTTAAACGGCCAGCGCCCGGCGGTATTCACCCGGCGTCTGGCCCGTTCGTTGCTTGAAAACTTTATTGAAATGGGAAAGGTTATTGAAGCCGCTTTCGTAACAGACATCACCGATGCTGCGGTCGCCGGTCAGGAGTTTACGGGCCTGGGTGATCCGAAATTCGTTAACAAAGTCGGTGAAGGTCATCTGGGTCATTTTTTTGAAATACCGGCAGAAAGCCGGAACCGTCATGTTAGCGAGCGAAGCCACCTGCTGAATCTCAATCGGTTGCCCGTAGTGCGTTTCGACAAAGCCGTAAATGCGGTTGATGCGCTCCTGCTCCCGGCCGTTAAGGTCCAGACTGACGCTATCGGCATTGAGTAGCTGGTATTCGGTTGAAACGGCCAGGCGCTGGAAGATCGTCAGCAGGGTCATCATGCGATCAAACGGAGGTAAGCTCACCAGCGAGGCCACCTGCTGCCCCACCCGTCGCTTGGTTTCTCCCGAAAACGATATGCCCCGGTGGGCCCGCTCGAACAACCGCCGGATAGCGGCCAGCTCAGGCCGTTGCAGAAAGTCCTTGCCTAAAAAATCTTCGCGCAACTGCACGACGATCTCTTCAAAATCGCCCACAATACCGTGGCTGAAATTCAGGTGCGGCAGGTTGGGGCCCAGAAAAACCAGTTCGCCGTCTTCGTACGTGGAAATGTGGTGGCCGATGTGCCGCTTTCCGTTACCCCGCGGAATATAAACAATTTCGTACTCGGGATGGTAATGCCAATACACCCAGCAGCTATCCGGCTCGGTGTGATGAATCAGCCGGAACGAACTGCCAAACTCGGGCTCAATTTTCTCAAACTGTGGCTTCATACAGATGCGCTATTAACATTTCATTGCCCTCGTTTGAGTAAAGAACATCAACAGAGCACCAAAATAAGGTAATTAAACCAAAAACCAACTCAAAAAACCGTCTTACTTTTGCCCTATCATAAGAAACGGTCATGAATGTAACCATCGACGAAAAAGTCCCTTCCACGCCATCGCTGTTTGGCAGCCTCCTAACGTTCTTTACGCATCCGCACGCCCGGGCCGTTGGTCTGGTTTTCACGACCGAAAGCCTGCTGCTGGGTGGCTGGGTGGCGCACATTCCCCACGTTAAACAGAAACTCCACCTGACCGACGCCGGGCTGGGCATGGTGCTCTTTGCGATGCCGGTGGGTCTGCTGCTCATGAACCCCTTCACGGGCTGGATTATCGCCCGGCTTGGGGCCGCCCGCACCTGCTTTCTCAGCGCGCTGGTCCTGTGCCTGAGTACGCTGATTCCGATTAATGCACCCAACGTCGCCCTGATGGCCGTCGGTTTGTTCTTTGTGGGGCTGAGTGCGGCCTTGCTCAATGTGGCCATGAACACCAGCGCGGCCGATGTCGAGCGCGAACACAACATCCTGATTATGTCTTCCTGCCACGGCATGTGGAGCCTGGGTGGCATGGTCGGTTCGATCCTGGCCGGGATTTGTATTGCCCTACACGTATCGCCGTCCCTGCACATGCTGGGCATGACGCTGGCGCTGGTTCTGCTCACGTTTACACTCCGGCCCATCCTGAAAACAATCCCGGCGCAACCGCCCACCGAATCCTCGGCCGCTTTTGTGCGTCCCAACATGATGTTACTGCTGATGATCATCATTGGCCTGGGGGTGGCAATGGGCGAAGGGGCCGCCCTCGACTGGAGCGCCGTTTATCTTCACGAAGCCACGGGGGCTTCCAGCCAGATAGCCGCGCTGGGCTTTGGTTGTTTTTCGCTGGTGATGACGCTCGGCCGCTTTATTGGCGACGCCGTTATACCGCGCATCGGAGTAAAGCGGATTCTGGGAATAGGCAGCCTGGTGGCAGCTTCCGGTTTGCTGCTGGCCATTGCCGTTCCCATTCCCGTGGTTGCGCTGACGGGTTTCGCCCTGCTGGGCGCGGGTTGTTCGCTGGGCGCACCGATTCTTTACAAAGCTTCCATGCACGTAGCCGGGATTCCGGCAGCGACCGGTCTGGCCACGTTCGCGACGTTTAGTTTCATCGGTTTTCTGGCGGGCCCTCCCGTCATCGGTTTTGTGGCCGAAGCGTACGGACTGGCCTACGGTTTCGGACTCGTGGCCGGTATTCTGCTGATTTCGGCGGTTCTAACCCGCAAACTGACCCTATGATTGCTCACCTGGCCATCTGGACGCGTGACCTGGAACGCATGCGGGTCTTTTATGAAACGTATTTCGGCGCAACCGCTTCGCCTTTGTACCACAATCCGACGAAGCAGTTCCGCTCCTATTTTCTTTCGTTCGGTGCAGGTTGTCAACTGGAGTTGATGCACCGGCCGGACGTGCCCGATGATACCAGTGACCCGCTGGCGCAACGAACCGGGCTGATCCATTTTGCCCTGTCGGTGGGTAGCCCGGAGCGGGTCGATGCGCTTACCCGACGGTTGAATACGGACGGATATGCGCGGATCGATGGGCCGCGAACGACCGGTGACGGCTATTATGAAAGTGTGGTTCTCGACCCGGAAAATAACCGGATTGAGATCACCGTTTAACCAAAAAACACGATGAAAGCTGCAATTTTTGATATGGATGGGGTTATTGTCGACACCAATCCGCACCACCGCCTGGCCTGGCGCCGGTATTTTGAACGCTACGGCAAACCGTTGACCGACGATGATTTTGTCCATTACGTTTCGGGCAAGCACAACGACGACATCCTCCGCCACCTGTTTGCCGACCGGACGCTCTCTCCGGACGAAGCCCGTCAACTGGCCGCGGAAAAAGAATCGCTGTTCCGGGATTTATACCGGCCCGACATCTCGCCCGTTGCCGGTTTGCCCGAATTTCTGCAAAAACTGCGGAAGGCCGGTATTCGTACGGCGGTCGGCACGTCGGCCCCGGTCGAGAACCTGGATTTTGTCATGGATGCGCTGAATTTGCGGTCGTATTTTGACGTGCTGCTCGATGAAAGCAAGGTCACCCGTCCCAAACCTGATCCGGAAATTTACCAGCAAGCCATGCGCTTTTTAGGCGTTGAGCCGCAGGAAAGCGTCATTTTTGAGGATTCGACAACCGGAATCCGGGCGGCCAGCAGCGCGGGTGCCTACGTGGTGGGGCTGGCAACGACGGAATCGCCGGAGAAACTTCTCCAGGCGGGCGCCAACGAGGTAGTCCGGGATTTTACGGAGCTACAGGTTCCCATCGCAATTCCCTCCTGGTTTGCCTCGGGCCTTTCAAAGCTTAAGAGTTAATTGCAAAAGCCGGTGGCGGAAACTCCGTCCGATCCCAGATTTTGGGCATTTCGGAGGAGTTGGGCCTACAGCTCCGCTTCGTTTTAGCTATACCCCGGTAACGCCGACCATTTTCTACATCAGTCCATGCCCCGAAAGCATGGACTGTTTTATTTACACAACTAGCAACCTTAAATTCATTTACCTATTGAAATTAATTCATAAGATTTGCTACTATTGGGATAGTTTCACACCTCACAAAAGTAAAAACTATGCGGACGGTCTATGTCACGGCCCTTCTGTTCCTGGCCTTTCTTTCAAATGCGGTAGCTCAAACCGAAAAAGGGCGCTGGCTCGTGGGCGCTCAGGTGGGTGATCTGGCGTATCGAAAAATGAAAAACGATTTGGGAAATAATTTTACGGTCAGTCTGACGCCATCGGTGGGCTATTTTCTGGTCAAAAACTTGTCCATTGGCGTCGTTGTGCCCGTCACGGTGAACAATTCAGACTTGGGATACAGCGCAAGCTACTTCAGTCGAAGCGTTGGGATCGGTCCAAGCATCCAGTACTATGTCGGAAATGTCAATGTCAAACCTTTTGTTGGCCTTGGCTATACCTACAACTGGAATTACACAAAGTGGAGTGATCCGAATCCGGCTAACGAGTCCGTATCCAAAGGGTACGACGATAATCTGACGCCGAGTGCCGGAGTGGCCTTTTTCTTTAATCGAAATGTCCTGTTGTCTGCCGGGTTGAGCTAAGCAGTCAGCTTAAAGGAAATCGAAATAAAGTACGTGTACTCTTCCTAGCCTGCGAGACGATTTTGGTAGACAACAGTCAGTCCGGGACGAAAGCCCCTGGGCATCATATCAAAGAGTTTATTCAGGTATTCCCATTTCTGCATAGGAGTCGATGGATGCTCTCCACCGACTGGGCGGTACCGATAATCAAAATAATTGTTGAAAGAAATGTGCGTGGGTGGCAGTCCTACCTGTTCACCATAGTCGAACAATTCTTCAGCCGTATATTCCCGAAAATGCCCTGGATTATCATGTTGAATTCGGATTAACTCATACGGATTTTTCCCGAGAATCATTTTAATCCGCTTATGAATTGCTACGGCATTGGGGGTCTGCACAATCAGGATTCCGTTGGGCTTTAATATTGACTTTAAAAACGGATAAACCAGTAACGGCGATGTGTATAGGTGCTCAAGTACTTCCGCCATTACAATGGCTCCATACTGCGGCAAATCTTTCCGATAACGATCGGGAAACTGGCAATCATTCAAATTAAAAAAATAATGATTACCATAGCGAGTTGGTCCTTCTTTGTCAAATCCAAGTGTATCGACGGGACGATCAAAATGATTTCTCACTATTTCGGTGAATCTGGAAACGCCGATATCAAGCAAGCTCGATTGAGGATTTGCAAAGCGATTTAATAAATCTAGCAGCGTTGCGTAGCGTTGAGCATGATAAAGCGTATAACCATCCCCGGGATACATCTCGTGTATTTTCCGGACAACATCATCCCTGGAAATCGTCATATGGAATAGGGTTAGCGGGCTAAATAATGGCCCGCTAAGATACGTATCAACGCTTATCCAATAAACAGACGAAATAAATTTTTCCAGATACCATCTATTAACCGACATGGATTAACTCAATTTGCAGACGCTTGGTGAGGATTACCTCCCCTTATTCTTATCAATTTTGTTGCCGTTAGGAGTTAAAACACGTCCAGCTAATGGGCCATTCCCTTACAATTAATTAGAAATGCCATAAACCTCATTAGATAGCTGTTGATTTGTTCTACCCTAAGGGCTATCAATATGATGTTTCACATTACGTTTGCTGATTTTAAAACCTTCTGTCTCTGCGCAACAATCGAAGTGGGCTTAGATACACTCAATGCCTTTCTGGCCAGTGGAAAAAACGTTCATTCCGCCCTTCTAATTGAAAAAAATGGTAACCGAACGGAATTACCGCTGGATGCTTTCAGGGGGCCGGCCTTTGCGCAGGGCATGTTGCAAATCGAAGAGCAATATCAGGAAGTTTTGGCCGTTCGGGTTTGGGATTATCACTATACTACCGCCCGGGTTATTCGGCTTCAAGGCAACGTTTCCTACGCGATGCAAACCGCCAAACGAGTTGAAGAAGAAAAAAAAAACTGGAAGCGAAAAGCGGATAGACTCTTCGCACGAATGGATCGTATTGAGGAAAAAATTCAACTATTGAAAAGCTAATTCCGGAAAGCTGGCTTCTGAAAATTTAAACTTTTTAATCGGTCAGTCTGTTAAACAATTATTAACGGGCGCACTGTTTTACCGCCCCATCCTAATCAGTTCACGCTGAGTCTCTTTTCCGCCCCCTGTGGTCTAAGCTGTCGGTCTAGTTTCTCCCTAACCAGCCGACCATGACTCCGTTTAATCACGAGGAAAACAACCGTACCCTTCGACACTACCAGCAGCAGTGTCAGGAATTGAAGGAACGCATCCAGCTCTTACACAGCCAAAACGTTCTGCTCTCCGAGAGGCTGCAAAAGCTGCTCAGCAAAAATGAGCGGATCACGGATAAAGTCCGGAAGCTTCTGCCGTAAAGTTGCTTATTGTTTCAATCACGGGCTTTTTCGTCAATCCTTCAACAGGGCGTGGTTAGTAAGCTTCGTCCCGAAAACGGTGCTTATTGACAATCCCGGCCGACCGGCGGAATTACTTGATTCGTGTTTTACCCCGAATAAGCTGGTACTGCCGATCGGAATTGTTGATCAGTTCCTGATCCAGCCTGGCCAGAAAAGCCTGGCCGTACATTGAAAGGTCATAGTGCTGCATCTCCTGATGAAGAATCCGCATGACGCTGATCGGGACGGAAAAACGGTAGCGTTGTCGGGGGCTGCGCAGCCCCCAGGCAATAGCACTCTTGCCGATATTGCCTTTCTCCCAATACTCAATCAGGACTTGCTCGTAGATGGTTCGTTCGTGAATTGACAAGGTCAGGGCACTTTCTATCCGAACGCGCAGAAATTCAACCAAGCCAAAAAATTCTCCGGGGTATAGTGAAATCTTCATGAATCCGTTCGTTAAGCGGCCGCGATCGGTCTCCTTGAGCGATCGCGGCCCCTCTTACAGGATAAGCCGGGGAACAACCCCTTGCCGAGCCGCCCCTCCTGCTCAGGCCCTCTCGATGAGCTTCGGCGCTTAGTGAGTTCGCGGAATCGTCACTGGTATGCCGATCCGGTTTCGGGAGTGGGTAAACCGTCTGATACCGGCTGATCAGCTGGCAACACCGTGATGTCATCGCCTACCTCGATGGTACCGCCCTGCACCACCCGGGCCGTCAGACCGCCGTGGCCGCGCATGGCGTTGTAACCGCCCGGCCCCAGGTTGGTTTCCATGCGGGAACAGGGATGGCAGTAACCCGTGATTTCCAGAATAACCGAATCCCCGATCTGGATTTTGTGGTCTTTCAGCGCCAGCAGGTTCAGTTTCGAAACAACGATGTTTCTCCGCAGCAAGCCGGGATCAACGGAGTCGTGCCCGGTTAGGGAGGCCACTACGGGCAGGTGTTCCGCCTGAATCAGGGTCACGTGCCGGTTGCCGCTCCGGCCGCTGTAATGATCTCCGATCAGGCCGTTTTTCTCCGATACGTCCACTTCCGATACCGATTGAAGGGGGGCTTTTCGAATCGGTCGGATCCCGATCCACTCAACCCGGCCGGACCGGGGGAACACTTCCAGCAATTGTTTCAAGGGCGCTTCCACAACTTTTTTGTTTAGTAGGCAGAAAAATAGGTACAAGTTTAACCAATGGCAAAAGGAAATGTTATCCGGCCCGCCCGGCCACCGCTATCCGGAATGACGCAATGGCAAAACCCTTACCGGAGGTACTTCCCGGCGGGCGTCAAAACCGTTCTTTTGGGATAGGCCACACCCCGATAGCTGGTTGGCAGGTTCGGGTCACCTTTGATGTATCTGGGCAGCTTTGGGTACGGATAGACAGGCCGCCGAAACCGTACGCCGTTGGCCGGAAGCTCGTTTTGGTAAGCCGTTGCCACCAACTGATCGGGGCCGGTGCCCTGTTCCACCCAATTGATCAGGGCCGTCAGAACATCGTGCGCCCGATCCTGCGGAACGTTCAGCGCCAGGTTTTGCCCGCAGTCGTTCAGGCCCGGCCCTCCACCGCAATGCGCCATGCCCGGAATCAGAAAAAACCGGAAAAATTCCTGCGTTGGCTTCAGGCCGCCCTGCGCTTTTACCACCCGCTCGTAGTAGGCCAGTGCATCCTGGTAGGGAACTAGCGGATCGGCGGTTCCGGCGTACATCAGCAGTTTGCCACCGCGTTTTTTCAACGGCCTTAAATCCGGATCATTCGCGTTGAGGATCGGAGCGAGTACGGAATCCATTTTGTCCTGATCGCGGTCAAAGTCGAACGAAGCGTAATCGAAGTTGGGTCCAAACACCCACTTGTACTGGTAAAACAGCGAATTGGGAGCCTGCTTCGGATTTTGCTGCATTTCCAGACCGGATGCGATTGCTTCACTACCTAGGGGAATGGGGGTATACAGCCGTTCGCCCGTACGCGGATTGGTCGGTCCGGCGTATATTTTTTGCAACGCCGTTCGCTGGGCCGCCGTGAGACAGGTGCCGTCGTCCACCCCGTCCGGACAACGGGGCAACGTTTCCGGATCAAACCGGCAGGCGCGGGGGTCGGTCAGAAAGTTATCGCCGGGCGCCCCGCCGTCCTTGCCCGCGCACGCTTTAAGGACGGCGTTGGTGATCAGCGTCAGTTTTTCTTTCGGTAGAAACGCGCCCCCCGGAAACTGGTTGGTCACTTTCAAGTTCCAGACAAAGCCCGTGTGCAGGTGCGTGCGGTTGTTGGCGGGGGCGCCGGCCAGTATCCCGTCGTAATCTTCCGGATACCGCTGGGCTTCCATGAGGGCCTGCTGCCCGCCCGTCGAGCAACCCGCAAAATACGCGTGGTGGAACGGCTTCCGGTAATACGCCTGCGTAATGGCTTTGCCCGTTACCGTCATCTCGTGCGTGGCCCGGTGTCCGAAATCGACCCAGCGCTCGGGGTGCCCCACGGCTTCGTTGGCGGTGGGTGCGGTTCCCATATCGGTATTGGCGGTGGCAAATCCGCGCTTCAACCCGTTGATCAGCGCCGAATAGCCGATGTTACCGGCCCCGCCCCCGTTGCCCGTCCCCAGAAACCGCCCGTTCCAACCCGTGCTGGGCAGCCAGACTTCGATGTGGATGTTCGACTCGGGTACGGGTTTGAGCGTAGCGGCCACCCGGCAAAAGGCGGGCAGATCCGGGACCACGTGGTTACTCCCCGGTATTCGAAAAGCGCCCACGGCCACACACTCGGCCGTTGTCACGATCGCATTCGGAAACGCCTGGCTGGCAAGACGTTGGCAATCGCAATCCTGAGCGGTGGACGAACGGAAAAAGGAAAGCAGAAAGAAGGTCAGCAGAACGTATTTTTTTCTGTGCATCCGGCTAATGCGGGTTAAGGATAAACGGGGCCTGTCAAAAGTTCACACAGGGAAAGCGGCATTTTTCTCGGATAATCTCTGCTATCCTCCGCTCCACTCTGTGCAATAACCATAAAATAAATTGTAATTTGCACGCGGAATTCATTGGTTAAGAGCCATCTCAGAATCAGTTAATTTTTTCTTGCATTAATCTATTTTTTCCTATTGACTATGAGCGAAGTAGCCACCCGATTTAAGCCCGGTGTCGTAACCGGCGAAGGCGTCAGCGAAATTTTTCGTCACGCCAACGAAAATGATTACGCCCTTCCGGCCGTGAATGTCGTCGGTACTAATTCCGTCAATGCTGTGCTGGAAACGGCTAAAGCCGTCAATTCGCCGGTTATCATTCAATTTTCGAATGGTGGTGGTATATTCTATGCGGGCAAGACCCTGTCCAACGCCAACCAGCAGGCAGCTATTGCCGGCTCAATTTCCGGAGCCCTGCACGTTCATCACGTGGCCGAACTCTACGGTGTTCCCGTGATTCTGCACACCGACCACTGCGCCAAGAAGCTGCTGCCCTGGATCGACGGGCTGCTGGATGCCGGTGAAAAACACTTCGATCAGACGGGCAAACCGCTGTTCAGCTCGCACATGATCGACTTGTCTGAAGAATCAATCGAAGAAAACCTGGAAATCTGCGCGAAATACTTCGAGCGGATGTCGAAAATGGGCATGACGCTGGAAATCGAACTCGGGGTGACGGGTGGCGAGGAAGACGGCGTTGATAACTCCGACGTTGACGATTCAAAACTGTATACCCAACCCTCGGAAGTAGCGTTTGCTTACGAAGAACTGTCGAAAATTTCGCCAAACTTCACCATCGCTGCGGCTTTCGGAAACGTACACGGGGTTTACAAACCGGGTAACGTGAAGCTGTCGCCGATCATTCTGAAAAACTCGCAGGATTACATTCAGGAGAAATTCAGTACGGGTCCGCTACCGGTGAACTTTGTATTCCACGGCGGTTCAGGATCGAGCCGCGAGGAAATCCGGGAAGCCATCCGGTACGGAGCCATCAAAATGAACATCGACACGGATATTCAGTGGGCTACCTGGGACGGTGTGAGGAATTATTACGAAGCGAATAAAGATTACCTGCAAGGCCAACTCGGTAACCCGACCGGCGCCGATGCACCGAACAAAAAATACTACGATCCGCGCGTTTGGCTGCGCAAAGCCGAAGAAAGCGTGGTTCAACGGCTGAAAGTAGCGTTCGAAGATTTGAACTGCATCAACCGGTTGGCGTAAGCAGTGATGCGTTAAGAATTAAACGTTGAAGGGGTTACGGGTCGTGAGGCTCGTAACCTTTTTTATTAGGCAAGTAAAATGGAGCTACTCGAAACGGCCTTAACAGCATGTATCCGTAGGAGTTGAGCAAGTCGGCCGCATCATCTAGAGAAAATAAACACGTTTCGATGTCTGATTATTAACATCGACTCAGCGCATCCTTTACCCATTTACAAAATAATTATTGCCTTTGATCTCCATCTCCCAAGCAGGTTTTTGAACAGAATTACGAATTTATAAAAACTAACCAAGAATGTATTGGTAATAATTTGTAATCAGTGGCCTTATTTGTAGCGAGTACAGTATCTTCAAGGGTACAACCCACGAAACGTGCTCATGAAAGCTTTATCTCTATTATCTGGTGGACTGAACATTATGTTTCTTTCCCGCCGGTTTACCACCGAAAAGACCTGTCCTCACTGCGGGCGAAACGAAGCGGCCGCCGAGCGCATTCCCCGATCGTTGCTGACCCGAACGCTTTTATTTTTTGTGCCTCACCGCTCCTATCGATGTCAGGGCTGCCGGAAAAAATTCATTAAAATCGGAGAGGATTGACCATTCACTAATTCTCAAAAAATGACGATAACTTTTATAAACATTGTTAGCCAACCCCTCATAATCTTGTCTGTTATTTACCATTTAAAGACAGCTTCATTTTCATTTTACATGCGCTAGCTTCCGCGGAATGGTCAATACGTCCGATTGTCGACCGTCGATGTAGCGAAACGCAGTGCCATCAAAAAAACCGTCTTCTTCCAGCATGATGCGGACGGTTTTCTTCCACTCCGGAATCTCAACGGCGGCATTCAGTTCAATGGAATAGGCGGTATTGGCAAACAGCGGATAATCGCCGGAACCGGGAACGCCCTGCTGCTGATCCCACATCCCGATGGTCGGGCCGGCCGCGTGGCCGTGAACGCCAATCGGATGGGTGTAAATCGTCCCCCGAATGCCTTCTTTTTTGGCTTGTTCCAGCGCTTCCAGCAGCAGTTGATTCCCGGTTTTGCCGGCCTTGAACCGTTCCGTCAAAATGTCCTGCAGACGGTTTCCCTGCCGGAAGGCCCGGCGAATGCTCTCCGGTACCTCGGTTTCGCCCGGTTTGAGAACGTACGCATGTTGCTGTTGATCGGTGTTGAGTCGCAGGTACGTAATCCCGAAATCGACGTGGAGCAGGTCGCCGGGCCGGATAACCTGTCCGGAAGGTTGCTTGGAAAACGTCCGCAGGTGTTCAAATTCCGGTGAATCGGCCCTTTGCACGTCCACCGTCGGGTGAAACCAGGTTTCCAGACCCAGTTCCGTAATTCGCTGACGGAACCACCAGACCACGTCGTCGGTGGTCGTCACGCCGGGTTGGATGACCTGCTCGGAGAAACCTTCCTGAATGATCTGATGCGACAACCGACAAATGAGCGGATAGATCACCATCTCTTTTTCCGTGCGTGTTTCCAGCCAGCCCACCGACAGCTTTTCCGCCGAAACCAGTCGTTTCTGATAATCTAGCGGTAATTTTTCCATGAATTCACTGCGCTCGGTAAACGTCAGGCCGTCGGCATGGGCGTAATTTTTGGAGAAATTCAAGCCGATCTTTTTCGGTTTGCGGTCCTGAATTGTTTTGACCAGCGCATCCCACTGATTCGGCCGCACGTCAATGTCCCAGGCGCCTTTCAGCAGCGTTCCAACATCATACCGGGCAATGGCCAGCTTTTCCAGTTCCTTTCCCGCGCCGGGATCGAAGAAAACCAGGATGGTCCGGCGTCGCGCCGAAAGCCAGGTGCTGGGCAGCATCGTTTTCAGGACCGGATCTTCGTTGTATTCCCGCGAAATAAGCACCCACATATCGATGCCCTCCCGGCGCATCAACTGCGGCAACAGGTTGATGAAGCGGTCTTCCAGAATTTCATCGACCACCCGGGCCCGTTCGCGTTCATTCAGAACGACCGTCGGGGAAAGCGGCTGGGCCGATAAACTGGAGGCAGAAAAAAGAAGGAGCAGCAGAAAAAGGAAACGGTGATTCATGGGCGCAAACGTTATCAATTGCTAAAATAACGTAAGTTCCGCATGGATTACCGTTTCGATCAAATTTCCGGCGGTACCAGTCCGCTTTACCGTTTAAAAACTAAAAACGGCGGCTGGCGGGGCCCGGTCAGCGGTTATTCACTTACCGGTGCTGAACGAAGGGCATCGCGAAACCGCTCGATCCGACCCAGGTCGATCTGGTTCAGGCCCCACCTTTCCAGCGTCACCGGTTGCCCTTTTAGTTCATTAATCAGCCGGGTCAGCGTGGTGTTGACCACTTCGAGTTCTTTCTGCGTTGTTTCTACCGTTAGTTTCATGGAGGAATTTTGCGTTGAGTCGTGTTTAAATTTTCACCATACTGTACCCAAGATCTGCACTCCATTTTTTATTCTGGTATATTGGCGAAGAAGTTTATTTTCCGGCACAGCCGGTAACCTATTCCGAACCCATGAAAAAACGAACTTTTCTAAAAATCTCTTCCACCCTGCTGGCAACGCCGGTGCTTCCCTCCCTCGAAACCTGGATGGACGATAAAAAACTCTTAAACTGGGCGGGTAACTACGCCTATAGTACCAACCGCCTGTACCCGGCCAAATCCCTGCAAGAGACCCAAAATCTGGTTAAAAAGTACGATAAACTGAAGGTCCTGGGAACCCGCCACTGCTTCAACGGGATTGCCGACAGCTCCCACCAGATGATCTCGCTGGTGGACATGACGAAGGTTCATAGCCTGGACACCCAGGCCAAAACCGTCACGGTAGATGCCAACATGAAATACGGTAACCTGGCCACCTACCTCGACAGCAAAGGATTTGCGCTGCACAATCTGGCTTCCTTGCCGCACATTTCCATCGCCGGGGCCTGTGCAACGGCCACCCACGGTTCGGGCTTTAAAAACGGCAATTTATCGACGGCGGTGGCGGCTATGGAAATCGTGCTGGCCAACGGCGAGGTGCGGACGCTGTCCCGAAAAGACGGCGAAGACTTCCGGGCGGCCGTCGTCCACCTGGGCGGGTTGGGCGTGGTTACGAAAGTTACACTGGATGTGCAGCCGACGTATAAAATGCGGCAGTTCGTTTACGTAAATCTGCCGATGAGCCAGCTTAAAGATCACTTCGAAGCTATTGAATCGAGTGCCTACAGCGTCAGCCTGTTTACCGATTGGCAGAAAGGTCGCGTCAACGAAGTCTGGCTGAAAGAACGCCTTGAAAAAGGGCAATCGCCGGCACCAAAACCGGAATTTTACGGGGCCCAGCTCGCCAAAAAGAACCTGCACCCCATCGCCGAGCTTTCGGCCGTCAACTGCACCGAACAAATGGGCGTTCCCGGCCCGTGGTACGAACGGCTGCCCCACTTTCGCATGGGCTTCACGCCCAGCAGCGGGAAAGAGCTGCAATCGGAGTTTTTTGTGCCTTACCGCAACGCGGTCGAAGCGATTCTGGCCGTTGAGCGGCTCCGCGACCACATCAGCCCGCACCTGTTCATTTCGGAAATCCGTACCATCGAAGCCGACGACTTCTGGATGAGTCCGTGCTACAAACAGCGCTCGGTAGCCATTCACTTCACCTGGAAACCCGACTGGAACTCGGTCCGGAAAGTTCTGCCGATGATCGAAAAGGAACTGGCACCTTTTGGAGCCCGGCCTCATTGGGGCAAGCTCTTTTCCATCACCCCAGCCCAGCTTCAGGAGCGGTACACCAAGCTGCCCGATTTCCGCAAAATGCTGACCGAATACGACCCCAAAGGCAAATTCCGGAACGCGTTTTTAGACAAAAACATTTTTGGCCGGTCCTGAAAAACCGGTCCTAAAGGTGTATCGGTGGGCCGTTCGGGGCTTCGGACCCCGCCCGCATTGGGACTTCTTCACCCCACGGACATCCGTTGTTTTTTTGTACTTTCGTACCTCTGACCCCGCATCAAACCGCAGACGATCAGCGAGTGATTCAGCCAACGGTCTAGACGGGGTGTCAAGATTACAAAGTGAATCGTTAACTAAACCAACTACCATTAATTACTTTCTCTACTAAGCCCATGATGACAAAGAACCACGTTGCGATTGCTCTCCTGGCGGCATCTCTGCTTACTTTCAGCGACGGCTTCGCCCAGAAAGGCAAAAAGATTTACACCTTCCCAATTGGCATTCAGGCGTACACATACCGCCATAGTTTCCCGAAAGACATCGTGGCGACGCTCGACACCATCCAATCCCTGGGCATTACCGAAATGGAAGGCGGCACCCCAAAAGGCATCACCACCGCCGAATTCAAGAAATTGCTGAAAGAACGGAACATCAGCATACCGGGTACCGGCGCTGGGTATGAGCAACTGGTGAAAGATCCGATGGAAGTTGTCAAAAACGCGAAAGAGCTGGGCGCTCAATACGTCATGTGTGCCTGGATTCCGCACCAAAAAGGCAACTTTACGCTCGAAAACGCCAAAAAAGCCGTTGAGGATTTTAATCGCGTCGGCAAAGTGTTGCAGGAGAACGGCCTGACCTTCTGCTACCACAACCACGGTTTCGAATTCCAGCCCTACGAAGACGGAACGCTGTTTGATTACATGGTAAAAAACACCGATCCCAAATACGTATCCTTCGAAATGGATATTCTGTGGGCCACACACGGGGGCGCCGATCCGGTGAAACTGCTGAACAAATACGGCAGCCGCTGGAAACTGATGCACCTGAAGGACCTCAAAAAAGGCGTAAAAGGCGATCTGACCGGCGGCACCCCGCAGGAAAACGACGTGATTCTGGGAACGGGCCAGATTGACATGCCGATGGTCCTCAAAACAGCGAAGAAAGTCGGTATCAAGCATTATTTCATCGAAGACGAAAGCAACATCTGGGCGGATCAGGTACCGAAAAGCATTGCGTACCTGAAAAACCTGACGGAATAAACGGGCCAGCTCGCCAGGATTGACGGTTTACGGAAGGGCGGTTATCGGCATTCGTCGCAGGCATTGCGGGGTTAACCGATGACCGCCTTTCCGCTTCATCAGCACGGCTTTCGTCCCTCTCCCTACCCGGTTTACCGACACATTTCTGCTTTCTACCGCACGCCTTTTTATTCTGATACCGGTTTTTGTAGTTTCGGGTGACTAGCAACCCCTTGGATGAAACGCACGATTCCGCCGATTCTACTCCATGTTCTGATTTGCCTGGCTTTTCTGGCGCTCCCCTACATTTTTGCACCGGTGGGCTTTCCGGGATGGTCGCAACTGGCCCGCAACCCGCACGAACGGACGAACGTTCTGTCGTACCTGTTTATGCTGGCTTTTTTTTACGCCAACTATTATTACCTGATTCCGAAACTCTATTTTGAGGAAAAATACGCCTTATACATCACCGTTGCGGCCGGCTGTTTTCTGGTCATTATCATTACCGTGCTCCTCCTCGACCGCCAGGATGTATTTTCCCATTTACCACCGCCCAGCCGACCGGCCCCCGTGGGTCCGGGTCTGAGTCGAAAACCGCCGGTCGGGTTTGAGTTGAGTCACGCGCTGTTTCTGTTTCTGGTCGGCATATTTGTGTCGCTTTTCCTGCAAAGCAACAACCGCTGGCGGCAGACCGAACAGGAAAAACTAGCCACGGAACTCTCGTACCTGAAGGCCCAGATCAACCCGCATTTTTTGTTCAACACGCTCAACAGCATCTATTCCCTGGCCATCGAACAGTCGGACCGGACGGCCGATGCGGTGGTCAAACTTTCGTCGCTGATGCGGTACGTGATCCGGGATGCGGGCCACCACCAGGTACCGCTGTCGAAAGAACTGGAGTACATCCGAAATTACATTGATTTGCAACAACTGCGGCTGGATGACACGGTCCAGGTGGAGTTTACGGTCAACGGCCAGCCCAACGGCCAGCCAATTGCGCCCCTGATCCTGATTTCGTTCATCGAAAACGCGTTCAAATACGGCGTTAATCCGGAGGAAAAATCCCAGATCACCGTGACCGTCACGGTGCAGAACAGCCGCGTAAACCTGCGGGTGTTCAACCGGAAAGTGCGGGTTCACTACGATGCCGAAACGGCGGGCGGCATTGGCCTTAAAAACACCAGAACCCGTCTGCACCTGATGTACCCCAACCGCCATACGCTGGCGATCAGCAATACGGCTAACGGTTTTACGGTTGATTTAACGATTGATCTGGTATGATTCGAGCGATTGCCTTAGACGACGAACCGCCCGCCCTGCGGGTCCTGACCCATTTTTGCGGCCAGATTGCCACCGTAGATCTGCAAAAAACGTTTCTGCGCCCCGACGAAGCCCTTCGGCACCTGCACGACACGCCAACCGACCTGCTGTTTCTGGACATCAATATGCCGTCGGTTTCGGGCATTGAATTTCATAAGGCCATTCCGCCCCACCTGATGGTGATTTTCACCACGGCCTACGCCGAATTTGCCGTCGAAGGGTTCAACCTGAACGCCGTGGATTATCTGCTCAAGCCTTTTACGTTCGAACGGTTTCAGCAGGCCGTCAGCAAAGCCAGCGAGCACTACCGCCTGCGCCACCCCGCCGACCCCGCCAAAGAAGCCTATCTGTACATCCGGGCCGATTATACGCTCCACAAAATTGCCCTGTCCGACATTCTGTTCATCGAAGGACTGGACGATTACCTGAAGATACACCTCCAGCCCAGCAATCACCCGATTGTGGCCCGCATGACGATGAAAACCATGTTGCAGAAACTTCAGGAAGCCGACCCGGACAGCAAACGGTTTATCCGTGTTCACCGGTCCTACATTGTACCCTTCAGCCGGATTGAGCAGGTCCGCAACCGGATCATTACGCTCGCTGGTGAAGAAATTCCGATTGGAATGAGCTATGAAGCCGATTTCTTCAAGCGGTTTCAACCATAAGAAAAAGGCTCCGCTGCCTCGGTTCGCAGCAGTGCGTCCAGCCGCTCTGGCAACTCGGCAAACCGATTAGCATCCTAGCCCATCGCCTGAGCACGGTACAGCCTGCCCGGCATTTTAGACACAGCGGACGGAAGCTGTCTGCCCCAGCCGTTTCAGCGGTGTTTGGTCACCCCCACCTGCTCGCAGTATTCCAGTACCGGGCAGGTGGAGCAGCGCGGCAGGGTGCCGGTGCAGATGTGCTTGCCAAACGGCATCAGCAGCCGGTTAATGTCAATCCACTGCGCGACGGGCACTTGCTTCTCCAGTACTTTTAACGTCTGTTCGGGTTGCCCCGTCCGGACGTAGCCCCAGCGGTTGGTGACGCGGTGAACGTGAATGTCCACACTGATGGCGGCCTGTCCAGTGGCCACACCCAGCGTCAAATTGGCGCACTTGGGGCCGACGCCCTTAAACGAAGTCAGCGTTTCGAAATCGGCGGGAATCTGGCCGCCAAACTCTTCCACCGCCCGCTTCGCAATTCCCAGCATCGTATAAGCTTTCTGCTCCGGATACTGCGTCCCGTAGAGCAGTTGGGCCAGAGCCGCCGGGGCGAGTTTCAGCAACTGCTCGGGCGTGCGGGCCACGTCGAAAAGCCGCAGCGAAACCGGAATGGTAGTTTCGTCCAGCGTCCGGATGGAGATGATGCAGGAAATCAGTTGTTCAAAAACCGTGTTGTATCCCCGCTCGTACAGGTCGAACATGGCGGCTTTCGGATACGGTCGGATGGCTTCCTCCACCCGACTCAGAACCAGCGTTAAATCAAAATTGGGCTTCACGCAATCTTTAACCCAAAAAAGACCGCGAAGTTTTCAGACTTTTAGCGAGCCACGGAACCCCCGGGCGGCATAATAAGATTCTGCGCCGTTGTGGTACAGGAAAACCGTGTCGTAGCGACGATCACAAAAGAGGGCTCCGCCGAGTTTTCTGATTTCAGCCGGCGTTTGCACCCAGCTCGACGTTTTTGTATCGAACTTCCCAAGTTGCTGCAACGCCCGATATTCTTCTTCGGACAGCAGCTCGATCCCCAGGTCAGCCGCCATTTCCATGGCGGTATTTTCCGGCTTGTTTTCTTTTCGGGACTCCCAGCCCGCCCGGTCGAAACAAACACTCCGGCGGCCTTTCGGACTCTCCGCGGAGCAGTCATAGAAAACGTATTCGCCCGTCTTTTGATCGTAGTCGACCACATCCGGTTCACCACCGGTTTCTTCCATGGCGTGGAGCGACCACAGCTTTTCATCGTTTGCTTCCAGCCGGGCCTGCACGTCGGCCCATTGCAGGTCCTGATGGCGGTTTGTGTTTTTCTCAAACCGGACTCTCAGTGTGCTCAGCAATGCTTCACGCTGTTCGGGAGACAACTCTTTGTCTTCGCTGATGTTAGTTTTTTCTGTCGTCATGGGTTATGCTAGTTTACGTACGATTTCCTCCAATCGGTTGTGTGCCATGTTGATGCCTTTGGCAAAGGGCAGCTTCAGCAGCTGGTCCCGGAGCGCGACGGATCGATAGATGACATGCATCGTGAGCCGGCTGGTGGTCTCCGTCAGTTGTTCAAATTCCAGAAACTCCAGTTGAGCGCCGAAGGGCGTGTTTTCCATTTCAAACGTGCGCGTGATTTTCTGATTCGGAACAAACGCATGGATGGTTCCATTGGCCCTGAACACCACGTTGCCCTGCGCATCGGTGGTTTCAAATTGCCAGCCGCCATGCCTTTTATTTTCCAGCTTCAGCACGTTCGTACTCATCCACTGCGCCACTAGTTCGGGCTCTGTATACGCTTTGAAAAGCAGCTCCAGGGGCAGGTCAAACTCCCGGGTTATCACCAGCTCCTGCTTGCCTTCTTCGGCATCGACTCGTGTTTTCTGCCCCATTTTATTGGCCCTTGTAGTTTTTCATGACAGCTTCCAGTTTGTTAAACCGGTCCTCCCACATTTGGCGGAACGGCTCAATGAAGTCGGCGACTTCTTTCATTTTGTCGGCATTGAAGTGGTAGTAAATTTCCCGGCCAGCCTGCTCCTGTTGCAGCAATTCGCACTCGGTGAGAATTTGCAGGTGTTTCGAAACGGTTGGGCGGGCGGTGTCGAAGTTGGCGGCAATGGCCCCGGCGGTCATCGACTGGGAAGCTACCAACAGCAGGATGGCCCGTCGGGTGGGGTCCGCTATGGCCTGGAACACATCTCTTCGTAAATTCATCGCGTAGTCATTTGACTACAAATATACGTGTAGCCATTTAACTACACAAGATTTTCCAAATCGTTTTTTATAAAAAAGACGTCCCGTAATTTTTGCGAATTCTCCCGCATTGCTGTACTTGTTACAGTCTATCATAACGCTTCATAAAACCATCATGCGAACCGTCGTTTTATTAATTTTTTCCAACCTGTTTATGACCACGGCCTGGTACTGGCACCTGCGCTACAAAGGCGAATCGCTGTGGAAAGTCATCCTGATTAGCTGGCTGATTGCCTTCGTTGAATACTGCCTGGCCGTGCCCGCCAACCGCATTGGCTCCTACCAGTTCACGGCGTTTCAACTCAAAACGATTCAGGAAGTGGTCAGTCTGCTGGTGTTTGTTGCCTTTGCGGTTCTGTACCTGAAGGAAGAGATTAAGTGGAATTACATTGTTGGCTTTTTGTTCATCGTGCTGGCGGTCTTTTTTGTGTTTAAAAAGTGGTAGGTTGCAGCCCGAAAGCCGGGTTAGTAGACTTCTCCGCTTCACGACTTATAGTGCCGTTACCGCAATCGTATTTTCAATCAAACTAGGATGACAAGCAGAAGAAACTTTCTGAAAACATCGGGCAGCCTGGCCGCCGGGGCGCTTTTGCTCCCCACCTTTTCCGAAGCCGCTAAAGTGAAAAATGTCGGAATTCAACTCTATACCGTCCGCAAGGAAATGCTGGCCGACGCCGTCGGAACGCTGAAACAACTGGCAAAAATCGGGTACAAGGAACTGGAATCGGCCCGGAGCGACAAAGGGAATTTTTACGGTCTAAAACCAAAAGAAATCAAGAAAATTGCCAACGACCTGGGCATGAACGTCCGCAGCGGGCACGTGCACATCGACAAAGACTGGAAACGGTCGGTAGACATGGCCGCCGAAGCCGGGCAATCGTACCTGGTTTGTTCGTCCCTGCCATCGGAGGGCCAGACCGTTTCCAACTACGAGCGCTGCGCCGATCTGTTTTCCAAAGCCGCCGAAGACTGCCAGAAGGCTAAACTGGTGTTTGGCTACCACAACCACGACTACGAATTTGAAAAGAAAAACGGCAAGGTGCTGTACGACATTCTGATTGAGAAAAGCGACCCGAAGCTGGTAAAAATGGAAATGGACCTGGGCTGGGCCATCCTGACCGGCAACGATCCGCTGAAGTACTTCGCCAAGTACCCGGGACGTTTCCCGCTCTGGCATTTGAAAGACATGGACGCGAAAACCAAGGAAAGCACCGAGTTTGGTAAGGGGCAGATCAACATCGTCAAGATGCTCAAAAACATGGACAAAGCCGGTATGAAGTACTTCTTCGTTGAGCAGGAAGAATACCCGAAAACCGCCATGGAAAGCGCCAAATACGACTTCGACTACCTGGCCAAGCTGAATTACTGATCCCGTCGGTAGCCCATAAAAAAGGGAAGGTCCAGCACTTAGCTGGACCTTCCCTTTTTTACTGCTTCACCATCTTTTTCCTGACCACCTGGTCGCCGATCCTGAGTTCAATCAGATAAAAACCGGCGGGCATGGTTCGCAGGTCCAGGTCCCGTTGAAACCCGTCCTCGGTTTTCTGGAATTGCTGTTTCAGCACCACCACCCCGGTTACATTCCGCACCGTCAGCGTCAGCAAACCCCGCGCGGTGTTTCGGAAGGCTAGTTTAGCCAGTCCATCGCTGGGATTAGGCGAAACGGTCAAATTCTGATCCGGTAAGGTAGTCGGCACTTCGGTAATCGTACCCGGCCGTACGAAAATTCGGGCGGTCGCGATGGTATCGCACATATCCAGACCGGTTCCCGTTACGGTGTATGAGGTCGTTTGCGTTGGGCGGGCAATCACCTGAGCGCCCAGCGTTCGGCTCAGGTTCTGACCCGACCAGCTGAAGATACTGGCCCCGCGCGCGTTCAGCGTCACGGCTTGCCCGGGATCAACAAACTGCGCCGAAGTCGTGATCTGCACCGACGGTTTCATACCAACCTTGGCCGAAATATCAAAGGCGATGTTGACCCCCAAACTATCCCGGTAGCGGCCCCAGTTGCCCTGGCTGCTCTGCAGCCACGAACTGGCGTTCAGCGATTCTCCGTTGTTGGTACTCACCAGCGCCACCGTGTCACCAGCCGCCTGAGCCAGTTCGACGCCAACGTGGAACGGTAATCCACTCAACGGAACATTTCGCTCAAAGACAATCGTGGTAGCCCGGTTGTTTGCCACATCCTCCAGGATGGTCCGGAGCGGAATGTCCTTTGTTTCCAGCACGGCGCCGGGTCCGTTCTGGAAGCCCCGGGCGTTCCAGACCGTGACGGTTACAACCGATTCCGTTTCAGCGCCCTTGGCGGCTTTGGCCACCCCGAACCGGATCGATGCGCTGTTCATATTCGTATACCCCAAGGAGTTACTGAACAACTCCGAAACGGCGCGAATTTTACGGCTGTTCTGCCCGGCCAGATAGCCGGTTCCCCCCGGTTGCCGCAATACCGTCCGTGTGCCGTTGAAATTGGTCTGGCTCGCGCACAGGCCGACGTTCAGCACTTCGATGTATTGTTCGCGGACCACCGGCGTTGACGTTCCGGCAGCGTTGGCCGTCACCAGCGTTACTTTAAATTTACCCGGCTGGCTGTAGGTTACAACGGGGTTTTGTTCCGTGGAGGACGAGGGATTTCCCCCTTCAAACGTCCATTCCCACCGGGTCGGGAAGTTGGTCGAAAGGTCGGTAAAGCGCACCTGTCCGCCCAGGAGAACCCGCACATTCTCGGCCCGGAAGTTGGAGTTGGGACGAGCGACAACCGACGTGCCACAAACGTTGGAATTGACCAGGTTGGCCCGCCGAACCGCAAACTGCATGACCGCCCGCATACGGGTTTTCTGCCCCCGTGTAAAAATGTTGAAACAGGCATCATCGGAGTAGTCCATGTAGTTTTCCACCATGTTGGTGGTGCCGCAGCTGGTCCGCCCTTTCTGGCAACCCCGGCTTTCGGATGCCTGCGTCGGCGTATCGTCCACAAAGTCATTGCCGCAGTTGGCGTCCCCCCAGATGTGAATCAGGCCAAGCCAGTGGCCTACTTCGTGGGTCAGCGTCCGCCCGAGGTTGTAAGGAGCCTGCATAACCGGGAAGTTGCCTTTTTCGGCGTTTCCGAACGATTGATAGCGAATCACCACGCCGTCGGTGCTTCCCGCCCCCATGTTTGACGAAAGGCCCGGCAGGGTAGACTGGCTCGGAAACTGCGCGTAACCCAAAAGCCGGTCGTCGGTAGCGGCAAAATCAACCACCCAAATGTTAAAGTATTTTTCGGGGTCCCAGTACGTATTGGGTTTCAAAACCCCGTCAATGTCGGTTTTGCTCCAGGTGCTTTTGCCAAAATTAGCCGCGCCGTTCACCCGATCAATCCCGCGTTCGGCTATCGTACCGCCCGTCGGATTGATGGCGGCCAGACAAAATTCAATTTCAATGTCGGCGCCCCGGGCGTCTTCGTTGAAGCCCCGGGTTCCGGGTTTCCGGCGAAAGTCTTCGTTGAGCGTTTCCAGCTGGGCTTTCACCTGCGCTTCACTGATGTTTCGGCCCGTCCCGACCGACTCCCCAGCGTGAACAACGTGCACAACAACCGGAATCGTCAGGACTGCATCGGCCAGGCGGCCCGTTCGTTCGAGTTTCTGAATCTGTTTGATTCGTTCCTGAAGCGTTTTTTCAAAAGCCGCCCGGCTACCCATGTCGGGATATTTAGCGCGAAGGGCGCTGTCCATTTGCACGGTGGCGCACTGTTCCCGGGCGGGTTGGGCGGCCAGGTGCTGCCAGGCCGGAATCGACTGGGCCTGCAGCGAACCCCACGCACAAGTGAAAAGATTGAAAGAAAGAAGTATCTGTTTTAACATATAAAGCAGTCCAGTTTACGGCTTACAAACGACGGATAGCCTCCGATCCACCTGTTTTCAGCCCTTATCTCGTATTCGAATTGAAGGTAAATCGGTAACTGACGTCAATCGGGTCCGCATAGATCTTATCGAAATAGATTTCTACGGTCATGGAGTTTTCGGTCAGGTTCTTGATGGTGTAGGGCAATACTGCATCTTCAAAAATTGGAATTACGAATTCCAGGGTGGCATTTCCGTTGGTCAATGCCCAGCTATCTTCAAAAAGCAGGTCGCCTTCGTTTGCCGTACACTTTGTCGAGCCATTTTGGTACTCAAATTTATGCCCTCCGTCGGCGTAAAAAACGTACTGGTCATCCGCCCGGCAGGGATTGATCGCATTCTGAACGGGTATCACGCCCGATCTTTCTTTCTGGTCAATCACTTCGAAAGTGACCAGTCGCCAGGTCTTTTTCTCGGTGCCCGTCAGCAGTTGACTGTAAGTAATCGGTTTGGGGTCCAGTTTTTCAGAACATCCGGCAAACAAGCCTATTATACCCAGAAATAGGATTGTTATTTGTAAGGATCGTTTCATACTAAACATCATTGCGGAGTGTACGTAAATGGAAAGGTAATCGTCAGAGTCGTATCCTTTCCGGCATTTGTTCTTAGGTTTGCCTTCCAGCGCAGGTTAAAAGAAAGCTGACGGTTTTGCGGATTCCAGGACCCTGTTCCCGAAAGCGTATCCCCTCCCAGCTCGGAATTTGACTGGGTCGGAATGGTCAGCGTATTATCCCCGGTATCGACAAAGGTAAACGAAGGTTTGATGGCGTTGTAGCCGAAAAGGTCGGGCAGACCAATGTTCCAGTTGGTGATTGTATAGGTTTTGCAATCGGTGCTGGTGATGGCAATATCCCGCAGGGTTGCGGTTGCCGGTGTAATTCCCAGCAGATTAGCGTAAGCGCCATTTTGCCGAACTCCCGTGTAATTGCCGCTAAGCAGGCAATCATCTTCGATGGTAAATGTGATGCTTTTGCCCAGTAGTCCTTCTTTGCCAAAACCAACGCGCAGAGACGCGGGCTCAACGTCCGTCAGGGTAAAAACGACGGTCTGGGATTCCAGGATGTTATTGGCATTATTGATCAATTTAAGCTTGATTTCCCCGAAGCTCTGGTTGGCCGGTATCGTTACGGTTCCTTTGGTACCCTCGAAAGCGTAGTCCTTGCCTTCCCGGGCGGTTCCGGAAATGGCATACCGAACCGTGATGGGTTCGCCCAGCTGGGGGCCGGCGTTGTGCACCCGTACGGAAATGGTTTGGTTGTAACTTTCCTTGAACGTCAGCGAGGAGTCGGTAAAACGCACGAAATAAGGCCCTTCAAACGTGCGGTCCATATCCTGTTCTTCGCAGGCCACCACTACCCAAGCCAGGAGCAATGTCATGAAAACCGTTAGAATGTATTTGTAATTTCTCATCTTACTTAAGGATCGAACCCGGTAGCCCGGGTTACCACTTCTTCACGTTTTATATCAGTATCCCGGGTTCTGGGCGTCTTTCAATGCCGGGTTGCGCTGAATCTCCCCCTGCGGTATTGGCCAGCGTTCGTAGCGGCTGTTCCAGTTGGGCGTAAAAGCCGACATCACCGCCTGCGCCCGCCCGGTTCGTACCAGATCGTACCAGCGGTGGCCCTCAAAGGCCAGTTCATAGACCCGCTCCCGCTCGATAGTAAGCAGCATACTGGCCTGGCTGGCAGCGGCCACATTGGGCGCTTTGGCCCGGGCCCGCAGCACATTCAGGTCGGCGACGGCTCCGTTGTCCCCCGTTATTTTGTTTTGCTGCGTCCGGGCTTCGGCCCGGATCAGGTACATTTCAGCCAGCCGCATCAGCACAATATTGTTGTTGTCGTTATCCGCCGTACCGTATTTCTGGACCGTCCACCCGTTGTCGTCGCCACCCTGGTTTTCCGGATTAAAGGCAATTGTGGTCCGGCGGGTGCCCGACTCCGTCGACAGCATTACCAGCGCCAGCTGATCGGTAGGAATCACCTCCCGACGCCCCAGATACAGGTTGGTCAATCCGAAACTGCTGGTACCGGGGTCGTCCGACAGGGCATACCCCACTTCCAGAATCGACTCCTTGGTGAAGTCCTTGCTGACAATATCGGAGTAGTTGGGTTCTATCTGATACACATTGGCATTGATGACCTGCGTTGCGTACTGCTCGGCCAGCGCCCAGTTTTTCTGGTAGAGGTAATACCGGGCCAGCATGGCCCGGGCGCTGGTTTTGTTGGCGTACGTTGCGTTGGTAATCTGAGCCGACGTTCCCGTCACCGCGTTGGCCAGATCGGTTTCGGCCGCCTGCCAGTCGGCCAGAACGGAGGCTAAAATTTCAGCCTTGGGCGACTTCGGAATGGTTCGGTTGGTAGCCTGGTCGGTAGTCGTTACGTTCGGAATATCCCCAAACGTATTTGCGCCAATAAAGTAGGCATATCCGCGCAGAAACCGCATTTCAGCCAGTACCTGCCGCCGGGTTGACTCCGGAACCCCACTGATTTCAGGCAGGCGTTCCAGCACAAAATTGGCTACGTAAATTGTGCGGTACATGTTGCTCCACAACGAAGCCACCGCCCCATTCGACGACGTAATCTGCTTGGTACCAAACTCCCGGTAGTCCGTGAAAGTCCCGTTGTTGCGAATATAATCGGCGGTAAAATCGCCCGCCATCATGGTGGTGGCCGACATGCCCCGCAAGGCATTATAGGCGCCGATGCGGGCCGGCTCAACGTCGGCGGGTTCGTTCAATACCAAGTTGTCAACCAGCAAATCCACCGGTTTGGGCTCCAGCACTGTCGTGCAGGACGCCAGCCAGACCGTTGCCAGAATGGCCGTATAGTGAAGTAATTGTTTCATAGGTTCAAAGAGATTCCCACCATCAAGGTTTTGTACTGCGGAATGGTGAAAAAGTCGATACCCTGGGCGGTTGTCGACCCATCCAGCGTGCTCACTTCCGGGTCCGGTCCGCTGTACCGGCTCAGGGTCCACAGGTTGGTAGCCGAAGCGAAGACGCGGGCGCCCGAAACGATCCGGAACCGCTCTACGTATTTTTTAGGAATGTTGTAGCCCAGCGCCACGTTTTTCAGACGCAGGTACGAGCCGTCTTCCAGGAATCGGCTGCTGTGGTAGTTGTTGTAGCTATTCTGATAGACATAACGCGGCACGCTGGTGATATCACCCGGTTTCTGCCAACGCTCCAGTGCCTTCCGCGATTGATTGCTTTGCAGGTCGGCGCCGGTATTGATGGAGGTAACGCTCGTGAAATTCAGCATTTTGTTTCCGTAAGATCCCTGAAAAAATACGTTCAGATCAAAGCCCTTGTACGAAAACCGGTTGGTCAGACCGCCAAATAGCTTGGGTTGGGCGTTACCGATCACCTGACCGTCGTCGGGCGAAATCCGGCCGTCGCCGTTGAGATCTTCGTAGATTGCATCGCCCGTGGCCGCATCGACCCCCAGGAATTTCAATCCCCAAAACGATCCCAGCGGCTGCCCCTGCAAAACGACGTTGGTATTACCTACTCCGTCGGCGGTGTAACCACGAAATATTGGCCCGTCGTTGGCTAATTCCACAACTTTATTGAGGTTACGGGATACGTTCAGATCGGTGCTCCACCGGAAACCGCCCCGGTCGAAATTGACCGTTGAAAGCATTAATTCCACGCCCCGGTTTGAAATTTTCCCGATGTTTCCCTGCAGGGTTCCAAAACCAGTCGTCGACGGAATGGGCTGGGCAAACAGCAGTCGGTCGGTCAGGTTATCGTACACATCCAGCGACACGTTCAGACGGCCGTTGAAGAAATTGGCGTCCAGACCGATGTTGGCTTCGCGGGTCCGCTCCCACTGCAGCGTCGGGTTCGCCAGGGCGGCCGGGCCCAAACCGGAGGCCCCGCTGTAGGTAACCGACGCCCAGGTGCCCAAAAACTGGAAATCGCCAATCCGCTCATTTCCCGTAAAACCGTAGCTGGCCCGCAGTTTCAGGTCGTTCAGAAAACGGAACGGCTCCATGAATTTCTCTTGAGAAATCCGCCAGCCCAGCGACACCGACGGGAATAACCCAAATTGACGGTCCTGCCCAAACCGGGACGACCCATCGTAGCGCGCAGTCAGCGTCGCCAGATACCGGTCATCGTAATCATACCGGACCTCCCCAAAAGTGGAAAGCAGTCCGCTCCGCAGCAGGTTCGAGCTTCCATTGTCAACAATTCCCGCGGAGGTGATGTAGGTGAAGTCGTCGCTCGGAAACAACCGCCCCGATACGCTCGACGACCGTTCCAGCCGTTGCAGCACTTCAAACCCGGCCAGAGCATTGAACCGGTGTTTTTCGTCCAGCAGGAAATTGTAGCTCAGGGTATTGGTATTGATAAACGTGTTGTAGGTTCCCGAACTGAATACCCCGTACCCCCGGCCACCGACGCTTTCCAGGTAGCCTCCAATGGCAGTTTGCGAGGATTCGAATTGATCTTCCGTTACCTGATTGTAATCAACACTTACCTTGGAACGGAACCGGAGATTTTGCAGCAACTCGTATTCGGCCCACAGCCCACCCAGAATTTTAACCGTGTAGGTATCAAAACGCGGCAGTAACGCCTGCGCTACCGGGTTAAAGTTTGGAAACCCCTGGTAATTTGGATCGTTAGGGCCGTAGAGTTTTCCCTGTTCGTTGTAGGGCGAATAGTAGGGCAGGCTTTTTACGGCGCCGGAATACACACCATCCAGGAAGTTATCGCCCTTGACCCGTTTGTTAAGCGCCCGCGAGAGGGTCACGTCCGTACCGAAGGAGAGAGCCGAATTGGCCTTGTGGTCGAAACTAAACTTGCCCGACATCCGGGAGAACCGGTTGTTCAACTGGATGCCCTCTTCGTCCCGGTAGTTGCCACTCAGGTAAAAGCGTGTCTTCTCGTTGCCGCCACTCGCCGAAAGCTGGTACTGCTGATAGACGCCCCGCCGAAGAACGGCATCGACCCAGTCGGTATTCACACCATCGGTTATTCCCTTGATCAGACCCAGTTTATCCGGGTCCTGACTCGCATTGATCACCGCTTCGCGCTGCAGATCAATGAGTTCGCTGGAGTTTAGCAGATCCGGCCGTTTTACGATCTCGGTTATCCCGCGCTGCACTTCTGCGGTGAAGGTGGTTTTTTGATTCGCTTTTCCCTTTTTCGTCGTAATCAACACGACCCCGTTAGCCGCCCGGGAACCATAGATTGCCTTGGCCGAAGCATCTTTCAACACCTGAATCGACTCAATGTCGTTCGGATTGAGCAGGGCAAATGCGTTATCGTTCTGCCCGCCAAAATCCCGCGACGACAGCAGACCGTCTTCTACCGGCACCCCATCCACAATGAACAGCGGCCGGTTGCTGGCGGTGATGGATGTGCTTCCCCGAACCCGGACGGTAATTCCTCCACCCGGAGTACCCGACGACTGGGTGACCTGCACCCCCGCGGCCTGCCCCTGCAAGGCCTGATCAAAGCTGGCGACCGGGATTTCCTTGAATTTTTCGCTGGTCACCGACACCATCGAGCCGGTGATGTCTTTTTTCTGAACGGAGTTGTAGCCCGTTACCACAACCTGCGCCAACTCATTGACGGCTTCGGCCATCTGAATGTTGATAACCGACCGGTTATTGATTGGAACCTCCTGAGCCACCAGGGCGATGGACGAAAACGTCAGGGTTGTTTTATCGTCGGGGACGTTGATGCTGTAATTTCCGTCGGCATCGGTGCTAACACCCACGGTCGTTCCTTTCACAACGACGTTCACGCCCGGCAGCGTTGTTCCGTCCTGTGCTGCGGTTACCCGGCCCGTCACCCGGCGGGTTTGCCCAAATGCCAGACTTCCCGTCAGGACAATGAGTAAGCACCAACAACTTAAAAAAGTAAAACGTTTTATCATCTACGATTACAGGGTGTTAACGAAATGCCCAGGTATGGGGAAGGTAAGGATCCTCTATCTCGGCCGTTCAATATACTTATTTTCCAGAATAATAAACGACGAAGTAGTGTTTATCGATGTATACCAAATAAAAATTTATGTAACAGTAACAAGGACGCAGATTTTTAAAGAACCGTTGTAGTCGAACCAAATAAAAAGCCGTCCCTGCGAAGAGACGGCTTTTATAAGACAGAAACCAAAGAGCAAACGTCTGCCCCTGTTTTTTATGGCTTAGTAACCGGCATTTTGAACCAACTGATTGTTTGCATCAATTTCCCGTTTCGGAATCGGCATGACTAGTTTTGGATCATCCCAGTTCAGGGTTCCCGTTTTGCCTTTCGTGCGTTTGATGTCGTGAATGCGCTGACCTTCGAAAGCCAGTTCCTGGGTACGTTCCTTGAGCACGTCGGCCAGGGTTGGGGCGGCAATCGGTGCAAGACCGGCCCGGGTCCGAACGGTATTCAGATCTTCGGCGGGGGTAGCGCCCGTGGTGGAGGCCAGCCGCAGGTTGCATTCGGCGCGGGTCAGCAGCATTTCTGACAACCGGATTACCGGGATGTTGGCGTAAAAATCGGCCCATTTTCCGCTGTAATACCGCGTTCCGTTGCCTTTTACCCCAATGTAAAACAGTTCCGTCCGGCGCTTGTCCGTCGTAGCGTACGACTCCACGAACGCGTTCAGAACCTGAACATCGCCCCGGCCTACGGCAGCCCCACCGGCCGGAATGCTTGCGTAGAAGGTAGTCAGACCGTCGTTGCTGGTTCCGGGGTTGTTCTGGGTGTTTTCCTGAATTTCAAATACGCTTTCGTCCGTGTTTTTATTCCGGAAAACCGTGGTAACGTCGTTGTTCAACTGGTAGTTACCCGACTCGATTACTTCGTTGGCCGCTGCCAGGGCTTTGGCGTAGTCCGATTGTTGCAGATACACCCGCGACAGAAAAGCCAGAGCCGCAAATCGGTTGGCCCGCAGCCCGTTGTCCTCCGGCATCGCGTCTTTGGCCTTCGTCAGGTCATCAATCACCTGCGCGTAGACTTCGGCCACCGTATTCCGGGCCTTGGTTTCGGCCGCCTGCTCCTGCGTCAGGGTTGCCCGCAACACGAGCGGAACCCCCGGCTGACTGTTGGCGGCCGTAGCGCCCCAGGGCAAACTAAACAGACGAACCAGTTCAAAATACATGATGCCCCGCAGGAAACGCGCTTCGCCTTCTACTTCCGTTTTGCGGTCGGGGTTCGACACCTTGTCGAGCGATCCGAGAATGTTGTTGGCTACGTTGATGACCTGATACGCCGTGATCCAGGTTCGCTGTGCTTCGGCGTTGGTAGCCAGCATCTGCCGGCTGGTCACCTCACGGTAGCTGGCAAACGAACCACGCCACTCCACGTAGCTGTCCGCGGCCAGCAAATCGGGCAGCAGCAGCAGGTTAGTGCCGTACAATTCCGCATCCGCCAATCCGCCACCGGTTCCACCTAAGACGCCATATGCGCCGATCAGGGCACTTTCAATGTCCTGCTCCGAGGCCAAAGCCGTGGCGGCATCAACCGACTGACGGGGTTCAATATCCAGCCTTTTGTCGCAGGCACTGACGCCCAGAATCATGGCCAGACTTAAAGATATGATTGTTTTTTTCATTTTCTGGTTGTGGTTTTAATCCATCAGCCGCTGTGGCACTCCGTTAAACTGCCGGAAAACCGGGCTGAAAACCGTTTTTAAAAACCAAGGTTAACACCAAACGTAAACGTTCTGGCTTGCGGTGGGGTGTAAAAATCGTGACCCAGGGCAACGTTAGCCGTTTGATTCGTCGTGTTGACGTACTGCGTGTTTACCTCCGGATCGTAGCCGCTATACTTCGTAAACGTCAGCAGGTTCAGGCCGGATACATACACCCGCGCCGTTTGAATGAACGCTTTTTTCAGCAGCGAGCTCGGCAGGTTATACCCCAGCGAAACGGTTTTCAACCGCAGGAACGATCCATCTTCCATCCAGCGGGACGATAAACCGGAGCCGTTTGCCGCGTCAAATTCCGCCCGCGGAACATTGGTAACATCCCCCGGCTTCTGCCAGCGATTCATCTGATCTTTGCTCTGGTTATCGAAATAGTTACCATTTACCGACTGGTAGATACCGGCCACGTTAAACAGATCATTTCCGTACACAAACTGAAACAAGAAGCTCAGATCAAATCCTTTGTAGGAGAAGGTGTTGTTCAAACCACCCGTGAAATCGGGGTTCGGATCACCCACAAACAGCTCGGGCGCCGTAGCATAGTTGCTGGTCGGCTGGCCATCGGCACCTTCGTACAGGGCATCTCCGTTATTGGGGTCAACCCCGACGTATTTTTTGCCGTAGAATACCCCCAGCGGCTGGCCCTCCGTCACGTAGCTCAGGAAGCGCGAGTTGGCCCGAATCGGCGATACGTTGAGCCGCGTTACTTTATTGCGGTTGAACGAAATGTTGAAGTTGGTCGACCAGCGCAACGCCCCAATCAGATTCTGGGACGTAATGCTGAACTCAATACCCCGGTTGCGCATGCTACCAATGTTCTGGTAGATGTTCGAGAAACCGTTAGTGGCCGGTTGCGGTACGTTCAGCAGCAGGTCGTCGGTAATTTTGTTGTAGAAATCAATCTGGCCGTTGACGCGGTTGTTACGGAAGCCAAATTCCAGACCCAGGTCAAACTGCGTTGATTTTTCCCAACGCAGGGCCGCATTGGCTACCTGCGACGGGCGGATTCCCACCTGATCACCGTAATTGATGGTTCCGTACAGACCGCGCGATGCGAAGTTGTCGATTTCCGAGTTCCCGGTCAGACCGTAGCTGGCCCGCAGTTTCAGCAGACTCAGAACCGGAAGCGCGTTTTTGATGAACTCCTCTTCGTTCAGAATCCAGCCCAGCGAAGCCGAGGGGAAGACACCGTACCGGTTGTCGGCACCGAAGCGTGACGAACCATCGACCCGGCCCGTCAGAGTTACCAGATAACGGTCTTTGTATTTGTAGTTCGCCCGTGCCAGGTACGACAGGATGCTGTACCCGGTTTCGGTCGAGCTGGCATCGGTTTTCTGGCTGGCGCTGGCCAACTCCTTGAATCTGTCGTTGGGGAAGTTGCGGCCCGTTGCGGATACCGTCTGAACGTTTTGCTCCTGGTAGGTTATCCCCGCCAGCACATCGAACGAATGGTCGGTGCCGATGTTTTTCAGGTAAGTCAGCGTGTTATTGGTCGTCCAGTTGTTGACCCGGCTCATGGCCTGGTAGCCGTACCCGGTCGGCGCACCGTCTTCCGTTACGCGGCCCTGGTAGATTTCCTCCTGCAGGTTCAGAATGTCAAATCCATATTCGCTGCGGAACGACAGGCCCGGTGCCAGTTGGTACTGACCAAATAAATTGCCAAAAGTACGGAACGTCCGGGCGTAATTGTAGGCGTTATCCAGCTCAACCAGGTTGTTGTAATACAGCGTGCCACGGTTATAGCCCGTCGGATCGTTGGGGTTGTAGATTGGCTGAAGCGGAGGCAGGGCGTTCAACTGAATGGGGTTCGAGAACGCATTGTCGCCCGATACCTTTTTGTTGTTGATGCTGGAAAAGGCAATGCTGGCCCCTACGTTGAACTTGTTGCTGATCGTGTGGTCGACGTTCAGCCGCATGTTGTTCCGGCGGAAGTTGTTACCGATGATAAAACCGACCTGCTTGTTAGTCGCGCCGGTCAGGCTGAAACGGGTTTTCTCGTTCCCGCCGTTGATCCCGAAGTTGGCCTGATTAACCGACCCCTGACGAAATGCCACCCCGGCCCAGTCGCTGTCGGCGGTTGAGTTGGGATCGATACCGTACCCCGGAAAACCGTCCAGCGGATCGTTCGGATCGATTCCAGCGTTGGTTAAGGCTTCGGAGAACAGCTCTTTGTATTCGGCGGCATTCAAAAACTCCCGCTTGCGGGTTGCGTTCGTAATACCCGTATAATAGCCGATCTGAACGTTGGTCCGACCCGCTTTTCCGCGTTTGGTCGTAATCAGCACAACCCCGTTGCTGGCCCGTGAGCCGTAGATCGAGGAGGCCGATGCATCTTTCAGGATTTCAATGGATTCAATATCGTTGGGATCAATGTCGGCCAGCGGGCTGAATAATTCGGTGTCGGTCGTGTTTACATCCTGCGAGGTGATGGGAATACCGTCCAGAACGTACAGCGGTTCGTTACCGGCGGAAATGGAAGCCGCCCCCCGAACGCGAATCTGTAAGGCCGACCCGAGTTTACCGCTTCCCTGCGTGATCTGAACGCCCGGGGTGCGGCCCTGCAGAGCCGTTTCAAAAGTCTGAACCGGCAGCTTGGCAATTTCGTCGCCCTTGACCGTCAGTTGCGACCCCGTAAGGTCCCGACGCTGCTGCGTGCCGTATCCAACCACCACCACTTCGTTCAGGGCGCGGGTATCGTTCGCCAGCTTCACGTCGATGGTGCTGCGGTTTCCGACGGCAATTTCCTGCGTCGTGGTTCCAATAAAGCTAAAAACCAGCGTCGCACCCGAATTCGGCACGTTGAGGGTATAATTCCCACTGGCATCCGTTTGCGTTCCGCGTGCGGTTCCCTTCACCTGAATGGAAACACCCGGTAAGGACGATCCGTCCTCCGCAGAGACAACCTTGCCCGTAACCTGCCGGTCCTGCGCGATCGCTGAGACCCATACCAGCGTCGTTAGCAGGAAGCTAAGCAGTAATGATCTTCTCATACAAATAGGTTTGTTGAAAAAAAGATGGAAAAATCAGTTCTCACCCAATTACGGATAAGGAACTTTATCGCAATTTAATGCAAATCAAGAAATATCTGGAGCGCCATTCCCAAAAAAAATGTATGCTGGCATACTACCTCCAGTTTTGAGGACTCTTAAGGTTTCCCCATGAAAATAACCAGACTTTTTCAACCGCTTATTGAACAGCGGATTGCTGATTTTCAGAAAGGCATTTACCGGCAGAAAAACCGCTTACTTAATTTTCTGATTTTGGGCTAAATTTGTTGATTAAAATGAGACAGCGGTCTTTGGCACAATTCCTCTACCTCCTTTTTCCAGACATAAAATACCTTTTGAGTCCTAATTCAGCAACCTAATGAAATCACTAAAAAAGATTATAATACTTCAATTTTAAATCGCAGAAGCAAGGGTTTGAATCAATTGCGGTTTGATGGACTGGGTGTACTGGTAACCAACCCGGAAGATCTCCCGGGCGCGTCGCCAGTCAAAAACATCGTAGCGACTCAGTTCGGGCGGTTCAATCAGGAGGTTACACCGGGTCAGGCGTTCCCGGGTTTTGCTCCGAACGGCCAGAATCAGGCTCCGCTCCAGCACGCCCTTGATTGACGTGATGGGTTTTTGCAGGGTGAACGGGTTGCAATGTACGCCCACAATGAAGTCTACTTTTTCCTCGATCACTTCCACCGGCATGTTGTTGAGCACAGCCCCGTCGACGTACTGGTGTCTGTTGATCGAATAAGGCTCGAAAATACCGGGCAAACAGCAGGAAGCCAGCATCGGTCGGACCAGCTCGCCGGTTTCAAATACCGTCAAACAGCCCTCGGTTAAATCCGTGGCCGCAATGTGCATCGGAATTTGCAGCGCTTCGAAGCTGTCATGGGACAAATAAGTCCGGAAGACGGCTTCCGCTTTGTCGATGCGCAGCAGCCCCATCCGGGTAAAGGCGGGCCGGATATGCCGGTACAACGGGGTGGTTTCGATGATTTTCAGGATTTCGTCGGGCGTATAGCCATTGGCAAACAGAGCACCGGTGATGGCCCCGGCACTGGTCCCCGAAATCTGACTGAACGAGAATCCCTCCTCCACTAAGCCTTTCAAAACACCCAGGTGCGCAATGCCCCGCGCCCCTCCCCCGGAAAGCACTAAGCCAAATTTCATATCAATCGGTTGGTTTCTAGATCATTCATCTATAAGAACGAAGCCAGCGCGCCTTTGTCACGAATCCGAATGCCTTTTTCAGTGGATTCGACGGTTGCCGCTTCGATCAACGGGTCATGTTCGAAAACCAGGATCCAGTTTTCGTCGGCGGCCCGTTGCAACAACTGCGCTTTTTCCTGCATGGTCAGCAACGGCCGCACATCGTAGCTCATCACCCAGGGCAGCGGAACGTGGGCCGCGGAGGGGATCAGATCCGCCACATACGCGACAGTTTGGTTCCCCACCCGGAGGATCGGCAGCGTCATCTTCTCGGTATGCCCATCAACCGGCAACAGCTCCACATCCGGAAAGGGAAACGGGTGTTGGTCGACAAACTGCAACTGACCACTCTCCTGCAAGGGCGTGATATTTTCCGTCAGAAACGACGCCTTTTCGCGGGGGTTCGGATGAACGGCCCATTGCCAGTGGTCACTGTGGCTCCAGTAGGTGGCCATCGGAAAGGTCGGCTCCAACTGCTCCCCCATCCGCCGAACCGCTCCGCCTACGTGGTCGAAATGCAGATGCGTCAGCAGCACATCCGTAACGTCTTTTTCGGAATACCCCGCCTGCTGGATGGACTTCAACAGGGATGCCTCACCGTGGGGATCGTAATGACTGAAAAACCGGGCGTCCTGTTTGTTGCCCATACCGGTATCGATCAGCAGCAACTGCCGGCCGCTTTCCACCAGCAAACACCGCATTGCCCAGGTGCAGCGGTTGGCGTCGTCGGCCGGATGCTGTTTACTCCAAAGCGTTTTCGGGACAACCCCAAACATGGCTCCCCCGTCTAACTTAAAAAAACCAGTGTCAATTGTCTTTATGGTCATAATTGCATTTTTATCCGTCAAAGCCAACTAATCGATCAGCGGTGAACAACTTGTTCCGGCGGGTAAATTAGTTGTATTGATTGAAACTTTCGGGTAAATAGTCAATAAACAGACGTTGGTGTCCAACAATAGTGAAAAATGTTTTAAAACAGTATAAAAAATTGATCATAATACCATTGGAAAAAAAACTGCACTTTTTCTATGATTATCTAGCCTTTACCGCTTGCATTTACCAGACACTTTACCTACCTTTAGGCGTTAGTTAAGTGTATAACGTGTATGAACATGATGAAATCCCCTGCCATACTGCTCGTTTTGAGCCAGTATCGACATTGAATTTTTGTGTTCCCACGCTCGATTTTTCATCCAATCTTTTAGAGATAAGTAGGCCACACCATGTGCAGCCCGGCTCGAGGACAGCCCGCTAAAAGGGTGTGGATTTAACGATATTTTTAACCTCGCTTGCTTCTGAGTGATCAGCCGGAAAGTTCAGGCGGTTCCATTAGCGGCAACGATTCACCGAGGCAATCGGCTGGACGGGTTATTCAATCTTTTTTGAGCCTTACTCCTAACCGGGTAAGGTAGGTAGGACAGAGAAAATGGTAGTAAAAAGCCCTGAGGTTTCGGGGCTTTTTCTTTGGCATCAATCCATCTTCCGTACTTGGGCAGCAGACGTGATGGACACCATTACGGGTTGTCCGGGCTGCCATTCCGACGTATTTAACGGTACTTCCAGCGTTATCCGCTCGTTTCCTACCTGAATCTGAATCTGGGCCAGCCCTGCTTCGGTGCGAAGAGCGGTAATGACACCGTGTACTGACAAAGGGTCTTTTTTACGTGCGCTGAGGGCCGGTTCTACCAAATAAGCCTTCCCCTGTTCCAGCCTGATAACCTGGTCCGCAACGCGCTGGATTTCTTCCTGATGATGGGATACCAACACCGTAGTGGTGCCAAAACGCTGGTGTAATCGGACCAGTTCGGCCAGCAGTTGTTCGCGGGTTTCGACGTCGAGGGCCGAGAAGGGTTCATCCAGCAGCAGCATCCGGGGCCGACGCGCCAGTGCCCGGATCAGTGCCACCCGCTGGCGCTGCCCCCCCGACAGGCTGGCGGGTTTCCGACCAGCCAGATTCATCAGACCGGCCAGTTCCAGGAGTTCATCGACAATGGGATCCCGCCGGTTTTCGGCGGCATACTGCACATTCTCCCGAACCGTCATGTTTGGAAACAGCGCAGCATCCTGGAACACCATTCCCACGTTTCGCTGCTGCGTCGGCACGTTGATTCGCCGGCTGGTATCAAGCCAGATCTGGTCACCCACCTGAATAATCCCCGTCTCCGGCCCGGTCAGTCCCGCCAGAATACGCAGCAGCGTGGTTTTTCCCGAACCGGAAGGACCGTATAACCCCGTAAGACTTCCGGCTTTCAGCGTAAAATCAACATCGAGGGGAGCCGGACCGCTGGCAAACAGCAGGTTCATGCGGGCGTGCAGCCGAATCGTGGGCATCAGAATATCACCCATCGCCGGTTGATGGCGTAAACCGCCAGTAAAATTCCGAAAGACACGGCCAGGAGCAACAGCGCGTAAACGTTGGCGGTGTCATAATGCAGCAATTCCACTTCGTCGTAAATCGCAACGGAAGCCACGCGGGTCTGGCCGGGCAGGTTGCCGCCAATCATCAGGACCAGCCCAAACTCACCGATCGTGTGCGCAAACGAAAGCACAACCCCCGTCAGCAACGACGGTTTTATGTTGGGTAGCAAAATCCGCACAAACGTTTCCCAGCGCGATTTGCCCAATGTATAAGAGGCTTCCCGCAGCGATGCGGGCAGATTTTCCAGCCCGGCCTGAACGGGATGAACCATGAACGGCAGGCTGTAAAAAAGCGATGCCACCACCAGCCCCTCAAATGTAAATAGCAGACGCAGATCAAACCACGCAAGCAGTTTCTTGCCCAGCAACCCCGTGGGGCTAAACGCCAGCAGGAAGTAAAACCCCAGAACCGACGGCGGCAACACCAGCGGCAGGCTAATCACGGCTTCAACCGCCGGTTTGAGCCGAAACCGGGATTCCGCCAGCCAACCGGCCAGCGGAATCCCGGCCAGCAGCAGCAACCCGGTCGTAACCGTAGCAAGCCGCAGCGTCAGTAACAAAGGCTGCCAGTCGAAATCAGTCATGGGTGCACGGGCGTTTGGTAGCCGTAGCGCCGGAAAATAGCCCGGGCTTCCGGCGAAAACAGATAGTCATAAAATTGGCGGGCATGGGCTTTGGCCCCTTTCAGTAAAACCACCCCCTGCGCGATCGGCGCGGCCCCTTTGACGTTGGCCCATCTTCCCCTCCCCTGCATCGACGGTTCCAGAACGACGGATTTCGCCGTAAAACCCGCTTCGACCGCCCCCGAAATCAGGTATTGGTTGACCTGTGCGATGCTTTCACCGTAAACGATTTTGGGTTGTAAGATGTCCAACCGTTTTTGCTGAGCCATTACCGCTACGGCCGCAGCACCGTAGGGAGCCATTCTGGGATTGGCGACGGCAATTTTATGAATTCGTTTGTCGTTCAGGACGGCAATTCCCGGCGCGGGGTCGATGTCGGCCCGGGTCCAGAGCACCAATAGTCCGTAGGCATAAATTTTCGGTTTGGTTGCCGCCATTCCGGCTTTGTCAACCGCTGCGGGGTACTCCATATCGGCCGACAGAAAAACGTCAAAGGGGGCGCCGTTCTGAATCTGGGTTGTCAGCTTACCCGACGAATTGACGATGGGCTCGATTTCCAGCCCGGTTTTCTTTTTAAATCCAGCCTGGAGCTTCTCCATCACAAACTGGGCATTGGCCGCCACCGCCACCCGGACTTTCTGGGCGTTGGAAGGCCCAGCCAGGACGAAAAGAAGGAGAATTAGCCAGTGGCGCATAGAAACTCGTTATGGTTGTTCAAATATAACGAGTTCTTGAAAGAATGAAGGACTTTGCCTGTATTTATGACTGTAGGATGCGGACACGAAGCCCCCATCACACGTTCCGTTTTACACGTCAGGGAAAACTTGAGGTTCTACGGAGCGGAGTCACGTACCGGGATCGACGGCAAAAACCGGGGCCGGACCTATCCTATTTTGCCGGATCAAACCGGGCTGCGTCAACAATGGACCAGAGATGAATCAGCCAGCCGAGGAGAAAAAACCAGAGTACGCCCGCCAAAGCAAACTGCACAAACGCCATGAGCAGACGCCCCTGCAACAACTGCCCGAATCCGGGGATAAAAAAACTACAGAGGGCTGCCAGTACATTGCCGCCCGATCCTTGACCTGCCATGCTTTTGAGCGTTTAAAGTGCTATTCACGAAGCGAATCTAGGGTTGCTACGCGAGCGATCCGCTGGCTTAATGACCAGCGGAATCCCAGCCCTTTAAACCGGCAAAAACCGGGGTCGGTTTAAAATTTTGAGGGAGTTGCAGCAAAAGTCTGGATGCAGAATCTCACTACCCCTCCCTCAACATCGCTTACAAGCCCAGTACGCGCTTGTTAAATTCCTCGTCAGCGCCCGTTCCGGCGAAGTCGTCGAAGGCCCGCTCGGTTACCCGGATGATGTGATCCTGGATGAACGGCGCCCCTTCAGCCGCGCCCTGCTCGGGGTGCTTGATGGCGCACTCCCACTCCAATACCGCCCAGCCGTCGTAGTCGTACTGCGACAGTTTGCTGAAAATACCGCCGAAATCAACCTGACCGTCGCCCAGCGAACGGAACCGGCCCGCGCGCTCGACCCAGCCCTGGTAGCCGCCGTAAACGCCCTGTTTGCCGGTGGGATTAAACTCGGCATCCTTGACGTGGAAGGCGTAAATCCGGTCGTGGTAGAAGTCGATGAACTGCAGGTAATCCAGTTGTTGCAGGATAAAGTGGCTGGGGTCGTAGTTGATCCCGGCGCGCGGGTGACCGTTGACGTGATCGAGGAATATCTCGAATGTGACCCCGTCGTGCAGGTCTTCGCCCGGGTGCAGTTCGTAGCCTACATCCACCCCTGCTTCGTCGAATGCGTTCAGGATTGGGGTCCAGCGTTTGGCCAGCTCCTGGAAGGCCGTCGTTACCAACCCCGCCGGACGTTGCGGCCACGGGTACACATACGGCCACAGCAGAGCGCCGGAGAAAGTGACGTGCGAAGTCAGGCCCAGGTTCTGGCTGGCTTTGGCCGCCCACAGGAGTTGCTGCGTGGCCCACTCCTGCTGCTCTTTCGGTTTGCCCGCCAGTTCGGCCGGTCCAAACCCGTTGAACATTTCGCCGTAAGCCGGGTGGACCGCCACCAGCTGGCCCTGCAAGTGGGTTGAAAGTTCGGTGATTTCCACGCCGATATCTTTCAGTTTGCCTTTCAGGTCGTCGCAGTATCCCGTGCTTTCGGCGGCCTGCTTGAGGTCAATCATGCGGGGATCCCAGGTCGGGATCTGAATGCCTTTGTAGCCCAGATCGGCCATGTATTTGGCAATGGACTCCAGTGAGTTAAAGGGCTCGGTATCACCCAGGAATTGTGCCAGAAAAATGGCGGGTCCTTGAATGGTTTTCATGATCTATTGAGTGAATTAGTGATTGAGCGATTGAGTGAAAGTCAGTTCGTTTTTGTACTGCTTCTTGATTTTGAAAGTATTCTCAAGAGCTGACTTCCTTCATTCAACAAATCGCTTAATCGGGTTTCTGAAACAATGGAGGTTTCAACTAAGGTCTCGAGCCAAAAGAGTGATTCGTCCAGCTCCTCTACAACAATACTACATCTTGGCGAAAAACTCATTTTGACTTCGTGCTCGCCGGACGGCGCGGTAGTCTGCTACTGACGATGAGGAACAACGCAGTAGCTGTTTCCCGAAATGTTGTGCTTCAAACGAGTTGGGTAATGAGCGAAAAACCTGAATACACCGCAGCATATACGCCTTAAGGCGCTTCTCGACGCTATCGGCAAATTAGCCTTTCTCTATTCGGGAAGACTCCATAGGCTGCGGAAGCGGTTTTTCACTCATTCACTCATTTAAAATTATACTTCAACCCACGCCTGCTTCCGGTTTGATTCCAGAATCTTCTCGCAGATGAGCAGTTCGCGGTAGCCGTCGGCGAACGTCGGGAACGTGGGGTTTTCGGGTTGTTTACCGGCGGCAATCGCTTCGTAAACTTCCTTGAACATCTGCTTGGAGGTGTCGGGGAAGCCTTCGTTGTGACCACCGGGGAACGAAACCACCGAGCGGGCTTCGGAATACATCAGCGACGGATCGCGCATCAGGTTTTCGTTGTAGCCGTCGCGGTTACCGATCCACATTTCGTTCGGCGCTTCGGAGTTCCAGGCGAAGGTTTTCTTCGCTCCGGCAATTTCCAGTTTCATCTGGTTTTTCCGACCCGCCGACACCTGCGATACCGTAATGACGCCTTTGTTGCCGTTATCAAACCGCAGCAGCACGTTGGCGTGGTCTTCGGTGTTGATGGGCACATCGGCGTAATCTTCCGGCTGCAGCATCTTGCCCGAATACGTTTCCACGGGCTTCAACGGCTTTTTGCGGGTTTTGTGAATGGTGTTGAAGTCGGCAAGTACGGCGGTGGTTTTCAGCCCCGTAATGTATTCGATGATGTCCATCAGGTGCGAACCGATGTCGGCAATCGCCCGTGAGTCGCCCGACTTGTCGGGTTCGAGCCGCCAGTTGTAATCGGTTTCGTAGAACAGCCAGTCCTGCAGGTACGAGCCAATGATGGAATAGATTTCGCCCAGGTCGCCTTTTTCGCGCATTACCTTCATCTGCCGGGCCAGCGGATAATACCGTAAGTTAAAGTGAACGGCATTGACCAGACCCGTCTGGGCCGCCAGTTGCACCAGTTCCTCGGCTTCTTTCAGGTCTTTCGCCAGCGGTTTTTCGCAAATGACGTGCTTGCCAGCTTCCAGGGCAGCTTTCGACTGCGAATAGTGCAGGAAGTTGGGCGTACAGATGTGAATGGACTGAATATCGTCCTGTTTGAGTAATTCCTCAAAGGTGTAGGAACGGGCAATGCCGAGCGAATCGGCTTTCTGTCTGGCCAGCTCAGCCGTGACTTCACACAAAGCCGCTACCTCAACGTTCGGAAGCCGACGCAGGGCTTCAATGTGAGCCGGACCAATGAAGCCCGTACCAACTACACCAACTTTGATTTTTTCCATTTGCGAGATATAAGAATGTATTTGGGGGTTAAAAAGAGAATGCTTTGGCGGTGGCGCGGAATGGATCAGAGGTTGTTACGGTTTATGCCCAGGCCCCTGATCAACCCCGCGTGATGGTAAATTCTACTCGACAAACTTCGTCCACTTCTCGGTAGACTTGTTCGACTGGATAACGGTTTCGATGAAGGCCAATCCGCGCACCCCGTCTTCGGCGGACGGGAAATCGGCGTAAATCGGATCGGGCTCTTTGCCTTCCAGCGTACTGCGCAGGGTAATAGCGAAGTTGCGGTAAAGGTTGGCAAACGCTTCGAAGAAACCTTCCGGGTGGCCCGCCGGAACGCGGATGTGCGCTTTGGCAGCCGCCGACAGGTCGCCCACGCCCGGCCGGAAAATCCGCTTGCCTTCCTGGGTTTTGTAAAGCAGCGTATTGGGTTCCATTTGGTGCCATTCCAGGCCCCCCAATTCGCCGTAAATCCGGATGTTCAAACTGTTTTCTTCGCCGTTGGCAATCTGGCTGGCGTGCAGAACGCCCTTCACCCCGTTTTCCAGGTGCAGCAAGACGTTGCCGTCGTCGTCCAGCTTCCGGCCCTCCACAAAAATGCTCAGGTCGGCGCAGAGTTCGGTGATTTTCAGGCCTGTGATGTATTCGGCCAGGTTTTCGGCGTGGGTTCCAATATCGCCCATGCAGCCAGCCGCGCCCGATTTCTCCGGGTCGGTCCGCCAGATGGCCTGTTTGTAATCGGTAGCTTCTTCCAGCGTCGACAGCCAGCCCTGCGGGTATTCAACCACCACCTTCCGGAGTTTACCCAGCTTGCCGCTGCGCACGATCTCGCGGGCTTCCTTCACCATTGGATACCCCGTATAATTGTGCGTCAGGCAGAATAGCTTACCGGTTTCCTTGACGATGCGGGCCAGTTCTTTGGCCTCTTCCAGGTTCAGGGTCATGGGTTTGTCACATACCACGTGAAAACCGTTTTCAAGCGCCAGTTTGGCCGGTGGGAAGTGGACGTGGTTTGGCGTCACGATCGACACAAAATCCATTCGCTCACCTTCCGGCAGTTCTTTTTCTTTCAGAATCATTTCTTCGTAGCTCCCGTAAACCCGTTCTTCGGGCAAATACAGGGCATGACCGGTTGCTTTCGATTTTTCCGGATTCGAGCTAAACGCTCCGCAGACCAGTTCAATTTCCCCGTCGAAGACGGCTGCCCGGCGATGGACGGCTCCAATGAAAGCTTCAAGGCTACCGCCAATCATGCCCATCCGCATTTTTCTGTGCGCCATAATGTAGAATAAACTGAAGATTTGGTTAGTATCGTTGATTCTCTGACCGAAGATTTCGAGTTTTGAAAGGTGAAGGTTTAAAAAATCAGTTCCTACTATTTCCCCATCAAAAACTTGAAAATTTAAAATCAGAAGAATTTGGCGGGGAAATTAGCAGATTCACTTATTTTTCGGAAATTTTGTATATTTCCATTCAATAAAACTTAGTATCGACCGAAAATTTTCCAACTAAACCCCTACAACACCTTATGGCGACTACCCAAGTCAACGCGTCACGACTTTTTAATGCCAGTTGTTTCGCGCTTATTACCACAGCCTTCTCTTTTAGTATCCGGGCGGGTATCCTTCCTCAATTAGGCACTGAATTCGGACTGACTGCTGAGCAGTTAGGTTTCATTAACTCCATGTGGTTTTTGGGTTTCCCTATTTCAATGATTGTTGGTGGGTTGGTCTACCACTCTGTAGGACCCCGGATTATCATGTCGGTTGCCTTCATTTGTCACACGCTGGGCATCCTGCTGACCATCTACGCCGGTGGTTATACCACCCTGTTGATTTCGACCTTGTTCATCGGAATTGGCAACGGCTGTACGGAAGCGGCCTGTAATCCCCTGATTGCCGATATGTATTCGGGCAACACCATGAACAAAATGCTGAACCGCTTCCACATGTGGTTCCCGGGCGGTATTTTCATCGGTAGCTTGATTTCCAAATTCATGACGGATGCGGGCATGTCATGGCAGACCCAGATCTGGGTGATCATGATCCCGACCGTGCTCTACGCGTTCTTATTCTTCGGCCAGGCATTCCCGGCTTCCAAAGTAGAAGGAGCCACTTCCCTGTCGAAAAACTTCCAGGCCATGCTGACTCCGCTTTACCTGTTTATGTTCTGCTGCATGGCTCTGACGGCTATTTCCGAGTTCGGTCCGCAACAGTGGGTGGGTCTGATCATGGCCAAAAGTGGCGCTGCTCCGATGCTGATCCTGGCACTCACGACGCTTCTGATGGCCATTGGCCGTTATTTCGGTGGCCCGCTTATTCACCGGCTTGACCAAACGGGGGTGCTGCTGGGTGGCGCCGTTTTCGCCCTCATCGGTATCTACCTGTTTAGCACCCAAACGGGCGCCATGGCCTACGTAGCCGCTATCTTCTTTGCGCTGGGCGTTTGTTATTTCTGGCCAACGATGGTCGGTTTCGTCGCCGAGCGGATCCCGTTGAGCGGAGCGCTGGGTATGTCGGTTATCGGGGGTGTCGGGATGTTCTCGACCTCCATCTTCCAGCCGATCATCGGAGGCTGGATTGACGGCGAACGGGCCGAAAAAGCCACTACCGGCCTGTCGGGTGACGCCCTTGAGCTGGCTGCTGGGCAAGCTACCCTGGCTAAGATGACGACCTTCCCAATTATCCTGATCGTCGCGTTCACAATTCTGTGGTTCTGGATGCGCAATCGTAAGCCGGGCCATGTCGATGAGAAAATAGTTGCCCAGCAACCTCAGTTGTAATACCCTTAGTAATAGATTTCAAGAAGCGGGCTGATCGAAACGACAGCCCGCTTTTTAATTTTTCGCAGATTTAGTAGCATTATATTCTATTTTTAGTATATTTGATCATATAACTCATCAGATCGCTGTTGAGCCAGTTCCGGAAGAATTTTCAAGTTGATCACTCTAGCCCTAACGTATTCACAATGAATCAATTGACCCCAAACCGTGAATGGCCGAAATTGCATTTGTCACGCTGGCAGATAATTCAGTTGACGATGCTTTCTGCCCTGATAGCCGGTATGTCTTTCTGGAAATTGCAGTATGAACAAATTTTGCCGAAAGGAGCCCCTGTTCAGCTAGTTCTGAAAGACGCCGGGAAACTAAATGACCAATCGGTTGCCCGAAATACCTTAACCCAATCCAAAACCCTTAAAGCATCTTTTTAAACACTCCCAATTTGACAAGAACTATACACCTACTGATCTCTACTCCCCGATGACCCGCTGTGCACAGCGGGTCATCTTATTTTAAGAAACCATAATCGCCCACTTTTTTCCTTACCTTAGCGGCCCGAGTACCAACCAACCAACCAACCAACCAACCAACCAACCAACCAGTCCGGCCGTCGGTCGGCACCTTGACACGCTAGGCCTGTTATACCATCCCTATCTATAACTCTATGGAGAAGAAAATCCGCCGGGAAGACGCCCTCGAGTACCACGCCAAAGGACGCCCGGGCAAAATTGAAGTTGTTCCCACCAAAGAATACAACACCCAGCGCGACCTGACGCTGGCTTACTCGCCGGGAGTGGCCGAACCCTGTCTGGCCATTGCCGAAAACATCGAAGACGTTTATAAATACACCGCCAAAGGCAACTTGGTGGCCGTGATCAGCAACGGTAGTGCCGTTCTGGGTCTGGGCGATATCGGCCCCGAAGCCGGTAAACCCGTCATGGAAGGGAAAGGGCTGCTGTTCAAAATTTACGCCGATATCGACGTATTTGATATCGAACTGAACACCAAAAATGTGGACGAGTTCGTCCGCACCGTCAAGATTCTGGAACCGACGTTCGGGGGCGTTAACCTGGAAGACATCAAGGCCCCGGAATGCTTCGAGATTGAGGAACGTCTGAAGCGGGAACTGAACATCCCGGTTATGCACGACGACCAGCACGGTACGGCCATCATCTCGGCAGCCGCCCTGCTGAATGCACTGGAGCTTACCGGCAAAAAAATCGAAGACGTTAAAATTGTGGTCAACGGCGCGGGAGCCTCGGCCATTTCCTGTTCAAAACTCTACATTTCGCTGGGGGCCAAAGTTGAAAACTTTGTCATGTGCGACAGCAAAGGCGTTATTCGCGCCGATCGCAACGACCTCGACGAACGCAAAAGCCAGTTTATAACCAGCCGCGACCTGCACACGCTGGAGGAAGCCATGGTGGGAGCCGACGTGTTTATCGGCCTTTCGAAAGGCAACGTGGTGACGCCGGACATGGTGCGCTCGATGGCCAAAGACGCCATTGTGTTTGCCATGGCCAACCCCACGCCCGAAATATCGTATCCGGACGCTACGGCCGCCCGCGAAGACATTATCATGGCAACCGGCCGTTCCGATTACCCCAACCAGGTCAACAACGTTCTCGGTTTTCCCTTCATTTTCCGGGGCGCCCTGGACGTGCGGGCGACGGAGATCAACGAAGCCATGAAGCTGGCCGCCGTTCACGCGCTGGCCGATCTGGCGAAAAAATCGGTGCCGGATCTGGTCAACCTGGCCTACGGTGAGTCGAACCTGATGTTTGGCCGGCAGTACATCATCCCCAAACCCGTTGACCCCCGCCTGCTGACCACCGTAGCACCGGCCGTGGCAAAAGCGGCCATGGATTCGGGCGTCGCCAGACAACCGATTACGGACTGGGAAGCCTACGAACACCAACTGGCCCGGCGGCTGGGTCAGGATAATCAGATTTCGCGGGTTATTCTGAACAAAGCCAAATCGGACCCCAAACGGGTGGTATTTGCTGACGCCGAGAATCTTAAAGTGCTGAAAGCCGCCCAGCAAGTTCGGGATGAGGGAATTGCATTCCCAATCTTACTCGGTGAAGTCAGCCGCATTCGGTCGATCATTACGGAGAACAACCTGGATCTGGGCAATGTGCCCATCCTGGACCCACGGGCCCCGGAGCAGGATGAACTGATTCAGAAGTTCAGCGCCATTTATTACGAAAAACGCCAGCGCAAGGGCGTCAACGCGACGGAAGCGACCAAACAGATGTACTACCGGAATTATTTCGGGGTGATGATGGTCGAAGCTGGTGAAGCCGACGCGGTGATTTCGGGCCTGACCCGCAACTATCCCGATACGATTCGCCCGGCCCTGCAGGTCATTGGAAAAGAAGCCGGTGTGAAAAAAGTGGCCGGGATGTACATCCTGCTGACCAAACGCGGACCGTTGTTTTTCTCCGACACCACCGTCAACTTCAACCCGACCGTCGATGAGATCGTCGAAATCACGGAGCTGACCGCCCGGGCCGTCGAGCGGTTTAACATCAAACCCCGGATCGCGCTGGTTTCATACTCCAATTTTGGCAGTGCGAAGGGCGATGATGCCGTCAAGATGAACCAGGCCGTTGAAATCTTGCAGCGCAAACACCCGGATCTGATTGTTGACGGTGAAATTCAGGCGCACCTGGCGTTCAATACGGATTTGCTGAAGCTCAACCACCCGTTCAGCAAGCTGGTGGACGAAGGGGCTAATACCTTGATTTTCCCGAACCTGGCGGCTTCAAACATTGCCTACAACCTGCTGACGGAATCCGCCGGAAACGACGCCATCGGTCCTATCCTGCTGGGTCTGCGCAAACCCGTTTATGTCCTGCAATTGGGCAGTTCCGAACGCGAAATCGTCAACATGGTTGCCATCGCGGTCGTCGAAGCCCAAGGGAAATGAGTGAAGAGTGATGAGTGAAGAATTAAGAGTTAATAAATGCGTCAGCCAACTCTTAATTCTTCACTCATCACTCTTCACTTATCCATATTTTTCCTGCCACTCTTTTCTTAGCCGTTTGTAATCGGGGTCTTCGCGGGCCTGGAGGTACTTTTCGCGGAAAATGGCAGCGCTTTCGGCCTTGATCGGGTCGGTATCGAGCGGTAATTGATCCCGGCCGTGGCTTCCGCTGCGGCCTTTTTTATCGTCGGGAACCGGCCCGTCGTACTTCTGCCCCGTGCGGTGGTTGGCATACCGTCGGGAGCGCGTCACGCCCATTTGCAGAAACTTACGGGCCATGTCCATACCGATAAAATCGTCATTCTTTTTGTAGTTCAGAAACAACTCGTAAATCTTCTCCGACGACTGCCGGGCAATTTCCGGCGTTTTGAACCGCCAGTGCGGCAGGATTTCGGATTTATAGGGTTGAACAAGCAACACGCCCTGCTCGCCTTTGCCGACGCGGTATAGCTCCGGCTGTTGGCGCAAGTCCAGTTCTTTGTAATTAAGATCGTAGTTGAATTTTCGTTCGTCAGCCTTCATGCGCCACGAGGTAAAGGGTTAGCCGGATTCCTGGAAATACCGTTCTTGGTTTCAATTGTGTTGAATAAACCGGAGTGATGGCTTTTGGTTCGGTGGTTTTCAACTCACACGGTTTTTTTAAAATTTTGCCGTTTTTTGCCGGCCGCTGTAATATTCCCTGCTCCTATGCGACTAATACCGTGAAAGCCTGCTACAATGCTCGATCATGGAAAAGGAATTTGTCAGCTTACTAAACCGTCACCCCGGCATCCTTTACAAGGTCTGTTCGCTGTATTGTAAGGAATCCGCTGACCGGGAAGACCTTTTCCAGGAGATTGTTCTGCAACTCTGGCGGGCCTACCCCACGTTCAAAAACGAATCAAGCGTAACCACCTGGATGTACCGGATTGCGCTGAACACCGCCATCTCGAATTACCGCCGGAAAGCCGTCAAGGTGCAGGCTGTCCCTTTCTCAGCTAATGAACTTCAGATTCCGGATTTACGGGAGGAGGCATCCGACGAAGCGGTAAAAGCACTGTACGGAGCCATTGAACAACTCTCGCCCATCGAAAAAGCCGTCATCACGCTGTACCTCGACGACCGGAGTTACGACGAAATCGCGGCCATCATCGGCATCAGCAAGACCAACGTTGGCGTCAAGCTGAACCGGATTAAGGCGAAACTGGAGAAAATGATTAATCTATCAACCCGTTACTAATCAACACCATGAACCTGGACGAACTAAAATCCACCTGGAAAGCTTACGATGACAAGCTCCTGGCCAGCCGGCAATTGAACGAGCGAATGATTCTACTGATGCTTAAAGACCGATCAAAAGGAACGCTGGCCCGAATGGCGCGTCATCTGCAACTTGCGGGTATCGTAATGACGGCCGTTATCGTCTTTTTCTCGGCGGCCATCGTCGGCAACGCGTTTGACTACGAGCGTTGGTATTTATACATCCCGTCGGTTTTTTACATCGGTCTGGCCACCGTTGCGCTGATGATCGTCGTAAAAACGTATTACAATCTGAGCCGCGTCAGCCTAAACCAGCATACCCTTTACGATAGCCTGAAGACGGTTTTGCAATGGCACGAAAAAGCCCAGTCCGCTTTGTCGAAGGTCTGGATGCTGTGCATCTTGGCGGGGTTTATGTTTACGTTTTCCATGATCGCCCGAAAATTTGAAACGTACAGTCCCTTAAAAATCAGTCTGACCCTGGGAGCGCAGGCTGCGCTTGTCCTGCTGTTTTACGGCCTTGCAAGGTGGCTTTTCAATGCTTTTGAAGACCAAATAGGCCAGGAACTAAGAGAAAACATCCAGGAGCTGGAACAAGTAAAATCTATTTTGTAAATGACCTCTTTATGAGTGATCTCACCGACCGATCACCTGCTTTAAACACCGTTGCTTTTAGGTGCTGTTTTAACCTACCCAGGAAAATAAGTAGTCTGTCTCGCTAAAACAGCCATTCGTCGAAATCCGCTCGGTGAAACCATCCCGCAGACCTACATTTGAGAGTATTTTTCGGGTAAGTAATGAATTTCCGTTTATCCATTTGATCTACCACCCGAGTACAAAATTGACCGTTCCACATATTCGCAGGAACGGTAGCTAAATCGCTTGTCTTATTGACTGCAGTTAGCTATATCTTTGTATAGTTCAATTCCATCTCGCCCTCTCAGGAACCTAACTAGTTTTTATATAAAAATTATGAAAAATTTAATACTTTTTAGTATTATTTGCTGCTCTTCCTTTGCATTTGCCCAGCAGCCTCCTTCGGGGCCTCCGCAGGGCACCCGACCCGCTACCGGCATTCCCGGAACGGCTACCTCCGAAACCCCACGCGGCAACGGTAAAATTACGGGAGTATTGACCGATTCAACGACGAACAAACCCGTTGAATTTGCCACCATCGCCCTGATTAGTGTACAAACCGGCAAACCCGTTGATGGGACGACCAGCGATGAAAAAGGAAAATTCGCTTTAACGAAACTGGCTCCCGGCGAATACCGGCTTCAGGTATCGTTTCTGGGGTATCAAAACAAAGAAACCCGCCTGCTGAAAATTGAGCGCGGGACGGACATCAACGTCGGAAACGTCGCCCTGTCGCCGGATGTTAAAACGCTTCAGGAAGTGAACGTGGTCGGGCAGGCTCAAATGATCGAAGAAAAAGTGGACCGGCTGGTCTACAATGCCGATAAGGACGTGACCAACAAAGGCGGGGATGCCGCCGAGGTGATGCGAAAAGTGCCCATGCTGTCGGTCGATCTGGACGGAAACGTCAGTCTGCGCGGAAGTACCAACGTCCGGGTGCTGATCAACAACAAACCGTCGACGATTGTGGCCGCCAGCGTGGCCGACGCCCTCAAGCAGATTCCGGCGGATATGATCAAATCCGTGGAAGTTATTACCTCCCCATCGGCCAAATACGACGCCGAAGGGTCGGCCGGGATCATCAACATCATTACCAAGAAAAACACGCTGCAGGGCCTGACGCTGAACGTGGATGCGGGCGTCGGAAACCGGGGCTCCAACCTGGGACTGAACGGTAATTACCGAGCCGGAAAAGTCGGTTTCTCGCTGGGTGGTTTTGGCCGCGCCAATTACAACATGATTGGCAAATCGGAAAACATACAACGCAGCTTTTTCGAAACAGCAACCGTTGAAACCCGGCAAATGGCGGATTCGAAAAACCAGTTTCTGTTTGGAAATTACCAGTTGGGCTTCGATTACGACATTGCCAAAAATCAGAGCCTGACGGCCAGCTTGCGATACGGTGCGCAGAACGGAAAAACATCGCAAAACCTGGCGACGGTTTTGTTCCCGGGTGGTCTGGTTCCCAGCGAAACGTCCCGTCGGGATGTCGATATCAAAAACCTGTCGGGAACCGTCGATCTGAACGTCGATTACACGCGGACGTTTAAAAAACCGCAGCAGGAACTCAGTATCCTGACCCAGTTCAGCCGCAACAACCGGACGAACGATTTTGAAGCCGAACTGTTTGGCAATTCGACCATCATTACGGGCCGCGACCGCAACGACAACCTGAGCTACAACCAGGAATCGACCATTCAGATTGACTACCAAACACCGATTAAGACCAACCAGCAGCTTGAATTCGGCGGAAAGGGCATTTTTCGGCAGGTTGACAGTGACTACAAGTACTTCGTATCAACCGGACCCGACGGCGAATACGGCCAGGATCCGCTGCGCCCCAACAACGGTCTGGATTACAACCAGAACGTAGCCGGTGGTTACGTCTCGTATACCTACACGTCAAAAAGCAAGTACACCATCAAAGCGGGAACGCGCTACGAATACACGGTGATCGATGCCAATTTCCGGTCTGAAACCCCCGGCCAGACCATCGACATTCCGAGCTATGGCAACCTGGTTCCGAGCATCAACATCTCGAAAGCACTGAAAGGTGGTAAAACCGTGAAGATCGCCTACAACCGTCGTTTGCAACGGCCGGGCATCCAGTTCCTGAACCCGAACGTAAACGCGTCTAACCCGCAAAACATAACCTTCGGGAACCCGTACCTGGAGCCCGAACTGACGGACAACGTGGAGTTGAGTTCCAGCGTCTACATCAAGAAAACCTACCTGAATTTCTCGCTGTTTGCCCGCCGGACGGACAACTCCATCGAGAGCGTCCGGTCGACCACCCAGGAGGGTGTCATTACGACCACGTACCAGAACATCGGTCACAAGGAGAACTATGGCGCCAACGTGTTCGGAAACATCAGCCTGTTCTCAAAATGGCAGTTGGGCGGGGGTGTGGATACCTACTATTCCTACATCACCAACAACAGCCCGACGCCCTCGCTGAACGCCAGCAATTCCGGCTGGGTCGTAACAGGACGCCTGTTTACCAACCTGACGCTGAAAAATGGTTGGGGTGTGCAGGGATTTGGTTTTATGCAGGGCCGGAGCGTGCAGCTACAGGGGTACCAGTCAGGCTTCGGATTTTACACGCTGGGAATCAAAAAGGACTTCAAAGACGACAAAGGTCAGACGAAAGGCAGCCTGGGCCTGGCGGGCGAGAACTTTCTGGCCAACCGGTTTAAAATGCAAACCCAGCTCTCCTCGCCGACTTTCCAGCAGAGTAACATCAACTACATCTACAACCGGGGTGTGCGCCTGACGTTTAGCTACCGGATCGGTAAAATGAGCTTCGACCAACCCCAGCGCCGGAGAAAATCGGTTAACAACGACGACGTCAAAGACGGCGGGGGCCAGCCAAGCGGTGAGAATAACCGGCAACGGTAATTAAGTGAAGAGGTAAGAGTTATGAGTGAAGAGTTATCAATGCGTCGGCTAACCGCCAGACGGCCCCGTCTTCCCTCTTAACTCTTACCTCTTCACTCTTTTAACTTTACAACATCGCTGCGCCAAAGACGCCGGCGCTGTCGCCGAGTCTGGGTTTAAGGAATTTGGTTTCCAGCCGGCCTTCGTTGAAGACGTACTTTTTGGCCCGTTCAACGCCTTCGGTATAGAGCAGGTCAATGTTGCCAACGCCCCCGCCCAACACAATGGCATCGGGATCGAGCACATTAATTATGACCGAAATAGCTTTACCGAAATTCTCCAGAAGCCGGTCGATGGTTTGCGTGGCATACGGATCCGTACCCGCGTAATGCCGCTCGACAATTTCCTTCATCTTCCGCTTTTCGCCACTGACATCTTCGTAATACCGTTGCAGCGCCGGGCCGGAGAAAACCTGCTCGTTGCAACCGCGCTTGCCGCAGTAACACGGGTACCCGTTTTCTTCCAGAATAATGTGGCCCCACTCCCCTCCGATGCCCTGTAAACCGTTCTGCACAAAAGGCTGACCGTCTTTTCCGCGAAAAACCACTCCACCGCCAACGCCCGTACCCATAATGACCCCGAAGACGGCGCGAAAATCCGGCACTACCTCCGGCACGGCACCGAGCGTGGCTTCCGCCAGGGCAAAGCAGTTGGCGTCGTTGGCAATCGACACCGGAACGCCCAGCACTTTTTCCAGTTGCTGGGGCAGCGGCATTCCGTTCAGGCAGGTCGTGTTGCAGCCTTTCATCACGTGACGGGCCGGATCGAAGGTGCCGGGCGTTCCAAAGCCGATGTGATCGGGTTGGTAGCCGGTTTCGGCCTTGAGTAAATCGACCAGCTTCGCAATTTGGCTTACAATGTGTTCATAGCCCTTATCAGCCTCAGTATCAATACGCTTACGAATAACAACGGCATCCGGCGAAGGTGCCGACAGCACCACTCCTTCAATTTTAGTGCCGCCTAAATCGATCCCCCAATAGGTTTGCATGAATGGATTCAAGAATTTTGACTCGCGAATTACGAAAAAAAGGAGTTAAGAAATAAGAGTTATGAGCGAAGAGTTACCGACTCGCTTCATTATAACCTCTAATTCTTCCTTCTTACCTTATCACTCTCTCATGGCCTGGTACGATAACTTTTTTAGTGGGCTGGTGCAGGAAGCCTGGAAAGCCGCCCAAACGGACGAGCAAACCGAACTGGAATGCGATTTTTTAAACGACATCCTGGAATTACAACCCGGTCAGCGGGTGCTCGATGTGTTCTGCGGCCACGGTCGACACGCCCTCGAACTGGCCCGCATGGGGTATGCCGTAACCGGCGTGGATATTTCTCCGGAGTCCATCGAGGAGCTTCAGAGAGCCGCCGAACGCGAAGATTTGCCCGTTGAAGGCCACCTGGGAGACTTTCTGACCACATCGCTGGGCAACGATTATGAAGGGGCCTATTGCTTGGGCAACAGTTTCAGTTTTTTCCCGCACGATCAGATGCTGGCGTTTCTCCGGAAAATTGCGGACCATCTTGTTTCGGGCGGCCAGTTTGTCGCCGACACCGCCATGATTGCCGAAAGCGTTCTGCCCGATTTTCAGGAACGAAGCTGGATGCAGATCGGTGACATTACGTTTCTGATGGAAAATGAATATGACCTCCAGGAGAGCTGCATCAACGCCCAGCTCACTTACCTGCGAAACGGACAAACCTTACAGCGTCAGGCAAAGCATTATGTCTATACAATGGCTGAATTACAGCGCCTTTTTTCGCAGGCCGGTTTCACTGTTACTGAAAAATACAGCAACCTGGACGGCTCGGATTTTCTGCTGGGCGACGACCGTCTGCTGCTGATTGCGCAGAAAAACGGGTAATCTGCTGTATTTTATCAGGCACTATTGGTTACACCTGAAAAAGAAGAAGTTAACAAAACTATTCAGTGCAAATATTGAACATTAACAAGAAAAATTGCAATTTAATTAGAGGATTTGGTTACTTATGCGTAGTTTAACGGCAATTTAACACTGTTAACTTGACAAAACACCGAATGGAGACACTTGAGCGCAAACAACGCAGCCGGGAGCAAACCCGCGCTGCTATTGTTCTGACAGCTAAGGACATCGCTCGCCGGGAAGGTTGGCAAGCCGTGTCGATCCGCAAGATTGCTGATGCTATTGACTACAGTGCCCCGATTGTCTACGAATATTTCGATAGTAAAGATATACTGTTGGACGAAATCCGGAATGACGGCTTTCGAGAATTGAACCACGAATACGAACGGATCAAGAAACTGTACCGTGATCCTGAAAAGCGGTTGTTTGAAATGTCGGTTGCGCAGTGGCAATTTGCCATGGACCACCCCGAAATCTACCAGGTTATGCACAACCTGAACGGGGCCTATTGCAACCGCCCCCTCTGCGAATCCAGCGAAATGGAAGCTATTAGTGTGCTGATTCGGGAGATTATTTTCACGTTCATTCCCAAGTCGCAGGAAAGCATTCAAAAGCTTTATTTCGAGTGGTGGTCGCTGTCGCACGGGATGATCAGCCTCGCTCTGATGCTGCAGGACCGGCAGTCGCTGGAACTGTCCGAACAGATTTACCGGGACTCCATCCGCCGGTTTGTCCGCGGATTGCGGTAACTCCATTTTACCAATTGTTCTCAAATCTTCCGTTGCAGGAACAGGGCAATGCCGCGAGCGCATTGCCCTGTTCCTGTTTTTTATCCAGTTAGGCTGACCATTCATCAGTGCATGATTCAGTGTGTCTTTCCTATTCTTCTTCTCCCTCCATTCACCGACAGATTCCCTCGATTCACCTACAAAGTGAGCGCTCGTGCAACGAAATGCCCACATCCTGCGATATAGTGGAAAAGAGCCATCGCCGTCAGCGGCATGAACAACCAGTCCGAACATCATTCTTAACACAACTCACCTATAGTTCATTAAAACCATGCAACGTAAAGATTTTTTGAGAAGAAGTTTTTCAGCCCTCGGCATTGCCACCATCGCGCCCCTGATTTCCTGCTCGTCAGAAAATGACGTTACGCCCGAATCGACCACCGAAACCGGCTCGGGAACCAGCACCTGTACCGAAACTTCCAACGAAACCGCAGGTCCCTTCCCCACCAAAACCCCGGCCAGCCTGGTCACCGCCGACATCCGCTCCGACCGGCAGGGCACCAAGCTCACCGTCAAAATTACCGTCCAGAATAAGAACACTAGCTGCGCCGGACTGGCCGGGGCGCTGGTCGATATCTGGCACTGCGACGCAGCCGGGAACTACTCCGAATACGGCGGCACCCAGATGCAGTCCACCAACTACCAAAGCGTCCACTTCCTGCGCGGGCGGCAAACCTCCGACAGCAACGGTCTGGTTACGTTCACGAGCATTTATCCGGGTTGGTACCAGGGCCGGGCGCCCCACATCCACGTTCACGTCTACAACTCAAGCGGAAAATCGCTGAAAGTGTCCCAGATTGCCTTTCCGGAAGACATCAGTAAAGTGGTGTATGCCCAGGGGGTATATGCCAGCCACGGGCAAGCGGATACGACCAACGCCCGGGATAACATATTCAGTGATGGAATCAGCACCAACCTGGCTACCGTTACTGGTAATACGTCCGACGGCTACGAACTAACCTGGGCCATCGTTGTAGCCGCGTAAGAAGCACCATCATGTACAAAGGCATCGTCAAGTTAAGTTACCGGAAGATCATCGACGCGTCCTCCCGCACAGCCTGGGACACGTTTGTTTTTAACGACACGCATCTGGAATTTTACATGCAGGCCCAGCGGCTGGACCCGGAGGGGAAATATTTTACGTTCCGGCAATTGCGGGACAACCTTGGCCACGCCGATCAGCTCCAGTACTTGACGAGTACGGCCGCCATCGGCTACATCCGTCAGTTGAACGATCTTGTTCCGGATGTAGCCAACCAAAGCGGCAAAACGTGCCTGCCTTTCAAACAGTTTCGGTTTGAAATCATCGATTCGCACCTGGAGGACAAGAGCCAGCACCGCATCGCCATCTGGTTTTACAGCGAACCGCTTACCTGGATTGATACCGTCGGCAACCAGCTTCTGATCGCTTACGGCGATAAAACGGATGACCTGACGGCGGGTCAGGAAATCGAAACCGACCTGATTCCGCTGAGTCCTTTTCTGAGCATTTCTCATTTTTCACCACCGGCACACCCCGCAAATCAGTTTTTCAATGGCCATGCTTACGCAACCGGAAGCCCTAATCTACCTCGCTGAACAGCGGGGCCGTACGCAGTCAGCGGACTACCGGAGCTTTCACACGTTCAACTTTGGTGATTACCGACACGAAAACCGCCAGCCCTTCGGCAACCTGACGGTTTTCAACGACGATACGCTGCTGGCCGGAAAGAGCCACAGACTTACCGTCGAAGAACCGACTGACCTGCTACTGCTCCCGGTCGTGGGGGGGATCGAACTGCTGGACGAGCTGGGGGAACGGGCTTTTCTGGGGGCGGGGGAAGTTTTCCAGTTCACCGCCTTCCCGGACCAATCCTACACCATTGAAAATCCCTTCGAGACGGAAGCCGTCAATTTTCTGGTCATCGGCCTGAAAGCCGACCCGGCGGCTTCCGGAAATACCGGCCCATTTCCGGCTACCACGTTCGATCTGACCAACCGTAATCAGTTGATTCCGCTTTTCGCGGGGACAAGCGCTCACATTTACATCGGCAAATACGGCGGACGGCAGGAAGAAACGTATGTTGTTGGTAATCCTCAAAAGCGCCTTTTCGTCTTCAGCATTGAAGGCGCTTTTGAAGCACAAAACCGGTTGCTGCATCCCCGCGACGGGCTCGCTTTGTGGCCCCTGGAAGCGCTGGAATTCGAAGCGCTCTCCAATGATGCCATTCTGCTGGTTATGGAAGTGTAATCAACTGGCTCTCAATCAGACCGACCAGAACGGACTTGGTTGCAAATCCCACCTGCCGGTTGACGAGCTGGCCGTCTTTGAAAATCAGCAGGGTTGGCATGTTGCGAACGTTGTACCGGGCCGTTACCGCTGGGTTCATTTCCACGTCGATGGTGGCGATGGTGGCGGCCCCGGCAAAATCGCCGGCTAATTCATGGATAATGGGTTCGAGTCGGCGGCAGGGCGGGCACCACTCCGCGCTGAAGTCGACGAGCATAACGCCTGGTTTGGCCAATAAATCATCCCAGGTTTGGTCGGTTGCGTAAACCGCTTTGGTATTTTCAAGTGTCATCGGTTTGAAATGTTTGTTTCCTGTTGATTCCAATCGACGGCCGAAAATCACCCGGTTTTAAAACGTATTTCTAAAATTTTATCCGACTCCCGAAGCGCGTTTCAACTGCTGGATGCATTTATACTTTTGGTTGACGGCGGTATGACGGTTTTTCCAGCCCATCGTCAGCATGAGGTGGTCCATCGGTTCGTGGGAGAAGTAAATGGATTTAATTACGCGCTGGCAGTGTCCCGTTATGCGGGCCATCCAGGCGCTCAAGCGTTCATGCTGTAACTCAGCGGAATCGGTGTCTTCCACCGTAAGATCGTGTGTATCCTGCAAAGCCATCAGCTGATCATCCGGGATGGTTACCAGCTTTTCATCCCGCAGCTTTTTCAGCCAGAGATTCCTGGCAATGGAGAATAGAAAGGTTTTTAGCGTTGCGGTTAACTCAAATTCGGGAGCGGTTACTTTTTGGTGGAGCAGAATAACCGATTCCTGAAAAATGTCCTCCGCGTCGCCCTCGTTGCCGCGGTTGCGTTGAATAAACCGGGCGACCGTCGGGTAATACTTTTTGTAGACCCACTCGTAGGCCGCCGTATCGCCCGCCCGCAGCAACTCCAGCAGGCTATGATCACAGATGCAGTTCATGGCTGATTGATTTAGCCTTTATACCGAAAAGCCGCAAACAATCACCCGTTGGTTCCCGATTTTTTTAACTTTTTAGGATTCGGCAGCCAGCGAGCGGACTTCGATCTGGCTCGTGTGGTAGACCAGGGAGTACGGTTCGACGCTCTGGGTCAGCCAGACGTTTCCGCCAATGACCGAATCGTGCCCCACCACCGTCCGACCGCCCAGGATCGTGGCGTTGGCGTAGATGATGACGTTATCTTCAATCGTTGGGTGTCGTTTCCGCGACGCCATCGACTTGGCTACGTTGGTAGCACCCAGCGTTACGCCCTGATAAATCTTCACGTTTGAACCAATGGTGGCCGTTTCCCCGATGACGACCCCCGTTCCGTGATCGACAAAAAACGACGACCCGATTTTAGCATTCGGGTGAATATCAATTCCCGTGTGGCCGTGGGCGTACTCGGTCATCATCCGGGGCAGCAGAGGCACCTCCAGGTTCGTCAGCATGTGGGCAATCCGGTAAACGGCGATGGCGTAAAAACCCGGATAAATCGCAATGACCTCTTCAACGCCCGCGGCCGCCGGATCAAACGCGGCAATGGCCTGTGCATCCAGCAGCAAAGCGTCGTAGGTATCGGGCAGCTGGTCGAAAAACCGTTCCGTGGTTAACTCCTTGTCCACCGGCAGGTGTTCCTCCAGGGGCTTCAGCAGGCAACCCAGTTGCCGGTTTAGTTCCCGGTACGTGTCGGCGGTACTGACAACGAATTGTTTGCAATCCTGGGTAATGGGAAACAGAAAACGAATCAGACTGTCGATGAACCGGCCCACATCCGGTTTGGAGGGCAAACGGTATCGAAAGCTGGCGTTTTGCGTGGCCATTCGTTCAAAGAAATGTTGCTGTTCGGCAGGAGTCATGGAATGACGGCTCAGTAAAAGTCTATAGAAAGAATCAATTCGATCGAGTAATCAAACTTCAGTGCAAAAAAAATCCTTCTTTCGAAGGGTCAACAGCCGGGACAAATACCGTAGATCACCTTCCTCGGTTTGAGGAACGACAACAACAGGCGGTGATTTGTCTGGCAGCAAACATGAAAACAACTTCTCCGGTAATCGGTTGAAAAAGAAACAAAAACAGTGCTAAAAAGTTCGCCCTGCCCTTTTGGCTATAATGTTGTTATGACGAAAGTAACGAACTTCATCAACACTTCGATGACTTATTTAAAAAAAACGGCTACTACGCTGATGGGCTCTTTGGCTGCAACAGTGGGTTTCGCCTTTCTGGTGTCGATGGCCTGTCAGCCGGACGATTCGAACGAGGAGAAAGCCGCAGGACCCGTTGGCACCGAACCAACCGCACCCGTTGCGGTGGAGTTGCAGAATGCGTTTCCCAGTCTGACCTTCAAGCAGCCGGTCGAACTAACGCATGCCAACGACGGAACCAACCGCCTGTTCCTAATCGAACAGGAAGGAAAAATACGGGTATTTGAAAATAACGCAGCGACGAAAACCGCCGAAACGTACCTGGACATCGTAACCAAAGTGGCTTCGGGCGGGGAAATGGGGTTGCTGGGTCTGGCTTTCCATCCTGACTTCAAGCAGAACGGCTATTTTTACGTCAACTATACTAAAAACAATCCCCGCGAAACCGTCATTTCACGGTTTAAAGCGTCGCCGACCTCCAACCGCGTCGATCCAGGAACGGAAACGATTCTGCTCAAATTTGCGCAGCCGTATTCCAACCACAACGGCGGGAAAGTGGCGTTCGGTCCCGACGGTTTTCTCTACATTGCCACGGGCGACGGCGGCAGCGGTGGCGATCCACAAAATAACGGGCAAAACTTGAAAACCTATCTGGGGAAAATTCTCCGAATTGACGTTAATAAGACCGATAAAGGCGCATACGGTATTCCTGCCGACAACCCATTTGTGAGCAATGCCAACGCGTTTCCGGAGATTTATGCCTACGGCCTGCGCAACCCCTGGCGCTTCAGTTTTGACCCAGAAACCGGGCAGCTCTGGACGGGCGATGTAGGCCAGAACCGATTGGAAGAAATTGACATCATTAAAAAGGGCGGCAACTACGGCTGGCGGCTGAAAGAAGCCAAGGATTGTTTTAATCCGAATAACGACTGCAACCAGGGCCAGCTCATCGACCCTATCCATGAGTACCCGCGTGACGAAGGCATTTCGGTCACGGGCGGGGTGGTCTACCGCGGCAATAGCACACCGGCCCTGAAAGGGAAATACGTTTATGCCGATTTTGGAAGCGGCAAGGTGTGGGCGCTCAGTTTTGAAGGCGACAAGAAAACGGGCAACCAACTGCTCGTCAACGCAGGCGGATCGGTGTCGGCTTTTGGAGAAGACGCCCGGCAGGAAATCTATCTTTTGGATTACAGCAGCGGAACGGTTAAGCGGTTTACGGCCAAGTAATCACTCCTGTTTTGCCAGTAGATTTATAGACAGATTCCGGTCGGGGTCTGTTTTTTTTTACCGTATTTTCTGTAGATTGGTCGCTATGAACGCTACCCCCTCCGCCATGTATACGACAACGATTCATACGCCGGTTGGATTTGCGGTCATCAGCGGCAACGAAGACGGCATTACGAGCGTTCGGTGCAGCGACCAACCCGGCCCGGATTCGGCGTTCGTGCCCACGGTGCTGCATAAGTGTGCGCGGCAACTGGAAGAATATTTTCAGAACCGCCGTAAGTCGTTTGAGCTTCCGCTCTGTCCGCAGGGAACGCCTTTTCAGCGGTCGGTCTGGCAAATGCTGGCCGAAGTGCCGTACGGCAAAACCATGTCCTACATGCAACTGACCCGGCGGCTGGGCGACGAAAAAGCCATTCGGGCGGTAGCTGCGGCCAACGGCAAAAACCCGATCTGGATTATTATTCCGTGCCACCGGATTATTGGCTCCAATGGCGACCTGACGGGCTACGCGGGCGGGTTGAGCCGCAAAAAGTGGCTGCTGGAACACGAGCAGCTAGCCAACGGCCAGTTGAATTTGTTTTAAGTTCTGGTTTACAGTTTACTATACTTTAGTATACAATTTCTGTTGACTAACACGTTTTTAATTTAGATATTGGCGCGGGTGGTGCTTTGCAAACCGTGTCCCGTACATTCTTCCATTGTAGCTTATTCTGTTGCGTGAGAGTTTTCCATAGCGTTCTGTTTCTTTTGCTTCTTTTTAGTCTTTCCGGCTGTTTTCGTCGCTGGCGAATGAGCGACCGTCAGATTCAGAAGCACTTTGCCAACCGAGCGGTCAAGCCTACTTTTTTCACCGTCGAAAACGACAGCCTGAAGCTGCACGTTGCCAGCATCGGCGCGGATACCCTGCCTCCCCTGCTGCTGATTCACGGCGCACCGGGGTCGTGGTACGGTTACCTGCGCATGTTCGACGACAGTTTGCTGCATACCAAGTTTCATATTCTGTCCGTTGACCGGCCGGGCTACGGCAAATCCCGCAAAGGCCGCAAAGCCATCACCTCCCTGACCAAACAGGCGCAGTGGATTGCCCACGCCCTGAACCTGAACCGTTCGGGCAAACCGGCGATTGTCCTGGGTCGCTCCTACGGCTCGCCGGTGGCGGCCCGACTGGCAATCATGTATCCAAGTCGGGTAAAACACCTCTTTCTGATTGCCTCTCCGCTCGATCCGGATAAGGAAAAGTTTTTCTGGTTCTCGAAATGGGGACGCATGGCCCCCGTCAAGCTCTTTCTGCACCGGCACCTGAACCTGGCGACCGCCGAAAAGTACACCCACGTTACCGAACTGCGCCAGCTTCGACCGTTGTGGACCAAGCTCAACGTACCGGTTACGCTGGTGCAGGGCGGAAAAGACTGGCTCGTAGATCCGACCAACCTGGATTTCGCCAAAAAAGTGCTGGCGGGCAAACCCGCGGAGTACATCTTCCTGCCCGAAGCCGGTCACCTGATCACCAGCTCCCACGCCGACATGGTTAAAAATCTGATTCTTCGCAGCGGAGGTCATCAAACACCGAAAATTAACGAGGTCTCGGCCAATTAAGGCGGAAAGCAGCCCTATCTTTGCCTGCATATTGCTGTTTTTACGCTATTCCGCTAGTCATGATCTTGCTCGAAACCATTCAGGCGGCCCACGATCGCATCCGGGCGCACATCCACCGCACGCCCGTTCTGACCAATCGAACCCTCAACGGCCTTAGTGGCGTCGATCTTTATTTTAAGCCGGAAAATCTCCAGAAAATTGGTGCCTTTAAAGCACGGGGCGGTCTGAACGCCGTTCTGCACCTGTCGGAACAGGAACGCTACCACGGCCGCACCCTGGGCCCGGTTACAACCCACTCGTCGGGAAACCACGCGCAGGCCGTTGCGTTCGCGGCCCGGCAGGTGGGCACCATGGCGTATATCGTGATGCCCCGTACGGCGCCGGAGGTTAAAAAAGAGGCTGTTCTGGGGTACGGAGCCGACATCATCGAATGTGAACCCACGCTCGAAGCCCGGGAAGCCGGGGTTCGGGAAGTGATGGAGCGCACCGGTGCTACGCTGATTCACCCGTTTGACGACGACCGCGTGATTGCTGGGCAGGCAACGGCCGCCAAGGAATTAATAGAGGATGCGGGTCTGGATAAACCGTTCGACGTGATCATGGCGCCGGTTGGGGGTGGTGGGTTGCTGAGCGGCACGGCGCTGGTCACCCATTTTATAAGCCCGCGAACCCGCGTTGTGGCCGGGGAGCCGGAAGGGGCGGCCGATGCCATTCTGTCGTTCAAGAGCGGCAAGGTTGAAAAAGCTCCATTCATCAAAACCATCGCCGACGGGCTCATGACCAGCCTCAGCGAACGCACCCTGGGTTACATGCGCGAACACGTTACGGACATTCTGACGGTTTCGGATGCGGAAATCGGGGCCGCCATGCGCCTGGTCTGGGAACGAATGAAGATCATCATTGAGCCCTCGGCCGCCGTTCCGTTGGCGGTTTTGCTGAAAAACAACGAGCGATTTGCCGGTCAAAAAGTAGGAATTATCCTGACCGGCGGGAATGTCGACCTGGGCAAGCTGCCGTTTTAACCGGTTGCCGGTAGAGATGTAGTAAACCCCGGAACCGTTTCAGCCGGATAAAGCTGATTCGTCAACTGAACGAGTTCGTTGTAACTGGTCGGTTTGAACCGCAACGCCCCGGGGCCCAATTCGTGGATCCGCAGGTTGTCGTTTGTTTCGAAGGAAGAACTCAGCAGAACCGTGGGAATGGCGCTGAACCGGCTGCTCCTTTTCAACCGTTTCAGCGTCGTGACCCCATCCATCACCGGCATGTTCAGATCCAGAATAATTAGGTCCGGTACGTCGTAATAATTGGTCAGATGATCCAGCAACTCCTGGCCGTCCGAAAAGCCGAACAACAGGCAGCCGGGATGGTGTTTCTGAAATGCCTGCCAAAGCATGGAGCAATCATCGTCGTCATCATCGACAATAAAAATCATACGGTGTTTCAACGACATAGTACATCGGTTTTTAGTGGAATGGACTGCAACAAGATAGCCGACCCAATGGCTGAATCGGCTAATCACTTTCTACCTAAAACGCTAAAGAAAACACTACTAGTAAGGAAGACTATAAACGATAGAGCAAGACAAAAGATAGAATGACTCTTTGTCTCTTACCGGCTAACTTCTATCCAAAGATCAGCGGCTGGTTTGCAGCCGCCCTTTTCGTTCTAACTGTTGTCTGCACCACCGCAGTAGCTGCAGACGTTCCGGCGGAGAAAGCCACCGCAGTAGTTTACGCAATTCCTTTCGGAACAGCCGCCGGTCGAAATCTACTTTGTTCAGTACACACTGACTATATTCAAACCAGGACATAGTTCATAAGGGTTAGTCTTGTTACAAAGATGCCACCCCGTACTTAAATACCCATTAGAAGGCGATTAGAAAAAAATTAGATTTTTCTTTAAAAAAATAGCCGGTCTCTAAGAAGAAACCGGCTATCGAAATCACCTGAAATTAGCAATTACTCGCTAAAACTTCTATCTAACACTAAGATTTAAAGTCAAAAAAATCCAGGGCAAACCCGTACCGTTAATGACATCTTTCCACTCGCATGCTCGTTCGGTGTTTGCCCTAGAAGGTTGAACCGCACTCGAAGAAACGCGCCGGGATGTTTCTGTCTGTCGTCCCGTGTTTCTATTACAAAGTAGGCATTGCAGAATTAGAAAAGCCTTAGAGCAATCTTAGAAAAAAGTTAATTTTCCAGGGGTTGCGGCTCCCGACGCCACGGTTTGACTTTAGATTGGGCTTTTCGGTAGAAAAACCGGTATAAGATCGGGAAAATTAACAGGGTCAATATCGTAGCCGTAATCAGCCCGCCAATAACCACGATCGCCAGCGGTTTCTGGGTTTCCGAGCCAATGCCGGTCGAGACTGCCGCCGGAAGCAAGCCGATGGCCGCCATCAGGGCCGTCATGACCACGGGCCGGATTCGGGAGCGTACGCCCTGCCGGATGGCCTCGTCGAGGGGCAGGCGGCTGGACCGGTTCTGGTTGAACACCGACACCAGAATAACCCCGTTCTGCACGCAGATTCCGAATAGAGCAATAAAGCCGACGCCCGCCGAAATCCCGAAATTCATGCCCGTAACGTGCAGCGCCAGAATGCCGCCCATAAGCGCAAACGGCACGTTGAGCAACACCAGCCCGGCATCCTTGACACTTCCAAACATCACGAACAGAATGACGAAAATTGCCGCCAGACAGATCGGAACCACCTGCCCCAGCCGGTCGGTGGCCCGGACCTGATTCTCAAATTCACCAACCCACTCCACCGAATAGCCCTTGCTGACATCCAGTTTCTGGCGCACCTTCTGCTGCGCTTCGGCAATGGTGCTGCCTAAATCGCGCCCCCGGACGGAAAATTTCACCCCGATAAACCGCTGGTTATTATCCCGGTAAATGAAAGCCGGCCCCGTTACTTTTTGAATGGACGCGATCTCCCGCAGCGGAATTTTGCCGCCTTTGAGCGTCGGCACCATCAGCCGCATAATGTCGTCCTCGGTCTGGCGATAGGGCTCCTGATACCGCAGCCGAATGTCGAACTTGCGTTCGTTTTCGTAGAGGATCGAAGCCGTTTTTCCGCCGATGGCCATTTCAATAACGGCCTGTGCATCGGCCGTCGTTACCCCGTAAAGGGCCATCAGGTGGTCGTGCAGGTGCACACTGATTTCCGGCTGACCCACATTCCGGATGACGCCCAGGTCCTTGATTCCCGGCACATCCTTGATGGCTTCCTGAACGATGTTGGCGTAGTTTTCCAGCTGCCGGATGTCTGACCCAAAAATCTTAACCCCGTTGCTGGCTTTGTAACCCGCCACCGCTTCGGCCACGTTGTCGATGATCGGCTGGGAATAATTGTAGGTAATCCCGGCGTAGTTGCGGAGCACTTTGTCCATCTCGTCGGTTAGTTCTTCAACCGGTCGTTTGTTGGCCCACTCCTCTTTGGGAATCAAATCGACCTGAAACTGACAGAAATAGAAGCCGTTCGGGTCGGTTCCGTCGTTGGAACGTCCCACCTGCGACAGCACCTGCTTGACCTCCGGAAAACGCTGCAAATCATTTCGGATCACCTGCGCCATTTCCACGCTTTTGGGCAGCGACATGCTCATGGGTAGTTCCGCCGTCACCCACAAAGCGCCTTCGTTCAGCTGCGGCAAAAATTCCGTCCCCAGCAGCGTGGTTGAAAAGAAGGTAACGCCCATCAAGACAAACGAAAGAAAAAGGCTCAGCTTCCGGCGGGCGTAACACCAGTCAAACCCGCGGCTGACAATGTGGTTGAAGAAATTGACGATGGGATTATTTTTTTCCCGAACATTTTTTCTAAGCAAAATTGAACACAGCACCGGCACCAGCGTCAGCGTCAGCAATAAGGCGCCCAGCAAGGCAAAACCGAGGGTCCAGGCCAGCGGGGAAAACATTTTGCCTTCCACTTTCTGAAAGGAAAATATAGGCAGCAGGGCCGTAATAATGATCAGCTTGGAGAAAAAGACGGCTTTCCCCAGCTCCCCGCCGGTTTTCTTGATCAGCCCGAGCTTCGACATCCGGTTGAAACGGTCCATACCCCGGTGGTGCGCCAGGTGATCGAGCGAGACAAAAATCCCCTCCACCATCACCACCGCCCCGTCGATGATAATCCCAAAATCAATGGCTCCCATCGACAGGAGATTGGCCGACATGCCCCGCAGCCGCAGACAAATAAACGCAAACAGCAGCGCCAGCGGAATAACGATGGACACGATAACGGTCGTCCGCCAGTCGGCCATGAACAGAAAGACAATCACCGTCACCAGCACAATGCCTTCGGTCAGGTTGTGCATGACCGTGCGGGTACAAAATTCAATCAGGTTGTCACGGTCGTAAAACGTAACCATTTTTACGTTCGCCGGCAGCACCCGGTTGTTCAGCTCGTCAATTTTGGCCTTGACGCGTTCCAACACCTGGCTGGGATTTTCGCCTTTCCGCATCACCACGATGCCTTCCACCACATCGTCGTTCTTGTTGAGCCCCACCTGCCCGACGCGCGGCAGACTCGATTCGACCACGTCGGCCACGTTGCCCACCAGCACCGGGTTGCCGTTCATTTCCTGGATGATGATGTTCTGAATATCCTCCGTCGATGTCAGCAAACCAATACCGCGTACGACGTAAGCCTGGCCGTTACGCTCGATCACATCCCCGCCGACGTTGATGTTACTGCGGGTGACGGCCTGGTAAACTTCCAGGGGCGTCAGGTCGTATTTGGTCAGTTGGGTGGGGTTCACCCGGATTTCGTAGATTTTCTCCTGACCACCAAACGCCACCACATCGGCCACGCCCGGAACGCTGCGCAGTTGCCGGTCGATCACCCAGTTCTGCAACGTCAGCAACTCGCGACTGTCCAGCCGGGGGCTTTGGAGCGTATACCGAAAAATTTCACCCGTAGGCCCGTAAGGCGGCTGAACATCGGGCTCTACCCCGTCGGGCAGCGAAACATTCCGAAGCTGGTTGTTAACCTGCTGTCGGGCAAAAAAGTCTTCAACATCATCCTCAAAGATGACTTTAATAACCGACAACCCAAACATCGTCGTGGAGCGGACGTTTGTTTTCCGCTGAACGGCGTTCATGGCCACCTCAATCGGAACGGTAACAAATCGTTCAATTTCCTCGGCACTCCGGCCGTTCCATTCCGTCACGACAATGATCTGGGTATTGGTAACGTCCGGAAACGCTTCGAGGGGCGTATTCAGGTAACTGACCACTCCGGCAATCACGAGTCCGGCGGTCAGGAAGAAGATAAAAAACCGGTTTTTGAGTGAAAAACCGACAATATTCCGAATGAATTTATTCATGTAAAGAGAGAAGGGACGGAAGGCTTCGGGCCTGGGATTCCGGCAGCAAGCAAAAAAGGTGTGGATATAGCAGGTTGTCTGCGGATGCCCAAGCCCCAAGCCTTCCGTTAGTCGTTAAGCGCGTCGTATACCAGCAGTTGATTTTTTGAGATCACGTTCTCTCCCGGTTTCAAACCCGAGCTGACGTAGGCAATATCACCCAGAAATTTATGGATCTGGACTTCGCGGGTTTCGATGTCCGAGCGACTCCGGAACACCATGATGTAATACTTCGAGTTATCGAAAATGACGGCATTCGACGGCACGGTTGTCATGTGCTGGCCTTCGTCGAACCGCAGCGCCACCGTGGCGTGCATCTCAGGCTTGAGCTTCATTCCCTCGTTGCGCAGCCGGATTCGGATGGTCATGGCTTTCGTGGTGGGGTCCAGCACACTGAAAATTTTATCAACCTGCCCGTTAAAGCGCTGATCCGGGTAACTCAGCGTCTGGACGCTGGCGGGCATCCCGGCTTTCACGCGACTGATGTCGGTTTCGTTGACGTTGGCCAGCACCCAGACGTCGCTGATCTGGCCGACGGTAAACAGGTTGTCCGCATTGTCAGACCGCAGCTGCATTTCCCGGTTGACGTTTTTCTCGATCACGAAGCCGTCGATCGGCGCCCGGACGATGTAGGTCGGCGTTTTACCCAGTCCGTAAATCCGGAAGATTTCTTTCACCCGGCTAAGCTCGGCCTGCGCGGTTTCGACGTCTTTCTTGGCGCTAATGACCTCGCGCTGGGAATTCAGCTTGCTTTCAAACAGGTCTTCGGCCACGCTCAGGTTTTTCTGCGCCAGGAGAAGATCCGACTGCGCCTGAATCATCTGACGCTCAAAATCAGCCACTTCGCCCGAGCGGATTACGGCCAACTGCTGGCCTTTCTTCACATAATCACCCAGCTCCACATCCACTTCTTCCACCACGCCACCAACCAGCGGAAATACCTTGATGACCTTGTTCTCGTCGGCGGCTACTTTGCCCACCAGCGTCAGCTCACTCCGGACCGGCAGGTTCGCGACGGTATCCAGCCGAATGCGGTTCATCATCGTATCCGACATCATGAAAGCCTGCGCTTCTTCGACCTGCGGTTTCTGATGGCAGGCCGTCGCCAGTCCGATCATTCCCAAAAACACGTAACTAACAACTGCTTTCATTCTTATTTTTAATTAAATAATTCCTCCCCCACGACATAATTCAATTCCTCGTACGCACTAATGCGGTCGGCTTTCAGCCGGTTGAGTTCCCGGGTACTTTCGTTGTACGTTTCAATGAGGTCGATAAACTCCAGCAGCGAGATGTTGCGTTTCTGAAAGTTGGTAAACAGCCCCTGATTCAGTTGCTCGAATTGCTCCGAAAACCGGGATTCGACCGACTGCACCGTTCGCTCCACCTCCTGCACTTTCTGCAGGGCGGCCCTCACTTCGTTGCCCACCTGCACGGTTTTCTGGGCCTGAAGCTGTTTCTGGTAATTGATCTGACTACGGGCGGCTTTGATAGCTCCCTGGTTGCGGTTTAGAAACGGCAGGTCCATGCTCACCGAAACCCCGACGTAGTTGGCTATGTAGCTGCCCGCCTGATCGTAAATGCCGCCGACGCGCACATCCGGTACGGCCAGCGATTTTTGCAGGGTGTAGTTCAGCTCCGATTGCCGGGTGAGCGACTGGCTCGCCAGCACATCGGCGCGGTGGCGTAGCGCCATTTCCCGCAGCGAATCAACCGGCTGGCTCGGCAAACGGTATTGTCCCAACTGCGTTTCATCGACCAGCGGCAGAATCGGCTGATCGATCGACAGCAACGTCCGCAGCACCTGCTGGTTTTCGGCCAGCCGGAGCCGGATTTCCAGCCGGTCGTTGTTCAACTGGAAAAGAAGCGCCTTGAGCCGGAGCAATTCGCGCAGCGACACGTTGTTTTTGTCGTACTGCTGCTCGAAAGCCGTTACAGTCCCCTGCAAGGTGCTGATTTGCCGGTCGTAACGCCCCAGCGTCTGTTGCTGGAAATAGAGTTCGAAAAATCGGGTACGCAGTTCAAAGCGAAGAGAACGCAGCAAATCCGCAAACTCATATTCATTGAGCCGAGCCGATTCCTGCGCATACGCAACTCGCTTGTTGCGCTTGCCGGCTGTGTACAGCAGTTGCTGAACGGAGACAATCTTTTGCCCCTGACGACCCACATCCAACGCACGCTGTCTCTCGGTGTTGTAGGCGCTCAACTCCACTTCCACCGTGGGATTGTCGTACAGGCTGGCCTGGATGATTTCCGCCTGCCCGGCTTCGATCCGAAACCGGCCGGCCAGTAGCAGCAGGTTGTTTTTGAAAAATAAACTATCCGCCTGCCGACGGCTTAGACGAAGAGAATCCTGCGCCCGGACATTCCCGGAAAGCAGACCGCAAAGAGTAATAATGATTAAAAAACGCATTCAAATGGGTTGCACATTGCACCTGCAAGATTCACTAACCCACGTTAGAAGACCCTTAAAAGCAAATTAGAAAGATGTTAGATCGTGGTTAAAAAAAAATTAGAATGGCACTAAAGCCGATGAATGGATTGTGGACAACGCTGACGCCATGTAAAATAACGCTCTATACGCCAGAGCTTTATTACAAAGCCCAACCCTAAGCTCCCGGGCTTTGCATGGGCCCGGGGCGGCAGCCGGAATTACCCGGTGACAGATCTTTTAGTATTTTGGGGAAAAGAAGAAGGCAAAACGCCTACAAGTGAGTCAGTTGAATGGTAAACTGACTGCCTTCGCTCGGACGGCTCTTGACGGTGATCTGGCCCTGGTGCAGTTCGACGATGCGCTGGCAAATGGAAAGGCCAATGCCGAACCCTTCGTACCTGGCTGCGGTGGTGGTGCGGTAAAACGGCTCAAAAATCCGTTCGGTTTCGGCCAGACTCATGCCAATACCTTCGTCGGCGACGCTCACCCAGCAGGATCGCTCGTCGGTCCGGATGCGTACGCGGGCCATATGATCCGGAGAGTATTTGCAGGCGTTGTCCATCAGGTTCAGCAACACCCGTTTCAACAGCTCCTCGTTGCCCGAAACCGTCGTTGCCGTTTCCGACTGGGGCAGATTTTCATAGTCAAACTCAATCCGGTAGTTCGGCTTGGCGCTCAGCAGTTCATCCCGTGCCAGCAGAATAACCTCTTCCATCTGCACGGGTGCCAGGGGCATCTGGCTGATATTTTCGAGTGTCCGGGCGAGGAATAACAGACTGTTGGTCAGCGCAATAAGCCGGTCGGTATCCGACATCAGGTTGGTCAGAATATCATCGTATTCGCCCGGGCTCAGCCGTCGGCGCAGGCCCAGTTGAATCTCGGATTTGAGGGCCGCCAGCGGAGTGCGCAGTTCGTGGGAAGCGTGGGACACGAAGCTGCGCTGCTGCTCGAAAGCCTGTTCGAGCCGTTCCAGCACGGCATTGAAATTAACGGCCAACTGATCGATTTCATCTTTCCGATCCCCTTCGTCGAGCCGCTGGCGCAGGTTGCGGGCCGTGATCGTCGAAATCTGCGTATTGATTTCTTCGATGGGCCGGAGCGATTGCCCGGCGAAGAAAATCCCCAAGCCAACCGTTAGCCCAATACCGCCCATCAGGCACCAAATGAGCGTCAGCCGCAGATTTTTCTGCTTGCTGCGCCCCACCTGATCGTAGGCCGACGCCAGCACGACCAGTTTGCGCCCGCCTTTGTCGTAGAAAATGCCAACCAGTTGGTTGTCGTCGCTCCAGGTTTCGACCTCCTTCAATTCCCTTACTTCGTCGAGCAGGCTGCGCTGGTAATGGATGATGTGGTCGTCGACACTGGCGTAGATCAATCGGTTTCGCTCATCAAACACCAGTACCTTTTCGTCGTACAGCGCCGTCAGGGTGTTGCGGTCGATAATTTTGAGCAGATTCCGATCCACTTCCTTGACCTGCACCAGGAAACCGGCGGTTGTATTGGCTTTTTTCTTCAGCCGTTCGTAGAAGTCCTCCCGGCTGTAGGTAGCCGTTGTAAAATAGATGATCAGGGAAAAAACCAGCAGAATGGAGGCTACAATAAGCGAAAACTGAAGCGCAATCCGGTTTCTGATTTTCATGCTACTCCACTTTTAGTAGATACCCCATTCCGGCCCGGGTATGAATCAGTTTGGGTTCAAAATCCCGGTCGATTTTTTTACGTAAGTAGTTGATATACACCTCAACCACGTTTGTTCCGGGGTCAAAATTCAGGCTCCAGACCTTCTCAGCCAGGTCCATTTTGGAAACCACCCGCCCCCGGTTGCGGGCCAGGTATTCGAGGAGCGCAAACTCCCGGGCGGTCAGGTCAATCAGCGTCGTATCGCGCCGGACCTGCTTGGTTGACACATTGATTTCGAGGTTGGCGATGCGCAGCACCTCATCCGTCGAAGCTTTATCGAGAAAATCCACCCGCCGGAAACAGGCCGCAATCCGGGCGTTCAGCTCCCGAAAATCAAACGGTTTGACCAGGTAATCGTCGGCTCCGCGTTCCAGCCCTTCCACTTTATCTTCAATTTCGCCCAGCGCCGTCAGCATAATGATGGGCACATACGGTTTTTCGGCCCGCACGTTCCGGCAGATTTCGTAGCCGTTCAGGCCCGGCAGGTTAATGTCCAGAATGATCAGATCGAAGGGTTTGTTCAGCGCCAGATCACGGCCATTGTAGCCTTCATAAGCTACCTCGGTCTGGTAGCCTTCTTCCATGAGGCCCCGGCTGATATTTTGGGCAATCCGGCGGTCATCTTCAACGATCAGAATAGATTTCATACGGTTTTTGAATCGACGTTCGTTTAGTTAACGCCACAAGAACCGTGCACGGTTCGTACAGCCAGTATTTCTAAGCGTATTCTAATGTTGGATGCGGCTACCTTCGTTACCAGTCGCTTAGACCAGTTCCGCTTTTTTCAGCATTGCGCTCAGGGTCTGCAAATCCATCTGCATCGCCTGGTACACGTTCTCGCGGGGGATGGTCAGGTTCCGTTTGCCCTGATCGGCCCCGCCCAGCGGGTATTCCAAGTGCAGCGAAATCGGCACCCGGACGTTCAACTGCTTGAGCAGCGCGAAATACGCCGGAAAATCAACCATGCCCTGCCCCAGCGGTACGCTCACGGCCTTCCATTTGCCGTCCACTTTTTCCCAGATGACATCCTTCACCGCAATAAACCGGATGTGCGGGTGAATCATCCGTAACCCCGTCGGCCAGGACGTTCCTCCCTCGACCGTCGCGTGCCGAATGTCGTACTGACTGCCCAGGCCGGGGTTGTTGATTTCCTGCAAAACCGTCGCCAGATCCCAGACGGCCGAGCCAAAGTTGGTGCCTGCGTGGTTTTGATACGCGCCCGCCAGGTTCAGCCGCTGGTTCAGTCTGGCCAATTCGCCAAGTTGCTGCCCGCATTGCTTTAGGGCCTGCGGCATGGATTGATTGGCCGGATACGGCAGCCAGCCGGTGCGGTAATACCGGATGCCCTGCTGGCTGGCGGTTTCCAGGACCGCACGGCTGGCGGCATCGTCGGCCCTGACTACGGCGGTCGTCATGAGAGACGCCCGCAGGTTCCGCTGCTTGAGAGCGGCCACGGCCCTGGGTAAATCCTCCCGAACGCGGGCCGGTTCAACGTGTCCGTCGGGGCGCACCGTCAGGTCAACCCCGTCGAAACCAAGGTCGGAAGCCGTAGTTGCCAGCTCGGTATAATTCAGAAAATGAAGGTGTTTCGAAAAGATGTGAATGCTGTAGGGCTTTTCGTCGGCGAGCGGTTCCGCCCCGGCTACCGATTTGGACACTGCTCCGGCCAGACCGGTCGCCAAGAGTCCTTTTAACAATTCACGTCGTTGAAGCGGAGCAGGCATGGCATTTCGTGAATAACTTTTCCCGATAAGAAAATTTATCTGTTGATCTACTCGACCTGTCTTCTTATTCGCTACCTTACACCCCTTCCCTACTACCTTTTCTGGAACCGTATGTACTCCATTCTTTCCTCACCTGACCTGTGGACCATTCTGGGAACAATGGTGCTGGCGGGCATCATCGGCGGTCTGGTCAACGGTTTTTTGCCCACGGCGGAGGGTGAACCGGTCAAAATCTGGTGGAAATGTATTCTGACGGGGTTGGGAGCCTCCCTGATTGTTCCGGTTTTTCTGTTTCTCACCCAGAGTAAAATTCTGGATGAACTGGTCAGGGTGCTTCCCGAAAACGCGTCGGCTCAGGCGGTTTCGCAGGCCATCAGCCTGAAAGTTCAGAACTACCTGGTGTTTTTTAGCTTCTGCACCATTGCCGCCATCACCTCGACCCGGTTTATTACGACCGTTAGCGACCGGTTGCTCAGCGAACTGAAAAAGGAGGTGGATGCCACGAAACAGGCCGTCCGGGCCACCGATCAGAAGGTGGAGGAAACCCAGAAAAAAGCAATCGATAACCGGGCAACGTTACAGGCCGTTAAGAAAAAGATTCAGGAAGAGAGTCTGGTCCGCACGACTCTGGAAACCACCCCATCCGCCCCCCGGCCCGATCCGCGCGAATCCATTTCCCGCAGCCCGGCCCCGACTCCCCCGGCCGTTCGCCCGGCCACCGATCCGCAGAAAGGGCGGTGGGGCGGCCAGGCCGTCAATAACTTCAAACGACTACAGGCCACGATTACGCCGATTGACGAAGATGAAGACTGGTTTACCGTGCGCCTTGAAGTGATGTCGACCGACCCGGACGCGCATCCGCTGACGGGCAACGTTGTTTTTTACCTGCCCGATACGCTGGTGCCCAACACCCGGACGGTTGTAGCCCGGAACAACCGCGCCTTTACGGAGGAAACGGCCTGGAGTGCTTTCACGGTGGGTGCCGAAACCGCCGATGGTACGCAGCTGGAACTGGACCTGGGCGATCCGGCCGCCGTTCCGGATGTGCCCGCGTCGTTTCGCCACCGCTGAAGGCTTCCGAAGCAACCTACCGACCAACAGATGCTAAAAATGGGTATGTTTGCCAGAATTTAACTTTCGCTGAACCTTATGCTTGCCCTCCGCCGTATCGGTCTGGTTTTACTCGTATTGTTTGCCCTGTTGAACGTCATCCTGGCGTTTCATGCCGCCCGGTTCACGTATTTTTACGACAATCCCGAGAAAACGCCCTCAAAAAAACCGGAGAACTATTCCACCAGCGAAAAGCTGAATGCCGCCTTTTTCGGACTGAAGCTAAAGAAATCAGTCGTGACGGATTATCCTAAAATCCCGTACGAAACGATTCGGCTGACCAACGAACTGGGCCAGAAACTGGAAGGCTGGTATATTCCGGTGAAGCAGGCAAAAGGCACCGTGATTCTCTGCCACGGCCACGCGTCGAACAAATCACGGGTGCTCTGCGAAATGGATTATTTTCACGAACTGGGGTACAACACGCTGGCGTTCGATTTCCGGGCCCACGGCAACAGCCAGGGCAACATCTGCACAATCGGTTTTCGCGAAACCAACGACCTGAAAACAGCTTACGGCTTTGTGAGCCGGAGTGGCGAGAAAAACATCATTCTCTGGGGCGTATCGATGGGGGCCGCCACCATTCTGAAAGCCATTCCCGAACACAGCCTGAAACCGGCGCGGGTGATTCTGGAATGCCCGTTTGCCTCGCTGTACGATGCCGTTCAGGGCCGGTTGCGTTCAATGAACCTGCCCGCACATCCCGCTTCAGAAATACTGCTTTTGTGGGGTGGTATGGAGCGCAGCATGAGCGCTTACGGCTTTCGCCCGTCGGAATACGCGAAAGACCTGACCATGCCGGTTCTGCTCAACTGGGGGGCCAAGGACCCGCGGGTGTTGCGCCACGAAACCGACGCTATTTTTGAAAATCTGGGCGCTTTGCAAAAACAACTGGTCATTTTTGAAAATTCCACCCACCAGTCGTACTGCACCAACGAACCGGAGAAATGGCGGGCCACGGTAAGCCGTTTTTTACAGGTCAGTCCGCAACCGGCCGCCAGGCCCACTGCGGAACTTCAGACGCATTAACTACAATCCACTCATAACCAGGACATACGCATGAAAACGCTTCTTTTCCTCGCCATCGCTTTGGCGGCAACCACGCTGGTCTTTGCCGCACCCCGCCCCGGTGCTCCGGCGCAAACCGTGCAGCCCGCCGACTCAACAGATCTCAAACCGTTCGCCGGAACCTACACTTTTGACGCCAACGACAACCTGAAGCAGATGGTCGTTACCGTCGAAAACGGCGAACTGTACGGGGCGGTCGACACCTATCCCAAGAGCAAGCTTGTCAAACAAGCCGCGGCTGATACCTTCAAGTCGACGAGCGAATACGGCTCCGTATTTACATTCAAGCGCGACGCGGCAACCAAGCAGGTAACGGGTTTTTCGATGGAAATTATGGGCAACACCCTTACGGCAAAGAAAGACGCCCGGTAAACAAAGCCATTGTACAGTCGGTTGATACAGAATATGTTTAATTCTGTTCATCACCAATGAAAAAACCATTCGTTCTTTTCACCTACGTACTGCTGCTGGCGGGATTTGTTTCGTGCCAGAGCAAAAAATCCGAAAGCGCCGAAAATACCGATACGACCACAACTGCCGTAGCAACCACCGAAGGACCGGCGGCCCCTGATTTGCCGCCCCCGGGCGAATCGTCCAATCATTTCAGCAACGTTATTGGCTGGAAAGATGGGCAAACCCCCAAGGCCCCCGATGGGTTTGTGGTAACCGAATTTGCCCGCGACCTAAAAAATCCGCGGACCACTTACATCCTGCCGAACGGCGACGTGCTGGTGGTGGAATCGCAAACCGAGCGGAAAGGAATTGTTAAAAAAGTAGCCAGCGCCGTGAGCGGAAAGGCGGATTCGGAAGCGTCGGGCAAAAGCGCCAACCGCATCACGCTTCTTCGCGATGCCAACAAAGATGGCAAACCGGAGCTCCGCGAAACCTTTCTGGAGGGCCTCAATCAGCCGTTTGGGGTGTTGCTGATTGGCAATACGCTGTACGTAGCCAACACCGACGGGGTTCTGACGTTCCCCTATCAGGCCGGTCAGACCAAAATTACCGCCAAAGGCAAATCCATCATGGCCCTGCCCGCCGGTGGGTACAACAACCACTGGACCCGCAACCTGCTGGCCAACGCCGATGGCTCGAAGATTTACATTTCCGTGGGCTCGGGTAGTAACGTGGGCGAAAACGGGATGGAACACGAAGTACGCCGGGCCAACATCCTGGAGATCAACCCCGACGGAACCGGCGAGCGCATCTTCGCCAGCGGCCTCCGCAATCCGGTTGGTATGGACTGGAATCCAGGTACGAAAGCGTTGTGGACGGCGGTCAACGAACGCGACGAACTGGGCGACGATCTGGTGCCGGATTACATCACGAGCGTGAAAGAAGGCGCATTCTACGGCTGGCCCTATTCCTACTACGGCCAGCACGAAGACCCCCGTCGCAAAGGCGAGCAGCCTGATCTGGTCAAGAAAGCGACGGTGCCCGACGTTCCGCTGGGTTCGCACACGGCTTCGCTCGGACTGGCTTTTTATGACCAGCAAGCGTTCCCGGAAAAGTACCGCAACGGCGCGTTCATTGGTCAGCGGGGTTCGTGGAACCGGTCGGCCTTCTCGGGTTACAAAGTTGTTTTTGTACCGTTTGAAAACGGAAAACCCAGCGGCAAACCCGAAGATTTCCTGACCGGGTTTATCATTGACGACAAGGATGTGCACGGTCGGCCGGTGGGTGTTACCGTAACCCCGGACGGCGCGCTGCTGGTGTCCGATGATGCGGGCAACCGTATTTGGCGGGTGAGCACAAAACAGTAACTTAGCGGGGCCACGGTTATCTCCCCTGGCCCCGCCCCATGCCCTCTCCCATCATCCCGATTTTTCGCATTTTTGATTATCAGAAAGCCGTGGCGTTTTACGTCGACTGGCTCGGTTTCAGCATCGCCTGGGAACACCGGTTTGAAGAGAATTTTCCGATCTACCTGGAAATCACGAAAGGGGATCTGCGGCTGCATTTATCCGAACACCACGGCGACTGCTGCCCCGGTTCTAAGGTCCTGATTGAGTACCCGCAACTGGCCGCGTTCCACCAGGAACTGACCGCCAAGAATTACACTTACATGAAGCCCGGTTTACACGAAGCCTTCTGGGGCGCCTGGACCGTCAACGTTACGGACCCGTTCGGTAATCGGCTTGAGTTTTTTGAACGGAAATAGAAATTAACGGTTCTATGAAAACCTCCAACCAGCGGTATTCCCGGCGCGAAACCCTCCGCTTGCTGTCAGCTTCGGCCGCAACGCTGGCATCCGGCGGGTTGACGGCTTTTTCAAACCAGACTACCATGCTAAACCGCCCCATTCCTGCCAGCAAAGAAAAACTGCCTGTGGTTGGCATCGGTACCTGGCAGACATTTGATGTTGCCGGAAAGACGGAACAGGAACCGTTGCTACAGGCGCTCAAAGCCATGCACCAGGCGGGTGGCAAACTCATCGACTCGTCGCCCATGTACGGCCGCTCGGAGGAAGTGGTGGGCACGCTAACGGCAGCAAGCGGCATTCCGAACGATTTTTTCTACGCCACCAAAGTCTGGACGCGGGGCCGGGAAGCAGGTATTCAGCAGATGGAGGACTCGATGCGGAAAATGAAGCGGACGACAATGGATCTGATGCAGATTCATAACCTGGTCGACTGGAAAACGCACCTGGAAACGCTCAAAGCCTGGAAAGCCGCCGGAAAAATCCGCTACATTGGCATCACACATTACACCGACTCCATGCACGACGATCTGGTCGAGATTTTCACCAAGTACCCGATCGACTTCGTGCAATTCAATTATTCGATTCTTTCCCGCAACGCCGAGAAGAAACTCCTGCCAGCCGCGCAGGACAAGGGCGTGGCAACAATCATCAACCAACCGTTTGCGGAAGGGCGTTTGTTTTCGCTCGTCAAAGGCAAAGAACTGCCCGGTTGGGCCAAAGAAAACGAGATCAACAGCTGGGCGCAGTTTTTCCTTAAATTTCTCATCGGCCACCCCGCCGTCAGTTGTGTCATTCCCGGTACGAGCAACCCACGCCATGCCGCCGACAACATGCTGGCCGGTCACGGTCGGCAGCCCGATTCGGCGCTGCGCGAAAAAATGGCCGCCCTGATTCGGTCGTTCTGATCCTGAATTCATCACCGATTACCGTTAGTCCAGCCCGTAGGGACACTGTCCGCACCTGGACAAAAAACTGTACGGTTTCGGACACCTTCTTCCGCTACAATCCCCTCCCAAACACTCCAAATGCTCTTTTCTCCCTGTGGCACCTTATTTGTTTTGCAAAATTACAACTAATTAATCTAGCTTGTCCTCATCATGCGAAGGTCCTTTTTAGGCGAGTTCGAAGAGATTGTTCTGCTGGTCGTGGCGGCTTGCCCGGCCGAAGCCTACGGGGTAACAATCTGGGAAGACGTTCAGCAGCAAACCGGCCGGTCGATTACGATGAGCGCCGTTCACGCCACCCTCTACCGACTGGAAGAGAAAGGTTTTCTGTCGTCGCAGATGGGCGGGGCAACGGCCGAACGCGGGGGGCGACGCAAACGGTTTTTCGCCCTGACCAACGCCGGGGTGCGGGCTCTGAACGACATTCAGGAAGTCCGCAGCCGACTTTGGCAGGCCATTCCGCCGGGTAAGTTTCAACTAATTGGCGGTTAATCCCATGCGAGCTAACTCATCCGACCGACCGGCCAGTCCTCGGCCCCCGCGCTGGGCCGACCGCCTGCTGGAACTCCTGGTGGCCCCCCACCTGCGGGAAGACGTGCAGGGCGATCTGCACGAGGTCTTTTACAAACAGCTTAAGCAGGACGGGGTTACCAAAGCCCGGCGGGCCTTTGTCTGGGCCGTTCTAAACTACCTCAATCCCTTCTTTTTCAGACGAAAACCAACTGATTACCCCAAACCGACCCCTACGGCCATGATTCGTAATTATTTCAAAATTGCGCTGCGGAATCTGGAGCGCAAAAAAGCGTACACGCTCATCAATGTATCGGGCTTGGCCCTGGGCATGACCTGCGGGATTCTGATTTTCAAGCTCATTAGCTACCACCTGAACTTCGATACTTTTCACCCGAACGCCGACCGGATTTACCGCTTCGTCACGGAGCAACACCGCGAAACCGTCAGCTACAAGCCCAACGTTCCGAACCCGTTCGGCAAGGTATTTCGGAATGACTACACCTTCGGCGAGAAAGTAGCCCGGATTGCCAGCTCCAACGATGTTCTGATCAGCCTCCGAAATGGTGGGCAAATCCAGAAGTTCAAGGAAAACGCGGGCGTGGCTTTCGTTGAAACCGACTTCTTCGACATCTTCAATTATCCGTTGTTGCGGGGTGACTTCAAAACGGTGTTGAGCGAACCCAACACGGCCATTCTGACGGAGAAAATGGCTAAAAAGTATTTCGGTGATCGGAATCCCATCAACCAGACGTTCCGCCTGGACAACAAAGTTCAATTCCGCATTACCGGTATTCTGAAGGATTTGCCCGTTAACACCGATCGAAAAACCGAGATTTTCCTTTCCTACAACACCCTGAAGCAGTACGACGAATGGATGGCCAGCGATGAATCGTGGGGCGGCATGAACAGCGCCATGCAGTGCTTCGTCCGGCTGAAACCCGGGGTCTCGCCCGAGCAGGTTGAGCAGGTGCTGCCCGCGTACGTTAAGAAATACCGTCCAACCAGCAAAAACGTCCACCATTATAAGCTGCAACCGCTGGCCGATATCCATTTCAACCCCCGTTACGGCGGTACGATCTCCAAAAGCAATCTGTGGATTCTGGGCGGTATCGGCTTCTTTCTGATCATCACCGCCTGCATCAACTTTATTAACCTGGCTACGGCGCAGGCCCTCAACCGCTCCAAGGAAGTGGGCGTCCGAAAAGTGCTGGGAAGTTTTCGCGGGCAGCTTTTCTGGCAGTTCATCGCCGAAACCGGTTTAATTACCACGCTGGCCATTTTTCTGGCGTGCACTGCGGCCTGGTTGCTGCTGCCCTCCGTCAACAATTGGTTTCAGGTGCAGATCAGCCTCAATCCGCTGGAAGACTGGCGTCTGGCGTTGTTCCTGCCTGCGCTGGCGCTTGTCGTTACGCTCTTTGCCGGCTCCTACCCCGGCCTGATTCTGGCGGGTTTTCAGCCGGTTCTGGCCTTAAAAGGCAAAGTGTCGCAGCAGCACATCGGTGGTTTCAATACCCGGCGTACGCTGATTGTGGGCCAGTTCGCGATTTCTCAGGCGCTGATCATTGGCATGATTGTCATTACGGATCAAATGCGGTTTACCACACAATCCGATCTGGGTTTCGATAAGGAGGCCGTTGTTATGCTGCCCATTGCGCCCGAATCGAAGCCCGTGACCATCAAAACCGTCAAAAACCAGCTTGCCCAGATTCCGGGTGTCCAAACCGTGTCCGTCTGCCAGTCGGCACCGGCTTCGAATTACAACGTCTGGAATACCTCTCCACGGTACGACAACCGAATTGAAGAGGAGCAATTCAGTGTCAGCGTAAAAGCCGCCGACGAGCAGTACCTCCCGATGTTTGGGCTAAAGCTGGTAGCTGGGCGAAATCTGTTTCCGGCCGATTCCGCCCGTGAGTTCTTGGTCAATGAGATGTTTGCTAAAAAACTGGGGCTAAAATCCTCGCAGGAGATCATCGGAAAAACCCTCAGTTTAGACAAAGGTCAAACAACGGGACCAATTGTCGGGGTGGTGAGCGACTTCCACGACCGATCGTTTCACGAAGACATCAACGCCATTTGCATTATGTCGGCCAGCGATTTGTACGGGAGCTACGCGGTTAAAATTGATAGAGCAACGGTAAAACCTACGCTCGCTGCGCTGGAAAAAACGTGGAGCGAGCTACATCCCGATCAGCTTTACGAGTACGAGTTTCTGGATGAGCATATCGCAAATTTTTACAAGGCTGAAGACCTCATGCTCAAGCTGATTCAAACCTTTGCTGCCATTGCCGTCTTCATCGGTGGCCTGGGTCTTTACGGGCTGGTATCGTTTATGGCCGCTCAAAAAACCAAGGAAATTGGGATTCGGAAAGTGCTGGGCAGCAGCGCCGGGCAAATTCTGTGGATTTTTGGCAAAGAGTTTTCCCGCCTGATCCTGATCGCTTTTGCCGTAGCCGCTCCGGTGGCTTACTACGGAATGAATGCCTGGCTGAAGCACTTCACGTTTCACATCGATCTGGGCCCCGGCATTTTTGCCATCGCCGTGGCCAGCACGTTCCTGATTGCGCTCCTTACCGTCGGTTTCCAATCCCTGAAAGCCGCCGGAATGAATCCGGTGAAGGCCCTGCGAAGCGAGTAAACAGAAACCGGGGCGGAGGAAAAATCCCTCTGCCCCAAAGGGATTTCCCTCCCCTGACTTCTCCTCATACTTCGGCGAATTTAGGCCAAAACTTGTTACTTTTCCCGTACAGGGGCGTCTAATACAAAAAGGACGTTATGGAACCTGTATCGATTGATCAATCGCCCGCATCTTTCCAAAAGACTTCTTTCCAGGAAGTCCCTGCCGAGCAGCCCCGTATGCTCAACGCCCTGGAGGTGGCCAAGTGGGGCTTTATCGAGTTGCTCCTCGTTTTTGTCGTAAGTGCCCTTTTTCGGAAACACAACCGGCAGAAGCCATCCAAAAGTATCTTCTAACGAGCTTCCTATCCTGAACGAGTTATCCAACAGATAACGTTTTGATTACAAGCAGCATAAACCGAATTGACGAGAAATTCAGGCTACCTTCTTTAATTTCCCCTCGTGACCAAGTACCTTTTACCTGCCGTACGTGAAATTACGCAACCAAAAAATCAGGCATAAATACGCTGTTTTATAATTGGTTACCACGTTAACTTTGGTCTGCTTTCAACGGCTTTTAGACAGTTTCCATACTTCCTGAAGTCAGTAGCAGCGTAGGGTTGCGCGCGCCAATCGGCAGACAATGACGCCCCGCCCGCTGGATGTATCCCATACGGTCGGTTTTGCGGCAATTGCATGCGTCCGTAAACGGATTATCGTATTTTTAAAACGGGTCGACCTGGCGGTTTAACAGTCCGGAAGTCGATCGAGTCGCCCGGAAGAATGCGTCCAAGTGGCTTTCCATTTCGCCCAGAAAACCTACCTTATTATTCATCATAAGTCCCGACCCCAGTCCCATGAAACAGAAACACATTATTCTCCGAACCACGCAAACCGCCACGCGTGACCCCTTTCTAGGGGTTCTTTCGCAAGTTCGTACGGTTGAGTCGGTAGCCGCCGGGCTGGCCGTTGAAGTGGACGAAATTGAGCCCCGCAGGGTGTCGGCCGTAACGCGCGACTCCAGCGTGCTGGCGGTTGCACCGGCCATTCCGATGCGGTTGATCGAACCGCTTAACGTCAAGACAAGGGTCAAACCGGCGGCTCAGACCGTTGCCTGGGGCATCAAAGCCGTAGGAGCCGACACCTCCCCGTTCACCGGTTCGGGTGTGGTGGTGGCCGTGCTGGACACCGGTATTGACGCCAGTCACCCGGCGTTCGCGGGCGTTCAGGTGATCGAACAGGACTTTACGGGCGAAGGCAATGGCGATCCACACGGCCACGGCACCCACTGCGCCGGTACCATCTTCGGGCGGGCGACCAACAACACCCGGATTGGGGTTGCGCCCGGTGTTGAGAAAGCGCTGATCGGCAAAGTGCTCGGCCAAAACGGCGGTGGTTCCAGCGACCAGATTGTCAGCGCCATTCAGTGGGCGGGGCAGAACGGCGCCAACGTGATTTCAATGTCGCTGGGAATGGATTTTCCCGGCTTTGTCAAACAACTGATCGACCAGGGTTATCCGGTCGAACTGGCAACCTCCTACGCCCTCGAAGGCTACCGGGCCAACGTGCAATTGTTCGAACGGCTGGCGGCCCTGATTCGCATTCAGGGTTCTTTCGCCCAGGCGACGGTTCTCATTGCTGCGGCCGGTAACGAAAGCCAGCGCGATGTCAATCCGGATTTTGAAATTTCGGTAAGCCCACCGGCCGTATCGGAAGGCATGGTTTCAGTGGCGGCTCTGGGCGAAAGCGCGCAGGGCTTCATTGTGGCTCCCTTCTCCAATACCGGGGCCAATATTTCCGGACCGGGCGTAAACATTCTGTCGGCCAAACCCGGTGGCGGTTTTGCGCAGATGAGCGGCACCAGCATGGCGACTCCGCACGTAGCGGGCGTGGCGGCTCTGTGGGCTGAAAAGATTATGAAAACCGGCTTGCTGACTCCTGCGACCCTGATGGCAAAATTGATCGCATCCGGAACGGAAACGGGCATCAAAGCCGGTTTTGACCCCGCCGACGTGGGCACCGGCATGGCCCGCGCTCCGCAAGTGTGAGCAATCCCTGCAAATGAAAAAACCGGCATCTCTGCCGGTTTTTTCATTTTATACTTCTTCGCCGTACAGCTCCTCGCTTTTGCGCTTGCGGGGCTCCGGTTCCGGCAGCGGTTGCAGCGGCTGCGGATGGTCTTCGTAGGCGGAATTATCAACGGGTTTATACCGCGACATAAAGGAATACATCGCCGGAATGACAAACAGCGTCAGGATCAGTGAGAAGACAATGCCGCCCACGATCACGATCCCCAGCGGAATCCGGCTTTTGGCCGCGGCTCCGAGGCCCATCGCAATCGGCAGGGCGCCAAAGGCCGTCACCAAACTGGTCATCAGAATCGGGCGAAGCCGCAGCGCTGAAGCTTCAATGGCTGCTTCCAGCTTGCTCATGCCTTCCTTGCGCTTCTCATTGGCAAACTCCACGATCAAAATACCGTTTTTAGTAACCAGACCAACCAGCATGATGATTCCGATCTGCGAGAAAATGTTGAGCGTCTGGTTAAACATCCAGAGCGACAACACGGCTCCGGCAATCGCCAGCGGCACCGTTAACATGATGATAAACGGATCGGTAAAGCTTTCAAACTGAGCCGCCAGAATGAGGTAGATCAACACCAGCGCCAGCACGAACGCAAACAGCGTGTTCGATGAACTTTCGGCGTAGTCACGCGAGGAACCCGACAGGGCCGTCTGGAAGGTATCGTCCAGGGTGCGGGCGGCAATGGCCTGCATGGCTTCCACCCCGTCGCCGATGGTTTTGCCCGGTGCCAGACCGGCCGAGACCGTTGCGGACTTAAACCGGTTGTAGTGATACACTTGCGGAGGACTCGATACTTCCGAGAACTTCACCAGGTTGTCGAGTTGCACCTGTTCTCCAACGTTGTTGCGGACGTAAAACGAGGCCAGGTCGACGGGTTCGTCACGGTCGTCACGTAATACCTGCCCGATGACCTGGTACTGTTTCCCGTTCATCAGGAAGTACGCCAGCCGTCGGTTACTCAGCGCCAGTTGCAGGGTCTGCGCCACGTCCTGTACCGATACCCCGAGGCTGGTTGCTTTTTCGCGGTCGATGCTCAGGTTCAGTTCGGGCTTGTTAAATTTCAAGTCTACGTCGAAGCCCTGGAACGTCGGGTCTTTCTGAACCTCGTCCATGAACTTGGGAAGCACCTGCTGAAGTTTCTGGAAATTCAGGTTTTGAATGACAAACTGAACGGGAAGTCCACCGCCACCGCGGCCCACCTGGATGGTTTGCTCCTGGGTCGCGTTCATCCGGGCTTCGCTAAAACCTTTTAGGTTTTTGCTCAGGTAATCAGTGATTTCCTGTTGTGAACGTTCCCGCTCGGTCGGATCGACCAGGTTGAGCGACACAAAGCCCGAGTTGACAGCGCCGGCCCCGGAGTTACCGGGGGCAATAACACTAAACGTAAAGTTGATTTCCGGTACCGAATCCAGCACAAACTGGTTCACCCGGTCTGTAATGCGGCTCATCGCTTCGTAGCTCGTTCCTTCCGGGGCCGTGATCGGAATCCGAACCCGTCCACGGTCTTCCAGCGGAGCCAGCTCCGACTTCAGTTGGGAACCCAGACCAAAAACCAGCGCGAGACAAACGGCAATCAGCGCAAAGGCCCACCGCCGACGTTTCATAAAATCCGTCAGGGCCGATCGGTAGGAATTATCGAGCCATTGATAAAACGGTTCGGTTTTCCGGTAAAACCAGGAACCTTTCCCGTGGTCCTTGCTGACGAGCTTAACGCTCAATACCGGCGTCAGGGTCAGTGAAACAAAAGCCGAAATCAGAACGGAGCTGGCGACAACTACCCCAAACTCCCGGAAAAGCCGTCCGGTGAACCCTTGCAAAAAGATTACGGGCAGGAACACAATCGCCAGCGTGGCCGAGGTTGAAATAACGGCGAAGAAAATTTCTTCGGAGCCTTCCTTGGCTGCCCGTTTCATGTCCATGCCGCCTTCAATCTTCTTGAAGATGTTTTCCGTAACCACAATCCCGTCGTCGACCACCAGACCGGTAGCCAGTACAATCCCAAGCAGCGTTAACACATTGACACTGAACCCAGAAATATACATAACAAAGAACGTCCCGATCAGGGAAACGGGAATATCGATCAGCGGGCGGATGGAAATCAGCCAGTCGCGGAAGAACAAGTAAATGACGATGACCACCAGCACAAACGCGATGGCGATGGTTTCGGTTACTTCTTCAATTGATTTCCGGATGAAAATGGTCCGGTCGATCCCGTTCAGAATCCGGATGTCGGGCGGCAGTTCCCGCCGGATGTCTTCCAAACGTTTGTAAAATTCATCGGCAATGGCCACGTAGTTGGCTCCGGGCTGGGGAATCATCACCAGAATTACCCCCGATGCGTTGTTCTGTTTGGCCGCCGATTCTTCGTTTTCCGGTCCCAACACGGCGTAGCCCACATCCTTGAAACGGATAATCTGGTTGGAAGTTTGCCGCAAAATCAGGTTGTTGAAATCTTCTTCGGTAACCAGCCGTCCGGCCGCTTTCACCGTTAGCTCGGTGTTGTTCCCGTAAATTTTACCGCCCGGCAATTCGACGTTCTGGCGCGTCAAGGCGTCCTGAATATCCTGAGAAGTCAACCGGTAGGCTGAGAGCTTGGCCGGATCGATCCAGAGCCGCATGGCGGGGCGTTTCTGCCCGTAAATCATAACCTGGCTAACGCCCGGAATCGTTTGCAGACGCTCCTGCAACACGTTCTCGGCGTAATCCGACAGTTGCATCGGGTTACGGGTTGAACTCTGCACGGGCATGAAAATAATGGGGTCGGAGTTGGCATCAGCCTTGCTCACCACCGGCGGGGCATCAATATCCTGCGGAAGCTGCCGCTGGGCCTGCGATACCTTGTCGCGCACGTCGTTAGCCGCCCGCTCCAGGTCGGCACCCAGGTCAAACTCGATGGTGATGTTGCTGCTGCCGAGGGCGCTGGTCGACGAAATCGTCCGGATGCCTTCGATGCTGTTGAGCGATTTTTCAATCGGCTCGGTAATCTGCGACTCGATAATATCCGGGTTGGCCCCGACGTAACTGGTCCGTACCGAAATGATCGGCGGGTCGATGGCCGGGTATTCGCGTACGCCCAAAAAAGTAAAACCGATCACCCCAAACAGGATGATCACGATCGACATGACCATGGCGAAAACCGGTCGTCGCAGGCTTATGGAAGGTAGACTCATCGATTTTTTTCGTTATCTCATGCTTGCACTATTTCCTGCCGCCCCCCCGGTAGCAGGTCCATTTTGCCCCGTCAGCTTGTCCACTTTGGCCACCTTAACCGGGGAGTCGGGCCGCAAAAAGATCAGACCCGTCGTCGCCACGGAATCCCCCCGCTGCAACCCCTGCGTCACTTCCACCACGTTGGCATTCCGTAGACCGATTTTCACATCCTTGAAAACCGCTTTCCCGTTTTCGATGACAACGACCTGGCTACCCCGGGTTTGCGGAATCACCGACTGGGTCGGTACCACCAGCGCGTCGGTGGTGTTGATAACCAGATTCACTTTGGCAAAGGTACCGGGCCGTAAACTCGCGGAGTTGTTGGCAACCCGCGCCCGAATCCGCAAATTCCGGGTGGCTTCTTCCACGCCGGGTTCAATGGCGTACACTGCACCGTTAAATACTTTGTCGGAACCGTCGATCATAAACGAAATCGTACTGCCAATCTTGACCGCCGGACCGTATTTTTCCGGAACCGAAAAATCCAGCTTCATCGAGCTGGTTTGCTGCAACCGCGCGATTAACGTATTCGGCGATACCACCGCGCCCAGACTCACGTTCCGCAAACCGATCGTTCCGGAAAACGGAGCCCGGATTTCCGTCCGCCGAATGGACGCTTTGGTCAATTCAATATCAGCCAGGGCACTCTTCAAATTCGTGGACGCAATGTCGTATTCCTGCTGGCTGATTCCACCCCGATCGAGTAACTGTTTGTTACGCTCTTCGGTTCGACGATTATTTTCCTCAACGGCTTTCAACTTCAGCAATTGGGCCTGTAAATCACCGTCGTACAGCTTCACCAGCAAGGTTCCCTGGCTAACGGAACGCCCTTCCTGAATGTTTAGCTGCACAATCCGGCCCGAAACTTCCGGGTAAATATCGACCTGTTCGGCGGCAATAAGCGAACCCGTTGCCACCACTTCATCTTTCAAATTCTGCGAAGCCACTACAAACACGTTGATCGATGTTGGACCACCCGCACCGCGCCCACCGGGGCTACCGCCAGCCTGGGCACCACCCCGGCCGCCCGGATTGCCCCCCGGCTGCTGTTTGTAGAACTTGTTGTAATAAATAATGCCGCCAACAACCAGCAGCACTAATCCAATTGCAATCCACCTTTTCACAGAAATAAATGTTGAACTGAGCGCGGTATTACGCCCATTGGGAAAGTAACGTCCGGCAGCGCTCTACTGTCGAATTTTGATTTTTCAGCTAACTTAGCACCGAAATTACGGCATAACAACAAACCATGACAGTTGACGAATACATAAATCGACAAAACCCCGAAATTCATCGCCTATTAGACCATATACGCCGATTAATCCTGGAAGCAGCCCCTCGTATTCAGGAGAAAATTAATTGGGGAGTGCCCTTTTATTCGCATAAAGGACAGTTATGTTACCTCAATCCGCTGCGGAGTCCGGAGGTGGCCGTTGATCTCTGTTTTCTACGCGGTTACGAACTGGCTGATGATCAAAACGTCCTCGAAAACCGGGGGCGCCGGACCGTCCGTTCGCTGGTTGTCCGGGCGGGCGAGGTAAACGAGGAACTGATCCGGACGCTCCTGCAGCAAGCCGTGCTGCTCAACGAAACATCGAAGGAAAAACCGGCTACTTTGCAGCGAAAACGGGAGGACTGACCGGCCGACTGTGCGGCTCAACGGCCGCACAGTTTCCGGTATTCACACCATTCGCAAATCTTTTTTTCGCTCGTTTTCTGGAATGGCCGGGCGGGATCAAACAAGTCTGCAACAATTTTTCGTAGGTGATTTTCCGTCTGCCGTACAAATTCTTCGGGTGGCCCCAAATAAAGTTTGTTTTCCAGAAAACCGCCCTCCAGGTTGCGGAAGGAATAAAAACCGGCCACGACCCGCGTATTGGTTCCGTCGATCCATTCCTTATCAAACTGCAGGCCCCGGTTTTGCAGCATTTTTTTGTAAACCAGGTACTGGTACAGCCACAACTGGCGGGCCTTGTCTTTCTGCGAATCAGCCAGCAGCAGGTCAATGCTTTTGACGTCGGCATCCTTGGCTTCCACCTTGCCGGTTTTATAGTCGGCCACCCGGATGAGCGTCGTGCCGTCGGGTTGCCGCAGCCGCTCAACCCGGTCAATTTTTCCGGCAATCCGGATGCGCAGGGGGCCAATAGCCGTGTCAACGTCCAGAAACGTGTCCCATTCCTCTTCCGTTTGCAGCACTTCCAGATTTTGGCCGTACCGTTCCGTCTGCAAGTCGTTGAAACGCACCATCAGGTCTTCGCCAATCCGGTACAGCAGACGGTTGACGCCCGATTCGGTGACGCGGTTTTTAAACTGCTCTTCGTAATTGCGCTTCAGCGTGGTGGTCACGGTTTCGGCGCTGACTTCCTGGCCCGTCATCCGGTACTGCTGGTCGAGCATTTCGAGCGTGTTGTGAATCCACTGCCCAAACTCAGCCGCGTCCATTTCGTCGCTGACGTCCTCATCCTCCTGCATGCTGATGACCCGGCTGAAGTAGTATTTCAGGGAACAACTCAGGAAATTGTTCAGCAATGTGGGGTATATGCCGCCAAACGTGCGGTTTTTGACCGGGTTGAATTGGCCCTCCAATTCCTTTCTCAGTTTTTCCAGAATGGCTTCGCTTTTCGGAATGTCGAGCGAATCGTACGCGTCCAGCAACGGCTTTTTCTCGGCCATCTGACCAAAACGCACCGTCGGGTAACTCAGGGTTATCATTCCTTTCGAAGTCGGAACCAGTTCGTGTTCAAGCTGGCGGATAAACCGGCTTTTCTCGCCTTTGCTGGTCCCGTAGGCGTCGGCGGAGGTAACGTAAAGCAGTGAAACCTCCTTGGCCCGCTGCAGGAGTCGGTAAAAATGGTACGACATCACCGATTCCTGGTCCTGGTAAGTCGGCAGGCCAACGGCCGTGCAGGCATCGAAGGGCAACAGGGAATTCAGCTTACGCGACTGAGGCAGCACCCCTTCGTTCACCGACAGAATGATCAGCCGGTCAAAATCCAGCGCCCGGGTTTCGAGCATCCCCATTACCTGCAGGGCGCTCCCCCCCTCGCTTTCAAACGGAATGCTGGTCTGCCGAATCAGTTCGTACAAAAACTGCTTCAGGCTCCGGATATCCACCAGTTCGTTGCGGTCTTCGCGCTCGAGGGTGGTTTCCAGTTGCCGCAGCAAGTTTTGAAACAGGTACAAGTATTCGGCCTCGATGGCGTCCTGCTGCTCGGCATAGACGCCTTTCAGCACGTCGATCAGCGCGTAAAACTGCCGGATCACCACCAACGGTTTGTCGTCGGGCCACCGGCGGAACAGCACCTCGAACAGTGGATCATTTTCGCCCATCTGAATCAGTTGCCGCTCGTCCAGATACACCAGGTTATCGGTCGTGATGGCCGTGAGCGTCTTCTGGACAATGCGGGGGGCGTCTTCCGTCAACGCGGCCAACCGCCCCCGTTCGTACTGCCGGACAAACGGGTGATTCAGGATTTTGACGACGTGCCGGTAGTGGAATTTGGGGATGAAAACCGTGCCGCTGCCATCTTTTTTCTGGAAGCCCACCACCGTCCGCTGCATTTCGAACAGGGCATCAACCAGGGTGTAAAGGTGGGAATTCTGCAACGAAAGCCCCATTGTTACGTTCAGGTCGGTGACTAGTCCGCCGAGCGAATAGAGCACGGGCAACAGCAGCGTTTCGTCGCCCAGCACCAAGGCCGTGGTGCCGCCGTCCGGGTCGGAACCCGCCTTTTGCCGGTAGAGCTGGCTGGCTACTTTTGCCTGCATGCTGGCATTCGGAACGCCAATGACCTGAATATGTTTGGGCTTATTCGTCAGCAGGCTCTGCTCCCAGGTCCAGGGGCCGCTCCACCCTTCGGCTTTATAAGTCCGCAGCATTTTACCGGCTTCCTGCCGTCTCGACTGCATATAGTAAGCGTCGGTATCCCAGAGCATTTCGGCCTTCTGCGCCTTCACCAGCGTTTTCACGATTTGCTCCTCCGACCGGCTCAGGGCGTTGAATCCCACGAAGTAGAGTTGTTCATAAGCCGGATTATCGCGCACTTTCTCCTCAATCTGTTCGGCCAGCAGCCGGTAGGCCATGCCCCGGTAGGCCCAGCCTTTCGCCAGCAGCCGTTCGTGCAGGGCCTGATACGCCGTTTCGAGGTTCTCGAATAGCTTGAAATACCGCTGCGTACCGGCGGTTTCGAGTTTCGCCGGGCGGCCATCGGGGATTTCCAGTTTCCAGCGCTCAAGGGCTTTGGCCGCCGTCAGGTAGCTAAACAGCTCCGAGGGCGAAATCATGTACTGATCGATGCGGTCGAAATCGGTCAAAAGCACGCTGGCCCAGTTCAGAAACCGTCCGAATTCCAGCGACGCATCGATTTCCTTGAAAACTTCGTATAATTCAAACAGCAGACTGACCGGATCAATCAGCAGCACGCCCGCGCTCTGGGTGATGAAGTCATCGACGGCCAGCACGTGGGGCGACAAAAATGGCGTATCGGTTTGCTCACAGAGGTGTTGCTGAAAAATAGAAACCGCCCGGCGCGTCGGCACAATTACCCACACGTTGTCCATCCGCGTTTGATGGCGCTGGAAAATGTGCTGGGCAACCTCGCTTAAAAATGACATTTTACGAAACTAATAGGGTAATGCCGACTCAATGAAACCGGTCGGCCCGCACTTCCATCGTCTTCATAATTTCCGCTTCGGCTTCCAGAAACTCCTTCCAGCGTTTGCGGACCTTCTCCTTCGGCACGTATTCTTCGGCCAGCTCAATAAAATTACGGTAATGCCCGGCTTCCGAAATCATCAGTTCGCGGTAAAACTTCTGCAGGTATTCGTCCGTCAGGCTTTCCGACAGCAGCTTAAACCGTTCGGCGCTGCGGGCTTCGATCAGGGCGTTGAGCAGGAGCTTTTCCATCAACTGCTCGTTCCGATCGCTCGGCTTGCGCAGAATCGCCTGCAATTGATTCACGTACTCGTCTTTGCGCGGTTTCCCCAACGGAATGTTCCGTTTGCGAAGTTCCTTCAAAACACGCTGAAAGTGCCCCCATTCTTCGGCCACCACCGGCGTCAGCACCTCCACCAGTTTCTCGTGTTCGGGATACTGCACGATCAGCGAAATACACGACGATGCGGCTTTCTGTTCACAAAAAGCGTGATCGATCAGGATGTCGCCCAGGTTCATTTTGGCAACATCGACCCAACGCGGATCGGACGGAAGCTCTAAGCCTAAGGTCGTAATCACACTTCAATCAGTTTTTCCAGTTCAGAATCCCAGCGATAGGGTGAGTCGGGGGTCTGGTAGAAGCCCCCCAGCCAGCGTTCCACCGGGTTAAGCTGCCGACGCCCGGAAATGATGTCGGCCCCGGCTTCGGTCAGACTCACCCCCTCGTCGGTATACGCCCAGAGTTTGCCGTTCAACTGCCGGATGTATTCGGCAACGCTCAGGTCCGTGATGCCATAAACGCGGTCCTGTTGCAAGAAGCGCTCAATCAGCCGGTCTTCGGTCAGCGGGCCTTCCATCAGAATAGCCGTCAGGAGGTGTTCGTTCAGGTTCAGGTGGTTGCTGGTAAACGGAAACCGCTGCAAATGGTAGGTCAACGCGGTTTTCAGAAACCGTAGTCGCCCCAGATCCGCACCCAGCAGGTCCTGAACCGCCATCGGATCCGGCCCGGCGTAGGCCCGCCAAACCCGTGCCGCGGCATCCAGCTCGTGCGAAGTTAGTTCTTCGGCCTGCAAATAGAGGGTCGCCAGTTGGGCTCCGGTCAGTTGGCCCATGCCTTTGAAAAATGGTTCGCCCGGTACCGAATCCACTGATACCTGTTTGATTTTGGCGGCCTTTCGCGGTTGCTGGGCCAGTTGCGCCAGTAAGAAAACCAGGTTGATCTGGCAGAACAGATCGTGCTCGAACCAGAGGTAAATTTCGTCGTAATCGGCCGAATTCGCCAGCTTTTTCAGTTCCTGAACCACTTGCTGATCATAACTGTCCGCGGCCGGTTCTCCGGCGTAAACGGAAAGCCACGCCCGCCGGATGCCCCAGAATTCGTCGAGGGGGCCTTCCGCCTTGACCGGACCTTCCGACAGCGCTTCGCGCCAGATGAGGACATCGGACGGATCGGAGGGCCGGACGATGTTTGACTGGGCAAAGGCTTCGGCCGTTGCGTCGCCGTTGAGGATGTGCAGGGTTTTCACAGTACGAATTTAATCAAATAATAACCAATGTACCCCAAAAGAAAACGAACGGCTGATGGTTCGGAAATACGGGGCGCTGTAATACACCTGCCCCAAGAGCTCCTGGTTGGCGTGGGCTAACTTGACAAACAGCCGCACCCGGTTGATGCGGAAGTTGGCAAACGGTTCAGCCAGAATGAAATCATCCAGTCGAACCTCGTCCTGCAGGTGGTATTGCTGGGTGAGCGGCATGTACTGATCGGCAAAATACGCGGATTTGTAATGCGCCTGAACCCCCACGAGCACGTACAGTTTCTTGAACAGCAGAAAACCGTATTCCACCTGCGCATTGGCAAACAACTGCGGAATCCGGAGCACGTCGTCGCGCGAAACCAGCGTATGATAACCCTGCCCCAGCAGCCTGAATTTGCCCGCCCGGAACTCCAGCCCCAGCCCCGTCCGGAAAACACTGAATGCCTCCGGGAGTTGCCGCGGCATGGCCAGCGTATCGAAATAAATGTAATTGGTCAGCAGGTAATAATCCAGGCTGGGACTTAGCTTGAGTTTCCCCAGCCGCACATTCAGCAGGCCGTAAATGTGTTGCGTACCGCGTAACCCGAACTGCGACGACAAGCGGCTGAGGTGGTCCCACTGGTAGATGTTGCTGATGTAGCGTTCCTGCAGCAAGGTCGGTGAGGCAAATATACTTTCGTATCCCCCCACCAGAAAACGGCTTTCGATTCGGCCCTGAAACCGGAAGTCGCGCCCCAACAGGTATTCCATTTCGGCCGTAACGCGCGTCAGGCTGTCGGGAAAATAATAGCCCAGCCAGCCCCCCACGTAGGTTTCGAACCGACTGCTTTTGTAGCTTTCATCCGGCAAAAGCCGGGCGGCATTGTATTGATTCGTCAGACCGTAAAGGCGGTTTCGAAGCCAGGCCCGGTAATTGAACGCCGACCGACGAAACGAAAACTGGCCTTTCAGCCCAATCTGATTATCCAGTGACTGAAACAGCGTTGTCTGGCGGGTTTCGACACTGTCGTACACAAAATCGGGATACAGCGGTTTTCGGGCCGGATTCGACGGTTCGGGAAACGCCAGTCCTTGAGCCAGATCGGTATCGGTATAGCGGTAGCTCTGCGCCCGTAAATCGAGGGTCTGATAAACCTGAAAAGCCGTGTCGAGAACGTACTGCTGATAAAGATGGAACTCATTTCGCTTTTCGTGGGAGTTCGCATTCGTCAGAATAGGGTCGCGGTCCAGGGTAGGGTCAGCGACGTTGGCGGTGGTACTAGCGGGTTCGGTGATGCCCCCCTGATCAACGGAACGGTGGTTGAGGTTGTTATAATGCGCCAGCAAGGTGTACTTGTTTGTGCGGGAGCGGTAGTTGGCGTGGACCACAAAATTCCAGTTTTCCACCAGCCGCGGTGTCGTCGTTACATTGCCACTTCCCCCCACAAACTGCACGTCCGATGTCATCCGCTGGAGGTTAAAGCCGGTATTCAAGCGTGGATTGATGTTTCGGGCGAAATCAAAATTTACCATGTTCTGACCGCGTCCTCCAAGCACCAGATACATATTGGTGAAGGGTGAGCGGGTATCGAAATACCGAACCGTCTGGGTCTGATAACCGTAGAGCGTGTAGGCATTCAGGCCAGTCTGGGAACCGATGGCCGGCGTTGCGTAGAACACGGAGCGCAAAGCAGTTCCCAGGTTGCCCAAATCCGTATACAAGTAGTTATAGCGACTGAGGTAATTGGTTCGCTGAACGTCTTCCAGCGTTGTATCAATCGGAATGAGCGTTTTGCGGTTGTTCAGTACGTCGCTTTCCAGAAAATACCGTGTGGTGGTGGGCCCATAAATCAGTTTGGTCGAGTCGTCGAGGATTGGTCCTCCGGAATTTCCTCCCTGACTGCCCGTGCTGGTTGCCTGCCCGCTGGCCCCCATTCGGTTACCGCCAAACTGCGGCATGCGGGTTGGCAACTGGGCCTTCGCGGGCAAGGTTGCCCAGATAAACAGAATACTTACACTCAGAATATAAACAAGACGCATATTGTCTGAACTAGGATTTCGCCAATTTATTGATTCGCGACGACTACTTTTTCGGTTATTATATTTTTTTAACACCGGCGCCCGCCTGGCTTGGTCGATCTAGGTCGGTTTGCTCAACGATTTGTCTGAACTCCGCTTCACCGCTCAGAAACATTATTTCGATCGGCAGATACCAGAACCGGGAAGCATCCAGACCGGTTTCAGCCAGCAGAGGAGCCAGTTTCACAAAGTCTTTCTCGGTGGTCAGAACCGTTCCATCCCCGGGCAACTCCCGCACAATTCGTTCCAGATCGGCCGGGGTATACCGGTGGTGATCCGCAAACCGCAGGTGACCGGCCAGCGTGAAATGCGTTTTTACGTACTGTTCCAGCGGTTCAGGCCGGGCAATACCCGATACCAGCACCACGCGTCTCTCCCGTGGTCCTTCGTTTTTTACGAAAGAATCCGCAAACCCGACGGGTTTTCCATACCGCAAACCCGTAAAAAATACCGGTACGTCCGCCCGGCTGTACGTCCGGATTCGCTGTTGAATTGCCCGCTGTTCGGCGGCTTCCAGTTCATCGGGGCACTTGGTTACCAGCACCACATCCGCCCGCAGGGCACCGTGCCGCCGTTCGCGCAGCCGCCCGCTCGGGAAAGGTTGATCAGCATAAAATGGCCGGTTATAATCCATCAGCAGCAGGTTCAGCTGCGGGTGGACAGGACGGTGCTGAAAAGCATCATCCAGCACAATTGCCCGCCAATCCGGTCGGATTGTCAACAGCTTCGGGATGGCCTCCGCGCGCTTTTCGCCAACGCTCACCAGCACATCCGCCCCACCGATTTCCGCCGTTTTGCCGTGTTTCCGGTACAGCAGCAGCGGTTCATCCCCTACGGTATCGGCGGTGTCCGCATCCGTCACGACCCGAAAACCGCGCGTCTGGCGACCGTAGCCCCGGCTGAGGGTGGCAACCGGTCCGGTTTGTTTGAGCAGGCTGACCAGATAATCGACGTGGGGAGTTTTGCCCGTTCCGCCAACCGTCAGATTCCCTACAGCAATGGTGTAGGTTGCGGGCGTTAACACTGAAATAATCTTCCTGTCGTACAGTAGGTTACGAACGTCGGTAATTCCGCCGTACAGCCAGCTTAAAGGTTTCAGCAGGTGGTTAAACACTAAGATTTACGTAATATTTTATTAACAGTCCTATCCAGTAACCCCCAAAATTACTACTTTTAATGGTGAAAGCCCGTTCTTCAACCGTATCCCATGAGTCTCAAGGCCGACTTCTTTAAATATACACTGCATTTTACGTTCGAGGCCGGAACGTCGCGGGGTACCTTAACCCAAAAAGACAGTTACTTCATCCGAATCTGCGACGACGAAGATCCGGCGGTTGTCGGTTGGGGGGAGTGCGGGCCGCTTCGGGGCCTGAGCATTGACGACCGTCCTGACTTTGCTGAACAGCTTCGTCACACCTGCGATCTGTTCAATCAACTGGATTTGCAGCTTTTCCACTGGAATATTCCGATTGTGCTGCAACTCATCAGCGATCGGCTGCCGTCCATTCAGTTTGGTTTCGAAACCGCCATGCGCGATTACATCAACGGCGGCACCCGCACGGTTTTTGAAAACGAGTTTGGCACCGGCGTTCGGGCCATCCCCATCAACGGTCTGGTCTGGATGGGAAAACCGGACTTTATGCGTCGGCAGATTGAAGAAAAGCTGGAAGCTGGTTATACTACCATCAAGTTAAAGATTGGCGCCCTTGATTTTCAGCAGGAATGCGCCCTGCTCGAATCCATCCGCTCCCGTTTCAGTCCCGATCAGATTGCCCTACGCGTTGATGCTAACGGCGCCTTTTCGCCCGACCAGGCCCTGGCCAAACTCAACCAGTTGGCTACTTACGGCATTCATTCCATCGAACAGCCTATTCGCCAGGGCCAACCGGAGCTCATGGCCGAACTGTGCCGCCAGTCTCCGATTCCGATTGCGCTGGATGAAGAGCTGATCGGGCACATGGAATACGTTGATAAAAAGCGGTTACTGAAAAAGATTCAACCGCAATTTATTATCCTGAAACCTACCTTGCTTGGCGGCTTTATCCATTGCAGTCAGTGGATCGAAATCGCCAATGTGCTCGGCATCGGCTGGTGGATTACGTCGGCGCTGGAGTCCAATATCGGTCTCAATGCCATTGCTCAGTTTACGGCTCAGTTTAAAAATTCGCTTCCGCAGGGCCTCGGCACCGGCCAGCTTTACCACAACAACGTTGAAAGTCCGCTGACGATTGAAAACGGTTTCTTGAAAACCGACTTGTCGAAACCGTGGCAACTTCAGGCCCTGAAAACGGACAAGAGCGTCCGGGTGGAAAATTAAATCCGGACCTGATGTTCCTTGTTCAGCGCGCTCCACCCGATCCAGGCGATGTAGAGCGGCTGAAACAACAACCGTGACCAGACGTACCAGGGCGATGCGGGTAGGCCCCCGGCGGAGGCAACTGATGGACGGCCACGTTGATATTGGCTGGCAACATCGCGATCAGTAACAGAACAAGTCCCCATCCCGCCAGCCGCTGAAACCGCGGAATCAAGAGCCCAATGCCACCCGCTATTTCCGCAACACCGCTGATTATGACCAGTTCACGCGCGTAGGGAAGCCAGCCGGCAACCATGTACTCCATTTTTTCGGGTGTTATCAGGTGGGAGATCCCAATAAACGAAAAGGCCAGTGCTGCGGCCAGCCGGCCTTTTTTAGGATGCGATGCCAGCATCCGGCGAAAGGCAAATCGGGATGTGAGCCAGAAAACCGCCCAGAGGATGAGTAACAACAGAAAAAATGCCATGTCCGTATTCGAATGATCATGGGCAAAATTAGTCGGGGCCTGAAGCGCAAAAAATAACCTATGTTAGAAAATCGAGTCTACACCTGCTTCCGGATCCGGCTCAGACTTTCGGGATGAATACCCAGGTAGGATGCGATGGTTTTAACGGGAAGTTGCTGAACCAGTTCGGGTTGGCGTTGCAGTAAATCCAGGTACCGTTCTTCGGCGGTCTGGCTCAGTAGCCGGATTTCCCGTTGCGTCCGGGCAATGTACAGCCCTTCCGCAAACAGCCGCCCGACTTTGTTGCTTTCGTCGTCCTGCTCGTAAATTTTTTGCAAAACATCGTAGTGAATGCGCAGTGTTTTGGTGGAAAATAACGCCTGAATGAAAATCTGCGAAGGCTGGCGGGTTAGAAAAGCGACGTAGGATGAGACAAAATGGTCAGCAAACCACAAATCCAGGCACACCTCCCGGCCTTCTTTCGAAAAGAGAGAGGAAGTTCCTCCCTCCACAATAAAATAAAGGTAATTTTCGAGTTCGCCCGCCCGCGTCAGAAAGCTCTTTTTAGAATACTCGACGTACTCGAACGCCGTGCTAAACGACTGCCACTGATCGGATTTGGGCCCGATGGTGCGGTTCTTATAAGCGCGTGGCTGATCGGGATAACGCGGATTCATGGCTTTTATACCCAGTTGACGCCTTTCTTCAGCGCGAAGAGCGTTTGCTCCTCCCGACTACCCGGTTCGGGGTGGTAATCGTAAATCCAGTTGGCTTGCGGTGGCATGCTCATCAGAATAGACTCGGTACGACCGTTGGTTTCCAGGCCAAACTTGGTGCCCCGGTCCCAAACCAGATTAAACTCCACATACCGCCCCCGGCGCAGCATCTGCCACTTTTTCTCCTTCTCGCCAAAAGGCAAGGACCGGTTTTTTTGCATAAAATGAGTGTATATCGGCGCAAAGGTGTTCCCGATCTCCTGAACAAAAGCAAATAGAGCCGCCTTGTGGTCGTCGTTTTCCGGACGCAGGTAATCGAAGAAGATCCCGCCAATGCCCCGCGTCTCAGCCCGGTGACGAATAAAAAAATAATCGTCGGCCCAGGTTTTGTAATTGGAATAATACGCCGGGTCGTGCCGGTCGCAGGCAGCTTTTAACTGCTGATGAAACCAGCGGGCATCCTCGGCGTCCACGTAATGGGGTGTCAGGTCAATACCGCCCCCGAACCAGCTGTGCCCGGTGCTAAGCTCAAAATACCGGACGTTCATGTGAATGATCGGTACCAGCGGGCTATGCGGGTGCAGTACGATGGAAACCCCGGTAGCGTAGAAGTCAGCCGGTTCGTGGGAGTTCATCTGCTTGAGAACGGCCTCCGAAGCCGGACCATGAACCGCCGAAAACAGCACTCCTCCTTTTTCAATTACGGCGCCACTTTGCAGAATGCGCGTACGCCCTCCGCCCCCTTCCGGACGTTCCCAAAGGTCTTCCTGGAAGCGCCCCTGTCCATCCGTTTGCTCAAGCGCCTGACAGATAGTGTCTTGTAATTCGGTAAAAAATTGGGTAATTCGTTGTTTATCAACTACCATTCGAAAGTGCGGCTGTTTTAGATGGGCAAAAATACATGGCCCATTCGATAACTTTTTTAATTTATTTTAAGAAATCTCCGTATGTAACCTGTCTGGTAACTAATTGACATTAGCGGCTACCGGTGGGGTAATCGCTACTCCGTTATCTTGAGCGAAAACCGTACGGGTCGGGGTTTATCAACCATGATCAGCAGGCCTTGCTCGGTCAGTTGCTGGAGCAATTTGTTAGCCCGGTATTCCGAAATGTTTACCAACTGAGCGTATTGTTTGGCCGTAATGAAATCGGTTTTTCGAAGTACCTGAATCAGGTTGCGAACGTTTGTTGATTGCAGCAACTGGCTGTCTGGTAAGCTGGAACTGGTCAGCATCAGCCGATTAGTAGGAATGGATTTATCTTTTGCCCGGACGTATATGGTGCGATTACCACGTTCATCAATGGCGTAATGCGGCTTTTCGTCACTTTCCGGAACATCAATCAGCAGAACCTGCCGACCGGCTTGCTGCACCACTTCGTAGCTAATTGAGATGGCGGGATCAATTAGAAAATCCGTTGCTTTTTCAATCTTTTGCATTTCGTGTAGTTCGGATTCAACGCCCGATACCCGGCCGTCGTCCGTCACACCGACAATCAGTAAACCGCCCGACGTGTTGGAGAAAGCCGTCAGCGTTCGGGCGATCCGGTATGCCGTATGAATCGTTGATTTAAACTCGAGTCGGGTACCCTCTCCCTGAGCAATCAATTCGGTGAGGTTGTAACGCATACATTTTAAATCGGAATAATCAAAGTCTTTGTTCGATAATTAATGTCACCACAAATATTCATTCGTGTACATCCAAGTTTTTCTACCCTATTTACTTAAATTTGCTATTCAGACCATCACGGAATAATCTTTCTTTAGATTTTTCTGTATTGGTGTGAATGAGTTCATTTCATAGTACGATAGATAAATCTAGCAAAGCCCGGTTGCACTTGCAGCCGGGCTTTGTAGTTTCTTAATAAAGTAAGAAAACCTGCGTTATTCTTTGCAATTTAAGCCCTTAATAACACATCACTTCTACTTTGGCAATGAAATTTATCTACGGTCTGCTTTTTTATAGCCTTGCTGCCTGCCAGTCCGGACAACGGGAAAACCAGCCTCCCTCCAATGCGTACCGCGATTTACTGATTGACCGGGTGGTCTGGAAAAAAAGCGATTCTGGCAATCCAGGCGAGCCGCCAACGAATGAACACAACTTCACGCTGACCAATACTTCCGACGCCTATGCGTACCGGCAGATTGAAGTGCGGTTTGATTATTTCGACAGCACCTACCATAAAATCGGTTCCTCGCAGAAAATACTAGACAAAACCATTGGTCCACGGGCTGCGCTGATCGTGGGTAAAATTCAGGATGGTAAGGCTCAGGCCGGGGCCAAATCGTCGACGGTTACGATCGTCCACGCAATTGCTGAACAGGCAGAACCTGAAAAATAGGCTCAACGGGGTTATCGACGGTGCTTAATGTGTGTTTTGTACATATTCTAACAAGTTAACTATCTGCCACTTATGAGATTAGAGAAAATTTAATCTGAAAAAAGTGGTGATAAAACAACACGATTGGTCTCTTATTATTTGAAGGATAACACCCGTTTCTCCTTCTTATTAATAGAGATTGGTAAGTGGAACAACCCGGTCAGCTTGGCCGGGTTTTGTTTTTCAGACAAACTCCCGATTATTTTTGGTACCTTTACCGACGGTATGTCACTATTTATTTCTTCCCTGAATTCGGGCAGCAACGGAAATTGCTACTACGTCGGCAATGAGCAGGAAGCCATTCTGATCGACGCGGGGATCTCCTGCCGTCAGGCCGAAACGCGACTCCGGCGGCTGGGGTTACCGATCCGGAACATAAAAGCCATCTTTATTTCCCACGAACACTCCGACCACATCAGCGGTCTTTCGCAACTGGCCGGAAAATACCAACTACCGGTTTTCATTACGCCCCAAACGCTGCAAAACACCCGACTCGTGCGGCACGTTTTCCCGATCCGGTCTTTCAGCAGCCACGAGCCCGTTCAAATTGGTAACCTTTGCATTACGGCATTCCCAAAATACCACGACGCGGCTGATCCCCACAGCTTTACGGTATCCTACCAGGACACCCGGGTGGGGGTGTTCACCGACATTGGCGTAGCCTGCGACCAGCTCATTCACCACTTCAGCCAGTGCCATGCGGCTTTTCTGGAAACCAATTACGACGAAGCAATGCTGGCCCAGGGGCGGTATCCGCATTTTCTGAAACAGCGAATCCGGGGCGGCAAAGGTCACTTGTCCAACCAGCAGGCTCTTGAGCTGTTTCGGGCGCACAAACCGGTTTTTATGAGCCACGTTCTGCTGTCACACCTGTCGAAAGACAACAACTGCCCGCAACTGGTTCGGGATCTGTTTCTGCCCCACCTCAACACCACGGAATTGATTGTGGCGTCCCGCAACGAAGAAACCCCGGTTTTCCGAATCAGCGCGAATTAGGCGTTGGCGCTAGAGCCTGGACGGAGCGACGCCGTACATCTTTTTGAAAGCAAACGAAAAGTGCGACAGGTCTTCAAAACCCAGATCGAGGTAAACGTCCGAGGGGGCAGCCCCTTTTTCCTTGATGCGGTAGTAGGCCTCCTGCAACCGGCGCTGCTGCAACCAGCGGCTGGGCGAAAGGTGAAATTTCTTTTCAAAATCCCGCTTGAACGTGGCCAGGCTGCGGCCCGTCAGGTAAGCAAACCGCTTTAGCTCCACGTTAAAGTGAAAGTTTTTGTTCATGAACGCTTCCAGGTCGATTTTACCCGGCTCGGCAAAATTGAACAGCACATCTTTCAGCTCCGGATTGGCCTGCAACAACACCAGGATTGCTTCCCGCAATTTGAGAGCGATCAAATTTTCGTCGGTGGGCGGATTGGGTTGCTGGTAGGGAGCAAGGGATTCCATGTAACTCGTCAACAAGGGGTGCGGCTTCAACGGTAGGATGGCGCTCCCAATTTCGTGCGGTTTTTCGGCTTTATAGCCGTACTCCATGCTGAAACTACGCAGGGTATCCTGATCCAGATAGACCGACAGCGCTTTAAACTCGCCGTTTCCGGGCGGCTGTTTGACGAATTTAATGAGCTGATTCCGTTTGTGAAACCGGAATTCGCCCTCCTTAAACGTTTGCTCTGTTGCGCCATCGCTGAATACAATAGATCCGGCAATTTGATAACTAAAAATATGTTCCGGCACAAACTGCTCCCCTTCCCGATTCCGGGCCAGGTAGCAGGAATACAGAATCTGCGGCAGTTTTTTGACCTCGACAGCCTCGTTCATGGTAAATCAGATTTTGAAAAGAAAACCGGAATCGTCGCGAAACAAAGTCCGGTTCTCAACACGTCAGGGGGTCGGTAAAAACCGCATGAACCCCTGCCGGATGATGTTGATGTACTCCTGATCCGGCAGGGTCGCCCGGGCTGTCAGCCGCCCCATGAAATCGTCGTTACCAATAGCATACCGCAAGGTATCGGTGCCGTCGGTAGCCGCCGAATAAATGACACCCGCCACTTCGTCGGCCGTCACCAGCCGCTGCCCGATCAGGTTGGCAAATAGCTGACCGGCGGCCTCCCGAAACGGTTCATAATCGGTCAGCTCCGGGTTGTAGGCAAAACCTTCGCGGGTTACGTTGCTAAAATTAGTTTCGGTACCGCCCGGCTCGATGATCTTGACGAAAATGTTCAACGGCAACAACTCGTGCGAAAGCGCTTCCGAAAACCCCTCCAGTGCAAACTTGGAAGCCGAGTACAGGGACAGCATCGGCAGCGTAAAGCGCCCCGCCCCCGAACTGATGTTCAGGATTACTCCCTGTTTTCGGTGGCGGAAATGCGGCAGAACGGCCCGCGTGACGTCCATAACGCCGAAAACGTTTACGGCAAACTGCTGCTGAATCTGCTCCGGCGTCATGGCTTCAAAAATACCGTTCTGACCGTAGCCCGCGTTGTTGATCAGCGCGTCGATCTGCCCAAAGCGATCGAGTCCTTCCCGGATGGCCGTTGCAATGGTATCCGGTTGCTGGACATCCAGTTTGGTCACCAGCACGTTTTTAAGCAGGCTCAGTTCCTGCTCCTTTTCCGGATTTCGCATGGTGGCAACGACGTTCCAGCCTTCTGCCGCAAATTTTTTGGCTGCGGCTTTTCCAATGCCCGAAGATGCTCCGGTAATTACTACGGTTTTATTCATTTCTAAACGGCATTCAGGTTGTCTTTACTTCTTCTGACTGATGTACCACTGTCCTTCTTTTGTCGCCAGAAAATCAGTGGATTCTTCGTGATCCGTAGACAGGCTGACTGGTAACCATTTTTCCAGTTCGGCCGTTCGGGCGGCATCGGCGCTTTTCAAAATACCGATGGCTTCGCTTCCCATCACCAGATGCACCGGCGGTTCGGGATGATCAACCAGATCCAGCATGGCCTTGGCGGCTTTGTCGGGATCACCAACGGGAACAAATTTACCACTTTTAAAGAAGTCGGCCCGCGCCCCCACGGTCGTTTCGTAGCCCTCGATCGTGGGAGCATACGTCATGGACGCACCCGCCCAGTCGGTACGGAATCCACCGGGTTCAACGGCAGTAACCCGGATACCCAGCGGAGCCACCTCTTTGGCCAGTGCTTCGCTAAAACCGCTCAAGCCGAATTTTGCCGCCTGATAGATGGAAATACCGGGGTTTCCGACCCGTCCACCGGCGGAACTGATTTGGAGGATCCGGCCGGAACGCTGTTTGCGCATGTAGGGCAGCACAAGTCGGGTTACGGCAATGGGTGCATACAGGTTCGTCTCCAACTGGCTGCGTACCTGCTCGTCGGTGAAGGCTTCGGCCGCGCCGATAATCCCAAAACCGGCGTTGTTCACCAGCACGTCGATACGCCCGAAATGTGTTACGGTCTGCTCAACGGCCGAGCGGATTTGGTCGTTGTTCGTTACGTCCAGCGCCAGCGGTAAAATCTGATCCGGGTATTGAGTGGTGAGATCTTTTAACTGTTCCGGGTTGCGGGCGGTTGCGGCCACCCGGTCGCCTTTCGCCAGCACGGCTTCGGTCAGGCTACGGCCGAGTCCGCGGGCGCTGCCGGTTATAAACCAAACATTTGTCATGGTATTTGCTTTTAATTTTCGACAAAAGTCGGCCAAAATTCCGCAAACGGCTTTGTTGTAAAGCTCAATGTTAGTTTGTTGAAACGCTCACCATGGTGTCAGGTTTTAGCGAGCCTTTCCTCAATGCATTCTGTTGGTATAGGCGGGATTTTCTTTTTTGAGCATTCTGGCCGATGGAAAGCCGCGCCGGACAATGATTTGCGTGGCCTTCTCATCTTCCAGTAGTATGATGAGTCATGAGTTTAGTATCTTGCCCAGCTTTCCGGGTCATACACCGATTACCAACTTTCTAATCCATTATGCAAAAAACTGCTTTACTTGTAAGCTTGCTTCTTCTTTCCGTCATGGACGCTCATGCCCAATCGTTTACGTTCCGCGGCCTTGACAAATCACCGATGGACATGGCTTACTATCCGGACGACTACGCCCACGACCGTAAATTTGCTCCCGCTAAAATTGGTACCGACAAAGCCATGATTCGGATCACCTACAGTCGTCCGGCAAAAAACGGACGGGACGTTTTCCAAAAACTTGCGCCGTACGGAAAAGTCTGGCGAGTGGGCGCAAACGAAGCCCCGGAAATCAAATTTTATCAGGACGTAACAATCGGCGGTAAAAAAATCAAGGCGGGTATCTACGCGCTGTTAGCGATTCCCAACGAAACCGAGTGGACAATCATCATCAGTTCGGATGTGGATCAGTGGGGAGCCTACAGTTACAATCAAGCCCTGGACGTGGCGCGTGTAACCGTACCGGTGCAAAAATCAGACAGCATCGTCGAGAATTTCTCGATTCAATTTGCCAAAAAAGACGCCAAAACCGCCGTGATGTACATGGGGTGGGATACAGCAACCGTCGCACTGCCAATTTCAATGTAATCGAACTCTTGCTGGCAGTAAGAATTGCTCATAAAAACAAAAAAACAATGGCCAACGGACATCCGTTGGCCATTGTTTTGCCAGAAACGCCGGTTGGAAGCTATAGCAAACCCTCTGGTGTTAAAAGTCAGGTCCGTTGAATCAGGAAAACGGGTATAAACTCCAATCGTTCTTTTCTCCGATTATAAATCCGTCCGCGAAAGTCAGCCAAAAGGCTTTTAAACTATGCCCGATTCCCAGACAAGCCTTGATGGCACCCATACGCTCCCCTTTTTTCCCTATGTCTATGAATCCACGTTTAGGTACTCAATTTAACCGTTCATGTACCAGAAACTGCTGTTGATGCCATTAATTTGGAGCCGCAATTAAACGACGATAAATTGCCCTCAAATAGTTTAAGTGTGATGAATCAATGATACAACCCAAAAAGATATGATCAATTCTATCCGCGCGTACATTCACCTGAGTAAGCTTGCCAGTGCGCTGGAAGAGGCCCGGCAAAATCAGTATACCGACCGAATCGAAGCGATGGTGGCCTGCATCCGCAAACACCGCGGAACCGGAAAAGAGCATACCGTGATTAAACACCAACAAGAACTCATCTATTGGGTGGTAGGTACTAAATCGGCCCAGGCGCTGGTCAAGGAAGGCGGCAAAGCCCTGTTAAGTCTTCGGGTATAATTTATAAATCCAGGTTATTGATAAGAAGTCAGGCCCGGCAGCTAGCCGGGTTTCTTTTTAATACTGTCGGATCAGGAGCCCCGACCCTCTTTTTTATATCCGCTGCAACGAAGAACGAGCGATGCTAAATGTCCTGAATCAACCAACGAGAGATTGATGTATAGCCATTGAGCTTTAAGAGATCTTAACAAGAATAGTTAAGGGTTTACCAATAAATCTACTGTTCGGAGATCAGTTCAACCGGATTAAACAGCGATGTTTATACTTGCCAACGGGGATTTAATGGACGTTTAACTCCACTTTTAACCGGGTTTAATTTCCAGCTAATAAATTGGTATCGAAAGCCTTGTGCTTTCCAATATGTTAGATAGGTTACAGGCCCGGTAGTTTGCCGGGTTCTGTTTATGAAAGTTTATTTAATTTACTTGTAATTTGGGAAGAACCAGCCCAAGTTGACTTTGAAATGGTAATAAATAAAAATCTTCGAAGCGGAATTTAAACAATTTTTAAGGCCAAGCTCGTACTGCATTCGTTTTCAAATACGTTGGCCGCCATCCTTACCTTTACGCAATTCGAGTTACAGTAGATCCCAACCGATAACCGTATACTTGTTTTTTTGTCTCTTGGTACGATTTATGTGCCTGATTTAGACAAATTATAACGTTTCCTTTTTTGATTGCCCTGTCTGCGCACTGTGCCAGGGCGATTTTGTTTTATGGGGTTTAGTGGAACTTACTCAAGCTCCTCCTCCCCGATACCTTCAGTCTATGACGAGTCGGAGCATTCAGGAGCCGGAACTTGCCCCCACACATACCCCATAAAAAAAACCTCTACAGCGTCGTAGAGGTTTTTGGGTGGAGACGCAGGGAGTCGAACCCTGGTCCAGACAAGGAAACCGTCGTGCTTTCTACATGTTTAGATGCGATTGGAATTGTCGGGAATCGGACCGGCTCGCATCAGGCCAAACCTCATCCGTAGGTGCTTGTGTCTTACTCGGCCGTTAACACCATAAACCGAGCCAGTACTGCGAGTCGATGCCTCCTGATCCAGCCAGCAGCACAGAAGCCGGGGAGACAATGGCTATTGCTTAATCCTCCGGATTAGGCAGCCATGGCGTAGTTATATTCGCCAGTTATTGTTCGAAGGTTTGTTATACAGGAAATGCCCTCAACTCCCGACATGCTTACACGCAGCATCAACAAGCTGTCAATTCCGGTCGTCCCCAGATGCGTGTTCTAGTAGATAACACAAAGGTAGAAAATTTAGTTTTCTCTCCCAGCATCAATTTTTCCCAAAGCCGTCAGGCTTTCCAGCCAGGCGTTGTATAAACCCGTCTCAATTTCCACGGCCCGCCCGGCGTGCCGCTGCCAGTCGTCTCCGAAGAAGGTTTCCATCTGCCGCAGCATCTCGGCCAGGTGCCCCTCCTCTTCCACGATAATCGATCGCACGTTCACCTTGCTGCCTGCTTCGGTCAGCACGTCCTGGTAGACCGGATACAATTCGTCGGCGCGTACCTCGATGGCGTACGTTACCAGCAGGTAAGCCGCGTATTTCAATTCGGCACCCGACAGGCCCATCGTTTCCTTCAGATACCGGCACACCTGCACATCGAGCCGGTTCAGGTACGCGTGGCTGTCGGTGGGGGCCAGCAGATAGACGGGTTCGTAGGTCGGGCAGTCCGATTTGGAAAGTTTCTGAATCTGTTTCTTGAGATAGTAGGCATGGCGGGCTTCTTCGGCCGCGTGTTTGAGCATCAGCAGATCGACGGTGGTTTTGGGTTCGGCCGCCGAAATCTTGCGGGCACCGGTATTTTCCATCATCGACAGGGTATTCAGCCAGCGGGCGTGCAGCGCATCGTCGGCCACAACTTGGGTTAGCAGGTGTGTAAATTCCATTTGAAAACTTGAATAATTCTGCCGCAAAGATACGGCACAGGCTTGGCTATCGGGCCGTTTTTTTTGTACTTTTGAAGCTTTGTAAAAGTCTATTTGAAATCCAAATTTTTATAAGGCGGGTTTCCTACAACACGGTTTTCTAACTAACCTCTATGTATTCTTTCAATCCCCTATCCTCGTTGCGTTTACGGGCGCTCCGGTCGTGGATGCTGGTGTGTTGTCTGGCGGCTTCGTCCTTTTGGGCGGTGGCGCAGGCACCCCAGAAACGCTTATTAGTTTTCTCCAAAACCGCGGGCTTCCGCCACACTTCCATTCCCGCCGGACAGGTAGCCATCATGAAGCTGGGCAAGGAGAACGGTTTCGCAGTGGATACAACCGAAAATTCGGCCAAGTTTACCGAAGACAACCTCAAACGCTACAGTGCCGTCATCTTCCTCAGCACCACCGGCGACGTACTGGACGATGCGCAACAGGCCGCTTTTGAACGCTACATTCAGGCGGGGGGCGGTTACGTCGGTATTCACGCGGCCGCCGATACCGAATACGGCTGGCCCTGGTACGGCAAACTGGTTGGCGGCTACTTCGCCAGCCACCCCGGCAACCCCAACGTGCAGGAAGGCGAAGCGTACGTGACCAATAAAAATCACGCGTCGATGTTTGGCTTTCCCGAAAAGTGGAAGATCAAAGACGAGTTTTACGACTTTAAAAATTTCAATCCCGACGTAAACGTGCTCGTGAAAATTGACGAGAAAACGTACAAGGAAGGAAAAATGGGCGACAACCACCCGATGTCGTGGTACCACGATTACGACGGCGGTAAGGTGTTCTACACCAACTTCGGTCACCCCGACGAGACGTTTACGAACCCCGTTTACCTGAAACACCTGCTGGGCGGTATTCAGTCGGTAGCCGCTGCGAAGCTCGACTACGCCAAAGCCAAAACGATGCCGTTCCCGGAAGAAAACCGGTTTAACCGGGAAATCCTGGCCGAAAAACTGGATGAACCGACGGAACTGGTGGTGCTCGATAACGGCAAAGTCTTGTTCACCGAACGCAAAGGCGCCCTGAAGATGTATGACCCCAAAACTAAAGCCACAAAAGTGGTTGCCAACCTGCCGGTGTATACCAAGCAGGAATACGGTTTGATGGGTATGAACATCGACCCGAAATTCAAGGAAAACCAGTGGCTCTACCTGTATTACTCGCCCGACGCGGCCAAGTGGAAAGCCGATACGGCCCAGCACCTGTCGCGGTTTAAATTCGATGCCGAAAAAGGGGAATTGAAATCGGAAACCGAGCAGGTTCTGCTGCGGGTCACGGTAAAGCGCGACGACAAATGCTGCCACACCGGGGGCTCGATTGCCTGGGATAAGTCGGGCAACCTGTACCTGTCAACCGGCGACGATACCAACCCGTTCGAATCCAAAGGCTTCAGCCCCTCCGACGACCGCCCGGGCCGCGAAGGATACAACGCCCTGACGACTTCGAGCAACACGATGGATCTGCGCGGTAAAATCCTGCGCATCAAGCCGCTCGATAACGGCACGTACGAAATACCCGAAGGCAACCTGTTCCCGAAAGGAACGCCCAACACCCGGCCCGAAATCTACGTGATGGGCAACCGGAACCCGTACCGCATCTCGGTGGATCAGCGCACCGGCTACCTGTATTGGGGTGAAGTGGGACCGGATGCCGCCAACGACATTGAAAAATTCGGGCCGCGCGGTCATGACGAGGTAAATCAGGCCCGCAAAGCCGGTTATTACGGCTGGCCGCTATTCGTAGCCGACAACCGGGCGTATCGCCAGTTTAATTTTGCCGACAGCACCTCCGGTCCGTCGTACGATCCGGCCAAACCGATCAACCCCTCGCAACGGATTCAGGGTTTGCGGGAGTTGCCCCCGGCCCAGAAAGCGTTTATTTATTACCCGTACGCCGACTCGCCGGAGTTTGGCCCAATTGTGGGCAAAGGCGGCCGGAATGCGATGGGGGGGCCGGTGTATTATTACGATGATTACGAAAATAGCTCGGTGAAATTCCCACGCCATTACGACGGTAAATTCTTCGCCTACGACTGGATTCGCGACTGGATTCACCCGGTCACGATGACGAAAGAAGGCGATTTTGTGAAGATGGAAACCTTCATGCCCAGCACGAAGTTCAGCCACCCGATCGACATGCAGTTCCACAAAGACGGCTCGCTGTACATGCTGGAATATGGCCAGAACTGGTTTGCCCAGAACGACGACGCCCGGTTGACGCACATCACCTACAACGCCGGAAACCGCAAACCGGTAGCCCTGGCCAGTGCCAACCAACTGGTGGGTGCGGCTCCGCTGGCCGTTCGGTTCACGTCGAAAGGTTCGCTGGATTACGACGGCGACGCTATCAAATACGAGTGGACGTTTGGCAAAGGCTTGCCGAAAAGCACCCAGCCCAATCCGACGTTCACCTACGCCAAACCGGGCGTTTACTACCCGACGTTGAAAGTAACCGACGCGGCCGGAAACGTTTCGACCAAGCAACTCGAAGTTCGGGTCGGTAACGAAACGCCGAAAGTGGAAGTTGCCGTGAAGGGCAATAAAACCTTCTATTTCGACAACAAACCCGTTGAATACGAGGTAAAAGTAGTGGATAAAGAAGATGGCGCGCTGTCGGCGGGTAAAATCAGCCCGGAAGACGTAACCATGACAATCAACTACCTGGAAGGCTTTGACAAAACGCTGCTGGCGCAGGGCCACCAGGCCAACGTTGGTTTTGCAACCGGCAAACGCCTGATCGAACTCAGCGACTGCAAAGCCTGCCACAGCATCGACAAAAAGTCGATTGGACCGGCTTATCAGGACGTCGCCAAGAAATACGCCAAGGAACGCCGGACGGAAATCGTTAACAAACTAGCTCGGAAAGTCATTGAAGGCGGTGGCGGTGTCTGGGGGGAACAGGCCATGAGCGCCCACCCGCAGCTGAAAGAAGACGAAGCGAAAGAAATGGTAAGCTACGTCATGTCGCTGGCCGATACGAAGAAGGCCGACAAAAAACCGCTGAAAGGTACGTATACCACATCGGCCAAGGAGAAAGACGGTTCCTATCTGTTCTCGGCCAGCTACACCGACAAAGGCAGCAGCGCCATTGGTCCGCTGACGGGCACCTCAACGGTAGCTCTGCGCAGCGCGAAAATGAAAGCCGCCAGCTTCGACGGCAGCAAGGATGTATCCAAATACAAATTGCCGTCGGGCAGCGAAATCGTTTTCGGTGCCAAATCGAACAGCTATTTCTTCTTCAATGACATCGACCTGGCCGGTATCCGCAGCCTGACCGTAACGGGTTCGGCGTCCCCACAATACATGGCCGGCGGCAAGCTGGAAGTTCGGCTCGACTCGCCCACCGGAACGCTGCTGGGCTCCGGCGAAGTGAAAAGCGACAAAATGGAGTCGGTGGATATTGCCATCAAGGCTCCCGTGACGGGCTTGCACAAACTCTATTTTGTCTATGTCAATCCGAATGCCGGCAGCAAACCGTTGTTTGCACTGGACGGTATTCAGTTCAATGCCGAGACGATGTAAAACAAGCCGGTTTTAACGTTCAAAAGCCGCCGGAGCTCATGGTTCCGGCGGCTTTTTGATTTAGAGCTATTACACAGAGACACCGGGGATGATCAGGGGCTCCGCTGAACCTGGGTGATCCAATTACGAATAGGCTTTTTTCCGGGTCAGCCCCGCCAAAATAAACATCGCAATGGCGCAGATTCCCAAGCCGCCCGATTCGCGGGCCAGCTCAATGTTGATGGTCTTCATCCCCATTTCGTCGAGTAAAAACCCTTCAAAAGCCGGGGGCCACTGGTAGATGGCTGCCACGACATACGCCAGTCCGGCTAGGGCGAAAAACCACGGCTGGACCGCGTTGCCCAACGCCAGAAAACTCACGAAAGCCGCTGCCCCGTAGATCGGAACCCAGACCTGCGGATCCGGATCATTGTATTGAAAGGCGGCAAATAGTAGAAAAATAAGCCCGAAAAAGATGGAAATTGCTTTACGCATAGGAGTTAGGAGTTAGGGATGGGGAGCTAGAAATGGGCTGGCACAACGCCGTTCATCCTTTCTAACTCCTCATTCTTATTGACAGTATTCCGTAATGTACGTATCGGCTTCGGCGTAGCCAAGCTGTTTGGCCTGTTTCAGGCTGAGACAGCCGGTTTCCCGCTGGTTCAGCATGATTTGTGTGACCCCCAAGGCGTTAAAGGCTTTGCCAAATTTGGCGTCCAGTTCAACGGTTTTGGTAAAATCTTTGAGCGCTTCGGCAAATTCGTCCTGCTGAAACCGGATGTTACCGCGGTTGAAATACGCCAGCGAGTTTTTCGGATCCAGCTGAATGGCCTGGTTAAAATCCGACAGTGCCGAGGTTAAATTGCCCGAGTTGGCAAACAACTGGCCGCGATCGAGGTAAATATCCGAAATGTCGGGAGCCCGGCGGATGGCTTCCGAAAAATCTCTCAAAGCCGGATCGGTTTCGCCCCGGGCGGTTTTCAGCTTGGCGCGGTTGTAATACGGTTTGTAAAAATCCGGACTAAGCTTGATGGCCTGATCATAATCGAGCAGGGCGTTTTCGTAGTCTTTCAGCTCAAAATAAGCCACGGCCCGGCTGTTGAACGCTTCGAAATTGCCGCCGTCGGTGTTGATGGCGTCATTGAGCGGTTGAATGGCTTCCCGAAATTTACCCTGCTGCATCAGCGCCCGCCCTTCCGCCAGCTTCTCTTCCGAGGAGGTACAGGCTTGCATCAGGGATACGCCAAGAAGCCAGCCGTACAGCCGGAGTTTTTTTTTCGTCCTGGAGCGTTGGAAAAGCCCTCTGATGGTATCTAAAACAGTTTTTATCATGATGAAAGATTGAAATTGTCACAAAAGTAGCGGGCCGCTTTTATTTTCTAACAAAAATTCCTAATTTTGCACCCGGCAAACAGGCACTACCAGCTCCTGCTGAATCCCCCAGGTCTTGACGGAAGCAAGGGTAGGTGGTCGTAGCGGTGAGATGTCGGTTTGCCTTTTTTTATTTCCGGACTCCTCCACTCCCGGCGCTTCCCTCCCGCATTCTTCGTTTGATTTCAGATAAACAAAAGTTCAGGCTATCTTAATGCAAGATTATCTTTACTTTTGGAGCAATTCTAATCATACACTTAACAGCTTACGGTTTTCAGATCACGGTATTTCAAAAACGGCTCGGAATGGGCAGCGTTTGGTAACCGTAAACTGAACCTACGTTCTGCTTAAACAGATAACATGAAATTTTTTATTGATACGGCCAATCTAAACGAAATTCGGGAGGCTCAGGACCTGGGCATTTTAGACGGGGTTACCACCAATCCCTCGCTGATGGCGAAGGAAAGCATTACCGGTAAAGACCGGATTATGCAGCATTACAAAGCCATCTGCGACCTTGTCGACGGGGATGTCAGTGCGGAAGTAATTGCCACAACTTACCGGGAAATTATTGCCGAGGGCGAAGAACTGGCCGAGATTGACGATAAGATCGTTGTCAAAGTGCCGATGATCAAGGAAGGCATTAAGGCCATCAATTACTTTTCGGAAAAAGGCATTAAAACCAACTGCACGCTGGTTTTCTCGGCGGGGCAGGCGCTGCTGGCGGCCAAAGCCGGAGCCACCTACGTTTCGCCCTTCATCGGCCGTCTTGATGATGTTTCGGTGGATGGGGTGGCCCTGATTGAGCAAATTGCGCTGATTTACCGGAATTACAACTACCCGACCGAAATTCTGGCGGCTTCCATTCGCCACCCGATGCACATCATTCAGTGCGCCGAAGTTGGAGCCGATGTCATGACCGGTCCGTTGAGCGCCATTATGGCCCTCTTCAACCACCCGCTAACCGACATCGGTCTCGCCAAATTTCTGGCTGACCACCAAAAAGCTGGCGCAAAATAAGTTAAGAATTAAGAGTGAAGAATGACTAGTTGGCTGATGCATTTATAACTCTTCGCTCTTCGCTCATCACGCTTCACTCAAAAGTATGTTTTCTACCGAACCCGTTCTGTCACTGAGTCAGGCTGATATTTACCAGGGGGGCCGGATTGTCCTGGCTGATGTAACGTTTGATATCAACAAAGGTGATTTTGTGTTTTTGATCGGCCGGACGGGCAGTGGAAAAAGTTCTCTGCTCAAAACGCTGTACGCCGATTTGTGGCTGCAGTCCGGTTCGGGGCGCGTGGCCGGTTTTGCGCTGGAAAAGCTCAAGCCCAAGGATGTGCCGTACCTGCGCCGGAAAATCGGCATCGTCTTTCAGGACTTCCAATTATTCATGGACCGCAACGTGGAGGAAAATTTGCGGTTTGTGCTGAAAGCCACCGGCTGGACCGATCAGACGAAAATGCGAAACCGGATTTCGGATGTGCTGATGCAGGTCGGGCTGGGTACGCTGCACAAGAAAATGCCGCACCAGCTTTCGGGGGGTGAGCAACAACGCGTGGTGGTGGCCCGGGCTATGCTCAACGAACCCATGATCCTGATTGCCGACGAACCGACCGGAAACCTGGACCCGGCCGTCAGCGAACAGATCATGCAGGTGTTTCAGACCATCAACAATTCCGGCACTGCCATTTTGATGGCGACCCACAACTACGATTTTCTCCGCAAATACCCCGCCCGCACCCTCCGCGTAGAAGACGGCAAGGTAACCGAGCAGGGGCTTTAAGCAGGAAGAAATCAATAAAAACGGTGAGTGATGAAATACGGACCCAATGCGCGTCCGTATTTCATCACTCACCGTTTTTTGTTCGCTCCGCGCGTTATCTTATTTCGCTTTCAGGTACACGAACGGAATGATCATTTCTTCCAGCGAGACGCCCCCGTGCTGGAAGGTGTCGCGGTAGTAGTTGACGTAATAATTGTAATTATTGGGATACGCGAAGAAGTAATCTTCCAGCGTGAAGACGTAAGCCGTTGAAACGTGAATCCGGGGCAGGAAGAAATTTTCCGGTTTGCGGCACACAAAAATATGGTTATCGTCGAAGCCCAGGTTTTTGCCCTGTTTGTAGCGCAGGTTGGTGTTGGTATCGCGGTATCCGACAATTTTAGCGGGTTTCTGCACCCGGATCATCCCGTGGTCGGTTGTAATGATCAGTCGTCCGCCTTTCTCCGAGATTTTACGCACCAGTTCCAGCAAGGGCGAGTGGCTGAACCACGAACGGGTAATCGAACGGTAAGCCGCTTCGTCGGGTGCCAGCTCTTTGATCATGGCCATGTCCGTCCGGGCGTGCGACAGCATGTCCACAAAGTTGTAAACGATCACGTTCAGGTCGTTCTGCATCAGGTTGTTGAAGTTATCGACCAGCGATTTACCCTGATTAATGTTCAGGATTTTGTTGTACGAAAACTTGATGTTCAACCGGCTGCTGTCAATCTGACGTTTCAGAAACTGGTCTTCGTTGTTGTTCAAACCGGCTTCTTCATTGTCGTCGTTCACCCAGAGGTCGGGGTGTTTCTTTTCCATTTCGCTCGGCAGCATTCCGGAGAAAATGGCGTTGCGGGCAAAAGCCGTTGTTGTTGGCAGAATTGAATAATACGACGACTCTTCCTCCACCGTAAAGTACTCCGACATGATCGGTTCGATGACTTTCCACTGGTCGTAGCGCAGGTTATCGATCAGAACGAAGAAAAGCGGGTTGTTTTGCTCCAGCAACGGAAAAACTTTCTTGCGCATCAACTGGTGCGACATGATCGGCTTGTCCATTTTCGGTTCGTTCAGCCAGTCTTCGTAGCTGTCCATCACAAACTTGCAAAACGTTGAGTTGGCCTCACTTTTTTGCATGTTGAACACTTCCGCCATGCTCCGGTCCTGCGTCCCGTCCAGTTCCAGCTCCCAGAAAATGAGCTTTCTGTAAATTTCAACCCAGTCGTCAAAATCGATCCGGTCGTTATACAGCATGGACAGGTTCCGGAAATCCTGCTGGTAGCTCTGGTTAGTCCGTTCGGTCACCAACCGTTTGTTATCGAGAATTTTCTTGACTGACAGCAAAATCTGATTGGGGTTCAGCGGTTTGATCAGGTAATCGGCTATTTTAGCCCCGATGGCCCCCTCCATGATGTGTTCTTCTTCGCTCTTGGTGATCATTACCACGGGCAAATTAGGGCGGATCTGCTTGATTTGCTGTAGGGTTTCCAGCCCCGTCATTCCCGGCATCATTTCATCCAGAAAAACCAGATCGAAATTTTCCTGATCCACTTTTTCGAGCGCATCGGCCCCGCTGTTCACGGGGGTAATGGTGTACCCTTTGTTATTCAAAAAGAGAATATGGGGTTTCAATAAATCGATTTCGTCGTCGGCCCAGAGGATGGAATAGTTCTGCATGATAAGGTAATTCTGTGTGGTTAAATTCAAATTACTTACGGTAGTTCAACTTGGTAACGCCCCAAACTGTTTAGCGGGTTCAATTTTAACAGTATTTAAGAACATTTAACAAACTGAAAGAAACAATCTGATTCGGGGCGTCGAGGGTAGGTAGGCGGGCTTGGCTCGGATTTCGGCAAACAAAATCGCCCCGGCACAAAGTGCGAACAGGGCGATTTAACTATCAACAATTATAACTGCGTAGCTTTACGCATGAATCATACCACAGGCGAAAAAAGCAAGTATACGGTTAAATACAGGTGGACCGCAAACCGCTAACGGTTACGAAGTAAAACCGGCCCCTATTACTCACCTTTTCGTAAGATGCCACTTCCGGTTAACTACCTTCTCCTTTGGTCTCTGCACGGGAAAGGTGGCGCTCCAGCCGTTCCAGATCTTCGGGCGTATCGATGCCGTAGCTGTCCAGTTCCGTAACGACGCACCGAATCCGGTAGCCGTTTTCGAGCCAGCGGAGTTGTTCAAGCGCTTCGGCTTTCTCCAGCAGTGAGGGCGGCAACTGGGTGATCTGGGCCAGGATATCGGCCCGGTAAGCGTATATACCGATGTGTTTGTAGAAAATGTGGTGCTGCAACCACTCCTCGGGCTGGCGTTCGCGCAGGAACGGAAGCGTCTGCCGACTGAAATACAACGCTTCGCTTCGGCTGTTCAACACCACTTTCGGCGTGCTGGTATTGAACAAAACCGCAGGGTCGTCGATTTTTTTCACCAACGTTGCCAGTTCCGTAGTACCGTCCAGGACCGACGCCAAGAGATTGATTTGCTCGGGTTTGATAAACGGCTCATCGCCTTGAATATTGATCACATAATCCACCTCTTCCCCAACAGCCTGCAGGGCTTCAAAGCAACGGTCGGTGCCGCTCTGGTGGTTTTCGGAAGTCATGATGACTTCTCCGCCAAACGAGCGAACGTGATCGGCGATGGTTTCGTGATCGGTCGCCACCACCACCCGACTGAGCGATTCGGCTTTCCGTGCTTGTTCCATCACGCGCTGAATCATGGTTTTTCCGTCAATATCGGCCAGCGCTTTGGCCGGAAAACGGCTCGACGCAAACCGGGCCGGGACAATTCCGAGGATATTCATTCGTTGCTTTTCGGTAATTTTGGCGCAAGATACTCCGAACTCCGCTTACACCAGTTCATTGAAGTCCGGATTGTTACAATAACCCGATTGTGCCATGAGCGACCCTATTTCCAATCCGTTGCCTCTTGCCTTCCAGATCCGTTTTTCGCAACCGATCTGGCGGTTGGTTTTTGAGCAGATTGACACCGCGCCGGGTTTGCTGGTTGCCGAACTCCGAAGCCGGGATACGCAAACGCTGAAGCTAGCAACGGTCAGCCTGCCAGACGGCACCATCCGGTCTGAGGTGCAGCCCGCACTGCCTTTTCACTCCTCACTGGTCGGAGTCTGGAACGGGCAGGCGCTCTACCACCGCTTCGACAACAACCGGTTACCGGCGCCCACTGCCCTGGGAAACGTAAATCTGCAGACTGGCCGATCGCAGTGGGAATGGTCGCAGCACGTGCTGGTGGGAGCCAGTTCAGAATGGGTCTGGGCCCGACGGGCTTCCCTGACGGACACAGGTTCCACCCCCGGCATTGCGCTCCGGCTGACCGACGGTGAACCTGCCGAGTCCGCCGAAAAACCGGCTTTTGGCCACAATTCGCGGCTGCTTTTCCCCGTTTCCTATACAACGACCAGCACCTGGTGGCCGGTTCTTGACCGATTTATAAAAAAAGTGGTTCATCAACAGGCACTTGATTCCATCGACTACCTGGAAGTTGGCGATAAACTGATTTTTTCGTATTATTATCGTGAAACAAACGAGCAGCTCCGTTCATCCCTGTTGATCATCGACCGCCAACAAACGATCTGGTTACACCAGCACACCGGTCAGGAGCTCGAAACCACCCGACTGGCTCCCGAATCAACCGCTTCGTCGTTGTTCGGAGATGGCGCTTTCTGCGTTTGGGGAAACCAGATCATCATTCAACCTGCATCGCATTCACTTACCAGTTATTTTTTGACATCAACACCATGAAGCGACTGTTACCGCTGTTGTTAGCTGGCTGTCTGACCAGTATGGTTGCACAAGCTCACCCCATCCTACCGGATTCGCTGGGAATGGAAAAGAAAGAGGGAAAATTGTACGTCCTGCACCGCGTTGAGCAGGGTCAAACGTTGTTTTCGCTCGTTCGGAAGTACAAAACCACCCTTCAGGCCATTAAGGAAGCCAACCCCGGTTTGCCCGACAATGTCCGCTACAACCAGGTTGTCCGGGTTCCGGCCAGCAACTTGTCGCGAAAGCAGGAAAAAGCAGTGACCAAGGCGATTAAGAAAGAAGAAAAGGAACAGCAACGCGAAGAGCGGGAGGTAAAAACGGAAACCGCAAAAGAAGCCAACAGCGGTATTCACCAGGTTGAACCGGGGCAAACCCTGTACAGTCTGGCCACCCGGTACGGCGTCTCGATGGACGCCGTTCGCCGGTGGAACAATCTTCCGTCCGACAACATCGTCAGCGGCCAGGCCCTGATTGTATCCGAAAAAGCCTGGCGCGTCCGGGAACCGCTGGCCAAGCCCGCGACCCCGCACCGCACGGAACCGGCGGCCGAAGCGGCCCGAACGTCGCGCAACGACTCGCCCAAGACCGAGCGCCCCGCTCCCCCGCGCACCTTGCCGCCGGCCCCGCGGGAAGAAGCCCCCCGGCCCACCGAAGCCGAACGTACACCGGCTGAACCCACCAGTTCGGAGCCGGCTGAACCGCGCATTATTCGTCCCGGCGATTCCGGTCCGCTGCCGAATCCGGGCGGAAACGCGCGCCGGATGTCGGAAATTGGTATGGCGGAGGTTATTGATCAATCCGGCAATTCAAACAAATACCTGGCTTTACACCGAACCGCGCCCATCGGAACGCTCGTTCTGGTCCGGAATGATATGAACCAGCAATCGATCTGGGTGAAAGTGATTGGCCGCCTGCCCGACACCAGTGTCAACGAGAAAGTGATTGTAAAAATCTCGGCCCGCGCCTTTGAGAAACTTTCTCCCGTCGATCGGCGTTTTCGTGCTGAGGTCAGTTACTTAGTACCTTAAAAAGAAACCGTTTCGGGGCCAAAACGGCTGAAGAGTCAGTACCAACCGTCAACTTTTCAGGCCAGTCAATAAGTGGGCTCTTTAAACTGTTTATCCATTTAAACGATTTTATTCGACGTTACCGTTAAGTATGCTTACTCCAGAACAAAAAGCCGAGCGAATTGCCCGTCGGCACAGAGAACGGGATGAAAAGATGAAAACTACTGCAGGATACAAAGTATTCAGTGCGGTTTTTACGGTTTCATACCCCATTATTGCCACGTTCACCGCGATCTTTTCGGTTGTTGTTTCCGTCTTTTCTAAAATTTCACAAGCTATTGTGTGGGTACTGAGCGGAGGCAAAAGCCGCTGATGTTCCCCAACCGTTTGTTCGTTTCACCCGCCGACTGAGTTCGGCGCGGTTTTCCCATTCCAATGCACGATTCAGTTCAGGAATTACTAGACCGGAAGGTCGAGCAATACAACCAGCCCTCCTTTATCGAAAAAGACCCCATCAGCATTCCGCACCGGTTTAGCCGCAAACAGGATGTCGAAATTATGGGCTTCTGGGCCGCCGTGCTGGCCTGGGGACAACGTCCGGTCATCCTGAAAAAGGCCAACGAACTGGTGGAGCTCATGGACGGGGCCCCGTACGATTTTGTGGTAAACCACCAGGAAACCGATCTGAAACGGTTTTTACTCTTCAAGCACCGGACGTTCAACGCCACGGACACGCTTTATTTCCTGCATTTTTTTCACACCTATTACCAGCAGCACGACACGCTGGAAGATGCCTTTGTGCCCTTCAACGCACCCACGGACCAGCGGGCAGATTCGTTGAATCTTTGTGCACCGGACTCAAAAGAAGGGCTGATGATTCACGGTCTTCCGTCGGTCGGTCCGTTTCTGGAAGCGTTTCACAACCGGTTTTGTGACGATCCGTTTTTTCCCGAGCGAACCCGCAAACACGTTTCCACCCCCGAGCGGAATTCGTCCTGCAAACGGCTGAATATGTTTCTGCGCTGGATGGTTCGGCACGATGACCGGGGCGTTGACTTTGGTCTTTGGGGCCGCATCAAACCGTCTCAACTGGTTATTCCCATCGATGTCCACGTTGGACGGGTAGCCCGTAAATTAGGGCTGCTAAACCGTCCGCAAACCGATTGGAAAGCCGCACTGGAGTTAACTGACGCTCTCAAGCAGTTTGATCCGAACGACCCGGTGAAGTACGATTTCGCCTTATTCGGTCTGGGCGTTGAAGGGGAAATGTAAGAACGATCATTCCAGCAATAAGCCCGGCCAGTCGATGCGGTGGATAAACCACCAGTTATTTTCCTGGCCATAACATTCCATCAAGCCTTTTTCGGTAATCAGCGGGGTTTTATGTCCTTTCAGACCATAGTGTAGTTCCAGGTGAACAACGCCCTTCCGCTGCCCTTCGTCCAGATCGACGCTCTCAACCGTCCAGCCAACCAGCCGGTAGTCACTGCGGTCCTTTTTATAGGCATCAAAGGCCGTCCTCACATACCGGTATAACTCTTCACGGGGGTCATTATTAATGAAAAAATTCTCCGCCAGACAAAATTCAAAACGCCGGTAGTCTGATTTAAACAGCCCTGTCAGAAACTCATCGACGACATAAATACAGGCGTGGGTGTGGTCCGGGCAGTAGTAATTGTAGTCGATGCTGTAACAAATTCCGGGCAGGCGAATGTCTCTAACCTCTTTCGAAAAAACGACTTCCGTGATAAACGAATGTAACTTCCGGTCGTCCGCGTTAGCGTGTGGATCTGAAACGGTGATTTCGATACCGTTTTGCGCCAGTAACAGCAGAAGCCGGTCTACTTCTTGACTTAATTCAACGGCGGATAACTCGGCGGAAGGCCGGTAAAACGGCTGGCCGACAAAGTCATAAATCGTAATAAGCCGGGCCGACATCGACAGTTGAAAATACAGGAAATTATGCAGCCTCTCGCGGCTTTCTACCACGTCGGACGGCTCGCTCCCCTCACCAAACAAAGCCGCCCGCAGCAACGACTGTTTAATGCGGTTGATCTCATTTTGCGCTTTATATAATTCATCGAGTGATAGAACTTCTTTGGATGCAAACACGGCAAGGATCAAATAAAGTGACAAGGAAAGTATGCTACATACTATACGTAAACCGACCTACGAAGTCACTACAACTGCCTTACATTTTGCCTCCGCCACGGAGATTCCGATTTTATCCAACGCCCTATTGTTTTTCGCTCTACCTGGCTGGTTACAACGTATAGCCTGCTACCACACTAAACCCTTTGGTGTTGTCGCCGTACGCTTTTACGCTCATCCCCGCCGTAATTCGGTTCGGAAACTGGTAGAGAAGGTTATAACGCTGGTAAGTAGCAGGCTTGTATCGAATAGGCCGAATCAGGTTCCAGCCGTGGTGCGCGGTGAAGATGAAACGCCCCTGCCAGAATTCATACCCCGCCAACACCGTCGCCTGGCGGGCATCCGTCACGCGGCCTCTCGTCCAGGTAATGACCTGTTCCTTAAAATAATGATCGTCAACCAGTTCAAATCCCGCCGAAAATGCGTGGTTCCGGGTGATGCGGTAGCCACCGACGACATTTAGCCCAAAGACCGGCAGAGCCATTTCCGGCTTTTTATCGGTTTTGGGCAGAACCCGAATGGACCCCATCAGCAGGGCGCGGCTCATCCAGCGTCGGCCCAACGGCGCCCGGCCCCATTCGCGGGTATCAGGCAAAACCGCCGGGCTAAGCTGGTACTGTGCCCCCACGGCTACTATCGGAATGTTCATGCCCTGATTGGGCAACCGCGTTCCGGCATTTGAAATATGGTTATAAATAGCGCCCAGCGTAAGGTTCCATTGTTGGGTAAGCCGGTAATGCGCCGTAAAACCACTACCGATCAAGGCGCTCACGGGCATACTAAAATGGTCGTTGGTTGGGTTGCTGACGGGATCATAGACACGGGTCAGATAGGTGAGCCCTGCCAACACGCGAACGGAATAATAGAGCCGTCTGGAGTAATTGATCAATGGTTCAAAAAACAGGCCCGCTCCCGCCGTACGGCCCAGCGGTATGGGATTCCGGAACGTAAGGTAATTGACGTACCCCCCAACCTGGGCAAAACACCGGCAGTTTTCCCACGCACGACGGCGTAAACTAACCTGGCTATACGTCAGTTCCAGACCAATGGGAGTTTGCCGGGAAGCCGGAACAACCTGGTTCGACGTTGAAATGCCCTGCTGCCAAGCCGTACCAAATTGCCGGTGAGCCGTCAACGTGTCTGGGCCTGCCTGGCCGAAAGCCAGGCAAGTGAAGTTTAGTGCTACTAGAAAAACCGTACAGAATCTTACCATCCTAATGTCTTATAAACGATATGTTAACTATTATTCGGTAACTGGTTACGTTATTTTAGACGACTTACAACTACAACAAATAATGTGCTAATTGCACCGCAAATACCGGTTGTGCGGCTTAAATTCTGTATGTTCTTATTGAATGAGTCAATCGGTCCGCTGTTCTTTTTTTGCGGTAGAATCATTACTTTCCAGCGCTGCGCCAAACAGTTAGCGGGTCCAGACCGTTGTCTTTTTAGTGTAAACACTTCCCTTTTAACACCCTAAATTGATTAAAAAATGCCTTTTGAAATCCTACACCAGCCCTTTGGGGCACTCACCGAATACTTTATACAGAATACGGAAACCAAAGAGTTTGTGAGTATTTTGCCCGCCTACGGAGCCGTTGTCCGGCAATTGATGCTGCGCCATCCGGGCCCGGGCCACGAACAAAGTCTGGTTTCCCTGATTAAAGCGCCGAATTCACAGCAGGCGCTGGCGGCCGACGAAGGCTACTCGAGTGCGCTGCTGTTCCCGTTCCCAAGCCGAATCCGACACGGTATTTATTCCTACGAAGGGGAAATGTTTACCTTGCCCATGAATGAAGCCAAACAGGACCACGCAATCCACGGTTTTGTGGCGGGGAAACCGTTTGAATTGGTCAGCCAGCAGATCAGTGATTCCGAAGCATCGCTTACGCTGGGGTACATCCACGACGGCTCTTACACCGGCTATCCTTTTCCGTTTGACTTTCGGATTACATACACGCTATCGGCAGCGGGCTTGTCGGTGACGTACGAAGTTCAAAACACCGGTCATCGGTCGGCACCGGTGAGTTTTGGGTGGCACCCGTATTTTACCCTCAACGAAGAACCAATCGATCAGCTTTCTATTGAATTACCGGGCGTTCGGCAAATCCGGCTCGACGATAATCTGCTGCCTACGGGTGACGAACTGCTGACGCAAAAAGGAGACGTAGCCCTGCGGGAGCGGGCGCTGGATGCGGCCTTTGTTATTGAGGACCAAACGGCGGACGGTGCTACGACGGTATTGCGGTCAGCGCGGCAAAACCTGACCCTGAACGTCTGGCAGGAAACCGGTCCGCAGAAATTTAATTATCTGGTGGTTTTTACGCCCATTGTACGCGACAAAATTGCTATTGAATCGTTGACCAGCAACGTTAACGCGTTCAACAACGAACAAGGACTGATCAAGCTGGCCCCCAACGAAAGTACCCGGGGAACCATCCGGGTGTGGCTTAGCTAAAACAAACAGAATGATGAACGATGAATGGATTTGCATCAGCCCATTCATCGTTCATCGTTCATCGTTCATTACTCATAATTCAAATCTGATTCCCTGCGCTAAGGGCAATGACGTACCGTAGTTGATGGTATTGGTTTGTCGGCGCATGTAGGCTTTCCAGGCATCCGAGCCGGATTCGCGGCCTCCGCCGGTTTCTTTTTCGCCCCCGAACGCTCCCCCAATTTCGGCGCCCGAAGTTCCGATGTTGACGTTGGCGATGCCGCAATCCGATCCGGCCGTTGAAAGAAATTGCTCGGCTTCACGCATATTCAGCGTAAAGATAGCCGACGACAAGCCCTGCGGAACGCCGTTTTGCAGTTCAATGGCTTCGTCCAGCGTACCGTATTTGAGCAAGTACAAGATTGGCGCAAACGTTTCGTGCTGCACAATGGCGGTCTGGGCAGGCATTTCGGCAATGGCGGGCCGAACGTAGCAACCCGACTCAAAACCGGGGCCTTCCAGCACTTCTCCATCGATCAGCAACCGCCCGCCCTGCTCCTTGATCTGAAACAGCGCAGCCTGGTACCCGGCCACCGCAGCCTGATCAATCAGCGGCCCGACGTGGGTGTTTTCGTCCAGCGGGTTGCCGATGCGAAGTTGCCCGTACGCTTTCACCAGCCGGTTTTTTACATCTTCATAAATCGATTCGTGGATGATTAGCCGACGGGTGGAGGTACACCGCTGTCCGGCCGTGCCGACGGCCCCAAAAACGATGGCCGGAATGGCAATGTTCAGATCCGCGTGGGCAGTCAAAATAATGGCGTTGTTACCACCGAGTTCGAGCAGATACCGTCCGAGCCGGGCCGACACGGTTTGCGCCACGGCTTTTCCCATCCGGGTGGAACCCGTGGCCGACACCAGCGCAATTCGCGGGTCTTCGGCCAGCCACGTCCCGGTGTCACGTCCGCCGGTGATCAGGCACGAAACGCCTTCGGGCACGTCGTTCTGCTCCAGAACTTCTTTGATGATTTGCTGACAGGCCAGCGCCGTCAGGGGTGTTTTTTCCGACGGCTTCCAGATGCAGACGTTGCCGCACACCCAGGCCAGCATCGCGTTCCACGACCAGACCGCCACCGGAAAATTGAAGGCCGTAATAATACCGACGACCCCCAGCGGGTGCCACTGCTCGTACATCCGGTGATCGGGCCGCTCGCTATGCATCGTCAGGCCGTAAAGCTGGCGCGACTGCCCCACGGCAAAGTCACAGATGTCAATAATTTCCTGGACCTCGCCCATGCCTTCCTGCAGTGATTTGCCCATTTCGTAGCTAACCAGGGTCCCCAGTTCTTTTTTATATTGCCGGAACTGCTCGCCCATCTGCCGGACGATTTCGCCCCGGCGGGGGGCCGGAACCGCCCGCCATGTCAGAAAAGCCGCCCGGGCAGTTTCAACTACTTTGTCATAATCTTCGCGAACCGTCGGGTAAACGCGGGCCATCAACTGCCCATCGACGGGCGAATAAGAATCGAGCAGTGAATCCGTTCCATCAGCCGCTGTAGCGTGCCAGAATGCCTGCCCCGTGCTGGTGCCCGACATCACGGGCTGAGTTTTCAGTTTTTGAAGGAATTGTTGCATACTGTTACTTTTTCAAGGTCGTTCGAATAAGTAAAAAATGTTCTTCAATTAATTTGGCCGCAAAATTATTACAAATATTCCCGACACCATTATAGTGTATTTTAAGTAAATTACTGGTATCATTTTTGTTCGTTACCGCTATCGTCTGATAATTAACAAGCACTCACCTGTCAATCTGTTAATTAGCAAATCTACGTTATGAACAAACAATCTACATTCCTCTTTTTCACCGTTTTATTAGCCATCAGTTCCCTGCGGGGGTTGGCGCAATCGGATTTTAAGGCCAATCCCGCCCCTGCTCCCTATTCGGTTGGCTTGCAATTGGGTACAACCGGGGCCGGTATTCAGTTGGCCCGGGTACTGACTCCGGATTCGCGGCTGATTGGCCGGGTTGGCGTTAGTTATTTCGCCTACAACCGGCCGTTCCGCGTAAAAGCCGGAGAAGGCAAACTGCACATTACGCCCGACCTGGTTATGGGCATCGCCCTGGCGTCGGTGAAGTGGCACCCTTTTAAAACCAACCCATTTTTTCTGACCGGCGGGGCCGGCTATACCTGGCGCCCCGACGTGAAAGCCAACCTCGTTGCCGAGGGAAAAGTGAAATTCGGCGGGCTGGAAATCTCGGAAGAAAATGTCGGAGTCATCAATGCAAATCTGCGCTGGCGCAACGCCCTGGGCTATGCTGGACTGGGTTACGGTCGTTCTACACCCGTCCGGCGGTTGGGATTTGCCGTGGAACTGGGCTGTTATTACCTGGGCGCGCCAACGGTCGATCTGCAATACACGGGATTTCTGGAAACCACGACGATCGACGAGCAAATACCGGTTATTCAGAATAATCTCAAGAACTACCGCTTTTTACCCTCTCTTCAATTTTTAGTCACCTACGGTCTTTTCCGTCGGAAATAAACGCCCCGCTGGCCTCCCCACCTACTTGTTTATCCATCAATAACCTGAATTAGCTGTTATGAAACGTTTTTTATCCCTTGCTTTTGTGCTGGTTGCGGCTTTCCTGGATGCCTGCCGGAATCCGGTCGAAAATGTCGAATTGAAATTTAAAGACCCGCTGGCGGTCGCCCTGCAGGTCAGATACAGCATTCCAACCGGCCTGACCCCGGATAAGTTGACCATCAAAATTGCCGGGCCGGACGCCGACAAAGTGGTGACGACGCTCAACACGAAAAAATTCAAACCGACACCAGACGGCAAATTGTTTCTTTGCCTGGCTCCTTCCGTAACGCCGTCGGCCGCTGCTCCCATTCGCTTCAACGTCGTGACGCTATCCGATCAACTGGTTGACAACATCCAGCCGGTGCAACTCGAAAATACAACGCAGCGTAACCTGGCCATCTCCCTGCTCAGCAAACAGAGCACGAATCAACCCGCCCGGCAATCCTTCAAAGGAAACGACAACGGCACGGTGCAGACGACGGCCAGCATCCAGACCAAAGCCCAGGCTAATGTCAGCCAGGCCACGGTTACCGTACCGCAGGGCAGCGAGATCAAAGACATAGCGGGCCATCCCGTGGGTGGCTCCCTGACCATCACGGCGGACCCGATCAACAACAGCACTACGGCCAAAGCAGCCGCCGACATGCCCGGCAAAGGAATTATCAACGCATCCACGCCCGCGGGGGGATACGTCGGCAATCAGCAGATTCTGGTCGTTGCCGGTGGGGTTCACATTACCGTCTACAACGACACCTATCAGTTGGCCAAAACGTTTTCCAAACCGATTCAGATCGCGTTTGCGCTTAATACCCAGATGAAGAATCCGATAACGGGGAAAGCCATTCAGGTGGGCGACGCCATCCCGCTGTTCAGCTTTGATGAAGTAACCAACCGCTGGACGCAGGAAGAACCCGGTAAGGTGCAGCGCAGCGCCAGCGGCAAACTCGAGTACGTAGCTTCGATCAGCCACCTCTCGCTTTGGGTGGCGGCTTTTACGGAAGCCGTCTGTGAGGAAGGCCCGACGTTTAAATTCAGCAGCAAGTACACCGGCGAGTATTCGGGCCGCAGCCCGGAATACCGCTTCGAGGTGATTGATCAGGCGGGCAACGTAGTCGTGCGCGCGGGCGGTGACGTAAGCTTCTGGCGGGCCATCAACGATGGTACGTCCGTTCGGGTGGCCAACCTGAAGAAAGACATGAAGGTTCGGCTTCGGTTGTACGACAAGGAAAGCAAGACCTACGTATCGCCCGAAATTGACGCCTGTTCAAACACGGAAGTGCTTTTTGACGTAAAATCGGTTTCGTTTACCCCGCTTCCCAAACCGGCGCCCGATGCCCGCAAGGAAGTCACCATTTCGCTGGTGTTTAACTGCGGCAACCAGAGCGTTGACCCGGATAAACTGCCTTTCAAGGTGTTGTACGCCCAATACCGGGCTTCCGGAAGCAAGGAGGAATGGAAAGACCTGCCAACCCTGAACTGGCCGACGCTCAGCACCAAAGTGTTTGTGGAATTGAATAAAGCCTACGATCTGCGGGCCGGTTCCGCTCCCGACCACCTGAATCTTGAGTACAACAACTACAAGGTGACCAGCACCAACTGGCCCATCAAACTAACGGCCGAAGAGAGCAAACCGTACTGCAAGCCGTAAGTCAGGTATACCGTAGTTTCTGATTGGCAACAAAAAAGTCCGCTGGCAAGACTGTCAGCGGACTTTTTTGTTTCATAAATTGGAGCTTTACACCCTGACCTGCTGCTGCGGCCGGGCAACCCGACGCTGCGGTTTGACGGACTTTTTCTTCCGCCGTCCCCACCAGATAATGAAACCCGTAACGGGCAAGCTGGCGCAGATCAGGCTGGCGCAGAAAGCCAGAATTTTACCGGGTAAACTCAGGATGGCCCCCACGTGAATATCGTAATTCATCCGGCGGAGCTTGTCGCCCAAACCGGCTTTGTCATAAACTCCGAAATACGGTCCTTCCCCCTTCAATTCTTTCAGCGTATACTGGTCAAAATTGTAGTAATCGGTTTTGTAATACGTCCCCGGCCGGTGATTGATCGACACGCTGATCGACTCCGAAGCCAGTTCGGGCGTAGAGATAAAAAGGCTGGCGGTTTCGGCCTTGGTTGGATAAAACCGGTACCACAGCCGGTCGACCGGGTCGGTAAACTGCCGGGCCGCGGTGGAGTCGGAAAGGGGCTGGCGGTATACGGGCATCGTTTTTCCGCCCGTAGTAGCCCAGTAAATCGAGTTGGAAAGCCACTCAATGCCGAAGATCATACCCGTAACGGCCAGAACCACCGAGATCGTCAGAGCGTAAAAACCGGGTACGTTGTGAAGGTCGTAATTGACCCGGCGCCACTGGGCCTTCCACTTGATTCTGAAGCTTTTGTTGCGATTGGTTTTGTTCAGGTTCTTAGGCCACCAGAGCACCATTCCCGTGATCAGCAGCATCGTGAAAACCAGGGTACCGTACGCGACCACCGGCTGCCCAATTTCCTCGGGTAACCACAGGTAGTAGTGTCCGTGGAGAATGAAATGGAAGAAATCCGTCTCCTCATCCACTACTTTCAGCACTTCGCCGGTATACGGGTTCAGGTAAACCTGGTAGTAATAATCCGGAGCGGCCCCGTAAAACGGCACGTTGACACTGTGGCCCCGTTCGCCGTAATTAACGCCCTTGGCCGGTTTACCGGGCACTTGTTTTTCCGCAATGGCCTGCAACCGGGAAGGCGGCAGAACCGTGGCGTTGGCAACGGGTTCAACGTACTGAAAAGGGCGAACCACCGTTTTGATTTCGTGCTCGAAAGCCAGGATGCAGCCCGTGATGGCCACTATAAACACCAAAAGCCCGGACGATAGTCCGAGCCAAAGGTGCAGTTTTCCAACCATTTTTTTTACCGTCATATGTAAGGCGGATTGCTGACAAAAATGTGTACTCTACAAAAAATTAGAACCGATATCCAATGCTCAGACGGAAATTACGCGGGGGGTCATACTGCCAGTAGTACGCCTTGCTCCAGGAATAATAAGCGCCTGAATACGATGATACATCGAAAATGTTATTGACGTTCAGCGCCACGGTCATGCGGGGATTGCTCCACGAAATTGAACCATCGGCCCGGAATACGTTGGGCAGCGTCGGGTCTTTGGACGTGGCATCGCTAAACCAACCGTAGCGGTCGAGCTCCCACTGGTAGCCCAGCGACAGACCGAGTCCTTTCAAACCGCCCCGCTGCAACCGGTACGAAAGCCAGGCGTTGGTCACGTGGCGGTCGAAGCCCGGCACCGGCATACCCACATTCTCCTCGCGGGTGTCCTTGCTGATTTTGGCGTCGGTATAGGCGTAGTTCAGAACCAGGTTCATGCCCGGGATAATTTCCCCCCGTACGTCCACTTCCACCCCACTGGCCTGGGTCTGGCCCAGTTGCGTCGAGAAGTTCGGGTTGGTGGGATCCGTCGCCAGCACGTTGTTTTTGGTGATCTTGTAAACCGACACCGTTGAGTTCCAGCGGCCATCCATCCAGTCCTTTTTCAAACCGGCTTCCAGGTTGTTTCCGGTGATCGGATCGAAAGCCCGGCCGTTGCGGTCGGTACCCGACTGCGGAACAAAAGCCTGATCGTACAGAGCGTACACCGACGTTTGCTTATTGACGGAAAAGCTGGCCCCAATTCGCGGAGTAAACACGGTTTCGTCCGTACCGGCGCCGTACTGGCTGTCTCGGGTTGTAGTCACCCGGCCGGCCAGCGTTAAGCGAATCCGGTCGTTCAGAAAACGCAGTTCATCCTGCACGTACAAACCGGCGTACGACTGAGACATGACGTTGGTTCCCGCGCGTTGCAGCAGGCTGCGCGACCGGTCGAACCGGGGCAGCAACCGGGTGGGCAGGTAATAATTCGGAGTGTTGGCGTTGAAGACAAAGGCGCTGTCGTACTGTTGGAAAGTAGAACTCCAGTCGGCCATGTATTTCCGGGTACCCAGGTCCAGACCACCCAGAATGCGGTGCGTAACGGGGCCCGTCGTTACTTCGCCATTGACAAAAATCTGTCCAAATTTGCTGTTGTCGAGGGCGTCCCAGATGCCCACGGTCCGGTAGACTTCACCCGTCACCCGGGCCGAATCAGCCCAGAGCGACGAACCCACCTGGCTGTAGTTCAGGTACGCCATCTGAGCCGTCAGCTTCCATTTGTCGTTGATCTGGTGTTCCAGATACAGGAAGGCGCTGTGGTCGTTGATGTTCGTTGGCTCCAGATTCGCCGACGCAATGGTCGAGTAGCGCGGCAGGCTGGCCAGCCCGTTGGCCGAGAAAACGTAGGCCGAACCGATGGCCGACATCCGCGAGAACTGGTAGGTGTACTCGGCGGTCAGTGAAGTGCGGTCGCTGAGCTTGTATTTCAAAACCGGCGCTACAGTATACCGGTCGTTGTATTCAAAATCCCGGAAAGAACCTTTCGACTGACCCATCACATTCAGGCGGTACAACAACCGACCGTCCTGGCTCACTTTACCGTCCAGGTCCACCGTGGCCCGGTAGGTATCGAAGCTGCCGACGTTCATTGTGGCCTCCCCTTTTGTTACGCCGGTTGGCTTTTTGGTAACAATATTGTAGAAACCACTGGGTTCGCCGTTCGCCATCATGAAACCGGCCGGACCTTTCACAAATTCAATCCGTTCCACCATCGACATATCTTCGGCCAGCGGTCCCCAGACGGAGGTGACATTCATGCCGTTCCGGAACGGTGAAACCCGCGATCCGCGCATGTTCAGCCGGGCGTAGTTGCCCCAGTGTTCGTTTTTGGTAACCCCGCTAACGTTGCGGGAAACCCCTTCCAGCATGTCGAAAATCTGCTGATCAGCGATCAATTGCCGATTTATCACCTGAATGTTCTGCGGCACTTCAAGCAGCGGAGTTTTCAGGCGCAGGCTGTTCGAGGGAACGTCGGTTTTGTACGAGCTTTTGCCCTCCACCACTACTTCCTGAAGCTGTTCTGTGTTTTCGCTCATGGTCAGATCGAATACCTGCGTTGCCTGACCAGGCGATACCGTGAGGGTGTGCCGAATGCGCTGGTGACCAATCCGGGTGATAACCAGTGTATGTTCGCCCGCCGGTACGTTGTTGATCTGGTATTCACCGGAATCGTTAGTGATGGTTCCCAGACGGGTTCCTGCAACCCGGACGTTGACCTGCGACAGGGGGTTACCTTCAGATGAAACTATTTTTCCGGTGATCGTACCGGCTGTTTGAGCAAATACTGAGAAACTGAGAAGACTTAAAAAAATCGCCCGAAGAGGCAGTAATAACTGTAATTTTCGAGTAGAGATGCGCATGTAGGCCGTATCCAGGGAGTTATTTAGACTAATTATAATTACAAAGGTAAAGTCCGCATCGTTGTCTCCAAATCTTTTCTCTAAAAAATTAATTATGTTTGGTGGAAACCGGCTTACATCCCATGAAAAACCGTCTTTTCTCCTTGCTTCTCGCTTTTCTAAGTTTTTCGGTATGCGCGCAGCAGGCCAGCCCCAGTGCCGAGTTTGTCCGGCAGCATTATCAGAAAACCGAGTACCAGATACCGATGCGCGACGGCACCAAACTGCACACCGCCGTTTATGTCCCGAAAGACGCATCGGCTAGCAAGCCGTACCCGATCCTGATGCAACGGACTTGCTACAGCGTCGCGCCGTACGGGGCCGATCAGTATCCAAATCGGCTGGGCCCTTCACCGACGCTCATGCGGGACAAATTTATTTTCGTTTACCAGGACGTGCGAGGCCGGTACATGAGCGAAGGCGTCTGGACAAACATGACCCCCAACCTACCCGATCCGTCACCGGCCAAAAAGAAGGCTAAAACCAAGACGGTTTCAACGGCTGGTTCGCCCGATGAGAGCTCGGACACGTACGATACCATCGAGTGGCTGCTCAAAAATGTAGAGTTCAACAACGGCCGGGTGGGTCAGTGGGGCATCTCCTACCCCGGTTTCTACACCGTGGCGGGTGCCGTCAATGCGCATCCGGCCCTGAAAGCATCATCACCCCAGGCCCCGGTTTCGGATTTTTTCTTCGACGATTTCCACCACAACGGCGCGTTTATTCAGGCCTATATTTTCGCTTACCCGGTGTTTGGCATTCAGCACCCAAAACCCACCACCGAAAGCTGGTTTATGCCAGCCATGTTTAACGCGACCATCAAAGATGGCTATCAATGGCAGTATGACCTGGGTCCGCTGAAGAACGCCGACCGGTATTATAAGGACAATTTTTTCTGGCAGGAAACCGTCAATCACCCCAACTACGACGAATTCTGGCAGAAACGCAACATTCTACCCCACCTCAAAAACGTTAAACACGCCGTGATGACCGTGGGCGGCTGGTTCGACGCGGAGGACCTGTACGGCCCGCTGAATGTGTACAAGACGCTGGAAAAGAACAACCCCGGGACTTACAACACCCTCGTCATGGGGCCGTTTGGCCACGGCCGCTGGTCGCAGGAAACGGGCCATACACTGCACAGCAACGTTTATTTCGGCGACAGCATTGCAACGTTTTACCAGAAAAACATTGAAGCCCCGTTTTTTAACCATTTCCTGAAAGGCCCCGGCGACGGAAAAACCGGCCTGCCGGATGCCTACCTGTTTGATACCGGTCGGAAAGAATGGAAAACGTTTGATCAGTGGCCCGCAGCCACCGCCCAGAAACGAACGTTCAGCCTGGACAACTCGGGGCAACTGACTCAGCAAGCTGGCGACGGCCGGGGGTTTCTCGAATTCATCAGCGACCCGATGAAGCCCGTGCCCTACACGGAAGACCTGTCGACGACGGCAAGTTTTACGCCCTTCAACTACATGTCGGAGGATCAGCGATTTGCCGGTAAACGGCCCGACGTGCTGGTGTTTCAGACCGAACCCCTAACCGAAGACCTGACCCTGGGGGGCGAGGTGACGGCCAAACTGAAAGTGAGCACAACCGGCACCGACGCCGACTGGGTTGTGAAGCTCATCGATGTGTACCCACCCGATGAACCCAACCATCCGTACGTGCTCAACAAGAACGTATTGCTGGCCAACTACCAGCAGATGGTACGCTCCGAAGCGATGCGCGGACGCTTCCGCAACTCGTTTGAGAAACCCGAACCGTTTAAACCCGGCGAGGTAACGGACGTCCAGTTCCGGCTGCAGGATGTGCTGCATACGTTTAAAAAGGGTCACCGGGTTATGGTGCAGGTGCAGAGTACCTGGTTTCCCCTTATCGACCGCAATCCGCAGAAATACGTCGATAACATCTTCAAAGCCAATGCGGAAGATTTCCAGAAAGCCACCCACCGGGTTTACAACAACTCCGTCCTTGAGGTACAGGTGCTGAAATAAGGTTCCAGAAACCGGTTTATGGTTTACTCACAAACCGGTTTCCTTTCACGTAATACCGATACGGCAAATCCGCGCCCTGCGTAATACCGATGCGCGTGGTCGTTACCATGTCAAAACCGTCCAGGATGCGGGGGCGGATGTAAATGGGCGAAACGGCGGTTGGGCCCGTCAGTGACAGGGTGTTGTGAGCGCGCGAAATGCCCATCGCAATCACCAGCTTGCCGGGGCCGCTGGTCAGTCCGCGCAGGCCCGCTTTGGTGGTCGGGTCCAGCTTTCGGCGCTCCGCCATCAAGTCAATGCCTTCGGTGGGTTCGAGCGCCCGGATCAGTACGGCTTCCCCGATTCCCTCCGGCCCGGCCACCACGTTGATGCAGTGGTAATAGCCGTAAATGAGGTAAACATACAAAGTGCCCGCCGGGCCAAACATAGCCGCGTTGCGGACGGTCTGGCGCCGGTACGCGTGGCAGGCCGGATCGCCGGTCAAATACGCTTCCGTTTCCACAATAATCCCGGCGGTGGTTCCTTCCGGGCTTTCGTGCACCAGTTCGCAGCCGAGCAGTCGTTGCGACAGGGTGATGGTGTCGTGTTCTTGATAAAATTCAACAGGAAGTTTCATGGGTCCAATTTGTGCAAAACTTAGTACCTTGCCAACTTTCATTCGTTAACGCATCAACATCCTTATGAACAAAATTCTGGTTGTTGGGATGGGAAAAGTTGGTTTACTGGTCGGGCTTCTGCTCCATAAACGCTTCAACGTAACGGGTTTTGATAAACTGCAACCGGCCCACGACCTCCCCTTCCCGGTCGTACTGGGCGATGTGACCGACGAAGCCACGCTCCGCTCTACCCTGTCCGATTTCGATGGCGTGGTGTCGTGCCTGCCCTATAGTCTGAACCTGCCCATCGCCCGGGTCGCCTGGGAACTGGGCGTTCATTATTTTGACCTCACCGAAGACGTTCCGACCACCACCGCCATCCGGGGCATGGCCGAAACCGCCAGGGCCGTCATGGCTCCGCAGTGCGGGCTGGCTCCCGGCCTGATCGGGATCGTCGGGGCTGATCTGGCCAAACGCTTTACCAAACTCCGCGACATCGAGTTGCGCGTGGGTGCCCTGCCGCGTTACCCCAACGGCTTGCTCGGGTATTCGTTTACGTGGTCGCCCGCCGGGGTAATCAACGAATACCTCAATGACTGCGAAGTGATTGCAAACGGGGATATTAAATCCGTTCCGGCGCTCGATGGGGTCGAAGTGATCAACATCGAAGGGCAGGAATTTGAAGCCTTCAGCACTTCGGGCGGCCTGGGAACCATGTGCGAAACCTACGCCGGGCGGGTCGATACGCTCAACTACAAGACCATTCGCTACCCCGGACACGCGAAACTGATGCGTTTCCTGCTTTACGAACTGATCCTGAAAGACAAACGCGTACTCGTGGAGCAGATTCTGACGGAAGCCAAGCCGCCCGTTCAGGCCGATGTGGTGTATGTCTACGCCGTCGTGGAAGGCTGGAAGGGGCCGGTACTCGAACGGGAGGAGTTTTTCCGGGCGTATCACCCGCGCGACATCGACGGCCAGTCCTGGCGGGCCATCTCCTGGACCACCGCCGGTTCAGTAGCCGCCGTGGTGGAACTGGTGGCCGACGGTCTGCTGCCGCAGCGGGGTTTTCTCAAGCAGGAAGAAATACCGCTTGGCCTGTTTCTGGGAACGCAGAACGGAGCCTTTTTTGAAAATTAAATCCAGTCTCCGGTTTTCGCCGGAGACTGGGCCGCTGGTTCACCGGCAAGCCCGGCCGTCAGATCACGTTCAGCGTCTGCTCCTTGATTTTTTCCAGCTCATCCTTCATCTGCACCACCAGCCGCTGGATGGAGGCATCGTTGGCTTTCGAACCAATGGTGTTGATTTCCCGGCCAATTTCCTGCGCAATGAAGTTGAGCTTTTTGCCGTTGGCTTCCTCGGCCGCCAGCACTTCCATGAAGTAGCTTAAATGATTTTTGAGCCGGACTTTTTCCTCCGAAATATCGAATTTTTCGATGTAGTAAATCAGTTCCTGCTCAAACCGGTTCTGGTCGAATTCGTCGCTGACCAGCAGTTCGGTCACCATGTTCCGAATCCGTTCGCGAACGGCGGGAATGCGTTTCTGGTCCTGCACTTCAACGAGCGTCAGCCGGTCCGTAATGATCTGAATGTATTCGCGAAACTTGCCCTCCAACCCGTTTCCTTCCTGCTGACGGAATTCGTCGCACTTCCGGATGGCTTCCAGAACGGTCAGTTGAATGAGTTCCCAGTCGCTGGTTGCGGTATCCGAAGCGGCCACCGCTTCGGAGTTGAATACGTTGGGCTGCTGCAGGGCCAGCCGGAACAGGTCGCTGTCTGACACATCCAGCAAAAGTCCCTGCGAGGTTTCGCGCAGGTCTTTCAGATAGGCTTCCACCAGCGGCCGGTTGACGGTTACACCGGGGCGCACCTCCGTCAGCCGGTTGACGTTCAGCGACAGCTCTACTTTGCCCCGCTCAAGTCGTTGCGTGAGCAGATTTCGTAATTCCACTTCTTTGTCGGAGAACGTCCGCGGAAGCCGGCAGTAAATGTCCAGAAATTTGGAGTTCAGCGTTTTGATCTCTACCGTTACTGTCAGTCCGTTGGCTTCCTGGGTGGCGCTGCCGAAGCCCGTCATTGATTTTAGCATAGTATGTTAAGCAGACTGCTCACTTATTTTTCCACTGATTGTTTTCTTACTCAGGGCATTCTCTTCGATTTCAGCCATTTCTTTCCGGTAACGCGACACATCGCAGGCCAGGTAAATAGCCTGGAGCATGGAGGTTTCGTCGGCCTGATTTTTTCCGGCAATATCGTAGGCCGTGCCGTGATCGGGCGAAGTCCGAACAACCGGCATTCCGGCCGTAAAGTTAACCCCCTCATCGAACGCAATGGTCTTGAACGGAATCAACCCCTGGTCGTGGTACATGGCCAGAACGGCATCGTATTTCCGGTACGAACGGGTGCCAAAAAAGCCGTCAGACGCAAACGGACCATAAATCAACTGCCCTTTGTTGCGCAACTCCTGGATCAGCGGTTTCAGGACATCCTGTTCTTCGTTGCCCAGCAAGCCTTCTTCGCCCGCGTGCGGGTTCAGGCCTAGTACCGCAATCCGCGGTTTCCGGATCCCGAAATCACCCCGCAGCGACTGGTGCATCAGCTGCAGTTTCTGGAGGACTTTCTCTTTGGTGATGTTCGACCGGACGCGCCCCAGCGGAATGTGGCCCGTCACCACCCCGACCCGCAGCACGTCGCTGACCAGAAACATCAGGTTGTCTGTCACGCCAAAGGCTTCGGCAAAATACTCGGTGTGGCCCGGAAATTTAAAGGTTTCGGTTTGGATGTTGTACTTGTTGATCGGAGCCGTTACGATGGCATCCAGATGGCCCGCCTTGAGGTCTTCCGTAGCCCGCTGCAAGCATGCCAGCGCGGCCTCTCCGGCTTCGGGGGTCACTTTCCCCGGCTGTACTTCCTGATTCTGCCGGTCCTGACCGCCCTGATCGCTCCAGCAGGTGATGACGTTTGTCAGTTTAGGATTGGCCTGTCCCACGTGCTGAATGCCGTTCAGGTTCCAGTCTTTTAGCGACAAACCGCTTTGTTGCAGGATGTTCCGATACCGGTTCAGGACCTTCATCGATCCGTAGATGACGGGGGTACAGAGTCTCTGCAAGCGGTTGTGTTGCAGAGCTTTCAGGATAACTTCCGGACCAATGCCGTTGTAATCGCCGAGGGTGATTCCGATGACGGGTCGACGGGTTTGGGGCTCCGGATGACGTTCGTTATTTTTTTCCGATTGGCGCGGTTCCATTTAAGTTATTAGTTTCGCCGTTGGTTTCAAATGAACAGGAAATCAAAAAGATGGCTTAAAAAGCGTAGAAGCCGTTTTTTAGCGTTCATCACTTCTTGTTCATGATTCATTTTCTTCGCAAGTTACAAAAAGCATACGGATGTCCCAGAATCGCCCCACAATCCTGATTGCCGACGAGATGCACCCTTCGTTGTTTTCAATGCTCGAGCAGGCCGGATTTGACTACCAGTACGAACCCAACATTTCGCGCCCGGCGCTGATTGAGCAGATTTCCGGGTACGACGGTTTGATTATTCGCAGTAAAACGGCAGTCGATGCCGAGGTGCTCAACGCGGCCCGCCAGTTGCGCTTTATTGGCCGGGCGGGCGCCGGGCTGGACCTGATCGATCTGGACACCGCCCAACGCCGGGGCATCCGGGTTTTTCACGCGGGAGAAGGCAACCGCGACGCCGTTGCCGAACATACCGTGGGAATGCTGCTGGGGTTGCTGGCCAACCTTGCGAAAGGCGACCGGGAAGTTCGCCGGGGCGTCTGGGACCGTGAAGGCAACCGGGGCTACGAACTCGGTAGCCTGACCGTCGGCATTGTTGGGTTTGGCAACAACGGCCGGGCCACCGCCCGCCGGCTCAGCGGCTTCGGCTGCCGGGTGCTGTGTTACGATAAATACCTGACCCGGTACGGCGGAACGTTTGCGCAGGAAGCGGAACTGGAACAGATTATGGAGGAAGCCGATGTGCTGAGCCTGCACATTCCGCTGACCCCGGAAACCCGGCTGATGGTCGATGATGCGTTCATTGAGCGGTTTGAAAAGCCGTTTTACCTGGTCAACATTGCGCGGGGCGAAATCGTGTCGCTGCCGGCGCTGGTGCGCGGGCTGGAAAGCGGCAAGGTGCGCGGGGCTTGTCTGGATGTGCTTGAGAATGAGAAGATCGCGAAGCTGACGCCCGAGCAGCAAACGGTTTTCGATTACCTGCGAAACTCCGACAAGGTGTTGCTGACGCCCCACGTTGCGGGCTGGACCCACGAAAGCTACGTCCGGATCAACGAAGTGCTGGTGAACCAACTGAAAGAAGTAATATGAAGTATCTCCTTTTCCTGCTGGTACCGGCCCTGGCAACGGCCCAAAAACTACCGCAACACTTGAAGGCTTATCTGCAGAAAATCCCCAACACGGTTCAAGTAAATGTGGCCGTCGAGGAGCTGGAAGGGAAAACGCAATTTTACCACCGGGCCGACGAGCTGCCCCCCGCAGCCAGCGTGATCAAACTACCGATCATGGTGGAAACCATGGAGCAGGTGAAAGCCGGGCGGTTTGACCTGGAGAAAATTCACGTCCTGCAGGAGGCCGAAAAAACCGGCGGTTCGGGCGTTTTAAAGACGTACCCCGACCAGAGCAGGCTGACCAACCGCGAAGTGCTGACGCTGATGATGACCCACAGCGACAACACCGCCACCAACATCCTGATTCGCGAACTGGGCATGGATAACATCAACCAGCGGATGCGGTCGCTGGGACTGACGCAGAGCAAACTGAACCGCGTTATGCTCGATACACTGGCGGTTAAACAGGGCCGCGAAAACCGGGTATCCGCCCGCGAAATGAACGCACTGCTCCGGAAAATTTACCGCCAGGAAGTCGCTACGCCCGAACTCTGCGACCAGATGATCGAGATTCTGAAGGGCAACCGGGACCAGAAAACATTCCGGCTGTTTTTGCCCCCTTCAACGGTTATTGCCCACAAAACCGGCGAACTGACGTACGTGCGGGGCGATGTCGGGATTTTCTACGTCCGCAAGCCGTTCCTGCTGTCGGTTTTTGTGCAAGGCACCACCACCGAAGACGCCGAGCGAATCATCGGCGAAATTGCCCAGATTTGTTACAACCAGTTTCAGTAAGATGAAAACCTTCGCCGACCGGGCCATCCCGTATTACCTCAACCTGACCGATCCCCCGAGCCTGCCGCCGGGTGTCGGGGTGCTGAACCCGTTTCGCCAGCTGGAAGTAGCGCAAATCTGCCGGGAGTTTTACGGCAAGTTTTTCAGCGACACCAGCCCGCGAGTGTACGTGTTGGGCATCAATCCGGGTCGGTTTGGAGCCGGGGTGACGGGTATTTCCTTTACGACGCCCCAGAACCTGAAACGGTATTGCGGTATTGATAACAACCTGCCGCCCACGCCGGAACTTTCGAGCCGGTTTATCTACCAGATTGTTGAAGCCTTTGGCGGTGCCGAAGCCTTTTACGGCCGGTTTTTCCTCAGTTCGCTCTACCCGCTGGCGCTGGTCAAAGAGGGCAAGAATTATAACTTTTACGACGACAAAGCCACCACAGCGACACTCTGGCCCGACATTGTTGCGTCGGTTCAGCAGCAACTGGCGTTTGGCTGCAACCGAAACGTGGCGGTTTGCCTGGGCCGGAAGAACGAAGCGTTTCTGCATAAACTCAATCAGCAGCACGGCTTTTTCGGGCGGATTGTTACTCTTGATCACCCGCGTTACATCCTGCAATACCGCAGCCGGGACATCGACTCGTACGTTGACAATTACGTCACGACGCTGGCCGATTGCGTTTCCCTATAAAGCAAAAGCCGCCCACCAGGTGATTGGTGGGCGGCTTACTCTATCGTCGGACTCAGCTTACGCCTTTTTGAATTCGATCGTCATCGTATATTTATCAGCTTTCCCGTCCCCATCCATGTCGTCTTCCTGCAGCACGCTCCACTTCATTGTGTTGCCGGAAGTTTCCAGATCGTAGGTCTGAGCACCATCGCTATCTGTGATCGTCAGCTTATTACCGTTAACCGACCATTTCGCATTATTTTCAGCCGGGTTAAGATCATCCATATCGTCTGATTTGCAGTTCGGAGAAGGAGTACCGGTAATGGTTCCGTTGTTGTTAAACGTTATTTTGGTATCGGTCAGGCAGGCAATTGCATCAGCATCACCGTACTCCGACAAAAAATCCAGCAGGTCCGTAACGACCTGTCCGTTACCCATATCCATACCTGGATTAACTTTCATGCCCGAAATTTTCCAGCTTCCGCTCACGGCCGAAGGCTTTACATCCGGCTCGCCATTGCCATCCTTGTCTTTGCTACAGCTGGCAAAAAACAGCGGCAAGGCCAATAACATCACCAGGGTCCAGCCATAACGGAAATTCACACGGTTCAAGAGTACTGTTGTCTTTTTCATTGTTGTTTTAAGTTGAATTGTTAAAAATTTGGATTGTGATTCAAAATTGGGCAAAATCGCTTCTTTCAGCCAGTACCTTTCTTATGAAATGCGTATCTTTATGCTTAAACAGTAACATCCGCCGTATGAAATGTTACACTGGCTAACGGTGCCGTTCGTTCCGGCCGGACGGGCAGACCAGCGGTAAGACGTTCGGTTCTGACTTTACGGTACTACTACCGTCTGTACGGGAAAACAAATGCCCCATACTTAAAAAATAATCTTCTGTGTAACTCTGTAAAACCGTGTTCTTCCGGTATTTAATTTTGACCCATCGCGTCATCTCAAAATCAGGAGCCGCCAGGCGGTTACACTCTATTTAATTCTATGCTGGTAACAACTACCTCCAACATCGAAGGCAAACGAATTGCGAAGTACCTGGGCCTTGCCAACGGCGAAGCCATCATCGGTTCCAACCTCATCAAAGACTTCTTTGCTACCGTGCGCGATGTCGTGGGCGGCCGTTCAGCGGCTTACGAACAGGCCCTGCGTGAAGCAAAAAGCATTGCCATGAAAGAAATGATTGAGCAGGCTCAGCGGCTGGGCGCCAATGCCGTTATCGGCGTCGATCTGGATTACCAAACGATTGGAAACAACGGCGGTCTGCTCATGGTCAGCGCCAACGGGACGGCGGTGGTGGTCGACTAACCGTTGGTAGGGCGGGAAGCCCTAACTGGACGCTTCCCGCGCTCCGTTGCTTATTTTCTTCCGAGCGGGATCACGTACCCGACCGAGACGGTAGAAATCTGCTGGCTGATGTATCCAGCCGGTTGTGGATCGGCGTTAGTTCCCAGGCTGTAGGTATACCGCCCTTCGACCGTCAGTCGGCCCGGTCCGACGGGAAATGCCACGCCCAGTCCACCGGTTGCGCCGTACTCCAAGCGGGCGTCATCTTTGGTTAGCTTCTGGGTGTCTTCAGCCACCGTTTCACCGTTAACCACTAGCTTGGCACGTGCATCAAGGCCGTAAGCCGCGTACGGACCGGCATTGACGAAAACCCGAACCTTCCGACCGAAAGACAATTTCAGTAAAAGCGGAACTTCAATAGCGCTGGTTGATAAGATCAGGGAAGCTTTCTGACCTTCTGCTTCTCCGGTAGTTTTTACCGACCGGCGGGTATATAAAATCTCCGGCTGAATCGAGAAGACATTACCAAGGCCGTAGTTGATCACCAAACCGCCCGTGAAACCGGGTGCCAGGACCTGCTCACCATTACTACCCATATCTTCTGACACAAATTCGTTAAGCCAGGCATTGGCCCCACCCCGAATACCGACCGACAGGCCCTTGCCGGAGTAGGTGTTTTCCGTTTTGACCCTGGCGGGTTGTTCCGGTTTCACCTTTGCCACTTTTTCAGCCTTGGGTGCTTTGGTTTTTTCCGGTTTTTCCGCTTTGGATTTTTTCGACCGTTTGCCGGTTTCCTTCTCGACGGCTTCAACCGGCGTCGTTTCTACCGCAGTTTGCTGAGCTAGCACGGGTTCCGTTTCGGCGGCTGCCGGGGCCGAAGCGACGGCCGTTGTGGCGGCTTTTGGCGCAGTGGCTACGGCCGGTTTCGCAACCGGTTTTTTGGCGGTCGTTTTAGGCTTGTAGGCGGTGGTCGTTTTTTTCGGTGCGGTAGCTGCCGGTTTCTTTTGTGCCGTAGCGGCTGACTGCGGTTTAGCGGCCGGGGCCGTGGTTTTGGGCTTCGTTGTCTGAGCCTCCGCCAACAGGCCGACTGCGACCAGACAAACGGTCAACAAGGATGATTTCATGAATAAGTAAGTAGAGTGTATTTGTTGTGTTACTGTTGGCACAAAAGTATAGCGCTGGGCAAGGCTGGAGTAGAGAAAAACTACGCGATTTTCAATTTGCGTAGTTTCCCTGTAGCATTTCACGACACAAAAAAAGGCAACCCTCGGTGAGGGTTGCCTTTTTTTAGTGATGAGTTGGCTGACGCACTAACGTATCGCTTCCATAACTCTTCACTCATAACTCATCATTCTTACCTCTTTAAAACCGGTCTTCGTCGTCATCGTCGTCGTCTTCCCCGAACGAACTGCCGGGGCTGAACATGCTGCCCAGAAGGTCTTTGAACTGTTGACCGGTATCCAGGGATTTCTTGCCAACCAGCGAGTGTTCGGCCAGACCGTGCAGCGCAAACTCCATCATGAAAAGCTTTTCCTGACGACTCAGGCGCGAATGCAGCGAATCGACCAGATCATCCAGCCCATCAATGGCCCGCAGGCGGTTTTCGTAGTCGCGGGTCGGCATCTCATTTAGGAAATCCATGATGTTGCCGTCGCCAAACCAGTCGGTTATTTTCTTATAGGGATTGCCGCCTTTCTGTTTTTTGGCTTTTTCCGGATTGGGAAAATAATTCAGGAACTGCGTCCGAATGGCTTTCCCGATCAGGTTCTGGGCCACAATGACCGGCCCTTCCACTTCGCCTTCGTACACCAGTTCAACTTTGCCGCAGATGGCCGGAACCACCCCGTACAGGTCGGTAATCCGGACGTACGTTTCTTTTTCAGCGTTGAGCAGCGCCCGGCGTTCGGCCGCCGACAGCAGGTTCTCGTAAGCCGCAATGGTCAAGCGGGCCGACACCCCGCTTTTGGCGTCAACATACTCGCTCTCACGAGCTTCCATTGCAACCTGCTCGATCAGATCGGTAATCAGGTCGTTGGTTTTGACCATTCCTTTCTGTTCGGTTTTAACAATGGCTTCCTGCAACGTAATCTTCTTGCCAATTTCCAGCGACTTCGGATAGTGCGTCACGATCTGGCTATCAATCCGGTCTTTGAGGGGCGTTACGATGCTGCCCCGGTTGGTGTAATCTTCGGGGTTAGCGGTAAACACAAACTGAATGTCGAGTGGCAACCGCAGTTTGAAACCGCGAATCTGGATATCGCCTTCCTGCAAAATATTGAACAGCGACACCTGAATCCGGGCCTGCAAATCCGGCAATTCGTTGATGACGAAAATGCCGCGGTGTGAGCGCGGAATCAGACCGAAATGGATGGTGCGTTCGTCCGAATACGGTAGTTTCAGCGTTGCGGCCTTGATTGGATCGACATCGCCGATGAGGTCGGCCACCGAAACGTCCGGGGTTGCCAGTTTTTCAGTATACCGATCGTTGCGGTGCAGCCAGGCAATCGGAGCTTCGTCGCCTTTCTCGGCCAGCACGTCGTGCGCATACCGGGAAAGCGGCTGAAGCGGATCGTCGTTGAGTTCCGACCCTTCCAGCACCGGGATGTATTCGTCCAGCAGATTGATCATCAGCCGCGCAATCCGGGTTTTGGCCTGACCGCGCAATCCGAGCAGGTTGATGTGGTGCATCGACAGAATGGCCCGTTCGACCTCCGGAATAACGGTATCTTCGTACCCCCAGATGCCCGGGAAGACCACTTCTTTCTCCTTAATTTTTTCAATTAAGTTGTCGCGAAGTTCCTGTTTGATGGATTTTGATTTGTAACCAGTGGCTTTTAGCTCGCCGAGGGTTTTTATTTTTAATAACTCTTTACTCTTCAAAGATGAATAGCTCATGAATTCGTTGTGTAACGTCGAAATAGTGGCTTTTATGAATTAACGGGGTTTGGCCGGAATTAGTTTTTGTTAGTCAACAACTAAGATGTTAATAATTAAGCGAAACAATTCGTTTGTTTAACCATTGAGTAAATGCATCCCGGTCTAATAGACCAGCCGCTAAATCCAAAATTATTCGTTCTTGCTCATCCACATCAGCCTCCACTTCATATCCGTTGAGCAACAAAAAGAATTCCATAGCGGCCTGCCCAATTCGCTTGTTTCCATCCACAAAAGGATGATTCAATACCAATGAGAAACAGATGGCCGATGCTTTTTCTCCAATCGTCGGGTAGAGGTCTTTACTGGCAAAGGTCATTCGGGGTTGAGCCACAGCCGCACCCAGTCCGCCCTGATCACGAATGCCTGCACTCCCGCCAGATTGTTGAATGATAAGCTTATGTAGTGAAATAATATCTTCAACATCTGGGTAATTCATCGTTCGTTAAGCCAGACGTCGATACAATTCGGCATTTTTATCGATGATGTAATGCATTAAACGTGCCTTACGTTGCTCTTCCGTCTCCAACAAACCATGAACTGTTTTTTGAATCAATTCATCCACCGACTCGTAACCGAGCGACAGCGCTTTTTGCTCTAACCGAGTCATATCCGCTTCTTCCAAAGAAATTTGAATGGTTGCCATCGTTGCAGTTATTTAATGTTCTTGCGTCGGTTGCGCTGAAAGTCCTCAAACATCATGTTTCCCAGGCCCTGCAAACTGCTGTAGTAGGCCCGGCCGTTGTTGACTTTCGTGAATTCGTGCACAAACTGCTTCAGGTAGGGGTCTGAGGCAATCATGAAGGTTGTAATCGGAATGTCGAGCCGGCGGCATTGGGCGGCCAGGGTCAGCGTTTTCGAAACGATCTTGCGATCCAGCCCAAAACTGTTTTTGTAATACCGGATGCCTTCCTTCAGGCAGGTCGGCTTTCCGTCGGTGATCATGAAGATCTGTTTGTTCTTGTTTTTGCGCCGTCGCAGCAAATCCATCGCCAGTTCAAGCCCGGCCACGGTGTTGGTGTGATACGGCCCCACTTCCAGGTACGGCAAATCTTTTACCTGAATCTGCCAGGCGTCGTTGCCGAACACAATGATGTCGAGGGTGTCTTTGGGATACTTCTGTTTGACGAGTTCCACCAGCGCCATGCCCACTTTTTTGGCGGGCGTAATCCGGTCTTCGCCGTAAAGAATCATCGAGTGGCTGACGTCGATCATCAGCACGGTCGAGGTCTGCGTTTTCTGTTCTTTCTCGACCACCTCCAGGTCGCGCTCCATCAACCGAAATTCTTCTACTCCGCTGTTGATCTGGGCGTTACGGATGGATTCGGTCATGGAAATCTGTTCAAGCGTATCGCCAAACTGAAAATCGCGCAGGTCACTGCTCAGTTCATCGCCCACGCCCGTATACGGCGTGTGGTGGTTGCCGCCCGACTTGGAACGTTTCAGTTTGCCGAAAATTTCTTCCAGCGCCGACCGCCGGATGGACTGCTCGCTTTTGGCCGTCATCGCGAGCGTACCTTCTTCGTTCTGCTCGGTCAGGTAGCCTTTTTCTTTCATTTCCTCAACGAAATTGCCAATCCCGTATTGATCGTCGGTCAGGCCGTAGCGTCGGTCGAGGTCGTTCAGGTACGCCAGTGCCTGCTCCACATTTCCCGACGTCATCAGCAGCAATTGCTGGAAAATGTTGAGTAGCTGGTCAAATTTACTGCCTTCTTTTTTTTCAGGCGGAATATAATCAGAGAATTGGAAGCCTTTCATGAATACGGTCGTTAGTCAGCAGTCGTTGATGAGACAACAGTGTGTTACGCGGATTTGTTCGCTTAGTGAAAGTACGAACTTTCCGGCATTTTTGCCACACCGGCCGGTTAAGGCTACTCACCGCCCCGTAAAATGACAATCCGACCGTCCTAAACGACCGCGCAGCCATTTGATCTGGCCGCTGGCGGGCTTTGGTTTTGATTTCTTTTCAGCACACAAGCTGCTTTTTCCCTATATTTGCGCTCCTTTTCTTCATCACCATTCGAAAGCCGGATTGTCGGTCGGTTGACCCACAATCAATCATTTTATAATTTCCCACTGTATGAACGTCCTCAAATTTGGCGGAACGTCGGTAAAGTCCGCTGAAAACATTAAAAAGGTCATTTCCATCATCCTAAACCACCGCCAGAACGGCGATGTACTCGGTGCGGTTGTTTTATCTGCAATGAGTGGCGTTACCAATCAGTTGATTGAAATTGGCCGGATGGCTGCCACCAACAATCCGGATTATCTGGAACTGATTCGGGGCATTGAGGAGCGGCATTTCAACGTCATTAAAAGCCTGATTCCGATCAAGGAGCAGAGCAAGGTATTTGCTACGGTTCGCGGGACGGTCAACGAACTGGAAGATCTGTTGCGGGGCGTTTCGCTGATCCGCGAATTGTCCGACCGGACGCTGGACCTGGTGATGAGCTTCGGCGAGCGGCTGTCCTGCCTGGTCATCAGCGAATGCCTGAAAAGTAAAGGCGTTCCGGCCCGGTTTTGCGACGCCCGCCAGCTGATCCGCACCGACGCGCAGTTCAGCATGGCGGAAGTGGAAGAGACCGCAACCAATCAGCAAATCAAGGATTATTTCTCCACCATCGGGGCTGATCTGCCCATTGTTACCGGCTTCATCGGTTCGACGGCTCAGAACGAAACCACGACGCTCGGCCGGGGCGGCTCCGACTACACGGCTTCCATCCTGGGCGCGGCCCTGAATGCCGACTTCATCGACATCTGGACCGACGTGGACGGGATGATGACCGCCGACCCGCGCAAGGTGCCGAACGCGTTCAACATCCCGACCATCACGTACGCCGAAGCGATGGAGCTGAGCCACTTCGGCGCTAAAGTGATTTACCCGCCCACGCTGCAACCGGCTTTTGCCAAAAACATTCCGATCCGGATTCTGAATACATTCAACGCCAGCCACGAGGGAACGGTCATTAGCCGCACCGCCGACCGGCGCGATTTCACCATCACGGGGATTTCGTCGATCGACGACATTGTGCTGGTCAACATCCAGGGCAGCGGGATGATCGGAGTGGCTGGGGTGTCGGCCAAGCTGTTCAGCACGCTGGCGCATTACAAAATCAGCGTCATTCTGATCTCGCAGGCGTCGTCGGAGCACTCCATCTGTTTCGCCATCGAACCGCGCAACGCCGACCGCGTCCGTGAAATTCTGGAAGCCGAGTTTGCGACCGAAATCCTGCACGGCCACATCGACAACATCAGCATCGAACGCGACCTGTCGATCATTGCCACGGTGGGTGAGGGCATGAAAAAAAGCTCCGGGATTGCCGGAAAACTCTTTTCGGTATTGGGTAAAAACGGGGTCAACATCATTGCCATCGCGCAGGGTTCTTCGGAAATCAACATTTCGGTGGTGATCAACAAGAACAACCTCTCGAAGGCGCTCAACGCGATGCACAACGTCTTTTTCCAGTCCGAAGCCCGGATTCTGAACCTCTACCTGGTGGGCGCGGGCCTGATTGGCCGGACGCTGCTGCAACAGATTCAGGCGCAGTACGAATACCTGCGGACCGAAAAGTCGCTGCGGATTTGTCTGGTTGGGGTTTCGAACACCAAAAAGATGCTGCTCGATCCGAAGGGCATCGACCTGACCAACTGGCAGGAGCGCCTTTCCAGCGAGGGCGTCACTACGTCTTTACCCGCTTTTGTGGACAAGCTGAAAGACTACAACCTGCCCAACAGCGTTTTCATCGACTGCACCGCTGACAAGGACATCCCGTTGTTTTACGAACCCCTGTTGAACGCCAACGTGTCGATCGTGACGCCGAACAAGGTGGCCAACTCCGGTCCGTACGCCGACTACAAGCGCCTGCAACGGGCAACGGTCCGGCGGGGTGTCAAGTTTTTGTACGAAACCAACGTCGGCGCGGGGCTGCCCATCATCAATACCCTGCAGGGCCTGATGACCTCCGGCGACCGGTTTCTGAAAATCGAAGCCATCCTGTCGGGTACGCTGTCGTACATTTTCAACACCTTCAGACCCGGCGTTTCGTTTGCCGAGGTGGTGCGGGAAGCCAAAGCGAAAGGCTTTACCGAACCCGATCCGCGCGAAGACCTGAGCGGTATGGATGTGGCCCGGAAAATCCTGATTCTGGCCCGCGAAGCCGGTTTTGAACTTGAGCCGTCGGATGTGACCATCAACAACCTGCTGCCCGAAAGCTGCATCGCAGCGCCCAGCATCCCGGCCTTTTTCGAGGAACTGGAACGCAACAACGCTTTCTTCGAAAACCTGCTCCAGGAAGCTGAAAACCGTAACGAAAAACTGCGGTATGTGGCAACTTTCGAAAACGGCAAAGTGACGATTGAACTGCGGTCGGTCGGGTTCGAGCACCCGTTTTATTCCCTGTCGGGCGCCGATAACATCATCTCGTTTACGACCGAACGGTATAAAGAACGGCCCCTGGTTATCAAAGGCCCCGGCGCGGGTGCTGAAGTAACGGCCACGGGGGTGTTTGCCGACGTGGTTAGCATTGGTAGTTACCTGGCGTGAACCAAATCGCCAGACGAATTTGTATCTTAGATAAAAGAGCGTTATTGCAACTGGCAATAATTTAAAGCCGTGGATTCTATAAAAGTATTTGCCCCCGCCACCGTGGCCAACGTTGCCTGCGGTTTTGACATCTTTGGTTTTGCCGTCGATAATCCCGGTGACGAAATTATTATCCGCAAGAGCAGCCAGCCGGGCGTCCGGATCAAAGCCATCGTGGGCGACGAAGGCCGTTTGCCCAAGCAAACCGAGCGGAATACTGCCGGAATTGCCATTCAAACGTACCTGAAACACATCGAATCCGACCAGGGACTGGACGTCATTCTGCACAAAAAAATGCCGTTGGGCAGCGGCCTGGGTTCCAGTGCCGCCAGCGCCGTGGCCGGGGTGTTCGCCATCAACGAGTTACTGGGCCGTCCGCTCAAGCAAATCGATCTGCTTCCGTTTGCGATGGAAGGTGAGCGGCTGGCCTGCGGCTCGGCCCACGCCGACAACGTAGCGCCTTCCCTGATGGGTGGTTTCGTGGTGGTTCGCAGCTACACCCCCCTCGACATTATTACCATCAATACCCCCGCGCAGCTCTACGCGACCATTGTTCACCCGGAAATTGAGGTCAACACCAAAGACGCGCGCCATATCCTGAAAAATGAGGTGTCGATGAAAAACACCATCATTCAGATGGGCAACGTGGCGGGCCTGATTGCGGGACTGATGAAACCCGACTACGACCTGATTGGCCGCTCGATGGTTGATGTGATCATTGAGCCGATCCGCTCCATTCTTATCCCCGAATTCAACGAAGTTAAACACGCGGCCCTCGATGCGGGTGCCCTCGGGTGCAGCATTTCCGGCTCCGGTCCTTCCATGTTTGCCCTCAGCCGCGACCAGGACACGGCCCAACGGGTTGGCGTCAGCATGCAGGCGGCTTTCCAGACCGTTGGTATCGGCAGCGAAGTGTACGTATCCGGCATCAACCAGGAAGGTCCCCGAATCATTGGGTAAACCAAAAACTGGAACTATATTTGCTTATACAAATAACGAGTTTTCTGGTTGTTTGCGTAAGCATAGCCATTCCGGTTTTATCGACGCGGATACGCATCGGTGTTGACTCGGCTAGTAGCCGACGGATTAGAAGAAGCTATACTTCCCAGCGCCCGAAATGCTCAATTGAACTGTGTCTATTCAATGAGCCATGATAAGAGCGCTACTTCTCTTTTTTCTCTGTCCGCCTTTTGCCTTTGGTCAGCCCGTCGTTGAAACCCGGCCAACGCAATTTTTTGCGGAATTGGGCGGCTTTTACGCTCCCGGCCAACCAACTCCCTTCTGGATGCGTACCAACCAGTACGGCATTATTCCCAGTACGCTGCCCTGCGCCAGTTTGCGGGCGGGTGTCCAGCAGGATTACCGGTTTTATCCGCTGTCGGATACGCCCACGACCAAACGACGCGATCGGTTTGGCATTGGATACGGTTTTGAATTGATCTCTAACTTTGATGCTCAAGCAAAAATGTCAGTATTGCTGCCGGAAGCGTATGTAAAGGTTCGGGCCGGTGTTTTTGACATTACGGCCGGGCGTCGGCGCGAAATTGTGGGACTGATCGATTCCACCCTCAGTTCCGGTTCGTATAGCTGGTCGGGTAACGCGCTTCCCATGCCCAAAGTGCAGATCAGCCTGGCCGATTACACGCCCATCGGTTTCACAAAGGGGCTGCTGGCCTTCCGGGGCACATTTGCTCACGGCTGGTTTGGCAATCACAACCGCAAAGTCACTCATTCGTACCTGCACCAGAAATCGCTCTATGCGCGGCTAGGAAAACCCAACTGGCCCGTTAAGTTTTACGCCGGATTCAACCACCAGGCGCAGTGGGGCGGCCTAACGGATGAACTGCCCGAGTCGCTGGCGAAAAATGGCCGGCTTCCCTCCCGGTTTCAGGATTATCTGTTTGTGCTGACCGGCAATAGCCTGGGCCGGTTGATTGAACTGGATACCGCCCGTTACAGCCGTTTTGACCGCGAAAACCGGATCGGCAACCACCTGGGAAGCATTGATATAGGAGTAGAATATAGCTCAAAAGCCGTTTCGCTTCTGCTGTACCACCAGAGCGTTTACGAAGACGGCTCGTTGTATTACCTGACCAACATTGAAGACGGCCTGACGGGTTTGCGGTTCCGCAATCTGAACGCGGCTCCGTCGGGCCTGCGGATCACCGGGGCCGTCGTTGAATTTCTGTACACCAAAAGCCAGGGCGGAAGTGTATTCGACGATCACAACAAACTCCGGGGGCGCGACAATTATTTCAACCACGCCCAGTACCGCGATGGCTGGTCGTATTTCGGCCGGACCATCGGCACCCCGTTCATCACCCCCGTCACCGACACCAGGCCCGAACTGTCGCAGTACGGTTTTTTCAGCAACAACCGGGTACGGGCCTACCACGCCGGTATTCAGGGAAAGTTTGCGACCAACTGCGGTTTCCAGTTCAAGTTTTCCTACAGCCAGAACTACGGCACCTATGAGGCCCCGTTTTCGGAAACCATCCGGCAATTTTCGTCCTACATGATGCTTGAACTGCCCCTCACGCAGCGCGGCTTACGAGTTAACTTTTCCGCAGCCGCCGACCAGGGTGACCTGTTCCGGTACAGCAACGCCGTGTACGCCGGAATCCGCAAAACGTGGGATTACCATAAATACCGGATTGGCAAATAGCAGCTGCGATACGGTTTTTGGCGTGAAAACCGTATCGCGGTATTAGTCTTCCGGGAAGGGGATAAAAATAAATCCGGCAAAATCGCCGTCAATGACGAACAGACAGCAGAATTCGTCGGGGTTCTTATAATTTTCCCTGAACAACTCCACCGACTCCTGGCCCACCAACCGGCGCTGCACAAACTCGTCCAGCAACGAGGCCCGGTACGTCCAGGTATTTCCGGCCAGCTCGTTCGGGCCCAGCAACAACTGACCAATTTCCGTGGCCCGGCGGGAAGCGATAAAAATGGGATTTTCCGAAAAACCGCGCTTCCGTATCTGGTACGAAGCCTCGCGCAGCGTATCGGCCACTTTGATAAAATCCGACGAAACCGCGCTCATCAGCTTCCGGTTGATTTCGGGCGAATTCGCGTCGTCGAGAAGGGTATTTTCGTTGCTATGATGAATCATTTTATTGACAGTTTACAAGACACGCATTTCCGGCTCTAGGCGTCGGAAAACCGACTCCCTGCCTAGAAAACAATAAACCGTTCAACTAAATTCGCGCGGCCAGCAAGAGACTCAGGTCCTTGTAGCGCATGTTAAATTTCTTGGCGATATAAGCGTTGGTCAACAGCCCGTTATGGCTGTAAACTCCCTTCATAAACCAGCGGTTGGCAAACATCATCTCCTCAATCCCCCCGAGGGTCCCTGTTTTCAACAAAAACGGCAGGAAAATGTTGCTCAGGGCCAGACTAGCCGTGTGGGCTACCCGCGACGGGATGTTCGGAACGCAGTAATGAATGACATCGTTGAGCTTGTAAGTGGGCTCTTTGTGGGTTGTCATCCGGGAGGTTTCAAAATTGCCGCCCTGGTCGATTGAAACATCGATGAGCACCGCGTCGAGTTTCATGTGCGACACCATTTCCTGCGTCACCACCACCGGACTCAGCCCGTCTTCGGCCCGCATGGCACCAATCACCACATCGGCCCGCTGGATGGCTTCCGATAGGGTATCCGTTTCGATAATCGACGTGTAAATATGCTGTCCGATGGCGTACTTCAGCCGTTGCAGCTTGTAAATATGCTTGTCGAACACCTTGATTTCGGCGCCCAGCCCCAGCGCCGTCCGGGCGGCATATTCGGCCACCGTGCCCGCGCCAAGAATGACCACTTTGGTGGGCGGAACGCCCGTAATACCGCCCAGAATTACGCCCCGGCCGTTGTTGGCGCTGCTCAGGTACTCCCCGGCAATAAGCATAACCGTGCTGCCCGCGATCTCGCTCATCGCCCGAATAACCGGCATTCCGCCGACCTTATCCTCGATGTATTCGTAACCAAGGGCGGTAATCTTTTTGCTGTTCAGCCGTTCGAAGTATTTCCGGTCGTGGTTGGGCAGGTTAACGGCCGAAATCAGCGTACTCCCGGCTTTGATGTACTCAAATTCCTGTTCCACCAGGGGCTCAACCTTCAGAATCAGGTTTGCGTTGTAGACTTCCTTGGCCGACGGAGCAATCAACGCTCCCGCTTCGCTGTAGTCATTGTCCGAAAACTTGGCCCCTATGCCAGCCCCTTTTTCGACCAGTACTTCGTGGCCGTTTCGCACCAGAATGGCGACGGCTTCGGGGGTGAGCGCAATCCGGTTTTCCTGCAGGGAAACCTCTTTGGGCAACCCGATCATCAGGCTACCTTGTTGCTTCTTAACAGCAGCAGGAGCTTCCTGCGGATAAAGTGCCGTTTGCTTCGCTAATTCTTCAAACCCAGTCACTTATAAACGGGATTTATGGATTACGAACTCTGAAAGACAATTTTTTCAAACGCGGTTCAGCCGCCCCAACATCTTGAATGATTCGTCTCTCTTAATTCGTACTTTGTGTGTCTATTTAGTTTCTAATACTCGTTCTTCATTTTCTACCCGGAGCTGAATGGTCCAGGCATCGGGCGGCAACAGGCCAGCGATTCGCTCCGGCCACTCAATCAGGCAGCGTTCTCCCGAATCAATGTACTCTTCCAGACCGCTGTCGAGGGCTTCCTCCTCGTCCCGAAGCCGGTAACAGTCAAAGTGATAAATGGGCTCACCGGTCTGGGTAACATACTCATTTACAATCGAAAAAGTGGGGCTCTGAACGGTGTTGACTACCCCCAGCCGCCGGCAGACCGCTTTGATCAGCGTGGTCTTGCCCGCCCCCATTTCGCCTTCGAACAGCCAGACGGAATGCGAGCGTCCGGCGTCGATCAATTGCCCGGCGACGGTCTCTAATTCATCAATTCTCTGAAAGCGTAATGTCATTCCGTACCATAATTCACTTCCAAAGATAACATTTTTCTTCGTCTCCGACAGATTATGCCCCATTGTTGACCTTCTGGGCAAAATTAGCCATCTTCGGCCCGCAACTTTGTTTCCTCTATCCCATGTCTCGTACCATTCAGGTTGGAATAATTGGTTTCGGACTGTCGGGCCGGTATTTCCACGCGCCTTTTCTGACGGTTAACCCCCATTTTAAAATTGTGAAAGTGGTTGAGCGGCACCGCAACGAAGCCGAAGCGTTTGACCCAACGATCCAAACCGTGCGCAGCCACGAAGACTTACTGGCCGACCCGGATATCGATCTCGTCATTGTTAGTTCGCCCAACGACACCCATTTTTCGTACGCCAAAGCCGCCCTGGAAGCCGGAAAGCACGTTTTGATCGAAAAACCGTTTGCCAACACCTCGGCCCAGGCCCGCGAATTGCTGGAACTCGCCCGGCAGAAGGGGCTGGTGGCGATACCGTACCAGAACCGGCGCTACGACGCGGATTTTCTGACCATTCAACAACTCCTGCGGGAAGATCAACTGGGCGACATTGTGGAGTACGAATGCCGCTACGACCGGTTCCGGCCCGAGGTGGCCGCTAGCTGGAAAGAACAGGATGCCGAGGGCGGTGGCAACCTGTTTAACCTGGGATCGCACCTGATCGACCAGGCCGTTGCGTTGTTTGGGCTGCCGGAAGCGGTTTCGGGCGATGTCCGGGTCATTCGGAAAGGCGGTGTGCTGGACGATTATTTTGATGTTCGGCTGTTTTACCCCGATAAGCGCGTGATTCTGAAATCGTCGATGCTGACCATCGACAGCAGCCTGCGCTACATCATCCACGGCACGAAAGGCTCGTTTATCAAACACGGCCTGGACATCCAGGAAGAAACCCAGCGCAAAAATATTTTGCCCAGTACGCCGGACTGGGGCGCCGAACCCGAAAGCCAGTACGGTACGCTCACTACTCCCGAAGGCCGTTTTACCTTCCCGAGCCAGCCGGGCAACTACCACCATTTTTACGATAACCTCTACCAGGCCATCGTCGGCGAAAAACCGCAGGAAGTGACTCCTGAGCAGGCCATTGCCGTCATCCGGATTATTGAACTGGCCAACGAAAGCAGCCAGACCCAAAAAGTACTGGAGTTTTGATAGTGACAAAAGAGTAAAGACAAGGGAAGAAAGACCGCTTTTCGTCTGTTCTCTCTTGTCTTTACTCTTTTGTCTTTCTTCTCACTTCCCACCCATCAATAGCCCGGATTCTGGACCAGCGTGGGCGTACCGTTTTTCTGGCTGTTCAGGATTTCCTGCAACGGAATGGGGAAATACTCGTGCTTGCCTTTGATGAATTTCACCCCGTTCAGGTAAGGACGTTTTTTAGCCTCGTCCACATAATACGCATTCAGCACCTGATCGGCAATGCCCCAGCGCACCAGGTCGAACCGGCGGTGGCCTTCCATCCCGAATTCCAGTCGCTCTTCAAACTGCACGGCTTTCCGGGCCACGGCCTGGTCGGTCCAGGGGGCGGTGTATTCGCTAATGACGTAATTGGCCGCCGGTTTGCCGTCCGGTGTTTTGACAAAACCGTCCGGATTGGCCGCCCGCCGACGGATCTGGTTGACGTACTCCCGGGCTTTTTCCAGACTGCCCCCCTCCACTTCCGCTTCGGCCAGCCACAACAAAACGTGCGAATACCGAATCATCCGGTAGTTGTTGGCGTTCAGACGCGGGTTGCTGACAAACGTGTTCGTGCCGACATCAGAGCGGTACATCACGTGTTTTTTGGGAGAATACGGCCCGCCGTAGGCCTGATCACGGATGTAAAGCTTGCCCGGATGGATGCCCCAATCCAGAAAGGGAATGCCCCGGCGTCCCACGGTATGATCCAGTCGAGGGTCCAGCGTTCCGTCGTAGGGCGTAAAAGCCGCCGTGGACTCAATGCCCTGGTCGTTCTTGATATCCGCATTGTTGAACGTATCGAGCAGCGGTAACCCGTTGGCGTCGGTTTTGAACGCGTTGACCAGGTTTTGCGAAGGCTGGAAAAAACCACAGCAGGTCGTTACGCCCCCACCACCGTAGGGGTAGTTGAGGGTAGCCCCGATGTTACCGTTTTCCCCGCCGGAGGCTCCATCGTTTACCGAGTGCTCAATTTCAAAAATTGATTCGGCGTTGTTGTTGGTAACGGCCCGGAAGTTGTCGTGGTACAGCGGCATCAAGCGGTACTGCCCACTGGCGACAATTGCTTCGAGCAGTGTCTTAGCTTCGGTGTATTTTTTCTGGAATAGATACGCTTTCGCTAACGTAGCCGCGGCCGCCCATTTGGTAACGCGCCCTTTCTGGGTTTGCGTAGCCGGTAACACCTCGTAAGCCGCCTGTAAGTCAGCGTTGATCTTGGGCCATATGTCTTCGGTGTTCGGGACTTTGGTGCTCTCCAGATCGTTCGGATTGTAAATCGTTTCGTCAATGTAGGGCACCTTATTGTACATCTTTTTGAGTTCAGAATGGTAGTGCCCCCGCAGAAACCGCGCTTCGGCGACGATCTGCTTGCTTTCCGCATCCGTCAGGTCTTTGGCCATTGCCAGGTTTTGCAGCACGTCGTTGGTGCGGGCAATACCATCGTACATGCCCCGCCACTTGCCCCGGAAGTAAATGTTATCCGACTGAATGTTGCCCTGCTCGATGAGCGAAATGGGCGGCTGGTCGCCGGCAATGGTTCCTTTGTAGGCATCGTCGGAAGCCACACTGCCAAATACCCAGTTGTCGCCCGATGACTGGTACGAGCGGTAGGCGCCCTCAGCCGTGGCCCAGCCATCGAGCAGCGAGTACGCACCGATCAGCAGGGCGTTGATACCGGCTTTATTTTGCAAAGCCGTATTGGAAAGAGCCGCTTTGGGCTGTACTTCCAGAAATTTGTCTGAGCACGAACTCCCCACCATGCAGCAGACGACAAACAGAAACAAGGTTATTTTTCTCATGATTTTTCGTCTCTTGATTGGTTAAAAACTCAGGTTCAGGCCCAGTATCAGGGATTTGGCGATGGGATACGCACCACCGTCCACCCCGATCTGGCGATCATTACCGGCCGCGTAGTTCCGCAGGTTGATTTCGGGGTCCATGCCCGAATAGTTGGTAATGGTCACCAGATTCTGTCCCTGCACGTACACCGACGCCTGACCCATGCCCAGTTTCGACAACAATTTGGCGGGCAGCGAATAGGTCAGCTGAATGTTTTTGAAACGGAAGTAAGAACCGCTTTCCAGGTAGTAGGTCGAGGGCAGAATGCTCACCTGATCGCTCGACCGGAGCTGGGGCAGAATGGCGTCGGTTTTACCCGGCCGCCAGGAGTCGTACAGCATCCGGGTGCTGCGGTTACCCGCAAACGTCGGGAAATCCGTCCAGTACTTCACGTAATTGAAAATGTCGTTTCCCTGTACGCCCTGCCCAAAAACCGTCAGACCAAAATTCTTGTAATTCAGGTTTACGTTCACCCCGTAGTTGAAGTTGGGGTGCGGGTTGCCGATGATGCTCAGATCGCCCGAATTTACCACACCGTCGCCGTTGACATCCCGGAATTTAAACCGTCCGGCCTTGTTTTCAACGCCCGCATTGCCAAACTGCACGGGATGGTTGGCCGCTTCTTCATCCGACTGGAAAATACCGTCGATGGTGTAGCCGAAGAAGGACGAAATCGGGTAGCCCTGCTGCGTGACCACAAAATTCTGAATCCGTTCGTCGTTGATGCCGAAATACTGGGTTCTCGGATCGCCGGTGGTTCGGATGACTTCATTGCGGTACGTGCCCAGGTTCAAACCAACATTATACGTCAGACCGCCGGCCAGTTTGCCGTTGTAGTTCAGCATCAGGTCGATCCCCCGGTTGCGCATTTCTCCAATGTTCTGAAACGGCGCCGTTGCCACCCCCTGTGTCAGCGGAATCTGCACCGGAAATAGCATGTCGGAGGTCGTGCGGGTGTACCAGTCGAAACCGACGTTTAGCTTGTTTTTCAGCAGGGTAGCATCCAGACCAATGTTGGTGCTGGTGGTGGTTTCCCACTTGGCGTTGGCGTTTCCGAACTGCGTCAGCTCGTAGCCCGGCACGGCCGACGTGCGGGTACCGTTGATGTCGTAAAACGACGTAATGGGGTTGGTACTGAACTGGGTATACGGGTTGTAATTCCCGATTTCCTGGTTACCGGTTTGCCCCCAGCCAATCCGGATTTTAGCGTCGTCGATCCACGTCAGCGACTTCATGAACGCTTCCTGCGACAGCCGCCAGCCCGCGCTCACTGCCGGGAAGTAAGCCACCCGGAAATCCCGCGCAAACCGGGATGAACGGTCGCGCCGGATCGTCACGTCGAGGAGGTATTTATCGTCAAGGGCGTAGTTGGCCCGGGCAAACTCCGATGCCAGCCGCCAGTTGGAGGCCCCGCCGTTGTTGGTCTGTATGCCCGTTCCGGCGCTCAGATACCGGTTATCGAGGTCATCAATGGCGAAATTAGTCCGGGTGGCGTCAAAGAATTCGTAGTAATTCTTGATGGCTTCCGTTCCCACAATCAGGTTCAGCCGGTGGCGCTCCCCAAACGCCCGGTTGTAGGTCAACGTGTTGTACCACGTCCAGGTCCACTCGTAGTTGTTGCTCGTCTGCAGGCTGTTGGAACCCCTCGACTCGGGCGATTCAATGTCGCGCAGCGTGTAGTTTTTGAAGTTAAAAAGGTTGTAGTCGATCCCGAAACTGGTGCGGGCCGTCAGGTTTTTCAGAATGTCCACCTCGGCGTAGGCGTTGCCAAACAGCCGGACTTCCTTCTGAATGTTATCCTTATTTCGCCACAGGTCGGCCACCGGGTTCCGGGCGTTGTCCAAGTCGCCCCCGCGGGCCCCGGCGTAATAACCCGTTACGTCGAACACCGGAATAATCGGTTGAATCCGGTACGCAAACGAAATCGGGTTGCTTTCGTTGCTGTTGCCGTTTGGCTGGCCGATCCGCTCGCCATACGCTACCTGAAAGTTCTGCCCCACCCGGACTCGTTTGGTGACCGTAAATTCGGTATTGGCCCGCAGTGAATACCGTTTGTAGCCCGTGTACTTCATGATTCCCTGCTGGTTGAAGTAGTTCAGCGACATGGCATACCGCCCGGTTTCGGTTCCGCCCGACACGCCAAGCTGGTGATTCTGAATCGGTGCCGGATCGAAAATTTCGTCAAACCAGTTGGTGCCTTCCTTGTTGGCTTTGGTAATCAGCCACTTCGTTTTGTTGAAGTCGGCGGCATCAATGTTGTTGGAGTAATTAATGTACTTCCCGCTGGCATCCTGCGCCACCCGCGGATCGTTCGCCGAAGCCGCGCTGGGGAAAATATAGTCCGGAATAACAGGCTCCGGACCGTTGCCAAACTGCGAATGCAACGGGTTGCCGTTGGCCGCCACCGCCCCGGAGTTTCGCCGGGACTCCCAGACCAGCTGCGCGTATTCGTTGGTGTTCAGCATGTTGAGGAACTTGCCGGGCCGTTGCGTGCCATAGTATACGTCGTACGAAAACCGGGGCTTACCGATCTTTCCTTTTTTGGTGGTAATGATCACGACTCCATTGCCGGCCCGCGATCCGTAAATCGAAGCCGCCGACGCATCCTTCAGGACCTGAAGCGACTCGATATCGTTTAGATTCAGCGTGTTGAGATTACCTTTGGTGGGCGTTCCGTCGATCACGTACAGCGGAGAGTTGTCGTTGATCGTGCCAAACCCGCGAATCCGGACCATGACGCCCCCGCCCGGTGAATTTTCGTTTCCGACCTGTACGCCCGCTACGCGCCCCTGCAAGGCCTGACCGACGTTGGTGGCCGGAACCGACAGTAACTGCTTGGTATCCACGGTCGCAACGGCCCCGGTTATGTCTTTTTTCGACTGCGCGCCGTAGCCCGTCACCACCACTTCGGAAAGGGTTTTAATGTCGGTTTGGAGGGTAATAGTAATTTCGGAACGGTTTCCGATGGTGACTTCCTGCCCGGCAAAACCGATGGCCGAGATGGTCAGTACGTCACGTCCGGTGGGGACATTCAGGGTGAATCGTCCGTTGGCATCGGTAGAAGCCCCGATGGTGGTTCCTTTGACAACGACGTTGGCGCCGGGAAGCGGATTATTGTCGCTGCCGTCCGTGATGAGGCCGTTAACCTTCCGATCCTGCGCCCAGGCAGCAATTGTGAGGAACCACGCCAAAGCCACCACTGCGCAGACGCGCAGCGGCCGAGGGTAATTGTGTTGCATAATAGAGATGGTAATTGGTTAGTAAAAAGGATACTTCCTGTTGTACTGTAGGCCGTGAAAGCTTACGAAAATAAAGTTTTTTCCAGCAAAAATTCAAGTAATAACCAAGCGGAATTTTAACAACTTTTCAATCTTTGAAGAAGGGATATAAAAAAACCGGGACATGGCCCCGGTCGTTGTTCTTGGAATGATGCAGCGATAGGATTTTAACAACCTATTGCAAGTTCAAATCGGTCATGACAGACTGCACTTTTTGTTTCAGCTTGTCGTAAACCGCGTCGAAATCTTCTTTGCTGGCCAGTGGTTCGTTGACGCTGACGTAAAACTTGATTTTCGGTTCGGTACCGGACGGGCGGGCGGAAACCTTGCTGCCGTCGGCGGTGAAGAACTGCAAGACGTTTGAGGCTTCGATCCCCATCTTGCCCGCTTCGATGGCGGTTTTCTCTCCGGTTTTCAGGTCGGTCCGTTCCAGGGCTTTGTAGTCGTCCACCCGGATCACTTCCGAACCCGCGATTTGCTTCGGCGGATTGGCCCGGAAGTCGGCCATCATCTGCTGAATTTCTTCGGCCCCGGATTTACCTTTTTTGGTCAGCGAGATCAGCCCTTCGTAGTAGAACCCGAATTTCTGGTACATCTCCATCAGCAAATCAAACAGGCTCAGCCCTTTGTCTTTGGCGTAGGCCGTCAGCTCGGCAATCATGGCGCAGGAAGCAATGGCGTCTTTGTCGCGGACGAAATCGCCGATCAGGTACCCGTAGCTTTCTTCGCCCCCGCCGATAAACTGCTGCTGGCCTTCCAGTTCGCGAATGATCTGCGCGATGTATTTAAAACCGGTCAGCGTGTTGTAGCACGACACCCCGTACTGCTCGCACATCTTGTCGATGAGGTCGGTGGTCACGATGGTTTTGGCCACAAACTCCTTGCCCGTCAGTTTGCCGGCGTCCTGCCAGGCCTGCAACAGGTAGTAGATGATCAGACTGGCCATCTGGTTACCGTTCAGCAGTTCAAATTCGCCGTGGTGGTTGCGGGCGCCCGACCCCACGCGGTCGGCGTCGGGGTCCGTTGCCATGATCAAGTCGGCGTTCAGCGCTTCGGCTTTTTCGAGGGCCAGCCGCATGGCATCCCGCTCCTCGGGGTTGGGCGATTTGACGGTCGGAAAATTACCGTCGGGTTTGGCCTGCTCCTCTACGATGTTCACGTTGGTGAAACCGAGCGCTTCCAGCACGCGCGGAACCAGGGTAATGCCGGTGCCGTGGATGGGCGTATAAACAATGTTGAGGTCTTTCTGGCGCGCAATCACGTCCGGATTGATCGAGTTCGACTTGATCCGCTCAACGTACACGCTGTCAATTTCCTCGTCGATCAGGTGGATTTTCTCGGGCACGCCCTCAAATTTCACTTCGTCGATGGAGGTAATTTTATTGACTTCGGTGATGATGTTTTTGTCGTGGGGCGCCACCACCTGACCGCCATCGCTCCAGTAAGCCTTGTAGCCGTTGTATTCCGGCGGGTTGTGAGAAGCCGTTACGACAATACCGCTCTGGCAGCCCAGCTGGCGGATGGCAAAGGACAGTTCGGGCGTCGGGCGCAGCGAACTGAACAGATAAACTTCAATACCGTTGGCCGAGAAAATATCGGCCACAATCCGGGCAAACTCCGGGCTCATCCGGCGGCTGTCGTGCGCGATGGCTACTTTAATTTGTTGTTCCGGGAAAGCGGCATTCAGGTAGTTGGCCAGCCCCTGCGTAGCTGCGCCAACGGTGTAGCGGTTCATGCGGTTGGAACCCACGCCAATGACCCCGCGCAGACCACCCGTACCAAATTCCAAACTTCTATAGAAAGAATCCGTCAATTCTGTTGTTTCACCGTTGTCCAGTAATTTCTGGATTTCGGCTTTTGTCTCAGCGTCGTAATTGCCGTTGAGCCATTGGTCGATGGTAGCTTGCGTTGCAGAATCAAATGCAGTTGTCATATGGAATAGAAGTTAGAATCGGCTGCCAATTTACAGTTCTTAATGAAGGAGTCAAATCCTTTTGGTAAAAGCTTTTCGGGCCGCAAATTGTTGGAAACGGGGTCAAAGAATCAAAACCGGAAGCCAAAATACGCCGTCGCCGATCCAGCGGTAGCGTTCGTTGGTCAAAAACGACTTCGGGTAGCGCTGAATGGCGTACAAAACCGCGCTCATCAATCCTTCAATGATGGCGGCCCGCTGCGCAAACCGGTCTTCGGCCAGAAAAAAGATAACCAGCGCCAAAACCGTCACAACCACCGTAAAGGTCCGCAGCACCACGTCGCTCCGCTCGAAGCCCCAGAGGGTGGCCAGCGAAAACGAGTTGTCTGGAAATTCCTGCGCTTCCATGACCGAAAACAGCAGCAGGTTTTGAAAAACAACAATCAAAAACAGAATCCCCAGCCCGATTTCCGACCAGCCGATGGTTGGTTTCTGCGCCCATGAACTGCCCCAGACCCCTACCGTATAAAGTAAGGTGACGGCGGGTTCTTTCCAGACCAGCTTTCGGTTCGACTCCGGCAGGCGCGAAACACCCCAGACGTAAGCTCCCGAAACCAGCGCCAGTACCGTTCCGAACCAGATTACGCTTCTGGGCAGCCAGAAGAGCAGGATGACGCAAACCACCACCAGCCCCAGCAGAACCCGAATTAGTACCCGGTTATGTTCGGCGTGAAACCGGTGGCGGGGGGTCAACGATGCGCTGGAAGTCAAGCCCTTGCGCACGTCGTACAGGCGGTCAGCGGTATAAATGATGAATACGCAGATTCCCAGCAAAACCGTGGTCGCCCAGTCCACGGGCCGACGCCCATCCGGCAGGCGGGCCACCATGACGTGCGAAAATACCGCACCCGCCACCACATCCAGACTGAGGTAGTGCGCGGTTTGTAAATACGCTTTCGTAGACTTCCAAAACTTCATAAAATGGCTTCTGTCCTATTTCTTCTCCATCAACGAACCAGAAGCTAAATCGTTAATCTGAATGATGGAAGAGTAGAAATTCCGTGCAAAGCTATCTTTTAGTGGGTAAAATCGACCTGGCAGACTCAAAAATTAGCCGTAATTTTAACGTATTCCGTGATCGGGTACGTACCCCGTTTGGACAGGCTGCCGGGAAGCCCGGGTTTGGCAGAGTCTAAATTTTGTGTTAATTTTTTGTTATTATGTGGCTGAAAAGTGCGCGATTCCTTAATGAGCAATTGAGCGATCAAACGAAAAAGAGCCCGAATTTTGCAAAAAAGTCTGTCTAATCCCGTAAATGACGTAGGACATTCAGGGTATGAACTCACGTTATAGCACCTGTTCCGACGAAGACATCCTGAGGTCGATTGGCGAAAGCAACGACGAGTTCGCCTTTGCGGAACTTTATTCCCGGTATTTCCGGCTCTTGTTCAACTATGCCTTCAGCAAGGTAAACGATCAGTTTGTTGCCCAGGAAATCATCCAGGAACTGTTTGTTACCCTCTGGCAGCAGCGCCACCGCAGCACCATCCAGTCTTGCCGGTCGTACCTGTTTGCCAGCGCCAAAAACCTGATTATTTCACACTACCGAAAAGAGTTTACCCGCCAGTATCACTACAACCAGTGGGAAATCCAGGCAAGCGATTCTAGCGCGCTGACCGACCAGCCGATTCTGACCGCGGATTTGCAGCACCGGTACGAACAGGGGCTGCACCGGTTGCCCCAGAAATGCAAGGAAGTGTTTGTCCTGAGCCGGCAAGGACATTCCAACCGGGAAATTGCCCTGCAACTGGCGATCTCCGAAAAGACGGTTGAACAGCACATCACCAAAGCCCTGCGCCTGCTGAAACAGTACCTGAAAGAACATTTCGTCTACGCCCTGCTCCTCGTTTCGCTTTTTTAAACTTTTTTTACAACCGGCTAAGGGTTGCCTTTCCGGCGCGCGACTTAGGAGTTGAAACATTCCTAAACATGCTGAAAATCTCTCCCCACTTACTGGATAAGTACCTGCGGAACGAGTGCACCGACCAGGAAAAGGAACTGGTGGAAGCCTGGTACGCGTCGCTTTCGGGCAATCCGGATTACCTTGACTCTCTGCCCGAATCCGCGCAGGACCACCTGCAGGACGAAACCTTTCGCCACATTCAGCGCGGGATCTGGGCCGACGAAAAACCGTTGCGCCGAACCTTACCGTGGGGCTGGATAACCGGGCTGGCGGCCTCCGTCGCCTTGGTCATCGGCCTTTATTTTGCATCCCGGTACGCCACGGATTCAAACCGTTCGCTCACCGAACCGGCCCCGGTCGCGGTTCAACAACCGAAAAGCAATCCGGCCGATCTGGTGCATTTCGTTAACCAGAAACCCCGCCTGGTGAAGCATCTTCTTCCCGACAACAGCACGGTCTGGATGCATTCCGGCGCGGCCATTACGTATCCCAAGCAATTCGACAAAGCCAAACGGCTGGTTACCTTTTCCGGCGAAGGTTTTTTTGAGGTGAAAAAGAACCCCGCCCAACCGTTCCTGATTCAAAGCGGGGAAATGCAGATTAAAGTGCTGGGCACCAGTTTCAACGTCAAAGCTCCGGAGAGCCACACGGTTTTCAAGATTTCGGTGGTGACCGGACGGGTTCAGGTGAGCGCCCCCGACCCGCAGCAGAAGGAGCAGCAGGTGATTCTGAAACCCCAGCAGCAGGCCACGTTTGAAACCGCATCCCGGCGGCTGACCTACTCCCCCACGCCGGTGCAGAACAAAAAACAAATCTACGAGCCGGTGACGGTCGTGTTTGAAAACGCTCCGCTGGACCAGGTTGTCCGGCAGCTGGAAAAACGGTTTGACATCCGGATCCGGTTCACCAATCCGAAACTGGCAACCTGCCTCGTCAACGCCGATTTCGAAGAGCAGCCGCTGCCTTTTATCATGGAAATGCTTTGCACGGCACTGGAAGCAACGTATACACTCTCCGGTAAAGTAGTTACCCTGGACGGCCTGCCCTGCGACTAACGGCGAACCGATTTTTGCCTATTCCCGATCAATTCTCAACCATAACTCATCTGTATGCCCGACATGTATCCGCCCCCGCCATAAGCCCGAAAAACCGGGAGTGTGCCACCACCCCCGGCCTCAACGGGTTGCCTTTCCGCTTCGTGCCACCGAAGCAAAAAGGCCAATTTATCCAACAGCGCTAACCATCAGACAATCAAAATTATGCAAATTTTTATCCCAAACCAGTCGGTCGACTGGCGAAAAATCATGCGTATCGGATTACTTCACTGGATACTTGCCCTCCTCCTGACCGGCATCAGTTACGGCCGGGAAACGGCGGCACAGTCGGTCCTGAGTAAGGATATGACGCTCCAGCTTACGAATGTCACGCTCAAGGAAGCACTGGATCAAATCCAGGAAAAAGCCAATACGAAGTTTGTTTACAGCAGCCGGGTATCGCTCCGGGATGCGGTTTCCATTAATGTCCGGAATCAGAAGCTGTCCCGGATTCTGGATCAATTGCTGATGCCCCGGGGGATTACGTACAAAGTCATCAACGAGCAGATTGTGCTGGCCCGCGAAAAGGGCTTTAAGCCGGAAACCCTGCTGCCGAATCTGGCCGAAAAGATGGATACCTACCTGGCCCGGCAGGAAATCCGCCTGAAGGGAACCGTGCGGGCTGCGGATGGCCAGAACGAACCGCTGGCGGGTGTAACCGTCGTCCTGAAAGGAACGACGCGGGGCACCACCACCGACGGCAGCGGCAACTACGAACTGACGGTCCCGAACGCATCGTCCGTCCTGATTTTCAGCTTCGTCGGCTACACCTCGCAGGAAGTAACGGTCGGCAATCGCACGGCGGTCAACGTCACCCTGAACCCCGACAGCAAAAGTCTGGAAGAGCTGGTGGTGGTTGGTTACGGGACCCAGAAAAAAGTAAACCTGACGGGAGCCGTTTCCCAGGTGCAGGCCAAAGACCTGGAAAACCGTCCCCTGAACAACATGTCACAGATTCTGCAGGGGATGATTCCAAACCTGAACATCACGTTCAGCACCGGGCAGCCGGGTCAGGGCGGGAGCCTGAACGTGCGGGGCGAAACCTCCATCAACGGTGGTGGTCCGCTGGTGCTGATCGACGGAGTGCCGGGCGACATCAACCGCATCAACCCGAACGACGTGGAGTCGGTATCGGTCCTGAAAGATGCCGCGGCTTCGGCCATCTACGGCGCGCGCGGGGCTTTCGGGGTGGTGCTGATTACCACGAAAACCGCCAAGAACGGGAAAACCACCGTCGCTTACAGCAACAATTTCGGCTGGTCGACTCCCACGGTGAGCACCGACTTTCTGACGAATGGGTACGAGCACGTGCGGCTGAACGACGAAGCGTTTGTGCGGGCAACGGGCAACACCTACACCCGGTATACGGAAGAAGATTATAAGGAACTGGAAGCGCGCCGGTACGACAAAACCGAAAACCCGGCCCGGCCGTGGGTCGTCGTTAAAAACGTCAACGGCAAGGATATTTACAATTACTACGGGAACTACGACTGGTGGAACACGCTCTTCAACATGACGCAGCCCTCCCGCCAGCACAACCTCAATCTGTCCGGCGGAACCGACAAAATCAATTATTATCTGTCGGGGTCGATTTACGAAAAAGAGGGAATCATGCGCACCAATACCGATAAGTTCACGTCGTATACCCTGCGCAGCAAAATCAACGCCCAGTTGACGCCCTGGCTGCGGGTGAGCAACAACACGCAGTATTTTGATTCCAGATACACCTACCCCGGTCTGGAAGGGGGCGCCAATGCCAATTTTACGGCCATCACGGTCCACGCGTTACCGGCCTATGCACCATTGAACCCGGACGGAACCGCTACGTATAATACCCTGAAAAACAATTACTCCATCGGTGACGGTTTGTTTGCGAACCTGCTGAAAGGCGTTGCGGGCGGAAAAAAAGGCGTGCATGAGCTAACCACGATCAACTCCGTGACGGTCGACTTCACCAAGACCTGGAACCTGGTGGCCAACCACTCGTACTCGTTTTACATCGCCGACGACTGGTACCGGTCGGCCGTGGCGCAGTACTCGATTCAGCCCGGCATTCTGACTACGGTGCCCAATTACAATACCGATCAGTACCGGCAAACCATGTGGTTCGACCCCATGCACGTTACAAACGTGTACTCGTCGTATAACCACACATTCGGGAAACATTACGTGTCGGCAACGGCCGGGATTAACTACGAGTCGAAGAAGCACCAGCGGTTGTTTGGTGCCCGGAAAAACCTGCTTTCCGAAAGCCTGAATGAACTGGAACTGGGAACGGGTGAGCAGTTGTCGGGGGGCGGTTCTTACCGGTATTCCCTGTTTGGGGCCTTTTTCCGTTTGAACTACGATTACGTCGGCAAGTATTTGCTGGAAGTTAATGGACGGTATGACGGAACTTCCCGGTTCGGCGAAGGTCGGCGGTACGGGTTCTTCCCCTCCGTATCGGCAGGCTGGCGGATCAGCGAAGAAAACTTTTTTGAGCCGGTCCGGAACGTAGTCAACAATTTGAAAATCCGGGCGTCGTACGGAACGCTGGGCAATCAGTTGCCTTCCAATACGAACTCGTCCAGCTTTTATCCTTATGTGTCGATCATGCCAACGGCGCAGTCAAGCTGGATCAATAACGGCCAGAAACTGTATTACGTCGATAGTCCCAATCCCATTTCACCGAATCTGACCTGGGAAAAAGCCACGACTTCCAACCTGGGTCTGGATGCCGATCTGCTGAAAAACCGCCTGAACTTCTCGCTGGATGCTTACATCCGGAACACCACGGACATGCTCATACCGGGTCAGGTGCTGCCCGCCGTCTACGGCGCAACGGTGCCAACCCAGAACGCCGGTGATTTGCGTACGAAAGGCTTTGAGTTGTCATTGGGCTGGCGGGATCAATTCAAAGTGGCGGGTAAAACGCTCTCTTACAATGCCTCTTTTATCCTGTCGGATTCCAAATCGACCATTACCAAATTCGACAACCCAAACAAAATTCTGTCGAGCCGCTACGTCGGGCAAGTTATCGGCGAGATCTGGGGCTATTCAATTGACGGCTACTTCAAAACCGATGAAGAGGCCCAGGCCTATACCGTCGATCAGACCCTGGTAAACCGGCAGCGGTTGAGTGCTCCCGGTGAATGGAGTAAGTTGCGGGCGGGCGACCTGAAGTTTATCGATCTGGACGGCAACGGCAAAATCGACCAGGGCGCGAATACGCTGGCCGACCACGGCGATCTGAGCATCATCGGAAACAGCCGTCCGCGCTACCGGTACGGTATTAATCTGGGGGCGTCCTGGAACGGGTTCGATGTTTCGCTGTTGACTCAGGGCATCTTGCGTCGTAACTGGTACCCGGGCCCCAATGCCGATAAGTTCTGGGGGCCCTACTCCCGCCCGTATTACTCGTTCATTCCGGAACATTTTGAAGATGACGTTTGGACGCCCGAAAATCCGGATGCTTACTTCCCGGTTCTGCGGGGCTATACGGCCCTGAACGGCGGTGGAGACCTCAACTCGCCCAACGACCGGTATATCCAGAACATTGGGTACCTCCGGCTGAAAAACCTGGTAGTTGGGTACACGCTTCCGCAGACCCTGACCAAAAAAATCCGGATTCCCTACGCCCGCATTTACATGAGTGGCGAAAATCTGCTCACCTTCACCCCGCTAAGAACCAAATACATTGACCCGGAACAACTGGATGGCGATGGCACCAATGGACGGACCTACCCGCTGTCCAAAACCCTTTCGGCGGGCCTAAACATCACGTTTTAAACCGATTTTACTCCGTATTTTCATGAAAAAAATCATAAGCTTCCTTGCTATTTGTCTCGGCCTGGCTTCCTGTGACATGGATTTGCTGCCGCAGGATGCCATCTCGCCCGAGACGTTTTTCAACACCGAAAATGACCTGTTGCTTTACACCAATTCGTTTTACAACGCCCTGCCCTCGGCCGAGGACGTGTACAACGAAGATGTGGATAATGTCGTCAAAAACAGCCTGCGCGATGAGTTGCAGGGCACGCGGATTGTGCCCACCAGCGGGGGCGGCTGGAGTTGGAGCAACCTGCGTAACATCAATTACTTTCTGGCGAACTCCAGTAAATGTCCGGATAAAAAAGCCGTGGCCAAGTACAACGGGCTGGCGCGGTTCTTTCGGGCGCATTTTTACTTTGGCGTGGTCAAACGGTTTGGCGACGTGCCCTGGTATTCACACACGATTGAGATAACCGACCAGGACATGCTGACCAAGGCGCGCGATCCGCGAACGATGGTGATGGATTCGGTCATGGCCGACATCAATTACGCCATCGCCAACCTGGATGCGTCCCGGCAACTCAACACCGTGACCAAGTGGACCGCCCTGGCCCTGAAATCCCGCATTGCCCTTTACGAAGGAACGTTTCGGAAATACCATAAAGAGTTCAGCCTGCCGAACGCGGATAAATTCCTCGATGAAAGCATTGCGGCCTCCGAGGACTTAATGAAAAACAGCGGCTACACGATCTACAAAGCCACCCCGACGACGGCTTACCTCAAGCTGTTTTCGTCCGACAACGCCATTGCCGACGAGGTGATTCTGGCCCGCGATTTCAGCGACGAGCTGCAGGTTTACCACAACCTGAACTACTACACCATGACGGCTTCGTACGGCAAGCCGGGGCTGGAAAAGAAACTGGTCAACAGCTACCTGATGGCCGACGGAACCCGCTTTACGGACATCAAGGGTTACGAAACCATGCAGTTCGCGGAGGAAGTTCAGAACCGCGACCCGCGCCTGTCGCAGACCATCCGCACGCCGGGGTACACCCGCATTGGGGAAACCACTCCGCTGGTGCCGGAATTCGGCGCGACGGTGACCGGCTACCAACTGATCAAGTTTGTTTCCGCCCCCAAATGGGATACGTTCAACAAAGACATCACCGACATGCCGATTTTCCGGTACGCCGAAGTACTGCTCAACTACGCGGAAGCCAAAGCCGAACGGGGTACGTTGACGCAGGCCGATCTGGATCTTTCCACCAAACTGACCCGCGACCGGGTGGGAATGCCCACCATCAACATGGCCGCGGCTAACGCCAACCCGGACCCCTACCAGGCGCAGCAGTACACCCAGTTGAGCGGCCCCAATACTGGGGTAATTCTGGAGATCCGGCGGGAACGGCGCGTCGAACTGGTGATGGAAAACTTCTTTCGCTGGGACGATATCATCCGCTGGAAAGAAGGCCAGTTGCTGACCAAAACTTACAAAGGGATGTATTTCCCCGGACCCGGCAGCTACGACCTGGACAAGAACGGCAAGGTTGACCTGGTCATTTATGAAGGAACCAAACCAACCGTATCGGGCGCTCAACTCCTGAAACTGGGCAGCGAAATTCTGCTCGAGAACGGCAACAAAGGGGGCAACATCGTGGTCAACGGGCACATCAACAAGAAGTTCAACGAAGCCCGGGATTACCTCTACCCCATCCCGAAGCAGGAGCGCCTATTGAATCCGAACTTAACCCAAAACCCAAACTGGGAATAAACCAAACACCCCGGCAAGGATTGACGCTGGACGGCCCCGGATGGCATCCGGGGCCGTCCCAAGCCCCACACGAGGGTATCCAGCTCAACCCCGGCGGGATTGGTTCTGCGGTAAAATGAAACCAATAACTTCTAAACTCCTGGCGACTCATGCTGGCAGACAGACGATCGTTTCTTGAAAAAATGTCGCGGGTCGGGGCGCTGAGCCTGATCCCCGTTTCTTCCCCCCTGACCGAACCGTCGGCTGCGGCTCCGCTGGAAGAGAAAAATCATTTCGTGGTGGGGCCCTACCTCCAGAATCTGGGCACGACCGAAGTAACCATCATGTGGATAACCCACAAAAATTGCTTTAGCTGGGTGGAATACGGAGCCGGAACCTACACCAGCAAACGGGAGTTTGGCTACACCAACGGCCTGATCGAAGCCAACAACCGGATTAACAAAGTCACCTTGTCCGGCCTGAAACCGGGGACCAGCCACAAGTACAAAATTGTTTCCACCGAAATCCTGGGCTACCAAGGCTCCAAGGTCGAGTTTGGGGAAACCATCAGCAGCCCGCTGTACGGTTTTAAAACCCCGGCAGACAACGAGGCAGAATTCAAAATGGTGGTGTTCAACGATATCCACGACCGCCCGCAGATCATTCCGCAACTGCTCTACCGCCACGGCTACACGGGCAACAAACGGGATTATGATTTCGTGGTTTTCAACGGCGACTGCTTCGACTGGGTAACGGAGGAAAAACAGATGGTCGAGCACCTGATCAAACCGTCGGTCGATATTTTTGCCACCGAGTTTCCGTTCATTCTGACGCAGGGCAACCACGAATGCCGGGGCAGCTTCGCCCGCCAGATTCCGGCCTACTACGCTTACCCCGAAAACAAATACTACTACGCCTTCACCCGCGGCCCGGTGCGGTTTGTGGTGCTGGATTCGGGCGAAGACAAAACCGACGACAGCGTGGAATACGGCGGCTTGTCGGCCTTCGATCGTTACCGGGAAACGCAGAAGAAATGGCTGGAAAAAGAAATTGAAAGCCCGGAATTCAAGAAAGCCCCGTTCCGGATTGTGCTGATTCACATCTCCCCGTACCATTCTGGCGACTGGCACGGCCCGATGCACTGCCGGGAGGTGTTCGGTCCGCTGCTCAATAAGGCCAAAATCGATCTCCAGCTATCGGGCCATACGCACCGCTACGGTACGCACAACCCGGATGCTGATCACAACTACCCCATCGTCATCGGCGGTGGTCCGCTGGAAGGTAACCGCACGCTGATTAAATTGCACGCAACGACCAAAGAACTACACCTGAAAATGATTCGGGATGATGGCGAGGTTGTGAGTACATACACCCTTCCGAAAAAAGCCAGAACCTGAAAACTGCCGCACGCATCCTGACCTTCATTCAAACACATGAAAAAAGCCCTCTTCGCCCTTTTAGCCCTGGTTTCGACCGTCGCTTTTGCCCACAACGGAACTCCGAAACCAACCAACCGCCCCAGCCGGAAGGCAAAGACCCTGACCGTGATGACCTACAACATTCACCACTGCAATCCTCCCTCGGCCGGGGCCAAAATTGAGGTGGACGCCATCGCCCGGGTGATCACGAAAGCAAAACCGGATTTTGTGGCCCTTCAGGAAGTGGACGTCCATACGGAGCGTTCGGGCAAGGGCGTCAACCAGGCGCGGGAACTGGCCCGGCTGACGGGTATGCACTATTTTTTTTCGAAAGCCATCGATCACCAGGGGGGCGACTACGGTGTGGCCGTGCTGTCGCGGTTTCCCATTCTGGATTCCACCCGGTTTATTCTCCCCGTCGATCCGGCCATCGGGGGCGAAACCCGCACCATCGCGGCCGTGACGGTGGAAATTGCCAAAGGCAGGAAAATCATTTTTGCCAGTACCCACCTCGACCTGAAAGAACCCAACCGGCTTACCCAATCCGAACAAATCGTTCAGCACTTCGGAAAGTCGGATCTGCCCATGATTCTGGGTGGGGATTTCAACGCCCAGGCCGACAGCCGGGTAATCCAGTTTCTGGACGGGCATTTCGTCCGCAGTTGTCAGGCTTGCGCCCCGACCATTCCGGTGGTTAATCCCAGTCGGGCGATTGATTTTATCATGTACAAACCGGGCGAAACGTTCAAAACGCTGTCAACGCAGGTGATTGACGAGCAGTACGCATCCGATCACCTGCCGGTGGTGGTGAAGCTTCAGGTAAACTAAACCACGGCCCGGGCGCCGGTTGATCACGGAAAGGGCAACCGCGCCGGGCGCCGTTCCAGCACCGTAACGGACTGGCCCACGCGCAGCATTCCCGTCGTTTCGGCCAGCGCGTTTTGCCCAAACAAAATCTTTTTGTCCAGCCGTCGGTAAGTGGCCAGGGTTTTAAGCGGCTCTTTGCCTTTCTCGGCGGTTTCCGGATTGATCGTCGTCAGCACGCAACGGGCGCAGGGTTTGACCCCGTAGAAGGTCAGATCGCCAATCTGAAAATGGTACCAGCTTTCCTCCTCGTGCGGATTCGTACCGGACACCACCAGGTTGGGCCGAAACCGGATCATTTCCAGCGTCTCCCCCGCCCGGCGGTTCAGTTCGTCCAGCGAATCGGTGCTGATGACCAAATACGGAAACCCGTCGGCAAAACTGACCACATCCTCGGGTTCGGCGTAGTCCGGATCAACCGGGCGCAGCGAGTTTTCGGGCATGTAAACCAACCGGCACGGAAAACCCAGCAGACGGCTGAACCACTCGTCGGCCTGCGGACTCACCACCAACGAATCCACGGCCTGCTTCCCCCAAACGTAGGCCGTCAGGGCTTCTCCGGAGGTCTGACCGAGCGCAATTTCCAGCACATCGTCTGGGCGGTGGCGGTGGTAAACCCGCAGGGAGTGGTCGGTCAGTTCCACGTTCACCAGTGCCATGACGGTATTTTCGCGCTGGGTCAAAAACGTTCCGTTCGGCTCCACCAGCATCCACCGGCGGTCGTATTGAAACCCTTTTTGTTCAACGGCGGCTTCGGTGAGCGAAATACCGCCCAGCGATTTGATGGGATAAATCCAGATTTCCTTTAAGACGGGTGTATTCATGGCGTGCAAGTAAACATATCAGTTTAGCGGACATTTTACCAACGGGGCAGCGGGCTGACTTCCTGCGAGGTGAATTCGCCCTTCAGGTATTTGAAATGAGCCGCCATAGCAATCATGGCCGCGTTGTCGGTGCAATACTCAAACTTCGGAATGTAGACGTTCCAGCCCTCCTGCTGACCCATCTCGGCCAGCGCGGCCCGCAGCCCCGAATTGGCCGATACCCCGCCCGCCAGCGCAATTTCGCGGATACCGGTCTGCCGGGCGGCTTTCCGCAGTTTAGTCAGCAGAATCTTGATGAGCGTGTGCTGCATACTGGCGCAGATGTCCGGTAAGTTCTGGGTGACAAAATCCGGATTGGCCTTCGTTTGCTTTTGCAAGAAATACAAAAAAGCCGTTTTGATCCCGCTGAACGAATAGTCCAGGCCCGGCATTTCCACGTCCGGAAACGAAAAAGCCGTGGGATTGCCCTGCTGGGCGTAACGGTCGATGAGCGGCCCACCCGGGTACGGCAGGTTCAGCAGCTTGGCGGTTTTGTCAAACGCTTCGCCCACGGCATCGTCCTGCGTCTGGCCGATAATTTCCATGTCGAGGTAATCGCGCACCAGCACAATCTGCGTGTGGCCCCCGCTCACCGTCAGGCACAGGAACGGAAACCGGGGAGAACGGTGTTCATCAATGAAATGAGCCAGCACGTGGGCCTGCATGTGGTGCACTTCGATGAGCGGTACATCCAGCGCCAGCGCCAGGGCCTTGGCAAAGGACGTACCGACCAGCAGCGAACCCAGCAAACCGGGTCCGCGGGTAAAAGCAACGGCATTTAGCGCGTTTTTCTCTATATTTGCCTCCTGCAAAGCCCGTTTGACGACCGGCACGATCCGTTGCTGATGCACACGCGAAGCTAATTCGGGGACAACACCACCGTATTGTTCATGGATTAACTGCGTAGCTACAACATTGGATTGTATTTTTCCGTTAACACACACGGAAGCCGACGTTTCGTCGCAGGAAGACTCAATTGCCAGAATTGTCATTTTTCAAAATTAATGAATCTTGGAGTAATGAAAAATGGACGATGAAGAATGAACCGTAAAACCCGCTGAACTTGATTAAACTTTACCCCCAACAGTACGTCTAAACGGGTAGATTTTGTTCTTTTTTATTGTACATTGTTACTTGTTCATCAGAGCTAAATGCGGTCATTCTTCACCATACTTCTCAAGACGCTGCTTTACACCGTTCTGGTTGTATTGCTGGCCGTCGGAATTGTGGTGGTTAGCCTGCAAATACCAGCCGTACAAACGCAAGTAGTACGGTATGCCGCTAAAGAAGTTTCCGAAACACTCCTGTTTCCGGTTGATATTCAAAAAGTTGACATTAACTTTTCCTTTCCCAACATCTGGGTTAATTCCGTTGCCCTCGAAGAAGTTACGATTCGGAACCGCGACCTGAAACCGATGATCAACGTGGGGCGGCTCGAAGTTTCGCTCGAACTCGAAACGCTGATCAACAACGCCAGCCGCGACATTCACCTTGATGAGGTGCTGCTTTATAAACCCGACGTGGTCCTGGTGAAGGACGCCAAAACCGGCAACCTCAACATGGACGATTTTCTGGCCCGCATCAGCGAACTGACCCGCGACACCACCAAACCGTCTATTCCCAACCAGAACGTGCCGTTTACCATCGGCAAAGCCACCCTGATCGACGGAAAGTTCACCTACCACGACCAGCGCAAACCGGCTATGAGCGGCCGCCGGTTCGACTACAACCACTTTGTGGTCAACGGCCTGAGTGCCAACCTAAAGGATTTTCTGCTGCTGGGCGACACCATTTCCGTGGACATCAAACGGATGAAAGGCGTTGAAAAACAGGCCAGTCTGCGCATTCACCGGCTCGATACCAAATTCCTCTACTGCGCCAAGGAAATGCGGCTCGACGGGCTGCTGGCCCGCATCAATGGCTCTACGGTTCGCAATCGACTGGTATTCTCCTACGATAGTTTTTCGGCCTTCAACGAATTCAATGATCAGGTAATTATGCGGGCCAGCCTGCGTAATGCCGTGGTTCGGGCGCAGGACCTGGCCCCGTTCACCTCCTACTTCGACCAGAACTTTGACGTGGCCCAGGCATCGGGTGATTACGTGGGGTACATCCGGAATTTTAAGGTCACCAACGCCGATATCCGGTTTGGCCAGAACCGCCGGAGCCGGCTGGTGGGCGATCTGTCGTTCAAAGGACTACCGGACACGGACGTCAATACGCAGGTCGATTTTCGGTTTAAACCCTCGCAGGTTAACATGTCCGATCTGCGGCCCTATTATTCCGACTCAGCTTTTAATCAGATCGCCCGCAAACTGGGCACCGTTAGCTTTGCCGCCACCTACGCCGGGCGGTTTATCGACTTCAAAACCGTCGGGACCTTCCGCACCGGCATTGGCACCGTGACCGGCGACCTGGCCCTGCACCTCAACGGCGACCGGGCCACTACCTACCGGGGCAATCTGAAGCTGACGGACGTCAACGTGGGTTCGCTCATCGACCGGCCCGAACTGGTGCAGCGCATCGACGGTCAGGGAACGTTTGAAGGCCGGGGACTGACCATCAAGGACGGTTCGCTGGATTTGAACGCCCGGTTCAGCCGCGTCGGTTTCCGTGAGTACAACTACCGCAACATGGTGGTCAAGGGTAACTTGCAGAAATCGTTTTTCCGCGGTCTGGTCAGCGTTCAGGACACCAACCTGACATTCAACCTCGACGGCGAGTTCGACCTGCGGGGCGCCAAAAATCAGTTTCAGGTGAAAGGCACGGTCCAGAAAGCCGACTTTCTGGCGACCAAACTGCTCGACGACAGCCTGATGGTCCGGAGTGATCTGGACGTAAAACTGGAGGGGAACACGCTTAATGAGCTGGTCGGGAACGCCCGGTTGCTGAATACATCCATGACCTACCGGAAGCGTAGCCTGGTGCTGGACACCCTGTTTCTGGCGTCGTCGATGACCGACAGCGTGCGTTCGATTTCCATCAATTCGGATTACCTCGATGCGGATCTGAACGGTAATTTCCAGCTTACGCAGGTCGCCGACGACCTGAACCGGATCGCGAAGGAATACCGGTTGAATTTTGCCGGAAATGCCGCCGGACTGGCCGCGTATTACCAGCAAAAACTCCGCAAGCCAGTACCGGTTTCGCCCTACAACATCGACTACGCCTTTTTGCTGAAAAACTCACAGCCGCTGCTGGCGCTGGTGTACCCGTCGCTGTACGTGTCGCCCAATACACGGCTCGAAGGGCGCTTCGGGGTGGATCAGACGTCGCTGCTGACCGTCAACGGAACGGTTGATACACTGAAATTGGACGAGTATAATTTTTACAAAAGCACGATTGACCTCAATACCTCGAAATACGTTAACTCTCCGGACGTCCTGGCGTCGCTGATTATCAATTCCAATCAGCAGCAATTCGGCTCCCTGGCAGCTACCGAAAAACTACAGGCCGAAGCATCCTGGGACGTTAATCACATCGATTTCACCACGAGCCTACAACAGCAGAAAAGCACCAACCGCGCCGACCTGAACGGTTCGCTGACGTTTAAGGGCGACGCCATTGACATTGAACTCGAACGTTCGCGGTTTCGGCTGCTGGACAGCACCTGGGCCATTTCGCCCGAAAACCTGATCCGGTTTGTCGGTCCGGAAATTACCGTCCGGAACCTGGCGGTTTCCAACCTGAACCAGCAGATTTCGATCAGCGGCAACGTATCGCGCGATTCGTTGCAAGCCCTGCAGGTTGAGGCCAAAAACTTTGCACTGTCGACGCTTAACCCGGTATTCAACACCCGAATTGCGGGCCTTGCCAACGGCAAAGTAGCCGTACGGGGCCTGTACGGCTTGCCCCTGCTCAACGGCGATATCACCATCGATTCGCTGAAGTACAACGATTTTTTGATTGGTAATGTCGTCAACCGCAGCACCCTCGACCAGTCGAACCGGATCAATCTGGACACTCGGATTCGGCGGCTGGACCGCGAAGTGCTGGCCATTACCGGCGTTTATACCCCGAGCAAATCGGCGGCCGACCCCCTGGATTTGAAAGCCGTTCTGCAGGATACCGACCTCCAGATCCTGGAACCCTTCCTGCAGGGAATTGGCACGAACATCAGCGGCAAAGCCAGCGGTACGGTTACCATTCAGGGGCCCGCCAGAAGTCCGGTTCTGGGGGGGACAGTTGACATTACAAACGGCAGACTGACGCTTGATTACCTGAAAGCCGATGTTGGTTTTTCGGATAAAATCTATTTTGGCCCCAACGAGATTGTTGCCCGCGACATGGTGCTGACAGACCTGAACGGGGGCCGTGCTACCCTGCGGGGCGGTGTTTTTCACGACGGTTTCAAGTACTTCACGGTGGATATGAATATCCTGGACATGAAGAACTTCAAGATCATGAACACGACGCTGAAAGACAACGAAGACTTCTACGGCACCGCCGTTGCCAGCGGACGGGCCAGCATCGAAGGGCCTTTCGACAACCTGGCGATTCGGGCCAACGTCACCAGCAACCGCGGAACCCGGATTTACATTCCGCTCGACCAGGCCGCGACGGTTTCGCAGGAAGAAGTAATCCGGTTTATCAACGTAAACCCGGCCCGGCGCGACAGTGTGAATCGCCCCAACGAACCGGTGGTTGATCTGTCGGGCATTCGCATGGATTTCAACCTGTCGATCACGCCGGATGCGTACTGCGAAATTCAGCTTGACCGCCAGACCGGCGACATCATCAAAGCCTATGGCACGGGGCAGCTGGCCATGCGGATTGATACCAAAGGCGATTTCACAATGACCGGTGCGTACGAAATTCAGCAGGGCGAGTACACCTTCACCTTCGAAAACGTGATCAACAAACGGTTTCAGATGCTACCCAATAGCCGCATCACCTGGACCGGCGATCCCTACGAAGCGATGGTTGACGTCAAGACGGCGTATACGCAGTACGCGTCGCTGGCCCCCATTCTGCAATTTTATTCCTCGAGCAACTCCAACAACCCCGACCGCAACCGCCGGTATCCGGTTGATTTGCTGATCAACCTCAACGGCCGGCTTTTGCAGCCCGACATTTCTTACGACCTGAAAGTGAAAGAATACCCGCAGCAGCCGGATTTCCGGCAGGCCGTGGCCGCTTTCGAATCCCGGTTGAAGAGCAACGATCAGGAACTGGGGCGGCAGGTGAGCAGTATTCTGCTCTTCAGTCAGCTGGCACCCGGCGAAGGCATGGGCCTGATCGATCCGGCCGCGACGACCAACAGCATGGTGGGGTCGGGTCTGACCAACAGTTTGAGCGAATTGATTTCGAACCAGATCAGCCGCCTGGCTTCTACGCTGGACAAAAACCTCGACGTGGGCGTTTCGCTGAACGGCCTGGATCAGAACATGGTCAATAATCTCCAGTTTCGGTTCTCCTACCGGTTCAACGACCGCTTCCGGATCAGCCGGGACGGCGGGTTTACCTACGGCCAGAATCAGACCAGCGTTGCCAGTTTGTTGGGCGAATGGACACTGGAATACTGGCTGTCGCCCGACGGAAAGCTCCGGTTGAAAATGTATAACCGGAACCAGAACCAGCTCGGTATCTACAGTGCCACTACCTACGGCACGCTCACCACCGGGGGCGGTATGAGTATCCAGTATACCCGCTCGTTCAACCGCCTGTTTGGTCCGGCGCCGGAGCCACCCCGCCCCGGGGTGCAGCCCAGCCCTACGCCCATCGAACGGCCTTCTACGCCCGTACCAACACCGGCTACGGCAACCTCCGCCCTACAGAGCCGGGAGGACGATCAATTTTAATTCACTGACAAAGCTGGCTTGCGGATTCATTTAAATGCGTTTAATCTTCAAACTTTGGTGGTCATACGCAGAATTCTACTTGGCTATTTAAAGAATTAACATAACTATATGGGGTTGTCGAAACCTTTATAAAGTAGAATAGTGTTGTCAGGCTAATCCGGTTCTGCGCCATCTCTCCCTATTCCATCCAAGTTTCGATTCGTACAGCATTCCTCTTTTTCCGTACTAACTCATGTGGATTGTTCGTTCAGCGCTTGAAAAGAAGCCCATCATCGCCGTATTGGGATTGCTTATTCGGATTACAAGTGGCATTTTCTTCGTCCGGCTACCCATCGATCATTTCCTACGCATTCCTATTTCTGTGTTTACGGCTGGCAATGTTTATACGATCGCCGTTTGTACCGGTCTTATTCAGACATCTGATCGGAAAGAAAGCCTGTTTGTTGGCGGTAATACGCAGAAAACCAAAACCCGTTTGCTTTCATCGGTTTACCGTCGGAATTTTACAGACAGGTTCCTTACGTAACTCATCCACCACCATGCGACGCATCCGGATTTGGTACGACACTCGAAGACGGGTCAGCTTGCAGAACCAGGTAGTTACCAATCCCAGCAATCGGCACAGAGCAAAGCAGCAGGTTTGAATTCAATTGCGGGGCCGAGATTTGCCCACAAAACAAAAAGTATGAGAAAAGCAGTTTGTTACAGTTGTCTTACGGTTTTATGGTTTAGCATTACGGCTTCCCTCGCCCAATCGGTAGCATCGTCGGGAAGCTCCCCCGGCGGGTCAGGGGCCCCGGCGGTTGTACAGGTCGACCCGGTACGCGATGGCTGGGCGGTTTTTCGGGATGTGACGCTCGATTCACTGATTGACCTGGGCCTGACCAGCAACCCCGATATTCGGGTGGCCGTCAGCCGGGTTGAAGAAGCCCGGATTCGGGTGCGGGTGGCCGAGTCGTATCTGGTGCCTTCGATCCGCAGCAGCCTGAACTTCGGCACCCAGAGCCTGTCAGAATACCGTCCGGTGGCGGTTCCGGTGGCCAGCGAACGATTGCCCCGGTTGCAACTTAATACGCTTCAGATTTTGCCGATCGATGCCAGCTACGAAGTCGATTTGTTTAAACGCATCCGCAACACGGTTCGGGTGACGGATCTGCAACGGCAGGTGTCGGAGTCCGATGTACGAATCACTCAATTAATCGTTGCGTCGGAAATTGCCCGGCTGTATTACCTCATCCGCGCCAACGACAGCGAACAAACCGTGGTCCGCCGGAACATCAACCTGCGCGACTCAACAATCTCCATAATCCGCGCCCGTTTTCAGGCGGGTCTGACCAACGAAATTGATGCCAAACGAGCCGAAACCGATCTGGCCAACATCCGGGTTCTTTTGCTGGGTCTGGAGCGCAGCCGTACCGAATTGGTGAACGGGTTGTCGAACCTCTGCGGGCAAAACCCGGCCACCTTCGCAGTAGCGCCCGGCCGGCTGGGAACGGTTTTCCCGGACTTGCCGTTTGCGGCCATCACCGCCGACCAACTCCGCCGTCGCCCGGATCTTTTGCAGGCCGAACAGCAGACGCAGGTGGCCGATGTACAGATTCAGGTCAACCGCTCGGCTTTGTATCCCCGTATCAACCTTTTGGGCTCGGGCGGAACGCTGACGGGGCGGATTGGGGGTCTGTTTTTTCCGGCCAGTATGACGTATCTGCTCGGGGTCAACGCCAGCGTACCGATTTTTGAAGGCAAACGCAATCAACAGAACGTCGCGCTGGCCCGGCAACAATACCGTACTGCCGACGCGGCTTATCAACAGCGGTTTCTGACGGCCCAACGCGAAGCAGAAACGGCACTGGATAACCTCCAGAATACCCGTCAGCAGATCGACGCGCAGAACATTGCCCTTGAATCGGCCCGGTACACCGAACGGCTGAACCGCGAGCTATATGTAAAAGGTTTGACAACCTTCCTGGAAGTTCTGGACGCCCAGCGGACCGTGCTTGATTCCGAACGTCAGTTAGTTATTCTGCAAGGGCAGCGGGCTTCTTATACGGTGGCCCTGCTCAAGGCGTTGGGGGGAAGTTTCTAAAGCCGATCAACTTTCAAAGAAAAGCAGGAAAGAGCGGTCTCTTTCCTGCTTTTCTTTTTTACGGAGTTGTGAACCCGTTCAGAGGGTGAATAAGGAGAAGTCGGAGGGCAAAAGAAGCCATAATCAATGACTAATTCTTTCGTGCGAAAAGAAAAGTCTCATTCGATTCTGAAAAGAAATTTTCCCATTCCATTAAAGCGCACGAATCTTTCAAACCTTCTGTGACCCGGCGGGTTTAAGTGGTGTTTCTTCTCTATTTCACTCTAATCAATTAATACAACAATTATGGAACGCCAAACCATCGAAATGCCAACGACTGCTGACATGGACCCGAACGGCACCGCAGCAACGGATCTCGATTTTTCAACTACTGCCACCACCCGTAACCAGGAACAGTCGGGAGCCAGCTACCCGGGCGAAATGAGCAGCAGCGGTTACGGCGGCTCGGCATCCATGCCAACCGGTCCGGACGATGACGAAGAGTATGACGAGGAAGATCTCACCATCGACGAGGATGATGAGGAACTGGATGAAGATTTAGATGAGAATGACGACGACGACGAACTCTAGTTGTCGGCGGTAACCAGTAATTAGCAGAACGCTCATCATTTACCCAATCGATAAACGCAGACAACGGATGGAACCCAAGGAAACCAACCAGCCTGAAGAAGAATTGCAGGATCAGGAAAATAATGAAGATCAGGATTCTGAATCGCCGGGCGTGAGTGCGCAGGCCGACCGCACCACGGATGACCACCGGGCACCCAATGATCCGGCCGAAGGAGCACGCGAATAAAGGCATGAAGCGTTATGAGTCCCGTTGCGAACTCATAACGCTTTAATGGTCAGTCAAGATTTGGTAACGACCGACAACAGGGTATCGCACTTCAGCTCGGTTTCGCGCCATTCTTTAGCCGGTACGGAATCCTCCGTCAGCCCGGCTCCGGCGTAGAGCGTTCCCTCCTGCCCCTCAAGCTTCATACAGCGCAGATTCACAAACAGGTGCGACTCCGGGCCTTCGTTTCGGAAGATATTAACCGGCCCGAGAAAGCCGCTGTACAATTCACGGTCGTGCGTTTCGCTTTGAAGAATAAACTCCTGAGCGGCTTCGCGCGGCATTCCGCAAACTGCCGAAGTCGGGTGCAACAGCCGCAGCATTACGGTTCCCAGTTGCGGAAAATTAACGGCTTGCATATCCACCGAATAATCGGAACGCAGGTGCATCAGATTACCCGCAACGACCGTTCGCGGCCCTTCTTCAATGTATTCCCGAATCCGGATTTTCTTGAAGCAACCAATAATATAGCGGCCAACCAGCGCCTGTTCTTCGATTTCTTTCTGCGTCCAGGGCGCGTCGGCCGGCCGTTTGGGGCGTCCTTCGGAATCAAACGCCGACTGGGTTCCGGCCAGCGCCACCGTGCGAAAAATACCGTCGGTATCCATGCTGACCAGCCGCTCGGGCGTAGCCCCCAGCCAGATCTGGTTGCGTTCGGGCAGGTAAACGGCCGATACAAAGGCGTTCGGATAAGCTTTACACAGCCGGTTAAACAGCATCAGAACGTCGGGCTGCTCATCGAATTGGATGGTCTTGGTGCGCGATAAGACCACTTTCCGAAATTTTCCGCGTTCCATCTGGCGGATGGCCTGGGCTACGGTTTTTTCAAATTGGGCTTGCTGCTCCCCCGACGGCCCCAGGATTTGGATGGCCGGAATCGTTTCTTTGCGGGCCGTTGCGGGCGCCGGATGAAACAACGCATCGAGGGCCGGATGTTTGTCGGTGTGTTTGTGCTCGGCGGCCAGAATGGTACCGTTTTCGTCGAAACGCCAGTAGAAGTCCGCTTTTAGAAAAAGGGTCTGTTCCGCATCCGGATTGATAAACGGGCTAACGGCAAATCCCATGGGAAGTTCTTCAAAATCCATGGCGACGGTAGAAACCGTACCGGAAGCGTCGATAATTAACTCACGTTCAGAATGGTTGGGCAGGCGCCAGATGGCGGCCGGATACCCAGCCTGAACAGCCGCCTGCCAGAGCGCCTGACCGGTTTGCTGCGTTTGTAGAGTTGATGACAAGTGTGCTGAAAATTGCATTATCGAAATAAAGCCGATGCAAATTTAATCCTATTTAGATAACAGCTTGGACTTATTTTTTGTGCGCGAAAATCAAATTATTCACGAAATTTCCGTTGGTTACCGATCATTTGCAACACGAGAAAGGAAAAAGACAACTCAGTAGGCTTTTATACCAATTCATCCGCAATTGGGTTGGCGGGTAAGCACATTAGCGCGTATTTAGTCTCATTTTAACCGTAACCGGATTCATGGATATCCTGATCGTTGAAGACGAACCGCTGGCCGTTCAGAAATTAATTAAACTTCTGAACCAGACTGATCCCACCTGCCGTGTTCTTGCTGCAACGGACGGGATTGAATCCACGGTTGACTGGCTGAAAACGAATGACCTACCGGACCTGATTCTGATGGATATCGAACTTTCCGACGGTCAGAGCTTCGAGATCTTCAACCTCATTTCCATAGACTGCCCGGTTGTTTTCACAACGTCCTACGATGAATCGGCGGTAAAATCATTTCAAACCAATCGTTTCGATTACCTGCTCAAACCCATCAAAAAAGACGAACTGGAGCAGGTGCTGACCAAATACCGGCAGTATCACGCTCCCGGGATCAAACCCGCCGACATTGACGAGTTGGTTGATGACCTCCGCAAGCAAAACCGGCAACCAGAATTCAAAAGCCAGTTCCTGGCCAAGAACCACCAGCGGCTGATCTCCATTGATGCCGCTGAAGTTGCTTTTTTCTACGCCAGAGACGGGGTTACGTATCTGTACAGCCGGGACAAAAACCGCTACGTGGTGGAATACTCGCTCGACACCCTGGAAGAGTTTCTGGAACCCACCCGCTTTTTTCGCATAAATGACCAGTTTATTGTTGAACTCCGAGCAGTTTCACGAATTCATTCCTACCTTAATGGGCAATTTAAAATAGACCTGGCATCCGGCGGTATCGCCCAGGATATACTGGTCAGCCGTGACCGCACCAAGGGGTTTAAAGAATGGATCGGAAGGTGAAATGCAAAAGCTGAATGATAAGTGGACGCGCCTGCTTGGCGTCCCTTTGCTGGCGTTTGTGGGACAGTGGACCATGTACGGGTACACGAATGTTCCGTATCCCGACGACTGGCGAATTCCGTTTTTCTTTATCCTGGGTAGCGTGTTCGTTTGGGAAACCAACCGCTGGGGCATCATTTTGTCACGGCGAAAATACCCCGAGCTGACCCAGACCCGGCGCCGGGTTCTCTACCAACTGGTCTGGTTTGCTTTCTTCGCGAGTCTGATCCGCATCTCTCAAACCTTTTTTTACGAGCTCATCGGACTCTGGCCCTCGGACGATCCTCTGTTGTTTAAACCCTATTTTTTCAACACGCTCGTCTCCTTCGTGGGCACCATCCAGATTGCCGCCTATTACGAGGGTGTTTACCTGTACCGGCGGTGGAAAGTAGCCTACACGGAAGCCCAGGATCTGAAAAAAGTAAACCTCCAAAGCCAGCTCGACTCGCTCAAAACCCAGATCAACCCGCATTTTCTGTTCAACAACCTGAATTCACTCTCGTCACTGATTTCGAGCGATACGGAGCAGGCCGAGCTTTTCGTGGATGAGCTTTCCTCGGTCTACCGGTATCTGCTCCAGCAAAACAACCGGGATCTGTGTCCGCTAAACGATGAAATTCAGTTTATCAAAGCTTACTTCCACCTGCTCAAAACCCGGTACGGCGACGGTATTTTCATGGACATCGACATCGAACCGCATTACCTGCATTACCTGATTCCCCCGCTTACGCTTCAGATTCTGCTCGAAAACGCCATCAAACACAACATCATTGCCGTCAGCCGGCCGCTTACGATCCGGCTGTACGCCCGCGACAACAATTTGTACGTGGAAAATAATTTACAGAAGAAAAAAATAGCCGTTCCGTCCAACCAGATTGGGCTTCAGAACATCATGATCAAGTACAAGCTCCTGGCTCATTCTCCGGTCACGATACACTACGATGACGAACGCTTCCTGGTTGGCGTTCCTTTGCTTAAGCCAACCGCCGAGGTGGTGATTAATGCGTAGTTGAAGGAGGGGGTTCGGCGGTGTGCCGGATGGATCGACCCGCGGTCGGTTAGAGTGGAAGGCGTTTCTTGCCCAGCCAGCGCTGACAGATTTCTTCCAGTTGCGCCTTGATGGTATTAACCGAAAACGCCTTCTGAACAAAAGCGCTGGCCCCGGCTTTGTAGCAATCTTCCTCGTCTTTTGGGGAAGTAGAATTTGTAAAAACCACAACCGGAATATGTTGCCAGCCGGGATTCTGTTTTAGTTCATTTAATAATTCAAACCCGCTGATGTGGGGCATTTTCAGATCCAGCAAAATTAAATCCGGTTTGGGTCTGCTGGAATCCTGACTTTGCCGGACAAATAGTCCATCTGAAAACAGATGTAACGCATAGTCAGGCAGATAGCGCGTAAATATCCACTCATACAAAAACAGATTATCATCGTTGTCATCGATGATGTAGAGTGATGGATTTATACCGACCAACCTTTTCTGAGCAAGTCTGGGGAGCGAGTTATGAGACTCCGAGTTTTCCATGTTTTTACAAAAACCGCCTAAAGATAAATACTTAAGCAGTTGACGAGCAAACTATTGGTAAATAAATTAACATGAAAGATATACTTAGTGAGTTTCCGGTAAACAAAAGGTTACTTCGCTACCAAATAGCCAAGTTAATAAACCCCGTCGTGTGAAACTCCGCACTGGTTAGTCTTCATTCTGAGCTCTTTAACGCCCCTCAATAACGGCGACCGTCAGGCGGCTTATGCAAACCAGTTTGCCGGCTTCGTCGGTAATGCGGATATCCCAGATGTGCGTTGTGCGGCCAAGGTGGATGGGCGTTACTTTACCATACACCCAGCCTTCCTTAACGGAACGAACGTGATTGGCATTGATCTCCAGTCCGACGGCCCGCTGCCGGTTGGGATCCTCGAGCTGCATTACCGACGCGACACTGCCCAGGGTTTCGGCCAGCACCACCGATGCCCCCCCATGCAGAATCCCGAAGGGTTGATGAGTCCGGTGGTCCACCGGCATTCGGGCGGTTAGAAAACCGTCGCCAAGTTCGACCAATTCGATACCCAAATGACTTACAATGGAGTTAATGTGAAACTGTTGCAATGATTCTATCGTCCAATCTGGCTTCATTGTATGAAGTTTATTTCGTAATTTTGCAGACCTTTTTGCGATAAGTTCAGATCAAAATAATGAATAGTAATTAACGTCGAGTGAGTATACGTAAAATCAATTGTACACCGTCCGCCTTAATTGCTATTTAGTATTTTTTATTTCCTATTTCAAGGTTGAAACAAAAAACAATATACCTCATTCGCCACGGCGAAACCGATTATAACCGGCAGGGCATTGTCCAGGGCAGCGGTGTTGACTCGGATCTGAATGCAATGGGCCAGGCCCAGGCACTGGCTTTTTACCAGGCTTATCAGCACATTCCGTTCGAGAAAGTCTACACGTCGAAACTTCGGCGGACGATGCAATCGGTGCAGTTTTTTCTCGATGCCGGTATTCCCCACGAAAGCTACGCTGGGCTGAACGAGATCAGTTGGGGCGCCCGGGAGGGAAAAATGCCGAACAGCTTCGACAACGAATATTACCGGACCCTGATCGAAAACTGGTCCGCCGGCCATACCGACTATCCGACGGAACAGGGCGAAAGTCCGAATCAGGTGATGGAACGCCAGCGGCCGGTTATTGAGCACATTTTGGCCCAGACGGACGAAAATCCCATCCTGATCTGTATGCACGGCCGGGCTATCCGGATTTTGCTGTCGTGGCTGATGAATCATACGCTGGCCACGATGGATATGTACGAACACAGCAACTTGTGTCTGTATAAACTGAATTACTCCTACGACACCCAGGAGTTTACAATCGAACTTTCCAACGACAGCACGCACCTGCTGGCGCTGGTCATGCATCAGTAACCATTCTACTGTTGCAGGAAACAATAGCGTATACCGAAAAAGCGGCAGCTGAAATTTCTATATTGCCACTCCTGTAATAAAAGCCCTACTTCATCCACAAAATACTATATTCGCTATAGATACCGTGTCATTGAAGTAGCTTACAGTGGTGAAAGCATGTCAAAGAATAGAATATATTGGTTTTGTCAGATTGTTGGGTGGACGATGCTCATCATGGCGGAGTTTGCCATTTTTACGTTTGAAGAAGGGTACCGATCCGACTATTTCTACGAAGCCATTGCCACCATTATTCTTTGCATTTTACTGACGCATTTATACCGGTTGATGATTAAACGATGGCGCTGGGTGCAGTTGCCGTTCTTTCAGCTGGTTCCCCGCGTTGTTCTGTCGGTCTTTGTGCTGGCGGTGATCATGACCATCATCAACCTACCGATCGACAAACACCTGCTGCCGCAATACCTGGCCGACGACCCTTCCAATGTGCTGGGCTACCTTCTGAACTGGGGCAAAAGCATGTTGGCTTGGGTGTTGAGCTACACGGCCTACCATTACGTGGAGCGGTCGCGCGACGCCGAAATTGAAAAAATTCTGCTGAAAACCTCCATCCGGGAGTCTGAAGCCAAGGTGCTACGGTCGCAGCTCAACCCGCACTTCGTCTTTAACGCCCTCAACAGCATCCGCGCGCTGGTGCTCGAAAACCCGACCAAAGCACAGCACAGCATCACCCAGCTTTCCAATATTCTTCGCAACTCGCTGCTGGCCGACCGGCGCAAAACCGTGGAACTCCGCGAGGAAATCAAAACCGTAGAAGATTATCTGGCCCTCGAAAAAGTTCGCTACGAAGACCGTCTGAACTGCAGTCTGGAAATTGACCCCAAAACGTACTACCTCCAGGTTCCGCCCATGATGCTGCAAACGCTGGTGGAAAACGCCATCAAACACGGCGTTCAGAAAGCGATTCACGGCGGTTTTGTCGAACTGACCACCTGGCTGGAAGACCACCTGCTGTATATTCGCATTCGCAACACGGGCGTACTCGGCAATACGGAAGCGTCGGGGGGCTTTGGCCTCAAGAATACGGCCCAACGGCTCGAACTGCTTTACGGTTCCGAAGCCAGCTTCCGGATTCAGCAGGAAACCGCCGATGTCGTCTGCGCTGACGTAGTGATTCCCATGCAGTCGGCGGGCGTCTTCAAACGCACGGAAGAATTGAAACGAGTTTAGCCTTTATGGTTTCGTGCGCAGGATGTACGGATCGGTAACGGCCGTAACCGTTAATCTTGTACCTTAAACCTCCAACCTCAGCATTTAAACCTCAAAACATGAAGACACTGATCGTTGACGACGAGCGACTGGCCCGAAACGAACTCCGCCGGCTGCTGGACAACTTTCCCAAAATTGAAGTCATTGGCGAAGCTGCCAACGCCGACGAAGCCCTCAAAATGATTGACGAGTTGCAACCCGAACTGCTCTTTCTGGACATTCAGATGCCGGGCAAAAACGGTTTTGAATTGCTGTCGTCCATCGACGGGAAAGCTCCGGAAGTCATTTTCACGACGGCTTACGACGAATACGCCATTACCGCTTTTGAGTACAACGCGCTGGATTACCTGCTCAAGCCGATTGAATTAAACCGGCTCTCGGAAGCCATTAACCGCATTGAAGAAAATAACCACCACCCCGAAACCGAAGCACCCCGCCGGGATACCAATAAAATTCTGGGTGAAAACGACCAGGTGTTCGTGAAAGACGGCGAAAAATGCTGGTTTGTGAAACTGGGCAAAGTCCGGTTGTTTGAATCAATGGGCAACTACGTCCGGCTGCACTTCGACGATCAGAAACCGCTGGTTCTTAAATCCCTGAATAGCCTGGAAGACCGTCTGGACCCCAACACCTTTTTCCGCGCCAACCGCAAACACATCATCAACCTGCCCTGGATTGAAAAAATCGAGCCGTGGTTCAGCGGGGGGCTGCTTGTGACGCTGAAAGGTGGTGACAAGATCGAAATCAGCCGTCGGCAGGCAATTCGGTTCAAGGAGTTGATGAGTCTGTAGACAGCTCGTTCAGGGCCGCGCGGGCTTTGTTGTCGATGCTGTTTTTGTACTCGTGTTTTTTATAGCTCAGGGCTTTCTGAAAATAAGACCGGGCTTTGGCCGGATTCCGGTTTTGCTGGTGAATATACCCCAGTTGCAGCGCGGACGTCGCCCCGTAGGAAAGTTGGTTGGCTTCACTCAGGCTGATCGATCGTTCAAAAAACGGTATGGCTTCGTCCGCATCGCCCCGGCGCTGGTAGATGCGGCCCTTGCGGTAATTAAACTCCGCTTTTTCGCTCGTCAGCGAAAACGAAGACTCCGCGTAAGGTCGCAGGGTGGTTAAGGCCGTCTCGTAATAACCGCCGTCGGTAGCCAGCCGGGCCTTCATCAGAATTTTCTGCCGGGCCGAAACCCCTTTCTTGAAGTATGATTCGGCAAACTTCTGGGCGGCCTTGTCCGATTCGACCACGGCACTGCCTACGCTCCCAACCTGTCGCAGGTACGGCAGCGCCCGGGTATCGTCGTCGTTCAGCCAGTAACACAAAAACAGTTTGTAGTAGGTATCTTTCAGAAAGTTGACCCCTTTGTACTGATTGATAAAGGCCCGGTATGAACCAGCGGCCTGGGCGTACTGAGCCTTCTGAACCAGAATATCGGCTTTCAGGTATTCCAGAATGGGAAACGGCAGGTAATCCGGGCCGGTTGGCCGTTTGTTCAGAAAAGCCAGTGCGTCCTCGCTTTGCGCGTCTTTCATCAGAACGGAGGTGGCAAAAAAGTGCAGCAGCAGGTTGTCCGGATTGTCCTGAACCATTGTTTTGAGGTTGCCCGCATCGGCCGCCGAAAACTTCAGCACATACGCCCGAATCAGCAGGTCGATTAAGCGGGCTTCGGTTTGGAAAAGGGTGTCTCTCTGCACCACCGTCCGGATTTCCTGCAGACCCTGCCGGATGTTTCCCCGCAAACCAAGCATACGGGTTACCCAGGTATAATTGTCCGGTACCGCGCCAATCATAACGTGCAGCAAGCCCAAGGATTTATACGTTGGGAGAAAACCGGGAAACTTCTTGCGGTTTTCCTCCAGCAGTTTGTACGCCCGAATAACATCCCAGCTGGCACTGACCTCCTGCCCAAACTTCAGCTTGACAAACGCCCAGTGCAACCGCACTTCGGCCTGCGTAAACCGCTGCCAGGGCGAACCAGCGTCCAGATTCCGCAGCAAATCGAGCCGCTGGTCTTCCCGGTCGGCCCACTGCTCATACAGCTTCCGGTCGTCCGAAACCAGCAGGGTCACCATATCGGCCAGATTATCGATGTAGATGGCAACGCCATTCTGGCTGGCGACCTCTCCGGCAATCATCCGCCGACCCTCCTGCACTTTCAGCTTCAATACGTCGGTGTACCCGCGTTGCAGGTTGGGCGTTAATTCAAAATCAGCGGCCTGAACCAAGCCAACCACTCCCACCCATACCCACAGGAACAATATGATTCGCATGGCGCGAAAATAAGTCATTTGTCGCCAACGGCTTCCGTTTAGACTGAGAAAACAAAAAAAGGCCACCCGAAGGCAGCCTCTTGATGGAAAAGAAGTATCCTGTTATCGGCGCGACGACACGGGCTCGGGAACGCCTTCCACATCGGCGAAAATCCGGCCGCAATGCTCGCAAACAATAATTTTCTTTTTATCCCGGATGTCGGCCTGCCGCTGCGGGGGAACAACGTTGAAACAGCCACCGCAGGCACCGCGTTTGACCACGACCACCGCCAAACCGTTCAGCGCATTCTCCCGAATTTTGGTGTACGATTTCAGCAACCGCTCTTCGATATGCGTCATCTGATCTTCACGCTCGGCGATCAGGGCTTTTTCTTCGTCCTGGCTTTCGGAAGTAAGCTGGTTTAGCTCCTGCATCTTGGCTTTCAGGTCCTCCTTGCGTTCATCCAGCGCCGACTGCGTTGCTTTGATTTCTTCCTGCTTGTTGCGGATTTTAAACGAGGCCTCGTTGATTTTCTTGTCGGCCAGTTCAATTTCCAGCGTTTGCAGTTCAACTTCTTTAGAGATGGCGTCAAATTCGCGGTTATTGCGGACGTTCATCTGCTGATCTTTATAACGGGTAATCAACTTTTCGGCATCCTTTTTAACAGCCCGATTCCGGTCAATTTCCTCCTCCAGTACCTGGATATCGGCGTTAAATTTGCCGATACGAGTTTCAAAGCCGGCAATATCGTCTTCCAGATCGCGTACCTCTTCCGGCAGGTCACCGCGGATCTTTTTTATTTCATCAAGTTGAGAATCAATCGATTGAAGTTTAAGAAGTGCTTCGAGTTTTTGAGCAATCGTGAGTTCCATTCGTGCTGTTTTATCTGCCTATAAGTAGTATAGCACCGGGTTGGTGTCAATGTCGGACAAAATTACCGCAAAGGTAATAAACTTTTCCAATAAATACTGTTGAATCAACTCTTTAGTAAATACTTCGCTTTCGTAATGCCCGATATCGGTAATGATGATCCGTCCGTCCGCATCGAAGAATTCGTGGTATTTATAATCCGCCGTCACAAACACGTCGGCACGGGCTCCAACGGCGTCGTTCAGCAAAAAGCCACCGGCTCCTCCGCACACGGCCACCCGGCGGACCGGCTGCCCCCGCAAAGCCGTATGCCGGATCACGGAAAGATTCATCCGGTTTTTCAGGTACGCCAGAAATTCAGCTTCGCTAAGCGCTTCCGGCAAGTCACCAACCGCCCCCGACCCGACCTCCTGGTTTTCATTTACCAGCGTTGTCAGGTAATAGGCGACTTCCTCGTACGGATGTGCTTTTCGCAAAGCGGCCAGCACCGTTTTCTGCCGATGCGCCTGAAAAATAACTTCAATCCGATTTTCGTGGGCCTCTTCGTCTTCGCCCGCTTCCCCCAGCGTGGGATTAGATTCGGCGTTTCCGCGAAACGTCCCGGTACCCTCGGCCCGGAAGCTGCACCGGTCGTACTTCCCGATCTGCCCCACGCCGGCTTCGTACAAAGCGTCCAGCACCGCCTGGGTGGCTCCCCGAAACGCCGGATTTCCCTGTACGGTCGGCACAAACGTCACCAGTTTCATCAGCACATCGGATTTGGGCGCTAGGATCTGCACGTTTGCCAGCCCCAGCTTTTCGGCAATCTTAAAACTCACCCCCCCAGCAATGTTATCGAGGTTGGTATGGGCGGCATACAGAGCCACGTCGTTTTTGATGGCTTTGATCACCACCCGTTCAACGTAATTGCGGCCGGTGAGTTTTTTTAATCCCCGAAAAACAATCGGGTGGTGCGCCACGATGAGGTTACAGTTCTTCCGAACCGCTTCGTCCACGACGGCCTCCGTGATGTCGAGGGTTATTAGAATGCCCGTTACGCTCGCTCCGGGATCGCCGACGATGAGTCCCGCGTTGTCGTAGCTTTCCTGGTAGGCCAGTGGCGCCCAGGCTTCGAGATGGCTTGTTACCTCCTTTATGTTCATTTCAAACCGTACCGTTGGGCTAATATGTTTAGGTGATGGCGTTCGTGCCCGGCGGTGATCGTAAAGAAGGCCCGTGCCGACAGGGGCGCCCCGTTGGCCGTTCCCACCCGCTCCTGCGCTTCTTCCGTCAGGCTTTCGGCAAAGGCCAGGGTCGACTGACGCACCAACCCGTATTGGTGGAGCAGTTGCTGCTGCGATTGCGCGCTGAAGTTGGCGTTATCGACATAGGTGTTTTCGTCGAAACCCGGCAGTGACTGTTGTTCCCCCCGGGCAATGCACAGGGCCCGGTAGGCAAAAATGCGTTCGGTATCGATCATGTGTCCCAACATTTCCTTGGGCGACCACTTTCCGGCCGCATACCGGTAGTCCTGCTGCACAACCGTTAAATTTTTATACAAACTTTCTACAATAGCGCATTGCTGGCGCAACAGGTCGATAACATTCTCGGTATCAACTAAATCGATGTATCTAGCGAAAAAGCTCTCGACCGGATACTCAGCCGTGGAAGGTTTCTTCATTAAATTTTCTTCATTTTTTTTCAGTAAAGGTATTGCGTTATATCGAAAAGCCACTACCTTTGCACCACGTTTTCGGAATCACGAAGGCAAAAAAGAAAAACTTGGATCGGTAGTTCAGTTGGTTAGAATGCCGCCCTGTCACGGCGGAGGTCGCGGGTTCGAGTCCCGTCCGGTCCGCTCCAAGACAAAAAGCCCTCAGGAAGAACCCTGAAGGGCTTTTTTGTTTTTACGCCCCCTCACCTTCCCTCCCCTGTTGACCGACTTGCTGGCAAGGATACCCCCGCTTCGCTTCGCCATCTAAGCGGTCTACCCCTTCAAACGCCGGTAACCGTTCCCGAACTTAATTCGTCCAAAACCAAAAATTTTCGCTACTTTGCTTAAGTATTCTTGCTTCTATCTTATAAGTATAATTCGGGCATAAATTAATAGGACAGAATTGCGCAGGCACCTTTGGCAGTACGGGGCTGCAACCAATCGTCTCAGAACGTAACCAGTTTAAAAGGGTGTGTTTGAGTCAGGGAGCACCCGCTAACGCCAACGGATAGACCGGTTAATAGCATACGGATACCCCCACCATTATTTTTATGAAAAAACAATTACCAAAAACAGGGTTGCAGCGGTTTCTGGCCTGTTGTACAATCATCCTGAACCTGCTCCCCTTTTTCGCGTACGCCGATGAAATAAGCGGCCTTACGCTGGTTAGCGCCACCACCAATACCGACCTGAAGCCGTTAAAAAATGGCGATACAATCAACCTGAAAGTAACCGGCAACTCGCTCAACGTTCGGGCTAATACCAATCCGTCTACCATCGGGAGGGTGGTTTTTGCCCTGGACGGTAACGAGAACTTCCGCACCGAACGGGATGCCCCCTATTTTCTGGCGGGCGATTCCCAGGGTTCTCCCAACAATTGGACGCCTACGCTGGGCGTGCATACCCTGAAAGCCACGCCCTACAACGCTTCCGGTGTGGCCGGCACATCAATGACGGTTACCTTCACGGTTGTATCCATCACCCCGCCCGATGACGCCCCCAATTACGGCCCGGAAGGCAAAGGAAATGTTCTTGTCGAAGGGGAGTTGAAGAAATGGCATAAAATAACGCTGGTCATTGACGGCCCGGCGACCGCCGAATCCGCAGCCGAAAACCCCTTCCTGAACTACCGTCTGAACGTAACCTTTACCAAAGGAACCAAACGCTTTGTGGTGCCGGGCTATTTTGCCGCCGATGGCAACGCGGGCCAGACCAGCGCTACTTTTGGCAATAGCTGGAAAGTGCATTTCTCACCCGACGAAACCGGCATCTGGAACTACACCATCTCCATGCGGAAAGGCGATAATATTGCCGTTAGTGACGAGGATGCTGAAGGAACCGCCGTGTCACTGGTTGACGGTAAATCGGGAACTATTACCGTCTCCGCAACCGACAAAAAAGGAACAGACCTTCGGGCCAAGGGCCGTCTGCGCTACGTGGGCGAACACTACTTGCAGTTTGCCGAAACCGGCGACTATTTTGTGAAAGGGGGTGTCGACTCACCGGAGAACTTTCTGGCCTATAACGACTTTGACAATACGCCCAATATTGCGGGTCGGCGTAAAACCTGGGGACCTCACGTGCAGGACTGGAAAGAGGGCGACCCTACCTGGCAGGGCAGCAAAGGTAAGGGCATCATCGGGGCAATCAATTACCTGGCCAGCCAGCAGCTCAACAGTTTCTCGTTTCTGACGATGAACATCAAGGGCGATGACAAAAATGTGTATCCGTACGTGAGTTCGGAAGATTTCACCCGGATGGACTGCTCGAAGCTGGATCAGTGGGAAATGGTTTTTGAGCACAGTGAAAAGCTCGGGATGTATCTGCACTTCAAAACCCAGGAGAAGGAAAACTGCACGTTGCTGGACGGTGGCGAGGTGGGGGTTCAGCGCAGGCTGTACTACCGCGAACTGATCGCCCGGTTTGGTCATCACCTGGCCCTGAACTGGAACATCGGTGAAGAAAACATTCAGACCACCCAGCAGCGCAAGGACATGGCCCAGTACTTCTACGAGCATGACCCGTACAAGAGCAACATCGTCCTGCACACCAACGTGAAACAGCAGAACGAAGCCTACACCCCTTTATTGGGCAATCAGTCCGACTACAGTGGGGTTTCGATCCAGACCGACTGGAACAATGTTTACAAGGAAACCAAACTATGGGTGCAGCAGTCGAATCTGGCGAGCAAGAAGTGGATTGTGGCCAACGATGAGCAGAATTCCGTGGGCGTGTCCACCGATGCCGATTACAAAGGCAAAAGAGGTACTGTGGCCGACAATCAGGATGGTATGCGGCAGGAGTGCTTGTGGGGCAACCTGATGGCTGGTGGAGCCGGTATTGAATACTATTTTGGTGGCAACACCGGCGAAACCGATCTGGCCGCCGAAGACTTCCGCTCACGGGCCAAGATGTGGCGCTTCAACCGGAATGCCCTGAATTTTTTCAATGCGCACGTACCCGTTAAAGAGGCTACGGTCTTAAACAACGTCAGCCGGGGCTGGGTGTTAGGCCAGGAAGGCAAGCTGTATGTGGTTTACCTCAAAGACGGCGGAACAGCCACCATTACCTTAAGCACGGAGGATACCTACTCGGTAAAATGGTATGATCCCCGCAACGGCGGCTCCCTGCAGGACGGTTCGGTGCGTTCGGTCGCCGGTAGCGGTCCGCAATCCATTGGTACGCCCCCGGATGCCGTGAATGAGGATTGGGTGGCGTTGATTGAGGTAGTACCGTCTCAGCCCGTTGCCAAACCCTTTGCGATTTACCCCAATCCCACCGCTAACCATGTAGTCATCCAGGGAATTGATAGTCAGTGTACGGAGGTGAATGTAGCCGTTACCGATGCCCAGGGGAGGGCGTACAAAGTCCCCTACCGCGCCCTGAAGTCACCTGGAGATATGGAAGTACGATTGGATGGCTTGAGTGCGGGCGTCTATATTTTACGCGTTAATCTGTGCGGCAATCTGCATACGAAAAAAATCATGATTCAATAAACCCAATAGTCGCTCCTTTCAGTATTTAGTGACACGTGGGTTACACCGCTAAAGCTTAGAAGCACGAACGGATGTTGGCAGAATGGTCGGCACATGCAGGCTGTTAAGGCCAGTTTTCAGCCTCAGTTCCGTATATTTATAGAGATCGTCGAACAAATCCTGCAGTTCATGCACGAACCGCAGATACCGACGCGAATGCACGCACAGCCAGCAGTTGACACCCGGAATTAACCGGCAGTCTTCCAGCGTCCAGTACTGCCCCCGCGCGTCGGGCCGAAAACCAAAAGCCAGCAGCCACTGCTTCGTCAGTTTGATGGGCAGGGGGCTATCAGTCGGCTTAAGTTCTTTCAGACTCCATTCCGTCATCAATGCCGGGCCGTTCGACATCATGTAATAACGGTTTGGTTTCGGTCGGGCGTTCATAGCGTGTTCGGTGAAAAAAAAGTGGCTACAAATTACATAAAAAAATAGCCGATGTATGGTACCTGACGGTATTTTTACAAACCGGTAACGGTCGTTTTCTTAAAAAGGCAACAGCAGTTGCTGGCTGGTGGGCTGATCGGTAGTTTCCAGGTTCGAAACCGAAATACCCAGCAGCCGCACCCCCTTGGGCACCGGAAAAAGCGCCGTTAACAACTCCACGCCGATCCGATCCAGAAACTCTTTTTGCAGTATAGGTCCCAACGCTGTCCGGCTGCGGGTTATTTGCTCGAAATCGGCAAATTTCACCTTTAACGTTACCGTACGGCCAGCCACCCCCAGGCGTTGACACGACCGCCAGACCGAATCGAGCATCGGTTGCAACCCCTCAACGAGTTCAGAATCTGCGCTTAAATCCCGGTCAAACGTATTTTCCGAACCAATCGATTTGCGAATCCGGTCGGGCGTAACGGGCCGGTGGTCAATCGCCCGGGCAATGGTGTAATAATAGCTTCCGGCCTTGCCAAAGTGTTGTTTCAGAAAGGCTTCGGTTTGCTGCCGCAAATCCCAGCCGGTAAAAATGCCAAGCTCGTTGAGCCGGGCCGCCGTCACCCGGCCAATACCGTGAAACTGCCCGACGGTCAGCGTCTCAACGAACGCCAGGCCCTGCGCGGGTTTGATCACATAAAATCCGTTGGGTTTACGGAAGTCGGAGGCTAGTTTTGCCAGAAACTTGTTGTACGAAATCCCCGCCGAAGCCGTCAACTGAGTTTGCTGCTGAATTTCAGCCCGGATTTCCTGGGCAATCTGCGTCGCGGAGGGAATCCCTTTCAGATTTTCGGTTACGTCCAGATAAGCTTCGTCCAGCGACAACGGTTCGATGAGCGCCGTATATTCGGCAAAAATAGCCCGTATCTGGCTGGAAACGGCTTTATAAACGTCGAAGCGCGGTTTGACAAAGATCAATACGGGACATTTCCGAACGGCCACCGAAGATGCCATGGCCGAGCGGACGCCAAACTGCCGGGCCTCGTAACTGGCTGCCGCCACCACCCCCCGCTGGCGCGAACCACCCACGGCCACGGGTTTCCCCCGCAATTCGGCATTGTCCCGCTGCTCAACGGACGCGTAAAACGCGTCCATATCAATGTGAATTATCTTTCGTACGGCGGACTCTTCCACACTTAAAAACGATGATTTCTGATGCCAATAATCTTTCAATTTACTACGAAATAACGGTTTTTGCCAATCATTCGTGCAGCGGGATTACCACAGAAAATTCTTTTCTTCCGTCCAAAAATTTGAGTTGACAACTCTCTCCCGTAGATTTACGCGGTTATTTCCGACAGGGTATTTTCCGTATCCAGTCCGATTCTGACCGAACCAACGTTTCACCTAAGCTACTGAAAGTCGATTAACACGCTTTTCCGACAACTCCCCAATGCCATGACCTGTGGCAACCTGCTCTGCGGCTGCATCGGCCTGGTCATGACGCTACGCGGGCATTCCGAGCTGGCGGCCTGGCTCATCCTGCTGGCGGGGGCGCTCGATTTTGGCGACGGTTTTGTGGCCCGGCTGGCGGGCGTGTCGGGTCCTTTCGGAAAAGAACTGGATTCACTGGCCGACGTTGTGACGTTTGGGGTTTTACCCGCCACCCTGATCTTCCAGGAGTTGTGGTCGTTGGGACTCGGAACCTGGTCATATGCGGCTTATCTGGTTGCGCTTCTGTCGGCCATCCGGCTGGCTAATTTCAACATCGACACCCGCCAGTCCGACCAGTTCATCGGGTTGCCCGTTCCGGCCAATTCGCTCCTGATTGCGGCTTTTCCGCTGATGAGTTCTTACCAGCCCCAGTTTGCTTTTCTGTGGCAAAATCCCATTACGTTGTTTTTTCTGGTCGGCTTTTCGTTCATGCTGGTGGCCGAATTGCCGTTGCTGGCGTTCAAGTTTAAAACCTTCGGCTGGCGGGACAATCAGGTAAAATTCATTTTCCTGATCGCATCGGCCCTGCTCTTGTTAGTTTTGCGATTCGCGGGGTTTCCGTTGGTTATTTTCTTATACATCCTGGTTTCATTTTTCGTTAGAAATAAGGGAGTAAAGCAGTAACGGGGTGCCGATACGGCCCGCGATCAACCGCTGGCCCATTTAATTAGGGAAGAGTATTCCTTACTGAAGGAAATTAAGGCATAAACAATGGCTTATTCAACAATCACCGGGCTGGGTTTTTACGTTCCCGAAAACGTCGTTACCAACCAGGATCTGACGCAATACATGGACACGTCGGACAAGTGGATTCGGGAGCGCACGGGTATTGAGCAGCGCCGGTATTTTACGTACGGCAAGGATACCAACGCCAGCATGGCCACGGCGGCCTCCCGCATGGCCATCGAACGGGCGGGGCTACAGCCGTCGGATATTGACTTAATTGTTTTTGCCACCATTACGCCCGACTACTTTTTCCCCGGGTCGGGCTTTCTGATGCAGCGCGAGATGGGTCTGGAAGGCATCGGCGTCATCGATATTCGAAACCAGTGTTCCGGCTTCGTATACGCGCTTTCCATTGCGGATCAGTTTATTAAGACCGGTATGTACAAAACGGTTCTGGTGGTGGGTTCGGAGATTCAGTCCACCTGGATCAACAAAAGCACAGCGGGCCGGAATGTAGCGGTTATTTTCGGGGATGGCGCGGGTGCGGCCGTTTTGCAGGCCACCGACGATCCCGAACACCGTATTTTATCAACCCACCTGCACGCCGACGGCCGTTACGCTGAGGAGCTTTACATCCGTGAGCCGGGCAGCAGCCGACCTTCACGCGCGGCCACGAAGGAAATGATTGACGAGGGCGGTTTTGACGTATTTATGAACGGCAATGCGGTTTTTAAACACGCAACGGTGCACTTTGCGGGAGTCATTCAGGAAGCGCTGCAGGCTAACGGATACAGCCCCGAGGACATTGCCTTGCTGGTGCCCCATCAGGCTAATATCCGCATCTCGGATTACGTCCGGCAGCAACTGAAATTACCACCCGAGAAAGTTGTGAACAACATTCAGCGGTTTGGCAATACCACAGCGGCATCCATCCCGATCGCGCTCACCGAAGCCTGGGAGCAGGGTCGAATCCAGCCGGGTGACCTGATTTGCCTGGCCGCTTTTGGCAGCGGTTTTACTTGGGCTTCAGCCCTTTTGAAGTGGTAAGGGCAGATTAAATTATCGGCCTTAAAGGGTTAAATTTTTATTAAAGATTTTTCCTTTGTCGGCTTTCAATACGTTCCGATTGACAGCATAACCAGCGTACAGGCTTCAACAGGCTCAATTCCCTCCTGCTGTAATTCTTTTTGAAAGGCAGGATTCTCTGTTCCCGGATTAAAAATAACGCGCCGGGGCTTTATTTTTTTGATATAGTCGTATAAGTTTGTCTGATTCTTGGCCGACACATACAGCGTAACCGTATCAATGTCAGCCAGATCCGGTTGTCCGGTGTGGATGGGGTTATTGCGGATTGTTCCGGGTCGTGAACCAAGCAATTCTACTTCATGGCCCTGCTGCACCAAACGATTAGCTGCCCGGTTAGAATACCGTTCCGGGTTTTCAGTGGCACCTATAACGAGTGTTTTTCTTTTCATCTTTACGCTACTAAGTAACTAATCTGTAAACTATATTGAGGCAGTTTAGTTTCATATTTCAAATCTCAATTCGTCCAGACTTCGTACATACATTCCAGACTTGATTAAACCATTTCTACTGTCCTAGCCTGTCTCCGCCTAAAAAGTTTCGTTTGTTTAGACCTTTTCGTGCAATTCTTAAACAAACACATGATCATCCGAATCGGAAAAATTGTTTTATTCCTTTCGTTATAGTCGCATATTGATGGATTGATACTATTTTTTTGTAAATTTCCTCGAACAGTTGATTAGAAGTTACGTTAATATATTGTTCAACAACCCAGCCCTAGTTACTAACCATTAATCCCAAAATGACAGATAAACGTACCAGTAATTACTGGAATGAAAAATGGGTACAAGTCCAATTTGACGGAGTCGAAAATCCACCGCACTACGAAGTTTCCAACTTCGGCCGCATGAAGAGCTTTCAAAATGCCCCCAAAGAGGGTACGCTCATCAATGGCTCTACCATTCAGGGGTATCGCTCACTTAATATTCGAACGGGGGGGAAAACCATCAACCGGTATTTTCACAAATTGGTCGCCGAGATGTTCTTAACGCGCGAACATTCGGACCAGACGTTTGTCATCCATCTCGACCACGATAAGAAGAACAATCATTATCAAAATCTGAAGTGGGTATCGAAAGAGGAGATGATTGAGCACAACCGCACCAGTCCAAACATTCTGAACCGGGAAATTCCCCGCCGGACCCGCAATTACAAGCTCACGGAATCGAAGGTAAAGATGATTAAGAAACTGCTGAAAAATGAGAAAAACCGTTTGAAGATGATTGCCAAGCAGTTTGGTATTACCCACACCCAACTGAACCGGATTCGCTCCGGCGAAAACTGGAAGCACGTTACAATTGACGATGAATAAGCCTTATACCGAGCTTACTTTTATCATGGCACTTCGCTAGTGTCTCAACTTTGGCCTACGCTCTCCCCTTTCAAACCACTTCCCGCTCCAACGGAAAGTATGTGCGGTAAGGTAATAAAGAAGGTAGTTCCTTCGCCGGTTTCCGTTTCAAACCAGATGCTACCACCGGCATGTTCAATACCCCGTTTGGCAATAGCCAGACCCAACCCTGAACCTCCTTCTTTCGTAGTAAAGTTGGGAAGGAATATTTTGTTGCGAATGGCTTCCGGAACGCCCGCGCCATTGTCACTGATTTCGACGTTGATGTACTCTTCATTGACCGAAAGACGTAAATGAATGATGGGCTTACGGTCTCCGGAGACGGATTGTACGCTATTGATAATCAGATTGGTTAAAATCCGGCCAATCAGCTGCCGGTCGCCCATTACCATCACCGGATAGGGAGAAATATCGCGAATGAGGGTAATCTTCCCGTCATCGGCGTACAGGTCCGCAGCCTTGTGAATGACCGAGGTGAGTTCAAACAATTCATTTTTGGGCAATGGCATTTTGGCAAAATCGGAGAACGAAGTGGCAATGGCACTCAGGTTGTCGATCTGATCGAGCAGCGTGTCCAGCGTCCGTTGCAACACCCGCTTGGCCGCCGGATTGTCCGATTGCAGCGTCCGTTGCAGGTGCTGAAGCGTTAACTTCATCGGAGTCAGCGGGTTTTTGATTTCGTGCGCTACCTGCTTGGCCATTTCCCGCCAGGCCGACTGTTTTTCACTTTGCGACAGCGCCTGTTTTTTCTCTTCCAGCTTGACCAGCATCCGGTTGTACTCGCCAATCAGAAGGCCAATTTCGTCGTCCGATTTCCAGTCCAGTGGTTCGTTGAGCCGGTCGAGATTGGTTTTCCGGATTTTCTGGGTGATGATCTTCAACGGTTTCGTCAGCAGGTTGGAAGCCCAGTAAGAGACGAGCAAAAAGACCAGAAACAAACCAATAAATACGCTCAGGGCCGTCGTAACAACGTCGATCAACTGGCGCTCCAGTTCAGATTCGGAGTCAAAATGGGAAACGGCCAGAATGCCCAGCGGTTGTCCGTCGTACCCCTGAATGGTGGCATACGCTGTTTTATACTGCTTCGTGCCCAGAGATTCAAGCAACAGCATCAGGTTGTCTTTTTCTTCAATCAAATGAATATAAGCTTCCGGATTGATGCGTTTGGATAAACTTCCGTTTACGTACAACAGCGGTTGCGTAGAACAGACCAAGCGTCCTTTGGTGTTAAACACACTAATGCCGACATGGTCGCCCGGGGTAACCTTCTGCAGTTCGGCCTCAATGCGGGTCTGATCGCCCTGCCGAATGGTTGCCTGCAAGTTAGTCCAGCTTCCCACGAGGTTGCCGCTGATATTTTTGGCGTCAGACAAATAGCTATTTTCCTGGTAATCTTTGTAATTTGAGCTAATAACACCGAATGTAATGGCTACAACCAACGCCATCGGGAGAAAGAAGGCGACATTCAGATAGAGCTGCGTTTTTGTCGAATAATTGATGTAAAACCGGGAAAGACCAAAGCGGATGGTATAAAGAACAACCAGGGTTAAAATAAATACAATCAGAACCAGGTACAGAAACGAAAAATTGGAAAGAATATTCCGAGCGGGATAGCTTTTGGAGGAAACGATGACGATCCGGCCACTCTGGTCTTTTATTCCAACATGCTTAAAGTTATTTTGGACGGTGCCCGTTTCATACAGATCGGCCGAAGCCAGCGTTTTATCCGATAATTGGCGTTCGTAATTATACCCGGAATTGCTGTAAAGCAACCGCTTATCGGGATTATAAACGGCGTAGGCATACGCTTGTGTTTCCGGTGCCAGAATAAACTGTTTACTGATCAGCGGTTCAGCATAAAGACTATCGGACTGGCTACGACCCAGTTTCAGATCAAGTACCACACGGCCCACCAATCTATCACCTTCTTTCATGTCGATGAACTGTACGTAATGCTTCCGGAAATCATTACCAGCTCCGTTAATGAAAAAGATGTCTTCGTACTGAGTTTCGTATTTTTCCTGCCGATACCGTTTGGCATAACTGGCGTAGCTAACACCCGTCTGACGGTCGTTGTCCAGTCGGGGCTTCTCCTGGAAAGCCTGTATTTCAGTTGTATACCGCTCGAAATACTTGTCCAGATGCGATTTTACTCGCTGCTCGATGGACCCTCCCGAAGCCGTATCACTGGCCAGCGACTGGAGAATAAGCGTATCCCGGCTAATGGCCACCCGCGATCGGTTGAGCATAAATTCACCAAATGCGTCGTTTTCAACCAGCAACTGCTGGCCGAACTCACGCTTGTCAATCAGGTCTTTTTGAATGCCCTGCTGATACACAACAAATGTTGCTACGGCAGCGCAGACAAAAGCCGAGAAGAACAGATAGAGCGTTGTTTTGAAGCGAAATGCGTAAAGCGCCCGCGGAAAACGACTCAGGTACAGCACCACAAAGAGCAGCGCCTGAATACTTAAAAGCCACGGCATTGGCTCCGGAAATTGCCAGAAGAACAACACGGCCAGCGCCGTACCCACGCTGAACCAGAGCAAACCGCGCAGGTAAGATAAATTCAGCCGGATAAACAAACTCGATAAAACGTGTTGCAGGAGGAAGAAAGCGGTCGAGATGCCAATAAAAACTAGCAGACAAGCCAATTTGAGGCTGTTAAACGAAAGACTCCGCGTGATATCGAGCGTAAAATCCGCTTTTTCGTACAAGGTACTGATTCCTCTGAAACAGACAAAAAAGACGCCGTAGCTCAGAATAACCGTAATCACCGACACCACGGCCTTTAAACCATCCGACTGCCGGAGCAGCCAATAATACGACTGGGTGCGGTAAAACGTGTTGGCCAGATACAAAGCCAGCAACACAATCACCAGGCAATTCAACAGCAAGTCGCCCAGGGATGGAGCGCCCGGAGAAGGGCCGAAATATTTGGGGTTAAAGAGGTCAGATTCGAAGAAGAGAAACGGAACGCCGAAATACAGCATCACCGCGCGCAACATCACTAAATACAGGGCCAGAATGATCCATCCCGCACCGTAATGCCGTCTGCGCCGTAATCGTAACGTGCTACGAACCAGGTAGATTCCCATGAAAAACACCGACAGCAGCGCCAATATGACCGTATTGACCGGTGAAGTTTGATTCTGGTAATCCTTCAGTTGCGGAGGCACCACCGAAAACAGATAGACGGGCGTCTGGTCAAACATACTTTGGTGGACGTTGCTTTTCTCCATCTTGATCTCCGCGGGATCAAGCGAGAACAGGTCCGGATTGTACCCCGAACGCAGGTAGTTCGTTTCGTTACGGTAGTTGCGTTGAACGTTCACCAGCGAAAAGATCTCCAGCGAATCCGCGCCGTGTTTGATAAACTGCCGGCTGACCAAATAATCGCCCCGGGGGAAAGACACCAGCCTGGGATAAAGGATGCTTTTGAGCCGCTTATACCCCGGCACAAACCGGTGATCAGACCAGAAAAGAAGCTTTTTGTTGCGAAAAATGTAATACGGATATTTCGTTTCCCGGTATAACTCCGTAAACGCATAGGGTGGTTTTTCTTCTTTAAGGCGCTCCGTGACCAGTTGAAGCTCCTCCGAACTGATGGCCAGCTCTTTTTTAATCCGTTGTTGGGTGGTATGCAGGTATTGCTCGTCGGCCGCACTGATTGCTCCTCTTTCCAAGACCGAATAGAAGAAAACTGACAGACCTAATGCCAGCAGCGACAAGATTAAGAATATATGTTTGTTGAGTAGACTCACACCAGGATTGATGAAAGGGCGATGCTTTTCGTTTATTTAACCCCAAAATCATGCCAAATTTTAAAACAAGCCCTTTACTTTACTGAACGGCCGGCTAATTTTTCGTCGGGCTTCTGAATTGTGAAACCGCGCTCCTCTTCGGTATTCTCATACCCAACCTCGACGCCAAAGACGTACAACAAATGCTTTTTATCAATAATGATCCTAATAGAGTCAATTTCAAACACTTCGTCGGTCTGGCCGGGCTGATCGAAGCCTAAGAGCCACGATGAACCGCATCCTCCACCCCGGACACCAACCCGTAAACCATACGTATCCGGAATTTTATTGGCCCGGAAAGTGTCCTGAATTTGCGTACGGGCTTCGGGCGTTAGACGGACTGGATTTTTGATCTCATCAAAAAACATACTAGGTAAAAATTCCGTTTGCTGAATGAAAATTACAAACTTTGCTCACAATTTAGTCAATAACTAATTATTTCAGCTTATAGTGCACGATCCTGGTTAACTTTCTGCCCCGGTCGGGCAATTACCCCGCGACGGCAAAACCGAATCGAATCACTGCTCTTGAAACCCCTATGGATATTTTTGCCGATCTGTTAAAATTGCTGGTTCCGGCCGGTTTGGTTTTATACGGAATGTATCTGACGGTCAAATTATTGTTGGAACGGGAAGCCGAGAAACAACGCGTCGAGCTGAAAACCCGTTACGCCAGTGAAGTAACCCCGTTGCGGCTTCAGGCCTACGAACGCATGGCGCTGTTTCTGGAACGAATAACCCCCAACAACCTGCTGCTGCGGCTGAGCGGCCAGGCAGCAGCGGCCCTGGAGTTTCAACAATTGCTGCTGCGTGAGATTCGCGAGGAATACAACCACAACGTTTCGCAACAGATTTACATGAGCCAGACTGTGTGGGAATCCATTCAGACCGCTATGAATGAGGTGGTTATCCTGATCAACGAAGCGGCTGGCGAAGTTGCTCCCGACGCCCCCGCCCTGGAATTGTCCAAGCGCATTTTCGACAAAATCATTCAGAAGGACATCCAACCGACCGCCGGTGGTCTGAAAGCTGTCAAGGACGAAGTTCAATCGATTTTTCTTTCGTGATCGCTGGTCGGACCGCGTAGGGCTGATCGTGTGGTTTAGCTGATGTTGCGGAATTGAGTCTCTTTCACCCGGATCAACAGCCCGTTCCTAAGGGCGCGCGCCCAGGATTTCGGCCGATAAAACCAGCGCTTCGGCCAAGCGGGTTCGATCAATCGTCAATGTAACACCGGCCTGTCCGAGCAGGTCCACCACCTGCTCGGTGGGCAGGTTGCCGGTTAGCTCATCGGCCGCCATCGGACAGCCACCGAAACCGAGCAACGCGCCGTCGATACGGCGGACACCCGCCCGCCAGGCGGCCTGCACTTTTTCGGCCACCTGATCGGGCCGGGAATGCAGGTGAGCCCCGAATTCGACGGCCGGAAATGCGTGCAGCAAATGCCGGAACAGGGTTTCAATGCCATCGGGCGTCGAAGTGCCAACGGTATCCGAAGGCGCAATAATGGTAACGCCAAGTTGAACCAGCCGCTCGGTAAATCGTCCAATTAACTCAGGACTGTAGGGATCTCCGTACGGATTGCCAAACCCCATCGACAGGTAAACGACCAGTTTTTTCCCGTGCTCAACACACAGGTTCTGAATATTTTGTACCTCCGCAAACGCCTGTTCAATGGTCTTGTTGGTGTTGCGCAGCTGAAACGTTTCCGAAACCGACAGCGGAAAACCCAGGTACTGAATCTGGGGGTACGTCACCGCCCGCTCGGCCCCGCGAAGGTTGGCTACAATGGCAAGCAATTTCGTCGGGGTGCCGCTCAGGTCCAGTCCGGCCAGTACTTCGGCTGTATCGCGCATCTGCGGAACGGCTTGGGGAGACACAAAACTGCCGAAATCGAGCGTATCAAAACCCACCCACAACAGGGCGTTCAGGTACCGGATTTTGTCCTCCGTCGGGATGAAACCGTGTAACCCCTGCATCGCATCGCGGGGACATTCAATCAGTTTAAACGAATCCATACGTCAAGATGGCATCATTTGGTGAAATTTGGGCTACAGCGCCGGTTTTCGGTAACCAACCGGCGGACAAAACTGGAATTCGTTTTTACTCCGTAGCTTTGCGGCTTTTTACGCCCAACAGAATCAAATTATAAAGAACTGCTTGCGCGCCGTTGGTGTTAGTTAATACATGGACCAGTGGTCTGTAGTAACAACAAGAAAACAATTTAAATGCTTTACCCTGATTCATTCGAACAAAAATTAGGTTTTGATAAAATCCGCGACTTACTCCGGGAAGCTTGTTTGAGTCCGCTCGGACAGTCGTATGTTGATAAAATACGGTTTTCCGACAACTTCCAGTTGATCGACAAAATGCTGCGGCAGGTGTCCGAGTTCAAAACCATCGTGCAGTACGAACCGGAATTTCCGTCGTCCAACTACCTGGATATTCGCCCGCAACTGGGCAAAATCCGGATTGAGGGCATGATGCTCACGGAGCAGGAATTCTTTGATCTCAAACTGACGCTCCGGACCATCCAGCAGTGCCTGCGTTTTCTGGCCGGAAAGGAAAAAGAAAGCTTTCCGTACCTGACCGAGCTGGCCGAATCCATTAGCGTTGATAAAAAGCTGACGGAAGCCATCGAGCGCGTCATCGACGACCGTGGAAACGTTCGTGATTCGGCTTCCCCCGAACTGGCCAACATCCGCCGACGCATCATCAGCGAACAGGCGGCTTTGCGCCGAAAAATGGACAGCATCATGAAAAGCGCCCGCCAGCAGGGCTGGATGCCGGAAGACAGTTCGCTGACCATCCGGAACGGACGGGTTGTTATTCCGATTGCCGCCGAACACAAACGACGGTTGAAAGGCTTTATTCACGATGAGTCATCCACAGGACAGACGGTATTTATCGAACCGGCGGAAGTGCTGGACGCCAACAACGAAATCCGCGAACTGGAATACGAGGAACGGCGCGAAATTGCCCGGATTCTGCGCGAGCTGACGGCCTTGCTCCGCCCCTACCTTCCGGATTTGCAGCGGGCTACCACGTTTCTGGGTCTGATCGATTTCATTCGTGCCAAAGCCAAACTGGCCGTGCAGATTGATGCCGACATGCCCAAACTGGTCAACCAGCCGATGGTCGACTGGCTTCAGGCCCGGCACCCGCTGCTGCATCTGTCGTTCCAGAAACAAGGCAAGAAGGTCGTTCCGCTCACCCTGCGGCTCGATACCAGCCAGCGCATTCTGATCATCTCCGGGCCGAACGCCGGGGGTAAGTCCGTGGCGCTCAAAACCATTGGATTGTTGCAGTACATGCTCCAGAGCGGTTTGCTGATTCCGGTCATTGAAGGCTCAACGGCGGGTATTTTCCAGAACCTGTTTATCGACATTGGCGACGAACAATCGCTGGAAAACGACCTCAGTACCTACAGCTCCCACCTGACCAGCATGAAGGCGTTTGTGACCTTCGCCAACCGCAAGACGCTGTTTCTCATCGACGAATTTGGTACCGGAACCGAACCGGGTCTGGGGGGCGCCATTGCCGAAGCCATTCTGGAAGAGTTGACCAAATCCGGGGCGTATGGGGTCATCAATACGCACTACACCAACCTGAAACTGTTTGCCGACAAAACGACGGGTCTGGTGAACGGGGCCATGCGGTTTGACGGGGAAAATCTTGAGCCGCTGTACGAACTCGAAATTGGCCGTCCGGGTAGCTCGTTTGCGTTTGAAATTGCTTCGAAGATCGGTCTGCCCAAACCGGTGATCGACCGGGCCAAGGAAAAGCTCGGCTCCCAGCAGGTAAACCTCGAAAAACTGCTGAAAGAACTCGATATTGAGAAGCGGGTCTTTGCCGAAAAGAACCTGGAAGTCGGGATTAATCAGCGGAAACTGGCGCAGCAACTGGCCGAAACCAACGCCCTGAAAACCCGGCTCGACAACGACCAGAAACGGATTCTGAACGAAGCCAAGCAGAAGGCGAAAGCGCTGGTGGCCGAAGCCAATCAGCGGATTGAAAATACCATTCGCGAGATTAAGGAAAACAAGGCCGAACGCGACATGACCCGGCTGGTCCGGCAGGAACTCGAGCAGTTTGATAAAAAAGAACTCCGACAGGAAGCACTGGCCGACGAACCGACCCGCAACGCCGATAAAACTGAAACAGAGGAGTTTCTACCCGATAATACCGCCATTACCGTTGGTAGTTTTGTCCGGATCAAGGGCCAGACCACCATTGGCGAGGTGCTTTCCCTGCGCGGGAAAGACGCCGAAATCCGGATTGGTGACCTGAAATCCAACATCAAGCTCAACCGTCTGGAGAAAGTTAGCCGCAAGGTTTACCGCGAAGCCGTGGGCGAATCGAACCGTCCCCGACTGCAGGGCATCGACCTGAATGAGAAGATGATGAACTTCAGCTTCAACCTCGACATTCGGGGCAAACGGGGCGAAGAAGCGCTGGTGGAACTGGACAATTTCATCAACAACGCCCTGATGCTGGGCTACTCCGAACTCCGGATTGTTCACGGCAAGGGCGACGGTATTCTGCGTACGCTGGTCCGTAACCAGCTTCGGACGTTCCCGCAGGTGGCTTCCATGCAGGACGAACACGCCGACCGCGGGGGCGCCGGGGTGACGGTCGTAAAACTGTCGTAAACTCAGCTTACGCGCCAACGGAAGGATGAACCGGGAGTCTGCCGTTCAAGGCACCCTGGTTCATCCTTTCGTTCATTGCAGTCCGGTTCAGGACGCTACGGACGGAAAAAGTGACGGAGGGAGTTTTCGCCTTGGCGGAAAAAGCGTTTCTTTACCCGTTAATTGAACAGGCTGCTTTTAGCTTCGCATCGTATCGATAGTATGAATTTCAAACGCTTCCTCCCCCATTTACTTGCCATCATTGGGTTTGCGGTATTGGCCGTTGTGTATTGCTCGCCCGTCCTGAAAGGCAAACGATTGAACCAGCACGACATCATTCAGTCCATTGCCGCCGGGCGCGAAGTCGTTGACTACCACAAACAAACCGGCGAATGGGCCTGGTGGACCAACAGCATGTTTGGCGGCATGCCCGCTTACATGATTTCCGGCGACTACCCCACCAGCCTGACCCACAAGCTGGGCCAATACATCAACCTGCTGCTGCCCGACCCGGCCAATTACATCTGGCTGATGATGGTGGGCGGGTTCGTCCTGATGCTGGCGCTGGGAGCCAACGTCTGGCTGTCGGCGGTGGGGGCGGTGGCCTACGCGTTCATGTCCTACGATCTGCTTAGTCTGGAAGCCGGTCACGTTTCCAAAATTCTGGCACTGGCCTACGCCCCGGGCATTCTGGGCGGAGTCATGATCGCCCTGCGCGGTCGTTACCTGGCCGGAGCGGCCCTGACGGCCCTGTTTTTAGGACTCGAACTCTACGCCAACCACGTCCAGATTACGTACTACCTGGCCTTTGGTATTCTCGTTTACGTTTTGATTGAAAGCGTTGCCGCCCTTCGGGAAGGCCGCGTCCGTCAGTTGTTGCTGGCCTTGTCGGCCCTGGCCGTTGCCGCCGTGCTGGCCGTCGGAACCCACACCACCCGGCTCTGGAATGCCGCCGATTACGTAACGGTTTCAACCCGCGGCAAATCCGAACTAACCATCAAGCCCAAAGCCGAACCCGGCGCACAACAGGCCCCGCCGACCACCACCCCCGAAGACGGTTTGGGGAAAGACTACGCTTTTCAGTACAGCTACGGCATTGGTGAAACGTTTACGCTGCTGATTCCAAACTACGCGGGCGGTCCTTCAGTGGGATCATTGACCACCAGTTCCGAGACCTATAAAAAGATGGTCGGCATTGGTGTCGATCCAACGATGGCCCAGCAGTTTGTGCAACAGATTTTTTACCTGTATCACGGAAACTTGTACAGCCAGAGTGGACCGGCTTATGCGGGCGCTATTGTCATTTTTCTATTTGTACTCGGCCTGCTCATCGTTCCCGGACGCCTGAAATGGTGGGCACTGGGCATTACCCTCCTGTACATTGGCTGGGCGTGGGGGAAGAACTTTCCGGCGCTCAACTACACGTTCTTCGACTATTTTCCGGGCTTCAACAAATTCCGGGCGGTGACGATGACGCTTAATCTGGCTCAACTGACCCTTGTTTTGCTTGGCATTGTGGCTGTTAAGCAGATTAGCGATAAAAAACTAACCGCTGAGCAGCTAAATCGTCCTCTGATGATTGGTCTGGCGCTTACCGCTGGCCTGTCGTTGCTCATAGCACTTCTTCCGACGGTTTTCCAGGATTTCCGGGGACCAATGGATGATATGGCGGTGAGCAATCTGGAACAAGGTTTGCAAAATAAAAACCTCGCCGAACAGGTGATGGCGGCCATCATCGACGACCGCATCAGTATGCTTCGTTCGGATGCGTTCCGGTCGGCTATCCTGATTTTGCTGGTGGGTGGCTTGATCTGGCTGCTGGTTCGAAACCGGATCAAGCCGGTGGTGTTCTACCCGGTTCTGCTGGCGCTGGTGATCTTTGATTTGTTCGGCGTGGATAAACGGTATTTCAACAACGACGATTTTGTTAACAAACAGGCCATTCAGGAGACGGTTTCTCCGACGCCCGCCGACGAGCAGATTCTGGCCGACAAGTCGCTGGATTACCGGGTGCTGGATGTAACGACGTCTTTCATGAGCGACGCCAAAGCCTCTTACTTCCACAAGTCTCTTGGCGGATACCATGCCGCCAAAATGCGCCGGTATCAGGAGCTGGCCGATTTCCAGCTTTACCGGAATTTGCGGGAGTCGCCAAACGCTCCGAATGCGTACAACGTCATCAACATGCTCAACACCAAGTATTTTATTACGCAGTCGCAGGCGGCAAACCCCGAACAGCAACAGGCGCCGGGGCCTCCGGTGGCCGTGCCGAATCCGGGTGCACTGGGGAATGCCTGGTTTGTTCAGAATTACCGGCTGGTGCCAAACGCAAACGCCGAAATGCAGGCCCTCGATACGCTGGATACCCGCCGAAATGCCGTGGTCGATCAGCGGTTTGCCGAACAGTTGAACGGCCTGAAAATTCAGCCGGATTCGGCGGCTAATTCCATTCGCCTGATCAGCTACAAGCCCAACGAACTGACGTACGAAAGCAACGCTACCAGTGAGCAGCTGGCGGTTTTTTCGGAGATCTACTACAACGTCCGCGACGAGTGGAAAGCCACCATCGACGGCAAGGAAGTGCCGCACCTGCGGGCGAATTACGTGCTGCGGGCCATGCGGGTTCCGGCGGGCAAACACACCATCGTCTTCAAATTTGATCCGGTCTCGATCCGGGTCGGAAAGGTGGTCGACCTCGTTTGTTCCTTATTGATTATCGCGTTCATCGGAACCGCCGTTTTCATCGAAAACCGCAAAAAAACCGCCTAGACGAACGCCATTTGTGTTATTCAAAACCGGGAAGCAGCGGCCTTCCCGGTTTTTTATTTTCTGCGGTACCAATCCAATGTCCAATCCGCCCCGTATGCTTTTTCACTGCTTTTTTGGTCAATAAAACCAGAACGGTTTACTTGCTGTTACACTTCAAACAAGAAATCATGGAACCTGAAGAAATTGCACCGGAATCTGATAAACTCGACCGGATTGTAGAAGCCCGTATGAAGCTGAAACGCCGGTTTGAGGAGGCCATGCAAAATACACCGTCAATGGCTGACGATAAGCCCCTTGGTTCCGGACCACCGAACCGCCACGGGATGCCGCAGATACCTAAAAGCCAGACGGTAACAAAAAAATGGCCGGTTCTGGATCTGGGCCATCACCCAAATATCCCGCTGGACAAGTGGCAACTGGCCATTGACGGCGAAGTAGAACACCCCATTCGGCTGAAATGGGGAGATTTTATGGCCCTGCCCCAAACGGCAGACATGAGTGATTTCCACTGCGTAACCACCTGGTCGAAGCTCGACGTATCGTGGGTGGGCGTCCGGTTTTCCGATCTGGCAGCGCTGGTGATGCCCAAAGAAACCGCAACCCACGTCATGTGCTACGGCTTTGACGGGTATTCTACCAACCTCTCGCTGGAAGAGGCCCTCAAGCCGGACGTGCTGCTCGTGCATACCGTCGAAGGCCAGCCCCTACCGCTCGAACACGGTGGCCCGCTCCGGATGATCACCCCCCAACTTTACGCCTGGAAAGGCTCCAAATGGATCAAACGCATTGAATTTTTAGCCGGTAATCGGCTGGGTTTCTGGGAAGAGCGGGGCTACTCGAACACGGCCTATCCCTGGCGGAACGACCGGTACAGTTAAAAGCATGATTTCGCAGAGTTTAGCGGAGTTTTTCTCTGCGCCCCTCGGACTTCTCCGCTAAACTCTGCGAAACACCCCTTTTCAATTCTCCATAAACGCGTAACACAGCATGTGGCAGATCGTCATGTGCGCATCTTCCACGCGGCCGTAGTGTTCGGAATCGATTACGATGACTTCATGGGCCAGATCGGCGAGTTTCCCGCGTTTCCCGCCGACGAGCGCAACACTGGTGAGGCCGTGGTCGTTGGCCCACTGAACGGCTTTGACCAGATTGGGCGAACTGCCGCTGACGCTCATGGTCAGGACCAGATCACCCGGCTGGGCGTAGTTTTGCAATTGTCCCGCAAACACATCGTCGTACGAATAATCATTGCCCAGAGCCGTCAGCCAGGCGGTATTATCGTTCAGCGACAGGCAGCGAAACCGCTTGCCGAGCTTATCGGAAGCGCCCTTGCCTAAATCGGTGATAAAATGGGAGGCATTGGCCGCACTGCCGCCGTTGCCAAACACAAACAATTGCCGGTCTTCCTCCCAGCAGGTTTTCAGTAGGTTTACGATCCGTTCCACCTGATCGACCGGAATCGAATCAATGGCCGCCTGGTGATGGCTGAGGTATTGGTTAAAATACGTTTGCATACGCTTGAATTATGGAAATGACGAACGGCATTGCGGCCCGGCAACCTTACGCTGCCCTTTTATTTTGATGACAGATTCAACGCCCCAATCGGAACAGCGTTTTCGCCCAGCTCCGCCAGCCGAACCGCCGGACCGGGTTGAAAAGCGCCCATGATGTAGTGCGGCAAGTTGGATTCGACAGCCGCCCGCAACGGTTCGCCGGTCAGCGAAAGCCCACCCCCCAACACAATTACGTCGGGATGCAGCAAATGGACTACGTGCGACAGCCCAAAAGCCAGATCGTCGGCCAGTCGCTCGAAAATCTGGCCGGCGGTGGGGTCTCCCCGGTCGAAGGCTTCCCGTAGAAACCGGGCCTCCCCCGCCGTCGCCGAACCGACCAGTTGCTTTAGAATGGAATCGGAAGAAAGATCCGCGATGGCCCGCCGAATTTCCTGATCGACGGCCCAGCCCGAGCAAACCGACTCGACGGTTTTGCCGGATTTGTCCAGGCGGATGTGGCCAATTTCGGTTTCACCCGGCGGAACCCCGTGGTAGATGTTACCATCAATCACCATCCCACCCCCGACGCCACTGCCCAGGGTGACGTAGAAAACCTGCCGGAACTGGCGCCCGGCCCCGTGCAGGGCCTCGCCCAATGCCGCCACGTTGGCGTCGTTTTCCACCCGGACCGGCGCGGCTGCCGTCCGTTCACGCAACCAGGCCGTCAGGTTCAGCCCCGACCAGCCCGCGATCTGGTGGGAGGTGGCAATCTGACCGGTGTGCGTATCCACCGGGCCACCAAACCCGACGCCGACGGTTTCCAATGGCTCGGTAACCTGCCGAATGGCTTCGTCTATTTGTCTTAAGATACCGTTAGCGCCCTGCGCCTTGTCAACCGGGTAGCGAAAATGTTGTTGGATGGTGGTGCCCGTGCCCGTTACAACCTGAAGTTTCGTACCGCCAATTTCAATACCAAGATTCATTATAATAAGTGGATACCCGATCCGTCGCGCCAAAGTAAAAAAGAAAAACGGTAGGACAAGTATCTTTCTGAAAGATCCGGTTCATTTTGGCGGTTTGATCCGGCAAGGCGCGTCTGGCGCTTCTTAATTCAGGTGAAAAGGTTGCTTTTCGTGGTTAACCATTTTCGAGTTATAGATCAGCCCCAGCACCACCAGACCAATAACAATGGCAACGCCAATCTGTAGAGAAGAAAGAAGGTTGAATTGAGAAGATTCGCTTTGCGATTCTTTCATCAGGCTCCGCCCAACAGTCGATTGAATACGGGTTAAGGCATTCAGACACTGGATGGATTCCTGAAACATGGCGGCCCCGCGCCCATTGAACAAGGCGCTCCCGGCGGCTTTCTGTCCGGTCTGGCTCAACCGCAGAATCCTGGCTTCCAATACCGTATAGGCTTTTACCCGGTCTTTAAACGTATGCAGATTCTTGGCCTCTTCGGCCACCAGAAACGTTTTTTCCACATCGCTAAGCAATGAATCAATGGCGTGGTCCTGCTTTTGCAGCTGTTGACTCACCTGAGCCAGCGTCAAATCCGTATCCGAAAGCAGGTATTTTTCCAGTGAAAGCCGTTTGGTGTACAGATTTTCGCTTAGATAAACCATGTCAACCGCGGGGATAAGCCGGTCCTGATAAATGGATGAGAACGATGTATTGATGTGTTTTATCGCATTTTTAGAAAGAAACGAACACAACACAACGAGCGCCATAATGCTGGTTAACAAAACGGCGGCTTTTAATTTTTGCTGAATAATAAACGACCACTTCATAGACTATAGCTTGCTGACACCCAGAAAGAAAGCTTCTTTCTCCTTTTTGTAGAAGAACAAAAATAAACATATTCTCCGACGTTTGAACCCAAATAGTATGTAGAATTGCGGAAGCCGGAACATTGCTCCGATACCTGCCATTTCCGTTTCAGACGCTGGCCTTCGGAGTGCGGATTTTTTACTTACGTCCTTGAAGTCGCTGCATTGGTGTGGTTCTTTTCCGTGTCCGTATGAAACTGTTCGCCCTGTTTTTTTTATTCCTGAGTATCTGCGCCCTGGTTATCCTGAAAATTGCCGCAATGCCCAGCTATTATCTAACTCCGGACTCGCATTATTACTTGCAGGCGGCAACGAATCTGCTGAACGATTTTTCGTACCAAATTCATTTTAAAGGGCAAAACCGTTACTGCGCGATCTGGCCAATTGGCTATCCGGGTTTGATTGCGGCAGGCTCCTGGCTTAGTTCGCTTTCGCCGTACTGGTCGGCCAAAACCGTCAATCTGCTGGCGGTGGGCGGTTGTTTCCTCCTCGTCTGGCGAGAATTTAAAGACCGTGCTTTTCTGATAACGCTGGCCTTGTGCAGTCCGTCTCTGCTTCAGCTTTACGCCAACACCTGGTCGGAAACGGCTTTTCTGTTTGGCCTGGTGGGGTTTGTTATCGCCGTTGCCAAACCCGCCGTTGCCTGGTGGGTACTTGTGCTTTGGGGAAGCTTTCTTTTTCTGGTCCGGTACATCGGTGGTTTTGTCGTCATCGAGTTGCTTCTCTTGACGGGGTATCAGCGATTTCGGCAACAACCCTTCCGGCGCGAACTCTACGCGCTGACCAGTCTTCTGGTGGTTATGCTGGCTTACTTTGCCAACAATTACCACCAGACCGGCACGTTTTCCGGCGGGCACGGCTACCCACTTGAAGAGCCGCTGGCCCAACGAATTGCGGTCGGGTTGCAGGGAATTGCGCAGGAAACGCTGGCGTGGTTTCGCGACTGGGACCTAAAGAACCCTTCGCTGCCGCCCCCGGTTCGCTGGTTTATTCTGATGGTGTCTGCGGTGCAGGGGGTAGTGCTTCTGCTCCTGATCTACCGCCTGATCCGGGCGCTGAAACAGGTTGGTACGGTGAAGCCGCTCCACCGAGCAACCGCATTCTTTCTCCTGACCGGAGCCGTTTATGTCACAGTGATGGTTGTTATTTACCTGACCGATGTGTCGATTGAAGACCTGCGTTTCCGGCGGCTGGCCCCGGCTTCGTTTCTTTTCACGACTGGCCTCCTGATCGGGCTGACCGACGATTCGAACCGGGCCGTCTTGGCGCGGATTAAATTTCCCTTGGTTGCCTTCTGCCTCCTGGCCATGCTTCATGCCCTTCCCAAGACGTACTTGTTCCTGCGCTTATTCTGACTGCTGGAGCTTCATTAGTTTTTGTACGGCGGGCGGTATGGCGGGCTCCTCACCCCGCAGGCGCATCACGGCGAGTTCTTTCATCTTCGATTCAAAGACGATGTCCACCTCCTTGCCGTAGGTGTTGACGGTCGAATAAAGCCAGTCGGCGTGGGCTTCGCGCCGGGCAGACGGGTTTTCGCGGTTTTGGCGGGAGTCGGAATAATGGAAAACCGGGCGCACATCCCAGGTGTTGTAAGCCATCAGAAAGGCTTCTTCTTCGGTCTGGCTACCGGGGTTGAGCGAGTGGTGGAAATAATCAAAGACAATAGGAATGCCCACGGCTTCGTGAAGCGGCCGCAAATCGGCTACAGAATATAGGTTCTGCCGATCGTCGTTTTCCACCGTCAGACGCGCCCGCAGGTTTTCGGACAGCAGTTTAAAATTCTGGGCAAACCGAGCCAGCGACGCAGCCTTGTCGCCGTAGGTGCCGCCGACGTGAATATTGATTTTGTTCCAGTGCGACGGTTTTAGCCCCATCAGGTCGAACAGTTCCGACTGGTATTCCAGATCGATCAGGGTATTGTCCAGCACCTTGCCCTGTCCGGCCAGTTGATTGAACGGACCCGGATGCGTGGTCAGGCGGATGGGCCGTCGACCGATTTCTTCCAGCGTGGCCCGGATGGCCGGAAAGTCCGGCAGGTTCATAATCCGGTATTCCGACGCCCAGGGAAACAGGTCCGACGAGATACGAAACAAGCGAAAACCGTGTTGCAGGTTCCAGTCGACAATGGTTAACAAGTCCTGTACGTTCTTCAGGGCCAGTTCGGAGGCATACGCCAGACCGCGCTCCAGAAACGTCTTCTTGATCATCCCCCGGTTGGTGGTGATCTTCTGCGCCTGTAAACTCAGATTGATACAGGCATATCCCATGTTGACTGGTGACGACATCATAACGGTCTAACCGAAAATCAGCCCCGGCGGTTTTGCGAATATTAGTTTCGTTGGCCTGCACCGCAACCCGTCCGACCCGAAAGCCGTTTCCCAGGATCAAGTCGTTGCTGGTTTCTACCCGGGCCGGTGGTGAATCCGGATGTACCCAAACCAGCCCCCGGCTTCTGTCCGGTCTTATTGGGCTTATCCCCAGACGGGGCCATATCCTTGTTTTTGATTCCAAACAGAAACCGGAGTCGAGCGCGCCGAGTAGTTTAAAAAATCGTTATCCATATGAACGTCACGTTGAAAGTCTGGCGGCAGAAAAACAGCCAGTCACCCGGCAAACTCGTAGAATACCACGTAAAGGATTTGTCTCCTGATATGTCCTTTCTGGAGATGTTTGACGTCCTGAACCAGGATTTGATCCACCGGGGTGAAGATCCGGTCGTCTTTGATCACGATTGTCGCGAGGGCATCTGCGGCTCCTGCGCGATGTTTATCGACGGCCGGGCGCACGGTCCGCAAACCGGCGGAGCCACCTGTCTGCTGCACATGCGCAGTTTTGCCGACGGCAGCACCATTGTGGTCGAACCCTGGCGGGCGCGGGCCTTTCCCGTCATCAAGGACCTGGCCGTCGACCGGTCTGCTTTTGACCGGATTGTTCAGGCGGGCGGGTACATTTCCGTCAATACCGGGGCCGCCCCCGACGCCAATGAAATACCGATTCCCCGCGAAAAACAGGAGCAGTCGATGGACGCAGCCGCCTGCATTGCCTGCGGAGCCTGCGTTGCGGCCTGCAAAAATGCCTCGGCGATGCTGTTCACGGCCGCCCAGGTTTCCAAATTCGCCGTACTGCCGCAGGGTGAGCCCGAACGCCAGCTCCGGGTTGAGCGAATGGTCGCCCAGATGGATGCCGAAGGGTTCGGGGCCTGTTCGTTCATTGGTGCCTGCTCGGTGGAATGCCCGGCTTCCATTTCGCTGGACCACATCACCCGGCTCAACCGGGAATACATCGGTGCTAAATTGACTTCCAATAACGTGTAAACGGGGCCCGAGAGCCCTTGAAAGTATATGATTAACAGTAAGGCTACTCCCAAAGGCAAGTTGATTCCAATTGGCGGTAGTGAATCGAAAGATCAGGGTGATAACGAATCCTCCAGCGAACTCCGGCAGTCTAACTTCTTTGAATCCGGTATTCTATCTGAATTTTTGCAGGAGGTTAAGGGCAACGACTCCCGAATTGAAGTCATACCGGCGGCCTCGGAAATTCCCGACGAAATGGGTAAAGGATACCTGAAAGCGTTTCACCAGTTGGGGTGCAAAAACGTACACGTCATGCCCATCGACTCCTACGAAGACGCTGACCGCGGAGAAAATCTTAGCCGGATCATGAAGGCGGACGGGGTGTTATTTACGGGCGGCAGCCAAAACCAGCTGATTGAAAAGTTGCTCGACACCCAGCTCATCCAGCGAATCCAGGAGCGTTACATGAACGACAATTTCGTCATTGCCGGTACAAGCGCCGGGGCCATGGCCATGGCCCGGCTAGCCATTAAGGAAGGCAAAGGGGGCGAGTCGCTCATCAAGGGCATGATGGAAACCGAAAAAGGGCTTTCTTTTTTACCCAATGCCATTATCGACACGCACTTTATGCAACGCAGTCGGTTCCCCCGCCTGACCGAAGCGCTGCTGCGGAATCCCGGGATGATTGGTATTGGGCTTTGCATCGACTCCGGCGTTGTGATTTCGCAGGGGAATATGATGCGGGCCATCGGCTCCGGCGGAGTTTTTATTATTGATGCCGATGAAGTCGGGGAAACCAACTACCATGAGGTTCCCGAGCTTGAGCCGGTGTACCTCAACAACCTGCGCGTAACGATTCTGGCCCGGGGGGCCTCCTACTTCCTGAAAGAACGTTCTTTTGCCAAAACGTCCGAGGTTGACGTGGCCGAAAACAATAAATAAGCGGACGCGTCAGCCGTTACTTTACAAAAAATGAACGGAACCGATACCCTGGCTCCGTTCATTTCATTCACCAACTCATTGTCTGATCGCACGGGGTTTCTCCCACCGGAAACCGCATAAACCATTGGCCCCGCCGAGTTACTTATCGCCCGGCTTCTGCGGACGTTTCGTTTTTTTATCGTTCCCTGCACCAGCCGCCGATGGGGCTTTTGAACGCTGGTCCCGGCTCTGCTGGCCGGCATTGCTGGTAGCCGTCGAGTTGGTCTGGTTGCGGGTGCCGACGGTGAGTTCCCCGTCCGGTGTCGTAAACTGCGTTCCCGCTCCCTGTTTGCCGCTCGTACCGGCAGTCTGCCCTCCTCCACCGGGTATTTTCCCGGTCGGTTTCTGGCTTTGATCTTTAGAACCCGGGTTTAAACCAACAGATCCGCTGGTTTGACCGCTTGCGCTGGCCCCCAGTGCCTGCTGGCTGGGAGAACTACTGCTTGAAGTAGTCTGGGCCTGCACCTGAAGGGCCGTCATTCCTACGATCACCGCGGCCGCTAATACGTTCCTTTTCATCGCTCTGGTTGACTACAGTTTATACTGGTAAATAAGCTGATTAACTCGTATTCAAGGCAAAAAGCCTGTCCGGGTGAGCATCAATGAGGATTCGGTCTACTCCTTTTTAAAGGCAGCGTTCGGGATTCTGGCTCTACGCACCGGGTGGACCAAAAGCTAATTTGAAAGACGGGATTCTTGCCAGATACCGGCCAAACGAGTTCCCATTCTACAGTGTAGGGTTTCCTTAAACAACCAATCAGTGCTATGTACAACACCATTTTAAAATCAACCATTCAGATAAAGAAGTATTGGGCCTTATTGCCTCTTTGCGGATTGCTGGCCTGTGGTGACACGACTGGAGGAGCCACCGGTGATACGGGCGGGGGCGACCGCCGGGTCGAAGACTTGGGTCGGCTGGTCAGCGGTAGTCGGCGAATGAGCGAATACTACCAGTACAGCCTCCCCTGCGATTACATCAATCAATCGTCACTGGTGGCCATGTTCGGTTTGGAAGAAGGGGCCGAACTTACCTGGACCGACTCCGAGGCCGGGTGTGAAGTTTCCGTCAACAATAAAAAGCTGGTTCTTCTTTCGACCACCAGCCCGCGGCCCTTCGAATCGGTTTTCCACGCCGAATATTATTTTGACCGGCTTTATGACCCCTCGGCCCTGGACAACCGGGGACGGAAACAGTTTTATACGGGACCGGAACCGGAAGGCACCGGCGCCGAGAGTCCGTCGGGCGGGGTAGGTAATCCGGCCACGGGCAATCAGGCTGCGGTTGCCGGAGCCCCGACCGACTCCACCCAGGTCCACTCCGAACCCGGTGTCCCCCCAAACGCACAGCTTGACGATAATGACGAAATGAGGTCGGGGAGTCAGCCGGTTCCGGGCGCCTGGGAAAAAGCCGTCTGGAACCCAAAAACCCGCACCCTGCACATCCTGAATCTGGAACACGTCTTTCATGTCACGGTCAATCACGGCCCCACCCTCAAGGCTGATAGCCTGCACGCAGCTCAGTTGGGCTCGTTGCTGGTTAAGCAGGTGGACGTTGAAACCGACCGGGGGGAAGACCCCATTTACTGATCCTTTGGACTGAATAAACTTAACGCATCCCTAACAACTTACGTCAATTGCTATGAAAACAATGCAGGATTTAATGCAGCACATGGTCCAGGATCTGTACTCGGCGGAAACGCAGGCGCTCGACGCCATGACCGAACTAGCCGAACGGGCGACGAGTCAGGAGCTGCGGCAGGCCTTCGAGGTGCACCAGCGCGAAACGGAGCAGCAGGTCCAACGCCTGGAACAGATCGCTCAGCAACTGGGAGTTGAGCCGGAGGGGGAAACGTGCCTGGCCATGCAGGGGCTCATCGACGAAGCCCAGGACCTGCTGGAGCAGTTAGAGGACGACCAACTGGCCGATGCCGCCATTATCGGGGCAGCCCAGAAAATGGAACACTACGAAATTGCCGCCTACGGAACGGCCCGCACCCTGGCCCAACAGGCCGGTCAGGATCAAATTGCCGAACTGTTTCAGCAGACGCTGGATGAGGAAAAAGCGACGGATGAAAAACTGACGGTCCTTGCCACCAGCCAGGCCAATCAGAAAGCCGTACAGTCCTGATATACCCGGAGGCAGATGGATGCGCTTTTTTCAGGGAGCCCATCCATCTGCCTTTTTTTATTCAACTCTGAACCAAGCTTTTTCTACTTATGCGTCTGCTTCCAACCCGAATTCACGGCATAATAGATTACATTGCCGGGACTTTTATCGCTATTTCGCCCTGGGTTTTTCGCTTCGCCAACCGCGGCCCCGAGCAGTGGGTCCCCGTGGTGTTAGGGGTCATGGCTATTATTTACTCCATTTTTACCGATTACGAATGGGGCCTTATCCGGCGGCTACCCATGTCGGCGCATCTTACGATGGATGTGCTGAGTGGCGTAGTTCTGGCGGCTTCGCCCTGGTTGTTCGGCTTCGCCGAGCATGTTTACCTGCCCCATGTCATTTTGGGGGTATTCGAGATCGGAGCCGGTTTAATGACTCAGCGGACACCGTACGCTACCCGATAAAACCGTATCTTTAACCAAAGACGGTTTTCACAATTTCTTGTTTCTATGGAGGTAAAGCACCCTAATACGAGTTTTTCGGCCAGTCGCTCTGAGGCCGCTGAACCGGTCAACCAACTTCCCAGAGCGGTTTTGCGACCGAACGATTACCTATTATTGGACGGTGAATGGCGTTTCGCCCTCGACCCCGACGACCGGGGAATCCAGGATCAGTGGTGTCTGGGTCATTCCTACGCCGTAACGGCCCACTGGCCCGGATCCGTGGAAGAACACATCGCTCAGGCCCATGAGCACGTGGACTCAACCGGCTGGCAGGACAACGTGGTGGCCTGGTACGAACGGGAATTTACCATTCCCTCCCGCAGTGAATCCCCGGCCCGGTCGATGATCCAGCTCACCTTCGGTGCCTGCGGATATGAAACCCGCGTCTGGCTCAACGGTCACCCGCTCCGGACCATTGAAGACGAAGAAGCGCATTTTGGGGAATACACTTCCTTTTCCTACGAATTACCCGAGGAATACCTGCGGCCGGTCAACCGGCTGACCGTGCGCATTGCCGACACCATGGACGCCGAAATTCCGCGGGGCAAGCAGGAATCTCACGTCTATAAACGGGGTGGCATCTGGTACCATACCTACACGGGTGCCGTGCGCAGCGTGTGGCTGGAAACCGTCGAGCGGAACCGGCTGCGTTCGCGTGTGGGGGTGGTGAGCATCGTGGAAGACCAGCTCGTGCGGTTTAGCGTAACCACCCGGATTCACGATCCGGGCGATTATGTGCTGCGGTTGCAGGTCTTTGCACCCGGCGCAACAACCCCACTGGCCACCTCCGATTATCCGCTGCGCCTGAATGTGGGGCAAAAGCAGCAGCGCGTTGTGCTCGATCTGGACAATGCCGAACTCTGGTCGCCCGAAAATCCCGTCCGCTACAAACTGGTGGCCCAACTCATCGATCAGGAGGGGTACGCGGCTCAGATCGAAACCCATTTCGGCCTGCGAAAAATTGAAGCCCGCGGCCGGTACATCTACCTCAACAACGAGCCCATCTATCTGGACGGTATTCTGTATCAGCCCGGTACGGCCACCTTTGAAGAGATGCAGCAGCACATGCGGGCGATGAAAGAGCTGGGTTGCAACCTGGTGCGCGTGCACATTGCCGGAGTTGACCCGCGCATTTACAACCTGGCCGACGAACTCGGACTGCTGTTGTGGGTGGAAGTACCCAGCACGCACGTTTCCACCGCCCGCAGCCGCGAAAATCACCGCGCGGAACTGCTGCGGATGGTGGCCCTGATCGGTACGCATCCTTCGGTGGTGATCTGGAGCCTGTACAACGAAGACTGGGGCGCGCAGGACGTTGCTACCAATCCACAGACGCGCCAGTACATCATGGATATGTACCACTACATGCAACTGGCATATCCCCAGTTTCTGGTGGTTGATAACGACGGCTGGCAGCATGTTTCTTTCGAAGGAAGGCTGAAGTCCGATCTGCTGACAGCCCACCTGTACACACCGGATCTGACGCGCTGGAAAGAACTCCTCAACCGGCTTTCGGCGGGCGAACTTTCGGGCGTCGCGGTTTTGCCGCTGGTGGTCGGCGACCCGTTTTTTTACCGGCGACAAGTGCCCTTTGTGATCAGTGAGTGGGGTGGTTTCGGGTTTGCCGATTACGGCGGCCCCGCCGATTCGACCGAACGGACCACCCGGATTCAACAGTTCAAAGAGGCTCTGCGGCAACACGACATTGCGGGGGATATTTACACCCAGGCCACGAACATCGAAGACGAACGCAACGGGCTGATTGATCCCAAAACCGGTGAGCTAAGCGTCCCGGCTGGCTTGCTGAACTCCCGGGATGCTTACCCAGCCAGGATGAGCCAGAAGACCAAACCGTCAGGTACCTCTGGCCCGCCAACCGAATCGTGACCCGGTTGGCAAAACAAAATTCAGGGACAGTTTTTAGTGGATGACGAATAGCATGGGCAAACGCATTCGCAGACTGATAGGCTGGCTGGCCGGAACAATTGCCCTCCTGTTGCTTACCGGGCTGGGGTATCTTGCCTGGCGCAGTTCCGGCCAAACCACCCCAATCACCGGCCCAAACGGGGAGCCACAGCCGCAAAGCATCGCCGAATGGACCCCGGTGACCGTCAACGGTACCCGGCAATGGCTGCTCATTCGCGGACAGGACCGCACCAAACCCGTGCTGCTGTTTCTGCACGGGGGCCCCGGCTTGCCCGAACTATCGCTGCTGACGGGGCATGAACTGGAAAAACGCTTTGTGGTGGTCAACTGGGACCAGCGAGGTTCCGGGAAGTCTTATGCAGCCGAGGTATTCCAACATCAGCCCGGCGGGTTGCCCTTCACGGTGGAGACGCTGGTGAACGATGCGGCCGAAGTCAGTCGTTACCTGTCCCGGCGGTTTGGTCAGCCCAAAATTTACGTGCTGGCCCATTCCTGGGGGACGCTCCTGGGCGTGCTGACCGTCAAACAACACCCCGAACTGTTTCGGGCGTTGTTTTGCATCAGCCAGATTGCCCGGCAACTGGAGGCCGAACAGGTTTCGTATGATTGGGTACTGCAACAGGCCCGCCAGCACGGAAACGACCGCCAGGTCGATAAACTGTTGCGTCAGGGCCGCCCGCCCTATCCGCCGGATGCCTGGCTGGATTACCTGACCTGGCAGCGGGAACTGGTCGCGCGCTACGGTGGTGGCATGTACCGGGGCCACTTCTTCCCCCTGTTTATCCGGAGTATTTTGCAGAGCCGGGAGTATACCCTAGCCGATAAAATTCGGTATGCACGGGGTGCGCGGGAATCCGTCCGGTATTTGTGGCCCGCCGTGGTGAACATCGATTTATCGACGACGGCTCCCGAGTTGAAGGTTCCCTACGTTCTGTTTCAGGGGGTGCACGACTACCAGACGCCGTATGTCATTGCCCGGCGGTATTTCAACCAGCTTCAGGCACCCCGAAAACAACTGTTTACATTTGCCAACTCCGCCCACAGCCCCATATTCGAAGAACCCGAACGGTTTATGCACTGCCTGAACACCGCTCTGGCATCCATACAGGCAAAATAGACCCGTCCGTAACCGTTTGACCCGGAGCGCACAGTTCACTGTTCATTAAAAAGTCGGCAGACCGACCGGCCCTGCTTGGCCAATCCGTCTGCCGACTTTTCACGTTCTGACTCGAATTACCTAGTCGTTGTCTTTATCGTTTCGGCTCACCAGCATATAAACCGTCAGGGCGGCAGCCGCTCCAATCAGAACTTTTCGGGCGAGCCCTTTCGGATTGTGTTGCCACTGCGCTTTCCAGCCTCTTTCGGCGAAAAAGTTCGGCACGTGCCCCTGCCTGATGTCATCAATGATGCCTTCCACGGCGTTGACGCGGTCGGCAAGCAGCAACGGCAGCCAGTGGCCGTACTCCGACTCGCTGAATTTAAACGCATACCGGCGGATGGACCCGCTCAAGCCGGACGGGGGGGAAGACGTGCCAAAAACGGCACTCACGTTTGGCCGCTCAATGGAGCGAAGCACCTCGGTATCAACCGGCTGCTGGGTAGGCCGCTCCCAGCTGTACCCCGTTTGCTCGTCGTCCGTCCGGTGTTTGAGGGGGTACGTCGGGTCGTTTTTCGGATCGGCGTCGATGCCCCAACCCTTTATGTGAGCGTATTTCTGAGCCAGATCGGCGGTAGGATCTTTTACTGGGTTTTCCATAGTTTAAATTCGGGCTGATGGTGGAATAAGAATGGGTTTGATGCAATTGTCCAGCTTATCGGAGAAAATCCGGTACGCATCGGCGGCATCTTCCAGCGGAATGCGGTGGGTGATCATCGCTTTGGGATTCAGCACCCCGTTCTGGATGTGTTCGATCAGCCGGGGCAGCAGCCGCTTGACCGATGCCTGATTGGCCCGGATGGTCAGGCCTTTGTTGACCACGTTGCCAATCGGCACCAGGTTATCCGTCGGACCGTACACCCCAACGATGGAAACGATACCGCCTTTTTTGACCGAGTTGATTGCCCAGTGCAAGGCCGTCGCCGAACCCGCCTGAAGCAGCGTTTTGCGGCCCGTAATCGTTTGCAGTGCACTACCAGCGGCCTCGGCCCCCACGGCATCAATCACCACATCCGCCCCCATCCAGTCCGTGGTTTTCTTGACAAACACGACCGGATCGTCCATCTCCTTGAAGTTGTACGCTTCGCAGGGGGCGTAATTACGCACAAACTCCAGCCGGTAATCATACTGGTCGATAACAATGACCCGTCCGGCCCCAAACAGCCAGGAACACCGGGCGGCCATGATTCCAACCGGACCCGCTCCAAAAACAACCACGGTATCACCGGGCTGAATACCCCCCATTTCGGCGGCCTGGTAACCCGTCGGCACCACGTCCGTCAGCAAAACGGCATCATCCGGGTCCATGCCCGGCGGAATCACGGTCGGGCCGACGTTGGCGTAGGGCACCCGAACGAATTCGGCCTGTCCGCCGTCGAAGCCGCCAGCCGTGTGGGAATAGCCAAAAATACCGCCCACCGCCGTAGCCTGCGGATTGGACTCGTGGCAGTTGCCGTACAGTCCCTGCCGGCAGAAGTGACACTTTCCGCAGGCAATGTTGAACGGCACAATAACGTGATCACCCACTTTTATTTTGTGAACCTCGGGGCCAATTTCCTCAACAATCCCGATAAATTCGTGTCCAAACGTCATGCCAACCCGGGTGTCGGGCACGTTGCCATTGTACAGGTGCAAATCCGAACCGCAAATGCAGGATCGGGTCACCCGGACAATCGCATCTTCCGGATGCTTTATTTCGGGCATGGGTTTTTGACTGACGCGGACGCGTTGGGGTCCGCGATAATTCATAGCTAACATACGGTTATCGGTTTTTGTCTACTGACCAAAAGCAGCTCATCAGTAGCGGAACTCCGACCACAGTAGGTTGTTACAACGAGTGAGAATGTGGCCCGGATGGACTTACTTCGCTTTCCGGTACGTGCCGCACCGTTAAAGCGTTGGGTGCGTTGAGATTAGCGTGACGATCCACGCCCACGCCGAGCCGGTCGACCAGTTCGCCCCCCAACCAACCCGTTACCCCGGCGATGACAAACGCCAGCAGGGAAATAATCAGCGCCAGGGTGGATGGCACGTACGACGGCTCATCCCGCCGGAGAAGCCAGCTCAGTACAAACAGAACCAGGACCACCACGTTGCCCAGCCCGTGAATGGCCCCTACCCGCTTGGCCCGGGTTCCCGACGGAATGGCGATCCAGTCAACGACGCCCGGTACGGCCGCCACCAGCCCGCCCAAAATACCGGCGACGGTCATCCAGTAGGAAACCACCGACATGGTGTCGTTGTCCGTAAACAGGTAGATAAGACTGAAAATTACCGAGGTAGCCAGCAGGCCCAGCGGAAACACGATAAGAATGGGATGTGCCGGATGCCCCAGCACCTTTGCTTTGCTTTCCATAACCGATTGAGCCGATTGTAAAGGGGTGAATTGTTGTTATTTCATTTCATCAGGCCGGGAAAGCAGCCCCGCCATCAACCCGAAAGCGCCGATGGCCAGAAAAGCGTTGCGGGCCCGGTGATGTCCGGCAAACCCAAACAGCCACGGAGCCGCCAAGGTCATTGTACCAACGGCCGCGTCCGCTGCCAGGTGAGCTTTAAACGGCAGAATCCGGAACGCTCCCCACTCGGCGCGCGTCATGAGCGAGGTGGCTAAAATGCTGCCGCTGAGTACGCGGGTCAGCAGGGTCGCCGTCGGCTGATCTTTGAAATTCGCCAGGGCGGGTGCAGCTGCAACCAGCGGAATGTAACTGTAATCGGTGAAACCGTGTTGTTGACGTGAAATGGGCTTTTCCATAATTTGTGGATTGTCAGTTTGCTACCATAACCTTCCACTCCCCGATTGGTCCGCCAATCCGACCGGTTAATGAGTCAACGGGGGCACTTCTGCAACAAGCTTCAGAAGTTGATAAAAACCGCGGGCGGCACCGGTTCAGGAGCGGGCCAGAATAATCAGGATGAGTCCGGCAACGTAGGTGGCCCCCATCAGCCAGAGGTACCGGTTGGCTTTGGCCGGAGCGCCTTCAAATTCTTTCCAGAGAAACAATCCCCAGAGCACAGAGACGATGGTAGCCCCCTGGCTCAGCCCGTAAGAAACTGCATCGCCCGCTTCGGGTGAACCCACCAACAGAGCCGCCATGCCGAGACTCCAGATAAAACCGCTGGCCAGGCCGATCCCGCGCTGACGGAGCGTGACCCCGTTGGCCGGCTCCTCGTCACCGGCCAGCTTGAAGCGCTTCACCAGCCGTTCAATCAACGGGTTGCTCAGGCCGATACCGATGGAGAAAAGCAGCAGAGCCGAATAAGGCGTGAGCATACCGGGTTCGGGTTTGTTGAGGTCGGCAGCAATGGATGCGGAAACCGTCCGAAAGAAAAAACCGGCGACCAGACCGCCCGCCAGCGCAATCCAGATCCCCGTTTTATCGGAATCGTCCGAAGACTCGCTTTCCTCTTTGGCCAGATAAGCCAGGGCGCTGAAGGCAATGGCGACCAGCACCGACACCCCGCCCGCAATCAGCAGCGGCAGGCTTCCGGTGGGTTCGGCAATGTAGTTGACCACCAGCCCTACGGCCAGGGAAAGCCCCGTTCCAATGGGCATGGCAATGGCAATTCCGGAGCGGTTGATTCCCGAAGCCAGCAGCCAGTTACCGAGGTTAAAAACCACCCCACCGGCAAACGCCAGCGCCAGACTGACGGCTTCCGCCTGTTGCAGATCGGCCCAGACCGAGCGTCCTTTATCGCCCAGACTTCCCAGGGTAAAAGCCACCAGAACCGCCGTGCCGACAATGCCGTAGACGTAGTCGCGGTAGAAAACCGGCAACGGCGCGGATTGGGTCACCATTTTCTGCCCGTTGGTCCAGGAGCCCCAGAACAACATGGTTAGCAGACAGAGTATAATAGCAAAAGCCGATTGATCAACAACAAACATAAGCAAGCAATCCGGTTAGCGTTTCTTTTCGGAAACGGGTATACGACCTAGTCCGCCAGGAAGAGGCCCAGAATCCAGCCAGTCAGCAGGATGATTTCTGCGAAGGCATCCAGTAAATAAACCCGACTGATGACCCGCCGGCTCACGTACCAGACATCAACGAGGATAACGGCTACGGCGCTGCTCATGCCTAAAAAGGCCACGGTCAGGTCGATGTCGGCATACACGACGGCAAGGCCAATGGTCAGGCCGATGACGGCGAATAACGCCCCGATCATTTTAACCAGCCAGCGATCGGTTTTCGGACCGGTTACCTGCTGAAATGTATCGATGCTCAGTATGGGCCAGATGCCGGTCAGGACGTAATAGACAGCCTGCACCGCAGCGGTCAGAACAAGCATGGTTATTCTCTGTTTAGAAAACTCACGGCGGTAACTTTTCTAAAAAAACGGTTCCCCGTAAGACCTTCTGAGAAAAGCCTGCCGGAGGAACCGTTTCCTAAACAAACCGCAAAAATCACTTCTTGTTTGTCAGCGCTTTTCGCCCGCGTGCTGCATCTGCTCAATCTGGGCATAGCCTTCCGGTGCGGGTGGTGCCAGTTTAGGCTCATCCCCGAAGGGTTGCGCAGGCATCTCGCGGAAGGTCGACCGGCCGTCGATAGAAGGTCCTTCGGTCCAGCGCCGGTTTTGACCTACCGAGGCTTCTTTATCCACGTTTGTATTGACGAAGGTGTAGCTAAACTCCTGGTGTTCATTGGCCTGCGGAAAACTATTCGGAATGGGGTGTACAGTCCGCAGATCGCCGTGTCCGAGTTCTTCCAGAACGGCCAGCCACTGGTTCTGGTGCATCGTGTCGCGGGCGATCAGGAAGGACAGCATATCTTTCATACCGGCGTCGTCGGTCAGTTCATACAGCCGCGTGGCCAGCAGCCGCCCGGTTGATTCGGCCATGACGTTGGCGTACATATCGGCGGCCGTGTTGCCCGAGCTTACCACCCAGGAGCCGTTGAAGGGGACCCCGTTGGCATCAGCGGCCATGGCGCCCAGGCCGCCTGACAGGTATTGACGCGGGTCCATACCCCCCATAATGGCTTCTACAACCGGATTTTTACCCACCAGATCATCAATGACATCGTTCGACGCCCCTTCCAAGTTCAGTGCTACGGCCGTAGCCAGCATTTCAATGTGGGAGATTTCTTCCGTACCCGTATCCAGCAGCATATCCCGGTAGCGCACCGGCCCGCGCGTGTTCCAGGCCTGAAACAAATATTGTAAACATACCCGAATTTCGCCCTCAATACCGCCAATAGCCTGTTGAAGTGCCCGGGCAAAGGTCGGGTTTGGCTTTTCAACCCGGACTTTATACTGCAGTTTTTTGTCGTGATAGAACATGATCTGATAGTGATTTTATGGAGCAAATCCGCTCGGTGAAAGAACCAGGTCTCTTCCCAAAGCGCTAGAATTAGACCGCTTAATGAGTTTTCGGCCTCGGGTCCTGCGGCTTTTAATTGAGAAAAGCCGCAAACCGGGGCGCTGAGGCCATCCGCAGCCAGTACCGGCACACGCGTTCCAGCGCCTGCACAAAATGAGACGGGTGCGTCGGATGCAGAATGACCGAATTGGCCCCCACGGCGTAGCCCTGCTCAACCAGATCGCCGTTGTCCGACTCAGCCATCAGCAGCGTAGGAATGCGTTTGAGTTTACCCGCGTTTTTGATGGTTTCCAGCACAAATAAGCTGCGGGCCGGTTGCGGACCCGCATCCAGCAGAATCATCCCCGGTAAGTTGGTTTCTTCGCTCGCAGCCAGGGTTTTGAGCAGGCCCGACCCGGAATCAAAAAAGTGAATGCCCCACTCGGGCCAGTGGTCTTCGATCAGCTGCTGGACCAGGCCGGCCTTGATTTCATTCGCCGTTGCTACGTAAAGCCGCTGCTGAACGGCGGGCTGGTTAAACGGCCCTCCGGTGCTTATATGCGTGTAGAAATTGTTTTTGCCTTCATCCGAAAGCTGAACGGCCTGGCTGATGTCCTGCAACAGCGGGTGCCACCGGCGACGCCCTACCGGCAGTGTAATGCCATTGATCAGGTGAATATTGCCGGGCATTTTCCGCCGGGGAGGAGCCGTAACATCCTGAATATACCGCGGATTGACCAGGGCCGTTTTATGCACGCGCAAAAAACTGGGCAGGGCAGCTTCAAAATACAGCAGGGGTTTGGAAAGCAACAGTTTCTGACCGTCCCGGTAGTGAACCCAGGTATAGTTGCTGGCCCCCTGCAAATAAACAATCTGCGCTGGTTGACTAATGGAATCAAGAATGCAACTCATGAGAAAGGTAATCAGGTAAAGTTGAGCAGTTGAACAATGGTATAGTCCTTTGAAAGATGATGCTTTCAAGAGACAGGCATAAACTTGACTTGAATGAGTATGAACAACAGGTATTCGGGTTTGTACACCAGCAGAACCGGCCGGATTGATTGGCCGGCCGGTTCTGAAGCTAGTTTTGACCCTCGTTATTCGTATAGATTAACCGGCGTAAAAAAACGGGGGGCGCAAATGCCGGAAAGAATGAGTTAACGGCCCCCCTACCCCTTAAGACCGGGCAGCAAAACCTGACGGGCAGTTTTGGCTGTCTGCCCACGGGAAACCGTGCCCGACGGTCCGTTTGTCAGATACCCAGGTTCGCCACTGCCGCTACGTTAGCACTTACACGTTACCCCTTAATGAATGGAAAAAGGATGGAAGGATTTCTAGCGGTTCTTTGAAGCGTCACTGGTTCGCGTTTCGAACCGCCCGGTTACCGTCAAAATTAACAAGGCGATTACAGTACCCAAAAAAGCCACGGCGATGGCTCCCAATCCTACGTTTATTCCGATAGCGGCCGTCATCCAGATGCTGGCCGCCGAGGTTAGACCCTGAATGTCTTTTTGCGCACTCAGCTTCAGAATGGTTCCTCCACCTAAAAAGCCGATGCCGGTAATGATGCCCTGCAAAACGCGGGATACATCCTCCAGCTCCATTCCCGCCTGCCAACAGGAAAGCAACAGCACGCTCGTTCCCAAACAAACTAACGAGTGGGTCCGGACGCCACCGGGTTTGCCCGCCCGCTTCCGCTCGTAACCAATTGCAGACCCCAGCAGGGTAGCCGCCAGCAGCCGGATGACCACTTGAATCAGTTGCCGGGTGGAGGGCAAACCCGCGGTGATTTCTTCCCAGAATACGTTGTCCATTGAAGAAAGAATTAATAATTTTTCGAACTGATGCATCAACTAATAAGAAGATCGGTTTGCTCATTACCGGCGTTGAAAAGAGCGAAAAATGAGCAAAATGGTGCGGTCAGCAAACCGTTGACGCTACGCTGAAAGCGCACGCATTTTCCGCTAACAGCCTGTTTGGCCCCTGTCGCAATGGACTCTAACGGTCATGAATGCCGGCGGTAACCCATCTTTTCACCGCGTAAAAACGCCCCAGCCAGTAGCCGGGGCGTTTCGGAACAAAGCATAAGCATAAACAAGTATATATCGCGATCCTGATTGGGAATTCGGCAGGCTGACAGAGAGAACCCAGAAAGCGCCCCAGCTAACAGCCGGGGGTTTTCCTTTCAATTCACACCTTTATGGAAGTTCTTTCTTCCACAACGTCACAGTCTAAAACCGGAATGGGGAATTAGTGGACGGTACAAATGAGGGAACGGGGACTATACGCAGGCGAAACCCGCAGTTGGGAAGGGCTCATCCAGACAATAGATAGTCTTTAGTAACAGCATAGCCCGGCCGTTTTTCAACAGCCTGCCGGCTGGGCCTTCCGATTTTTACCCTACGCTAAGTCCGGGGTGGAAGGCAGCCCACATCCCGGTCGGGCGTTCTTGAATCATTGACAAGCCATAGGGTATTTGCTTATTTAATCGTATATTGCTACCGTTGTTTCGTCCTACTGCTCGATACTAATCCGTTCCATCCGAGCCTCTTCTCCCCCTTTGGTGTTCAAACTGCGGGGCAAGGCCCTCCTTAAATCGACATCCCATGACTCCGTTTGACCTGGAAAAAAATTCCACCGCCCTTCGAACCTTCCAACAGAACTGTAGTCGGTTAAGAACCCGGATAGAAGCCCTACAGGCCCGGAATGAACGACTTTCCGAACGGCTACAACGACTCATGGAGCAGAAACAGATCGGAATCGACAAGGTAAAGCAGCTGCTCGATTAAGCATTGCAAGGGACTTAAAACGGAGGAATGCCAAGATCCTTTCCCTGAACTTACTTAGACTTCTTTTGATGCAGGCCGTCATTGGAGCAGAATACGGTAGCAAGGACTTTCTGTAATTAGGCCTTTCTCATTGTTTGAAGTCAGGCTTTACGGTGCGGCCTACCAAGCCTGGTGGAATCAAGAGGTAACCGTTAAAAAAAAATAACGGATTGGTCTGTAGGAGAATCTCCTATCTTGTCAGCCCTATGGCGGATCAATCACGTAATAAGGCATGGCTTCGGTATCACATCAATTCTCTTCAGGAGCACATCGCCCGTTTGGAGCAAGAGTTGGCCACTTTGCAACCCTCTTCGCCTAAAGAGTTTGCAGCCAACCATTTGCCTGTAAAGCCATTAACAACTACCCCATTTGAAGATCATACCGAAAGCCTGCAAAAAGCCCTCGAAAAGCTCAAATCCTTTAAGCAGCAAGCCGTAGAACAGTTAGAAAAGTCCGAATCCTAACAATTAGGACCATAAAGAAGACTTATTGCCTGACAGACCGGTAATAGAGAAAAATCTTTTATGACCCCGGAACGTATGCATAGTCATCTTCAAGAATTGGAAGCGATCGTTGCCAAGGGCTTTACGCTGCGGCATCATCCCACCAACCCGTTCGAGCTATCCATCATTTACGATGCCATATACTTGATTCGTCTCTATCGCAACTTAATTGAATCATCCAAAAACGAGCGCTTTGCTTCCTGGCCGCTGCCTCACTTCGCGGGCCGTTTTTACCAAACAGGTCAGCCGGACCGGTTACCCGGTATATACCTTTCCATTGAAAGGCAATGATTTTTTCGCCTGGTTGCCCAATTGGGATCATGTCTTCCAGTCGAACCGCACAACCGGATGTTGGATCTCACCGGCCCCATCATGGCTACTCCTTCCGCTGATCAGCACCCCATTCAGGCCCTAGTTGCCTTTCTCTTCAGTCGCCGGGAACCCCTGTTAAACAACTGGCGAACCGCCTGTGAAGCAGACCCTGAACTACCTCAGATTGAAATATTGACCCGCGAAGAGTTCAACAACCTCATGCCCCTGATGCTCGACATCATGGAAAAACAACTGCTAGGACAGCCCCCAACGGATGAGCTTATGATGGCGGCTTTGTCCCACGGCTTGCACCGCTGGCAGAAGGCCAACGGTTTAGCGGCTTTGATCCGGGAGTTGAATCATCTGGCGGCCATGATTGAACAGGAATTGCTGCTGTATGGCCAGCTCTACCCCGAACAGGACACCAAATGGGTCCTGCAAGCTCAGGTTCAGATCAATCAACAGTTGCGAACGATTATTCTGGGAAGCATCAGCAAATACGATGAACTGCAACGGCTGGAAGCCACCAGCCGGGCAACCAGCCTTCAGCATGCTTTGGAGCATATGAATGCGCTTTCCCGGCACCGGGGCGATCTTTTGCGCACGTCCTCCCACGATCTGCGCGGAGGATTGAGCATCATTCGGGGGGCGGCCCAGCTCATCAACCTGGAAACGATTAGTGATGAAGAACGGCTTCAGTACCAGGAAATGTTAAACCGCAATCTGGGCAATGTTCAGTCGATGCTGGGTCAGCTAATGGACCTGGCCCGTCTGGAGGCCGGTTTGGACCCTCTTCAGAACGAAGCCTTTGATGCGGCAGCATTGCTCCAGGAGTTGGTTACGGGTGCTCAGCCGCTGGCCATTGAGCGGGGCTTGATCTTACGGGCCGACGGGCCACCTTCTTTACAGGTCGAAACCGACCGGGTAAAAATCTACCGGATCGCGCAGAACCTGGTCGTGAATGCCCTGCAGTATACCCATTCGGGCATTGTATCGGTTACCTGGTCGGCGGAAAATGATTGGCGGTGGGGATTTAGTGTCCAGGATTCGGGGCCGGGTTTACCGGCGGGCCTGATCGAGTTGTTTCACCAGCAGCTCAAGCCCACCGTGGAACCAACCAGCGTACTTTCTCCGGAAGAAGGGCGTCCCACGCCGGTTTATCCCGATCAGGATCATACCATTCCGCCCAGGGTATCACCCACCCGGAGTGATGGGGTGGGTTTGCACATCGTCAAACGGCTGTGCGAACAGATAGGAGCCAGTTTAGAAGTGGAAAGCATTCAGGGCCGGGGTACGATTTTCCGCCTTCGCATGCTGATTCATCACCAATCCCGATGATTGGTTTGGCCTGGCTTGGCCTTTGTCGCCGTACGACGGAGCCATCCGTGGGCGAGAAATTTGCGGATGGTTCCCCGCTGTTAAGGTCCATCAACACAAAAAAACACAGGCTGCCGAATCGTAACGATTCGGCAGCCTGTGTTTGGAAGTTGTGGGCCCACTTGGAATCGAACCAAGCACCTACTGATTATGAGTCAGTTGCTCTAACCGAATGAGCTATAGGCCCGAACCGGTAAACCGGCCGCTTTCCCCGCTTGGAGAAAGCATTTGCAAATATATAAAAATCAGGTTTCGCTTCAAATTGTTCGGCGAAAAGTCCGTACGCTGGATGGACCCGCCACGCTGCAACATTTTGTACCCATTTGGCGTATATTTGCCTGTGAACCTGCACCATTCGCCGTTGGCCTCTCAGAACAAGAAAAAAATCCTCAATGACCCCGTTTACGGGTTTATTACCCTGCCAAACGATCTGACGTTTGATCTGGTCGAACACCCGTATTTTCAGCGGCTCCGGCGAATTAAGCAACTCGGCCTGTCGGAACTCGTCTATCCCGGCGCCCTGCACACCCGGTTTCATCACGCTCTGGGCGCGATGCACCTGATGGGACAGGCCATCCAGACCCTGCGCAGCAAAGGCCACCGGATTTCGGAAGCGGAGTGCGACGCGGCCCAGATTGCCATTCTCCTGCACGATATTGGCCACGGCCCGTTTTCGCACGTACTGGAATATACGATTCTGGAAGGAATTCCCCACGAACGGCTGTCGCTGCTGCTGATGCAGGAATTAAACCAGCAGTTTAACGGGGGGCTGACGCTGGCCATCCAGATGTTTGAGGGAACTTACCACCGGCCCTTTTTTCACCAACTGGTTTCCAGTCAGCTGGACATGGACCGCATGGACTACCTGAACCGCGACTGTTTTTACACCGGCGTGGCCGAAGGAACCATCGGGGCCGACCGCATCATTAAAATGCTGGACCTGGTGGATGATCACCTGGTGGTGGAGGGAAAGGGGATTCTGAGCATCGAAAATTTTCTGAGCTCGCGCCGGTTGATGTACTGGCAGGTTTACCTCCACAAAACCTCGCTCTGCGCCGAAGCCATGCTGCTGCAGATTATCCGGCGGGCGCGGTTTCTGCTGAACCAGGCCGAGGCTAACTCCTCCGGCGGGCAGACGGTATTTACGACCCCGGCCCTGCACACGTTTCTGTCCCGAAAAATTACAATGGACGATTTTGAACAGCATCCGGAGTACCTTCGGGCCTTCACCCTGCTGGACGATTACGACATCTGGACGTGCATTAAATTCTGGAGTCAGCACCCCGACCGGGTTTTGTCGACGCTCTGCCAGATGCTGCTCGACCGGCGGCTTTTTAAAATTATCATGTCGGATGTTCCGTTTGCCGGAGAACTGGTCCGCGAAATTGAACAGCAGTTGCTGGATGCCGGCATTCAGCAGGATGAACTGTCGTATTTTCTGGTGGAGCGAGTAGCAACCAACTCGGCGTATTTGCCTTCCATTGACAACATAAACATCAAAATGAAAGACGGCCGAATCATCGACATTGCCGATGCGTCCGACCTTCCGGGTATTAAAGCGCTCACCAACATGGTCAAACGATACTACGTCTGCTGGGCGAAAAACCTGACACAACAAACGGTCCGGTTGGTATAGTTCAATTTGTTCTCTACCTTAGCGGCACGATTATCCAACGCTTACATAGCTCCAACGACGACAACGTCAACTCTATGGAATTTACAGTGAAGCAGATTGCTGCCCTGCTCGGCGGTACAGTTGATGGGAACGATTCCCTGAAAATCAATCAACTGTCCAAAATCGAAGAGGGCAAAGAAGGCAGCATCTCCTTTTTATCCAATCTCAAATACGAACAATACCTGTATACCACGGCCGCTTCGGCCGTCATTGTCAGTAAGCATTTTCAGCCCCGGCAGCCCGTTAAGGCAACCCTGATTTTCGTAGATAACTCCTATTCCGCCTTCTCGACTTTACTCGAACAGGTAAACCGGCTCCGGAACGCCGAAAAAACCGGTGTTGAACAACCGTCCTTCATGGCCGACAGCGCGCAGGTGGGTGACGGTATTTACCGGGGAGCTTTTTCGTACATCGGCGAAAATTGCCGGATTGGCAATAACGTTAAAATTTACCCGCAGGCCTACATCGGCAAAAACGTTACGATCGGGGACAACACGGTTGTTCACCCCGGGGCCAAAATCATCGACAACACGGTGATTGGTCAGAACTGCGTCATAAAACCCAATGCCGTCATTGGCAGCGAAGGCTTCGGCTTTGCGCCCCAGCCCGACGGAACGTACCGGCCCATCCCGCAGTTGGGTAACGTCATTCTTGAGGATAACGTCAGCATCGGCGCCAACACCACCATCGACTGCGCCACGATGGGATCCACCGTCATTCGGCAGGGCGTCAAAATCGACAACCTGATTCAGGTGGCCCACAACGTTGAGATTGGCCGGAATACGGTCGTTGCGGCCCAGGCCGGTATTGCGGGCTCCGCCAAAATTGGCGAAAATTGCCAGATTGGCGGGCAGGTCGGCGTCAGTGGTCACCTGATGATTGCCAATCAGACCAAAATTGCCGCCCAGTCGGGTATTATGAAGTCGATCCATAAAGAAGGCTTATCGTTGTTCGGAGCACCCGCCGTTGAGCTGAAGGAAGCGCTGCGTTCGCAGGTGGTTTATCAACGGCTGCCGGATCTCGAAAAACGCATCCATGCGTTAGAAAATAAATTAACTAATCAGTAATCACCCGTAAACGGTTTTTTCAGCCGTTTACCGATGGTTTAACCTTCTTCTGGTCAGAAGTTTACGGAATGAACACCAAACAGCAAACGATTCAAAAAGCCGTCTCCGTCTCGGGTGTCGGATTGCACACCGGCGTGGTGGCAACAATGACGTTCCTGCCCGCTCCGGCAAACCACGGTTATAAATTTCAGCGCGTCGATTTACCGGGCCAGCCGATTGTCGATGCCGATGTGGACAACGTAGTCGATCTTTCCCGCGGCACAACGCTCGAACAGAACGGAGCCCGGATTCACACCGTTGAACACACGCTGGCGTCGCTGGTCGGTCTACAGCTCGACAACGTCCTGATTCAGCTCGACGGTCCCGAACCGCCCATCATGGACGGCAGCTCGATTAAATTTATCGAAGCCCTGCAGGATGCCGGTATTGAAGAGCAGAATGCCTACCGCAACTACTTTGAAATCAACGAGTACGTTCATTACAAGAATTCCGAAAAAGACATTGAAATTGCCGCTTTGCCGCTCAGTGATTACCGGCTGACCGTCATGGTGGATTACAATTCGCGGGTCATTACGAGCCAGCACGCTTTCCTGAACGACATCAGCCAGTTTGCCTCGCAGATTGCCATGTGCCGGACGTTCGTGTTTCTGCACGAGCTGGAAATGCTTTACAAACAGGACCTGATCAAAGGCGGTGATCTGACCAACGCCATTGTGATTGTGGACCGGGATGTGCGGGAAGGCGAACTGGATTACCTGGCCGAACTGCTGAACAAACCGAAAGTCAGTGTTAACAAGAAGGAAGGCATTCTGAACAACCTCGACCTGCACTACCCCAACGAGATGGCCCGCCACAAGCTGCTTGATCTCGTTGGTGATCTGGCGCTGGTCGGACGCCCCATCAAAGCGCAGATTCTGGCGGCCCGGCCCGGCCACGCGGCCAACGTGGCGTTTGCCAAGCAAATCAAGAAGCTGATGCTCAAGAATGCGTCGAACAACATTCCGACGTACGATCCGAAGCAGCCTCCCGTCTACGATTTTCAGAAAATTGCCAGCCTGCTCCCCCACCGCTACCCGTTCCAGATGATCGACAAAATCATCGCGCTGGACGAAAACAGCGTGGTCGGCGTCAAAAACGTCACCATGAACGAGCAGTATTTTATGGGCCATTTTCCGGGGAATCCCGTCATGCCGGGCGTTCTACAACTGGAAGCCATGGCCCAGACCGGCGGTATTCTGGTCCTGAGCACGGTTCCCGATCCCGAAAATTACTGGCCTTACCTGATCGGTATCGAAAACTGCCGTTTCCGTCGGAATGTGGTTCCGGGCGATGCGGTCATTTTCCGCTGTGAGTTTATCTCACCCATGAAGCGGGGCATTGTGAAGATGTCCGGACGGGGTTACGTGGCCGGTCAGCTCGTCTGTGAGGCCGAAATGATCGCCAGTCTAGTTAAGAAAAAATAGGTTTAAGGTTTGAAATATCCGGAATGGGGAACCGTTGAACTTCAACATGCCCCTATTCCGCAACAATCAACCTGAAACGTTAAACCACACAGTTGATGCTTCAACCACTTGCATACGTTCATCCTGAGGCTAAAATTGCTCATAACGTCGTAATCGAGCCGTTCGCGATCATCCACAAGGATGTGGAGATCGGGGAAGGAACCTGGATTGGCTCCCATGCCGTCATTAACGAAGGGGCTCGCATCGGCAAAAACTGCCGGATTTATCCCGGTGGCGTCATCTCAGCGATTCCTCAGGATTTGAAATTTCGGGGAGAATACACGTTGACCTTCGTTGGCGACAACACCACCATCCGGGAATACGCCACCGTCAGCCGGGGCACCGAAGAACACCGCCGAACCGAAATTGGCAGCGACTGCCTGGTGATGGCCTACGCCCACGTCGCCCACGACTGCCGGATTGGCAACCACTGCATCGTTGGCAATACCGTTCAGATGGCCGGTCACGTTCACCTGGGCGACTGGGCGATCATCAGCGCCTTCAGTGCGGTGCATCAGTTTGCAAAAATTGGCAGCCACGCCTTTATTTCGGGTGGTACGCTGGTGCGGAAAGACGTTCCGCCGTTTTCGAAAGCCGCCCGCGAACCCATCACCTACGCCGGAATCAACTCGGTGGGGCTGCGTCGGCGCGGGTACACCAACGAGCAGATCAACCAGATTCAGGAGATCTACCGCTACATTTACCTGCGCGGTCTGAACAACGCCGAAGCCCTGACGCGCATCGAACTGGAACTGCCTCCCTCCGACGAACGCGACGAAATTGTCAACTTCATCCGCAACTCCGAACGCGGCATCATGAAAGGCCCTTCGGGCCGCGAAGTAGGCGAGTGATTTTTTTAAATGATGAATTCTGCAATGATGAACAAACGTATGCAACCCTTCATCGTTCATCATTGCAGAATTCATACTTCCCATGAACATTACCACCGAACGACTTGGCAAGCGCTTCCGGCGCGAGTGGATTTTCCGGAACGTTGACCTGAACCTACAGGCGGGTTCGAGCTACACGTTCGTGGGGCCCAACGGCAGCGGAAAATCGACCCTGCTGCAAACCCTGGCCGGTGTGCTGCCCGCTTCGGAAGGCACCATTCGCTACACCCTCGAGGGGAAGTCGGTGGAGGTCGACAACTGGTTCCGTCACCTGGTGGTGGCCGCTCCGTACCTCGAGCTGATCGAGGAATTGACCCTGCTCGAACTGCTGACGTTCCACCAGTCGTTTAAACCGTTTAAAAACCGCCTGACACCCGAGCAACTTTGCGAGTTGATGTTCCTCACCCACGCCCGGCACAAGGAAATCAAAGCGTTTTCGTCCGGCATGAAGCAGCGGGTTAAGTTAGGGCTGGCTTTTTACTCCGAAGCCTCCGTTGTCATTCTCGATGAGCCCACCTCCAACCTCGACAAACAGGGCGTAGCCTGGTACCAGGAGCGGGTTCGCCAGCTTTCCGGCCAGTTGCTGCTGATTGGATCCAACCAGCCCGACGAATACGATTTTTGCCCCAGCGTAATCGACATCAGCCGCTGGAAATAACCCCGGCCATCCCAGGAGTTGCCCCAAAACCGTAGGCTGATCAAATCTCCCATTCGGCGTAATACCGTTGCAACGTTTTACCGCGTTATGGAGTCATAAGTAAGAGTAAAGGGAGCCGATTGGAGGAGCGGAAAAAGTCTTTTGCCTCCGGCCTGGAATCTCTCGTGTGAAACTGGTATCTTCATCACCACTTGTGTTGCCGGTCTATGCGTCAAAGCTTTACGTTTTCTCTTCTCTTTCTGCTTTTTGGATGGTTTGGTCGGGCCTTTGCCGATACACCGGGCGCTGTACGGTTTGTGCAGAATAAAGGCCAGTGGTCACCGGATGTGCTGTACCGCGCCGAACTGCCGGGCGGTTTTCTCTTCCTGAAAAAGAAGTCGCTGCACTACCTATTCTACGATTCCGAATCCCTGGACCGCCTTCATTCCGGACCTTCCAGCCAGCCGGCCGCCCGAACAGCCCCACCACCCACCCGCTCCGAACCGATGGTCCGTGCCCACGGCGTGGACGTGCAATTGCAAAACAGCCAGCCAACGGCCCGGATCGAAAGCAAAAACCGCGTCTCCGACAACATCAACTATTTTCTGGGGAACGAATCCAGCCGCTGGGCCAGCGCCGTCCCGGCATTTGGCGAAGTCATTTACCACGACATTTACCCGGGCATCAACCTGCGCCTGTTTGCCTACTACCAGACGCTCAAATACGAGTTCATCGTCCGCCCCGGCGCTGACCCATCCGTCATTCGGCTGCATTACAACGGAGCAACGGCCGTCCGTCAGGAAAACGGCCAGCTCATTATCCAGACCAGCCTGCTTCCCTTTCGGGAGGAAAAACCGTATTCGTTTACCGAAAAAAACGGCAAAACGACGGAGGTGGCCTCCCAGTGGCTCCTGGATGGGCAAACCGCTGCCTTCGGTTTTCCAAGTGGTTACGATTCGCAGCAGCCGCTCACCATTGATCCCACGCTGATTTTTTCGACGTATTCCGGGTCGGTCAGCGACAACTGGGGGCACACCGCCACCTACGACAACGAGGGAAATCTGTATACCGCCGGGACGGTTTTTGGCAACAGCTTCGTACCGACCACGGGGGCCTTCCAAACCCGCTACGGGGCCGAGATCGACATCGCCATCATGAAATTCAGCCCGGACGGTAAGCAACTCCTCTACGCGGCTTACCTCGGCGGCTCAACCGGCGAAACGCCCCACAGCCTGATTGTAAACAGCAAAAACGAACTGCTCATCTACGGGGTTACGTCCTCCACCAACTTCCCGACGACCGCTTCGGCTTACAACCGGAAATTCGCGGGCGGCTCGTCGTACATTCCCATTGGCAACCAGACGCCCGACCCTTCCAGCCTGTACGGTTCCATTTATTTCCGAAACGGAACGGATTTGTTTCTGGCCAAGATTAGCCCCGATGGACGGGCACTACAGGGCAGCACGTACGTCGGCGGTTCGTCGAACGACGGTTTAAATTATGCCGATCTCCATCTGGGCATCTACAATTACGGCGACGACCTGCGGGGCGAAGTCATCCTCGACAAAAACGATAATGTGTACGTTGCGACCGTCACCATGTCCGCCGATTTCCCGGTCACGGCCAATGCCTCGCAGTCGAAACTGCTGGGCCCGGCCGACGCGGTGTTGCTGCAAATGAGTCCGGATTTGAGCCAGTTGCGCTGGAGTACCTTTTTCGGCGGATCTGGTTACGATGTTTCCTATGCACTTCGGGTGGGTGATTCGGGGGCCGTCTACGCCGTAGGAACCACCCTCAGCAACGACCTGCCCGGCACAACCGGGGCGCACCAATCCCAGCCGGGTGGTCAGGAAGACGGTTTTTTGGTAAAATTCGTGAACAATCGGGTTGAGCGCAGCACGTACCTGGGCACCAGCGCCGACGACGCAGCGTACCTGATCGACCTCGACGCGCAGGAAAACCCGCACGTATTCGGGCTGACCCGCGGCCAGTACCCGGTTTCCGACAGTGTGTACCAGAACGCCCGGAGCGGCCAGTTTATCCACGCCCTTGATCCATCACTTTCCAAAACCCTCTTTTCGACCGTCATTGGCTCGGGCCGCTCGTCGCCGGATATTTCGCCCACGGCTTTTCTGGTCAACGAGTGCGGCAACATTTACTTGTCGGGCTGGGGCGGAGTTGTCAACGTCCGGAGCGGTAACGGCAGCAGCTCTACGCGGGGCTTACCCGTCACGCCGGAAGCGCACCGACGAACGACCGATGGCAGCAACTACTGGCTGGCCCTGCTGGAACGGGGCGGAAAATCATTGCTGTATGCCACCTTTTTTGGCAGTCAGAACCCCCAGGGCCGCGGGGACCACGTCGACGGCGGAACCAGCCGCTTCGACAAGAGCGGGGTAATTTACCACGCGGCCTGTGCCTGCGGAGGCACCAACTTTCCGGCCACGGCGCAGGTCTGGTCGCCAACCAACAAAAGCCCGAACTGCAACAATGCCGCCTTCAAGTTTGACATCGACCGGCTGAAAGCGGCTTTTGATGCGTATGAAGGAACGAAAAAAGATGTGGTGGAGGGCTGCACCCCGCTGACGCTCAACTTCGTCAACACCAGCGAGGGCGGAATCACCTACGCCTGGGATTTTGGCGGCACCGGCACCTCCTCCAGCGCGGGTCAGGTCAGCCACACCTTCGATAAACCGGGCGAATACACCGTCACCCTATCCGCTTTTAACAAGCTGACCTGCAAGCAGGTGGATGTCGCTCAGAAAATTATCAAAGTCTATCCGGCGAATTTCAAGGTCAGCAGCGACACGACCATCTGCCCCGGAAAGCCGGTGCAACTGCTCGCCGACGGTGGCAAGACGTACGAGTGGTCCCCCGCTCAGGGCATGGCCAGCGCAACGGTGAACAACCCGACGGTCCAGCCAACCCAAACCACCACTTACACCGTCAAGATGACGAACGAAAGCGGTTGTTCGGCGGAAAAGAAAGTGACGATCAAAACCGACGATGCGTTCCGCCCGGTGGCCGAAGTGCGGCTGAATTCCGAATGCGGGCAACCGATGAAGGTGGAACTGGTCAATAAAACCGCCGGGGCCGACAATTACCAGTGGGCCATGGGCAACGGCGACACGCTGCGCGCAAACACGCCGGGCTCCTACCAGTATGCCAACTCCGGGCAGTACCAGATTTCGCTGACAACCTACAAAAACGGATGTAGCCTGACGCTCAATCTGCCGGTTGATATTGAGAACATGAGCGAGGTTCCCAACGTAGTTACGTCCAACGACGACGGCAAAAACGACGTCTTTAACGTCGGGTTTACGGGTGCAAAGCTGGAAATTTTCAACCGGTGGGGCAAGCTGATCTACCGCAGCGACAACTACTCCAACAACTGGGGACCCGACGCGCCTAACGGCCTGTATTACTACCTGATTACGACGCAGCGGGGGACCAAGTGCAAAGGATGGGTGCAGGTACTGGAGTGAAATAACTTGCACGAACGAGTAGTACGGTCTTCACTTATTTTGTTTTTAGTCCAAGTCGTCATGGTTGGTGTGCGCGACGGCTTTTTTAGTATTTTTGTTCTGTATCACTTCCAAAACCGCATCAGATTATGAAGCATTTAGCCATCTGGGCGCTGGCGCTCGGCCTTTCCTACGGCGCGCTGGCGCAGGAGAACGCCAGCTACCACGGCAAGAAAATCACGGCCGATAACGCTATTCCCTCGACCGAACTGGCCGCAAAAATGACCGACAAAAAAGAACTGGCGACGAAAGTGGAAGGCACCGTTGAGTCGGTTTGCCAGGTGAAAGGCTGCTGGATGCGGGTCAAAACCGCCGACAACCAGACCATGCTGGTGCGGTTCCGCGACTACGGTTTCTTTGTTCCGAAAGATATTGCCGGTAAAAACGTGGTGTTTGAGGGGACCGCCGAAACCAAGACGACGTCCGTAGCCGAATTGCGCCACTACGCCGAAGATGCGGGTAAAAGCAAGGAAGAAATTGCCAAAATCACTGAACCCGTCAAAGCCATTACGTTCATGGCCGACGGCGTGATTGTCAAAAAATAAGTATGCCCGGAGTCGGACTTGTTTAGGCCCGACTCCGGCTTATTAGAAGCCAAAATAATCCTCCGCGTTTCGGTAGCAAATGTCCTGCACCAGCTTACCGATCCACTCGATGTCGTTGGGCAATTCGCCGTTTTCAACGTCTCGGCCAAAGAGGTTGCAGAGAATCCGGCGGAAATACTCGTGGCGCGGGTACGACAGAAAGCTGCGTGAATCGGTCAGCATTCCGACAAACCGGCTCAACAGACCCATGTTCGACAGCGCGTTAATCTGCTTCTCCATACCGTCTTTCTGATCGAGAAACCACCAGCCCGAGCCAAACTGAATTTTGCCCGGCACCGATCCGTCGTTAAAATTCCCGATCATCGTCGCCATGATTTCATTATCGGCGGGATTGAGGTTGTACAAGATGGTTTTTGCCAGTTGGTCGCGGTTGTCCAGTCCGCCCAGGAAACGGGCCAGGGGCCGGGCCTGCTGAAAATCGCCGATGCTGTCCCAGCCCGTGTCCGGCCCCAGCGTCCGCAAAGCCCGCTGGTTGTTGTTCCGCAGGGCACCCAGGTGAAATTGCTGCGTCCAGCCTTTCTCCCAATCCCATTCCGCAAACCGGTCGAGCATGTACGACTTAAACCGCAGCCGTTCGGTTTCGCTCAGTGCCGTACTGCTCAGTGCTTTTTCAAAAACCGTCCGTACCTCCGACTCGGTGTAGGGTTCCGCATAAACGGTTTCCAGACCGTGGTCCGACAACCGGCAACCCGCTGCGGCAAAATAATCGTGCCGCTGTTTCAGGCAATCCAAGTACGCATCGAGCGTGCGAATCTCCTGATTACAGACCTCGCCCACCCGCCTGACATACGCCTGAAAAGCCGCCACATCGTCGATGGCCATGGCTTTGTCGGGCCGGAAGGTCGGCAGAACTTTTATGTCAAAACCGTCGTCGGCAATTTTCCGGTGGTGTTCCAGCGAATCCGTGGGGTCGTCGGTGGTGCAGACCGTCCGCACGTTGAAATGCCGCAGCAGAGCACGGGTCGACAAACCGGTGAGTTGTTCGGTACAGGCATCGTAGACCTCCCGGGCGGTATTTTTATTCAGAATCGTTTCGACGCCGAATGGATTTTTGAGTTCCATGTGCGTCCAGTGGTAGAGCGGATTCCGCATCGTGTACGGCACGGTTTCGGCCCATTTTTCAAACTTCTCGTAATCCGACGCGTCGCCGGTGCAATACCGTTCCGGTACGCCATTGGTGCGCATCGCCCGCCATTTGTAGTGGTCGCCGTAGAGCCAGATCTGGGTCAGATTCTCAAACCGCTTGTCGGCGGCAATCTGATCGGGCGGCAGGTGGCAATGGTAATCAATGATGGGCATCGCCTTGGCGTAATCGTGGTAGAGCCGCCGGGCGGTATCGGTTTGAAGCAAAAAGTCTTCGTCGAGAAAAGATTTTATCGGATGATCAGCCAGCATGATCGTATGGATTCGTTTGAAAGGAAAGGCGATTGTCCGGGCTTTTTACCCGTCGGGGCCGCGATCATTGCCGTTTAACGGTTGAGATGGAGGATCGCCCGTTTTCGACGTTCCCATTGCCCAACCGTTAAACAGCTTAATCGTCAAAGGCTGGCCCGCTCGATGCCCAGCATCAAACCGCGCAGTTCGGCCAGTCCGCGCAGCCGCCCAATGCCCGTATAGCCGGGATTGGTTCGTTTGCCGGAATTCAGATCATCGAGCATTTTGTGGCCGTGGTCGGGCCGGAAGGGCATCCTGTCGTCTCCGCGGCCTATCTCCTGCCGACGGCGCTGCTCGCCGATCAGCGCACTCATGACGCCGAACATATCCACATCGCCGTCGAGGTGGTTGGCTTCGTAGAAATTGCCTTCCTCATCGCGCTTCGTGCTCCGCAGGTGAATAAAATGGATGCGCGAACCCAGCCGGTCCACCATGCCCACTAGGTCGTTGTCGGGCCGTACGCCGTAGGAGCCCGTACAGAAACACAATCCGTTGGCCCTCACATCGATGGCATCCAGAACCATCCGGGCGTCCGCTTCGGTGCTCACCACGCGGGGCAGCCCCAGAATCGGGTACGGCGGATCATCCGGGTGAATGGCCAGCCGAACGCCCGCATCCTGCGCAACCGGCACAATTTCGCGCAGAAACGCGTAAAGGTTTTCGCGCAATTCTCTGTCGCCGGTGTAGTTGTACGTGTCGAGAGTTTCCTGAAACTGCTCGACGGTGTAGCTCTCTTCCGAACCCGGCAGCCCCGCGATGATGTTTCGTTGCAGGCGCCGGGCGGCCGCTTCGTCCATCGACTCAAACCGGTTGCGGGCTTTCAGAATCTGCTCGGACGAGTAGTGCTTTTCGGCACCGGGGCGTTTGAGGATAAACAGTTCAAAAGCCGCAAATTCGGCCGCGTCGAAACGCAGAGCTGTTGAACCGTCCGGCATGAGGTAATCCAGGTCGGTGCGCGTCCAGTCGAGCACCGGCATAAAATTGTAGCAAACCGTGTCGATGCCGCAACGCCCCAGGTTGGCAATTGATTCCTTGTAATTGTCGATGTACTGCTGAAAGCCGTCGGTGCGGGTCTTGATCGCTTCGTGAACCGGAATGCTCTCCACGACCGACCACGTCAGCCGGTGTTCACCGGGCGCACCGGCCTCGATCAGGGCTTTGCGGGTGGTAATTTCATCGACGGACCATACCTGTCCGTTTGGAATATGGTGTAAAGCCGTCACGATCCCCGTTGCTCCAGCTTGTCGAATGTCGGCAAGGCTGACGGGATCGGCGGGTCCGAACCATCTCCAGGTTTGTTCTAATGCCATTTGTTTGGGGGTAATGTTGCTAGAAAAAGAATGAGGCCCAACGGCTCTACTCATTTCGCCTTACGGACCTGCGATCTACTATTTTTTCGCGGCATTTCGGTAAGTTTGATCAAACTTTGTCTTTTAGACCTGCTAACCTTTTTGTCGAATGCCCAACCTTTCCGGAAATTTTCGCTGGCGGATTGTGCTCCTGCTGTTTTTCGCAACAACAATCAACTACATCGATCGGCAGGTACTTTCGTTTACGATGATCGACGAAACGTTCCGGCGGGAGATGATGGGCAAAACCGGCGAGGAAGCCCTGACCGAGAGCGATCTCGACCAGTTTAAGGTTCTTTACAGCTACATCGACACGGTATTCAAGGTGGCCTACGCGCTCGGTTTTCTGCTGACGGGCTGGCTCATCGACCGGGTCGGCACCAAACGCGGCTTTTCCATTTCCATCGTTGTCTGGAGCATTGCGGGCGTTCTGAATGCGTTTATCGGCTCGTTGCGCGGGTTGAGCATGGTGCGGTTCATGCTGGGCATTGGCGAAGCGGGCAATTTCCCCTCGGCCATCAAATCGGTAGCCGAATGGTTCCCCAAAAAAGAACGCTCGTTTGCCGCGGGACTTTTCAACGCCGGAACCAACGTCGGCATTATCGTTACGGCGGCCCTGATTCCCTGGCTCACGCTGCAGTTTGGCTGGCGGTTTTCCTTTATTGCAACGGGTCTGCTGGGCTTTCTGGTCCTGATTGCCTGGCTGAAAACTTACCGCCGTCCGGAAGAACATCCGCGCGTCAGCCGGTCAGAACTGGCTTACATTCAGCAGGATAATGAAGAAGATATTCCCGAAGAAAAACTATCGTGGTGGCGGCTGCTGGGCTTCCGGCAAACCTGGGCGTTTATCGTCGGCAAGTTTATGTGCGATCCGATCTGGTGGTTTTACCTGAGCTGGCTGCCCGATTTTTTCAACAGCAGCGAATCGCTCGACCAGCGGCTGGATCTGAAAAATGTCGGCCTGCCGTTTCTGGTCATCTACATCGTTTCCGACGGGGGAAGCGTCCTGTTTGGGTGGCTGTCGTCCAAGTTTATTCAGCTGGGCTGGTCGGCCAACCGGGCGCGAAAAACGACGATGCTGATCTGCGCGCTTTGCGTAACGCCGATCTTTTTTGCCGCCCAAACCAGTAGTATTTATGTAGCCATTGCCTTAATTTCTTTGGCAACGGCAGCGCACCAGGGCTGGTCGGCCAACATTTACACGTTTGCGTCCGATCTGTTTCCCAAAAGTGCGGTAGCTTCCGTAACCGGCATCGGGGGTATGTTTGGGGCAATGGGCGGCATTTTGCTGGCGGCCGTCGCGGGCAATATCCGGGTTAGCTTCGGGTACCTGCCCCTGTTCATCATTGCCAGCTCGACCTACCTGATAGCCCTGGTGATCATTCACCTGCTGTCGCCCACGCTGGAACCGGTGACCAAGAAAGAACTGGAAAGCATTGGTGTTTAAGCATTTACATAAAGAAGGCTGGAGCGCTGGCAGCCGTCTCCTGTCTGTTCGGGTTAAAAAGGATGGGATGGTTTGTGTTTGCAAGGGTATAATAGTCCTTTCGGCTCATCCTTACGGCAGAATCACTCGAGCCGTCCAGCCATTTTTAGCCATAAAACCACCTAACCATTAACAACCTATATCATACTTGAAAAAAATAGTTACGTTCGGCGAGGTCATGATGCGACTGGCTCCGCCGGGTTTTGCGAAGTTCAATCAGGCGCATTCCCTGAATGTGGTCTACGGTGGCACCGAAGCGAACGTGGCCGTTTCGCTGGCCTACTTCGGTTGTCAGGCGGTGCACGTCACCCGCTTCCCCGATCACGCGCTGGGTCGGGCCGCAACCGCCACATTACGGTTCCACGGGGTCGACACGTCCCGCATCACGTATGGTCCGGGGCGGCTGGGGCTGTACTTCCTGGAAACCGGGGCTGTCAGCCGTGCCAGCCAGATCATCTACGACCGCTACGATTCGGCCTTTTCACTGATCCAGCCCGGCGATTTCGACTGGGACGCTATTCTGGCCGGTGCCGACTGGTTCCACTGGTCGGGTATCACCCCGGCGCTCTCGCAGCAAGCCGCTGATTGCCTGCTGGAAGCCATCCAAACCGCCAACCGGCTGGGCGTCAAGGTCTCGGGCGATATCTACTTCCGGAGTAATTTGTGGAAATACGGCAAAACACCGCAGGAAATCCTGCCCGCGCTGACTGCCGGTTGTGATCTGGTGCTGGGCAATCAGGCCAATTTTGAAGAGCTTTACGGGGTTAAAGCCGGTACCTTCGACGATGCCTGCCACGGTATGCAGGCGCTGTTTCCCCGCATCCGGTATTTTACGGATACCGAACGGGAATCGGTCAGCGCGTCGCACAACCGGCTCACGGCCAAGATCTTCGACGGAACCACCATGTTTTCCTCCGAAGTCTACGACATTACGCACATCATCGACCGCATTGGCGGGGGCGATGCGTACCTGGCAGGGCTGATCTACGGTTTGCTAACCACCGACGACCCGCAATACGCCGTTGAATTTGGTGCAGCCGCTTCGGCCCTCAAACACACCGTCGAAGGCGACGCCAACCTGGTTACCGTCCCGGAAATTGAAGCCCTGGTACAGGGGGACAAGTCCGGACGATTGAGAAGATAACTATAAATGAAGCGTGAAGAGTTGGCGGACGCTGTAAACTCATCCTTCTTTACGCTTCACTCATAACTCCCCAAAAGCTGTGTCTCGATTTTCAAGATTAGACGTTTATGAAACCATCCGGCGGGTGCCGATGGTGCCGGTTTTTTACCATGCCGATGCGGATGTTTGCCGTGAGGTGCTGGGAGCCTGCTACCGGGCGGGCATTCGGGCGTTCGAATTTACCAACCGGGGCGACTTCGCCCACGAAGTTTTCGGTGAACTGGTCAAAATGGCCGCCCGCGACTTTCCGGACCTGATTCTCGGGGCGGGAACGCTCGTCGAAGCCGGAACAGCCGCGCTGTATATTCAGTCGGGCGCAAATTTCATCGTGGGGCCGTCGTTTCACGAGTCCATCGCCCGCACCTGCAACCGTCGGAAAGTTGCTTACATGCCCGGCTGCGCCACGCTGACCGAAATTTCGACGGCGGAAGAACTGGGCGCAGAAATCGTAAAAATCTTTCCGGGTGATACGCTCAGCCCCAGTTTCGTGAAGGCCATCAAAGGCCCCATGCCGTGGACCAGCGTGATGGTGACGGGGGGCGTTGAGCCGACCCAGGAAAGTCTCGGAAGCTGGTTTAAAGCGGGCGTGACCGCCGTTGGAATGGGATCGCAGCTGTTCCCGAAAGACCTCCTGAGTAACCGGCAATTCGACCAGATTGAAGCCAAAGCCAGGGAAGTTCTTTCGATTATCGAGTCCCTGCGTGCCAAATAATAAGTGATGCGAGCGGAACGAGGCAGGCTGAAGGCCGGGCAGCCCGGTGGAAATCAATTCATAACTCATCGTTCCCGATTTGTCGTTCCCTAAGGTTGTTTGCGCCCAATGCGTTTTAACCTTACTTTTACACATTACAATCTATTTTAATTCCGTCGAGACCACCGCGAAACGCATCATCCCATGACACCACTGAACCGTTCCAACCATCCGGCCCCTATTCATCCGGAGCGCGTGCTGCAATTCGGCACGGGCGTTTTGCTTCGTGGACTGCCCGATTACCTGATTCACAAAGCCAATCAGCAGGGGATCTTCAACGGCAGCATTGTGGTTGTCAAGTCAACCGGGGGTGCAACCGACGAATTTGCGGAACAAGACGGCCTGTATATCGTGGTCAGCCGGGGAATTCAGAAAGGGCAGCTGGTGGATAAACACACGGTGGTGTCGGCCGTCAGCCGCGTACTTTCGGCGCAGGAAGACTGGAAAGCTGTCCTGGATGTCGCGAAAAAGCCGTCCCTGCAGGTTATTATTTCCAACACCACCGAGGTCGGGATTCAATACGTGGAAGAAAGCATTTTCCAGAATCCACCCCAGTCCTACCCGGCCAAACTGACGGCTTTTCTGTACGAACGGTTCAAGAATTTCGGCGGTGGGCGCAACAAAGGGCTGGTCGTTATCCCGACGGAACTGATTAGCGACAACGGCCTGAAACTGCGTGACATCGTTGAGAAAATCGCCCAGCACAACGAATTGGGCAAGCTGTTCATGAAGTGGCTGAAATACCATGTCCGCTTCTGTAACTCACTGGTCGACCGCATTGTACCGGGCAAACCCGACGCCGAAACGCACGCCCAACTGCAACAGGAACTGGGCTACAACGACAAGCTCCTGATTATGGCCGAACCGTACCGGTTGTGGGCGATTGAAGGGGATGATCGGGTTAAAAACGTCCTGACCTTCGCCAAGACCGATCCGGGGGTCATCATCGACGAAGACATTAATTTTTACCGCGAACGCAAACTGCGCGTCCTCAACGGCGGCCACACCATCAGCGTTCCGCTGGCGTATCTGCTGGGACTGGAAACCGTCAACGAAATGATGCAGCACCCGCTGATGAGCCGGTTTGTGGAAGAGGTGATTGCGCAGGAGATCGTACCGACCCTGCCCGAATGGATGATTCCGGAGGAGAATCCGGAGGCCGTCCGGGAGTTTGCCGCCGACGTTCTCGACCGGTTCCGCAACCCCTACATCGAGCACCTGCTGCTAAACATTACCCTTCAGGAAACCCTGAAAATGCGGGCCCGTAACCTGGCGACCATCCAGCGGTTTGTGGAGCAGAACGGACAGACTCCGCAGCGCATGGCCCTGGGCTTCGCGGCTTATCTGCGGTTTATGAAAGCCGTTCGGGAGGAAGATGGCGTCTACCTGGGCGAAACCACAACGCCCACCGGCGGAATCATCACCTACCCCATCCGCGACGACCATGCCGAATACTTTTACAAGCTGTGGCAGCAGGTCGATGTGCACGATGCAGCCTCGGTCCGTAACTTCGTGCAGACGCTCTGCGCCGACACCCTGCTTTGGGAAACCGACCTGAGCGCACTCAGTGGCTTCGGGGATGCCGTTGCCGACAACCTCAGCAGTTTGCTGACCCTGGGCGTCGAAGCGACCCTGGAACGCCACGTTGCGACGCCGGAGTCTACGACCAGCGGCTCAGAAATTGGTTGAACGCATCTTTGTGCTGATCGCTGACGGGAATGGTAGCCGGTCCGATCTGGATGGTATTTCGGGTTACGGCTTCAATCTTGTCCAGCGCCACGATAAATGAACGATGCACCCGCATGAAGCGCCGGGCGGGGAGTTTATCCTCCAGCGCCTTCAGGCTGGTCAGCGATAGAATTGGCTTGGGAGCGGCTTCGGGCCGCTCTTTGCGCAAATGCACCTTCACGTAATCTTTCAGGCCCTCAATGTAAAGAATGTCGTTGAACGCAATCCGGACCAGCTGATACTCCACCTTCAGAAATAAATACTCTTCTTCCGGCTCGGGCACGACGGGTGCTGGAGCAACAGCGGGCCGCTTGATCAACTCGAAATAGGTTTTGGCCTTGTTGGCCGCCCGCAGAAACTCTTCGTAATTAAACGGTTTGAGCAGGTAATCCAGAGCATCAACTTTATAGCCTTCCAGCGCGAACTGGTTATAAGCCGTCGTAAAAATCACCCGGGGCGTATAACCGGACTGGTTGCGCTCCATGACCCGGGCCAATTCCATCCCCGTCAGATCGGGCATCTGAATATCCAGGAACAGCAGATCAATCGGGTGATCGTGCAAGCCCTGTAATGCCTCCACCGCGCTGCTGTAGCGTCCGGCCAGATTCAGAAAAGGGGTTTTTTCGATGAACGCACACACCAGCCCAAGAGCCAGCGGTTCGTCGTCGACCGCAATGCAGTTTAGCATCATGAGAGATTTAAATTCAGGTGCACCAGGTACTCGTTAGCGGGCTGATCCTCCATCACCGAAAGCTGATACCGTTCGGGATAGAGCAGGTCGAGCCGCCGACGCGTATTGGTAAGCCCAATGCCACTGCCGACTTCGAGTGACTGATTTTTTTCGGGAAAGATCGTATTTCTCACTTTCATTTCCAGTTGGTTCCCTTCCTGGTGGATGCTGATCACAATCCGGCTGGGCATGATGGCGCTAACACCGTGTTTGAACGCATTTTCGACAAACGGCAGCAGCAACATCGGAGCCACTGGTACGTCTTTCAGGGGCGTGGGCTGTTCGAGCGCCACGGTAACCTTGTCGGTCAGGCGGAGCTGCATGAGCTGGATGTAGTCCTGCACAAAATCAATTTCCTTGCTCAACATGGTGGTGTCGTTCCCGGTTTCATAGAGCACGTATCGCATCATCCGCGACAGCCGGTGCAGGGCCTCGCGCGAGGCTTCCCCGTCGATGAGCGTCAGGGCGTAGATGTTGTTGAGCGTATTGAAAAAGAAATGCGGATTGATCTGCGCTTTCAGAAACGATAATTCAGAACTGACCTTGGCCTGCTCCAGATCCAACCGCAGCCGGGCGTCTTCCTGCCACTTCTGCACGGACGCAATGCTGGTGCCGATCCCGAGCATCAGAAAGGTAGTGACCAGAATCGGCTGGCTCCATGCCCAGACGTTTCGCGGTTTGCGGGGGCCGCCCTCGGGGTGCCAGGCCCGGTGCATGAGTTCCGGCAGATTCAGCCAGTTGTCAACGTGTAAAAGAATCACCACCACAAAAACGGCGGTCACAAACAACGAGGTTATGTACAAACTGGTTTGGTCGCGAAAAAGCAGGTAAGGCACCAACAACTGGGTGTTCAGGTAAAACGAGCCGACCAACAAACTAAAGTAAATTCCTTGTTTAACCCAGAATTGCGGAGGAGCGGTGATATCCCAGTTCAGGGGTTGATACACCAGCAGGGCAAATCCCAGCAGTCCCCAGGCCAGGATATGAATCAAAACTGGAACACTACGGCGTAACGTGAGTAAATTCATGAGATGTAAAGGCTTAAGTGCTAATTTCAGGTTGGAAAACGACTCCGAAAATGACAAAACAACCTGATTTCAGCGAAATCAGGTTGTCCAACTACCATCTCTATTAATAATCTTTTTTATCGTGTACCACGAATATGTATAAGATCGTCCGACAACGCAGGAACTAAGGATATATCGGGACGTTTAAGGGCGTCAATTATTCGACAATTTTACGGCACGCAGGGCATAAACGCACGGTAGAATCGACAAATTGCCACCTTATCCCGACCAATGGCCGGTTTTTGCCTATTATCGACGGTCGGCCCCTGTACCGTTTTCACTGCTCCCTTTCGAGCCTCAATCGGTTCAATGCCGCCCTCGATCGGTATTACCGGGCCCTGTTCTATCGCGCTTTGCGAAACGGGCCATCTTCTCCCGCTTTTTCCTACCCAATGCGCGGGCCGTTGCCGACCCGCAGCCAACCGTCTAAATCATCAAAAATTGCACTGGCCTCCTTCCCGATCCTTCGCTCGAACCGTCCAGCTGCTGGCTTCACCAGCGCGTCCACGCCCGAACAGCCCTTCCAATTCGCTGATACTAAGGCGTTGAGACGGGTATACTAACCCCCTAAAATACTATAACAGCCAAAAATACCGCCCGAGTTCATCGGTAAAAAGACGCCATCCGGCGATGTTCCTGCCCTTTTAGTCTATTCCATTTTATAGATATGCCGCGCTAGGATTGTTTTGCATATTCATTTTCCCATGAACTCGAACTCATGTCAAAGTTTTCCTTCTCACTATTCCTAGGAATTTTAAATCTGATAGTAGTACAGTCATTCGCTCAGTTTCCGGGCGGAGGTGGCGGTTTTGGCGGACCGGGTCGGTTCAGCCAACCGGGTCAGCGTGATAATCAGAAAGAAAAAACATTCATTCCCGGCACCGCCGAAGACGACAAACCACGGGGCAACGGCAAGATCAACGGCTTTTTGATGGATTCCACCTCGAATCAACCCGTTGAATTCGCGACCGTCGCCCTGATTGACAACAAAACCGGTAAGCCCATCGACGGAACCACGGCGGACGGCAAAGGCAAATTTAGCCTGAACCGACTGGCCCCCGGCGAATACCGACTGCAATATTCCTTTCTGGGTTATCAGAACAAAACGTCCAATCTGTTCACCATTGAAAAAGGGTCGGACATCAGCATGGGCATCGTGAAGCTTTCGCAGGATGTCCGCACGCTGAACGAAGTAGTCGTAACGGGACAGGCCGCCCTGATTGAAGAAAAAGTCGACCGCCTGGTTTACAACGCCGAAAAAGACATTACGTCCAAGGGGGGCGATGCCGCCGACATCATGCGGAAGGTACCGATGCTGAGCGTCGATCTGGACGGGAACGTTAGTTTGCGCGGCAGCAGTAACGTTCGGGTTCTGATCAACAACAAACCGTCGACGATCATCGCCAGCAGTGTAGCCGACGCCCTCAAGCAAATTCCGGCCGACATGATCAAGTCGGTGGAAGTAATCACTTCGCCATCCGCCAAGTACGACGCCGAAGGTTCAGCCGGGATCATCAACATCATCACCAAGAAGAACACGCTGCAGGGCGGCACGCTGAACGTCGATATGGGAACGGGCAACCGGAGCTCGAACCTGAACCTGAACGCCAGCTACCGTCAGGGCAAAATGGGCTTCAACCTCGGCGGTTTTGGCCGGGCCATGTACAACGTCCGGGGCGCATTCAACAACACACAGACCACCGTTGGACCAACAGGCAACACCACGACCATCCAGACGGCCGATACCCGGCAGAACGGCATGTTTGGCAACTACCAGTTCGGCTGGGATTACGACATTGATAAAAATACGTCGCTGTCGGCCACGGTGCGGTACGGGCTGCGGAACATGATCAACTACCAGGACAACCTGCAAACGGTGTCGTACATCAATCAGCTGGTCACCCAGTCCGGCCGGAACGTTGCGTCGAAAAACCTGTCCGGTACCGTGGATGCCAACGTTAGTTACAGCAAAACCTACAAACCTAACCAGGAACTGAGCGTTTTGGGTCTCTACAGCCGCAACAACAACACCAACAATTTTGTGACGGAATTGCTCAACGGCACGGATATGCACACGGTCATGAGCCGCCAGCGCAACGACAACCTGAGCTACAACCAAGAATCAACCCTGCAGGTCGACTACCAAACTCCGATCAAACGCAACCAGTTGCTGGAATTTGGGGGAAAAGGTATTTTCCGGAAAATGAACAGCGATTACCAGTTCTACACCACTGCCGGTGACAACGAAAATTACGAACTGAGCCCCATTCAGCCGTCCAACGGGTTGAACTACGATCAGAACATCACGGCCCTTTATGCCGCCTATACCCTGTCGACTAAAACCAAATGGACCCTGAAAGCCGGGGGGCGCTACGAGTATACCTTCATCAACGCCCGCTTTGAAAACAACAGCGAGCAGCAAACCGGCGACGTCCGGGACATTCCGGATTACGGCGTTTTTGTTCCGAGCGTCAACATTTCGAAAGGAATTAAGGGCGGAAAAATCATCAAACTGGCCTACAACCGCCGGATTCAGCGGCCGGGCATCCAGTCCCTGAACCCCAACATCAATGCCGCCAACCCGCTCAACATCAGCCAGGGGAATCCGAATCTGTCGCCCGAATACACCGACAACGTAGAGCTGGGCTTAAGCGGTCAGATCAAGAAGTTTTACCTGAATGCCACGCTATTTGCCCGAATTACGGACAATTCCATCATGAGCCTTCGGGATACCGCAACCCGAAACATCGGCACGGAAACCAACCCGAATTTCCAGACTGTTGTCAGCACCACCACGCAGAACATCGGAACTGAACGCGCCTATGGGGTGAACGTTTTCACGAACGTAACACTGTTCTCGATCTGGCAACTGGGTGGCGGTTTTGACCTCTACCACGCCTACCTGACCAACAACAACGCCAGTGCGCTCTACGGCGCTTCCAACTCCGGCTGGGTGCTGGGTGGCCGGTTGTTTACCAGCATCACCCTGAAAAACGGCTGGGGTATCCAGGGCTTTGGCGGGGGTCGCGGACGGCAGCTCAACCTGCAGGGCTATCAGGGCAGCTTTGCCTTCTACAACCTGGGTGTAAAGAAAGATTTCAACAACAAACGCGGCAGCATCGGTATCGGTGCCGAAAACTTCTTCAACCACCCGTTCAAAGTTCGTTCCGAGACGATTTCACCGCTCGTTTCGCAGCGCAGCGTCAACAGCATGTACAACGCCGGGGTGCGCGTGAACTTCTCGTACCGACTGGGTAAAATGAGCATGGACGGATCGGGCTTCAGCCTGGGCCGCCGGAAAAAATCCATCAACAACGACGACCAGAAGAGCGGTGGCGACGACAACGGCGGTGGCGTGCAGCAGGCGCAACCGGCTTCGGGCGGTGCCCAGGGCGGAAGTCGTCCCCGACAAAGATAATTTCTGACTATTCCACCTTACCGACAGAATTACAGGATGTTTCATTCTGTAATTCTGTTTATCTTGCTTCTGAAAACCCTTTTTTAACAAAAACCTCTCTCTATTATGCAAACCAACCGAATTTTTGCCGGACTACTCGCCATCGTCATGCTGGCTTCGACCCCGCTGACCCTCATCGCCGGAAACCACGGCCCTGACAAACGCCCCGGTGCCGTGGTCGCCAAAACCGTTACGTATGCCGTCGATACCGAACAAAGCACCATCGTCTGGAACGCCAAGAAAGTGGGCGGTGAGCATACGGGGAACATCAAACTGTCGAAAGGCGAGTTCGTCTTTAACGGCAACAAACTGACGGCGGGCAACTTCACCGCCGACATGACGACCATCAGCGAAAACAAAGGCAGTGAGCGGGTCGTCAACCACCTGAAAAACGACGACTTTTTTGCCGTCGACAAAAACCCGACGGCTACGTTTAAGATCAATAAACTAGCGCCGATTGCCGGGGCGGCAGCCGGACAGCCGAACTACACCGTGACCGGCGACCTGATGATCAAAGGCGCGACCAAGCCCATCACGTTCCCGGCCACGGTGAAGCTGGAGGGCGACAACGTGGAAGCAGCCGCCAAACTGACCGTCAACCGGCTGGATTACGACATCAAATACCGGGCGGCCTTGATCGGTACGGCGGCCGATAAAATCATTGAAGACACATTCACCCTTGACCTGAAACTGGTAGGCAAAAAGTCGAAACCAATGTAACCGGTTTCCCCATTTCGCTTACTAGTCAAAGTCATTCGTTGTTCGGATCTTTTCTACTTTTTATACAAAAAGAAAAAGATTTAGTAACAACGAATGACTTTTTTTGGTAAATCGGTATCAACAACTAACCGATGATAGGAGTATTTTCAACTTTTCTTAGAATGCGTAAGAATTATCGTTCCAACTCTTTTTCCTTTCTGCTCAATGCCACGCTCCTGATTGGACTGGCCTCGTTTACCCGCCAAGACAACCCCCGGGATCAGAAGCCGGACGAAAGCCGGTTTACGCCGGTCGTTGTCACCGAAGGGCTGGATGAACCAATGGTTTTTGAAGTTGCTCCGAACGGCGCGGTTTACATCGTCGAACGCAAAGGGGGCTTTAAAAAATACGACCCGGCCAGCAAAACCGTCAGCCTGATTGCCACCATCCCGGTGAACACCAAGTACACCAGCGCCGAGGGGGTGTCGCGCGAAGCCGAAGAGGGGCTGATGGGCCTTTCGCTGGACCCGAACTTTGAGAAAAATCACTGGGTATACCTTTACTATGCCCACCCAACCGAGAAAAAACACCTGCTGACCCGCTGGGATCTGGTCGACGACAAGCTCGTTGAAGGATCTGAAAAGGTGGTGCTGGAAGTGACCACGCAGCGTGAAGTTTGCTGCCATACGGGCGGGGGCATGACCTGGGACAAAGCTGGTAACCTCTACCTGACGGTGGGAAACAACACCGGAAACCAGCAGGCGGCCCAGACCGACGAGCGCCCCGGACGCGCCAGCTGGGATGATCAGGGCCACGCGGGCAACACCAACGACCTCCGCGGTAAAATCCTGCGCATCCATCCCGAACCCAACGGCACGTACACCATTCCGGAAGGCAACCTGTTTCCGAAAGGTACCGCCAACGGTAGCGACCGCCGAACCCGGCCGGAAATCTACTCGATGGGCCACCGCAACCCCTGGCGTATTTTTATCGACAGCAAAACGGGTTATCTGTACTGGGGAGAAGTGGGGCCCGACGCCAACGAAGACTCCGAAATCGGCCCGCGCGGTTACGATGAGTTAAATCAGGCCCGCAAACCCGGTAACTTCGGCTGGCCCTGGTTTGTCGGCAATGATCAGGCGTTTCCGGTTTACGATTACGCCAACAACAAACCGCTGGAGAAAAAAGACCCCCGCAAGCCCATCAACAACTCGCCCAACAACACCGGTTTGACGGAGCTTCCGCCGGTTGCGCCCAACTTCATTTATTACCCGTACGGTGTTTCCGAGAAATTCCCGCTGGTGGGCAGCGGTTCGCGCTCGGCAACGGGCGGTCCGATTTACCACCGCTCCGACTTTAAGAACCCCAAACGCCCCTGGCCCGCCTATTACGAAGGCAAATGGATTGCCACCGACTTCTCGCGGGGCTGGATCATGGCCATCACAATGGACGAAAACAGCGACTACAAATCAATGGAGCGGGTGCTGCCGAGTTACCGCCCCGTCGAACCCATCGATATGAAATTCGGACCGGACGGCGATCTGTACGTTCTGGAATACGGCAGCAACTGGTTCCGCAAAAGCGACAACTCCCGGCTGGTGCGCATTGAATACAACGGCGGCAACCGCAAACCCGTCGTGCAGGCGTCGGCCAGCAAAAAAGGCGGTACGGTTCCGTTCCAGATTGCATTGTCGTCCGAAGGCACCAGGGATTTTGACGGCGATGCGCTGAAATACGTGTGGAAAGTAGCCGCTCCCGGCGTTGCAGCCCGTACGTTCACAACGGCCAATCCGACGGTGTCCTTCGCCAAACCGGGGGTTTACACCGCTACGCTGACCGTCACCGATCCGAAAGGAGCCAGCAACAGCCAGTCCGTCCGAATCATTGCGGGCAACGAACCGCCCACGGTCGCCGTAAACATAGCCGGCAACAAAACCTTCTTCTTCCCCAACCAACCGATTCAGTACGCGGTTCAGGTAACGGACAAGGAAGACGGAAGCCTTGCCAAATCGAACGCGGCTCCGGGCCAAATCAATCCGTCGCGGGTAGCCATCAGCATCGACTACACCTCGCAGGGTTTTGATTACGCCGAAGTAATTCAAAGTCAGCGCAGTGTCGACGCTTCTACGCAGTTTGCCGTGGCGCAGACACTCATTGGCCAGAGTGATTGCAAAGTTTGTCACCAGGTTGCGTCGAAATCCGTGGGTCCGTCGTTCCACGACATTGCCGACCGCTACAAAGGCCAGGGTGAAGCTGCGGACCGGCTGGTCAAGAAAGTCATCAACGGCGGAGCGGGCGTCTGGGGCGAGGTCGCCATGCCGGCTCACCCGGCCATGCCCGCGGGCGATGCCGCTGCGATTGTGAAATACATCCTCAACAGCACCGAAAAAACATTGAGCACTTTACCGGCTCAGGGCAGCTATACCGTTAAAATTCCGGAAGGCGACAACGGTAAAGGCTCGGTTCTGGTGCGGGCAGCCTACACCGACCGGCCCGTCAAGGCGATTCCTTCGCAAACCGCCGAGAATCAGATCATCCTGCGCAATCCGGAAATGAGTCCCGACCAGGCCGAAATTGCCAAAGGCGTTGACCTCAAAGCCCGGGGCATGGGCGCCGGTGTCAGTCTGATGGCGTTCTCGAACGGTTATATCGGGTTTAAAAAACTTGACCTGACCGACATCAAGCAGCTGGAACTGATGGCTTCGGCCCAGAAGCGCGAAGGTGCCGTTGGCGGAACCGTGGAAGTCCGGCTGGACGCTCCGACGGGCGAACTGATCGGGCAAACCACCGTCAACGTAGCCCAACCGCGAACCGCTGCACCAACGGCTACTTCCATTCAGAACGCGGGCGGCACCACCCAACCCAAATCGACCACGGCAGCAGCACCGGCTTCGGCCCCCCGCAGTGCCGGTTCGCCCAAAATCGATCTGAAGGAAACAAACGGGGTTCATGATGTTTATCTGGTCTTTAAAAACGATCAGGCCAAAGCCATCGAACCGCTCTTGTCACTATCCAGTGTAAAGTTCAGCCCAGTTCAAAAATAAGCCTTACCAACACCAATGGCTTCAAGAAGAGAATTTCTGAAAAATACCGGTGCGCTGGCCCTGAGCGGCCTGATGGTCCCGGCTTTGGCCCGCACCGGTCTGAACGGCCTGCTGGCCCCAGGTCCGATTGGGTTGCAGTTGTACACGCTGACCAAGCTGATGGCCGAAGATGCAAAGGGCACACTGCAGAAAGTCGCGGCCATCGGCTACAAGGAAATCGAAACGGCGGGCGGTTTGAAAGAGGGTTACTACGGCTTCAAGCCCAAGGAGTTTAAGGCGCTGGTGGAAGATTTGGGAATGAAATGGCGGGCCCACCACGCAGGTGGCGCCCCGTTTCGTCCGCGCACCCCACCCAACGTCGGCGGTGCTCCCGTTGGTGCTACCCCGCCCGCAGCGGCTCCGGCCCCCATGAGCGAAGACCGCCGGGCGTTGTTTGCCGCCATGGCCAAACGCCCAAACCTGCGGGACAACTACCAGCAACTGGTCGATGAAGCCGCCGAAGGGGGATTGAGCTTTCTGGTCTGCGCCAGCACGCCCGTTTCCACGATGGACGAGATCAAGAAATCCATCGAGGTGTTCCAGAAAACCGGAGAAGCCTGCAAAAAAGCCGGTCTGGCTTTTGCCTACCACAACCACGCCACCGAATTCGATCCGGTGGAGGGTTCCAAAACGCCGTATGAACTAATTCTGTCCCAGACGGATAAGGAGCTGGTCAAGATGGAACTGGACCTGGCCTGGGCCACCAAAGCCAGCAAAGACCCCGTGGCGTTGTTTAAGGAGCAACCGGGGCGCTTTCCGCTCTGGCACATCAAGGACATCAAGCAGGACCTCAAAACCATTACCGAAGTCGGCAACGGTGTGGTCGATTTCAAACGGATTTTTACGGCGGCCCGAACGGCGGGTCTGCAATACCATTTTGTCGAACAGGACGGTGCCGTCGGTATGGAGAACGTCACGACCAGTTATCGGAATCTGGCCAACATGCTGGCCTGAGCGCACGGGTTGGGAGTTGGGTCCATGGCGCTCAACTCCTAACCCGTTACGTAAACGCCAGGTTGCCTTCCTTCAGCGCCTTTTTGTACTTTTCTTTATCGAATCGGAACAGGTACGGCGACTTGTAAGCCCCTCCCCTTCGCTGTTCTTCCAGCCGTTCAATGATGCCGAGCGCCCGCATTTTCTTGGAAAAGTTTCGGGGATCGAGCGGCCGGTTCAGGATGGTTTCGTAGAGCCGCTGCAGTTCCGGCATGGTAAATTTTTCGGGCAGCAAATTGTAGCCGACCGGTTGCCAGCTCAACTGAACGCGCAGGGTTTTAAGCGCCACTTCAACGACGTGGTTGTGGTCAAACAGCAGAGACGGCAGATTTTCAACGTCCCACCACCGGCATTCGTCCGTCAGAAAATCGGCCGTGGGGGTTACTTTTGAAAAATCAACCAGGGCAAAATAACCGATGGACACGGTTCGGTTGGGCCACCGGCGCGTCGAAGGGTCCGGCCAGTGCAGCTTCCGGCTGACTTCTTCCCGGTTGTAGCGTACATCGTCACCAAAGGTGTGGAACTGTTGCAGAAAAAGCTTATTGATACCCGTTCGTTCCTTCAGAATTCGCTGAGCCGCCACATCCACTGATTCGTTTTTGTAGATAAAACCGCCGGGCAGCCCCCACTCTTCGGTGTCTTTCCACCGTAACAGCAACACTTTCAACTGGTTGTTGGAAAAACCGAAGATGACGCAATCCACCGACAAACCGGGCAGACAGTTTTCATCCGCTTCGGCGAAGTACACTTGCAGTTGTTTTTGGTAATCCATGAGGAAAAAATAAAAATTAATCTTTATGTATGCCGTACATATTCAGTCTTTATTTTAGACCCAGTCAGCATCACGCTTCGTACTATGATGAAAAAACTACCTCTTCGACTGTTCTTCAGCCTTTACCTTCTGGCGCTGATTCCCGCGGTGCGGGCGCAGCAGGCCCACGTCAACTTAGACTGGAATCCGCATAAAAATACCCAAAACCTCAATCCTTTCGGAGCCAACGTCATTTCTCCGGACGTTAGTGACGACCATAAGGTCACGTTTCGGCTGAAGGCACCGCAGGCCCGGGAGGTATTGCTGACGGGCGGCCCAATTTTGCTGGCCCTCAAAGCCACCCAGCCGATACCGTTCAAAAAAGAGACGGATACGCTCTGGACCCTGACGGTCGGCCCCGTAAAACCGGATATGTACGTTTACCGGTTCATTGTCGACGGCGTAACCGTGGTCGACCCCAACAACACGCTCACGGGTTTTTCCGATCAGCCGGGGTACAGCCAGCTGGTTGTGCACGGCGAAGGACCGGCCTATTACGACGCCCGCCCGGTTCCTCACGGCACCGTAATCCGCCATGTTTACCACTCCGATGTGCTGAACGGGGAGCGCGAAATTTACGTCTACACCCCACCCGGCTACAATCCTAAGAAAAAATATCCGGTTTTGTACCTGCTCGGCGGTAGTGGCGAACTGGCTTCTACCTGGGCAATCGACGGTCGGGCCAACTTTATTGCCGACAACCTGATCGCCGAAGGAAAGGCCGTTTCGATGATCATCGCCATGCCGAACAACCAGGTAGTGCACCGCAGCGACCCCAGGCATACGGAACTGACATTCAACCTTTTTGAAGAAGAACTGCGCAAACAGATTGTGCCTTTTGTCGACAAAAATTATAGTACGGTTACCAGGCCCAAAGGCCGGGCACTGGCCGGGTTGTCGATGGGCGGACGGCATACGCAACTGGTCGGTTTTAACTGCCTGGATTTATTCAGTTCGTTTGGCTGCCTAAGTTCCGGGGATGTCAATACCGAGCAAACCAGCGCCAGGTTTCTGAACGATCCGGACGTCAATAAAAAGGTGGATTACCTTCTGGTGGGTCAGGGGCCGGGAGAAGTCGCCACGATTGGCCAGCGGACCATTGCCCTGCACGAAGCCCTGCAGAAGCACAACATCAAACACGACTACTACGTGGGTGGCGAAGGAGCGCACGACTGGGGCACCTGGCGGCATTTGCTCTCCTACCGGCTTCTGCCCAACCTCTGGCAAACGAAATAACCTTCAAACCCGCCCTCTTTAACCTTTTTCCCTTTTTCCCTTTTTCGCCCATGATTCGCCATCGGATTTTTCGTTTTTTGCTGCTTACTTTTCTGTTTCTGGGAGCAGGCAGCCGCCTGATTGCCCAGAAACTCCCGTCCGGCCCGCAGGTCCTGACCATCTTCTCCGACGTTGATGACACCGAGCAGCCGTACGGGTTATACCTTCCGAAAAACTATAATCCCAAAAAGAAATACCCGCTGGTGATCATGCTCCACGGTGCGGGTTCGAACCACCGGCTTTCGCTTCGGCGGGTGTTCGGTAAAAGCAACCTCAACGGCGAAACCGACGTGGAAGCCACCAAATACTTTCCGGAATGGGCCGATGTCAACTACATTGTAGCCTCGCCCTTTGCGCGCGGAACTATTGGTTACCAAGGCGTTGCCGAAAAGGACGTGTATGATGTACTGGCCGACGTGAAAAAGCGATTCAGCATCGACGACGACCGGGTGTACCTGACGGGTTATTCGATGGGCGGTGGCGGCACGTTGTGGATTGGCCTGAGCCGTCCGGACGTGTGGGCGGCCATTGCGCCGGTTTGCCCCGCCCCACCCAAAGGCACGGATGCGCTGGCGGGCAATGCGCTCAATTATCCCGTTCACATTTTTCAGGGCGACGCCGATCCGGCGGTCAAAGTGGAAGGCACGCGCGAATGGGTGCAGCGGTTCAAGGATGCGGGCGTTAATCTTACGTATCAGGAATACCCCGGCGTCAAGCACGATAGCTGGGTGAATGCCTACCAGGACGGTTTTATTTTTACCTGGTTTGACAAATTCAAGCGCAACCGCTTTCCGGAGCGCGTGCGGTTTACTACCCGACAATACAAGTATAATACCGCTTACTGGGTTCAGATTGACCAGTTGACGCCCGGAAATCTGGCTACGGTGGATGCCCGACTCAGTAGCCAGAACCACCTGGACGTAACGACGTCCAACATCGACGCTCTTACCTTTAAACTGGCCGGACATCCTCGTTTCAAAGCAAAAAAACCGCTGGAGATTATCATCGACGGCAAAACCGTTAGCACTCCGGCGAGCGATGCCGTCACGCTGGTCAAACGCGAAGGTGGTTGGGAAGCCGCGCCGTATCAGGCCACGGCCACAGCCAAGCGTCCGGGGGCCGAAGGACCGTTGAGCGCCCCCTTTGCCGACCGGCACGTGTACATCTACGGAACCGCCGACAATCCGTCCCCGGAAGAACTCAAAAACCGTCAGGATCAGGCGTTTCAGGCGGCCAACTGGTCAGCCTACAGGGGTGAATTTCTGGGTCGGATCATGGTCTTTCCGCGCATTCTGGCCGACAAAGAGGTGCGGCCCAGCGATCTGGAAAGCGCCAATCTGGTGCTGTTCGGCACAAAAGAAACCAACTCTCAGGTAGCCAAATTCAGCGATCGCTTGCCCATCCAGTTGAACCCCAACACCACGGATTACGGCTTGTTCTACGTTTTCCCGGTCAACAACCATTACGTAACCGTAAATTCCGGGCTGCCCTGGTGGACCGACGCCCAAACGCAAACGGGCGGCTTCTCGCTGACTAACCGGGCCATGGCCGTAACTTCGGGCTTCAAGGACTTTATCCTGTTCAAAGGAACGTACAAAACGCCGGTGGCCGAAGGTTATTTCGACAACGACTGGCATCTGACAGCGGATGACGCCAGCAAACTAACCGAATCGGGTGCCGTTACGGTGGCAACGGGCGCGACGACTTCCAAGCGCTAAGCAACGTTACCAATACCAAAAAGCCGGGCTTACGTCCGGCTTTTTGGTATTGACTAAAAAAGCGGTGTTCAGGCGTCCCGCCACTTGATACCGCAGCTGAGTCCGGGCGGGCGGAGGGTGTCGTAACGAATTTCTCCGCTAATAATTTCTTAACGGCTTCCTTCACGAACTTTCTCGTTGCCCATCACCCGGGCCACGTTTTGTTGGCCTGGCCGTCTACCGAGTATTTGCCCGGGCCCACAAAGAAAATGGTCAGGTAGATCAGGAAATAAAGCAACGGCATCTCCTTTTTACTAAATGGATCGCTGCCGTGAGCAAAGATGGTAATAACCAGCATGTTGATTGCCAGAATAAGGGCCGCAGCACGGGTTTGGAAGCCGAAGATGAGCAGGACGGACCCAAGAAACTCGGCGATCGTAGCCAGAATGAGCGACGGTGTGCTGCCAATCCCGATGGGATCACCGAAGGCCATGTCGCCCGCCATAATTTTGGCGACTTTTGGCCAGCCGTGCGTCAGCATCAGCGCCGAGACACCAACACGCAGCAACAACAGGGAACCGTGAACGGCGGAGGGGCTGGCTTTTGTTCCGAAGAGGGTTTTCATAGAAAGGTCGAATAGTTTACTTGCTAAACGACCTTTCTATGAGTCTTGTTTTGTCATATGTCAAAAACCCTTAAAACTGGTACAGAACCCGCGCCCGAACCCCGGCGGTGGTCTGATTCAGACTGTTACGGGTGCTCAGCATTGGGTTCGATACATACGGCAGTGCCTGAAACGCCCAGTGGCCTGCCTGTTTCTCCAACCCAACACTGACCTGCCAGCTGTTGTACAGACTGGGCTCGCACTCCTGCGCAAACGTAGTCTTGTAAAAGTCGTAATACCCGCCAACGCCTTTCCGACGCATAAATTCAACCTCTTCGCGCGCTTTCAGGCTAAAGCTAAGCCCGGCCGACGGCAGAATCGCAACGGTATTTCCCAGCGGAAGCCGGTAACTAATCGTAACGGGCAGCTGCCAGGATTGTCCACTCTGATGGATGTTCAGCACCTCAATGCGCGGATCAACCGGTACACGACCGGGGAAATCCCTCCGGAAATCGCTCAGGCGCTTTTTGTTATATTCCTGGTCACTCTTGAAATTATCGCCCGTGACGTTGAGCCGGCTTATTCCCAATCCAATCGTCAGGTGATCCCCGAACAGCACCTCCCCAACCAGTCCAAACCCGGATTGTCCTCCCGCGATCTCGGCCCCGCCCCCAAGGCGGAATTTGACCAACGGCGCGGGTTCTTCCACGGCGGGTTGCCGGGTTTGCTGCGGTACGGTATTGATCACCGAGGGCGTATACAACGGGCAAATCCGGCGAACGCGACGCTGGTAGTTTTCAGCGTAATAGCTTGAATCAAACGACGGAATGCGGTTCTGAACGGAATTCCAGGAAAGGGCCACCGACTCACGGCTTCCCGCTCCGGGCGGTACCGATCCGGTTGTTCCCGTACCGGATGGATCATTTGATCCGGGCATCCCGGTTTCGGTTGGCCACGCCCGGTCTGTTTTTAAATCATTGTCTTTCCGGGGATTCGTGTACCGGCTGTTGCCCGCATACCGTTCGTTATCCGTGACAGAGGAATTTGTCGCCGACGATCGGGGCCGTGAGTAAGCAGGCACAGTGTTGCGCCCAGCCGGTTCGATTACCTCACGGCCGATTGGCGGCTGGCCTGACTCCGTCAGCCGGTGGTCCGGTTCCGACGGCTCCCGGTTTGATGGTGGTCCGGTTTGATGGGTCGGGGCCGATTCATCCCTGTCCATTCGGCGGTCGTCCACATCCGAGCGATCAGCCAGCCGGCGGTCGTCCGGCCGATAGTGGGGAGCAATGGGCGACAAACCCGGCACCGGTACTTCCCGCGTAATGTACACCGTATCGGGTTTTGGAACGGCGGCCACCGGCGGAGCCTGTTGGAGCAGATTGACGGTATCTTTCAGGGACTCAACGGTTTGTTCCAGCTGCTGATTGACTCGGTATTGCCAGACCGACAACACAATCAGACCGGCCACGCTGGCCGCGCTCAGCATGGGCGTCAGCCACTGCGTGGTGGTCAGGCCAATGGAGGGCACGCCGTTGCGACGCAGGAAAGACCGCAGGGTTAGCCAGTTGCTTTCCCGGTAAGGAGGCTCTATGTCCTCCAGCTTTTTTCGTATAGATTCCTCAAATTTATCAGTTTTCATAGTAACGTACTGGAGCAGGATCGGATGGAAAGAGATGTGGATAAGCAGACCGAATTGCCTGCTGTAGGCGCTGCCGTGACCGCAGAAAATGAGAGCGGACCGTGGCTTCGTTGCTCTGCAACACCTCGGCAATTTCCCGAAGGCTGTAGCCATCGACTACATGCATGGAAAACACCGTACGGTAAGCGGGTGGCAGTTGCTGAACCAGTGCCAGAATTTCGTCAGCCGAGATTCGATCAATCACATTGTCTTCGAACGGCACGTCCTGTCCGGCTTCCAGCACACTCATATCCAGTTTGTGGTATTTGCGGTAATAGCTGATGGCCGTATTGATCAGAATCGACCGCAACCAGGCCTTGAAGGGGTGAGACGCATCGTACTGATGCAACCGTTGAAATACTTTCAGGAAGCTTTCGTTCAACACCTCCTCGGCTTCCTCCGAAGTTGCCGAATACCGCAGACAGATACTTTTGGAATAGCCGTAAAACTTTTTAAACAACACCCGCTGAGCCTGCGCGTCGTGGTTGCGGCAGGCTTCAATCACACTATCAATATCGTTTTCCGCGAAGGAAGGGCGCTTTCGAAAAAACAAGGCCGTAACGATTTAAGTAAATGATTCGCTCATGCTTAACCAATACGCCAACATCAGGCCCGGTGTTGCAGCCGTCGGCCATTTTTTTCAACTTTTTTTCACCCCAAGATTTTCTGTTTTTTTTCGCCCTGCGCTGCAACGGTGTACCGGTCCCGGGCGTAATGGCAATTGTATCGTTGGAAATCGGGTCGGCGCGGAACAGGGCCGTCTCCCCTCCGACCCGGACGCCAGAATTTACCAAGCAATGAAAATGCATTTGTTGGTCATTGCGGACAGTCTTCACTACGACGCAGGCCTGACTTCCCGACAAAGTTACCTCGACCAGTTTGTGCAACAACTAGAGCGCAGTGGTCAGGAGGTCGTTGTAACCTACCACGCTCCGATGGCGCTGTGTACCATCGCGGACGTTTTGCAGCGGGTGCCGCTTCAGCGGTATGATTTGATTATTCTGCAGGTGGCCAACCGCCACCTGCGCGACTCCGGGCTGGCGCTCCGCCCCACAACCGGCGAGCGACTCCGGGAGTACGCCATGGCGTGGGCCGTCCGCATCCAGTGGTGGCTCGACCGGGTTCGGCCCCTGCGCGAAGTTCATCAGCAACTGGCGCGCATCCTGGAAACGCTGCGGTTTCACCGGCACCGGGTGATTCTGCTGACGCCCTTCCCCCACCGCGAACCGGTCAGCGGCTGGCTGCGCCGGAAAGGCAGCGACCTCCTGAAAAGCGAAGGCCGTTACCGGGGCTTTCGGGTGTTCGATGTGCAGGCGCTGATCGATTCGCGGGAGGAGTTTTTTATCACCGGCGACCGCGAACGGCTGAACGCCATCAGCCACGAGCTGATTGGCCGGCGTCTTTACGATTTTTACCGGACCGAACCCAGCATCACGACGGGTTCGCTGAAACAGGATTCCTGAGTATCAACCATCGCATTACCAACCAATTATCTCATATACGTTAAACATGAAACAATTCATTTTAATCGCGTCGACCGTTCTGGGTGTTGTTTTGTACGGGTGTAATCGGAATGAGCAGGTACAGTCAATTACGCCAGATTCTGATTCAGCCATCGCTACCACCAGCACCGCCCGCCTGGCTTCCGATAGTTCGGGCTTTTTCTGCAAGCGTAAGATTACCAGGATTGCCGTAACAGACCTGCCGGCAGCCGTCACCAACTACATTTCTGCCACCTACGCGGGAGCGACCGTTGAGTATGCCGCCAAGGACGATACCGGAAACTTCCTGGTCGCCATTACGCAGAACGACGAAGCCAAAGCGCTGTTGTTCAACGCCGACGGTACGTTCAACGAGGAACTGGCGATCAAAGCGGGCGGTGGTAAGCACGGCGGCCGGGGCGGAAAAGGCCGGGGGCACGGTTCGAAAGGTAACCTGGAGCAGATTGCCCTGACGGACCTTCCGGCGGCCATTACCAGCTACATCACGGCGAACTACGCCGGTGCCGAACTAAAAACGGCGGCCAAAGACAGCACGCGCGGTTATCTGGTGATGATTGTGGTGAGCGACCAGTCGAAAACCCTGCTGTTCAACACCGACGGTACGTTCAACAAGGAAGTAACGAAACCGCTGCGCGGCAATTATACGGAAGTGGCCGTGGCTGATCTGCCCGCGGCCGTAACGTCTCACGTTACACAGAATTACGCCGGTTCGACCCTTCAGAAAGCCGCCAAAAATGCGAATGGCGAGTGGGTGGTCTGGGTAAAAACCAGCGACGGAAAACTGGTGGCTCTGCTGTTTGGAGCCGATGGCGCTTTCAAACAGATCCTGAAACAACGGCGTTAAATGCCCTTTATCTCCCCGGCTTAGCGGTACGGCGGCCGGTGAAAAGCACCTTTGCGTTTCTACCCAACGCACCCGAATACAACTCGAAATACTCTTATGACACACACACCACTTCTCAAACCCGTCTGGTTGAGCATGACGCTGCTGCTGGTCTGGCTGCTGTCAGCCTGCCAGAGAGAAACCGACCTCGTTGAACCGACCACGAACACAACCGTTTCAAATACCGCAGAAAACGAAACCATTAACAAGTGGATTCTGGAAAACATGCGGGATTATTATTACTGGAACGATAAAATTCCGGCCAGTCCCGACCTGACGCTGGCGCCTTCCGATTTTTTTGACTCCCTGCTGTACACGTACAGCGCCACGGCCGCCCCCGACGGCGACCGGTTTTCGTGGATTGAGGAGAATGCCGATGATCTGTCGGCATCGCTGAGTGGCGAATCAACCACCACGGGCCTGGAATTTATGCTGTACCTGCGTTCACAGGGTTCAACCGACGTCATTGCGCAGGTCTTGTACGTATTGCCCAACTCCCCGGCGGCCCGGGCGGGCTTCAAGCGGGGCGACATCATCAGCAAGGTCAACGGGCAACCCATCACCACCACCAACTACGCTTCGCTGCTGTACTCCGGGGCCACCAACTACTCGTTCGGGCTGGCGGAGGTTCAGAACAGCGCGCTCGTTGATACCGACAAGACCCTTTCGGTAACGGCTACGGTTTTTCAGGCCAACCCGGTATTTTTGGATTCCATCTATACCGCAGGTACTAAAACGGTTGGTTATCTGGTGTACAACCAGTTCGTTCCGGCTCCCAACAACAGCAGCGGCACTGAATACGACGATCAGGTGGATGCTATTTTCAGCAACTTCAAAGCCCGGGGCGTCAACGAACTGATTCTCGATCTGCGCTACAACCCGGGCGGGTATACATCGTCCTCGGCCAACCTCGCCAGCCTGATCGGGAAAAACATCAGCACCAGCAGCGTGTATTTTCGGGAAGAATGGAATTCGACGCTGACGCCCTACATCAAACAGGAGTACGGGGATGAGTTCTTCGTGCAGCGGTTTTTAAACAAATCGCAGAACATCGGCGGCAACCTCCAACGGGTGTTCGTTCTGACAACCGACGGAACGGCTTCCTCCAGCGAATTGATTATCAACGGCCTTCGCCCCTACATGACGGTAACCACCATCGGTACGACAACCTACGGCAAGAACGTGGGGTCCATCACGATCGTTGATGATTCCGGAAAGATAAAATGGGGAATGCAGCCAATCGTTTTTAAGTCGTTCAACAGCCAGGGGCAGTCCGACTACTCGGCCGGTTTTGCCCCCAGCATAGAAGTGCAGGAGCCGCTGGTCTTAAAACCGCTCGGCGACATCACCGAACCGCTGCTCAACGAAGCATTGTACCAGATCACCGGAAATCGCCTGGCTCGTCGGGCCGTTGCCACGGGCCATTCGCTACCGGCGCTGGGCTCATCCATTCAACGGAAAGCCGGAGGAGGGCGCATGATCAAAAGCCTGACCGCCTTTAAAACCGCCAAGTTGCCCCAATGAGCAAACGCCGGACGGCCCCCTTTGCCAACCTCCGGCTGCCGGTGCAGCACCTTATTCGTACACTTTGTAGGCACTTTTTTCCCTGATTCGTATAAGCAACACCTCTAAGCTGGCTTTCCCGCCATGAAAACCGTTCTCACTTCCTTCTGGCTCACCGTGCTGGCTTGTCCGGCTTTTGCCCAGAGCGTTCCCGACTATTACCGCGCTGCGGCCCAGTACCCGGATGAGCCTCATCTGACGCGTCGCTCGGCCAGCGCACGCCGGACCTTCTTAACGCAGTTGGTCGCCCGATACGGCGAAGCGTATATAAAGGAGCGTTGGTATGTAAAAATGGAGGGTTTCTTCCGGTCGGATCGGGGCCAGCTTAGTCAAACATTCAACGGATTGATCAGTACCCGAGCCACCACCCAAACCGGCTGGAGCGCCGTCATCGGCTGGGTCAGCAACGAACGCTGGGCCATCGAAGGCGGCTACGCCCGCTCCCCCATTCACAACACGCTGATCGTCGGCGAGGGCGTAAACGCTCTCGATCTGCGGTTTGAAAACCACCGAAACGGTTTTGTCGTGCGCGGAAAACGGCTCATGCGCTTTGGCAAACAGACCAGTAAAGCGGGTTTGTGGCTAGGTGCCGGGGCCGGGCTCATTCCAAACACCGGTGAAACGGTCAGCCGCTTTCTGGTGGAAGGCTACAGCTACGGGAGTAGCTACCGTCAGCCGGGCCGCAGCCGGATCGACACCCTTTCGATGAGCGGTGAAACCCGGGAAAGCCCCCGAATCAGCGGTCTGGTGGAACTTTCGGCGGAGTACCTCATCAAGCTCGGCGGACGCGTCGATCTGAGCCTGTTTGCCCGCCAGTACTGGGGCATCGGCCATGCGTTAACCACCAACCTCGTTTATCGCGTGAACAGCGGGGAGCCGCAAGCCGCCGTTCTCCGGGGCAACGGCCGTGGCTGGAGCGTGGGTGTATCCGTGCGATATACCTACGCCCTCCGCTATGATTTGCGCAAAATGCCCAGCGTGTTCCACCTGCGGGGTAACCGTACCGAACCTGCGTCCGAAAAACGACGCCGTACGTTGTAGACCAATACCATGACTCTTACGCCTTTACCGTCTTTTTAATGTGTCCCCTCCGTTGCCGGATTGGCGACGGGTTTTTCTGTTTACTCACTTTCCCCTTTTTCTATGAAACGTTTCGTTCAACGCCTGTTGCGTTATTCATCCACACTACGTATTACTGGTGTTAAGACCCGTCGTTCGGCGGTTTTTTCCACCCTGGCCTACGCCCTGATCTGGAGCCTGTGGGGCAGCGTTATGGTCAGTTGCAGCAACGAAGAAGACGTTGCCGTTCTGGGCGACTGGCAGCGCCGGTCCGACTTCGAGGGGGTGGCCCGCAACGCTACGGCCGGTTTTGTCATCGGCACCATCGCCTACATGGGTACGGGCACGAACGCCGATAACGACCGCCTGAAAGATTTCTGGTCGTACGATCCGTCCCGCAACACCTGGACTCAACTGGCGGACTTCGCCGGGGAGGCCCGCAACACCGCCGTTGGCTTTGCCGTCGGAGCGAAAGGGTATCTGGGAACGGGCCTGAACGCCAACAGCGACCGCCTGAAAGATTTCTGGGAATACAACCCCGCGACCAACGCCTGGAAGCGCATTGCCGACTTCGGGGGGACCGCCCGCCGGAATGCCGTGGCTTTCGCCGTGGGCAACAAAGGCTACGTCGGAACAGGCTTCGACGGCAATTACCTGAAAGATTTCTGGGCGTATGACCCGGCAACGGATGCCTGGACTAAAACCGCCAGCTACGGCGGAGCCAAGCGCCTGGGTGCCGTTTCGTTCGTAATCGACGGGCTGGCGTATGTCGGTACCGGCAACAACAACGGCTCGGCCGAAAAAGACTGGTGGGCCTACGATGCCGCCCAGGATACCTGGATCGAAAAAGGCGACTTTGAAGACGATGAACTGGTGCAGCGGAGTTACGGGGTTGGTTTTGCCATCGGTAACCGCGGCTACGTGACCCTTGGTGACGGCAGCACCGCCGTCTGGGTTTACGACCCGACCACCGACGACTGGTACGAACAGGGAACGTTCGAAGGATCAGCGCGGCAATACGCTTTTGGATTTGCCATCAGCGGCAAAGGGTACGTCACTACGGGCAGCAGCGGTTCCGGCCGCTTCGACGACTTGTGGGAATTTGATCCGAACGTCACCCAGGATACCGACAGCAACTAATCGACGCCATGAACCGCAAACAGGTGCAATCGCTAACGATTCTATTGATAGGGCTGGCCGTGATTACGGTCTACAGCCCGTATCATCCCCGGCCGCAATATGAACTTCAGACGGTTACGACCCCGGCGGGTTGGGGCTATCAGATTGTTTCCGACGGCAAAACCGTCATCGACCAGCCCACGGTTCCGGGTCGGGCCGGTCAGCGTGGTTTTTCCAGTGAACAACTGGCCCGTCGGGTGGGCGAGTGCGTAGTTTCCAAACTGCGCCGGGGGCAATTTCCCCCAACGCTCACGCCGTCTGAACTGGCGCAATTAGGGGTCTTGGTTCACTAATCAGTCGTTGAATTTACCCCGGCCATACCCCGTGCCCGCGTCGTGATGCGCCACGACTCGAACAGTATCCGCAACGGTTTTAGCCTTCCGGAATCGCTGAAACCGTTGCTCCCAGTTACTCTTTTTCTTGGCCCCAACCGATTCGGGGCAGAAATGTATCCTCTTTTTCAGCAATTCTTCCCCATGCAAACTTTTTTGCGCCTGGCGCTCCTCGTGCTGGTCTGCCTGCTTTTTTCGGCCTGTATGAACGGCGATCTGGATGTTGGTCAGAGCCTGATTCAGCCCGACGAAATGCAGATTCAGTACATTGATACGGTCACCGTCAACCTTTCCACCGTGATGGTACCCGACTCGTTCATTACCTCTTCCGACAGCAGCGTACTGGTCGGCCGCTGGACCGACGCCCAGACGGGTCTGATGCAGGCCAACGGCTTTGCGTCGTTGTCGTACACCACCAATGATCTGCCCGATCAGAAAGGCATTCGCTTCGACTCCCTGGTGCTGGAAATGGATTATGCCTATTCGGTAGGTGATACGTTGAATTCGTTTGCGCTTCAGATTCACCAGCTTCAGAAGCCGCTCGAAAGCGGAGCGGTTCACTACAACACCCAGTCGGTCGCCTACACCACCCAGCCGCTGATCCGGAAGTCGTTTATTCCGCAATTTAAATCGGCAACCCGGCAGGTTCGGGTGCGCATCCCCGACGTGCTGGCCCGGTCGTTTTACACCAAGCTGATCAGCAAAGAAATCAACAGTGTTGAAACCATGAACGATTTCTGGAAAGGTTTCGCGTTCCTGAGCGCATCGCCCAACAATGTTTTTCTGGCATTCAACCTGAGTTCGGCCAACTCCGGCATCCGGTTGTATTACCGCAACAACGAAATCAGTCAAACGGCGTACAACCTGCTGTTTCCGTTTCAGACCGGGCCGTTTACCCAGCTAACCAACGACCGGCAAGGCACCGGCCTGCAGGCTTTGCAGCGGGCGACGGATGCCCTATCCAGCCGAACCACGCAGAATTCCTCGTTTGTGCTGCCGGCGGCCTCCCTTTATACCCGCATCGAAATACCGTCGTTGACCCAATTTGTGAAACCCGAAGACTTCCTGGGCCTGAATCTGGCGGAACTCCTACTCGAGCCCATTCGGCGGGATGTCCGCGATAACGCTCCTCCCCCGGCGGAACTGGGCCTTTATTTCACGAATACCCAGAACGAAACCATCGAAGCAGTTCCCGGTAACACCTCCGGCGAGTCCTCGGCGGTGGCAACCTATTCTTACCTGCCCAATGAAATCGAGTTGCAGGATGGCTACGTGTTCAATCTGACGAACCACATCAACCGGGTGCTGCGGGGCGAGTCGGCCAACCGGCCCATGCTGCTGAAGGTGCCCAGCGGAAGCCTCACGCTGAGGAGCCGGCTGCAACGGGCCGTGCTGGGCAACCGGCAAAACACCACCGACCGCGTGCGGCTGAAACTCTACGTTACGTCGGATGCCTGACGGCTAAATCAAATCCCATTTGCTGCGGTATTCCCTCGACAAATACGAGTTGGCTTCCCGGTCGCGGACAAACTTCTCCTTTCTGGGATTCCACGCCAGCTGGCGCCCCAGGCGGTACGAAATCAGACCCAGGTGCATGGGCATCGTCATTTGCCGGGCGTATTCCAGGTTGGATTCCGGCTGCGAGCGGGATTTAACGGCGTCAACGAAATTCTGCTGGTGGCCGGGCGAACGCGCAATGGATTGGGTAATTTCCGGAACATCCGTCATGACGATTCCATTGACCCTTATTTCGCGGGAGCCGTAGTCGCAGAGAAGGGTACCTTTGCTGCCTTCGAAATACGCGCCAATTCCTTTTTTTTCGGCGCCCGGAACCGGGGGCGGCACCGAGGTCCAGTGAAGCTTCAGGTCTTCAAATTCGTAGTCAATGCTGATTGATCGGGGCGCGTCGGCAATCCCGCCCGGCGCTTCCCCGGTTGCGCTGACGCTCTTCAGGTTTTTGGGTTCAATGGACCACCAGACCACATCGGCGATGTGGCTCCAGAAATCCTGGAACACCCCGCCCGAATAATCCAGAAAATACCGGTAGGTAAAATGGCACCGCTGCGGGGTATAAAGCGACTGCGGAGCCGGGCCGAGCCACATATCCCAGTTCAGCGTTGCGGGCGGAGTCTGGTAGTTGGCCGGACCCAGATCGGGCGGCAAACCGGTTTTCCACAACCGTACGGTATGCACCTTGCCGATGGCCCCGCCCCGAATCAGTTCCACGACGCGGTGGTAATTGTCTCCGGCGTGAATTTGCGTGCCGAGCTGGAAAATCCGGTTGTGCCGGTTCAGGCTTTTCAGCATTTTCTGCCCTTCGCGCACATCGAACGACAACGGTTTTTCGCCGTACACATCCTTGCCGGCCTGAAACGCCAGAATGGCAATCTGGGCGTGCCAGTGATCGGGCGTTGCGACGGTGATGGCGTCAATGTCCTTGCGGTCGAGGACGCGCCGAAAATCGTCGTAACCCTGCGCCCGGGTGCCGGGGTTCAGCTCCGACAGGCGTTTCAGACTGCCGTTCAGATGGTCCTGATCCAGATCGCACAGGGCCACAATCTCGACTTCGGGCAGTTTGGCAAACCAGCCCATGTGGTTGTTGCCCATGCCCCCCAAGCCGATGTGGGCGATGCGCAGCCGATCGCTCGGCGCCACTTTTTTAACGGCCGGAAACAAGGCCAGCCCGAGGGCACCGGCGCTGCTTTGTTTAAGAAAGGTTCGACGGGTAAGCGGGTGATTCATACGGTAGTAAGGGTCGGAAATTACGATTTCAAGGTACAAAAAATGCTCATGCCGGCTCCCACTTTTCACAAAAAATTAACAGCCTGGTAACCAGTGGGTCTAACGGCTTTTTGTTATTTTACATTTCATCTAACCCACTCCCCCGCTCATCAAACCGTATGAATGTACTACGCCGTCTTTTCTGCCTGACTTTCCTACTGACTGGCGCGCCTTTTTCGCTTGTCAGCGCCCAGCAAACCCAAAACGTTATTCTGGTAACGCTCGATGGTGTTCGCTGGCAGGAAGTCTTCTCCGGTGCCGACTCCACGCTGCTGTTCGATGCCGCCTATTCGCCCGATACGGCTTCGGCCCGCAAATTCTTCTGGGCTTCAAACCCGCAGGAACGCCGTAAACTGATTTTTCCGTTTCTCTGGAATACCGTTGCGAAGGAAGGACAATTGTACGGCAATCGGCTGAAAGGCAGCAAAGTCAACAATGCCAACCCCCACTGGTTCAGCTACCCGGGCTACAACGAACTTCTGTCCGGCTACGCCGATGATCGCATTAAATCCAACGACAAAATTGATAACCCGAACACGACCGTTCTCGAATTTCTAAACAACAAACCCGACTTCAAGGGAAAGATTGCGGCTTTTGCGTCCTGGGATGTGATCGAAGCGGCCGTTAATGAGAAGAAAACGGGAATCTACGCCAGCGCGGGCAACGAACGGATCGAAAACCCCAAAACGGCCACGGATTCCCTGCTCAACAGCATGATGACCACCATTCCCCCGCAGGTTTGGGACAAAACCGTCCGCAGTGATTTCCTGACGTATTATGTCGCCAAAAACTACCTGCGGCAAAACCATCCGCGCGTGATGTTCATGCAGTTCGACGAAACCGACGGGCTGGCCCACGCCGGGCGCTACGCCGATGACCTGCGCATGGTGAATGCCGTTGATGCGTTCCTGGCCGATCTCTGGAAAACCGTTCAGCAAATACCGCAATACGCCGGAAAAACGACCTTGATTGTGACGACAGACCACGGCCGGGGCCACACGCCGAAAGCCACTTGGAAAGGACACGGGACCAAAACACCCGATTCGTACCAGATGTGGTTTGCCGCAATCGGGCCCGATACCCCACCGACGGGCGAACAATCCGGCGGACCCGTTCTGTTTCAGAACCAGCTGGCGGCTACCCTGGCCCAGCTGCTGGGGCAGGACTTTAAATGCGAACACCCGGTCGGCCCGCCGGTTCTGACGGTATTAAAGCCGTAGCCGTCGGAGCAAACGACCAAGCAGCATTCTATAACCGTCGGGAGAGGCATCCTGACGGTTTTGTTTTTTGTAGCAAAGAGAAAATCAACCTTTTGAAAGCACCCGCATCAGCAGAACGCTGGCCACCAGCCCAAGCGCAATCCCAACCGAATCAGCCGCCAGATCCAGCCATTCGAAGCTGCGGTTGATGGGCATCACCAGCTGGTAAATTTCAATCGCCAGGCCGTACAAAACCCCGATGATAAAAACGCGGACTGGCTGCCGGGAAACCGTTCCCCACAGGAAGCCCCAGAGACCAAAAATACTGATGTGAATAAATTTATCGTTGGTCGTCAGCCCTTCGGAAAGGTGTTCGCTGGGCCAGGCACAGCCAATGAAGATGACGATGGTCCAGCCGATGGCGGCCCATTTAAGTAAAGCATCCAGTCGCATGTTAGCGGGTGAGGGCGGTCATTCGCCACTCGGTCAAATACAAGAATACGGTTATAACACTCAATAAATAAATCACATTTCGGGAGTCGATCAGGCCGCGGCCCAGTGCCTGGTACTGTTCATCGAGCGCGATCCAGGTCAGCGGATACGCAAAAGAACCCCAGAATTCCAGCCCGGCTACCGAACTGATGCCGACGTACAGCAGAAAACACAGGAAAACACCAATGACAAAGGCCACAACCTGGTTTTCATTAATGGACGACGCGAATAAACCAATGGCCACAAACACCCCACCCAGCAGCAGCAACCCGACGTAGGAGCCAAAGACCGATGCGGAATCGACGTTACCGGGTGGATTACCCAGTTGATATACAGAATAATAATATACCAGGGTTGGTAACAACAATAGTACCACCAGCAGCCAGTTGGCAACAAACTTCGCCAGAATTAATTGCCAGCGGGACAGCGGTTTGGTCAGCAACCACTCGATGGTGCCCGTCCGCACTTCCTCGGCAATGGAACGCATGGTGATGGCCGGAATCAGAAACAGCATAACGTAGGGCGCCAGGTTGAAAAAAACACCCATGTCTGCGTACCCGTACTCCAGCAGACTCGTATCCGGAAACACCCAGACCATCAGCCCCACCGCCGTCAGGAACACGGCCATGATGATGTAGGCAACCGATGAGCTGAAAAAGCCGTTGATTTCTTTTCGAAAAACAGGCAACATAAGCTAATAGACCAAAGAAGTCAGACAAGAGATAAACGTACAGGGCGGGGTAATAAGTCTTTCCGCTCTTGTGTATTCTCTTTTGTCTCTCCTTATCAGTTCTGAAAATCCGGAAACGGTGGTTTGTTTCGGCGCATGAAAGCGGCCACAATCAGTGAAATAATGACACCGAAGAAAGCCGCTACCAGCACCCCAATCAGAAATTGCAAGCCGGGACTTTGCAGCTTTTCGGTGAACTCCATGGCCTGGTCAATCTGCTCGTCGGTCATGCCGCGGCTTTCTAGTTGCTCCCGCGCGTTGTCCATGATTTGCTGCCGGATGGTGGGATCAATGAAGCTGGTATAAATCTGGTTGTAGGTAATCGAAATTAACCCACTAATCACCGATACCAGCGTTCCGAGGCTAACACCCTCACCGAAGCTCATGAAGCCGCCGTTCAGTGTTCGGTACTCCCGCATCGCCAATACGATAATGGCAACCGAAATGGGCAAGCTCAGCCAGGACAACGACTGATTTGCAAACTGACCGGTGAGGTTGATGATCGTCGTATAAACCATAAAAACAACACCGGAAATTAATCCCCATTTCAGGGCCAGACGAGCGGTAGAGGGTTTTTCTTCCATGATACGTTACACGTTTAGGGTTGGGAGGATTTCGGAGGGTTTGGCGATTCGGGCGAGGGGTCATACAAACTGTAGTCCTGCCTTCTGAAAAGTAAGGAAATGATCAGTACCGGTAGAACGGCCAATACGGTTTTCTTGCTGATCTCGTCGCCCACCAGCGTTTCGGGGGTAATTGTATCGACGTTCTTGAGCATTTTCAGGTATTCAGCCTGCCCCAGCGATTCCACCAGATGCCCCTTCGTTGAGACGATCAACTGCCGCATATCGGCGAGATACTGCGTAAAAACTTTGTAATCGACGTAGTTGATAAACAGATAAATCAGCCAGGCCGTCAGCAGCGCCCCTACCGTGTTGACCACGTAACAGATGGTGAGCGCTTCCCATAAGTGGAGAAAGCCCTTGCCGATGTGCTTCCGGTAGTACCAGACCGCCGACACCATCATGATGATCTGAAAGCCAAAATCCGGCACCCGCACGTTGCCCAGCGGTGTAATGCCGAGCCAATACAGCACCAGAAAATAAATAAAGCACAACACACCTGCCACCAGCCCAAACAGGATGGGAAGCTTCAAAAGCGGGTGGTTGAAATAGGAAAATAGTTTTTTCACTCGAATTTATAGCTGTTCAGCAAAGCTTTTGTTTATAATCCATAACGCTTTCCCGCGCAGGGTCTTGCCGAAAAAAGGCGAGTTTTTTGAGCGCGAAGCCGTTCGCTCATACGTCCACTCCAGGTCCGGATCGAAAACCGTCAGCGTGGCGGGTTGGTTTTCCTCAATGGTCAGCGCCGGAAGCCGCAGAATCCGGCGGGGGCTGTGCGTTAGTTTATCAACCAACTGCTCCAGCGGCAAGTCGCCATAATGCGTCCGGGCCACCGCGAAAACCGTTTCCAGCCCGATGATACCGAAATCGGCATGGTCAAACTCGATGTTTTTACTCTCGTCGTCCTGCGGATTATGATCCGACACGATGGCGTCGATGGTGCCGTCGGCCAACCCCTGCTTCAGGGCTTCGCGGTCGGCGCTCCCGCGGAACGGCGGGTTGACTTTCAGGTTCGTATCGAATCCCATCAGGGCGGTATCCTCGAAGGCAAGCTGGTGGGCCGCAATGTCGCAACTGACCGGCAAGCCCTGTTGTTTTGCCTGCCGAATTAATTCAACCGACCGGGCCGTCGAAATCGTCGAAAAGTGCAATACCGAACCGGCGGACCGATCCAGGTTTTGCGCACAGGCGTATTCCAGCAGCCGCAGATCCCGCTCAATCATCATTTCTTCGGCCATGCTGGGCATTCCTTTCAGGCCAAGCAGCGTACTGGTCAGCCCTTCGTTCATTTGCCCGAAATGCGTCAGATTCTGTTCCTCCGGGCGGTTCATCAACAACCCGTTAAGCGGTTGCAGGTATTGCAGGGTTTTCAGCAGCAGGTCGGCATTCAGCAACGGCTTTTCGCCGTCGGAAAAAGCCACCGCTCCGGCATGATGCAGGTCGATCATGTCCGTAAAATCCGTTCCCTCGGTTTTCTTGGTGATGGCTGCGATGGGGTGCACGTTCACCGGGTGCCCCTGCGTGGCCTGCCGGATGTACCCCAGCGTATCTTTCGAATCCAGGACGGGTTTGGTATTCGGCAGGATGGCAATATCGGTAAATCCTCCGCGCGCGGCCGCCTTGCAAACCGTGCTCAAATCTTCCTTGTGTTCGTAGCCGGGGTCTTTGGCCGACACCCGCAGGTCAACCCAACCGGGCGAGACACACAACCCGTCCTGTTCAATCACTTTCAGGGCTGCCTCCGACTCCTCAACGGCGATCGATTCGCCAACCTGACGGATGAGACCATTTTCAATCAATACGTCACGAATCTGTCCATTGAAGGGCGACTGCGCGTCTACGATTCGGGCGGCACGGATAAGTAGCTTCATGGTTTTTTGGGATCCACCCGCGGGCGCTGAGCCGGTGTCGGGCGGGCGGGAATGCAAAAAAAAAGCCCCGGTTGGAGCTTCCTGATCAAATCGGGCGTTAGGCGCCCACCAACTCTTTATAGGCTCCGGCCGACAACAACTCATCGGTTTCGGCGCTGTCGGTCAGTTTCAGCCGGATAATCCAGCCCCGGCCGTACGGATCATCGTTGACCAGTTCGGGTGATTTTTCCACTTCCGGATTGATTTCAAGCACTTCGCCCGCCACGGGCAGAAACAGATCCGATACCGTTTTGACGGCTTCAATCGATCCAAAAATGTCGCCCTTCGGCAAGCTTTGCCCGACGCTGGTGACTTCCACAAATACAATGTCTCCCAATTCACTTTGGGCAAAATCGGTAATACCAACAACGGCGGTGTCGCCCTCAATGCGAATCCACTCGTGGTCTTGCGTATATTTCAGTTCTTCGGGAAAATTCATTGGTAACAATTCGTTTAGCGCTGCAAGTTACACACGTAAAACGGTTTTACAAACCCTCGTCCCGGCCTTTGTTTCCGGTCAAGGCAGCGCAAAAGCCACGTAGCGGTCGCCGGAACGGGTTTTTAGTTTTCCACCTCCGCAGGCAATCACCACGTACTGCTTTCCCCCCACCGCATACACGGCGGGAGTGGCGTAGCCCGCAGCCGGAAGCTGGGTTTCCCAGAGCAGTTTGCCGGTCTGACGGTCCAGAATACGAAACTTTTCATCGGGCGTGGCCGCAATAAAAAGCAGGTCGCTGGCCGTTACGACCGGGCCGCCGTAATTGTCGGTTCCGGTTGGCGGAACGCCCTGCCTGGTCAGCGCCGGAAATTCCCCCAGCGGAATCTGCCAGCGGTGTTCGCCGGTATTCAGGTCAATGGCCGTCAGCGTACCCCAGGGCGGGCGGCTCACCGGAAAGCCGTTGCGGTCGTACCAGCGGTTGTAGCCCGTGTGCATGTAGGGCAGCCAGGTGCGGCTCTGCGTGGCCGCAACGGTATGCTGAGCGTTTGTTTTCCCGGAGATAAAATCCACAATGGCCTTGCGTTCGTCCGGTGATAAGTGCGAAAACGCCGGCATCATGCCCCGACCCTTTTTCAGCAGTTCGTGAATGGCCTCCGGTTTCATCCGCTCATTGACGGCCAGCAGCGAGGGATAGGCTCCGCTATGGTCGCCCCGGCGGTCGGCTCCGTGGCAGGCTCCGCAGTTGGTCGCATATAACGTTTCGGCACTGCTAACCGCCGTGGGTTTGGGTGCGTCGATCAGCGTGGAGTAAACCGGTATTTCCTTGGCCGGAACGTACAGCATCCCATCGGGAGTGACTGCCGCCCCACCCCACTGCGCGCCTCCGTCGGTTCCGGGAAAGAAAATCGTCCGCTGACGCCCCACCGGATAATACGGTGTGCCGGTCCGGCTCGCCCGCAGTTGCGCTATCACTTCCTCCCGATCCGCCACGGTTTCGTTCAGGTCCTTTTCCGTAAACGTCTGGCGGGTAAACGGTGCCGGTTTAAGCGGAATGGGTTGCGTCGGATGGGCTTCTTCTCCCGGAATGTCCGACGCCGGAAACGGTTTTTCCTCAATGGGAAACACCGGTTTTCCCGTCACGCGATCAAAGACAAACACCTGCCCCTGCTTGGTAACCTGAGCCACGGCGTCAATTTTTCGTCCATTTTGTACCACCGTCAGAAGGTTAGGCGGAGCGGGCGGATCGCGGTCCCAGATGTCATGGTGCACAAATTGAAAATGCCAGAGTCGTTTGCCGGTCCGGGCATCCAGCGCCAGCAGGCAATTGGCAAATAAATTGGCCCCCAGCCGGTTGCCGCCGTAAAAATCAAAAGCCGCCGAACCCGTCGGCGCGTAGACGATGCCCCGCGGCCGGTCGATGGCCATTCCCATCCAGTTGTTGGCCCCGCCCACGTTGCGGTAGCCGTCTTTCGGCCAGGTTTCGTACCCAAACTCACCCGGCTCCGGAATGGTCCGGAATGTCCAGACAAGCCGCCCCGTCCGCACGTCGTACGAGCGGATATCGCCCTTCAAGGCCGTCGGGCCTTCCGCCACCCGAACGCCAATGATGATCTGGTCTTCGAATACAATTCCGGGGGTATTGGCCACCACGTAATCATCGGCCCCGGGTCGCTCCAGTCCGTCTCGCAGGTTTATTTTTCCGGCCTGTCCAAACGTCGGCACCGGTTTTCCGGTCGTGGCATCGAGGGCGTATAGCAGGTGTCCGTAGGCGAAGAAAATCCGTTTTTGGGTGCCGTCGGTCCAATAGGTAACGCCCCGGCTGGTCATTTTAAACGTTTCGTCGGTCAGGGCCGTTTTCCAGCGTTCTTTTCCCGTGGCAGCATCGAGCGCGAACGCCTGAGAACCCGCCGAAACACCGTACAGAACACCGCCAACCACAATCGGATTGCACTGAATCTGCGTCTGATTCCTCAGCGAATCGGCCCCGCCCGAAGCGTATTCCCACACTTTCGTCAGGTGCCGCACATTGGCTTTAGTAATCTGATTGAGCGGGCTGTAGTGGCTTTGCTCGCCGTTGCCGTTGTATTCGTGCCAGTCCGTGCCAACTCCCTCCAGGTTGGAAATTGGGACAAACGAGACGGCCCACAGCACCGTCAGCAGGCCCATCGTTGCCTTTATAACAAAGTCTTGACGCATCAGAAAGAAGTAAAGCAGTCCTATCTGATTGGTTTAAAGACGAATGAACGTCATTATTACTGTTGGAAACCGTTAATAAAAAAGAGGTGGCTTTCATCCGCGAGTCGGCATCTTTTTCTATCTTACTGACCCGATTTTAAACCCCTCCTACTCTTTTCATGAAGCAGTATTACTACCTGGAAGGCAATCAGCAATTTGGCCCCTTTAGTCTGGACGAATTACGGTCTAAACCCATCCAACCGACTACCAAAGTCTGGACTCAGGGCCTGCCCGACTGGATGGATGCTCAAAGCGTTCCGGAAATTAATGAATGGCTTTCGGGGGCGGCTTTTCCATCGGTTAATCCCACCCAGCCTTCCGTCGTTCCGCCCGTCAGCCGTCCTTTTCAGGAGTCGTATACGCCCAATCAACCGCTCGGATCGGCACCACCCAAGCCCAAAAACTGGCTGGTTGAGTCGATTCTGGCAACGCTCTTCTGCTGCCTTCCCTTCGGAATTGCCGGCATCGTCAACGCGGCTAATGTCGATTCCCGCTACGCCAACGGTGATTTTATCGGGGCGCAACGGGCGTCTGCCGAAGCGGCCAAGTGGACCAAAGTAAGCTTCTTTGTCTCGATCGGTCTTTGGGTGCTTTACTTCTTACTCTTTTTCCTCGGCATCTTTGGCGGACTTCTTCAGTCATATCAGTAAAAAGCGGTTCGGGGGGTTCGCCGTTCTGATCGTCCTTCTGGGGATGGTTTGCAGCTACGGCTGGTTCAATCCAGCTCAGGTATCGTTTTTCCCGCCCTGCCCGTTCAAGCTGCTGACCGGTCTGGAATGCCCAGGCTGTGGTTCGCAACGGTGTTTGCATCAGTTGCTACACGGCCGCGTTGGGCAGGCGTTTAGCTACAACCCGCTGCTGGTGCTGTCGTTGCCCTATTTGCTTCTCGGTTTTTTGCTGGAATACACCCCGCTTGGTCCCAAACGGCCGGGACTGCACCAACGGCTGTACGGAAAAACCGCCAGTTGGCTGATCTTCGGCATCGTAGTTCTGTACGGGATTGGAAGAAATGTGCTTTAAAACGCTTCCCCCAGCGATACGTAGAAACCGGTGCCTTCGCGGGTCAGGCCCAGATCGGCCCGCAGGAAAACGTCTTTTTTCTGGAAGAACAGAAACCGTATGCCCCCCCCGGCCGCCCAGCGAACCTGATCAATCCGGAAAGTTTGAACCGTTGGCGCCACCGTTCCCAATCCGGCAAACAGCGTTCCGCCCCACCGTTTGCTGAAGCCGAAGGGCAACCAGCGTAGTTCGGCCTGACCCGCCAGCACGTTCTGGTCGCGGTACCGGCCCAGGTAATACCCGCGCATCAGCGATTCGCCCCCGATCAGGCCCAGGTTGTTGAAGGGGATGATCCCGTTCATAAATGTTCCGGCAATCTGCAACGCCAGCACCCGGTTGGAACGACCCAGCGGACGATAGGCCCGGGCGTCCAGAATCAAACTCCGGTACCGGAAATCGCTGCCAAAACCGGGACGATACCACAGAATACCGGTTTCCAGAAAATTTCCTTTTCGCACATTCAGGACATTTTTACGATCGTCGTACACCAGGGCCGCGCCAAGTCCTACGGTGTTGGAGCCGTCCGCGCCGGGCGGTAAATCAACACTGGGTTGGTTTTCAACTTCGAACGAAACCCGGCTGATGTTCTGGAAATCGGCTTCAATGCCCGCGTACCAGTTGTTTTTGACCTGTCGAAGTATGCGCTGGCGGATCTGAACGTAGCTGGAGTTGACCAGTGCCGGATTGCGCGAGGACGTGTTGGGACCAATCCCGTAATACAACAGCGGGAACTGCTGAAACCGCGCCCGACCCAGAAAGAAGTACCGGTTTTTGTTTGTGTAGGCGGCATTCTCCAGCACCGCGCCAAACTGCCCCCGAAACGTGACGAAGGAGTAGAGAACAATTTCGCTCAGCCGGTTAACAACCGTGTCTTTTTTGGCGTAAAACAGAGAAAATGCCCGAATCCCTACTTCAACACTGGTTTCGGGCGCAAAACCGGCCGTTGGAAATACCAGTAATTTGGAGGTGGCCGCCGATGAAGTGTCGTTCAAAATTCTTTTTACGAACTGAACTACTTTTCCCTGTGCCCAAACGGGTGAATTCAGTAAACCATAAATCAACAGAAATGAAATACCCGTCCGGCGAATTTCCATATGCATTTTTGCTCCCAGCTCACAAGCGTTTTAATGGGATTTTAATGAATAACTGGAAAAACGGTCAGAATGATTCTGCGTTCGGGTATTTCCCTGTTGAAATTGGTAAAAGTATGGCTACTCGGCTAGGTTGAACCGGACCTGCACCCCGCCCGCCGTGGTAGCCCGCCGGAAGGAGTTCGACACCAGCGGATCATTGAAGGTCCGGTCAAAGTACACCTGCACGTTCAACCGGCGATTGACCACGTAGCTGACCTGCGGCCGCAACTGGAAGTTAACGTTACCCGCCGTAATAATCTGCTCGCCAACCCCATTGTCGTTCACCTGCGTATTTGAATCATCGAACTTCCGCTGAACCGTGCGGGTATCGCGGAACGTCAGGTTGCAGTTAAACGTCAGATCGTTTTTCAACCGGCGATACGCTCCGTTGATTTTGAACGGAATCCGGAAATTCGACTTCGTAAAACCAAACCGGAACGTAATGTCTTTGTTGGTCAGCTCGGCCACCTGCGCGTTGGACAGGTTCAGGGCCACGCTGCGGTCCTGGTTGTATTCCAGCCCCCCGCTGATTTTGCTCTGCGTCCGGAACGTCGCCCCGATCAACGGCGCAAACCGTTCGGTCATGGTAATGGTACTCATGACAAAAATCGGGATGAACTGTTTATCGGCATTGTAGCGCGTTCCGAGATTATAGCCCATCACCGCCAGATTGACGTACAGCGCTTCGTAATCCAGCGACGAGATAAAGTTACCGACGCTGTAGGTTGAGTTGTAACTGTGCGAAAGTGTGAAAGCGCTGAACAGTTTACGGAACGGTTTCAGTTGGGCCAGACCGTTGTAATCGACCCGCCAGTTGGGCAGCGGGAAGCGCAGGAACGGATTGATCTTGACGGTATTCGGGTCTTTTCCGCTGTAAGCCGCGAAGAAGGCCGGAATCAGAACGTCCTGCGACGTCAGGTTGTATTCTCCACCACCTCCCACGCCCGGATTGATTCCCATCAACCGGTTCAGGATAATCTTGCGATACTCGGCAAACCGGTCAAAAATGGGCGAAGAATTGTCGCGATTCAGCTTGGTGAAGGCCGTCTTGAACGACAGGAACGACATGCTGAACTGCCCGTTTCGCAGCGGACTCTGGCTCCGGAAGAGGCCGGTTGAATCCGGGCGATAAAACTCCTGATAGCTATCCTGACGGGTCAGCCGGGCTTCCACCGTGATCCGGAAATCTTTAAAGGGTTCCAGCGTCGTGCGGGCGTCAAACTTCTTGGCAATCGATTGGGTAAACGGCTGGTTCTGAACCACACTTTTTGACAACCATCCCCGTTCGGCCGCGCGGTGGTGAATGTTCCGGTCCTGACTACCGAGCACAAACCCCAGCCCCGGCGCATTTTCGCGCGAAATACCGAAGAACCTCGGCGTAGGCATGAAGCCCGGCAGGAACGTGGATTCCTGAACGGTATAGTTGAAGTTAATGCCCCGCACGGTTAGCAGAGTCCGGACGAAACTCTTCAGCACGCGGCTCTCCGTCCGTTGAATATCTTCGACGTCACCGGGGTTGCGGGTGAAGTTTTTGCGCGGCACGTTCGGCGTGTTGGCAAACCGAAGGGCCTTGATTTTATTGTACAGCCGGATAAAGTCCACGCGCCCCTGCACACCCCACTCGCGGTTGTTGCGGATGGTGTTTCCAAACGGAACGCCCAGCGTGTCGGTGATGCCGAAGGAATTGGCCTGGAACAGGTACCCCATATTGTAGGTGAGGTCAGCGGCAATCCAGTCGAGCAGTGGCAGTTTGTCCAACGGCATTCGGTAAGTAGTCCGGATGTTCTGTTCGTAGTTTTTCGTCCGGCCAAACCGTCTGGCGTTCGCCCAAACCGAATCAACTTTGGCCTGCGTGTTCAAGTCGCCGGCCGGTTCATCGATGATGGCGTTGGTGCGGGCGTTGTAGGTCAGCACCAGGTTACGGGTCAGGTTCCACTGCAAATCGTAGTACCGGTTAAACCAGAAATACTTTTCAAACTGCGGCACCATCCCGGCGGTCGTCAGCTCGGAATTACGGAGCTGCGTTTTGATAAAACTCCGGTCTACCTCGCCCCGAATGGCCACCTGGGTAGGCAGTAGAGTCAGGTTAAAGTCGCGCAGCCAGCGCAGGTAAGGCCGTTCCAGGGCCTGGAATTGTTTAAAGGGCTCAAACGGTTTCGGCTGGGCGCTGTAGACGTAGGCAATCCCGCCCCGGGTTTGCTTTTGAATAAACTGCTCGGTCAGGATGTTGGTCCGGGTCGCTTCGTTGAAAGCGTACGTAAACGAGAAGTTTTCAAAATCGTAGAAATGGTTTTTGGCGTTCGGGTTGGTTTTTACCTTCCGGAAGTTCGACAGGTTGAATCCCTTTCGGATGGAACGGTCTTCCACCAGCCTCCGGTACCGATCCCGTTCCTCCTGGTTGTCGAAGGTTGCCAAAGTCGTTTCCAGCGGTGTATCCGGGTCGAGCGGATTGAAATGCGGCTGAACCAGCCGCTGATCGTAATTAACGTACAATGGAATCCGCAGGCCCCACTTTTCGGGCAGCAGTTTATCCACCGCAATCTGCGATTGAATCCCGTATTCGGTTGACGTTTCGCGTGATCGCTCGGCGATGCGCTGCTGCACCCCGCCAAAACCAAAGGTGGTGATTTTACCCGAAGCCGTCACGGTGGCCACATCCGCCAGTTTGGCGTTGAGCACCCCAACAGCCGCCCGCCCGGCGGTCTGGTCGAACCCGTTGGCCCGGAGTTCGTTCACCCAGATGGTAAAGCCCCTCGTCCGCTCGTCCGCCGATTTGGGATTCCGCATCCCGATCATAATGATCTGCACGGCACTCAAATCCGGGCTTCCGACCACCGTCAATTTGTGCCTGCCATCGAGACTATTCATGGAAAACGGCTGCGCATAGGTTCGGGAATACTGCCGGTTGCGTTCCGCCTTCAGGTTGACCAGTTCACTCAGCGCGATGTCCAGTTCATTGTTGACTGGCCAGACCACGTCATCCGGCTGGCTGCCTTCCGGCGTTGCTACCAGATTCGGAATTTCGATTTCGTAGTAGTTTTCCTTGAAGTCCGTACCCAGCCGCACAAAAGCCGACACCTGACCGTTAATATCGCTCTCGTCGCTGTGCATGTGAATAAACATCTTCAACCGTTCGCGGAACAGCAGATCCTGGCTGTTGTTTTTGAAAGCCGCCCGCGAATCGCCGTCGCGCAGATTGGTCACGCTCAGGCTCATCGACTGCTCGTTCAGTTCAACCTGGTTGATTTGCGTGAAATCGCGGTCACGCTGGAAGCCCGGCGGTACCCGGTATATGTATTTGTTCTGGCCGGGCGCGCTGTTTTCCTCCACGTTCACGGCGGCTACCTTAAACTGGGCATCGTACGGTTCAGGCACTTCCTGCAACCCCTGCGCCGACAGATCACCGGTGTACTTCCGGTATTGGTTGGAAGTCATCTGCAACTGGGCAAACCGCAGCACCACCGGCTGCTCAAATTCGGTCAGGTACATCCGCATAAACCGGATGGACTTAAAGCCGTTGATGTTCCCTACCTTCTTCGCGTTCTCACGAACGGGAATCCGGAACAAGTACCAGGTTACCGTTTTCCCATTTTTCTGGACCTCAACTTTGTCGACAATGTAGCCACGCCCAACCTGCAACTGACCCGGTTTCAGATCAATTTCGTATTCGTAGTAAGCTTCGTTGTCGTTGATGGTATTGTCCGTGTTCAGGTCTTCGATGTCGGGCAGGGTGGTTGACGCCGGCGTTATCACCTGGTTGCGGTCTTCCAGTTCGGGGGAGTTGTTTTCCATCCCCATGTACTGCTTGTACCGGCTGACGATGTACTTCACGGAATCGGCCCGCTGTCCGTAATAGAACATAAAGTCGTCGTTGGCGGGGTCACTCAGCAGCCGTTCGCGGGCCCGCTCATTCAGACGGGGTGCCACCTGATTGATGTAACTGCTGAAATACGTGTTCTCATCCCGGTTGCTCAAACCGTCGAGACCGACATCCTGCTGCGTACGGGTAACGTTGTCAAACGCCTGGGTCACAAACTGGGAGCGCGTCACCCGGCCCCAGTCCGTTGAGTCGGGTGAAAGGGCGTTCGGAACGGCCAAACCGTTTTCGAAACCGAAACGACCATCTTTGATAACGTCCTCCGAGACATCCCCCAAGTTAAAAATCAGCTTACCACCGGTGCGGTTGGGCCGGTTTTCAAATCCGTCGTGAATTACGGCATTGGTATCGCCCGACATTCCCAGGAAGGGGTCCATCAACCAGAAGTCGATGTTCTCGATGTTGGCGTTGTCAAAGTCGGCATCGGACGTAATGGCCCGCATTACCGCCCCAAAGTTTTTCTTCGGATCGCCCGCTAAGCGACCGTCGGCGTCCAGGTTCGGGTTGAAGTTGTACATCCCGCGTTCTCTGGGGAAGTAAGCCACATCCAGGATGTTTTCGGGCAGGTTGACCAGCCGCAGCGAACGTCCTTTAAACAGTTCATTGGATTGAAAAAACTGTTCGTAGTAATTCTGTAAATCCCTTTCGCCCAGGTTGGTGGTCGGTACGCGATTATTCGGAATCGTGTTGGCCGCGGCAAACGTGTTGTCAACGGTATAGACCGAAATCCGGGCGCGGTTGTAGGCAAAAGCCAGTGGGTCGGCCAGCGTTCCCTGCGGAAAAGCGCGTTCGGGCGTGGTGGGTGTCGAACCCAGCCGCCAGCGGGTTGGTTGGCGGGTCAGGTCGTAGAGTGTCCGGGCGGCTTCAAAATCGTCAATGAAGGCGTTGTTGTTGACCCGCGGAGCCACCCCGGGGAACAGTTGCGCCACCTCGCCCTGGAAGGCAATGTTTGAGAGTTCTTTGGTTTGGATGAGCGGCAGGCCGTCGAGCAGTCGGGTCAAAAATCGGGAGTCTTTGCGAATGGTGGCATCAAAACCCAGAATGGTGTTGTTCACCGGTTCGTTACCGATGGCCACGCGCGTCAGGAAACCGGCGGGGGTTTCTTTCATGTTCATGGCCGTCATCCCCAGACTTACATCCGGACTGAGTTTGTAGTCCAGACGCGTACCGATGAGCCGTCGAATCTGGTTCTGGAACAGATCAGGCCGTTCGTACCGCACCCGAATTTCCTGGCCAGAGTTCATCAGTCCTTCGTTCAGAAAACGTACCCGGCCAATCTGGGATTCCACCACAAAGTCGACGCCCGGTGTCAGCGGAACCCCGCCCGCGGTGACCTGAACCGAATTTTCGTCAACGCCGTAGGGCAACGTTACGTCACCGCCCGTGGAGGATTGGAAACTTCCCCGCAGAAAGAATTTGTTTTTACTCGCTACCTGCTGCGCATCCACCAGCGTTGTGCGGTAGAGTTCGTTGTAGACGTACTTGGAGCGGTAAACGTCGGCATCAGCGCCGGCGCCTAATCTCCTGGATAAGTACGAACCAAACGGTTCCAGAACCGGGAAAATCACGCGCCCATACCGGCTATCGACCGTAACACCCTCTACAAAGTCGAAATTACCGTCGGGTTGCCGGTCAAGCTGGGCGTTGAGCTGGTCCATATTAAAGACCTGCACCAGCGGGATACCGGCCAGGTTACTTTCCTGAAGGTTCGGGTTGTCAATCCCGGTCAGGTCATCTTTGTAAACTATTCGTAACTGGAAATTCTGCTTGCTAACCTGGGTCGTGTTGAGCGCATAGATGTTTTTCATCATCAGGTTCCACATCGGCAGTTGCGTGTTGTTGCGGATCGTCGATGACTTCAACAGCTTCAGAATGACCACTTCGTCATCCTGACGGTTCTGGTAATCTTCCGTCAGTTCGCCCACTTTGTATTTCCTGCCCTGGTAGGTGTATTCATACGCCACGGCCAGCACTTCGTCGTTGCGCAGGGGCGTCACCAGCGAGATGTAGCCCAGTTCCGGCTGGAATCGGTATTCGGTTTCGGTCAGTCGTTTGGCGCCCCGCAGCAGTTCGTAATCCACACCCTTCGCAAAGCTGAACGTTCCGTCCAGGATCGAAGCCGCCTGGTCTACCTGCCGCAGACCGGGGTTGGCTTTCACCCGGTTGTACAACCCGTTGCCGGTGGTGTTATCGGCGGGAGCCGCCGGGTTGGAACTGATGGGTTGCAGATTCGGATTGTTCCGGTTGTAGGGCTGAGCCTCAGCCAGATCCGCAAAACCGAGGATATTCCGCAGGGTCGTGGTGGTGTTGGTCCGGTTAGTTACGTATACCTCTAAACGCGTAATGGTAACACCGGATACAATCTGGGGCAGGCTTTTTAAGGACCGTTCGTAATTATCCCGGAAGAAGTTCGAGAGGAAAAAGTGACGGTTTTCGTCGTACGTATCCACCCGGATTTCGTAGGGCCGCTGCATGGAGCCGCCTTTGATGACGATTTCCTCCTGCTTCGAACGCTGCTGCGAGGCCACCAGGGTTGCATAGAGTTTACCGAAGCGAAGCTGGGTTTTTACCCCGAACAGGTTCTGTACGCCCGGAATCAACTGGCTGCTGAGGGGCCAGCTGATGTTACCGGCTTCCAGTCCCTGAATGATGCTGGGATCTTGCGGCTGAAACTGCGGAATGGCCGACGGCACCATGCTACCCGCATTGGGCAGGCCGTTGGTGAGGCCATTTGTCAGACCGTCAGCATTGGGTAATCCGTTGGGCAAATTACTGGCATTGGGCAGCGTCGGAATTGGCGGACGGTAATTCAGTTTCAGGACGTTCTCGAAATTGAAACTGGATTTGGTATCGTAGTTGGCCGTAACGCCCAGCCGTTCTCCAATTTTCCCGTTGAAGTTGATATTGATCTGCTCGTTAAAAATAAAATTCCCGTTTCGGCGCTGCAAGACCGGAATAATGGGATTGTCGATGAACTGATAGAGGTACCCAAAATCCAGCATGACAAAGCCGTTGGGCTTAAAATCGACGAGGTTACCACCGAATAAGCGATCAAATACCGGGGGTAATTCCAGTTTGGGCAACAGGCCCCGCCCGCTGACAGCACTCTGCCCTTCCGCGCGCGCGCTGTATTCGCGCCACAAACTTTTTTGAACACGTTGGTTCTGTAACCGGTTATAGTCTTGGAACGACATCACTTCGGCCGGTCGGTAAGGCAATCCTCCCGCCGGACGGGTTGGCGTCGTCGGAATGGTCGGCGCTCCAATGGTGCCGGTGGTGGCGGCAGGCTGCGTGGCGGTTGCTGCGCTCGGACGGGTAGCATCCCGCGGAGTACCGATCCGCTCCAGAACCGAAATCTGACCGACGCTATCCAGCTGGACGTTCGTGGTAACCGCCCGGGGATCACGCATCAGGAAGGGTGATCTGGGCAGAGTAACCGAAAACGGACTCACGTACCGATCCCGCCAGCGAATAATGGGCCGGCGTTCGGCTGCTCGAGTAGCCCGAATGCTGTCCTGGCGAGCGCGGGCAATTGAATCGGCAGGTGTTACGGTACGTCGGCGTGCGGGATTTTGGGCGGTTACCGGGTTAAACCAGGCCAGCCCCACTAATAACGCACACAGCCCAACCAAGCACGATCCAAACCGGCCCTTTGCTGACGACAGCCGGGTCCATTGTTGGTACTCAACACATTCCAAGAGAGGCACGTATAGTTAAATTCGGTGAATAGGTAGTTTGCTTATAAAGACTTACTCTTTTACATACAACCAAACGGCGAAAACCTTGCCAATATTTTAGTTATAAGTGAAGAGTTAAAAGTTAAATGTGAGTTGACACGTTTTTTCTAACTTTCAGTTTTTAACTTTTAATTTTCAACTACTTCAAGGCCAGCCGGATAAGTTGCTCTACGCTAAGATCTTCCCCCTCCCTTTTTAGAATAGTTTCAAGACTTTTTTCAGCAACAGGCTTCGGAATGCCGAGGGTCACAAGGGCAGCCAGCGCTTCGTCCCGGACGGGATTAGCAGACATCCGATAGGTCGGCCCATCAGCCTGTGCCATGATGCCCGCTTTCTTCATTTTGTCGCGCAACTCCAGGATAACCCGCTGGGCCGTTTTACCGCCGATGCCTTTGATGCTCTGAATGGCTTTGATATTCTCCATTAGAATGGCCTGACGGAGTTCCGTAGGCGACAACGTTGACAACATGGTGAGGGCCGTATTGGGACCAATACCAGACACGCTGATCAAATCCATGAAGAGGCTTTTTTCGTCGAGATTACCGAACCCGTACAGGATGTTAGCGTCTTCGCGAATGTGCTGATACGTGTGCAGTTTAAACGATTCGCCGAGCTTCGGTAAGGCCGTCGAAGTATAGAGAGAAACGTGAATTTCGTACCCTATTCCGTTCGCTTCCAGAATCGTCAGCGTTGGATCTTTATGGGTAACTTTACCCGTAATGTAAGCAATCATAGAAGGTTTTATCGACCCATTTATAAACGGGTCTTAAACAGACAAATATACAAATAAAGATTGACTAATAAGGCCTTCCGGGTGCTTATTTCGGGATAAATACGGTATCTCCCACGCTACAATTCCCCTTGTAATAGCCATTCATTTGCAAGAAAAAACCGTACTTCTTTTGCGGAAATACGGTTTTATTTTGAAGCTGAAAGTTTGGTTTAACCTACAATTAAACGTTGACCAAGTTTCAGCGAATTGCCTTTTATTTTGTTGATTTTTTTGAGTTCTTCAACCGTCAGATCACTGTACCGCTGGGAAATATTCCAGAGGGTATCGCCCTCCTGTACTCGGTGGTATTTCGGTTTATAGGCTTTGCTGCTTTTCGCACTTTCCGCTTTGCTGCGACTTTTGCCCGAACTTGCCATGCGGGTGGAGGTTTCGGGAATGGCCGGTTCACGCAGGATCACCAGCTTCTGGCCGCGCTGAATCGTATTGGAACGCAGGCGGTTCCACTTTTTCAGGTCATACACTTCAACCCCGTATTTATCGGCAATGCTTATCAAGCCATCACCGCGCTTCACTACGTGAACGGACTTTTTGGGTCTCCGGCGCACCACCTCCTCGACGTCCTGCTGCGGGGCAATCGCGTTGGCGGCTACCACCGGCTCCGACTCGCGGGCCTGCTCTTCATTGGCGTCCGTGAATGGAAAATAATCACGTTTCTTCCCCGATTCGGATCCGTAATTGATACTTTCCGTCGACGCCAGCAGCATATTCGTCGCTACCGAAGGCAGCCGACCGGCTGAATCGAGGATGGAGCGACGGTTAGCGGCAAAGTGATCAAAATGCGCCCGGGGTACGCGAAGTACGAAATTGCGGGTCTGATCCGACAAGACACCGGTCATGATCGACGGATTCATTTTCTGAATCTCGTTCAGCGGAACCCCACTGTACTGGCAGAACCGCTCGATCGACAGGTAACCGTTGACGTGAATTGTATCGCAGGGGATCGGATATTCTGGCTGTTCGGCGTAAATACCGTGGTCGTTGGCGAAATTCATCATGTACGTCAATGCGATAAACTGCGGCACATACGCCCGGGTTTCTTTAGGCAGGTAGTCATAAATGGTCCAGAACGAATCCCCCCCAGACCGGCGCATGGCCCGTTTGACCGTTCCCGGTCCGCTGTTGTAAGCGGCCAGAGCGAGGTGCCAGTCGCCAAAAACATTGTAAAGTCGTTTTAAATACCGGCAGGCGGCATCCGTCGATTTAACGGGATCCATCCGCTCATCCACGTACTCGTCCTGATACAGATGATATTCTTCACCGGTGTACGGCATGAACTGCCACAACCCGCCCGCTCCGACGCGCGAAACGGCTTTGGGGTCCAGCGACGATTCGACGATCGACAGGTATTTCAGCTCTTCGGGAATTTCGTGCTGCGCCAGTACCCGCTCGTAAAGCGGAAAAAACATGGGAATCCGCTCCATCACCTTTTTGGTGTAGCTAGGTTTGCGGAAGGTAAAATAATCGATAAAACCGTGAACGGTCTTGTTATAGTTCAGGGGGATGGTCTGTTCCAGTTTGGCCAGCCGAGCGCGTAAAACAGTTTCGGGGACCGATAAAACTTCCGGCACGTCGAGCACTTCAATCGCTTCCTGGAGCGTGTCGGCGCTGACACCGTTGGTGTCAGCCTGGAAACAAGCGGCCCAACTGCGGGGGCCAATACTGATTAGGGTAAAGATTGTACAAGCCAATCGGAGGCCGTGAAGGGTCTTCTTCAGGTTCGACATGAGCAGGTTTTTGGGTTACATTTTAGTTGAGTCTTTTCAGAGGAATGGACGGTGTGGCGGCTAAAAATAGGACAAAAATCAGTTGCCATCAAACTTTATCGCAAAAATGACAACAAAACTATCTAATCGTCCCTGTTTGTAGAACGAATTCTATCCGTGAGCCATTAGAATAACTCTAATTGCGGTGTCTTTATTGCGGAGCCTTCCGAACGAAATTGAAAAAGAATAGTCGCTTACTCAGCTTCAACCCGTTGCGTGAGCGCCTGGGCCGCGGCCAGCAGGTTGGCTTCCTGAAAAGGAGCCGCCATTAACTGAAATCCGATTGGCAGGCCGGTTTCATCCGTCCCGTTTGGAATAGAAATGGCCGGACACCCCACCACATTCGCCTGAACAGTAAAGATATCAGCCAGGTACATCTGCAGCGGATCACTGGTTTTCTCCCCAATTCGGAAAGCCGTAGTGGGCGTCACGGGGGACGCAACCAGATCATACTGGGCAAACAGGGCGTCGGTTTCGTCTTTGATCAGACGGCGCACCTGCTGCGCTTTGGTATAATAAGCGTCGTAATAGCTGGAACTGAGCGCAAACGTTCCCAGGATGATCCGACGACGCACCTCATCGCCGAAGCCGTCGGTACGGGATTTTTTGTAAAGCGACTCCAGATCGGTGGCCTCGGGGCTGCGAAAACCGTACCGAACGCCGTCGAACCGCGAAAGATTGGAGCTGGCTTCGGCGGTCGTGAGAATGTAATACGTGGGCAGAATGTGTTTTAACAACGGAAAATCCACCGGCTCAACGGTATGTCCCTGTTCGCGCAGGTAGGCAAGCATTTCCTGCGTTTTCTGCCGGATTACCGGATCCACCCCTTCACTTTCTACGCCGTCGCGCAGGTAACCAATCCGTAGTTTACGGTTCAGACTTAGTTCCTGGCTGTATGGAGGGGTTGGTTTCTGGCTGACGGTGCTGTCAAACTCGTCAGGTCCGGCAATGATTTCGAGCAGCAAAGCCGCATCTTCGACGGTGTGGGTGATCGGGCCGATGCAATCGAAGGACGACGCGTAAGCGATCAGTCCCCAGCGCGAAACCCGGGAGTAAGTTGGTTTTAGGCCCACCGTGCCGCAGAAAGCCGAAGGCTGGCGCACCGACCCGCCCGTATCTGACCCCAGCGACGCCAGGCACAAACCGGCCTGAACCGCCACTGCCGAACCACCCGACGACCCGCCCGGCACCCGGCTGGTGTCCGTTGCATTCCGAACCGGCCCAAATGCCGAGTTTTCGTTGGAGGAGCCCATCGCAAATTCGTCGCAGTTCTGCCGCCCAATAATGATAACATCCTCGTCGATCACCCGCTGTACGGCGGTGGCGGTAAATTGCGCCTTAAATCCGTCCAGAATCCGACTCCCGGCCTGTACACCGTGTCCGTTGTAACAAAGTACGTCCTTGATTCCGAGCACCATGCCGGCCAGTCGTCCGGCGGTTCCGGCTTGCAGTTTGGCATCTACCTCGTCGGCACGCTGGCGGGCTTCATCGGCGTACACGGCTACGAAAGCGTTCAAATGACGGTGTTCGTCAATCCGTTGGAGGTATTGTTCAACTAATTGGCGGCAGGTAATCGATCCGGCGGCCAGATCGCGCTGAATTTCGGAAAGGGATTCGTACGGTTTTACGGGCATAATCAGGTACAGCTGGCAGAAAAAAAGAGACAACAGAACGACCCTGCAGGCCGAGCTGTTGTCCATAAATACTGAATAACCAAATGAGAGAATAATAGACTAGAAGGTCGTGACAACTAGCTATTGTCCACTCCTTTGCACTCCTATTAGTTCTTATTTTGTGTTCGTATCGCGAAGTCCTTCTTCAATGTTCTCGCGAACGTCTTTGGTTGCGTCTTTGAATTCGCGGATACCTTTACCCAGTCCTTTCATCAGTTCTGGAATTCGTTTTGCACCGAAGAACAAAAGAATCACCAGACCAATCAGAAGAAGTTCGGTTCCACCAAGTGAGCCTAGGAATGCATAAATTGTGAGTAATGCCATGATAGTATGAATTATTGAGTGTATGCAGAAACTCTATACAAATGTAACGAATATTACGATTTAATGTGCTACCAAAAAAAGGTTTTCACCCAATTTTAATCGCCGACGCGTGGGTCCGCTCCCATTCTTTGAACCGCTCAATATCATCCGCCAGTGAACTAACCAGCCACAGCAGCAGGGCAATATCGTCGGTCAGCCCGATCACCGGCAGCACATCCGGCAGGAAGTCAAGCGGTGAAACAAAATACACCAGCACGGCGACCATCCGGAGCAGCGTTTTTCCGGAAATGGCCCGGTACTCCCCTTTCGCGTAAGCCCGAATCATGCGCACGACCACATTGATGTGATCCTTGGCGGCTGAGTAACTCGCACCGACGCCCAACACCCGGGATTTCTCCGCAACCCGTTGCACCAGTTCCAGTAAACTTTTGCCACTACGCGCGTAACGGGTGGCCTTTTTGGTGGAACGACGAAAAAAAATAGAACTCAAAATTGCCGTTAATAATCGACGGTTTGCCATAAATACAACGTTGGATAGGTCCTAACTATCTGGACACCCCTATAACACATTTTTTACCGCAAAAGTCTTATTTCTCAAAAAAAAGCCTATTCCACGGTATGAGTGTTCATTGGCTCTTCTATTTTTGTACCGTTCAAATCGGTGGCCAGCAATGCATTCCCTGCCGCCGGGCGGACATCCTACAAAATCGCCGTTCCTCTTCGAGGATGCACCCAAACAAAAACTTAAAACCATTAACTCTATGAAAATCACCGTAGTAGGTGCCGGGGCCGTTGGTGCGACCTGTGCCGATAACATCGCCCGACGTGAGTTAGCCGAGGAGGTTGTACTCCTTGACATCAAAGAGGGGCTGAGCGAAGGCAAAGGTCTGGACATGCTTCAGGCGTCTACTTTGTTAGACTGCGACGTTAAAATTACCGGTTCTTCCAATAAGTACGAATTAACGGCCAATTCGGATGTTGTCGTGATCACTTCGGGACTTCCGCGCAAGCCGGGAATGACCCGCGAAGAACTGATCGGTACCAACGCCAACATCGTTAAAGGAGTTACCGAAAACATTTTGAAATACTCTCCGGATGCCATTTTCGTCATTATTTCCAATCCGATGGACACCATGACGTACTTGGCTCTGAAATCATCCGGATTGCCGAAAAACCGCATCATCGGGATGGGCGGTATTCTGGATTCCGCCCGGTTTAAAACTTACCTGTCGCTGGCGCTGGACTGCTCGCCCAACGACCTGCAGGGTACGGTGATCGGCGGCCACGGCGACACGACTATGATCCCGCTGACGCGGCTCGCTACCTACTCGGGCGTACCGGTAAGCCAGTTTCTGGATGCCGAAACGCTGCAAAAAGTAGCCGCCGATACGATGGTGGGCGGGGCGACGCTGACGAAACTGATTGGTACGTCGGCCTGGTATGCTCCGGGAGCGGCCGGTGCCATTCTGGTCGAAAGCATTGTTCGTGATCAGAAACGCGTGTTCCCCTGCTGCGTGTACCTGGAGGGCGAGTACGGCCAGTCGGACATCTGCCTGGGTGTGCCGGTTGTGATCGGTCGCAACGGCTGGGAAAAAATCGTTAATTTTGAACTGAACGACGACGAAAAAGCGGCTTTCAATAAATCAGCCGATGCCGTTCGGAACATGAACGATGTTCTGAAAACGCTGGAATTATAATAAAGAGACCAAAGAGTAAAGACAAGGGAGTAGAAACGAAAGAGTAAGAAGGTGAGCAGAAAGACCGCCGATCGTTCGTCTTTTGGCTCACGTCTTTACTCTTTCGTCTCTTTTCAGTTATCAGATAAATACCTGGTATTGCAGCACCACCTGTCCGCGACGGCCCTGCGAGTCAAGTTGTCCGGAAGGTTGGGCTTGGTAATACGGACGGCTCTGGTAATCAAGCGTCAATTTCGAGTTGTGGCCTTTGATCAGCCAGTTCAGGCCCATGTTGTACACGCCCATGCTGCCGTTTATCCGGTCGTAGTTGCCGATTTGAGCCTGCGCGTACGGCATCAGCGTACCAGCTGTACCCAGCAGATCCTGCCGGAACAGATACCCCACCTGCGAGTAAATTACGCTCCCCGTTCCAAACATCGGAAAGGCGTTTCCCTGCGTTCCCCCCAAGCCACCTACACTCTGCATCGTTCCCGTCGCCGGGTTCATGATGCCGTTGTAACGCAGGTAATTTTTACCGTAGTCCAGGTTGAAATACCCGGCGTAAGCACTGAAGGCTGACCCCGTGGCACGGTTGACCGGCACATCCAGAAAGGCCGCCACTGACCACAGATTCAGGTTCTGGTAAACCGTATCCGTTGCCGTTTCGCCCGTGTACCAGACCGCGTTTTTCTGCGAGATGAAACCGGCTTCCAGGTTGAAGATTTTCTTTTTGCCCAGGTACGTACCGGTCATGTACCCCGGCGTCTGGTTTGACTCTTTGTCGAAAAACTGGTAGAGCACCATGCCCTGAAACTGCTTGTGATGCCCCTTGAGGGCAAAATTGGCGTTGGGCCCCAGAGCCGGAGGAACCGAGCCGCTCGTCTGTACCGGAAATGGATCACTAACGGCAAATCGGTAGTCGATCGGCCCCACCTGACCGCGCGCGTACACGCTCAGTTTACGCGAAAATTCATCCGTCTGATCGACCGTCGCCTGCGCAAATACCGGAACATCCATCGTCATGATGGAACTGACGCTCGGCTGACTAAACCGGGATAAACCGTTTACGATGGTAAGCCCGGCCCCGATTTTAAGATAATCTTTGTTTTTCCACACCAGGTATTCGCCCACGGCATCGTGAAAAAAAGCCTGAATCTTGCGGTTTGAAGGTGTTCCGGCGGTATTGAAGGCTGGAAAGCCGTTCTGAAAATTGAAGTTGTTTAACCCAAACTGGAGGTACAACACCACGTGATCGTTGATCTGCCCGTACATCTGAATCCGGGTCCGGCGCAGGCCAATGTCGAAGGTATTTTCTTTGGGGTCTCCCACCACGGTCGTTCCGGGATTGCTCTGGTTGTACCGCAGCCAGGTCTGGTTCAGGAAAGTGGCCTTGAAGAAATGAGATCCGGACGCATTCAGGTTGTATTTTAATTCGTTTTTCTCGGCGGCAGAAGTCGGTGTGGGAGACGCCGTAGCGGTCAGGGAGTCGGTGGATTGCTGCGCAAAAGCCAGCGTATTACTTAGTAAGCCAAGGATAGCAAGTACTTTTCTCATAATGGAGGGTCAAAAAAGGTAATTGAGCATAGACAAGAGAAAAAAGAAGTCACGATTTACCCGGTTTAAGCCCGTTGTTGTTCTGCTTTTGTGGCGCAAAGGTGGCTATTTGGTTTATCAATATGCCCAAGAAGGCAAAAAAACACCCCGGCTTAAGCTAAGCCGGGGTGTTTGGTTTATCTCTGTCCTATCTTCAAATTCCGGTTAAATTCCGATCAATGACTCGTTTTGATCAGTCAATTGTGTTCAGCACTATTTTCGGTAAGGTTCCAGCAGCACATGCCCTTCTTCACTCAGCAACCGGGCCATTGAGGTAGAAACCACCCAGAAAAGCGATTCCTGCTGATGTTTGACGACCGAGTGATCCTTACCCGTTTTGCGAATCTTTCGATTACAGGCAGACATAGCTTCGGTCTGGTTATCATACTGATTTTGCTGGGCTTCGTGCAGTGCTTTGGAGAGTTTGCTCAAACGTAAGTAAGAGCGGATTGATTCAAACATGTTAACGGTTCAATTTTAGTCAACTTTTGGGTCACTTCACTCCTACGGATGGGTATAAAGAATTGTGCAAGGCTAATGCCAACGTTACCCAAAAACGGCCTCTGGTGACAATTATCAGCCTTTTTTGGGCAAAACTGACAAAAATCATGTTTTTTGGTCTGGCCCTCAGCGTTGCTCTTCGTACCGCTTCAGGGAACGAACGGCGGTCCTGCAACCAGACCATTCCAATAAGAGACTACATCACCAACGAGAAGTGCAATAAAAAGACAAACCCGGCAGATGCTGCCGGGCTGTTTGAGTGATGTGTGTATGTACTCAATAAAAACAAAGCCCGGCCTACGTAGCCGGGTTGTAAGTTCGTTTCTCTGTCCTCTCTACACCAAAGTAGATTAACTTAAAAAAAGCAAAATCAATGCCGTGTTACCAGACAAATTATAACAGTTACAAACAATCCTATAATAATACTATCTCGTGTTAATACCGTACTTTTAACTGACGGTTAATAAGCATAAACACGAGCGCAACAAAGAGTCCCAAGCTCGAACCAGCAGCGCCCCAGAGGATATCGGCCCAACTGAAATGACGCCGGGGTAAGAGCAGTTGACCGGCTTCAGCCACGGCGGCCACCACGGTAAGTCCCAGAATAGAAAGTACCCACCACGACCACGGATGCTGCGACCGGGATAACCAGGTTCCGACCAGAAAACCCAGAAATACAAACGGCACCGCCGTGCGCAGGTCTTCGTTTTGTTTGATATCCGCCCAGTGAGCAATCCATTTAGGCAAAAACCACACAAATCTCATGTGCGGATCTGGCACCCAACTCAAATAGAAAACCAGAGCAATGCCCAAGACGGTCAAAATAAAAATCAGACGCATAGGTTAGTACTATTGATCATATCAGTGTTTAACTCTTCAATAAGCTGCATCGTTTAAGGAACAGCTCGCTTTCCCATTCGCAAGCCGGTTCGCCCTGCATTATTTGCAGCGAACGGTGTGCCAAACCGCGTACAGAACCGTCTGTTTATTTTTTACTTACCGAATCCGTTGTTCGGCCAGCTTCCCCCTCTCTCACCCGGCTAAAGCCACCCGACCAGGTAGCGATTCCTCCCCGGCCCGGCGTCTGAGCTGGTACGAATCAAACAAAAAACAGGAAGCAAAAAAGAAACGGACCGGGTAGGCAGTTTAACTTCTAAACATACAAAAAATGCAATTCTGTCCGGCGAAAGCAGCGGTATTGATCAACACTCTTCTGGGGCACAAACCGGAAAAAGATAGCCCCTGTTGACGCATCCTTATTACCGTATGATTAATTATCACAACCGCTCCATCATTAGTTAGCCGATCACATCCTTTTTATTTTCTAGTTTCGACGCTTCTAAAAATCTGTCCAAACCGGACCCAGACAATCAATGGGTTACATTCTGTTGCTATGAAACCGCGACTTTTCTTGTTGTTGTGCTTTTGTCTTTTTTCCGCGCTTTCCAAGGCTCAGATGGCCCGGCACTCGTACCGGTTTTACAATACGCTGTCTGTTCCACCTCCCGAATGTGGCCCCGATCTGACGCCGGAGAAAGCACTCGGCAACTGTCCGGCGTCGGCAGCACCCGGTGGTTTTGTTTCCGACACCTTGCCCTACTGCGGCCTCCGGAGAACGGTTTATCACACCAACCTGCACTGGGGATTGAAATATCCCAATACCGAAGGCACTATAACGGACACCTACACCGTTCATATTTACGTAAAAACGACCAACTGGGGCAGCGCCACCTGGGCCCGGATTATCGACTTCTCGAACGGTGCTTCCGATAGTGGGATTTACTTTAAAAATACGTCGGGTTCCGGCGACCGTTGCCTCGACTTCTACCCCAGCGGCATTGTCGGGGCCTGTCCCTACTTCAACAATTCGACCTATTATTTGCTGACCTTTACCCGCAACGGGCAGACGGGCGTAATCGATGTTTACGTCAACAACACACTTTTCATTTCCTACAACGATACGGCCGGCCGGTACGTCGGAAAAACCGGAACGCCCATTTACATTTACCGGGATGATCGGGCCGTCAGTTGCGAATCGGGAGAAGCTAATTTTGCCTATTTGTCATTTACCAATCAATACTCATCGCAATCGACCGTCGATGCCGTTTACAAGGACATCTGCACCATTGCCAATCAAAATCCGGTTGTTGATTTTTCCATCAGCCCTAACCCCAGTTGCTCCAATCAGCCGGTAACCGTCCGCTACGCGGGCGACCCGCTGACGCCGGAATCGAATTATGCTTTTCAGTGGAACTGGGACGGCGGTACGGTACTCTCCGGGTCCGGTTTGGGGCCTTACGTGGTGCAGTGGAATACGGTAGGCTCTAAAAACATCACCCTGAACATCACCAGCACTGTCTGCGGCAAACCCATCACCAAAACCAAGCCGGTGGTAATCGGCAATTTGGCGCTGTCGGCCACCACGCAGAAAGGCAATTGCTCCGCAGCCAGTGACGGCAGCATTACCATTACGGCCACGAACGGCGTGGCTCCCTACCAGTACTCCCTGGACTCCGTCCGCTACCAAAGTGCCAATACCTTCAACGTTTCCCCCAAAGCGTACACGGTTTACGTAAAAGACGCCAACGGCTGCCAGGCGAGCCTGCCCGTGACGGTCGAATCGACGAATGACATCACCCTGCAAACCCTTTCCGATACCGCCATCTGCCGGGGTCAATCCGTTAAACTGCTGACCACCAGCAATGCCGCTTCCTTTTCGTGGACTCCCGCAACCGGCCTGGATAACCCCGGCAGCAAAGCTCCCGTGGCTAAACCGGCGTCAAGGACGGCCTACATTGTTACCGCTACAACGGGTTCGTGTTCCAGAAGTGACACCGTAACGGTCGACCTGGCTCCCGACTCGCCAGCGCCAGCCACCGGCGACGTTGCCATCTGCGCCGGGGAGTCGGTGCCTACTTTATCCGCAGCGGGTGCCAACCTCCGGTGGTACAGCGACTCAACCCTGCAAACCCCGGTCGGCGCCGGAAACGATTTCAAACCGAATCTGACGACCACCCAGCCCGGCGAGTGGACTTATTTTGTGACGCAAACGGCGGCAACGGGCTGCGTCAGTCGGCCAGCCACAGCCCGCGTTGCCGTTAAAGCCCGGCCCGTTATCAACCTGCCGACAAAAAACTACACGGTCTGCTTTGCCACCTCCCCCAACGGCGGGCTAACGCTGGATGCGGGCGACAGTGGTCCTGTTGTTTATGAATGGTTGTCGGCGTCCGGCGGACTCATCGGTTCGGCCCGGTCGGTCGAGGTTCAGCAGGCCGGTATCTACCGGATTCGGGTGACCAACGATCAGCAATGCAGCCAAACGGATTCCGTCACCGTTCAGGAGTTTTGTGCCCCGGTTCTGGTGGTTCCGGATGCCTTCAGCCCGAATGGCGACGGAATCAATGACGTATTTGAAATCAAGGGGCGGTTTCCGGCGGCTGTTATTCTGACGGTATTTAACCGATGGGGCGAAGTCGTTTTCAGGATGAGCGATGGCTCCTGGGACGGCACTTACCAGGGGCAGGCCTGTCCGGCGGGTATTTATCTCTGGAAGTTGGAAACCTCCCTTCCCGATGCCCATAACCAGCTTCAGGCCCATACCCGAAAAGGGCAGCTCGTGCTGGTCCGTTAAACTTTGGCTGAAGCCATTACTTCAGTTCAAACGTCACCTTCACCTGCGCCGGAATTCGGATGGTTTGCGGAATGTCGAGCAAATTACTTCCGTACCCAACCCTCACCACTTCATTCAACGCATCCATGCTGTATCTTTTTTGCAAAACGGGGTCGGTTTCTTCTGTGTCCCGTACGCTCAACACCGATCCCAACGTCCGGCCCGATGCTTTGGCTAACAGAACGGCCTTTTCACGAGCGGCTTCGACGGCTTTTTCCAACACCAGGTTTTTGCTTTGTTCTTCTTTGGTCGAGCGATAAGTAGCCTGAAAGCGCGGAAAATTGGCGTTAATCAGCGCCAGTTGCAGGGCGGGATACCGCTCTGGTTTGTTCAGCTCGAAAATAACCTGCTGCATCGTGACGATTTCCTGCCGCCGTTCGCCGGTTGCGTAAATATCGTTCTGGTTTTTTTGCACCTGCAGCAGGGTATACCGAATATCTTTCTCGTTGATCTGGAAGTCTTTTAATAACTTTACCAACTGCTTTTCCGCAGCCTGATGCGCGTTATAAGCCTTTTTGGCGTCGGTAGGGTCTGAATATTGCAAGCTAACGGCAACGCGTACCTGATCGGCGGGTAATTCGAGTTCGGCATCGCCCAGCACCACAATTCGGTTAATGGGCAAATCGGGGGTCTGAGCGACCTGGGCCGTCGCCGAAAAAAAGCCCAAAAGACTGATTACTACAAAAGAAAGTTTACGCATGGATATAAAAGATTACTAGTTGTTTGCCGTTCTTGAAGTATTATTTTTTTAATTAAAACCACCGTATCCGTTGTACTCAAAGACTCACCGAGTCCGTTTTGTCATGCGCCTTACTTCTCAGTTGGTCGTTATCGGCCTTATCGGACTGTTTGGCTGCGGAGTGCCTCCCGGTATTCCCGCAGACCCTACCTCACCGGCCACCAAAGTTTACCGGATTAAAGCCGGGGAACATTCCTCCGACAAAAGCAAGCTGTCGTACACCGCCAAAACCACGCTGTCGTTCAGCGTCACGTTCGACAACTCAGCGATTTACACCAGCAAAACTGCCGAAAATCAGTACGACATCAACAAGCTTTACGGCTTTTCCGACTGCGGGGCTCAGCACAACACAGCCAGCGCCCGCTTTGGGTGGAACTGGCGGGATAACGCGGTGCACATTCACGCCTACTGCTACCGCAACGGGGAACGCATCACGGAAGAACTCGGCACGGTAGCCCTGAATCAGCCCAACGATTACCAAATCAGCATCGTTGGGGGCAATTACGTTTTCACTTTTCAGGGTAAAGAAACCGTTATCGCCCGGGGATGCACAACCGTCAAGAGTAACAAACGTTACCGGCTTTACCCGTATTTTGGCGGTGACGAGGTGGCCCCTCACGCCATCACGATTTCAATTACCGAAAAGAACTAGCCCAGGCCGGGTATGTTCAGCAGCCGGTTCGGATTCGGGCAGATGGCCAGATACCGTTCACGTTCGCTCAGCGTACAGACACCGGGGAAGTCACCCTGACGACCCAATAAATCGGTCATCAGTTGGAAATGCAGGTGCGGAGGCCAGTCACCGTTTTCGGGAAACGGCCCGAGTTCGGCAATTCTCTGCCCGGCGCTGACGGCCATGCCGACCTGCAACCCCGCCAGCGATGAGCGGCTGAGATGACCGTACAGCGAATACAGCGGCTTGTCGTTCCAGACGTGTTCGAGCAGAATCGTCGGGCCGTAATCGCCAAAGTTGTTATTGTCCTGAAAGCTGTGAACGATACCGTTCAGCGGTGCAAAAACGAGGGTTCCGGCTGCGGCCCAGAGGTCGATGCCCAGATGAATGCAGCGCGATTCTTCCATCTGGTTAAAGTGCGGACTCCGCCGGTAAATGACCCGGTGCTCGCCGTAGCCCCCCACCCCAACGACGGCCCCCGCCTGCCGGATTTTTCCAAACACGTAGTCAGAAAATACCGCTGTGTTGGTCAGGTCGAGGTCGGTCAGCTCCGGATTTTTTTCGGTGAAATCCAGAATCAGAAAAGGGTCTTTTTGAAAGTCAAAAGGAAGAATCATGAATAATGGCTGAACGCGGATTTTAAAGAATGCGCTGCAATGTATCGAATCCTGCCTAATCTCCACCACCGCTCCTACGCCATCAGGCTAGTGCCCGGGCACTCAACCCCGATCAGGCTCCTGATCCACTATCAGGCTTTTACCGGTCCGCCCGCCCGGATTTCGTCGTTGGCAAATTCCTCGTACTTCCTGAAGTTCTCCCGGAATAATTCCGCCAGCCGCTTTGCTTGCTTATCATATTCTCCCTGGTTTTTCCAGCTTTTCTCCGGATTCAGTACTTCGTTTGGCACCTCCGGGCACGACTGCGGCACCGATACTCCGAAAAACGCATGGTTTTGGTAATCCACCTTTGCCAGATCTCCGTTCAAAGCCGCCGAAATCACGGCGCGGGTGTGCTTGAGGTCAATCCGCTTTTGGGTGCCGTTCCAGCCCGTATTGATGAGCCAGACGTTGGTCTGGTGTTTTGCCATTTTTTCGCCCAGCATCTCGGCGTATCGGGTGGGGTGCAGGGGCAGAAAAGCCGCTCCAAAACAAGCCGAAAAGGTAGTTTGCGGTTCCGTGACGCCCACTTCCGTACCCGCCACTTTGGCCGTATAGCCCGAAATAAAGTGGTACATGGCCTGCCCGGGGGTCAGTTTGGAAATCGGTGGCAGCACCCCGAATGCATCGGCCGTTAGAAAAAAAATGTTTTCCGGAATACCGCCCACCGACGGTTCCAGCGCGTTTTCAATGAAATGGATAGGATAAGCGACCCGCGTGTTCTCGGTTTTCGACCTGTCGGTGTAATCAATGGCGCGACTGCCCTCCTGAAATTTCGTGTTTTCCAGCACGGCCCCGAACCGCACCGCGCGGTAAATCTGCGGTTCGTTTTCGGCCGACAAATCAATGACTTTGGCGTAACAGCCGCCCTCAAAGTTAAAGACTCCTTCTTCGGCCCAGCCGTGTTCGTCGTCGCCGATCAATTGCCGCTGGGGGTCCGCCGAAAGCGTTGTTTTACCGGTTCCTGACAAGCCGAAGAAAAGCGCCGTATCCTCTTTCTGGCCTTTGTTGGCCGACGCGTGCATGGAAAGCGTTGCGCGCTCGGTCGGCAGTTTGAAGTTCAACACCGAAAAGATGCCTTTTTTCATCTCACCCGCGTAAGCGGTGCCGCCGATCAGGATCATATTCCGGCTTAGATTCAGGATCGCAAAGTTTTCGTTGCGGGTTCCGTCTTCCGCCGGATTGGCCTTGAACTCCGGCACGCAGAGGATGGTAAAATCCGGTTTAAAGCCGTTCAGTTCTTCCGGTTTCGGACGTAAGAAAAGGTTGTGACAGAACAGGTTGTGCCACGCCAGCGTATTAATCACCTCCAGCTTCAGCCGGTAGTCCGGATGGGCACCGGCGTAGGCATAGCGGGTGTAAATCCGTTTACCGGCCAGAAAATCGAGCATTTTCCGGTGCAGTGAATCGAATTTGTCGGTGTCGAATGGGATGTTGATAGTGCCCCACCAAACCGCATCGGCGGTTATTTCATCCTTGACGATATAACGGTCTTCCGGACTGCGGCCCGTAAACTCCCCGGTATCGCACGCCAGAGCCCCATTTTCGGCTAACTGGCCTTCTCCGTTCCGAACAGCGTGTTCGATCAGTTCAGCCGGGCTCAGGTTGTCGAAGCGTTCAGCGGCATTCGATACCATTTCCGTTTTCGGCAGGGTCTGTTGGGTTGTCATACGCTGGTGCAGGGTTGATGGTATCTTATGAAACTCGTTTCGCCGGAAATTGATTAAATCCGCCCTTCTTTCTACGATACCGTTCCCGAATTTAATTGGCCGATTTCACCGTAACCCGATCAACTTTTGGGAGATTCCCGTTCAACGTATATCTTTAATGTCTTTCTATCGTTAGAAACGAAGAATTTCTACTTTATAGAATCATCAACATATTCAGTACAATGCAAGCAACGGTTTCACCTCCAGTCACTTCCAATAAGCACCCAACCGGTTTATACGTTCTGTTCTTTACGGAGATGTGGGAGCGGTTTAGCTACTACGGGATGCGGGCCATTCTGCTCCTGTTTCTTATCGACAAAGTCCGGGGCGGTATGGGGCTGAGCGAAGCGGAGGGAGCGGCCATTTACGGCTTATACACCGCTTCGGCCTACCTGCTCTCGTTGCCCGGCGGCTGGATTGCCGACAACAAGCTGGGGCAGCGAAAATCCATCTGGTACGGTGGAATTATTATTATGCTGGGCCACATCCTACTGGCCATTCCGGGCGGCAGCACCCTCTTTTACCTGGGACTGGCCACCGTTGCTATCGGCACGGGCCTGCTCAAACCCAACATCAGCTCCATCGTTGGCGAGCTGTATCCCGAAGGCGGTGCCCGGCGCGATGCGGCTTTTTCCATTTTTTACATGGGCATCAACATGGGCTCGTTCCTGGGCATCACAATTGTCGGTTACCTGGGCCAGAAGGTGGGCTGGCACTACGGTTTCGGCGCGGCCGCGGTCGGGATGTTGCTGGGCCTGATTGTCTTCCGGTTTTTCGGGCAAAAGTACCTGAGCGCCTACGGCAACGTGCCGACGAAAGTGGAGGGAAACACCGAGAAAGGCAGCCAAAGCCGTAGTCTGTTTTTCCTGATCGGTTTGGTGGGCGTCCTGCTCGTTCTGCAATTTACCGGTGTTCTCGACCTGACGACGGCGCAGGGGCTGGCCAAGGGAGCGGGCGTGATCATTACGCTGACCGCCGTAGGCTATTTCCTGTTTATTCTGCTGGCGGGCGGCTTGACGGTCGTGGAGAAAAAGCGGGTTGGCGTGCTGTTTGTCTTCTTTCTGGCATCGGCCATTTTCTGGGCCGGTTTTGAGCAACAGGGCTCCTCGCTCCAGATTTTCGCCGACCGTTACACCGACCTGACCTTTTTTGGCTGGCAGATGCCGTCAAGCTGGTTTCAGAATTTCAACCCGGCTTTTATCCTGATCTTTTCGCCCGTACTGGCGAGCCTATGGATCTTCCTGGGCAATCGCAACCAGAACCCGGCTCCGCACCTGAAATTTGCGGTGGCGCTGCTGCTGTTGGGTCTGGGGTATCTGGTGATGGTGGTGGCTTCTAAAATCGCCCTGACCGGCCAGCTCACTACCCCCATCTTCCTGACGTTTACGTACTTATTTCACACGTTGGGTGAGTTATGTCTGAGTCCGGTCGGACTGAGTTCGTTCACCAAACTGGCTCCTAAGCAATACATGAGTCAATTGATGGGCATCTGGTTTGTGGGAACGTCGCTGGGCAACCTCATCGCGGGCTTGTTTGCGGGCGGCTTCGACGAAGAAAACGTCCAGCAAATGCCCGACATGTTTATGAGCGTCGTCTACTTCAGCTTCGGTTTTGCCCTGCTCATCCTGCTGTTCTCACGGCCCTTGAAAAACTGGCTGGGGGGGGTGAAATGAGTGGAGAGTTAAAAATGAAGAGTTAGTTGGGCGCGTCAACCTACTCTTAACTCCTAACTCTTCATTCTTAACTCCTTTAGCCTCCTGCTTTTTTGCCTCTGTAGCCTTTGCTTGTCAGCCAGACCAGGACTTTGTCGCGGTGGTCGCCCTGGATCAGGATTTCTCCGTCTTTGGCCGCACCACCGGAGCCACAGGCGGCTTTCAGTTGTTTGGCGAGGTCGGTCAGATCGGCTTCCGTGCCCACAAAGTCCCGGATGGCCGTCACAATTTTGCCCCCTCCTTTTCGATCAAGCCAGATTTTCAGACTTTGCTGCTGGGGTGGCAGCGTTTCCGCTACCGAATCAGTATCGTCTTGGTATTGATAGTCGGGATTCGTCGAGTAGACAATCCCCGTACGGTTTTTCTTGCTCATAACGGTTTCGCTCTAGTCAGAATGTTACTGCATCAGCAAAATTACGCTCCTTCCTTGTAAATCATCTATCCAATACCACCATTTGGTAAAAGAAACGCATCCGACCCGGCCACGCTGTGAGGTGGTTTCGCTGGCGTAAGCAGGAAGCCGCCGATTTGCTTTTTTGAGTGGATACCATCAACTACAATTATCGTAGTAACAAAAAAAAGGCTTTTCTGACGAAAAACTGGAAACAAATAACCCATTTTGTTTCTACTTTCCCAATTAGTCTCCGTAATTTTGCGGCCAGAAAGGGAGACTGGCAACGGGCTGGGTCATGTCCCGGTACGGCTTTTCTGAGCTCTTTTAATGCTTCGCTTTCGCTGATTCGGTTCAGCCCAATTATAAGTCTGCTTGTGAAACAAAGAATCAAACGACGTTACCGCATCGCCCGCTATGTTATTTACCGCCAAACCATTCTGGAGCCAGCCGACCACTTCTGGACTTTTCTGGGGGCTTTCATTGCCATCGCGTTGATCGGTTTATTGCAACAATCGCGTTTTACGCAGCAGGATGATGTTTTTCTTATTGGTTCTTTTGGCGCTTCCTGCGTCCTGATTTTCGGTTCAACCCACAGCCCACTTGCCCAACCCCGAAATTTGGTGGGCGGGCACTTGCTGGGGTCCATCATTGGGGTGGCGGTTTATAAACTGTTCCCGGATTACCTCTGGCTCTCTTCTGCTCTGGCCGTTTCGCTTTCGATTGTCTGTATGCAAATCACCAAAACCATGCATCCACCGGCGGGCGCAACGGCTCTTATTGCCAACATTGGGTCCGAAAAAATAAAAAGTTTAGGCTTCTGGTACACCCTATCCCCGGTGCTGACCGGCGTGATGATCCTGTTGGTTATTGCCCTGATCGTCAACAACATTCCGCCCAACCGGTCGTATTCCCTGGCGATAATTCCGGGTCGTAAGGTAACCAAACGGAAAAAACGCACGGCTGGGCAGCTGGCAAAAGCAACAACTGACTCGTCGAATGCCCCGGCGTCCATATCCTGCGAACTCAACGAATAGACGGGCGGCTAGTGAGTCGATTGCAATCCGCTTCTTCTCTGTGGGTAGTAGGAGCGCAGGCGGTGTTTTCCGGGTGGGAATTGTAATTCTGGGTGAGTCCTTTGGCCAGATGCCCGGCCCTAAACGCTCAGAATAGTAACCATCCGCAGCAACTCATTTCGGATCGGTTTTGGGCGTCCAACCGCTTCATGAAGCGGGGTGTAAACCAGTTGATTGTTGATGACTCCCACCATGACATTTGTCCTTTCCTCCAGCAAGCCTTCCAGTGCCCCCAGACCTAACCGGCTGGCCAGCGTCCGGTCGTAGGCGCTGGGTACTCCTCCGCGTTGAATATGGCCCAGAGTCGTTACCCGCATATCGATCTGACAGTCGACCTGCTCCCGAATCTGGTCAGCCAGAGCCGCGGCAGTGCCCTTTGTTTCACCCTCGGCCACAATGATAATGGACGACGATTTGGAGCGGTTCCATCCCTTTTTCAGGGCATCAACCAGGTCCGATGCCGAAAGCAACACTTCCGGCACCATCACCATCTCGGCGCCCCCGGCAATGCCGGACTGAACGGCAATGTAGCCCGAATCGCGCCCCATCACTTCAATCAGGAAAATCCGTTCGTGCGAATCGGCCGTGTCCCGGATTCGGTCAATGGCTTTCAGCGCGGTATTTACGGCGGTATCGTAGCCAATGGTATAATCGGTTCCGAATAAATCATTGTCGATGGTGCCGGGGATGCCCACAATCGGAAACCGGAATTCGTCATGGAAATGCAGAGCCCCTTCGAACGTTCCGTTTCCGCCAATGACGACCAGGCCGTCAACGTTATTACTCACCAGGTGCTCGTAAGCTTTTTGACGGCCTTCAACCGTCATGAACTCCGGGCAGTGAGCGGATTTAAGAATGGTACCGCCCCGTTGAATAATATTACTGACCGAGTGCGACGTCATGGGGAAAATATCGCCCCGAATCAACCCGCCGTACCCCCGGCGGATGCCAACAACTTCAATACCGTGGTGAATGGCGCCCCGAACTACCGCCCGGATGCAGGCATTCATGCCGGGCGCATCGCTACCGGAAGTTAGGATTGCGACCCGGTTCATCCTGAATGGATTCATGTTGAGAAAAGTTAATGGCCGCTGCCCCGACCATCAATACCGTAACGAAACGGGTTGTTGAGCGGATAGCTTAACCGAATGTACCGAGCTTGAGGCTTGTGGATTTCCCGACTCACCGATCAGCCGTCAAGCGAAAGAACGGGCCGCCAACTGGTGGAAGACCTGCTCATCGAGCCGGTATCGGTCGTTGAGGGTCAGGCTGCTGCGGCTGGTAAAAAGAGCATAGTTGACCGCGTTGTACAACAGCCAGTAGGAAGGGCTGACATTCAGCAGTTGTTCCTCCGTCCGGAGACGTTCGCGCGCCTGTTTAGCCAGTTGAGCCGGTACCGGTAACTCCTTCAGCAGACCCTCGTCGCGCGGACGCATTTCGCTCTGTTGCAACTGCGAGTAGATTTCGGAGGTAAGCGTCAGTTCCGGCTTGAGATGATCAATCAACAAATCCCGCAGGTGTTGCCGAAAAACGTCGATGGTCAGTTCGCTGTGGTGAATCGTTCGGATACCCGGACTTGGCCGACCCGCCCGCCCGCCGACCGGCCGGTTTTTGGGCACACGGGTTTTGGGGCTGGCAGCCGACCACTCCTCCAACCAGTTCTGGTAAGCCGCGGCATCTTCAAAGTGGTCGGCCCACCCTAAAAGACCGTTCTGACATACGCCCCGATACATGCTGCTACGCAGAGCGGAGTCGGGATGCAGCAGGGTAATAAACGATTGCCCCTGAAGCGAGAAGGGCGTTTTGCCGTTGTAACTGTTGGTTAAAATCAAACTCCGTTGCAGGGATTCCTTTCCAATTCGAAAGACTTCCGGCAGCACAATATTGATACTGAACTCCCCGGTTGGCGTGTGCTGGATCAGCAGCTTATAGTTCGGAATCAACTCGTCAACCACCTGACGGATAACGGAATTGGGAACAACCGAATAATCGGCACTTTGAATACCAAAGATCGTATTGCGCCCCCCGGCCATGTTTCCCACAATCAATTGCTGACGATCGGTGGCGACAATATCGTAGGTAGGTAACAGGTCAGCCAGCCAGACCGATTCCACCGGAAAACAAATATCATCCCAGGAATCCGTCAAGCGGGGTTGAGCACTAATATAGGTCATCGTTCAGTTGCTTTTTATATTTTGCAAGTGTAAATTTACAATTGTAAAATTTGAATTCCAACAAAATTCAGGAAAGCATAAAATTAACGCGCTGTTTTGGGTATTGACTTCTCAAACTAAACGGATGATGATATGGACAAGGAACTTCGGAACTGTTACCGTCGGATCGGGCGAGTGATCTGTCACTATTATTTATCAGCTCCCGGGGCGTTTGAGCCGACGGTTCGAGAGTATCAGGAGTGGTTGCAAGAGCTTTCTCCAGAGGAGCAGGCTTTTTACCGGAAGCTCGGCTTTCAGGTGTGTCGGGCGGCCAATGCTTTTCGGCAAAACTGGCTGGAAAGGCGGGGCTATTCCCTGAAAGATTACTTACAAGTGCATTTGAGTCCGCTGGATTACGCAATCTTTTGTCAAAGGCCCGTTCTGTGTGAGGAAGCTGATTTTTCCGCCTGACTCGCTCGGAAAAGGCCCGGTTTGAAAATCGTTTCAAAACCTTTATCGCTACACCTTTATGTCTTGGTTAGAATATAGTCAACTGGTCCTCAAAAAGGTCGGTTTTGACCGCCGATTATTCCGAAAAGAGTTGGGTAAGCTGCTGGCGCTTCTTTCCCCCGCCGAGCGGCTTGAGTTGTTACGCTGGTGCCGTCATCAGAAGCGGTGGGGCTCGTAGTCTGATCACCGGGGCTTCTGGTGATGAATCAGATTCATGAAAGTCCATTTGAACGCAAAAATTGGGCGGCATCCGGGCAGGGCCACTGACCGCCCTGCCCTAAACTCTTACCTTGAACATACCGTCGGTACGGCGGCCCTACTAGTATCAAACCATGAACCGATCTACGTTAACCCAGCAAAAATTAAAAGCCGTCTTGTTGTTCCTGCCCGTGCTGGTGGTGATTGTGCTCACCTCTATCAGCATGCGAAACAGTGTCAAGGATATGGACCAGGCCATGAAAACGGTCTATCAGGACCGCCTGCAACCCGCCATTGAAGTACTTTACCTGAGTGAAAACCTGCATACCAAGCGTCATCTGCTCGACACGTATCTAGGCGCGCAACAACCCTCAGTACGGCTTTTGCATGCCCAGTTAAAACAGCGTGACGACACCATGAAGCGGATTCTTCGCGAATTTGAGAAGACCGTACTGGTCAAAGACGAAGTAAAGCATTTGCAGTCTTTCAAAACCAGCCTGAGCCGGTATGCTCAATTGGAGCATACTGTGGTAGGGCTTCAGCAGGCGGGTCAGCACCAGACAGCCCTGGAGTTGTTCAATCAGCAGGGGGCGTCTCTATTTCGGCAGGGAATCCATTCCCTGCACGAACTGGCGCAGATTCAGGCAACCGTTGGCCAGCAGACCCTGAAACGATCGCACAGCGAGGCCAATCATTTTTATTCCAATTCAACCCTACAGGTTGCCGTTACCATCATCATTGCCCTGATCATTCTGTCGCTGATTCACAACGCAAAACGGCCCGATCAGGGACCGGCATCATTTCATCTTAATTAGTACCCAATCAGGCGGCTTTCCCGAAAAAGCCGGGGTGCAACCGGATACCTAGGACGATGACGCACAGCAACTACCGCTGGCTTTTTTGGCAGTCGTCCGGTATTTCAACGCCCCCACTCCTGCTTAACTTTTCACACTATGCAAAATTTAATCATCAGTAAACTGGATTATCAACGCCTGAAGCAACGGATCGTTCAGGCCCAGTCCGACCCTTCTGTTTCCCGAAATCAACTCATGAACCTGGCCCGGGGTGTAGAACGGGCTACCTTGCTTGAGCCCACCGAAATTCCGGCGAATGTGGTGACGATGAACTCTCAGGTGCGCATTAGCTATCTGGAAAACAACAAAAGCCTGGAACTGCGGCTGGTGTATCCCGAACAGGTAAACATTCATCAAAACCAGATTTCCATATTTGCCCCCCTGGCAACCGCCTTGTTAGGGTGTAAACAGCATGATATTGTGACCCTGCCCATTTCCAGCCGAACGGTTAAAATCAAAATAGATCAGATTGTATATCAGCCCGAAGCCGCCGGCGATTACACCCTGTAACGGCCGTATCGGGAGACACGATTTCTGGAAAGATCAGTTTATCAAAAGCTTATATGGTCCATTCAATGTGTGTTCTGGTCAAAGCCACTGACCAGGAAACAAGCCTCCAGCAGATCGGGCACCTCATCCGGGAGAGCCGCTTGAAGGCTGATCTTACCCAGAAAGAACTTGCTCAAAAGCTTGGCATATCAGCGCCGACTGTCAACAAATATGAAAATAATGGACAACAGGTCACCATCGAAGTGCTGTCAAAAATCGCTCAGGTTCTGGAGTTGGATTTGCTGGTAGGCTTTCAGACTTAAGGCTAGTAGCCGTAGCAAAACCGGCCCAAAATACCGCTTTCAGGTAGCAGTTTCTGGCAGCCCGCTCGTCAACGACCGCTTGCTGGTCGTTAGTCGATCAGCGGCTTTTGATACTAAATAAAAAAGAAGCCACCCGATTTTCTCCGGTGGCTTCTTTTTTATGGCCGGATGGATGCCAATGACGGCATTGAAAAGATATCAATACGGCTCACTGAAACGCTGCGGCTCTAACGAGGGTCAACCGACCGGCTCGGAATCTGACTGCCTGACAAAAGCATTGAGCAGCACCAGCACCTGGCTGACATCGGCCACCCGGAAAGCGGCCGTGGTCGTTCCCTTGCCCACTTTGACGGGATAATGGTGGTTTTCGGTCAAGACCGCCAGCATGTCTTCGTCGGTTTGGTCATCACCAACGGCCAGAACGAAATCATACGGTTTTTCCGCCATCAGCCGTTCGGCCAGCTTCCCCTTGTCCCAATCAGCTGATTTTATTTCAACGACCTTATTGCCGTCCAGAATCCGGAGTCCATGAGGAAGCAACTGATTTAAGGTGAACAGCAACTCCCGCGACCGCTCAAAACCAATGTGCTCATCCGCATTACGGTAGTGCCACGCCAGCGTCGTTGCCTTCTCTTCGATAAAGGAGCCTGTACACCGGTTGACAATTTCCTCCAAATAAGGCCGAACGCTGGCTTTCCAGCGGGTTTCATCCCCGCTATTGACGTGCCAGTTTCCGTTTTGTCTCTGACAGGCTCCGTGTTCAGCGACCAGATCGATGGGCAATCCACCCAACCAGTTTTCCAGCGTCGGCCGGTCGCGTCCGCTGATGATGACTACCTTGTTTTCGGGTAGACGAGCCAGTTTATCCAGCGTTTCCAGAACGGCCGCCGAGGGAGCCGCCAGCTCCGGTTCCGGCGCGAATTCAGCCAGGGTTCCGTCATAATCCAGCAGCAACAAGCGGGACTGGGCTTTCGCGTAAGCCTCCAGCAAACTACTTTTTGTTTTTCCGGTCAGTGCCTTGCCCGCGCCGACAGGGGTGGCCGATTGGGCGTTTAGCAGTACCTGAATAAAATCAGAAGCCCATTTTTTGACATCATAAAAGGCAATTCGCTGCTGCATCGCAACCATCCGGCGGGCCTGCTCCTCGGGCGGCATCTCCAGGGCCTGCTTCAACCCCTCAGCCACTTCGTATTCGTCCAGCGGATTGACCAGCAGGGCTTCTCCCAACTCGTTAGCCGCACCGGTTAACTCGCTCAACACCAGCGCCCCGCGCTGATCCTGCCGGGAAGCCACGAACTCCTTGGCGACGAGGTTCATGCCGTCGCGCAGGGGCGTGATCATCGCCACGTCGCAGGCCGAGTAGGACGCCAGCAGTTGCGGAAAGCTTAACGGAGCATACCGGTAAACCACGGGCAGCCAGGTCAAGGTGGCAAATTTGCCGTTGATACGACCCACCGCCTGTTCAATCATCTGCTTGCGCTCCGAGTACCGCTGGATTTCGTCCCGCGAAGGAATCACCACCAGCAGAAAGACAATCTGCTCGCGCCACTGAGGGTACAGGTTCAAAAACGCTTCCAGGGCGTCGAGCCGTTGAAGAACACCTTTGGTGTAATCCAGCCGGTCGACGGAAAAAATCAATTTGCCCGGGTAGGAAGTCAGCAGTTGCTCGCGTTCCTGCACAACCTCCGGCTGGTGGTAGGCTTCGTTGTAAAGAGCGTAGTTGATGCCGATGGGGAAAACGCCGGTTTCAACCAGCCGGTTTCCGCAGGCCACCCTGCCAAAAGTAGTTGGCTGCCCCAAAGCCATCTGGACCGACTGAAGAAAGTGAAGGCAATAATCGCTGGTGTGAAAACCCACCAGATCGGCGCCCAGCAATCCGTTCAGCAAGTACGTCCGACAGGCGCTGGGCAGCAACCGCATCAGTTCGTACGACGGAAAAGGAATGTGCAGAAAGTAGCCAATCCGGGCGTCGGGCTGCCGCTGGCGAATGAGCTGCGGAAGGGGAATGAAGTGGTAGTCGTGCACCCAGATCAGGTCGTTCGGCTTCAGCACTTCAACTACTCTATCACAAACCGTCTCGTTCACCAGTTGATAAGCCTTGAACTCTTCGTGGTGGTAATCAACGTAGGTTGAAAAATAGTGAAAAAGCGGCCAGAGTACCGAATTGGAAAAACCGTTATAAAAGCTTTTATGGCTCTGTTTGTCAATAAAAATCGGGACGTATTCAAAACTATCATCCACCAGACCCCGGTGCTTATCCCAGGTTCGCTGGGTGAAGTCCGCACATCCGATCCACACCGGTTTTTCGGCGAACGAAGACAGGTCCAGTGACTTTACCGCAGTTACCAAGCCCCCGGCCGATGGCTTTAAAGTAGTCTCTCTGTTTTCGGTTTTGAACGAGAACGGTAAGCGGTGGGAAATAATGACCAGTCGATTGTTTTTCATATTTATAAAATCAGGGCGTGGGCCAGGCCACGTAATCGTTCCACCACGTTTTCATACACCTTCTCGGCGGGCAGGACCATTTCGTAGCCTGCTTCTTTGCACTTCTGCTGATCCACCGACGGCGGATCACTGTCGATAATAACAACCGGAATATGCTGCCAGGCTGGCGTCTGATTCAGCCGGTTCAACAACGGATATCCGTTGCGCTCCGCCATCTTCCAATCCAGTATAAGCAGGGAAGGAAGCGGAAAAACGGAACCCCGCAGGGCTTGCAGCATTTCGCCCTTTCGGCCGAAAAAATACAGAACAGCCGTGGGACAGGCCTCGTACAATGCCTGACGGTAGAGGAAGTGATCACTCTCCTGATCGGTCGCCAGAAAAATAACGGGGCCCTGGGTTGTCATCAGACCTGGTCATAATCCGGCAAAAACCGGTCGCCGGGGACGGTTTTAACCAGTGGAACGAGTCAAACCGTCAGCTCTGAATGGTTTCCTGGAGCGATTCCATACCGACTAGTTTTTTATACAGCGTCAGCGCCTGAGCCACCACCTGATCCATGTTGTAATAGCGGTATGTACCCAAACGCCCCACAAAGTAGACATTCTCCTGATGTTCGGCCAATAGTTTGTACTGCCGGTACAGCGCGGCATTCTCGGGCCGGGGTACCGGGTAATACGGATCACCCTCTCCCTGCGGGTATTCAAAGGTGATGCTGGTTTTGGGATGTTCCTGACCAGTCAGTTTCTTATATTCGGTAATGCGGGTATAAGCGTGGTCGTTGGGATAGTTGACGACGGAAACCGGCTGGTAATCGCTCACCTCCAGCGTCTGGTGATCGAAGCGCAGCGAACGGTAGGGCAGTTTGCCGTAGCAGTAATCAAAATACTCGTCAATGGGTCCGGTGTAAATCAGTTCCTTATACGATAGCTGTTTATTGATCTCCTTAAAATCCGTGCTCAGCAGCAGGTGAATGTTGGAATGGCTGACCATTTTCTCAAACATTTTCGTGTAGCCGTGCAGCGGCATACATTGAAATTCGTCCGTGAAATAGCGATCATCCCGGTTGGTGCGGGTCGGAATCCGGGAAGTTACCATTTTATCGAGCTGCGAGGGATCGACGCCCCACTGCTTGCGGGTGTACCCCCGAAAGAATTTTTCGTACAAATCACGACCGACCTGGCTCACGACCACATCTTCGGACGTGCGGATTTCATCGACCGGCTCACCAACGGATTGAAAATAATCGGCCAGTTCTTCGGAGGTAAAGGAATACCCGTACAGTCTGTTGACCGTATCGAGGTTGATCGGAATGGGCAGCAACTGACCGTCAACGGACGCCAGCACCCGGTGTTCGTAAGGCCGCCACTGGGTAAACTGCGACAGATAAGCCATCACTTCCGGCGAGTTGGTGTGGAAGATGTGGGGGCCGTACTGGTGAATCAGGATTCCGTCTTCGTTCAGGCAATCGTACGCATTCCCGCCAATGTGGGGCCGTTTGTCGATGAGCAAAACCGTTTTTCCGGCCTGTGTAGCTAATCGTTCGGCCAGTACGCTCCCGGCAAATCCAGCTCCTACAATTACAAAATCATATTGCATAAAGAAATAAGAAGGTTAACGTGATAAAATGAGTTGTAAATGACCCGCGCCGGATTCAGGCAAGATCGGTTTGCGGTACGGTTTGCCACCAGCCCGGCCCCGGCGGCACGAGCGCGGCCGGATTTTGCCCCGTCGCCAGGCAATGAACCAGCTCCGCCAGGGGCGTGGCCTGCAACTGTCCCGAGCTTACGTCAAAAGCGCCCGGTTCGTAGTGTCCTTCGTGGCGCGTCAGCAGACAATGCCAGTCGAATGACCCCAGCAAAGCCCAGGCCGTTACCGCCTGAATGTCAGCACCCGCCTGACGCGCCTGCTGGGTTTGCTGCCACATATCCCACAGCCAGCGCATTTGCTCGTCGACGGTACATCCCAGATGAGCCTCCGTTACGGCAATGGGGCGCTGGTAGCGTTTCCAGGCTTGCAGCAGAAGCCCCTGCAACCCAACCCGTTGCTCCGGCGCTGCCCGGACGACCTCCGTATCCACGTAGCGATCGCGATCGTTGCCGCCCCGCAGATGTTCCGGGTATTGCCAGATTCGTTCATCCAGATACCGTTCACTGGTGATGTAATGATTGATTCCAATCACGGACGGCGGACAGGGGTTCTCCACAAAAAATGCCAGTTCCGCGGGCGGAATTCCGAGCCAGCGCAGATAGTCCCAGAGCGGATGTTCCTTCGAGACAAAGCCGCAGAGAAGATCCCAGCTCAACCAACGACGGTGATTTTCCCACTCGCCCTGGTAGCTTAATTTCGGGGTACTGTGCGTCTGCCCCAGGTCATCGGTCTGAATCAGTTGGGCATCGGGCCGAACCTGCCGAATCTGCTGCATGGCCAGAACCGTGGCCCGGCACTGCCGGAGCAAAATATCGACAAACACGCGGGGGCTGTTGGCGTGCGGGTACCAGTGACCGCTTAAGCCGGAAAAGCGGGCGGTGGTTAAGGGCTCATTGACGGGCGTGTAAGCGTCGACCCAGGGGTAGCGCTCGGCTACCTGCCGGGCATAGCGGGGAAGCTGCTGCGCAAACTCAAGGCCGGCAAAGGTGGCGTACCGAGGCCCGCAGCCGTGGTGAACCAAACCAACGATGGGCCGGATTCCCAACTCCCGCAGCAACCCAAGGCGACGATCGGCCCATTGCCAGTCGGGCTTGTCGATGCAGTGAGGAGCAGTGCGCTCCCAAATCAGCGGGTAACGCAGCGTCTTGAGTCCAAGCTGAGCGATTTGAAACAGGTCCTGATCGCGCTGGTCGTGTCCGTTTCGCAGGAGTTGATCCTGGTAGGTATCACCAACCCGGTTGACGGTGCACTCAATGCCCCCCCATAGCGCCAAGGGCTGTGAAGCTGAATTTGTAGATGATCTAATATCCGGTTGTTTACTCATACAGGGATTGCTTTTGGGGCTCTAACTGGAACTGCCCCATGATTAATTTATGCATATCTTTCCAGGTCTGCTGCCAGGAACTCTGCGCCAACTGGGCATCAATCCGTTTCCAGCACATCGACCCGGGATCTGCCAGCGCCGCAGCAATCGAACGCTCAAACTCCTCCGCCCCGTCGGCAATCCACACCGGACCGCACTCCCCGTAGGTGCTGACCACATCCCGAATCGGCGAGGACACCACCGGCAGACCCGCAGCCAGGTACTCCGGCGTCTTGGTGGGGCTGATGAAGCGCGTCGATTCGTTGAGCGCAAAGGGCAACAGCGCCACCTGCCAGTTGCTGAAATAGGCCGGCAGCTGCTCGTAGGCCTTCATGCCCAGGTAGTGCAGGTTAGGCCCCTGCGGCAGCGAAGCCGGGTCAATCTTGACCACCGGACCCAGCAGCACAAACTGCCAGTCGGGCCGCCGTTTCGCCAGTTCGCCCAGCAGGGCGATGTCCAGCCGCTCGTCAATGACCCCACTGAAGCCGATGCGCGGGTAAGCCAGCGAACTCTGATCGGCCGGATCGGCCAGCCCCAGGCGGGCCTGCCCAAAGTGGTGGTTGTCGATGCTGCTGGGAAAGGCGTGCACCGAGGGGTGCAGATTTTTCTTGGCTTCGTATAAGCTCTGACCGCCCGTGAAGACCAATTTGGCCTGTTGCAGCAATTGTTTCTCCCGTTCCCGCAGTTGCGGGGGCGCCCCCCGAAAGGCCGACAGCTCGTCCATGCAATCGTAGACGGTCAGCCGGGGCTGGATATGCTCGGTAAAGTTGAGGGCCATGGGCGTGTAGTACCAGGCCACAAAGTCGGTGATCTGGTGCTGGGTCAATAGTTCGTCGAGCCACTTGCGCTGCATGGCCTGCTGGGTGTGGGCATCGGTACCGCCGGGCAGGTGCGGCACCAGGATGTTGAGCTGGGCGTTGACGGGCCGCACTTCCAGCCAGGAGCGGTTGTCGACGACGGGTTCTTCCCAGAACCAGACGCGGAAGTGGCGGCTGGCCCGGCTGAGCAAATGCTGGGGGCGCTGGTAGACGAAGTTCCAGCGCAGGTGTGAAAAACAAATTAAATCCTGGGTCTGATGCGCAAAAGAGGTAGATGGAATGACCGTATCCTTTGCTAAGCCCATGAGCTGAACGTGCTCCTGAGCAAATGGCTGTCCTATAGCCTGTTTCTGCTGATTAGACATGCGTTGGTTAGGGTAAGAATGATGTGGTGCTAACGCCAACCTGTGTACGAACGTGAAATGGATTGCGCACGGGCAGCGAAACGCAGGTAGTTAGTAAACTCTATTAATGTAAGAATGGGAGTTTTGGCAACCGCCAAGTGAGGTTCTGGCCCAGCCGGTGACCATAATGGAGCAAGCTCTGATTACTCTTTGTCTGTTTTTACGCTGCAACGCACTCCCAGGCATAACAAGCATCTGCTGTCCGTTAACTAGTCCAATAAGGCGCAAACATTCTAGCAAACAGAGAAAAGAGGGCCAAACGATGGCTGGTAGAAAGAGATTAATTGGAAAACCGACCCTATTTTACATACAATACCATCCGTAGCCGCCCGGCAGAAAGCGACAAAAACGGAGTACGAAGGACTTCCATTACGGTTAAAATTCGCCGTCTATTACCGATAAAGCCATTTGGCAACAAGCCGAACATAGCGGGGCATGATGACAAACGTCATCAACCCGACAATGACCAGGCTGGTCAGTAGGGGCTTCAGCAACGGAACAGAGCCAAAAGGCAGGGCCGTCAAAATGGGTGTCAGCAGCCAGGGAACCAGCACGGACAATGGAAAAATAGCCGACCAGGTCAGCAGAAACTGTTTGTAGGGGGGTGCCAGTTTTTTGGCTTCCGGTGGCGTAAACCAGAACTCCAGGCCGGTCTTGATTTCAATCTTTTCTTCCGTATTCAGAAACGGACGCACTTTCTCAATCATTTGCCGGCGGGTGTCGGATTCCAGCCACGTTCGCAGACTTGCTTCCGAAGCAAAATGCAGGACGATGGTGTAGCCTTCGTTATGCCCGTGTGGACGAATGATGTTTACCCCCCGGTGCCCGGTTGCTCCCTGCGCCAATGTCACCATTTCCTTTAACCAGTCTTCATAGACGTGAACCTGATTTTTGAAGGGTCGCTGAACGATGATGGTGGTCACAGCGCTGTCGATGTCGATGGGGATGCTGGCTGCCATAAAGATGCTTGCTTTGGGATAACGGTCGATTTTACCGCGAAAAAGATCGGGAAGAAGCGGCAGGAAATCAAAAAACGGAAAAAGAAATCCGCAGAAAAACGCATCTGCGGAAAATCCAGAACGGTATTTTCCGGGTTGCTGGCGCTTCCCCAGCAACCCGGTTTTTATGACGAAAAATCTACGGCTATCGCACGAAGCTGCGCACTTGCGGGCATATACGTCAGGCGCATTCGGTTGTTGCGCTCCGGTTACCCCTTTACGGCTTGTCCCACCAAACTCTGGTTTTATACGTATCGGCCCCCTGGCGGGCTACCGCAGCGTTGTAATGATCCGCGTTCAAAACCGGTTCATCATCCGGATACCGCAGACGGCGGGGATAGGTCCCCCCCGTTTCGTTGTCCGGGTAGTTGATGGGCGTTAGTTTGGGATAGCCCGAGCGCCGGACGTTGGCGTAGGACTCGTACCCGTTCAGAAACGTAGCCACCCAGTATTCGGAGTTGATCTGCTCCAGCGCCTTCTCCCGGTCGGCCACGCCCACAAACGGGTTGGTGGTTAAGTAAGCCGTGATCTCTGCGTCCGTAATCGTGGCTGATGCGTCGTACTGCTGGAGGCTCTTCATGGCGCCGGTTACTCCGTTGCGGTAGAATTGCGCGGCATCCCCGGCGACCCACCCCCGCAGGGCGGCTTCCGCCAGCAGCAGTTGTACCTCGGCATACGTCAGGAGCATTCTCGGCCCGTCCAGCTTGCCGAACACATCCCGGTTTACCCCCGAAAACTGGTGTTCCTGACCCGGTGTGTTTGGGTTGTAGCTCGGGTCGTTGGGCAGGGTAATCCGGTCGAGGCCATTGGGCATTCCCTTCTGCACGGCCGGATCGGTATTTTTCGTAGCCACGTTGGTCGGGTCCGTGTACACGGCAACGGTATGTTTGAGCCGGGGGTCGTTGTGGCTCTTCATGAAGTCGAAAAAGGTTTTGGCGATTTTGCCGGGGCTTCGCTGCGAAACACTCAACAGCCAGCTCTGGCCGTTGGTCAGCACTTCCTGCGTACCGACCTTGTCGGCTCCCCGGATCAGCAGGTTGTCTTCGATGGACGCAAAAACCCCGCCCGCATACGCTTTCCTGACCCAGGACTCGGCGGCCGCCGGGTCTACCTTAGACAGCCGCATACCCAACCGGAGCATCATCGAATAACCAAACCGTTTCCACTTGGGAATGTCGCCCGCGTAACCAATATCCGCCGTCCCGAAGAGGGGTTGCTGAGCATTCAGCTTGGCGGTGGCATCTTCCAGCTCGGCCAGCATGTGGGCGTAAATGTCCTTTTGTGCGTCGTACTTGGGTTTGTAAATCTGCTGATAATAGCCCTGATTGGCTTCAAAATAAGGAACGTCCCCGTACATGTCCGTGAGCCGGTGGTAAATGACCGTTTTCCAGATTCTCGCCATGTGGTAGAGGTTATGGTACTGCGGCTTGTCTTTCGATAGCGTAATGACATCCTCAATCAGCTTGGAAGAACCCGCATTAGCGTTGTACGTGGCCTTCCACAGCGCTTCGTTGTTCGCTTTGTGGTACACGTATTTATCCCCCTGAAAATCGAAAATACCCACGTTACTCAGTGATGCCATGTGCTGAACGAACGGTTCGGCATAATTCAGGCTGTTTACCTCATCCCCCTTGGCCGTGTTGTATTGCCCGGTCGTGAATAAATAAGCCGGGTTGAAACGGTCGGCGGTAACGGCGTTGGGGTCTTTGTTAAGCTCTTCAAAACCACTGTCACAACCGGCAAAAAGCAGGACGCTGCCGGTCAATACTGTATAGAGTGTCTTTTTCATTGTCTTTGGCGTTAACTAGAATTTCAAGTTCACGTTGAAACCGTAACTTCTGGTGGGTGGTAAGGCCGTGGATTCGATCCCCTGATCATTGCCCGCCGATATGTTGGTTTCAGGGTCCAGGCCGGGCGTGTGTTTGAGCAGAATTGCCAGGTTGCGACCTACCAGCGACACACTGGCCCCCTTCAGGAATCCAATGCGCTCGTAAACGGCTTTCGGCAGGTTGTAGGTCAGCGACACGTACCGCAGTTTGATGAAACTGGCGTCGTAAATGTAGTCATCCAGGGCATCGCGTCGGCGGACGATGATGGCCCGGTTGTTAACCCGGTCTGCCGTTACCAGCACGTTGTTCACCTCCCCGCTTTCGGTAACACCGGGCAGAATCGCCCCGGCTTCCCGGCCCAGTAGCGACTTGGGCGACATTCCGCGGTGGTCGAGGCTGTAATTGGTTTCCGAATAAATCTTGCCGCCAAATTTGCCGTCAACCTGAGCCGATAGCGTCAGCGACTTGTACGTGAAGGTATTGATCAGCCCCGTCGTGTATTTATGAATACCCGAACCAAAGGAAACCACGTTGGCCGGGACGATGGGCAGGCCAGTCGCGTCGATGATATCCTGTCCCTGCTCATTGCGTTTGATGGTCCGCCCGACAATCTGCGAGTACTCCTCCCCTTCTACGTGTTTGATGAAAGCTTTGGTAGAAGTCGCCAGAATCAGCTCATTGGAGGTATTCGAAATCTTCAGCACCTGGCTTTTGTTGTAAGCCAGGTTAAACGAAACGTCCCAGCTAAAGTTTGAGGTCGTAACCGGTTTTACGGTCGTTAGCAACTCGATGCCCCGGTTCCGGATTTCGCCCACATTGACCGACACCCCCGAATAACCGGTGGTGGAGGAAATGCTTTCGACGGCAATATCGTTGGTCGTCAATTTGTTGTAGGCCGCAATGTCAAAGCCCAGCCGGTTGTTGAATAATCGCAGGTCCAGACCGGCCTCAAATTCGTTGACGCTCAGGGGCCTTAACCGGCTGTTGGGTACAGTAAACTGGTTGATGGTCCCGAGCGAACGGCCGTTGTAACTGTACGGCAGCAGGCCATAGGTCAGATTGAGCAGGTACGGGTCGGTATCTCCGCCCACCGCAGCATACGCCACCCGGAGCTTTCCGAAGCTGATGGCCTGGGGCAGGCTGAGCGCCTGCGAGAACACGAAACTCACCCCGGCCGAGGGGTAAAAGAAATTGTTCGACTGAGGATTCAGCGTTGAGAACCAGTCGTTTCGGCCCGTCAGGTTCAGGTACAGGTAGTTGCGGTAACTTAGCTCGGCGGTGGCAAATACCGAGTTGATCTTTTTATCGAACGTTGCCGTGGTGGTGTTCCGGTTGACGGTGTTGTTGATTACGTGCAACTGAGGAACCGCAAAACCGGAGCCGACAATGGTGGTGGTGTACCGGTGCTGCGCCATCAGGTTTCCGCCCAGGTTTACGGCCAGATCAAAATCTTTATTCAGACTCTTGTTGAACCCAATCATCCCTTCGAAGTTCCGCTCCCAGAAGTTCTGCTGAATTTGATCAAGCTGACCATTGGGTCGGTAGCCGGTTCCTTCGGGAACCAGTTTGTTGGCCATGAAACTGTAATAATCCTGCCCGGCTTTTGCCTGAATAAACAGCCAGTCGAACAGGTTATACCGTATGTTAACGGTGGAGATAAAGCGGTCCTTGTCGGTCCGGTTTTTAATGCGGTTGAGGGTGTAGTAGGGGTTGGTCGCGTTTAAATCCGTGCCCAGCACCTTTTCCTTGAAGTCTTCGGTGTAACCCGGCGAGAGCGCACTCGTCGGCATGTTGCTGTTCACGTACAGGATAGTTCCGGCGCTGTTACTGGAAGTGCCCGTAAAAACGTACCGGTTGTCAACACGCTCGTTGACGTAGTCGACGTTGGCCGACAGGTTCAGGTTTTTGGAGATGCTCTGATTAAGGCCCAGGCTGATGTTGTTTCTCCGCATGGTTGCATTCGGAATAATGCCTTTGTTGCGCATGTCCGTAATACCCAACCGGAAGCTGCCTTTATCCCCTCCGCCCGAGAACGAAATGTTGTTGGAGCTGGTGTGACCGACGCCGTAGAAGTCTTCGAGTACCTGATCTTTTACGTACGAATACGGCCTTTTTACCCCGTCGAGTTGAATCGTCTCCGAACCGTCGTACCGTGATCCCCAGTGGTTTTGACCGTGGTTGGCCGCATCCTGCTGGCTCGCCGGTTTGACCCCGCCATACCCCTGACCGTACTCCTTCTGGAGTTCCCAGAGAAAAAAGGGTACTTCAAACGTGTTGTTGGTATTGAATTCCACGCCCAGCCCTTTGTTGCCCTTCCCGGATTTGGTGGTGATGAGAATAGCACCGTTTTTGGCCCGGGAACCGTACAATGCGGCCGCCGTAGCGCCTTTCAGAACGGTAATATCCTCAATATCATCCGGATTAATGCTGGAGATGTTGTCGCCAAAATCCGGATTATCTCCTTTTGGCCCGCCGAACTGGCTGTTGTCCATCGGAAGGCCGTTGATGATGTACAGCGGCTGGTTGCTGCCCGAGATGGACGTGTTGCCGCGGATGGTCACCCGGCTGGAGCCGGCCGGCCCCGTAGCCGCCGGGCTGATGTTCACCCCGGCCACCTTTCCGTTCAGGGAGTTGGCGAAGTTGGTTTCCCGGGTTTTGGTGAAATTATCACCGTCGACTTTGGTCACGGAATAGCCCAGCGACTTGGTTTCCCGGCGGATACCTAGGGCGGTAACCACCACTTCGTCCAGGGCTTTGCTTTCGGTCAGCAGTCTGATGTTCAGGGACGTCTGGCTGCCCACCTGCACTTCCTGAGCCGTATAACCGACAAACGAAAAAACAAGCACCGAATTGGCCGACGGGACATTGATGGAGAAGTTGCCCGTTGCGTTGGAGGTTGTTCCCTGCTGCGTGCCTTTCACTATAATACTGACCCCGGGCAAGCCCTCCCCTTTTTCATCGGTTACTTTTCCCTTGATAACTTCAACGGGCGCGGGCCACTCCGCGCCCGGCCTTTCTGTTTTGCGTTCCGGGGTTTCCGGCTTCCGTGCGACGGCCGCGGGGGTAGTGGCCGAAAAGACGGCAACGGCGGCCAAGAGGGTATACCAACTGCACCGAACGGTGCTGTGGTCCCTCTTCTTTGGTAGGGTTTTCTTGTTCATGAAAGTTAAGGGTTGGAATAGCCGCAGCGTCTGACTGCTCTGGACAGATCAACGCGCTATTTCCCATACGCCAAACCCCCCTTATCGTACTATGATTCTTTCAATTAAAAGAAAATAAATTACAACTAATGAATAATCCCTAATTGGACCGGTCCCTATGTTTCAAACTGGGTATTACCCGATTAGGCCATTCCAGCAGGATTTAACCCAAAAGCACCGAAAATTTCTAAAAAACAGCCGCTTCCCAGACGTACGAATGGCATAATTCAAAGTAATGATTTCACAAAGCTTAGTTGCCTAACCCTTCAAGATCGATGAAAGCAGAAAAACCCATTTCCCGACGGACGTTGCTGGAGTGCCTAACACGCACCTCCCTGGGTATTGCCGTGGGAGCCGCCCCCTTCCAACGACAGACACTGTATGCCGGGAACGGCCGGACGCAGCCGGATCAAAGACTCGTTGAGCCTTCCCAATCGGATGAAAAAAAGTTTGTTCCGGTGATGATCACGCCGTTCGATTCCCATTTGAAAATCGATTTCGATCGCCTTTCGATGCTGATCGACTTCTACCTCAAAGCCGGAGCCAAAGGCTTCTTTGCCAATTGCCTCAGCAGTGAAATGTACCTCCTGACCAATCAGGAGCGGATTGACCTGACCCGGCATGTGGTGAAACACGTTGGCCGAAAAGCGGCAGTGGTCTCAACGGGCTCTTTCGGGGATACGCTCGAGGAGAAAGCAGATTTTGCCAAAAAGATTTACGATACCGGTGCGCGTGGCGTTATTCTTATTTCCAGTCATTTTGCCCTCGCCAACGAAAGCGATGCCGTTTTGGAGAAAAATTTTGAAAGGTTTCTTTCCCTGACGAACGATATCAAAGTAGGAACGTACGAATGTCCGGTCCCTTATAAACGGTTGCTGGCGCCGGATGTCTTCAGATCGCTCGTTTCCGATAAGCGTTTAATTTATCACAAGGACACTTCAGAGGACATTAAAAATATAGAAGCCAAACTAGCCCTAGCGCGCGGAACTCAACTGGAATTTTACAACGCCCACACGGCTACAGCGGCCGAATCGCTGCAAAAAGGCGCCAAAGGCATGTCGCCAATCTCCGGAAATTTTTACCCCGAAATTCATAGCTGGCTTTGCCAGTATGCCAACGACCCGGCAAAGTCGGCGGAGGTTAACTGGATCCAGGCCGAAATTACCCGAACTGAACCCATCATCTCCAAGTATTACCCGCTTAGTTCCAAGTATTTTCTGAAAAAGCGGGGTCTTCCGCTGGAACTGGTGTGTCGGGCGAAAGCAAAGTCGATACCACCGGAACACCTGGCGGTCCTGGACAAAACGTACGACGTCTTCCTCGGCTGGTGCGACCGGCTGGGAATCAAAGCGGTGAACGGTCCGCAATAGCTATGCGTTCAATGGGCTTTTTGCGGTTTTCTTGGGCGTAAAGCCCTTGGGCAAGGCTGAAACCGGGGCTGGCCCACAGCCTAATTTTGCATTGATTATCAGCTTTTTTCTCTGTAGATTTGTTATCAGAGAAAATACCTGCATGCTTCGGTTTTTGGATTACCTTCCCCAGATTGATCTTATTACTTATTCGGAATCCGAGTCCGGCTTTTTAGCCAGTCCGGTGGCAGCGCTCATTATGGGCAACAAGCGCCTGCTGGACACCACCTTTCTGTTTTACTATAACTAACCGGAGTCGGGCTTAAGCGGCCAGCGCCGTTAGCGGAGCCTGATCACGGGCCGGAGCTTTGGCAACCTGATCCACTACTTCCTGCAAGGCCCGGTCGCGATCCTCGACAGATTTATACCGGATGGTGCCAATCAACAGGCGATTATCGCCATAAAACAGGTTGAAACGGATGTTACCGACCAGATCCCACAAGGGATAGTTGGATGCATCACTTCCGGCACGACGGACGGCGCTGATGGCCGTCAGACAGTCAAGCTTGCTCTTGAACGACTCGCTGGTCATAACCGTTTCCTGCTCATTTCTCATCAGGCGGAACTGATATTGGTTTTCAGACTGCGGGTTAGTTTCGATGATGAAATGCATATCTGTATGATTCTTATGACTCATGTAATTGACAATAACGGTAGTTTCGTATTGCAACTATAATACATAAGAAACAAAATATCAACCATTATGAAATTTATATATTATATATATACAACATTCCTGTGTTATCGCTTAAAAAGTGTAACTTTGAAGAGCTTATCAGTAAAAGAGTGTATGGAGGACAACCCGGCTTCGTGCGAAGCCGGGTTTCTTTTTATTGACAAGCAGCTCCGAAGACCATGCCAGATTCCGGATGCCATTTTTGAAAACGCTTTCTTCAGCCACCTTGCTCCCGCTTGCGCCGGGATCGCCCGGGTGGCGGGGTCGCCTGAGACCGGCTCCCTTCCGCCGATTGTCCGTCCGGCAGGTAGGTAAACTCCAGGATGCAGCCCCGGTACGACGTTGATTTGGGATCTTCCTGCGAAGGCCCGGATGTCGTAATGGAACTATCTACGGCCAGGTACAGCTTCCGCCCATCGGCCGACACTGCCAGGTCCCGGTAGCGAATGGGTAGTTTAAAGTAACCGAGCGTGTCGCCTTTAATACGAGTACCGGCAGAATCCAGCGCCAGCCGAACCAGACGGCCCGTTTTGAGCGTCGTCAGCAACAGCGAATTTTGCCAGTTTGGAATGGCCGAAGACGTATAGACGGTCAGGCTGCTGGGCGCTTCGGCCGGCCAGTCGGGTTTATCCTTGGCGTTAGCCCGCGTTTTGGCAAACAGGTTCTGCAGAAACTGGGCCGAAAGCGGATACATGCTTTTGATCGGATCACGGTAGGCCGCCCCGATGCGCCGACGGTTTTCGCTTTCGCTGCCAATGGTGGGATACGTCGTGTGCCAGATACCGGGTAAACTGTCGTGATCACTCACCCCGGCAGCCAGTCCGTTATAATTGCCATCGGCATACCCAATGACGAGCGGGTGACCGTAGTTGCCGCCTTTCTCAATGATGTTGATTTCATCGTCGGAAAACGGGCCATGCTCGGCCGCGTAAAACGTCCCCCTTCCGCCTACCGTCGCGTACGCCAGCCCCTGAACGTTTCGGTGCCCGTAACTCCAAACGGCATTCTGCCCGTTCGAATTGAAGGGATTGTCGTTGGGGATCCACTGATCATCGGGCCGGGCGTCCTGATCGGGTTCCAAGTTAAACCGGAGAATTTTCCCTTCGTACACCGCTATATCCTGAGCGTGGTTTGGCCGCCCGGCATTTTCAAACTGCCCAGCCCCCAAGTCGCCCACCGAGTAAAACAAATAAGGATGGCCGTCAACCGGCGCAATGAGCAACCGACCGGAATTGTGGTCATTGCTGGCCGCAATGGTATCACACAGTACCCGGGGGTTCCTGAGCGACTGACCCCTGCTATTGTATTCGTAACGGACCAGTCGGGCCCGGAAAAAATGCCCGCCGTAATTAGGCGCCCGACCGCTGCCCGGCTGGTCGGCCGCTTCGTGGGTGTGCACATAAGCCAGATACACATACGGTTTTCCGGTGAGTAACTGGGGATGCAGCGCCAGGCCCATAAGCCCGCCCTGGGGCCAGGGTTTTCCGCCGTCGATGGAGTCAGGAACCTGATCGTAACGGGGAAAGTTGCGGTTCCGGCCCAGATCGATCAGTACGGTCTGGGTGCCGGTTACGGGGTTGATTCGGCCAACCCGGTATCCTTTCGCTTCCGTTATCCACAGAAACCGGTCGGGGCCGTAGGTAACCTCCCAGGGGTCGCTCAAACGGTCTTTGACAATCCGAACCCGGAATCGCTCTCCCTGGGGCCCCGTCATGATCTGGCTCCAGGATTGGGTAATTACCAAACTAAAAAAGAAAAACACGCTAACAAATCTGCCCATCGGTATCGGTTCAATCACTACTTGGATACCAACCGATCCGGCAAAAAGTTAGGATTCAGCCCGAAAAACAACGCAACGGAACCGGGTAATTCCGAAACGGCCGTCCGTCATTCTACCCCCTCTCATGCAACGACCAGTAAACTCGACGGTACGGCCTGTATGGTTGCCGTATCGGTAGTCAACTGCAACGGCTCACCATCGATGTGAACCAATAGCGGCCCTTCGCCTTTTATTACCACCGAACGCGTCGGCCGCACCGTCAGGTACCCCGACTGATCGAGCGTTTTGTTGAAAAGCCGCCACGCCAGCCCTCCGGCCGCCGTTCGCGGAAACGGTTTGAGCAGGCAAACATCCAGCAGCCCATCCGCCACATTAGCTTTCGGAGCAATCCAGGCGTTGTTCCCAAACTGACCCGCATTGGCAACCGTCAGGGAGAACAAAGGATACTGCTGCTGCCCGATTTCGTACGAGCCTGGCTGATAGTTCCAGAAAGCCCGGTAGGCCGTCCGGATGTAGGTAGCCAGCCCCCGAACGGGTTGCCGGGCAAACTCCTGAGCCACGTACGCATCGAAGCCCATGCCGGTCGTACAAAAGAACGCGTGGTCATTGATTCGGCCGCTGTCGATGACAACGGGGCGGCCGTCAATGGCCCGTTCGATGGCTTTCCGGGGGTTGAGCGGTAAATTCAGGTGCCGCGCCAGGCCATTGCCCGACCCGACGGGAACAATCCCTAAAGCGGTTGGCGTGTGCAGGAGGGCGCGGGCGGTTTCGTTCATCGTGCCGTCTCCCCCAATGATCACCAGCCGGCGGATTCCTTGCTGAACGGCTTCCCGGGCCAGTTCCGTCGCGTGACCGGGGTGGGTGGTAAATACCGCTTCAGGGCTGAATCCGGCATCAGCGGCTTTTTTCCGGAGAAAGTCGATCCATTGCTGCTTCTGGGACACCGAAGCCGTGCCCGATAGTGGGTTGACAATTGCCAGCAAAGTCGTTTGAGCCACGATCAGGAAAAGAAGATGAAAAGGAAGAGAATAAACACGAGGATGAAAACATAATACCAGCCATCGGAAAAGATGTACGGCTTATATTCTTCGTAAAATTTGCGGATTTTATTCATTAGTATTGGAGGAAAATTCAACACGCCCGTTCCATACAGATTTACCTGGCTCCATCAAAGTTCGTGATAAAATGAAAAAACTGCACGGCCTGCTCCTTTTTTTGTTGACCCTCACCGTTGCGCAGGCGCAAACCGCTACCGAACGAAAAACCATTCTGGGCATCCTCGACCGCCAGACTACCGACTGGAATGCTGGTAATACGGAGGCTTTTATGAACGGGTACTGGAAGTCGGACTCGCTGACGTTCGTGGGCAAGGTCGGTGTAACCTACGGGTATGGCGCTACCCTGAGCAACTACAAACGCCGGTATCCCGACCGGGCGTCGATGGGAACGCTGAAGTTTACTATCCTCAAACTGGAATTTCCGGCCCGGGATGTGGCCTACGTCATCGGGAAATTTCACCTGACCCGCCCCCAGGTTGGCGATGCGGAAGGGCATTTTACCTTACTTTGGCGAAAAATTAAAGGCCAGTGGGTGATTGTGAGCGATCATTCCAGCTAGCCGTTCTTCTTTTCACTATGACACCTTTTGAATTAAACGCCGTACACCGGCATCCGTTCCGGTTTTCCCAATCCGACGTGGAAGCTTTCGCCCGCGTAACCGGCGACGACAATCCGCTGCACCTCAATCCGGAGTTTGCCAGCCAGACCCCGTTCAAACGACCCATTATTCACGGCATGCTCGGGGCTAGTGTTTTCACGAAAGTGCTGGGCACGGAGTTTCCAGGACACGGTTCGGTATACCTGAAGCAGACGCTGGATTTTCTGCGCCCGATGTTTGTCGATACCGATTACGAAGCCGTTTTCACCGTCATTTCCACCAACCCCGACAAGCACACGGCCGAGGTTTCCACCGAAATCAAAGATGGGCAGACCGGCAAGGTCACCACGCGCGGGGTAGCAACGCTGATGTATAAAAAAGGATGATGCGCAAAACACCCTGTTGCTTATAAAACAACAAGCCCGGCCTTCAGGCCGGGCTTGTTGTTTTGGGGTACCTTTTACTTACGACTCTTTTGCATTTTTCTGATCTTGAACTTCAGCGCGAATATTCTGGGCTAATGTCTTCAGATCCTGCATGCCTTTCCGTACGCGAGTACCGGCAGCCTGATTGCCTTTTTCGTAAAATTTTTCAAAATCGCCCTCCAAAGACAAGACCAGATCTTTTATTTCATCAAAGCGTGCCATAACTGATTTGTATGGGTTTTAAGTTGTGGAAAAATGCCCTAAAACGCTCAAAAACCGCGTTTTTGACGAAATATACGCAATCTATCATTCAGCGCAAGAAAATCACAAAAAAAATCGTTGGAAAAGTCCAAATAAACCCTTATTCCTTACTAAACGGTTATTCAGCGACCGTTTTTGCCACTTCTGAGGGTACTAAAGCCCCTTCTCCGAGCCCATTCAGGGCACTTTCCCGGTAATAGCCCTGATACAGCTTATCGGCCACCTCACTAAAGGCGTTCAGGGTGTATTCCACATCCTCGAGTGAGTGGGCGGCCGTCGGGATGATCCGCAGCATAATGACCCCCTTAGGAACCACCGGATACACCACGATTGAACAGAAGATTCCCTTGTTCTCACGCAGGTCACGAACCATGGCTGTAGCTTCCGGAACCCCTCCCTCACTTTGTAACAATACCGGGGTGACGGGTGAAGTCGTATCGCCAATATTCAGCCCGCGTGCCCGCAGACCGTCCTGCAAAGCCCGAACGTTTTGCCACAATTTTTCGCGCAATTCCGGGTGCTTTTTGATCAGTTCGAGCCGCTTCATGGCACCGATCACATACGGCATCGGCAACGCTTTGGCGTATGTTTGTGACCGCATGTTGTATTTCAGGTACATGATGATGTCTTGATCCCCGGCGATGAAGGCCCCAATCGCGGCCATCGACTTGGCGAACGTCGAGAAGTACAGATCAATTCCATCCTGACAGCCCTGCATTTCACCCACACCAGCTCCCGTGTCGCCCATAGTTCCGAAACCGTGCGCGTCGTCAACCAGCAATTTAAAGTCGTATTTCTCCTTCAGCGCGACGATGTCCTTCAGGTTCCCGACTTTACCCGACATCCCGAACACCCCTTCGGTAATGACCAGAATACCGCCCCCTTTCTCAGCGGCTTTTTTGGTCGCCCGTTGTAGATTTTTTTCCAGGCTATCGATGTCGTTGTGGTTAAACTTGTAGTATTCGCCCATTTTGGCTTTGTGCAAACGAATACCGTCGATCAGACAGGCGTGGCATTCGGCATCGTACACAATTACATCGCGGTAATCAACCACTGCCTCAATGGCTGACATCACGCCCTGGTACCCGTAATTAAGCAGGAAGGCATCTTCTTTGCCAACGAACTCGGCCAGTTGCCGCTCCAATTCTTCGTGTAAATCTGAATTACCCGACATCATCCGGGCCCCCATCGGGTACGCCAGCCCCCATTCAGCAGCGGCTTCCGCGTCAATTTTCCGGACTTCGGGATGGTTGGCCAGCCCCAGATAATTATTTAAACTCCAGTTGAGCATCTGCTTTCCCCGAAAAGTCATGTGCGGCCCTAATTCGCCTTCCAGCTTCGGAAATGCGAAATAATGGTGAGCTTTCAGTTCCCGCGATGACGAACCGATGGGTCCGAGGTTGGTGCGTAATTTCTCAAATAAATCCACTTTATTGCGTTATTTATCGGTTTATAATGAGTTTATTAACCACATAAGTACAAAAGTAAGTTAAAATCTGCCAACCGCAAAGCAGGGCTGGACTTAGAAATACGGGCGGAAAATTAGGAGCGGGCAGGCAGAAGTATATTTTTGCAAAAGCATCTTTAGCCTGTTGTTGCGCTCTTTCATTGGCTCAGCAACGCCGTGGAGAGGATAGCGCCGACAACCCAATGACAAAAATCAAGAAACTGCTCGTTGCCAACCGGGGCGAAATTGCCCTGCGGATTATGCGGACGGCCCGCGAGATGGGCATTCAGACCGTTGCCATTTTCAGCGAAGCCGACCGCCAGTCACCCCACGTCCGTTACGCCGACGAAGCCGTTTGCGTCGGTCCGGCCCCCTCTTCCGAGTCGTACCTGCGGACCGACGTAATCATTGATGTTTGCCACCAGACCGGGGCCGATGCCATTCATCCCGGCTACGGATTTCTGTCCGAAAATGCCGCCTTTGCGCAGGCCGTCCGGAACGCCGGGCTGATTTTTGTGGGGCCCTCGCCGGAGTCGATCGAAGTCATGGGAAGCAAACTGGCTGCCAAAGCCGCCGTGGCCGCTTACCACATTCCGATGGTGCCGGGCACACCGGAAGCCATCACCGACCGCGAAGCCGCCAAACAAACGGCCGCCCAGATTGGCTACCCCATTCTGATTAAGGCCAGCGCGGGGGGCGGTGGTAAAGGCATGCGGATCGTTGAACGGGAGGCCGATTTTGACGAAGGCATGGAACGGGCGGTCAGCGAGGCCACTTCGGCCTTTGGCGACGGATCGGTGTTCATTGAAAAGTACGTTACCTCGCCCCGGCACGTCGAAATTCAGGTGCTGGGCGATCAGCACGGCCACATCATTCACCTCTTCGAGCGCGAATGCTCCGTGCAGCGCCGGCACCAGAAAGTGGTTGAGGAAGCGCCCTCGTCGGTACTGACCCCGGAAATTCGGGCCGAAATGGGCCGGTGTGCGGTTGAGGTAGCGCGGGCCTGTGGCTATTACGGCGCCGGAACGGTGGAATTCATTGTCGACGACCAACTGAATTTCTATTTTCTGGAAATGAACACCCGTTTGCAGGTCGAACACCCGGTAACGGAACAGATAACGGGGATTGACCTGGTGAAGCAGATGATCTACATCGCGGAAGGGAAACCGCTGGAAATTAAACAGGAAGATTTGCAGATCAACGGCCACGCCATCGAAATCCGTGTGTACGCCGAGGATCCGGCCAACAATTTTCTGCCCGACGTCGGCACGCTCGAAACGTACGTACGGCCCCAGGGCAACGGTGTTCGCGTTGACGACGGTTTTGAACAGGGCATGTCGATCCCGATCTACTACGATCCGATGATTGCCAAATTAGTGACAACAGGGGCCACCCGCGCCGAGGCCATTGAGAAAATGATCCGGGCCATCGATGAATACCGCATTACGGGGGTGCAGACCACGCTACCCTTCTGCCGGTTCGTGATGCAGCACGACGCTTTCCGCTCGGGGCAGTTCGATACGCACTTTGTCAGTCATTATTTCACGCCCGAGAAGCTGCTCCCGGAAACCCGTCCGGAAGAAGCGCAACTGGCGGGCGTACTGGCGGCCTGGTTGTCTCAGAACAATCAGTCGAAAACCGGGGGCAGCCTTCCTGCGACCGAACAAACGAGAAGCAAATGGAAAGAAAGACGGCTGCGGTAAGCGGTCAGGGTGTCAAAAATAAAACGGCAATCGGTGCGCAAGGCAACAGTAATTGCGCCGGTTGTTTAACTTAGTGCCGGAAATCAAACTTATTTTCAATAAACCCTATGAAAAACCTTATTGTAGTTTGTTGTTTAGCGGTCTTGTTGGGTGCGTGCTCGAAATCATCAACTCCGAAAGCGGGCAAGGGAAATGATGGCTGGATTAACCTTTTCGATGGCAAAACGTTCAACGGCTGGAAAGTTGGTAAAAATGCGCAATCCTTTAAAATTGAAGACGGTGCCATTGCCGTTAACGGTCAGGTGGCCCACCTTTTCTACGTCGGTCCCGTTCAAGACCATAACTTCAAGAATTTTCAGTTCAAAGCAAAAGTGATGACGCTGCCCGGCTCCAATTCCGGCATGTATTTCCATACGCAGTATCAGGAGGAAAGCTGGCCGAAGAAAGGCTTCGAAGTACAGGTCAACAACTCGCACACCGACTGGCGCCGGACCGCCAGCTTGTACGCCATTCAGGACGTGAAAGAAACCTACGTCAAGGACAATGAATGGTACACCGAAGAAATCATGGTTCAGGGCAAAAAAGTGACCATCAAAATCAACGACAAAGTCGTCAACGAATACACCGAACCGGATAACGTGAACCTTCCCAACGACATGGCCGAGCGTAAGATCAGCAGCGGCACGTTTGCCCTTCAGGCCCACGACCCGAAAAGCAAAGTTTATTTCAAAGACATCATGGTAAAGGTATTACCAGACTAAGCCTTAAAGATTGCTGAAACCGGAACGATGGACAATCGGTGGATTGCGCTGCTTCAACGTACTGGGTGAGCAGCCCCACGATTGTCCATCGTTCATATTTCACCGTCGTTTCAAAACAACTTTGGGGGTTGCTGGTTTCTTAAAGTAGTCACATAACTAGAAACGCCATGCAGCATTTTGAAACCCTGACAGAAGCGATGGAAGACCTGCGCGAGCGCGGTTACACGCACGATTTTAAACCAAAACGGGATTATCTGGAAGAAAGTGGCAGCGGTCTGAAACTGAAATCCGAAGAATTTAACGTGGATGAGTTTCACCGTTTTGAAGGCACCTCCGACCCCGGTGACGAAATGACGTTGTACGCCATCTCAACCGCCGACGGCAAGAAAGGTGTCTTCGTATCGGCTCAGGGCACATACGCCAACGAGGTAACCGCCGAACTGATGCAGAAATTTTCGATTTCCGAACGGCCGGAAACCAACACCGAAGGGTCCGTACAGCCCATTCACGCCATCGGACTGGACGCAAATCAGCAGTAAGGAGCGGACCGTTTACAGAATATACTTGCAATGCCCCCCCCGCGCAATGTATATTTGCCGTTGACCCACCTGTTACTACCGCGTTTTCTACAAAATAGGCGGTAGAATACAATTGGCTCATCGTCAACTGCTAACTGTTTTTTTGCTAATTTTGCGCTCTTTTTAAGAGATGCTCTTTATTTGACCGTATGAAGCTGTCCGAATTCAGGTTTGACTTACCCCAAAGTCTTGTTGCCCTCTATCCATCCGAGCGCGGGGAATCGCGGTTGATGGTTGTTGATCGTAAAACCAAAACCATCGAGCACAAACAATTCTCCGACATCATTTCCTATTTTGGGGACGGCGATGTCATGGTGATCAACGACACAAAGGTGTTTCCGGCGCGGTTGTACGGCAACAAGGAGAAAACCGGTGCTAAAATCGAAGTTTTTCTCCTGCGTGAGCTAAACCGTGAGATGCGGTTGTGGGACGTTCTGGTGGATCCGGCCCGGAAAATCCGGGTGGGCAACAAACTCTATTTTGGTGACAGCGACCTGGTTGCCGAGGTAATCGACAACACGACTTCCCGCGGCCGAACCATCCGGTTTCTGTTTGAAGGCTCACATGAAGAATTCATGAAAGCCATCGACGAACTGGGCGAAACCCCACTTCCCCGCGAAATCAAACGGAAAACCGAAGACGCTGACCGGGATCGTTACCAAACCATCTTTGCCCAGCACGTCGGGGCGGTGGCCGCTCCTACCGCAGGTCTGCACTTTACGAAGACCATCATGAAGCGGATGGAAATCAAAGGCATCCATTTTGCCCCGATCACCCTGCACGTGGGCCTGGGTACCTTCCGGACCGTTGACGTGGAAGACCTGACGAAGCACAAAACCGATTCGGAGAACTATTCAATTGCAGAATCGGCCGCCGAAGTTGTGAATGAGGCCCTGGACAATGGAAAACGAGTTTGCGCCATTGGTACTACCTCACTCAAGGCGATCGAATCGTCGGTATCGGCCAATGGGCGGTTGAAACCCGTCGAAGGCTGGACCGACCGGTTTATTTTTCCGCCCTACGACTTTAAAATCGCCAACGCCCTGTTGACCAATTTCCACCTGCCCGAGTCCATTCTGATCATGATGACCAGTGCCTTCGGTGGGTATGACCTCGTTAAGCAGGCTTACGAAGTGGCTATTCAGGAGAAATACAAATTCTTCAGCTACGGCGATGCGATGCTGATTCTCTAATAAGACCAGAGAAAATAGACAAGGGATAAAAGACGGCTTTCTGCGGGTCTTTTGTCTCTTGTCTTTTCTGTTTATTGTCCAGTATGAAAAACCGTTTTGCGATACTTGTCGCCGGAGGGAACGGCAGCCGGATGGGACTAAATGCGCCGAAGCAATTTCTGCCCGTTGGCGGTTTACCCATTCTGATGCACACCATCCGACGCTTTCGGTCCTACAGCCCCAATCTGGAAATTATCGTGGTATTGCCCGCGGCCCAGTTGCCAGTTTGGGAGGAGCTTTGCCAGCAGTACCAGTTTGGAGAGCTAATTACACTGATTCCAGGCGGACAAACCCGGTTTCAGTCGGTTCGTAACGGGTTACAATTCATTCAGGCCGAAGACGGTCTCGTTGCCGTTCACGATGGCGTTCGCCCGTTTGTTACCACGGCGATCATTCGCAATAGCTTTGAAACCGCCGAACGTACGGGCAGTGCCGTTACCTGCGTTCCGTTGAAGGATTCGGCCCGGCTGGTTCACCCGGATGGTCGTAGTCAGGCCGTCGACCGCACCAGTTACCGGCTGGTACAGACCCCGCAGACATTCCAGCTACCCCTCTTCAGAAGGGCCTTTCAGGTGGAAGAACAACCGTTTTTCACGGATTGCGCCAGCGTTGTTGAGTATGCCGGTTTTCCGGTTACGCTCATCGACGGCTCTTACGACAACATTAAAATTACCACGCCGGAAGATTTAGAAATTGCTGAACAGAAAATCCGATCCGCCCGCTGATGCGCCGACTGCCGCCCGACCACTACATTACCGGTATTCGAGCCGGTGACCGACTGGTACTAAGCCGGGCTATTACGTTGGTTGAAAGTCAGTTGGATAGCGATCAGGCGTTGGCCTTACAGGTACTGGAGGCCGTTTTGCCCCAAACCGGCTACTCAATCCGAATTGGTGTGACGGGCGTTCCGGGTGTGGGTAAAAGTACGTTTATCGAAGCGTTTGGCAAGCACCTGACTTCGTTGGGAAAAAAGATTGCCGTTCTGGCCATTGACCCCAGCAGCCAGCGATCTCACGGCAGTATCTTAGGCGATAAAACCCGGATGGAAACCCTGTCGATGGACCCGCTGGCTTACATTCGCCCTTCGCCCTCGGGCGGCTCGTCGGGGGGCGTGGGCAACAAAACCCGCGAGACGATGCTGCTCTGTGAAGCGGCTGGCTTTGATGTTATTCTGGTTGAAACGGTGGGCGTCGGGCAATCCGAAACCGTGGTTCACGGGATGGTGGATTTTTTCCTGCTGCTGATGCTGGCCGGAGCCGGTGACGAACTTCAGGGCCTGAAACGTGGCATCATGGAACTGGCCGATGCCGTTGCCATTACTAAAGCCGACGGCGACAACGCGGCCGCGGCCGAACGCGCCCGGATGGAATACCAGAACGCCCTGCACCTTTTCCCGCCTGCCCCGTCGCAGTGGGCCCCGCCCGTACTGACTTGCTCGGCGCTTCAGAATCGGGGAATCGGAGAGCTCTGGCAGCTTATTATAGAACACCAGACGCGGCTCACCCAGAACGGTTTTCGCGACCGTAACCGCCAGCAGCAAAATCTCGACTGGCTTCACCGCACCATCCATCAGCAGCTCGAAACCCGTTTTTATCAACAGCCCGGTATGCCGGAGCACCTGGCCAAACTGGAAAAGCAGGTCCAGAAAGGCGAAATCTTGCCGCTGCAGGCCGCCAAGCTCCTGTTAGCGTCGTGGCGTTGAAACGAATTCATCCGGCTTTGTCCTGTCATGAGCTTAGCTCCTTAGTTAGTGATGAGGACTGAAAGCTGTACACCAGGCCGGTTAACGATACCAAAGCCGTAATGATGTAGAACAATAAACTGACCGCTACGGCGGCATCGGCGGGTACTGCCAGCCACTGGGCACCCAGCAAAAACGTCAGTTCCCGCGCGCCGGCTCCGCCAATCGTGAAAGGAATGGTGGCCACCACGGACGAAATCAGGAAAATCAGCAGGTAGGTTTCTGGTCTCCCTGCCGCTTCAACGGCCCGTAGTAACGCCAGAATCTGGAGCATCTGTAAGCCCTGCACCAGTACCGACCAGCCGACGGCCCGCTCGAAAGCCGGGGAAAACGACGGCATAACCCGCCCTAAGAGCCACTTGGCCCCCCAGTGCACAATCGGTATGCCCGCCAGCCAGAACCAGCCTGCCTCTCTCCCCACCCAAACCGACACCTCGGGCACTAGTACGGCAAACACCAGTACGGCGTAAATCAGCGGCAGCAGACCGATCAGCCGGTCTAGAAGCGTGGCTCCAATCAGGGCTTTCACCGGGGTTCCGGTCAGGCGATTTAACAGATAAACCTTATACCCGTCTCCGCCGATGCCACCGGGCAGAAACAGGTTATAATACATACCCAGCCAATACAGTTTCAGGTTGGCCTGACGGCGAATGGACAAGCCAAGCTGCTCAAACAACCGTAGTAACCGCTCCGCCGAAGCCACTTTTGAAAGCACAAACAGAGCCGCTGCTCCCAGTAGCCACGCCGGATGTACCCGCGTTATTACCTCCCAAACCCGGTCCGGTTCAATCTTGCGGAATACCAGCCATAACGAAAGGAGGGATAACGCAATTTTGACGGCGGTTTTTACAAATTTTGGCATGAGTAAAACGCTTTATACCAGCTCCGATTTATAGATCCGCCGGATTTTATACGGTTTTTTATCCTGCGACTCGTAATAGGTTCTCATTTGCAGCTCCGTCATGATACCAAAGGTAATTAACTGGATACCAGCTAGTACCAAAATGGTTCCGAGAATCAGCAGTGGACGGCCCCAGATGTCGTGGCCCAGCAGCTTCTGGAAGAGCAGGTAGCCGTTGATCAATAGTCCCACGGCCAGCGCCATCAGCCCCCAGCTTCCGAAAAGATGCATCGGTTTGCGGAGGTACTTTTTCATGAACAGCATCAGGATCAGGTCGCTGACCACTTTCAGCGTACGGCCCAAGCCGTATTTCGACTGCCCGATCCGACGCGGGTGGTGCTGTACGTCAACCTGCGTCATGCGCGCGCCTTCCAGCCGGGCCAGCACGGGAATAAACCGGTGAAGCTCTCCGTACAAACCGAGACTTTTGGCCAGATCGGCCCGAAACACTTTCAGGGCGCAGCCGTAATCTTTCAGGTGTACGCCCGACGTTTGCCGGATGATCCAGTTGGCGATGCGGCTGGGTAATTTACGCAGCAACGCCCCGTCCTGACGTTTGGCCCGAATACCAGCTACCAGGTCATAATCGCCCTCTTCGGCCAGCCGGAGCATCATCGGAATATCGGCGGGATCATTTTGCAGATCGCCGTCCATCGTAACGATGTACTCCCCCCTGGCAACGTCGATTCCGGCCGCCAGGGCCAGACTCTGGCCGTAATTCGTTTGGAGATCGACCACCACCAGCCGGTCATTGTGCACGGATTTCAACTCGACCAGTGTCCGGTCAGTAGAGCCGTCGTTGACGTACACGATTTCAAAATCGTACCCGATCAACGCCCGCTCAATCTGCTCGATCATCGGGAAAATATTGCCTTCTTCGTTATAGACACAGATAACAATGGAGAGATACGGTTGCATAGAATGTTTTTTCGGACGAACAACGCGGAGTCAATGAAGCACTTGCTAAGGTGCAAAGCGAACTAACTTGGCCGGATGTCTGTCAAACAAGTCAAAATCAGAAAGAGTTTGGTAGCGCTCCCCGGACAGCGCGGTCGAGTCGGCAATGTAAAGGGCATTGGGCAGTTTGCGGTCGGTTCTGCGTAGGATTTCCCCGCGCACCGCTTCGATGTGAAAGCTGTTCACGTCGGTTTGCCCGTCGTCGCCGATGGTTTCTTTATAACCATACAACGGTTTCCCGAGCGACTGCCGCGCAATCCGCTCCGAAGAATCTTTGTATTCCTGCCGGTGCGCCAGCCGGGGCGGAATAACCAGCCAGTTGAAACCGTTACGGAACATCGCCAGAAAGGCAATCAGGATAATCAACCGGTGTTCGGGTTGCCGGATGTAGTGGTATGTAATGAACCCAAGCCCCGCAAACATCAACCCACATTTCCACAATACCCCCGGTATTACCTGCGTTTCCGGGTGAAATAACGGTACCCATGCCCCCAGCGTGACCACCACCATAACGATTCCCAGCAACCCTTCCCAACTCCGGCGTCGCCAGTCGGTCGGAGAGGTTCGTTCGTAATAAACGTAGGCAAAAATCGTAAAGAGCAGGGGAAGCAACATGAGCAAATACCTGGCGTACACCTGAGGAGACGACCAGTAAATGACAAAGTTGGCCAGAAAAATAATGGCATTGAATAATACAAACGGTTGCCCGGCGATTAACGGCCGATCAGTGGGCTGACTCTGGGCGGTGGCCGGTTGTTTCCACGCCAAAGCCCCTTTCCGGAACAGCAATACCACCAGCAGCATCCAGGGGGCGTAATGGTACAGCATTTCGAAGGGAAACGTCAGCATGTGAAGCAGCGTCTCCCCGATGCCAAACTTCACGACGGTCCGTTTGGCGCTCTCGTCAAATAAAACCGATGCGATTTTCTCCGGCGGAATGTTGTTCCGATCGAAATAAGCCACATAGTAGCTCCCAACAATCAGTAAAAAGAGCGCAATCCCCGCAAAATGCGCCGGGCTGAAGAGCCTGCGAAACTGCTTTGTGTAGAGAAAATAAGCGAGTAAAGTAAAGCCCTGAAACACCAGCGAAGGCAGTCCTTTCATCATGAAACCGAGGGCTGTCAGCAAATACGTACTTAGAAACAACGCCCAATACTTACGCTTCTGGTCGAAACGATACACCAGGATAAAAGCCGTGTAGGTAAGCCACGAAAACGTAATGTCGATCAGCCCCAACATTGAATCGTACAATAAAATTCGGGTGTTGGTGATAAGCATCAGCGCGGCCGCGAACGCAACCCGACCACCCAGATACGGTTTGACGAGCAGGTAGATGGTTACGCCATAGAGCAACAGCGAAACAATCATCGGAAACCGCAGTGCAAATGATGAATAGTTCCCAAAGAGCTGAAACGAGGTCGCAATCAGCCAGTTATAGAGGGGCGGTTTATTGAAATAGAGCTCGCCGTTCAGAGTAGGCGTCAGGTAGTCGCCCGACAGAATCATTTCCAGTGCCACCAACGCCCGGCGCGGTTCGTCGGTTCCGGTATCCAGCGGCAGAAAACCCAGGTATGAAAAAAGAGCCGGAATCAGCAGTGCAACACTGAGCAGTTGCCAGAAAACCGGTTTCTGATGGAAAGGCATTTGCATCCCGCAAAGGTAGAACGGATTTGCTATCCGTCCGCACCTACCGGCGGGGAATAATCACCATCCAACAAAAAAGCCCACACGAGGTGGGCTTAAAAAAGTGCAAATCTGTTTGCTTATGAATGGCCGAGTTCTTTTGTTTCTTCTGTATCACGGTTCCAATCGGCACCGGGTACGCGGTCTTCCGCCCATTTTGAGTCGCCCAGCCCGCCATCGTCGTCGCGAGCCACGGCATCGTCCGATACTTCCACTAGTTCTGTATCTGAGTTTACACCTTCATTCTGAACCTTGTTGGGTTCATCGTCGACAGGCTGCAGGTCCCTTACATCAATCTCACCGGTTTGGTATGATTCGGAGGGCAGAAGGTCTCCGGGCTGATCGGTTTTGGCCAATTGGCTCTGTTCGGGTGCTACACCCATGGTGTTGCCCATGCGTTGGGCGGCATATGATTCTGTGCTTTCTTTCCGGGAATTGCTTGATAAGCTCATAACGTTGTTGAGTTGAATGTTACAGGCAGATGGCTGTAAGGTGAGATTAATAAACTGGTTTATGCTCGGTGGCGGTGCCGGTTTGGGCCACTTCATCTTCGGTGTTTTCCTCCGACTGGTCGACTTCCGGCTCCAACTCGTCCTCTTCCTGTTCTTTGGCTTCTTCCTGGGCATTCGGCACCGGAACATCTGCCGCAGACGCGTAATCATCTGGACCGTGGGTTGTGACCTCCACCATCGACGAATTCGTTGTGGGGCCTGAACTCACCACACTTTTCTGTCCTTCCTCCGTGATATCTTCAGCCGGGCTGTTATTCTGGTCGTCGCTATCGTTAAACCGCAACAAACCGTTGCCACTGTCCATGTCGGTACTGCCCATGAAGCGGTCATTACGACCATCTTCACCGCCAGTAATTTCCCGGCTATCTATGGCGTTTGCCGAATCTTCCTGATCATGACGATGTCGGTTGTCAATCGCGGCAATATCCTCTTCATTTATCTGCTTATCCTTTTCCATACCGTTGTTTGTTGGTTGTAAAGACCACACATCTATAACAACCGAGTGGAAAAAAGGTTATGAAATTCGTGATGCCAAGGCATCACGCAGGCCCGATTAAATCCCACAAATTACCGTATAAGTCCTCGAAAACGGCCACCGTTCCGTAGGTCTGTCTGGCAGGTTCTCGTACAAAGACAATCTCGTTTTCAACCAGGCGCTGATAATCCCGCCAGAAATCGTCGGTGTGCAGAAATAAGAAGACCCGTCCGCCGGTCTGGTTGCCTACCCGACTTTTCTGCAATTCATCGGCGGCTTTGGCGAGCAGCAGCCGACAGCCCGTTGAACCCGGCGGCTGCACCAACACCCACCGTTTGGTTGGCGACAGTTCAGTATCTTCGACCAGCGTAAAACTTAGTTTTTGGGTATAAAACTGAATCGCTTCATCGTAATCGTCAACGACAAGCGCGATCTGCGCAATGTTCTGTTTCATCGGAAAATGGCTAAACGGAAAGCCCACAAGCAAGTAAGACTTCAAACTGGCAGGAAACTTTCCCGGTTTTGGCAACAAGTTATATGATTGTCGTGCTTAAAAACAAAGCCGCCCCAACTGACAGCGTCGATCGGGGCGGCTTTCATGGTTTGTATTCCTTACCTATTCGGGATGACCGGGATTTTGCGGCCGGAGGTTCGGGTTGTTCAGCATCTCCTGTCTTGGCAGCGGCAACAGCAAGTGTTTCGCTTCCAAGGTTTTGTTCGTATTCAGGTTGACGTGACCCACGAAATTATCGAACCCGTTGGTTTTCTCGTTGTAGACTTTCCGCAAACGAACCATGTCAAACCAGGTGAGCTGCTCATAGCACAGTTCGTGCCAGCGTTCCCGCCAAACAGCTTCCCGGAAAGAGGCCTGGTTGTAGGTACCCAGCGCGGGCGTCGTTAACTTGGCCCGGTCGCGGATACGCTTCATGGCATCGTAAGCGGCCTGCGTCGGTCCGCCAACTTCGTTTTGCGCTTCGGCGTAAATCAGCAGTGTTTCAGCGTAACGAATCTGCGGTACGTTGAGGTTGTTCAAACGCGTTCCCGCTACGCCAAACGTTCCGTTGGCAATGCGGTTGAAGTGCTTGAACACATACGGAGCGCCCAACTCAAACCGGGCACCCGTCCCGTTGGTAAAGTACGTCGTGTAGAAATACCCCTCCTGGTCTTTTGCCCGCAGGTCACCCTGTTCGAATGAATCGTAGAATGATTTCGTGGGTACGGAGCTACCGGTTCCGGTCGGACCATTGTAGTTGATCGGCTTGAAGTTTCCGTAGAAGTTATCCATCGGGTTGCTGGCCACGATTGCGTTGTATTGCAGCATAAACAGATGCTCCAATCGGTTCTCGGTGGTTTCGCTGTGAACTTCTTCGTAAGTTGAGAACAGGTTGATGCTCGACGGGTTGGCGTTGGCGTATTGAACGACCTCCCAGGCCTTATCGGCAGCCAGTTTGTAGTGTGATGCCCCTTTGCTCAACGGGAAACCGGCCATCGTCAGGTAAACTTTCGCCAACTGCGTTTTCACGGCAGCCTGGTTAACCCGTCCGCTGACATCCATCCAGGCCAGTCCGGCCGATTCAGCCGCCTTCAGGTCTTCAACAATTAAATTGTAAATCTCTTCCTGAGACGCCCGGCTTGGCTTGAAATCTGCCGACTCGATGGTCTGCGGTTTGGTGACGAGTGGCACATCCCCCCACAACCGAACAGCCGTGAAGTAAGCCCACGCCCGCAGGAACCGCGCTTCCCCCAAAATCTTGGTTTTCTGCGCATCCGGCATCGTGATACCCGGCACCCGCTCAAGCAGTTGGTTGACCTGCGCGATAACCCGGTATAACCCATTCCAGTAGTTTACCACGTGGATGGTGTTTCCGTCGTGCGAAAGGCTGTAGAGGTTGTTCAAGTCCGAGTTCTGGGCGGTCTCCGTCGTGGAAGTCCCCGTCATGGCTTCCAGCAATTGCCAGTTGTTGGAGAAGATGTTGGCTCCATCGCCAATAAAGCGCAGGCTGGCATAGACCGACGCCAGCGCGGCTTCGGCATGATCCGGAATGGTATAGAAAATGTCAGAAGTCAGGTTCGAGGGAGCCTGTTCTTCCAGGAAATCGGAGCAACTGGAGGGACCAAGCAAAACCGCACCGACCAGGGCCACTTTACTCAGTTTTTTTATGATTGTATGCTTCATTGCAAGTTTCTTTTTGAATAATCAATAATTAGAGGCCAATCTGGAGTCCCAGCATGTACGTGGTTGGCTTCGGATAGTTGTGCCAGATCATCCCTTGTGAGAAGGCGCTGTTGCCATCTCCCTGGTTGGTCGGCGTTACTTCAGGATCGCCAACGATCGGATCTTCAACCAGCAGGAAGAAGTTCTGCACCGTAGCGTACAACCGGAGCCGGTTTACTTTGATCCGCTCGGTCACCTGGCTCGGGAAGGTGTAGCCCAGCAGCAGGTTACGGCCCCGCAGGAACGAACCGTTTTTGATCCAGTGGCTGTCTACGTTGGTTACGTAGCCCGCCCGGGTTTCCCGGATTTCGGCGATTGGCGTATTCTGGTTATCCGGTCTCCAGGCGTTCAACACCGAAGCATAGCTGTTGGCCAGGGCCTGCCGGTCTTCGCTGGCGTGCAGGTTCATCAGCATAACATCGTTGCCATACATGTACTGAAGTTCGAGCGTTGCATCGAAGTTTTTGAAACGAACGTTGTTAGTGAACGCACCCCAGCCTTTCGGGCTACCGTTTCCAATAATGCTCCGGTCGGCGTCGTTGATGATTTTATCACCGTTCACGTCCAGGTATTTGATGTCACCCGGCAGCATGGTCAGGTTGTTCCGGTAGCTGGTGAATTTAGCAGCCTCTTCGCGCTCCGCTTCGCTCCAGGTACCCAGACGGGTCAGACCCCAGAATGACCCAACCGGCTCGCCAATGCGGATGATGTTCGTCGGGTTGGTGAAGTTCGGGCCACCCACGTTGAAGATGTCCGACGGCGTAGCCAGCGAAAGCACCTTGTTGCGGTTCATCGACAGGTTGAACGTCGTATTCCACGAGAAGCCGGGACGGTCGATGTTGACGGTATTCAGCGCAAACTCAAAGCCCTGGTTCTGCATCGAGCCAACGTTCTGACGAATGGTTGCGTAACCACTGGTACGCGGTACGGGCGCATCGAGCAGCATGTCGGTTGTCTTACGGTAGTAGTAGTCCGCTTCCAGGTTGATGCGGCCTTTCAGGATACCGATTTCCAGACCAATGTCGGTCTGAGCCGTTTTTTCCCACCGCAGGTCGGGGTTGGCCAGGCGGTCGATCCCCGTTCCGTTAAAGCGCGTATCGCCGTAAATGGTTGCATAGTTGGAGCTTAACAGCGCCAGTGACGTATAAGGCGGAATTTCGGAGTTACCCGTTAAGCCGTAGCTGGTACGAAGTTTCAGGTTGGAAATAACCGGGTTGCCTTTCAGGAAGCTTTCTTCCGATACACGCCAGGCAAAAGCAGCCGACGGGAAGAACGCAAACTTGTGGTTGGCACCAAATTTCGACGAACCATCGGCCCGGCCCGTTACGGTGAACAGGTATTTTTCCATCAGGCTGTAGTTAACCCGACCGAAGTACGAGTTAAATGCAAACCGTGACGCACCCGATCCCACCTGCGGGTTGGTAGCTCCAGCTCCTAAGTTGTTGTATCCAAAATAGTCTGTAGCGAAGTTTTGAACTGTCGCTGACATATTGAAGAAGTTTGTTTCCTGCCACGATAAACCGAGCAGGGCCGTCAGGTTCTGGTTGTCGCTGATCTGCTTGTTGTAAGTCAGGTAATTTTCCAGTGACCAGAAGTTCTCCCGGCGGTTCCGGCTGGCTGCGTTCCCAAACTGACCGGGGTTCAGCGTCCGGGTTTGCGATTCGTTGTTTTCCTGCGTCATCAGGTTGACACCCAATACCGTGCGCATTTCCAGCCCTTTAGCAAAGGTAATGTTGCTGTAAAGGCTTCCCAGCGTGGTCTGCGTGTTCAGGATGTACCGCCGGTCCATCAGCCGGTGCATGGAACTGAACGAACCTTCGGCGCTCGGGTAATCACGGTTGCTAGCATACGTACCATCCGAGTATCTTACCGGCAGGAACGGGAAATCTTCCACGATCTGGCGAGCAACGGCATCGTTGATGTCCACCAGGTTCTCTGTCTGGTTGTTGTAGCTCAGTGTACCACCGATTTTCAACCACTTTTTAACCTGATCGTCAATGGTAAAACGGCCCGAGTACCGGCGCATGTACGACGTCTTGATCAGACCTTCGTCGTTGCGGTAGCCGATCGACAAGGAGTACTGGGTGCGCTCGTTACCCCCACTGAAACCCAACTGGTGGTTTTGAGAAAGTTTGTTCTGCGTGGTTTCCTTGAACCAGTCGGTATCGTAAAGCGGGTTCAGGTTTGCGTCGAAAACACCGGGGTGGGCTTCGCTGAATCGTCTTCTGCGGGCAATGGGGTCCAGGCTTGTATATTTACCGGATGCCCAACCCGTCGGATCGTATTTCTGGATGTTGGCGTACGCCAGGTCTTCCACTTGCAGGTATTCTTTGGCGTTCAGCACCTGGGGGCGGTTCGGACCAATCGTGTTCACGCTGAAATCGGCGTTGTACGTGACCTGTCCTTCGCCTGCTTTTCCTTTTTTCGTCGTGACCAGAATAACCCCGTTGGCACCGCGAGCTCCGTAAATAGCGGTCGATGAAGCATCTTTCAAGACCTCTACCGAAACGATATCATTGGGGTTGATGTAGTCGATTGCCGAGCTAAACTGGCTCTGGTTTCCCTGGGGCAACATCACACCGTCAACCACGTAAAGCGGGTTGTTCGATGAGTTGATGGAGCTAAAACCACGGATGCGGACGGTAGTCCGGCCACCGGGGCGCCCCGAGTTGGTGTTCACCTGCACACCGGGCATCCGGCCGGACAACGCCTGGGTCAGCGAAGCCGTTGGACGTTCTTTCAATTCGGCTTCCCGCACCGAGCCAACGGCGCCGGTCAAGTCACTTTTCTTGGCGGTACCGTAACCGATAACGACGATCTCTTCCAGAACTTTGTCGTCGGTTTTCAGGCTAACGTTCACTGCGGTCTGCGTTCCAACGTTTACCTCCTGCGGCAGGTAACCAACAAACGAGAAAACCAGCGTTCCGCCATTGTCCGGAACGTCGAGTTTATACGTGCCGTTTGCATCAGTTACCGTACCACGCTGGGTTCCTTTCAGAACGATACTCACACCCGGCAGCGGAGAGTTTGTTTCGTCTGTTACTTTACCGGTCAGCGTCCGATCGATCAGTTTGACCGATACAAGATTTCTGGCTGATACGTTCCGGTCGGGAGCTTTCGCAGCGAGAGCGAAGTTTGTGCAGAGAACAGCTAAGAGGAGTTGAGGCACACAAACGCTCATCTTCCTGCCAAGCTGAGCTGGAGGGAGTAGGTGTTTCACCATAGATTTTTTGTACCGTTGATACGGCGGCTAATAGATGGACTGGTAGTTAATTGGAAAGAAATGCGATTTTTTTGGTAAATCTAATGAAATCAATCCACGTATTCGCCTACTATTTCTTATAATTCTTAAAAAAAATTAAAAATGGTGAACTCGCTTGGATATTCCATATCGGCTACTTTAATTATCGCCTGAAGCATCTCGGTTTACCCCCAAGCGGATAAAAGCCGTCTACCTATTGGCAAAACATTCATTCTCAATAAAATGGAATTACTGATCCAAAGCAGGACCGTCTTAAAATTCTGCCGACGGGAGCAAAAGAACTGGGCGGGAGATTTTTGGAAACATCGTTACCATTCGGATTAGCCCCTACCCTAGCCGGCGCTGAAACGGATAAAAACGGTGAGTATATTTCTTCATATTTTGCAGAAATAATTGAGCAGATTTGTAAGTTACGCTTTCCAATCAGCGGCATTGGCTGGACCGGACAAAAGAAAGCCGCTCCCCATCCGAAAATAAGGAGCGGCTTTGTAGCTATGGGATGAAAATTACTAGCTGTTTTCCTCGACGTTTACTTGCACTTCTTTTTGGCTCCCCGTCAGCACCTCCAGCAACTCCCGAACGTTAACCGTAGCAAAGCTGCTGGCGTAATCCGACATGGCATACGGAATTATCAGGTCATTGCCGTTGATTAACCCTCCGCAACTGTAAACGACGTTCGGCACGTAGCCTTCGCGCTCATTTTCGTCGGGACTGAGCAGCGGCTCGACCGTCCGCCCGATCACTTTTGAAGGATCATTTAGGTCTAGCAGAAAAGCACCGATGGCGTATTTACGCATTGGACCCACGCCGTGACTTAAAACCAGCCAACCGGCTTCCGTTTCAATGGGCGAACCGCAGTTACCGAGTTGGACAAATTCCCAGTGGTAAGTAGGCTTCAGCAGCACCTCCTTCGTTTGCCAGAAATACAGATCGTCCGAATACATCAGGTAGATGTTTTCGCCGTCCTGTCGGGAAAGCATCACATACTTCCCGTTGATTTTCCGGGGAAACAACGCCATACCCTTGTTCTGCACCTCGGCCCCGTTCAACGTACTGACGCTGAAGTGGGTGAAGTCTTTGGTCATGAGCAGTTGCGGGAAGGTAACCTGACCGTTGTAGGCCGTGTAGGTTGCGTAATAAGTCACTTCGCCGTCGTCGTCGACAAACTGCACAAAGCGGGCATCTTCAATTCCGTTGGTTTCGTTCGGGGAGGTCGGGAAGATGCAGCGCTCATCCAAGCTTTGGTCTTCGTCAAAATCAAGCTCGTAGTTGGAGCGGGCCAGTGTCCGCAGGCTGCTGGCAATGGCCTCATACTCGGCGTGGTGCCGGTATTGGCTCAGGATGCGTTTCAGCCGGTCTTCCATTTCTTCCAGGCCAAACTCCTCCCCTAGCCCCGTCATCATCATGTCCGAAATAGGGTTCGACATGCGCAGTTCGTAGAGTTTTCGCTCAAACTGCGCCCGGTTAAACCGGTGATTGGGTACAATTTCCGGCGAAGTTACGTACCGCGACGGCTTTCGCAGGATGATCTTGCTTTCCTGATCGATGTACCCCATCCGGAACGTGATGGACGAGATATGCCCTTCACCGGTAGCACGCATACTTAAAATAAAGCGTTTGAAGCCCGGTGGCACGTTGGTCTGATCGGGATGCCAAACCATCGACGGGTTAAAAAGCGCGGCCGACTCCAGCGAATATTCCATCGTGAAATACGCGCCGAGCAGCAATTTACGCTCCGTTGACAACGGTTCGTCCGTCAGCAACTGGGATTTTATATGATTGAACCGTTTTAAGAAAAACCGTTCCAGTTTGTAATGGCGGCTTCCAAATTCACGGATTACTTCATTCAGTTTACGCTCGACTTCCTCTTCGGTCATGGCGTTCACCCGGGCGATGATTTTCAGAACACGGGTTGAACTGCTGAGTTCAAACGGACGAAACAGAACCCGAGTAGGGTCGGGACGTAGTACAATGCCTGTGCGAGTTGCTTTGATCATAATAAAACAAATCTTGACGGACAGAAGGTTAACCAATGGAAGAGGGATTGAATGGGGCCATTTTGGTGATCCGATTCAATCCCCCGCTGTTTCTGCCTCAACGTTTAAACTAACAATGTTAGTGCCGCATTTGCAATTTCGGTATCAGAAATTTGTTTTTGGAACAAATGAAGTTCCGTCAGCGCCATTAAATACGCAAGCGTCGACTCGGCGCCCTGGTTTTGATTGACCCGATCTACGTGCAAACCGTCGCGGCAGCCACCCGTGTTGGGGTCGTAAATGGATAAGCCAAGATCGTTGTGCCCCGTAAACCATTTGAAAATCTTGGTAGCCCGCTTCAGCCACATCGGCTCTTTCGTGGCCCGGTATGCCGCCAGACAGGCCGATACCGACCCTTGGGCTTCAAGCGGCTGCTGATCGAAATACGCGCGTTCGGCTCCTTTGACGTAAAAACCGTTGGTGCCGATGGGCTGGAAATAGCCCGTATTGGTGGCGCTGCTGCCACTCATCTGCAGCGAAATAAGCCAATCCAGACTCTTCACGCCCAGATCCGTTACTTTATGATCCTGCAAGGTTTCACCAGCACAGATCAACGCGTGCGACAGTTTGGCGTTGTCGTAGGTTAGATAACCCTCGAACCAGGGCCACTCTTTGGATTTGCTATCGCTGTAGCGGATAAGCATTTTGTCGACCAGTTGCTGCAGAATCGTCTTGACCAGCCGGTCGTTGCCGAAGCGTTTCAGGTATTCACAGGCTCCCAGAATTCCGAACGCCCAGGCCCGGGGTGAAGCCAGATCGACGAGCGATGGCAACGCCTGGTGCAACATGGGCATGGCCCAGGTGACCAGGTTTTTATCCGACGTACGGCCCACGCAGGTTCCAAGCGCCCAGAGCGCCCGGCCCGTGCTGTCGTCGGACCCCACATCTTCAAGCCAGCGCCGGTCGTAGCTCATAAAATTGCGAAATTGCCCCCGTCCCTGGATGTAGGCATAATTCAGGAAAGCCGCGTACACATCGGCCTGCTCCGACAGTTTGTGGTCGCCCATGCCGGCTTCTTCCAACTGAACGGTCAGGATCAGCGCCCGGGCGTTGTCGTCGGTGCAGTAGCCTTCATCGTAGTGCGGCAAATGGTAGCGGGCGTGCTGGATAATACCGGTAGAATCCGACAGCCGGTAAAGATGATCCAGCCGAATGGGCGGTAATTTGTAGGCTCCGCTTCCACTGCCGTTTATCAGCGACTGCGGATTGCCGGGCAACGCAATGGGCTGCTGGCGGGCCTGGACAAACGTAGACACGTACCGTTCCATCACCCGTTCCCAGATCATGCTGCGACCGAGCATATATGCTTTTTTCCGCATACCGTGCCGCAACGAATCGTCACTCATCAGCTTGATGATTTCGTCGGCTACGGCTTCCGAGTTGTTGAACGGCACCAGAATCCCACGCCCGTCGGCCAGTAATTCTTCGGCGTGCCAGTACGGCGTTGATACCACGGCCTTTCCGCAGCCAAAGGCGTACGACAAGGTTCCCGAGGTAATCTGAGCCGGATTTAAATAGGGCGTAATGTAAATATCAGCTGCGCCCAGAAATTCCATCAGGTTATCCAACTCAACAAACTGATTAAAGAACATGACGTTCTCCTTGACGCCACAATCCTCAGCCAGTTTTTTCAGGCTATCACGGTAGGCTTCACCCTGATCGCGGACCAGGTTGGGGTGAGTAGCCCCAAGCACAATATAAACCGTATCCGGATGCCGTTCGACAATCCGGGGCAAGGCTTTGATTACATTTTCAATGCCTTTGTTTGGTGATAACAGCCCAAACGTCAGCAACACCTGCTTGCCTTCAATTCCAAACCGGTCTTTGTGGAAGTGCGGATCGACAAAAGGCATATCGGGAATTCCGTGCGCGATTACATCAATCTTATCTTCCGGCACTTCGTAAATATCTTTCAGGAACTGACGGCCTTTTTCGGTCATCACAATCACCCGGGCCGACAGGTCGGCAATGGTTTTCAATACCATCAGTTGGTCCTGATCGGGGTTGCGCAAAACCGTATGGAACGTAGTCACCACGGGCATGGTCAGATTCCGCAGTAACGTTAGAATATAATTGCCCGCCGGGCCGCCGTAAATACCGTATTCATGCTGCAAACACACCACTTCCGTATTCATCGAGTTCAGAAACTCGGCCGCTTTTTTATACGAATTCAGATCGTGCTGGTAAAATTCGTAGCGAACCTCCTCGGGATAATCATACCCATCCGGCACATCGTTGACCGACACTACCATTGCCGATGCATCCGGATAAAAATTTGTAAACGACTTATAGAGATCCGAGGTAAACGTAGCAATACCACATTGACGGGGTAGGTAATCACCGATGAACGCAACACTAGTGGGCATGTGCACATTGTGCGCTACGTTTGGTAGTGGGTTATAATTCATAATTATTTCTAGAAATAATGGTAGATTAATTATCCTGATAACAGACTGTTTTTTATCAAAGAGCTAGGCTCGCGGTCGGACAGGTGCGTACATCTGTCAAACTCGAAAATTTGCACAGTTGTTTAGGAAAGTCTTGAATTGATTATTTCTGAACCCGTTTTTATTTGTCTGTTTATAGAATAGTGACATTTTCTTTTCGTAAAGTTTCGGGCTAGTACCAGACCCGTTGTTTACCATTTTGTCGTACTTAATCCGGCCTTGTTTAAAAATTGCATATTTCCTGATTGGCCCATTGCATCCACCTTCAGAACGCTCTTCAAAAAATTAAAGGATAAATTTGTCTTTTATTAAATAAATACTACTTTTGGAGTCGTAAACGCTTAACGTGCTATGTTTTCTAAAACGTGCGAATACGCCATTCGGGCCATGATTTACATTGCCCAGCAATCGGTTGGAGGCAATAAGGTTAGCTTCCGGCAGATTGCGCAGGCTGTTGACGCGCCTGAACCGTTTATTGCGAAAATTCTTCAGGATCTGGCCCGGAAGGAGTTGATTCTATCGGCAAAAGGTCCACACGGCGGCTTTTTTGTCGATCAGGCGGGAATGCAACGCAGCCTGGCCGATGTAGTAAAAGCCATCGATGGGGATAAAATCTTTACGGGTTGTGGATTGGGACTGACCTACTGCTCGGAGCGCAATCCCTGCCCTATTCATTACGAATTCAAAGCCATCCGTAACCAAATGCAGCAGATGCTGGAATCGGCTACCATTAGCCAGTTCAACGATTTGCTCGACAAGCAATTGGTGTATTTGGGCCGGAGTTGATTTTTTTTGACCAATTAGAAGACTAAAAGGTATTTTACTATTTCATTTTTAACCTGATTACCACGTAAATCATGACTACGGAACAAAAACAACTCATCAAAGCCACTGTGCCGGTGCTTCGCGAATCCGGTGTTGCCTTAACGTCTCATTTCTACCGCCGGATGTTTTCCTTTAATCCGGAGTTAAAAAATGTTTTCAACCAGGGAAATCAGCAAAATGGCCGCCAGCAAACCGCCCTGGCCATGGCCGTACTGGCCTACGCCGAACACATCGACAATCCCGCCGTGCTGCTGCCGGTTCTTGAGCACATTGGCCACAAACACACCAGCCTGGACATTCGGCCGGAGCACTACGCGATTGTGGGGCGCCACCTGATGGCTTCCATTGCCGAAGTGCTGGGAGAAAGCGCCACTCCCGAACTCCTGGAAGCCTGGCGCAACGCGTATCAGGCGCTGGCCGATCTGATGATTGGAACCGAGGCCCAACTCTACGCCAGTCAGGTCAACAAAACCGGGGGCTGGACGGGCTGGCGTCCGTTTGTTGTCAAAACCAAGGTGATTGAATCAGAGGAAGTTACATCCTTTCACCTGTATCCGGCGGATGGCGGACCAGTTGCGGATCACCTGCCGGGTCAGTACCTGAGCGTCCGGGTGCTGGTGCCCCAGCTCAACCTGCTCCAGCCGCGTCAGTACAGCATTTCCAACGCCCCGAATCAGTTATACTACCGCATTTCGGTCAAGCGGGAAAGTGGGCGGGAGCTCACGCCCGACGGCATGGTCAGCAACCAGTTACACACCTTCATTCGGGAGGGCGACCGCCTGGATGTGAGTGCCCCCGCCGGGGATTTCAGCCTGAAAACGGATGCAGCTAAACCCGTGGTTTTCCTGAGCGGAGGAATCGGCCAGACCCCCCTGCTAAGCATGCTCGAAAGCCTGGTTGCAAACGGCAGCAGCCGACCAATTCATTGGATTCACGGTTGTCGCAATCAGGCAGTCCATGCCTTCAAAGGGGTGGTTGATTACTACGCATCCTATCACCGTCCGCTGGAGAAACACATTTTTTATGATGAAGTGGAAACACTAAACGAAACAGACCCGGTTTACGAGGGCTTCGTAGATCTCAACCGCTTGCCCAGCGACTCATTGCCGACGGAGGCCGAGTATTACCTGTGTGGCCCGCCTGTCTTCATCACCCGACAGTATGCGGACCTGCTGGCTCTGGGCGTCCGCAAAGAAGCGATTCATTACGAAGAGTTTGGTCCGCAGCTTTTGTCGTTGAATTAACAGAAACCGACAAAACCGTAACCGGACGGCAGCCCGTCAGTCTGGGCCGTATAAAGCCGTCCGGTTTTGCCCAAAGGCCGCAGGTTCTTCTTCAAAAAATCCTTCGCTTTTAGTACCTTGCGGCCTTACCTTCAGTTCCTTCTTAATGTTCTGGCACCGCCTTTCGGATTTTATCTTAAAAAACCGCATCTCCCTCCTGATCGCCATTTTCGTTGGTACGGTATTCATGGCCTACCAGGTCACCCAGATCCAGCTTTCCTACGAAGTGGCCCGGATTTTACCCTCCAACGATCCAGATTTTGAGTTGTACGAAGCGTTTAAGAAACGGTTTGGGGAAGACGGCAGCGTTATGGTCATTGGCATTGATACGCCGGACCTGTACAAACTCTCGGTTTTCAACGGCTGGCACACGCTGAATCAGGATATTAAGAAATCGCCGGGCGTCCAGACGGTTCTGTCGGCGGCCAGCCTGTTCCGCCTTGTCCGCAACGACAGCATCCGGCAGTTTCAGGTTTTGCCCATTTCTCCCCGACCGCTCACCAACCAGGCCGAAGCAGACAGCGTGCAGTCGCTGGTGGCTTCGCTGCCTTTCTACCGCGGTTTTGTTTCCGACAGCGCCGGGCGGTCTCACCTGATGGCCGTCACCTTCGACCCGAAAGCGGTGAACACCAAAGAACGCATTGGCTACGTGCTGGAAATTGAGAAGAAAGTAAGGGCCTTCGGCGATAAGTTCAAGATTCCGGTGCACCTATCCGGGATGCCCTACATCCGGACCAAGTTTACCAGGAAAGTCAGCAACGAAATGGTTTTGTTCATGGGGCTGGCGTTTGGCGTAACGGCCCTGATTCTGCTGTTTTTCTTTCGCTCCCTCGTGGCGGTACTGGCAGCCATCAGCATCGTAGGCGTGGGCGTCATCTGGTCGCTGGGCTTTCTGGTGTTGTTCGGCTACAAAATTACGCTGCTGACGGGTCTGCTGCCGCCCCTGATCATTGTCATCGGGATTCCAAACACGATTTTCCTCATCAATAAATACTTCGAAGAATTCAGCCAGCACGGCGACAAGGTTCGGGCACTGAACACCGCCACGGAGCGCATCGGCGAGATGACGTTTTTCGCCAACGTAACCACCGCCATCGGATTTTTCGTCTTCTATTTCGCCAGCAGCCCCATGCTTGCCCAGTTCGGACTGGTAGCGGCCCTGGGCGTGGTCGTCACTTACGCAATCTGCCTGATTCTGATTCCGATTGTATTTGGGTATTTGCCCGAGCCGTCGTCGAAGCAGCGCGGCCACCTGGAAAGCCGCTGGGTGGTTTCGTTCCTGAATTGGGTGAATCAGATCGTGCACCACCGCCGACGGGTCGTTTACGCGTTCATTGGCATTCTGGTCATCGTCAGCCTGGTTGGAGCCGCGCAAATCAAAGCCGTGGGCTACGTGGTTGACGACCTGCCGAAGAACGATCCGATTTATACCGACCTGAAGTTTTTCGAGAAAAATTTCCGGGGGGTTTTACCGTTCGAGGTCTTTATTGATTCCCGTCAGCCGGGCCGGATTCTGACGCCCCAGACGCTGACCAAGATGCGGCTTCTGCAGCGCGAGTTTGAAAAATATCCAGAATTTACGCGCCCGCTATCAGTCGTTGAAGCGGCCAAATTTCTGTACCAGGGCTACCGCGGGGGCGATCCGAAATACTACGTTCTGCCCGGGGCGCTGGAAATGAGCAAACTGGCCGCCTACGCTCCCCAGATGAAAGGCCAGAGCAACGTATTCAAAGGATTTCTGGACAGCACCCGGCGGTATACCCGTGTCAGTTTCCAGATGGCCGACGTGGGCACGGTTCGCATCCGGGAGCTTTTGACGACCTTGCAACCCAAAGTAGATTCCATTTTCAACATCGACCGCGAAACCGGCCAGCGGGTTTCCAACGGCGACATGTACGACGTTCGGATTACGGGCAGCAGCACCATTTTTACGAAAGGTAACGAGTACCTGGTGGACAACCTGAAGGAGAGCGTCTACCTGGCCGTAATCCTGATCACGGCGCTGCTGGCGCTGCTGCTCCGCGACGTGCGCACGGTTATCATCTGCTCCCTGCCGCGCATCGTGCCCCTACTTATCACGGCGGGAATCATGGGTTACTTCGGCATCCGGCTCAAACCGTCGACCATCCTGATTTTCAGCGTTGCGTTCGGTATTGCGTCTGACGGTACGATCTATTTTGTAGCCCGCTACCGGGAAGAACTCCGGCGCGGTTTAAGCATTTCCAAGGCCATCACCAACACCATCCATCAGGCCGGAATCAGCATGATTTACACGGCGTTTATCCTCTTCGCCGGCTTTGCCATTTTCGCTTTTTCCACCTTCCAGGGCACCGTGGCGCTGGGTGTTCTGGTCTCGATCACGCTGCTGATGGGGATGGCCGCCAACCTGATTCTGCTTCCGGCGTTCCTGCTGTCGCTCGACAAACGCAGCCGCCCGAAAGCCGTTGCCAACAACGAAAGTCCGGCTTAAAAGCCAGCAGCCCACGGCCAAAACCGTGGGCTGCTCATTTATAGCTCGGTACCACTACACTTCCTCCAGCAGGCTCTGGAACGTGACGTGCTGGTTGCCGTACCGCTGCTGAATTTGGCCGAGCAATTCATCCGAATGGTATTTCTGGAAGCGAAAGAAATCCAGCTTACTCGAAAAGGTATACTGAAAGGTGTAGGTAGCGCCGTTGTTGTCAATTTCGGTGAGCAGGTGCAGAACTTTGTACTCCTGTGGCAGACCCGTGGCCATGACCGCCGGGATGTGTTCTCCCCGCATCCATTTCAGCCACTCCCGCTCAACACCCTTGTCGATGTTAACTGTCAGGTTGTAAAGAATCATTTAATTCAAGATTTGAGAATAGAGGTTGACGGAATTTCCAGTCCGCTCATCAAATAACACCAATTTGCCCGGATTTGTCCATAATCTTACGGGGATTCTCATCTGTCGTACCCGCAAATGTTGTTTCTTTGCCGTGAGACAAAACTACTCACTCCATGTTTTACAATATTTTACTACACGCCCACTCGGGACTCCGCTGGATTGTACTGATTCTGTTACTGGCTGCCATCGTCACGGCATTCCGCAAATGGCAGGCCCACGATGAGTACACGGCCGGCGACAACAAACTCTATTTATTTGCCCTGATTGCCACCCATACCCAGTTCCTGATCGGGTTGATTCTGTACTTCATCAGTCCGAAAGTGCCCCTGGGCACCGGCGTTGATTTTGGCAGCATCATGCGCGAGAGCATTTACCGCTTCTACACCGTTGAACACCTCGCCGGTATGCTGATCGCGGTGGTTCTGATTACCATCGGCCGGTCGAAGTCCCGGCGGCTCAGCGGCCCCATTCAGAAACACCGCACGGTTTTCATTTTCTTTGGTCTGGGCCTGCTCCTCATCCTGGCGTCTATCCCGTGGCCTTCCCGCATTCCCGGCGCGGGCTGGTTTTAATAATTGGCTCCGTACCGACAGACTACAGCCGCGGGGGCGTTCGTTGTTCAGGAGTTACGCTCAATTTTACGGATCAATGCACCCTGCGCCCCAGCAACGTACCGTTCTGACCTGGGTTCAGCCAACCCAGGCCGAACGGTACGAAATTTATTCGGAGCTGGGCATTCCGCAGGCCGTCCTGACCATCAACAGCCCTGGGCTGGCCACCCTCGAATTCGGCTCCGGAATCTATCTCATCGAGCGAAAAAACCAGTTTACGGCCCTTACCGTGTCTGATGCGGACGGTTCGCTGATTGCGACCATTCAGACGGGCTGGTGGGGGCGCCGGGAGCTGACGTTCGAAGATGGGCGCACGCTGCGGTTTAGGTCTTCCGGTTTTTTTCGCAGCCGCTGGATCTGGCGCAGTGCCGACGGAGAGCCGCGGGCGGTGGTGCAACGGAGCCAGATCTTCTTCTCCCCCGACCGCCCCATTCGCGCGGGTTTGTCGGCCCTGCTGGCGGGGCTGAGCATTTATTTTCTGGCGACCCAATCGCTGAAACGGTTTCATTAACTTTTCGTTTACGTAACAACCCATACCGTGATACAAACCCGTCCCCTATCCGTATCGCCGGATCAGCAACTCCGCAACATTGGCTGGAACTGGATGCTCGGCACCGACACGTTATCCTACCTGACCAACGAAGCCGTGGTGGTGAGTCCGGAGGAAGCCGACGCCTACTACGAAGCCGCCAACCAACTGTTCGAGATGCTGGTGGAAGCCGGGCAGCACGTCATCGAAAACAATCGGTTCAACGAACTGGGCATTCCCGCCAACCTCGTCGATCTGATCAAACTATCGTGGAATGATGATCGGAACATTCAACTCTACGGGCGGTTCGACCTGGCCGGTGGCATTGCCGGTCAACCCATCAAGCTCATCGAGTTCAACGCCGACACAGCCACCTGCATTCCGGAAACGGCGGTGGTTCAATATGCTCACCTGCGCGCCAACGGTCTGGATGAGAAGCGTCAGTTTAATGCCGTTTACGAAACGCTGGTCAGCCAGTTTCGCGAGGTTCGGCAGCAAAACAGCGACCTGCCACCGACCCTGCTGCTTTCCGCCATGCGTGGTTTTCCCGAAGACGACAGCAATGTGGCCGTTTTGGGCGAAGCAGCCCGGGAAGCCGGTTTTACGGTTGATTTCGAGTACATCGACCGGGTTGAGTTTTCCGACAACGAAGGAATATACAAGCAGAACCCCGAGAACGGGCAGTTCGACAAGTTTAACTTCTGGTTTAAGCTAATTCCCTGGGAATACATTGGTTATGAAGAAGCCGATCTGGCCAATATTCTGACCGAAGCCGTACGCCGTCGGCAGGTGGTGGTGATCAACCCGGCCTACTCGCTGCTGTTTCAGTCGAAATACATCCTTAAGATTTTGTGGGAGTTGTATCCGTATCACCCGCTGCTGCTCCAGACCGATACCCAACCGCTCACCGACCGACCTTACGTCGAGAAGGTACTGTTCGGACGCGAAGGGGCCAACGTTCGTATCGTGGATGAAAAAGGTCGGGTAACCGCGGAAGCCGAAGGAGACTATGGCGATTACCCGAAAATTTATCAGGAATACATTGAACTGCCAACGGACGCCACCGGCAACCGGTACCAGGCCGGGGTGTTCTTCGCGGGCGAAGGCTGCGGGCTGGGTTTCCGGCGCGGGGGGATCATTCTTGACAACGGTGCGCAGTTCGTCGGGCACATCGTGGAGTAAAGCAACGACTGCTTACCCCATCAGCAGCGATTCCCCTCCGTCGATCCAGATCGGCGTACCGGTGATGTGGCTGGCCCGGTCGGAAGCCAGGAACGCAACCAGCTCGGCCACCTGTTCGCTGGTGCCAGGCTCGCCGTCGGTCAACGGAATAACGCCTTCCGGAAATTCAACCGGTTCGCGGGCCGACTCCAGGTCGCGTTTCTGGGTATTCTCATCGATTTTGGTTTCAATCGCGCCCGGGCAGATAACGTTGACCCGAATCCGGTGTTTGGCCAGTTCCAGGGCGGCCATTTTGGTGAAGGCCACCTGCCCGGCCTTGGTGGTCGAGTAGGCCGTTGCCCCGGTGTTGCTGAAAATCCGGGTTCCGTTCACGGAAGCGGTTACAATAACCGAACCGCCTTTTTCTTTCAGCAGTGGAATGGCGTATTTCAACGTCAGGAAGGTCCCGCGCAGGTTGATGTTCATGGTTTTGTCCCACTCGTCCGGTTCCAGTTCTTCGATAGGGGCCCAGACGCCGTTGATTCCGGCGTTGGCAAAAACAATATGCAGTCCGCCAAACTGACGCTGTACGTCCGCGTACGCCTTTTCCATGTCCTCGGCCTTCGAGATGTCGGCCAGCACGAGCATGGCCTCGCCCCCGTCCCGCTGAATTTCCTCAACGGTTTCCTTCAGTTCGGTGTCGGTGCGGCCCAGCGCAGCTACGCGGGCTCCTTTGCGGGCCAGCAACAGGGCGGCTGCCTTGCCGATTCCCGAACCGGCCCCGGTTATCAACGCTACTTTTCCGGTAAATTCTTTATCTTGACTCATCATGTCACCAGCGACTTATGTGTTTCTATCCTACTTTACCCGAACCCCGCCCCTTTTGTTAGAAAATTCCCTAAATGATGCTAAATTTTCTACGCAACGTATAGTTTTAAACGGATCGTACAGGACCGTTTGGCACAAACCATCTCTATCCTCCATGAACAGCCTGAATCTTTACAGCATTGCCGCCGTTTACATTATATCGGGTTTACTGCATTTTTTTCGCCCCGAACCGTACCTCCACATCATGCCGCCCTACATTCCCTATCATTCGCTGATGGTGTTGCTCAGCGGGGTTGCCGAACTGGTGCTGGGCGTTGGGTTGCTGTTTCCGGCAACCCGTTCGCTGGCGGCATGGGGGCTGATTCTGCTGTTGATTGCGGTTTTTCCGGCGAATGTTTACATGGCAACGGCCGATAAATTCGCCAGCATACCCGCCTGGATCCGCTGGGGGCGGTTACCGCTTCAGGCCGTCCTGATCTGGTGGGCGTGGCGATTTACCTGACCGACCCGTTCAGGCCGGACGGCTTTTCCGCCACCGAATCCCCTCTTCCACTTCTCCGGCCCACCGAAAACCGTTCTTCTGCAGCACCCGCTGCGAAGCAACATGGTTCACCGGCGTATCGGCAACCACCGTTTGCACGTCCGGATGCTGAAAAAGCCAATCCACAAAACAACCGACAGCTTCGGTTGTGTAGTTTTGGCCTTCAAATTTTCGGTCCATGAAATAACCAATCATTGTCTGCCCGGTATTGTCCGGCGGTCCAGCCACTCCGATGCCCCCGATGGTCAGGTTCCATTCCCGGTGGACGATCAGCCAGTTGGTGTACCAAAACCAGGCCTCGGGGTGAGCCTTCACATTGGGGAGGACAAAATGCCGGGTCGCTTCGGCAAATTCTTCCATGAAGCCGTTTTCGGCATTCAGTTCCAGGTTCGAAACCGTTAGACCCCGGGAAATTTCCAGGGCTCTGCGACTAGTAAGCAAGTGTTCGAGGTCGGATTCGCTAAGCGGTATGAGTTGTAAGCGCGTTGAAAATAAGGGAGTCATGGATGCAATGGTTTACTGATTGATAAAAAAGGCAATAGCGGGCATGTCACCCCAGGGGCGATGGTTTGACCCGTTAATCAATCAGTAAGCCATTCCCGGCACGGAGCCGTAAAGAAGTAACGTTTTCAGAGGCAGTTATTTAAACCGATACAAAAATAAGCATTCACTCCAATTGCCGCTCAGGTTTTGAGCCAACGGCTCACCCAAGGTCGAACGGACTGACGGGAGTAACAATCTGGCTTGTTAAATAAAAAAACGGATTCTAAACGGGCCGGAATGAAACGGGACTAGTTATATAGATCAAGTGATTTTGTCATCAAAAAGCAATGTCTATGAAAACCCCAGAACGATTCAACCGTGCGATCAGTGCACTGGTAAACGCATATTTTACCGACACGCTGGCCAAAGGAGATTGCAATGCCTGTGCTGTCGGCAACATTGTTGCAGCTGGTTACGGTGCGAAAGTTTATAAGGATTCGCTGGGCGTACTGCGCTGCGAAGTTGAAAATAACAAATGGGCCCGCTTTTTCTTTACCCACGGCAAGCGGCAGGTGATTCACTCCTACAAAGAATTAATCAACTCGCCCAGCATCGTTCCTTACTTTGTTCAACTGGGCCTGGAAAACATCAAAATAACCGGCTATTCCATTAAAGATCTGGCCCGGATTGAAGCCGCCTTTGAACGCAATACGTCCATTCACGTAAAGGATTATCCCGCCCACACCAAAGAGCAGATCAGCGCGGATCAATACAACGGTCTGATGGCGGTTGTCGATGCCCTCTGCCGGATCGAAGGAATCGCGGAAGTGAAGGAGTACAAAGCCCTGTTTGCCGAAGCGGTCTGAGACAAAACCCGGACGTATAAACGTCCGGGTTTTACTTTGATCAGCGAACCCAGGCACTTTGCCTACCCATTTTCTGCGCTCCAGCGCTATCGCCCCCGCAGTCACCCGAATGCCGCCTAAACTTACTTGGATCTACTCTCAACGGCTTTATCGATTGTCTACTAATCCCAGTTAAAACAAAACCCGACCGCAGCGCAATCGAGTTGTTTTCCATTCGTGACGTATTCAGAATGCTGGATTACCGTACAGGGCCACCCAAAACAAAACCCGGCAAAAACTGCCGGGCCTGTAAGTATTGTAACATCTTAATTAGTCCGAAAAAGAATCTCTCTAAGCGCTGCTTGTACCCTTTCGTCGCCACGACAAAGGGTGGCTCCAGCCCTTAGAGGAAGCCCGAAGACTGTTGTAAAGTTCTTGAAAATGCCCGAGTTACGTCTGAGAAAAACTATAACTGGTGAAGCAATTTCTATAAGATGCGAAGCAAATCGCGCTATAATCCGACACGGCGGTACTTACCAGATGGATATTACTCCCGTTTCGACTTGGTAAGCTGGCTAAAACGTATACCTGATGATACCAAAAGTCAGCAACCCGTTTACTCTTGCGAAAACGGTTAACAGCCCCGGATCATTCCTCTCAAGAAGGATCAATGGATTGCTCTTACGATGAAGCCTTCTCCGGCTGAACTTCACCTGAATAAGCCGAACATCCTTCTTTTAGGCAATAAACTTCTACACGCCAAGGCAGATCGGGTGAAGGGACCAATCAATAAAAAAACTACTTTTATGGCTTTCTGCTAAATCAATACGAAACCATAAAAATGAACCTTTCAAAATCGCTTCTATTAGCCGTTGGCGGAACGCTGCTGTTCACCGCCTGCAAAACGGAAAAAGAAGAAACGGCGACCCGAACCGTTTTTTTCGACAAAACCGGCATGGACACAACCGTTGCGCCGGGCAACGATTTCTTTTCGTACGCCAACGGAAGTTGGATTAAAAACACTAAAATCCCCGACGACCAGTCGGGATGGGGCTCCTTCTACACCTTGTTCGAAGAAAACCAGAAGAAAACCCGGTCCATTCTGGAAGAAGCCGCAGCCGCCGGAGCCAAGAAAGGAAGCACGGAGCAGAAAGTGGGCGATTTCTATGCCAGCGGTATGGACACGGTAACCATCGAGAAAAAAGGCTACGAACCGCTGAAACCGGGTCTGGCGGCCATTGCGGCTTTGAAAGACTACCAACAGTACCTGAACTACGTAGCCGCCGACGAAGCCGACCGGGGGGGCGCCCTGTTCGGGTTTTACGTTGGGGCCGACGACCGGCGCAGCGACATCAACCGGATCAATTTCAGCCAGGCTGGCCTGAGCCTGCCGGAACGGGAATACTATTTTAAGAATGATGAAGAAACGAAGAAAGTCCGGGCGGCTTTCGTCAATTACATTACCAAACTCTTTACGCTGACCGGCGTGGATTCGACTACGGCCCGCAAAAAAGCCGACGGGATTCTGGCCTTCGAAACCAACTTAGCCAAATCGCACAAAGCCGCGGCCGACCTGCGCGATGCGATCAAAAATTACCACAAATACGCGGTAGCCGATCTGAACAAACTGACGCCCAACATCGACTGGACGGCCTTCCTGAAAACCATGACGGCCAAAACCGATACCGTCTTGATGGGCCAGCCCGAATACTACCAGGCACTCAGTACGTTACTGGCGTCGACGCCCTTCGACGTGATCAAAGACCAGCAGACGTTTCGCTTTATTGACAACAACGCCAGCCTGCTGAGCAAACCGTTCGTGATGGCAAAATTCGAATTTGCCGGAAAAACGCTATCCGGTCAGAGAGCGCTGTCAGAACGCTGGAAACGCGTGGCTGATAACACCGATTCGTACCTGGGTGAACTGCTCGGCCAGTTGTGGGTAGAAAAATACTTCACACCCGAAGCCAAAGAACGGATGCTGACCCTGGTTGACAACCTGCAGAAAGCCTACCGGAACCGGATTGAAAAACTGGACTGGATGTCGCCGGAAACCAAGAAAATTGCCCTCGAGAAACTGGACGGCATCACCAAAAAGATTGGTTACCCGGACAAGTGGAAGGATTATTCGGATGTCGAAATTAACCGGGATGACTATTTTGGCAACATTCAGAGCGCCCGCAAACACGACAACAAGGAGAGCATGGGTAAAATTGAAAAACCGGTGGATCGGAGCGAATGGGGAATGACCCCGCCGACGGTAAATGCCTACGCAAACCCAACGTTCAACGAGATCGTATTCCCGGCCGGCATTCTGCAATTCCCGTTCTTTGACAAGGACGCCGACGACGCCATCAATTACGGAGGCATCGGGATGGTTATCGGCCATGAACTGACGCACCTTTTTGACGATCAGGGACGGCAATATGACGTGAAGGGAAATCTGCGCGACTGGTGGCAGAAATCGGATGCCGATAAGTTTACGGCCAAAACCAATCAGGTGGTTACTCAGTACAACAACTACACGGTTCTGAACAACCTGAACCTGAACGGACGCCTGACGCTGGGAGAAAACCTGGCCGACCTGGGCGGTCTGGCGATCTCCTACGATGCCTTCAAGCTGACCGATCAGGGCAAAAGCAACGAGAAAATTGACGGTTTCACGCCCGACCAACGGTTTTTCCTGGGTTTTGCCCAAATCTGGCGAACCGTCATCCGCGACGAAGCGCAGCGGGTTCGTGTGCAGGTTGATCCGCACTCCCCCGCCAAATTCCGGGTTAACGGTCCGCTGACTAACTTTGCGCCTTTCTACCGGGCATTTGACGTTAAATCCGGCCAGAAACTGTACAAACCCGAAGTGGATCAAACCAAAGTCTGGTAATGCAAACCTGCGGTTTTTCGCCCGTGCTGAATTGCGTACGGGCGAAAAACCGCAGTTCTTCAATACCGATCCCGGGCCGGGATGTGGTAATTAAGGCCAACTTTGATCTGTGGGCCCCGGTTATTCCCCGAATAAACCGGGGCTTTATCGTAATAATTATTTTCGATCATGGCCTCCACACTCAGGCTATTTGCCACTTTCAGGCCCATACCAATACCAATGTTGATGCTGCTGAAACCGCGACGGTCGTTAGGCCCCACATCACTGGATTTGAATTTCCCCACATTAAAGCCCCCTTCACCGTAGACGTAAAAGTTGTTGCGTACCGGGTAATACCGCAAAAAGGCCCCCGCTGAGTTTGCCCGGTAGCTGGTGTTGGCCCGGTTTTCAAAAGCGCCCCGAAAACCAACTGCTAAGCCCCGCTGAACAAAACAGGCCGCCCGTGGGCTAAATATTGTATACAATCCTTGACCCCGACCGGTTGCGAAACCAACCGAAGCGCCCAGCAGGAAAGCCCCGCTGCGAAACCAGGGCGAATTGGTGCGGTCAAAATACGAGGGACGAACATCGAAAAATACCCGGTTTGAGCGCAACGTGGTGTCTGGCTGGGTTGCTACGGGAGGAGTATCCCGCCGGAGTGTATCGGTTTCCTGCGCCTGTGCGATGGCGGTTGTTGTCAGACTTATTGTTACCAGAAAGAGTATCCGGTGAATAAACGTTTTCATTGGCTAGCATTGAGTTGTTCCCTTACAACTCAGCAATCCAAAAATTGTTATTAAGCAAAAAAACGGCGAATCACACGGAATCGCTTCCGGTAATTCGCCGTAATCTGGCGTGTACACGTTTAGATTTGCCCCAATACGTCGATCAACTGGCTGATCTGCTCAGCGTTGGTGGCCGGGAAATTGGCAATCCGAATCTGCGAATCTTTGAATTGGCCGTAACCGCTGCCGACAATCAGACCGGCTTCCTTCGCCTTACTGATCACCTCCGCCGACGGCCGCTGGGTGTTGGCCACCACCACGGTTCGCGAACGATGGCGTTCTTCCTTGACGAAGGGTGAAAATTCCGGATGGCTTTCAATGAATTTATACAGCATTTTGGCCTTCTCCTCCGTTTCCTTGCGCATGGTTTCAATGCCGATCCGGTTGAAATCCTGCGCAATTTTGCCCAGCAGGTAGATGTAAAGGACGTTGGGCGTTGCGGGCGTCTCGTAGGTCTGGAAGTTTTTCCAGAGGGTCGGCAGGTTGTGGTGGGCACCGATGTGCTGATCGCCGTGCTTGAGCATCTCCGCTTTTTCAAGGCACTTATCCCCGGCAATCCAGACGCCCAGCCCGGCAGGCATCCCGAACGCTTTCTGCACGGAGAAGAAAGCCGTATCGATCAGCGAAAAGTCCAGATCCGGATAAGGAGCCGACGACACCATATCGACCGCCATCAGCTTCTTGGAGTTGCTGCGCTTCAGCTTGTGGATATCCACCGTCCGCATCTGCACGCCCGAACTGGTTTCATTGTGCGTTACGGCAATCAGTTCGGCGTATTCCGGCACCTGCACTTCGCCGTAGTCAAACCCCTCCCCGAACGGTTTCTCCTGCTTGTGGGTATACTTGTGGACCGCCGTTGCGTATTCGCAGAACTTCTTCGAAAACGACCCGTTGATCAGGTGAAAGCTTTCGTGTTCAACGCAATTGAGCATAATCCGCTCCCACACTTCGGAGGCTGAACCAGTAAAATAAATGCCGTGCGATTCGGGAATGGTCAGCAGTTCGCGCAATTGCTCGACGCAAAACTGGTACAGACTCCGAAATTTGGCACTCCGGTGCGAAATTGACCCGATCTGCTCATCCATGGCGGTTTGCAGATGCTGGTAAATCGTCGGATATAATTCTGCGGGTCCCGCGGTGAAGTAGGTTTGTTTCATAGTCAAAGGGTGAAAGATGAAAGCGTACAGGAGTGAAAGAACGAACCCGCGCTTTCACTCCCCAACACCCGCACTCTTTAGTATAACAATCTGAATTTGATGGTATTGTCAATGTGCCGCAACTCACTCACAACCTCGTCCGAATAATCTTTGGAAACGTCGGTAATCACGTACCCAATCTGCTCATTTGTTTTCAGGTACTGGCCGTGAATGTTGATGTGGTAGTTGGCAAAAATGGCGTTGATTTTCGCCAGAATACCAGGCACGTTGGCGTGAATGTGCAACAGCCGGTGCGAATCTTTCAGCAAGGGCAGTTGCAGTTCGGGGAAGTTGACACTACCGTAGGTGCTGCCGTTGTTCATGTATTCAAGCAATTTACCCGGCACGAAATTACCAATATTTTCCTGCGCTTCTTCCGTGCTTCCACCGATGTGGGGCGTCAGAATAACATTGGGCAAACCACGCAGTTCGTTGATAAACTCTTCGTTGTTGGTTTTGGGTTCGTACGGGAATACATCAACGCCCGCACCCGCAACCCGTCCGCTCTTAATGGCTTCGACCAGCGCCGGCACATCCACGATGTGGCCCCGCGACAAATTCAGGAAGATAACGCCCTCCTTCATCAGGCCAAACTCCCGCGCACCGATCAGGTTTTTGTTGCTGGCCCGCCCGTCGGTGTGCAGGCTGACAAAGTCCGAAATCGCCAGCAGTTCGTCCAGGCTCTTGCACTTCTTGGCGTTGCCGAGCGCCAGTTTATCGACAATGTCGTAGAAATACACCTCCATTCCCAGCGCTTCGGCCACGACCGACAACTGGGTACCGATGTTACCATATCCCACCAGACCGAGTTTTTTGCCCCGCACCTCGAAGCTGTTCTTGGCCGATTTGTCCCAAACGCCCTCGTGCATTTTGTTGCTTTTTGGTACGATGTTCCGCACCAGCATGATAATCTCGCCGATGGCCAGTTCCACCACCGAACGCGTGTTGCTGTAGGGCGCATTAAACACCGCAATCCCTTTTTCGGTGCAGGTTTTCAGGTCAATCTGGTTGGTACCGATGCAGAACGCCCCGATACACATCAGTTTGTTGGCGTGTTCGAGCACCCGGCTGGTGACCTGCGTTTTGGAACGGATGCCCAGAATAGACACATCCCGGATTTTTTCGATCAGTTCGTCCTCGTCCAGCGCTCCTTTGAGGATTTCCACATTGAAACCTTCACTTTCGAAGAGGTGAACGGCCACGGGGTGGACGTTTTCCAGCAGCAGCACTTTGATCCGGCTTTTGGGGTAAGACTGACTGCGGTTCAATTTGTTATGGTATAAAAACTCGTCGAGTGAAGGCGCAACATAATCGGCTTTTTCAATGACTTTTGGGCGCATAACATTTTCGGTGAAAGCGTAAAAACGGTTGGCCAGCCCCGACTCACGAATCTCGTAATCGGTGTATCCGTCGCCTATTACGTAAATGTCGCCGTCCAGGTTGAGGTCCCTGATCAGCTTCACTTTCCCTTTGTCAGTCGCCAGGGGATTTTCACAGTCGCAGCCGACAATGTTGCCCGCTTCGTCGAAGACAAACGTATTGGCAAACACATTTTCCTCTTTGATGCCCAGCAACGTAACGATGGGCACAATGAATTCTTTGAAACCGCTCGAGACGATCAAAATCTGATCGGCGTGTTCGGCCAGAAAATGCCGGTTGCGCTGAAAAGAATCCGAGATTTCATTCTTCAGCGTTTCGATCAGAGCGGGCAGGTGGTCGCGGTGGGCCGTCAGCAGTTGCAGCCGCATTTCGATGGACTGCGCCAGCGAAAGTTCCCCCGACATTCCCCGGTCGGTGATGATCTTGATTTTTTCGAGAATGGCTTCCCGGTCACGGTGGGCAGCCAGTGAGATTTCACCCAGTACATCCAAAGCTTCTACTTTGGTGAACGTGCTGTCGAAATCAATGACGAAATACGTCTGTTCGAGCGTTTTGGTTAACATCGCTTTACTCCTGATAATTGTCGGCATTTAAACTATCTTCCAATGCCTGCCTTAGTACCGGAAGATGAACTATACTTATTTTTCAGATAGTCTCGTAATCAACACCACTGTGACGACGGCATTCCTTACCGCCCAAACGCCCCGCTATCGCCCGCTAATCGCCTTTTAAAAACCGTAATGCCCGCTCCTCCGACCAATAAGCTGCTTTACGGCGGTCGGCCGGAGCGAAACCGCAGTGACCGCCCTGGGCCGGAAATTCCATCCAGACGTTGGGCAGTTGCTGCGCCAGTTCTTCGGGAAAACACTCGCGCGACAAAAAAGGATCATTTTTAGCATTGACGATCAGGGTCGGGATCGCAATTTTATCCAGGTACTGCAATGAACTGCTCTGCTGATAGTAATCTTCCGCATCCCGAAAGCCGTGCAGCCTGGACGTGAACAGGTTATCAAACTCCCGCAAAGTTCGCACTTTTTGCAATCCGTCCGTATGAATCACACCCGGCATTATCGCAGCTTTCTCAAAAACTTTCCGTTTGAGCGTCCGGTTAAACCGTTTGTTGTAAATCTGACTGTCCCAGGCTTCCAGTCGGCGGGATGCGCTGGTCAGGTGAAGCGGCACCGAAAACACCACGGCTTTTTCAATGACCGGATGAATGTGCTTCCCTTGTTCGCCGAGGTATTTCAGCGTAATGTTACCCCCGGCGCTGAAGCCCATGAGGTTGAGGTGCCGATACCCTTTCTGCAAAGCATACTCAATCACAAACCGTAGATCGCTCGTTTCGCCCAGGTGATAAAACCGCGCCTGCCGGTTCATTTCTCCGCTGCAACTCCGGTAATGCCAGGCCAGGCAGTCAAACCCGCTGGCCGTCAGATGCCGCACCATTCCGGCCAGATACTGCCGCCGGGAGTCACCCTCCAAGCCGTGGGAAAGAATCGTTAAGACTTCAGCGTTAGGAATTAGAGGTTGTTCTGCTCCTGAACTCTTACCTCCGGAAAGGCTCCAGTCCAGATCCAGGAAGTCATCATCCGGCGTCTCGATCCGTTCGCGGACGTACGGTACCTCGACTTTCCGGAACAGCGACGGAATAATCGTTTGCAGGTGACCATTCCACAAATGAGCGGGCGGACGGTAATCTGACGGAGCAATCAGCGGCATAGCATTTCATTGAAGAAACACAAAGGTACACGGTTAGGAATCAATGGGAAAATCAAAGCTCCGGAAAGACCAAAGAGATTATTTTTAACCCTCCATTTATCAGTATTTGCCTTTACGTTTGTATTATTTTTACAGTTAATTCAACTTATTTTGCTGGCGAATTAAACCAATTGACTATTTTTTGCTCTAAGTTTTGTTTTCTTTGTGACAAATCATTCACCTAAAACAGTTTAGTACCTATGAAAAAAGGATTGTTATTCATTCTGGCGCTCCTCTTCACCGCGAACACTTCCCTTGTTTTGGCGCAGGCGAAAAGTCCGCACGTAAAGGCCGAAAGCCCTGGCAAAAGCATAAAAGTTGTTTATGGTCAGCCGTCGAAACGGGGACGGGCTATCTTTGGTCCGAACGGTCTGGAAAAATACGGTAAAGTATGGCGTACGGGTGCCGATGAAGCCACCGAAATCACGTTTGCCAAAGATGTTATGTTCGGCGACAAAATGGTGAAAGCCGGTACGTACACCCTCTTCACCATCCCTGATGAGAAAGAGTGGACAGTAATTCTGAACAGCAAACTCGGTCAATGGGGTGCTTATGACTACATCGACCCGGTAAAAGGCGCTGAACTGAAGAAAAAGGACGTAGCCCAGATCAAGGTTCCGGCCAAGACAACTTCCGCACCGGTGGAAAAACTGACGATCACCCCCACCGAATCGGACGTAACCATTGCGTGGGATCAGGCTTCTATTTCCATTCCGGTTAAACCAACCGGCGGAACCAACTGAAGGAAAGCCCTCGGCGCAGCTCGCCAGCGAGGCCCTTACTAAATGAAAAGAGCCCGGCCATCTGGCCGGGCTCTTTTCATTTAGTAAATTAAGAGTGAAGAAGTAAGAGTTATGAGTTGGTGACCGCAGCGCGACCCTTCACTCTTACTTCTTCACTCATGACCCTTTAAGGCTGGTCTGGATTTTTGGTGGCGGCTGTTTTGCCGTTGGTGCCCAGTGAATTGATCCAGGCCGCAATTTTCAGCGCGTCGGCTTTGGGAACCTGCGGCATCGGCGGCATTTCCGTGGCATAATCCGGCCAGTTCTGCGGTTTCGGATTGTAAATCAGCTCAACAATTTTCTCGTTGCTGTAACCCCGTTTGGCAACATCCGAAAACGCCGGACCTACCTGCCGTTTTTCGGCGTTGTGACAGGCCGAGCAGGTGTGCCGGTTCAGCAGCGGTTTTACCTCCTCAAACGTCGGTGCTTTGGCGATCAGCACCCCGGTTTTTGTACCGGCAGCCGCCGTGGTTTTGGCACCGGCTTTGGCGCCGGGTTTCGCCGGAGCGCCTTTCTTGGCCGGCGTGGCCGGAGCCGCTTTGGCAGCCGCCGAGTTGGTCGTGCTTACCTCGCTCATGGCCAGCTTCTGTCCTTCCGGAATGTTGTTCAGCGTGTAATACGCCGTGGGGTGCACCAGCGAATACGATCCTTCTACCGCCCGAACACCCTCGAGCGTGATGTTATGGATATAATACTGACGCAGGTTGTCTACAATTACGCGGGCTTTCAAACCGTCGGGCGACACTTTTACGCCTTTCACCGCGCAGGTTTGTTTGTTAACCGTCGGGCTGCCGTATACCGGGTGGTATTTATAAATGAAGCTTTCAACGGAGTAAGAAGCCAGGTCTTCGGCCGATTTGCGGTCAACGGGCATCGTAAATTCCACCTCAAAACCGTCGGGCATGGCACGAACGGCCCGCATCTCGAACGGCATCTGGTTGTTCCAGGTCAGGCGTTGCAGCCCTTCATCGGCTTCGCCCGCTGAGCCCCAGCCCCGGTTGGTTTCGCCCACGAACAGCGAACCATCTTTGGCCCAGGCCATCCGCAAAACGCCCGAGCGGAAACCACTGCGAAAATCAATGGAAGCACCCTGGAATTCACCATTCACTTTTTCCATGAACACGCGCGTGATCTTGCTCTGACCCTGATCGCCCACCAGCAACTGGCCTTTGAACGGCCCGAACGACCCTTCTGGAATCTGAGTGATCTCGGAGTTGGAAATTCCCTGAATACCGTGGGGCAACCACACCACCGGCAACTGGATTTCCGGAAACTCCTTCTTCATTTCAAACAGAGTCACGAATTTTTCGTCCACCACGTTTTCCGGTTTGATGGCCCGGCCCCGCTCGTCGCGGTTATCGCGGGGGTTCACTTTGGCGTACACTTGCTCCTGCGTCAGTTTGACCGGTGACTTCGGATCACTGCTCCAGCGCAGACCCGCCGGGTGACCAATATACGCACCTTTCTTAACGTGCCAAACACCGCCTGAACCGATCCAGTCGCCCTGGTTGTCGGCGTAGAACAGTTCACCGTCAATCATGCCCAGACCCGCCGGAGACCGGACGCCCGTTGCCCAGGGTTCGATTTGCCCGTCTTTGGTAATGTGCATAATCCAGCCGCGCCAGGGGACCCGGCTTTCGCCCGCCCACCATTTCTCATCACCAAACGCTACGTTGCCCGAGATGAAATACGAACCATCAGGCGCCAGCTTCGGGCCGAAGGTATATTCGTGGTAGTGCCCCGAAACCGGAATGTTGGTGACGGTTTCGATGACATCCGCTTTGCCGTCCTTGTTGGTGTCGACCAGTTTGGTCAGCTCACCGCGTTGCGCGCAGTAGAGAGCACCGTCTTTGTAGGCCAGCCCCAGCACCTCGTGCAGCCCCGACGCAAATTTGCGGAAGAACGGCCGGCGGCTGGTTGGGTTTTCAACAATCCAGATGTCGCCCCGGCGGGTAGCCACGCCCAGATCCCCGTTCGGAAGCACGGCCAAACCGCCCACTTCCAGCAGCGTTCCTTCCGGTGCCGACACTTTCAGAATTTTGTAAAAATCTTCTTCCTTGGGCGATTCCTGCGCCCAACCCATCGAGAAAGCGGCCGCTGATAGCAGAGCGCTGAAGGCCGTCCGGCGAAGAATCGATGTATTAATTCGCTTCATATATAGTTAAAACAAGATCGAGTAACTCAGTTTTCCCTTCACCGGAACGATTAGTTCCTGCCGTTCGCCCACTTTCCGCACCGTTGGCGTTGCGCCCCCGGCATCGTCGATGCGAACGTAATAGGCTTTGCCATCCACGATGTACATGCCGTTTTCCATCGGAGCAATGCTATTGCCTTCCACCAACCGGGCGTACAGATTAGCCGACGGATTTTGCACGGTCAGCTCCCGGCGAACCCCCTGGCCATTTTCGAGCACCCGCACGGCATCCGTTACGGTAGCGCCGTAGGTTTGGTAGCGGAACGTCGGACGGTCGTTTTCGTCGAGCACGTAGCCTCTTGGCCGGAAGCCACTGCCGGTCGTATCGGTGGTCCAGGCGGCCTGCGGAGACGACAGGTTGGTCAAGCCCAGCAACGGCGTCCCCAACCACTGTACCATACCCATTGGCCGCGATGAGCCATCACCCCGGTCGTGCCACATCGGCGTTGCATCCAGAAATTTACCGCGCCAAACCTGCAACAGCGTACCGTTGTCCATATCGTAGGTATAGTGCACCTGCTCGGGGCTGCCCACCGAAACCGCGTGTACAACCCGCAACGTCCGGCCCTGCGCGTTCTTGTAGCCGGGCATGTCCATGAAGCTGCGTAGAATGGTGTTCGACGACGCATCGACCAGAATCGGGTCGGTTGGGTCGCCGGAATTGTTGTTGCTGGCGTCGCTGATGATGTATTCGCGGATACCGGGACCGGTAACGGCCAGTCCGATGGACGGTTTGGCCCAGTCTTCCAGCTTGGCGTAGATCAATTCAAACGGTACATCTCCGGCCGGTAGCGTTACGCTGCCGTTCTGGCGACGGTCGCCCGGGGTGATGACCACTTTGTTGTTGATTTTCATCATACCACCCCCACCGGCGGCCCCCAGGTTGAAGGCATATTCACCCGGCTCTTTCACGCGCAGCGTGCCCGTGTACCGAATCAGAAAATCGTTTGGAATCCGGGTTACGTTCGCCGTCAGCATGACCGACGAACCTTCGGCTTCGGGCGGTAACTTGCTGAAATCCGGCTCTTTGTCAAACCGTCCTTTGTAAACCGCATACTTCAGGTTCATCAGCTCCGGACGGGGTTTGTCGTAATTTTTAATGACGATGTTGCGGATGGCCACCGGTCCGTGGTCGCCCTGAATCCGCAGCGGTCCCATCGCCACTTCGTTGTTGCCCAGTGCCCCGCGGGTCGGTCCCGAGAGTTCAACGTTTTCGTGGATTGCCACGCCGTTCAGTTCAACGAGCAGCATCCGGGCATTTTCAATTTTCTTGCCGCTGGCGTCGAAGCGCGGGGCCTGGAATGATATTTTCAGGTGTTGCCACAAGCCCGGTGCCCGGCTGGCGTTCTGGCGGGGTGGGTGGCCTTCGTAGCCCTTCTGCCCTTCGGGTTTGCTGTCGTCCCAGCGCTCGTAGATTCCGCCATTATCCCCCGCTTTGGGCGTTTTCACCCCCCAGCTGTCCAGCAACTGAATTTCGTACCGCCCCTGCAGGTAAATGCCGGAATTAGAACCTTTGGCGATCAGGTAATCCAGGTCCAGATCCACGTCACCGTGCTGAAAATTCGACACCAAATCGATGTTACCGTCTTTGACGGGTAAGTTGGCCAGCACACCGGTGCCCTTTGTGCTGGTTAATACGTTGTTCTGATTAAGGTTCGCCGAAACATCACCGACGATCTGCCAGTTTTTTCCGGGTTTCTGGAATGCGCTCAGGTCGTTGAGCGGCAGCGCACTGGGCTGATCCGATTTGGGTTGCGCAATTGCTAACCCAACGTTGCAGACCCAGCCGACACCCAACAACACCCGAGCCATCGTTGCGGTCATAGAATTAAAGATCATATGGTTTTGAAATTTGGGGTGGAAAGTTACCACATTTTTAAATTTTTTTATAAATAGTTGTCCCCATCGGCGTAAACTGTTTTTCTAACTGTAAATTTTCGGGTTACAAATATGACTCAAAATTCCCAAATCCGCTGGGTAATCAGACTATCTTTCAGAGACATAAATCCCATACAGTTTTTTATTAGAAAGAACTGCAACGGGTTCTCACAAGTAGGACAAATCGCATTATGAGTGTATTTTTAATGCTGAATTTTCTTTCGCCGTCAATGCGCCTTATTTTTTGTTTGTCACTGCTGCTTGTCCTTGCCCACGCTCAGGCCGTTGGGCAGTCCGGGAAAGGCGACCGCCTGACCGGTGCCCATTTCGCCACCCGCAGCCCGGTACTGGGCAAGCACGGCATGGTTGCCACCAGCCATCCGCTGGCAACCCAGACGGGTCTGGCGATTCTGAAACAAGGCGGAACGGCGATCGACGCGGCCATTGCCGCCAACGCCATGCTCGGTCTGGTGGAACCCAACAACTGCGGAATCGGCGGGGACCTGTTCGCGATTGTCTGGTCTGCCAAAGACCGGAAGTTATACGGCTTGAACGCCAGTGGCCGTTCGGCCAGAGGATTGACGTACGCCAAACTAAAGAGTTTACTGGGCGATCAGAAGCAACTGCCGCTGTACGGTCCGCTGTCGGTATCGGTGCCGGGTGCGGTCGATGGCTGGTTTGAGTTGAACAAACGGTTTGGAAAATTGCCGATGAAAACGCTCCTGGCCCCCAGCATCCGGTATGCCAGGGAGGGCGTTCCGGTGCCGCAGGTCATTGCCTTTTCCTGGAAAACCGCTGTCAGTCGGCTGGAAGCCAGCCAGAAAACCGTCGGAGAGTTTGCGAATTTCCGCAAGACCTTTCTGGTCAACGGCCAGGTTCCCGCCGAAGGTCAGCTATTCCGGAACCCGGATCTAGCCGCTACGTATACCGCTATCGGTACCGGAGGACGGGATGTTTTTTACAAAGGTTCTCTGGCCAATGCGATGGAGCGGTACGCCCGCCGAACGGGAATTTACCTGCGAAAGGAAGATTTGGCGGCCCATCGGAGCACTTGGATTGAGCCGGTTTCGGTGAATTACCGCGGGTATGACGTTTACGAACTCCCGCCCAACGGTCAGGGCATTTCGGTGCTCCAGATGCTGAACATTTTGGAGGGGTACGACCTCAAAGCGCTGGGTCACAACAGTGCCGATTACCTGCACCTGCTGGTCGAAGCCAAGAAGCTGGCGTTTGAAGACCGCGCCCGGCATTACGCCGACCCGGACTTTTCCAAAATTCCACTGCCTTGGCTCCTTTCCAAAGAATACGCGGCCCAACGCCGTAAACTCATCGACCCCAACCGGGCCGCCGAGCGCATCGATGCTGGGGTGCCGGTGTTGCAATCCGGTGATACGGTTTACCTGACAGCCGCCGACGACGAAGGCAACATCGTGTCGCTGATCCAGAGTAACATGCTCGAATTCGGTAGCGGGATGGTACCCGACGGCCTGGGCTTTACGTTCCAGAATCGGGGCACCAGTTTCAGCCTGGAAGAAGGTCACGCAAACGTGTATGCGCCGGGCAAACGGCCTTTTACCACCATCATTCCCGGTTTTGTCCTGAAAAACAATCAGCCTTTTCTGAGCTTCGGCGTGATGGGCGGGGCCATGCAGCCGCAGGGCCACCTGCAAATTCTCTGCAACCTCATCGACTTCGGCATGAACGTGCAGGAAGCCGGTGATGCCGCGCGGTTCAGCCACGGCGGCAGCAGCGAACCCACCGGAACCCAGATGCTCGACGGCGGCAAACTGGCGCTCGAAAGCGGTATTTCCGAAGCCGTTCGGCAGGAATTGCAGCGCCGGGGCCACCGCCTGACTGACACCGACTTTTTCGGTGGGTATCAGGCCATCCAGATTATGCCCGCCAACCGCGTTTACCAGGGAGCGTCCGAAATGCGAAAAGACGGACAGGCCGCTGGCTATTGAATTAAACTACATCAACATGATAATTGATCTGCGTAGCGATACCGTTACCAAACCCACTCCGGCTATGCTGGAGGCCATGTTCCGGGCCGAAGTTGGCGATGATGTCTCCGGCGACGACCCCACCGTAAATGCCCTGGAAGAAAAAGCCGCCCGGCTGTTCGGTAAGGAAGCCGCGCTGTTTTGCCCGTCCGGCACGATGACCAACCAACTCGCCATCCGGACCCACACCCGCCCCGGCGATGACGTGATCTGCGATCAGCTTTCCCACGTCTACCTCTACGAAGGGGGCGGCATTGCCGTCAACGCGCTGGCGTCGGTGACCCTGACGCAGGGAAAATTCGGCAAACTAACGCCCGAACTGGTCCGCGACCATATTCAGCCCGACGACGTACACCGGCCCCGTACGCAGCTGGTTTGCCTGGAAAATACCGTCAACAAAGGCGGGGGCTGTTACTACACGCTGCCGGAAATTAAGGCAATCCGGGACGTTTGCGACGAACACGGCTTGATCCTGCACCTCGACGGAGCCCGGCTGTTCAACGCGCTGGTCGAAACCGGCGAAACCCCGCTCGAACACGGTACCTTGTTTGATTCCATCAGCATCTGTCTGTCCAAAGGGCTGGGCTGTCCGGTGGGCTCGTTGCTGCTCGGCACCCGCGATGTGATCAAGCAGGCCCGGCGTTACCGTAAAGTGATGGGCGGGGGCTGGCGGCAAGCCGGATATCTGGCTGCGGCCGGTCTATACGCCCTCGACCACCACATTGACCGACTGAAGGATGATCACCGCCGGGCCAGCGCCATTGAGCCAATGCTCAGGTCCCTTCCGGAAGTGGAAGACATTTATCCGATTGACACGAACATCGTCATTTTCCGTCTGAACGAAACGGTGCTGGCGACCGACTACGTCCGGCAACTGGCGGAAAAGGGAATTCGGTGCAGTGTGTTCGGCAAACACCTGGTACGCTTCGTGACGCACCTGGATTTTACGGACGACCATCTGGCAGAATTACAAAAAAGGTTGGCCTGAATGGGTAGAAACAAGCAAGGCGATTACATTTAATTTATCTTTGAACCCGATATTTCGTACAACTCATTGTTTACACAATCCTACATGTTACGAATGAAGAAGAATTTCTTAGCCCTAATCTTACTGGCCGGTACGGCTCAAGTAGCGGTTGCTCAGGAAAAACGGCAGCAAAATCCGGAATCGTCTGAAATCTGGGAACCCGTTCCGCGCGTGGTCACGCCGGGCGTTCTGTCGCCCAACACGGCATCAGGCACCACGGCTCCTTCGGACGCCATTGTGCTGTTCGACGGCAAAGACGGCAGCAAATGGGTTTCCGTGAAAGACTACAATCCGGCCAATTGGGGTGGCGTCACCGAAGGGTCCAACACCTGGCCGATCCGCGACGGCGCCATGTTTTCGGCCAAAGGAGCCTCCCTGCGGACGAAGCAGGAGTTCCAGGATTTCCAGCTCCACATTGAGTTCAGAGCCCCGGAAAAAGTAGAAGGTAGCGGTCAGGGACGCGGCAACAGCGGTATCTTCCTGCAGGGCCGTTACGAATTGCAGGTGCTGGATGGCTACAACAACCCGACGTATTCGAACGGGATGGTGGGTTCGATTTACAAGCAGGCAATTCCGCTGGTGAACCCAAGCCGTAAACCGGGCGAGTGGCAAACCTATGACATCATCTATTACGCACCGCGTTTCAACAAGGACGGCATGATGTCGGAGCAGGGCAAAGTAACGGTATTGCTGAACGGCGTTCTGGTGCAGTACGATACCCGCATCAAAGGCACAACGGAATACATCGGTTATCCGAAAGTACAACCCCACGGCAAAGGCCCGCTGCTGCTGCAGGACCACGGCAACCCGGTTGGTTTCCGGAATATCTGGATTCGGGAGCTGTAAGGCGGGTTCGATTGAGTCAGGATAGGTTATTTCGCGGAATTGAGCGGAGTTTACGAGCGTTTAGCGGAGGAAGCCTCTGCATCACTCCGATATTCTCCGTTAAACTCCGCGAAATAACCTTTCTTGTTTATATTGCGTCTAAATAATTAGATTCAATGAAATACTTCCTCCTGTTCGTTCTCGGCTGTTTGGCGTTCACCAGTGACAAACCGGCGTATCAATTTTACACCCAGAAGCTAAAGACCATTTCCTACGAGAAGGTGTTGAAAGAAGCCAAGGACGCCGATGTGGTCTTTTTTGGCGAACTGCACAACAATCCAATTTGCCACTGGCTGGAGTTGCAGCTAACCAAGGATTTGTACGCCGATCGGAAAGAGCAGTTGATTCTGGGGGCCGAAATGTTTGAAGCCGACAACCAGACGGCTTTGTCTGATTACGTTTCCGGCAAAACCACGGACAAGGAGTTTCCCAAACAGGCCCGGCTCTGGAACAATTACAAAACCGATTACCGTCCGCTGGTCGATTTTGCCCGGGAACACAAATTGCCGTTTGTCGCCACGAACGTGCCACGCCGGTACGCCAGCGCCGTGGCCCGGCAGGGGTTGGCTTCGCTCGATACGATTCCGGCTGCCCAGAAAGCCTGGATTGCGCCCCTCCCGCTCACAGTTGATCTGACGCTGCCCGGCTACAAAGCCATGCTCGACATGATGCACGGCGGTGATGCCAAACCCGACCCGGAGCAGGGCGCCAATTTTGCCCGCGCCCAGGCTATCAAGGACGCCACAATGGCCCATTTCATCCTCCAGAACCGCAAACCCGGCACCACGCTTCTGCACTACAACGGGTCTTATCACTCCAACAATTTCGAGGGAATAATCTGGTATCTGCGTCAGAAGCAGCCGGATTTAAAGATTGTCACCATTGCGTCGGTTGAAGTACCCGATGTAGAAAAGCCGGACAAAACCAATCAGAATCTGGCTACTTTTATTCTGCACATCCCGGCCGACATGACAAAGACCTATTGACGGCGCTGCGGAAACTGCGACGGGCAACCCGAGTAAACCTGTTTAATGCGCGCCTGATCAGCCTGTGTGACTCGCCTAGTCTGCGACGGTCTCAATAGGCCCGCTTCCCCGCCCTCTTTAGCATCGAAGCCGATCCAGTAAACAACGGTTTGGGGAGGACCCACAAAAAGACGACTCCACGCCCGGACCAGACACTTAATTTTACCTTTCCAAAAGATTTCCAGGCGCACTGGATTCGATTCATAAGCGTCATTGCTTGCGAAGCTACGGCTTTCTTGTAATTCAACTAAAACTTTTTCGCTAGATTACCGCCTGATTTTCAGCGGACATATCTACAAAAACATAATCCAGAATAAATTTTTCAAACTTTTTTCAAAACCCCGCAATCTAAAAATCCGGGTGGTTCGTAGGTATTGGTACACGCGGTGAACTGTGCTATGGAGGTAGCGCATTTCATCAGCCATACACGTTTCCGACAGAAAGTCCAGAGGCTAAGCTACTGGACTTTTTCGTTTTCAGACACCCCGGAATGGCAACCTTTCGCCGGGTTACTTTTGTTATCTTTGTAATAGCCGGTATTGACAGTAAACAGCCGGATTGTTATGCACGAGATAGAACCTTTTTATAACTGGGAAAAGTGGTACAACGCGACGGATGATCCGAACTCCCCCTTCTACGGACGCGTTTACAACATGAACCAGTATACCAATACCATATACGGTTATTACATCCACCCACTCTGGGACGAAATCGGGTCGGAAACGCTCTACTGCAAGATTCTCTTTGCCGATTACGACCGGCGCTTCGTGGTTATTGAGTTGTTTGGCGAGTGGAACGACACCCTGCACAACGATATCATGTACCTGAAACGGCAGGTCATTGACCCGCTGGTGAACGAGGGCATTAATAAGTTTATTCTGGTGGGGGAAAACATCCTCAACTTTCACGGCTCCGACGACAGCTATTATGAAGAGTGGTTCGAAGACGTAGAAGATGGCTGGATTGCCGCCGTCAACTTCCGGGATTTTGTCGAAACGGAATGGAAGCGCTACCGGCTGGACTATTACATGAATTTCGGGGGCACTCTGGATGAGATTGACAACTGGCGAACCCTCAAACCCGTGGCTTTTTTCGACTTAGTCAATAGCTTGATTGTCAGACGCCTGGGCTAATATCCTGGCGAATTAGCCAACAGGATGGATCTGCCGCACTGAGCGAGCCTGCCAAAACGGTTCTTTCTGACGAGCGCCCACGGTATTCATTGCGTTTTGTTGATCCATTCGCGGCCTTGCGATGCTCCCCCGAAGCGGGTCTAGTGGGCCGATCCAGCGGCAACCGATCTCACGGTGTTCCCCAATTACCACTCTACTTTTCAGAGCATCGAACGCACGGACCGTATCGGCAAACCAGGTGCCCATCCCGGCGCCAGAAGACAGTATAAATCGCTGGTTATAAACCGGCTGCCACAAGTCCGCACTCGTCCAGACTGCGGATTGCCGCCATGTTATGCAGCGATTTGTTGTGCTTTCTACTTTTCAAAAATCATTACCTGTTTGCGGCTCTTTCGGACCTGCGGGATAAAACCTTTTGCCAGACCGTCAGTTATAAGTGGTATCTATTCACTAAATCGTAACGAACGCGATGGAATCAAATGTGTTTCACGACTCACAACCGGCGAACCTGTTAGATACAGACAACGCTGATGCAAAATATGGTCAGGATCAGGCCGAAACTCATATGGTTAAATTAGTTGATGGCAAACTGGTTCCAACGGCGGATGTTGAAACAAATATTTCCGACGATCTGGCCAGCCAGTATACCAACGACGAGGAACGGGGGCTGTATTCACCCAACCAGCGGACGTATGATGTTGTCGACATTCAGTCGGAGCATCCGCAGGCCGATATGGTACCGGGACTACCGTCGACGCCCGATCCGAACAACCCGGTTCCGGCTGGACCCGACACGCCAACGCCCCCGGCTCCTACGCCCGCCGGTCCCGAAATTCCGGATTTGCCCACCACGCCTAAACCGGACAATCCCGAAATTACGGAACCCAGCGAACCCGGCCGGTCACACGAAATAAACAATTCCCAGGTCACCAACAGCTCCGACCAGCGGGACACGCCGACGAGCGCCATTGCCGATACGATGCCCGGCGCAGATGCCCCGACGCAAAGCCAGGACCCGGCCAAAAACGAGGAGCTTCCGGAGTTTTTAGGAACCAGCTCCGCCAACGACGGCCCCGGACCCGCCAATTATGCCAAACCGAAGGCGGATGAAGGCATGGAGGAACACCCCGATACGGGTACGTCTGCGCGGCCATACGACGCCGATGCGAAAGATACGCACGCGTACCAGCCGGGCGAACGGCCTCAGGAAACGGCCCAGATGCTCGAACAACCGAAAGAAACACTGGACGAAAGCAGCATCAAGAAAGAGCCCATGCAGGATCATTCCACCGCGCAGGCTCCCGCTGATATGAAATCGACCGACCAGCTGGACCGGAACTATAACGATCCGGAAGCTGCGCGCCAGGATGTGATCTAATCCGGCCGGATCAGCCCATTTTCACCAATCAACTTGTAAAAAAAGCCCCGCTAACTGATTAGCGGGGCTTTTTTTATGACAACGAAGCTTCCGCTTTACTTCTTCAAATCCTTAACGCGAATGTTGCGGAAGCGCAGCACCGAACCGTGGCCCAGAAAACCGATGTGTCCGCTGGTGCGTTTCAAACCCGGGTGCTCTTTGTGGTCGAGCGTACCGTTTTTACTGGCTTCTGCGATGTCGCCGTTTAGAATTTGCACCCCGTTCAGCACCACTGTGATCTGACTGCCTTTTACGGTTACTTCTTCGTAATTCCACTCGCCAAGGGGCTTGAGGGCTCCGCGCCGGGCCGGAATTACGCCGTAAACCGAGCCGTGGTACTGATACGGTTCCAGCTTTTTATAAATCTCCGCGTCGTTATCGAGAATTTGCAATTCCATGCCCACGTAAGCTGCATCGCCTTCCAGCGGAGCCCGGATACCCAGCCCGTTGTTAGCGCCGGGCGTCAACTGAAACTCAAACCGGAACACAAAATCGCTGTATTCTTTCTGGGTGTATAGGTTGCCTTTGCCGCCGTTGTTGTACCAGACGATGTCGCCGTTCTCAGCCACATAATCCTTTGTATTGCCAACCCAGTTGGTCATATCTTTTCCGTTGAACAGCAATTCGTAGCCTTCCCGCTTTTCTTCTTCGGTCAGCTCGTACGGCTTGGCCTGGGGCAGTTCACGAATGTAAAGATTGCGGTAGGCCACGTAGGTGCCGTGCGCCTGTAATTCGATCTGTTCCTGCGGGAAAATAGGTTGGCTGCGGTCCCAGTAGTTTTCCAGCACGGTATTGTCCGTCACCAGCTCGCCATTCAGGTAAACCGTTACCCGTTCGCCCTTCATGATGATGCGGAACGTGTTCCACTCCCCGACGGGATTGTCGGCCTTCTTCAGCGGTTTGCTGGGATATTTCTGGTTGTTGTACAAACCGCCCGACCCCACCTGAGCGCCCACGTCGGTGCGGGCCGGGTCCCAGATCTGGACCTGGGGCGTCCCGCGCAGGTAGATACCGGCATCCCCATCCTTGGTGATTTTCCAGTCGACCAGCATTTCAAAGTCTTTATACGGTTTTTCCGTACAGATGTTGTTCCCGTGGCCGTTGAAAACCAGCAACCCGTCTTTCACCGACCAGCCATTGCGCATCACCTCGTCGGCTTTCTGCTGCTCCTGCGCCAGCGTGGCCGCGTCCATCTTTGAACGTTTGATCGGATCCGCAACCAGTCCCTTCCAGCCCGACAGGTCTTTTCCGTTAAACAGGGGCACAAACCCCTCGGCGGGATTCATGGTTTGTAGCCGTCGCTGAATGGCCTGCCGCTGGGCTTCGCTTTCGGAACCCGTCAGGACCTGACCGGCTTTTTCCAGCAACGCCCGCACGGTGTTTCCCGACAAATCCCGGGTGGCGTTGGCGATGGTTGCTACCGTCGTTGCGGCTTGTTTTGCCACTGCCGGATCAGTCAGGTAACTGCCCGCAAAAACCAGCGCCAGAAAGGTGCGGCACCGGCTGGCGGCTTGCAGAATGTCATTCTTTTGCTGCGGAGTCCGGGCCAGATCCATCGCGTCCCGCAGCATCAGCAACCGCAGGTCGGCGGGATACGTGGTGCGGTCAATCAGGGCCAGATAACCGTTCAGGGCCGCTTCGGAGGAAACGTTGTTTTGCCGGGCAATGGTCAGCAGAGCCGGGGCCGCAGCGGGCGTGGGCCAGTCCGACAGGGCCACTACGGCGGCTGGCTGCACCAGGCCGTCGCCCTTTTCAAAGGACTGCTGCACCAATTCAAGCGCCTTCGGGCTGCCAATTCCGGCCAGCGCGCCCAAGAAACGGCCCTGCGCTCCAACCGGCGCCTGCTGCATGTAATTTGCCAGCAGGTCCGTCCGTTGGGCCGAATCTCCTTCCAAAACCGTTGCCGCCACCAGAGCCTGTTGCAGCGAACGAACCGTTTTGAAATTCGTAACCGTTGTCAGCAGTTGCACCAGTTGCGGAACCTGCGCTTTGCTCACCATCATAGGCAGGGCTGCGGCTGCCGCCTGACTGATGGTAGTATCCCGGTTTTTTACCTGAGCCAGAACCTGCGGTACACTGGCCGTAACGGCGCGGGCGCCCAGCAAAGACAGCAAGGCCACCCGGGGTTCGGCCGGCATGCTCGTCAGGCTGTGCGTAATCTGGGCGTACATGTGCGAGCCCTTCAGCAGGGATAGAGATTCTTTGATAGCCGCTACCTCTTCCGGCGTGCCGCGTTTCAGTAATTCCAGCAACGGTGTTATGCTTCGCTGGTAGCCCGTCCGCGTCACCGCCGGAATAGCCGCCAGCCGGACCTCCGGGTCAGCACTTTTCAGCGTCGGCAACAGAAACGGTGCCAGCGTCGGCTCGCCGGTCTGGCCGAGTTGCGTGATTAAGTCGGCCTGCGTCTCGCCGGTGGTCCTGCCCACCAGTTTGGCGAGTTGCAGATTAACCGGCTTGCTGCGGAGGCCCGTTGCCAGTTTGAGGGCCGCCACCCGGTATTCCCTCGACGAATCCAGCACCGCCTGCGTCAGCAACGGCAGAGTTTTCTGCTGGTTGATATCCACCAGAATACGCAACAGCGCCGACCGCGTCGGCACTTGTTTTGGCGCAGTACATTGCACCAAAACCCGCCGGGCCAGGGCATTGGCCAGCGGTTTGTTGCCCAGCGCCACCAGCCGGTTCAGGTAGTCGAGGTAGCTGGCGGTGGCTTCCGTCACGTCGTAGGTATAGCCGCTGGCCTGCGCGGCTTTGGTCAGGGTTGCTTCCACGTCCGGCGTTCCGAAACGGGCCAGCGCGTACAGCGTTACTTTCGTGAGTTTTTTATCGTCCGACTGCACCAGCGGAATCAGGGCCGCGGCCGCGGGCTGGTAATGGATATCCCCCAGGGCTTTCACCAGCGACAGCCGGGCAGTACCCGACGAGCCGTTCAGGGCGTCCAGGAGGGTTTTCTGCGCCAGTGGGGTGCCAATTTTAACCAACGTCCGAACCGCCGGAGCGCAAAGCCGTTCGTTGGCCAAATACGGTTTCAGGTACGCTACGGCATCGTCTTTGCCTACGATCTGCAACTGACTGATGATAAACGCTTTGCTTTCCGGATCGGTCAGCTTTTCCAGCGCCTGCCCGTACGCCCGGACTGCCGTAGCCCGCTGCCCGTCCTTACCGGGTTTGGTAACGTAATAGGAAAAACCACCGAGCGCGTACTGCACCGAGGTGTTATCGCCCTGGCCGGGGGGCGCCAGCTTCAGTGCCATTTCGAGCAGCCCTTTTTCGCCCACGGCGGCCAGGGCTTCCATGGTTGTAACAAGTTGTTTGCCGTCCAGAGCGGGCATCTGGGCCAGGTTTTCGGCTACCAGTCGGTTATCCGGCTGAACCTGCGCCCGGGTGAGGGTATTCAGGAAAAGGATACCGGTTACGGTCAGTAGGGGAAATTTCATAAGAAGGATAATGAAGTTAGGGAAAAGGCCACGGGCCACATCAAATAATCCAGGGTGCCCGCAACGGCTGGTCGATCAACCGGTTGGCCCCTTCGTCGTCCACAAAAATCAGCCGGCCGGGATCAAATTTGAGCGACCGACCCAGTTGCAGCGCGATTTTCCCCATGTTGACCAGCGTACAGGAGCGGAAGCCGTTGGCTTCGTTCAGCGCAAACCGCTTACGTTCCCGCACGGCTTCCACAAAGTCGGTTACCTGCGGCAGTGGGTCGGAGAAAGCGGCCAGTTTCTTTTCCAAATCCGGAATGTCGGACTTGAAACCGGGATACAGCTTCCCTTTCGGCCCTTCGATGTACGGACTGTTAACATCCTTGCCTTCGCCGTCCAGAATAATCTTGCAGCCGTCGGCGTAGGTATACTCAATCCGGCGCCACGTCCCAACGGCGTCGGGGTGCTGCTGGGGTGCGTCGATTTCCACCGAAACGGGGCTGGTGCCGTCTTTACCCAAAAAGTACTGGATGGGGTCGAGGTAATGCTGTCCCATGTCGCCCAAACCGCCCCCGTCGTAGTCCCAATAACCGCGGAAGGTACCGTGCACCCGGTGGGGGTTGTAGGGTTTGTAGGGCGCGGGTCCCAGCCACATTTCGTAGTCGAGTTCGGGCGGTACGGGCATGGGGTTCAGATCCGTTTTGCCGACCCAGTAAAATTTCCAGTCAAAACCCGTATGACGGCTCACGGTCACTTTGAGCGGCCAGCCGAGCAAGCCGCTTTCAACGAGTTTTTTGATGGGTTTGACGGGCGTCCCCATCCCGTAAAAAGTATCCTCGAACCGAAACCAGGTGTTTAGTCGAAAAATCCGCCCGTGCTGCTGAACGGCTTCGAGCACCCGCCTGCCTTCGCCAATGGTGGCCGTCATCGGTTTTTCGCACCAGACATCTTTGCCCGCGCGGGCCGCTTCAGCGGCCATGATACCGTGCCAGTGGGGCGGAGTGGCAATGTGTACAATGTCGACTTCGGGCAGTTGAATCAGTTCGCGGAAGTCGGAAAACGTCTTCAAGCCGGGGTCTTTGATCATCCCCTTGGCCAGCTCCAGGTGCGACCGGTCGACATCGCAGATGGCCGCCACCCGCGTTCCGGCGTAACCGATATGCCCCCGGCCCATGCCGCCCACGCCGATGATTCCCTTCGCCAGTTGATCGCTGGGCGCCAGGTATCCTTTCCCCAGCACATGCCGGGGTACAATGCTAAAAGCCGCCAGGGTGCCCAACGACTGTTTTAGAAACGTCCGTCTTGACGGTACAGGTTTAACGTTCATCTCGCAATTCATTCAGGTTGATTGTCTTTTTTACTGCAATTTTCCTTCATCAGGCCATCGCGGAAAGCCGGTCTGGTGCCAAAGCGGTAAGAGTCAGGATAAAGGCAGGAAAGATCGTAAGGAATCGATTCATACACGGGCGGGAGTTTAGGAAGGCTCCAAATTACACTTTTACCGCTTCAGAATCAAACCGGTTGCCCATCCCGGATGACGCTTCCCATCGTTTGACACGATTCAAAGAATGAATTGAATTACGCGGATTAACCCGTGATCCGTGACCGAATGTTTTACGGCAATCCTGCCATTTCGCGCTTGTTTTTCGTGCCCTATTCCAAAAAATCGTAACTTACGACTCCTGTTAACTCTTTTTTATTTATTATGGAAAATCCTGAACAGGCTTCTTCCCGCCGGTCATTCCTCAAAACCCTGGGTTTGGCCGGAACAGCAGCCGCGACGGTTCCTTCAACGCTCGCCCAGGCCGGAACCGCTCCCACGTACCTTAATCTGGTGAAAAGTCACAGCAGCACGGCCGCTAACGACAAAATCCGCATCGCCCTCATTGGAACGGGTGGCATGGGAATTGGCGACACGCAAACGGCCTTGATGGTGGAAAATGTTGAGATGGTAGCCGCCTGCGATTTGTACGACGGTCGGCTGCGCCGGGCGAAAGAACTCTGGGGCGACGCGCTGTTTACCACCCGCGATTACCGCCAGATTCTGGAACGCACGGACGTTGACGCCGTTATCAACGGTACCACCGACCACTGGCACGAGAAAATTTCGTCGGACGCCATGCGCAAAGGCAAGCACGTCTACTGCGAAAAGCCGATGGTGCAGAAAGTAGAAGACGGCCACACGCTGATCAAGGTCCAGAAAGAAACCGGCAAGGTGTTTCAGGTGGGCAGCCAGTTTGCCAGCTCCATCATCATCGCCAAAGCCAAAGAACTGCTCAAAGCCGGTGACATTGGGGAACTGGTTTTTGCCGAAGCCCAGTATGACCGCCACAGCGCGATGGGTGCGTGGCAATATTCCATTCCGCCGGATGCGTCGCCCCAAACCGTTGACTGGGATACATACCTGGGAACCGCCCCCAAACGCGAATGGGACCCCAAACGGTTTTTCCGGTGGAGAAACTACCAGGATTACGGCACGGGTGTTGCGGGCGACCTCTACGTGCACCTGCTGACGACGCTGCACACCATCACGGGTTCCAAAGGCCCCAACCGGGTGTACGCCAGCGGAGGGCTGCGGTTCTGGAAAGACGGCCGTGATGTGCCCGATATTCACCTGGCCATTTTTGACTACCCGAAAACCGCCGAGCATCCCGAGTTTAACCTGACTACCCGCAGCAACTTCGTTGATGGCGGAGGGGGTGGTTACCTGGTTCGGCTGGTCGGCACGGAGGGTGATCTGGCCATTGGGTGGGATAGCCTGACGGTTCGTCACCACAAACTTCCGAAAGCCCCGGGTCTGTCGATCGACAACTTCCCGAAAGACCAGCAGGAAGCCTATCTGAAAGAATACAACAAGATGTACCCGAACCGCCCGGAAATGGAAGGCCCGCGCGAAATGGTGTACAAAACGCCCAAAGACTACAAAGGCGACCGCTACGAACACTTTGTCAACTTCTTCGACTCCATCCGGAACAAAAAACCGGTGGTGGAAGATGCGACGTTCGGCCTGCGCGCCTGCGGACCCACGCAGTGTGGCAACATGAGCTTGTTTAAAAAGCAGATCGTCAGCTGGGATCCCAACGCGATGAAGATCATGAACGCGGTTTAACGAATCAATAGACGGTTTTTGAGTTTACGGCAGCCCGACGATTCAACCCAGTTGGCCGGCCATAAACCGAAACGCAACCCATAACCCCTACGAAACCATGAAAAAAGCAACCTTTGCCATCGGTCTGCTGGCCGGTTTGTTCACGTTAATGAGCCTTTCCAACATCGGCGGTTCAAAACCCGGCAAGTGGGTACCGCTGTTCGACGGCAAGTCCACGGCAGGCTGGCATAGCTACCTGAAAGACAAAGCCATTGGCTGGAACATCGAGAACGGCACGCTGACGCCCGACGGCACCGGCGGTGACCTCGTTACCGACAAGGAATACGAAAATTTCGACCTGGAATTCGAGTTTAAGTTACCGCCCAAGAGCAACAGCGGAGTTGTTTACAAAGTAATCGAGGATCCGGCCAACAAAGCCACATACTGGTCAGGCCCGGAATACCAGGTGATCGACGACAAAGGCTACCAGCTGGGTGATGGTGCCAAGCTGAAAGGCAGCCAGCTGACCGGTGCTAACTACGACCTGATTGCACCAAACGACCCGACCGTTAACAAACCCGCCGGGGAGTGGAACAAAGGCCGTATTATGGTCAACAACAACCACGTTGAGCACTATCTGAACGGCAAGAAAGTGGTGGAATACGAGTACGGCGGTCCGGAATGGCAGAAAATGGCCAACGCCAGCAAGTTTAAGGACTGGGCGTATGTGAAGCCGCACGCCAAAGGAAAAATTGCGCTGCAAAACCACAGCCCCAAAGAAGTGGTTTGGTACCGGAACATCCGGATTCGGGAGTTGTAAAACCGTTCGATTCGGTCTTCAGGCGGAGTTGCAGCGAACCGATACGCTGCGGCTCCGCTTTTTTATGGCGCCGGGGAACCGTGCGGTACAGTTTCCGCAGGATCAGCGGAGGGAAGCAGGAAAGACTGGCAGGGAATCTCCAGACGAAGGGTCGTGGTGCCTCCGGGGGGCTGGATAAACTGAAGCCGGGCCTGTTTGCCGTAGGCTTTCTCCAGCCGGGAGCGCGTATTGGAAAGCCCCAAACCCGTGCCCGACGTAGCCTGCCGCCGTTTGTGCCCCGCCCCGTTGTCGAACACCTCCACCAGCAGAACATCCTCCTGCCGCTGCGCCCTGATCCGGATCAGGGCTCCTTCCGACCGGTTGGCAATACCGTGGGTAATGGCGTTTTCGACGAGGGGTTGCAGGATGAGCTGGGGCAGCAGACAGTTTTCCGCTTCGGGCGCAATGGCATATTCTACCGTCAGCCGGTCTTCAAAGCGAATTTCCTGAATGGCCAAGTATTGTTTGGTCAACGTCATTTCTTCGAATAAGGTGACAAAATTGGCTTGTTGCCGCATCAAAACACTCCGGAGCAAATCGCTCAGGGTGGTCACCATCTGAATGGCCCGGCGGGTCTGGTTGCCCATCAGCATACTCACAATCGAATGAAGCGTGTTGAACAGAAAATGCGGGTTCAGTTGCATCTTCAGGGCCTGAAGCTGGGCATTTGCCAGTTGCGTATTCAACTGCTCGTTGATCAGTTCGGTCTGCAAATTCTGCTGTTTGAGGGATTGCAGCTTGTAGACGTGCGTCAGGACGCTGTAACAGACCACCAGAAGCATGTACTGGGAAAAGGCTGTTCCGAAACTGAGCGCAAACACCAGCAACACCCGCCGAACCGTGATGGCCCGGCCCTGTTCGTGCGCAATGGCCGACCCCAGCAGCAGGTGTTCAATGATCAGTTCTATACCGTACAGGAGGGCCGCAATCAGCACGTGCGTCAGCAATTGGGCCATAAAACGGCTGGCGCTCTGTTTGCGCAGGAGGGAAAACCGCTGGGCGCACCAGATGATTACCGGCGTCAGGCCCCACCAGAACAGAAGTTCAATCAGCCAATACAGCGTTTCGGTGTAATACAGCCGACCGTTGGGCGTCAGCAGCCAGACCAGCGTCGTCTGGCAATACCAGATCAGCGAGAAGAAGCTCCAGTACAAAAAACTGTAGCGCCAGAGTTGCCGGGGCGTCATGGGCAGGCCCGAAGTCTGTAAAACGCGGTCGATCAAGGATTTCATCGTAAAGCAGTCTACTTGCGAACAGGGAAGATACCGCTTTGGCCGCTGCCCACCAGCTTCCCATCAATGAACCGACATTTATTCCGTTTCATCCGTCAAAAACGGGTTTTGAAAGACGCCCTCGGGAGAACGGCGGTCCAATGAAGAAGGCCGATTCTTCCGTTTGTTGGAGCAGACTTTCCAGGCGGGTCCACCGGTAAACTTAATTTTTAAGGAATCCGGCAAATCTTTTTCCGATCGCGGCCGGTTACCTTATGGATTAGAAAAAACTGTATCTTCCCCGCTCAGTCCTGAACCTCATGAAAACGCACCTGATTTTTCTGGCCGGGCTGCTGCTGGCCTTCACGCCTCCCTCCCGCGAACCCGTTGGTAAGGAAATGGCCGCAGCCGTGCAGACTTTCGTAAACAGCCTTGACGCCGACCAGCGCAAACTGGCGGTTTTTCCGTTCGACAGTGAGGAGCGATTCGACTGGCATTATGTTCCGCGGAAACGCAACGGCCTGCCCCTCAAACAAATGAATCCGCAGCAGCGAAAAGCGGCTATGGTGCTGCTGAAAACGGCACTGAGCGATCAGGGATACGAGAAAGTTACTTCCATTATTGACCTTGAAAACGTGCTGCGGGTGGTCGAAAACCGCCCCTCGAATGATACCTACCGCGACCCGGAAAACTATTCATTCTCGGTGTTTGGCGATGTGTCCAACAAAACGCCCTGGGGCTGGCGGGTTGACGGTCACCACCTGTCGCTGCATTTTTCGTCGCTCACCGGCAAAGTGATTGGCATGACCCCGACGTTCCTGGGCAGCAACCCGGGTGTTGTGCGGGCCGATGTACCGCAGAAAGGCCGTCAGATTCTGAAGCAGGAAGAAGCGCTGGCCCTGGCGCTGGTTACCTCCTTCAACAGCGACCAGTTGGGCCGCGCGCTCATCAGCGAGACCTGCCCGGGTGACATCGTGACGACCAATACCCGGAAGGCGTCTATCGAAAAAAAGGAAGGCATTGCCTTTCCGCAGATGACGGAGAGCCAGCAGAAAACCTTTCTGTCGCTGCTGGAAACGTACCTCAATAATTACCACGTCACGTTGAAAAACCAGCAGCTGGACAAGCTCAAAAAAGTCGGGCTGGATAAGCTGGTGTTTGCCTGGGCGGGCGACCGGCAAGCCGGTTTTGGTCCGGGGAAAGGCCAGTATTACCGCATTCAGGGGCCGACGATTCTGATTGAATACGATAACTCGCAGAATAACGCCAACCACGTTCATTCGGTCGTGCGGGACTTAACCAACGATTTCGGGGAAGATATTCTGGCCGAACACTACAAAGCGCAGCACAAGTAAGGCTCCGTTATGGCTTCCCGCTGATCCGAAAAGGTGTAGCGGGAAGCGCCGTTCAATAATCCACTTTCTTCCGCCCGGCTTTCACTTCACCCCGCCGTTGTTTTTCCTGCCTTTTCTCCTCCTGCGACGCCTTGGTGGGCCGGGTGGCTTTACGGGGTTTGGGTTTTTCGAAAGCTTTGCGAATGAGCAGGTAGAATTTCTCGGTCACCTTGTCCCGGTTGACCAGTTGCGACCGCTCCGTCTGGTGGTACAGCACCAGCACGCCCTCCGACGTCAGTTTGTTGCTCAGTTTGTCGAGCAATACCGCTTTTTCTTCCGCCGTCAGCACCTGCGAGTTGGGAATGTCAAAATATAGCTCGGCCTTCGACGCCACTTTGTTGACGTTCTGACCGCCCTTGCCGCCACTGCGGGCAAACTGAAACTGCAATTCCGGGAAAAGCCGTGTTGGGTCCATCATTAGGCTAAAAACTTGGTAAAGGTACAAACAATCCGGCACACTGACGGTTCCATCATATACGCGAAAAAACAGATCTCGTTATGGCACACCATGAGAAAATAGACACCATGCTCGACGATACGAACACGGCCCTCGGAGGAGGAGCACCGTCGTCAACCACCGCCGAAGGCGTTAACTTGGTCGAAGACTGGATCGTGATTTTACGGACGCAGGCGGAATGGAAAACCGTGGTCCCGACGCTGGAACAACTTCGCGATGCGCTGGATTCCAACGACATGGTAGCGATCCAGCTGCTGTTGAAAGATCTGGCCGATCAGACCGCCGTGGTGGCTCAGAATGCCACGGGTGACCAACGCCACGCCCTGAATCAATTGGTGGAAAACCTCAAGGACTTCAGCCGGGCGATGGCCAAGTAATTGTTAGAAACCGAAATCAACAAAGCCAATGGCAAACCAACAGGCAACGAATTTAATCAGCTCGACGGTTGAAAGTTTTAATGGAGACACCACCTCCTTTTCGACCCTCGACGGTATTTCCCTCATTGATCACTGGCTGACGGCGCTCCGTAGCGAAGATAATGACGAAACCGCCAGCCAGATCACCAATACGCTCAGTGAGTTGAAAGGAGAACTGATGCAGGGCAATCAGGACACGGACCGTATCATAACGCTTCTGGATGAACTGGCCGGGCAAACCGAGCAGGCGGCCCAATCAACGGATGATGATAAAGTAAAGCTGCAATTGGTTGAACTGGTGCAGACCTTACGGGATTTTGGCAAGGTGCTCAACGGCGAAGGCGGCAATATTGCCGATAAACACGGCCGGGCCCAGATTTTCACGAGAACCGGAACCGGCAGTGCCGCCGGCAATCCCGGCGTTAATCCGGCCGTTCCCGGAAACACCAATGCCGACGATGTGGGAAATTTGCAGGGCGGGGGCGCTTACGGCCGTACCGGCTCTTCGGGCGAATCGGCGGCTACCAGCTCCGGCACCGAGTCGCGCAATACTCGTCCGTCCACCGGCGAAGGCGGTGGCAACAGTCGGCAGATCTAGACCGACTCTTTCATTTTTGCTCAACTAAACTTTTGACGTAATTATGGCTCATCAACATTCGCAGGCGCCACACTCCAATACCACGACGCTGATCGACGTAACCATGGAATCGTTTGATGGCGGTCCCCTGAAAACAACGCCCCAGGAGGGCCTTTCGCTCATCAACGACTGGCTGCGTTCGTTAAAAACGTCGGAAGCCGATAATGTAGCCGACACCTTACAGAAGCTAAAAACGGCGCTGGAAGCGCCCCTCATCGATAACGTCCACATTCGCAGCATTCTGCTGGGTCTGGCCGAACAGGCGGAACAATGGGCGGGCAAAGCCGGTGGCGAATTTCCGGCCCGGCTGAACAGTCTGGCCGTTGCTCTACGGAACTTTGGAAATCAATTAGCTTAACTCAGATGGGTCAGCCATTGACCCATCCCTTAACTCGTTACAACCATGCCATCAAATGCATTGACCCAGAACGCCGTTACCGCGACGCTTAATACATTACAAACCACTGATGATGCTGCCATAACCGCATCCCCCAACGACGGTGTTTCGGTTATCGACAAATGGATTAAAGTACTCCAGGAGAGCCGACCCGCTACGACCGTCCTGGAACAATTAATGCAGCTCCGCTCCCTGCTCCAGATGCCCAACTCGGACACGGATCAACTCAAACGACTCCTGAACGACCTGGCCGATAATACCGTCCAAATGTCCCAGTCGAGTGAAGGACCCTGGATTAACGAACTGGAAAAAATTGTCGTTGCTCTACGGAGTTTTAGCTCTCAGTTGGAAAACTGACCTGCGAAAACCCGTTCATCTTTAACTATCGTCTCAATGGCAACCCAACAACCAACTGAACTCATTCAAACCACCATCTCGGCGTTGAACGACGGCGGTGTTACCAGCATCGTACCGGTCGACGGACTTTCCCTGATTGACAACTGGCTCGAAACGCTTGACGATTCCGCCGGTAATCAGCAGGTGGTCACTTCCTTGCAGGAGCTGAAAAGCCAACTGGAAAGTGACAACCCCGATCCGGTAACCGTTAAAACAATTCTGCTGGACCTTTCGGAGCAACTCAACGTGCAGGCATCCAACAGTAACACCGATTTTCGGGACCCGCTCCGCGATTTGTCCAACGCCATTTTAACGCTTGCTTCTTCCCTATAACATGGAATCACACTCCACAGCGACTGACCTGCTTGATAAAACCATTGATAGTCTGACTCAAGGCCCGGTTGACTCGGCAAATGACACCAATTCCAATCTGCTGGATCAATGGATCGGTATTTTGAACGAGGGCGAAAATACCCGCGATATGGCCGGCAAATTGTCACAACTCAAAGAGGCTGCTGCCCAATCATCGCCCGATTCGGCCACTATTCACGGCCTTATGAACGAAATTGCTGATGATCTTCAGCAGTTTAGCAGCGAAGTTGGACCGGAAGGGGAAATTCCGTATCAGTTGCAAGGCTTGGCGACCGCCCTGCGGTCGGCCAGTGAAGGGCTGCAATAACCGGATCACAGATCCATCCGCATTTTGATGTTCGCGCGCTGGTAGGGCGATGGAGTGGATTCTATTTTGTAGAATCCCACTTTTTTGTACAATTCCAGCGCCGGCGTCAAAATGGTATTCGATTCCAGAAAAACCCGTTTGGCCCCCATCTGCCGGGCGATCTCCACGGAGTGCTGACAAAGCTTTTTGCCAATCTGCTTGCCCTGCACCTCGGGTGCCACCGCCATCTTGGCCAGTTCGTATACCCCGTCACTTTCCTTCAGTAGTGCGCACGTGCCGACGATACCGCCCTGATAGCGGGCGAAAAACACACGGCCCCCGTTTGCAATAATGTACTCTTCCGGATTGCTCAGCGCCCGGATGTCGGGTTCTTCAACTTTAAAGTATTTTTCGATCCAAGCCAGATTTAACTGTTTGAACGCTTCCCGGTAAGCCGGATCAAAATCCAGAATTTGAACTTCGTCGAGCTGTTTCATTTTGAAATAGGTCTTAAACCGACTGAGGTAATGCTCCTGCGCCAGGGTTTCTTCCATTTCTTCCAGCGCAAAAAGGAGGTGATGCCGCTGCTTGTTGATCAACTGCCCGTTGAGTTCGTCGATGGCCTGCCAGATCTTCTCCAGATCAGGCAGCATCCCCCGCCCTTTTTCGCTCAGGGAAAGGAGCCGTTTGCGGCTGTCTTTGCCCGACTTAGCCGATTCAATCAGGCCCGCCTGCTCCAGTTCCTTCGCCAGTTGGATGATGGCCGGATGCGAAAAACTGAGTTCTTCCGCGATTTCGGTCACGCTCAACGGTGACTTTCGGGATAGCAGATAAAATAAGGTAAACCACTTGGGGTCAAAATCGAGTCCAAACGACTCGTAAACCGCCGAGGCCTGTTTTGTGATCAAATCGCTCAGCCGTCGTAGACGACTTCCGAAGGCTAACGGCCCCAACTGCGCTATCAAATCCATTTGCTAAAAAATCTACGTTTATACATACGTAACCACTTACGTAAATATGAACAATGGATTTTTAGGATGCAATTTCTCGCACCATTTAATTTATTTCTCCTACTTAAGTTGATTCCAATAGATCAGCACGTTTAACGTTGCCCTGCCAGAAGCCACTAAATCCAGATCGCCGTCGCCGTCCAGATCAGCGGCCAGCAAATCTTCCGTCGCCATCATTACGCTGTCATCCAGGACGTGCTCCTGCCAGATTTGGAGGGTTTTATCGGGCACAAAAAGCCGGACGCCCACTTTCTTTTCCGCATTGGGGTTCCGCCAGCCCACGGCAATCTGATCAACGCCGAGTTTCAGAAAGTCCCCGCACGCCAGCGCATGGCCCTGATTCATTTGCTCGGTTAGCGTTTGCAGCACTCCATATTGCAGCTTATCCGGCGCGTCAGCAACCGGACCGTTTTTGTACACCACCAACTTATTGCCGTGCATGGGCTCAACAGCCGCCACAAACGGGACTTTGCCGTTCTGAAATCCCCGACGCACCTCGCCCATGCCGTTGCCTTCGCCAATCCACCGCGGAACGGGCGTCCATTTGCCGTTGCGGTACGCTACGGTTTTGCCCCCTTCTTTGCTCCCGATCAGCATCCGGGTTTCCGGGCCATCCTCCCAGATTTCAAAATTATGCGTCAGGTGCAGCGTTGAATCGACCAGGTGCATCCGCCAGGGGTCGTGCGGATTTTTCGGTTTCTCATAACCCAGAATGCGCACACCCCGGCCTTCGCCGTTTTTATTGCCCAAACCGTGCAGCGGCACCACAATCAATTGGTAGCGATCGGGGGCCACTTTCGCCCAGCGCATCCGGTGCGTTGTGATCTCGTGGTGCAACCGGATGGGTTCCCAGCTTTGCGTCGGGTCCTGGGGACGAACCAGGTAAAAAACCGCGCCGGACTTGGTCGTGTCGTTGGTTTCGGAGGGATTCCAGCCCGCGCCCACGGCCACCTCCACCCGGCCATCCCCGTCGATGTCCCGGGCGGCAATGCAGACGTTATCCTGCGGGGTCAGATTCTGCGCCATCACGTGCCGCGACCAGGCCGCGTCGCGCTGGCCCGGATTGCGGTACCAGACAATTTCCTTCTGGTCGGCCATCAGAATGTCGGGCTTTCGGTCGCCGTCAACATCGCCAATGGCCAGACCGTATCCAATATCAATCTGATTGTCAACAACCTGAACTTTAAAATTGGGTTTCTGGGCGAAGAGTGGCCCGGCGAGCAGCAGCAAAGCGGCAAGTTTTTTCATGGCGAAGAAAGGCTGGGTTCGTGGATGGACTTCTCCAATATTCGGCAATCGTCCGCCAATAATCAACCCTTCGCCTTTAATCCTTTTTTCCGCTCCAGCGTTCGCCCGGGCGCAACACCTGGAAAGGCGTCTGATAGCGTTCGGCTTCGCGGACAAAGTTGGCCGGGTCTTCGGTATTGAATTCAAACAGGTGGTAATGGTGCGGGATCACCAGCCGGGCGCCTATTTCCCGGCCCAGCCGGGCCGCTTCCTCCGGGTTCAGATTGCCGGCCACGCGCCGTTCGGGTTTGTTGCCGTTGATCGGTAAAAAAGCTACATCGACGGCAAACGGTTTCAGGAGTTCCACCATTCCGTCGTACCAGAGCGTATCCCCGCTGTGATAAACCGTCCACGGCCCGGCCTGCACCACAAATCCCATAAACTTACAGCGCCCCTGCGCATCGCGTTCCAGTTCGTTATGGGCCGCCGGTACACCGTGGAACGTAAAACCGGCCACCTCCACAGTTTCGCCGTCGTTCAGACCCACCGGAAAAGCCGGATCGCCCTGCAACCGGCCAGCGACGAACGCCCGGTTGGCTTCCGGAATAACAAACTGGACGTTCGGGTTGGCCCGAAACAACGGCAACAGCGTTTCAGCGTCCAGGTGATCGGTATGGTTGTGGCTGGACGTCACGACGTCAATACCCACCAGCCGGGCCGGATCAACCACCCGCTCCGATATTCGGACGTGCGGCTTATCGGTGTTGGCGTATTTCACCGTCAGCGAATCCGACAGATACGGATCGAAGAGTACCTGACGCCCCTGCCATTGCAGCAAAAAACCGCTCTGTCCCAGCCACCAAATGTGCAACCGGTGGGCTTCCGAACGAGCGGCTTCAATATCGGTCAGTAAGCTTTGGTCTTTTTGACTGGCAGGAATCAGGTTTATCATAAGGCAACATTAGGTCAGAACTGGCCTTCCCCGCAGCGGCTTCCGGGCAAAACCCGCCATCTGACGAACAAAGCTAACCACACCGATGTATTGCAGGACATCGGCGTACATCATCACGTCTTTCAGGAAACCGTCAACCGTTCCCCGCTTGTCCATTTTATAGGTATTTTTGGCCGACCACGGTACCCAGCACACTTCCTTTTGATGCTTCCACATGTACTCGTTGATCGCCATCTCCAGTTGAAAACCGTCAACGGGTCCGGCCAATACGGCGCGCAGATCGTCGGTCCGTAAAATCCGCTCCCCGGACAACAGCACGTCGGCGCGGTTCATCCGGACAAACCATTCGGCATTCAGCCGACGCAGAATCAGCATGTCTACATCCGGGCACGTGCCAATCATCCGGACAATCTGTGCCAGCTCGTCCGGCTCCAGATTGCGCAGATCCGCGTCCATCAGCATCACATACGGCGACTCAACGGCTTCCAGAGCCCGTTTGATAGCGGCCGTTTTTCCCCGGTTTTCCGGCATCCGCATTACTGTCAGTCGCGGCCACCGTTGCCGGATTCGGGCCAATGTATCGTCTTCCGAGCCATCGTCGACGCAGATAATCTGGTCGAAGGTACCCAGGCCCGTAACCGCTTCCAAAACCGAAAAGATCCGCTCTCCTTCGTTGTAAAACGGTATGATGCAGGTTATTCCACAGTTGTTTTCCATTGCCCCACGTTTCATTGTTAACTGCTCTAACAACTCCGAAAGGCCGACTGTGGTTTGGGTTATTTATTCACCCCGCACTTTTTTTGCCCCGGTCACCATGCTAACTAGCTTCTGGCGGGCCGCCCAGCGAGCGGTCTGACTCAATCCGCAATCCGGCGCCACCGCCAGTTTCTCCGCCGGAATGTATTTCAAGCACGTTTCAATGCGTTCAATCACATCCTTAACGGTTTCGATGTAATAATTTTTCACATCGATAATGCCAACGGCCACGTCCATCTTCTGCGCAAATTCGGCGATGAGTTCAATCTCATCGAACTCGCGGTTGGCCATTTCCACGTGCACCTCATCCACCGACAAATCCAGGAAATCCGGCAACATGGGGTGAATTTTCCGGTACCCAACGGGCCGCCCCTTGAAGTTACCAAAACACAAGTGCGTCGAAAGGCGGCATTTGCCCACCACCGGCGCTACCGTGCGGTTGAAAATATCGACAAACCGCTTCGTATCCTCTTTGTAGGCGTAACACGACATGGACGGCTCATCGACGGTAATCTCCTCACAACCAGCCGCAACCAGATCTTCCAGTTCCTTCCGGATAAAAGGCAGCAACGCTTCCGTAATCTCGTAACGATCTTTGTAGCGGTCGTTGGGCAGCATCCGGCCACTGAGTGTGTACGGTCCGGGAATGGATGCTTTCAGGGTCGGGCCGGCCGGAGCCAGTTTTTTCAATCGCTGGTATTCTTTAACGGCTCCCAAACCGTTCGGAGCCGTCAACTCCTCAACGATGGAGTGTTTGCCGCGCTGATCGTGGGCGGGTGGCCCGAATTTCCGCGTCTCGGCATGGTTGGGTTGCAACCCCTTGATGTAGCCGTAGAACGACAGGTTGAAGTCCAGCCGGGTCTGTTCGCCGTCGGTGATGACATCCAGCCCGGCGGTGGTCTGGTCGTGAATGGCCGCGATGACGGCATCTTCAATCATTTCTTCCACGTCGGCGGGACCAAACTGGTCCAAATTCTGGGAGGCAAATTCAAGCCAGCCGGGAAACGGGTAACTGCCGATAACGGTTGTACGGATGGGGTTGGGTTGCATAGGGTTGAAAAGGGGTGCTCACGAATGTTGGTCCGTGCGCCTTGTCAAAGTAAGTAGCTTATGTTTGTAAAAATCAGGATCTAAACGGGTGTTCCCGCGGGTCCCTGCGCCCGCAGATCGGCGGTTTGCCCAACCTGCGCGTAGAGCTTCGCCAACCGGTGGGCGTGTTCGTCGTAGGCGGCTTCGAACAGTTCGGTGGCCCGTTCGGTACCCACCACCGCACCGGCCGTCAGGACCTTGGGTGGCTGACCGGCTTCGGTCAGCAAGCGGGCCAGTTCGGCTTTGATGCTGTTGACGATCAACGCGCCCCCCACCGTGCTGCCGGGTGAAACCGGCGTTTCCAGATCCGGAACCGTTACCATCGCATCGCCCACGGGCGCACCCGTATCCAGAACCAGATCAGCAAAATCACTCAGTTTCAAACCGTCTTTCCGTTTGCTGGTGCTGCGTTCGGCATGTTCTTTCGTGATGAGCGCAACGACTTTGACGCCCCGACGCTGAAATTCTTCCGCCATTTCGATGGGCACCACGTTGCTGCCACTCGACGAAATCACCAGGGCCGAATCCTGTTCGGAAAGGTCGTAATTCCGCAGAATCCGCTCGGCCAACCCCGGAACGTTCTCCAGAAACATCGCCTGCCGCTGGCCGTTGGCGCCTACCACCAGGTTGTGAAACGTCAGCGACAATTCGACAATGGGATTAAAGCCGGGAAACGAGCCGTAACGCGGCCACATCTCTTCCACCATAATCCGGCTATGGCCCGAACCAAACACGTGGACCATGCGGCCCGCCAGAATGGTGTCGGCAAACCACTGAGCCGCCAGTTGCAATTCCGCTGTCTGCTGCTCGACCGTATCAATCAGTTGCCGGCATTTTTGTAAGTACGTGTGTATCATCATAGGGTCTGTATTTCACTGTCTGCTACCACCGCGAAGCCCGCAGCACCGATAGCGCCCGCCCAGTCTTCAAAGTGGGCTTTGCGGATGGCGGTCTTCTTTCCCGCCGGTCGCCATTCAAAAAGAGCCATAAACGAGTCCAGCGGCCCGAACAAAGCGTCACCAGCCTGCGTAATGCCGCCCCCCAGCACAATGACCTCCGGAGAGAACGCATTGGCAAGCCCTGCGAGAGCGGTGGCCAGATGCCGCACCGAAGTCAGCCAGACCAGGGTCGCCAGGGGTTCCTGCTGGTGATAGGCATCCAGCAATTCGTTGGTCATCGAATACCGCCCGTACGACCGCCGGGCCACCGTGGCATTGCCGATGGCATCTTCCAGCGAACCGGGCGTTCCGGTGATTCCCAACTGACTGCTGTCGGCCTGGACCGGTATGTGGCCTAAATGACCCGCCATCTGGTAGTATCCTTGATAGAGCCGTCCGTTCATCAGCAGCCCGCCCCCCACGCCCGTGCCCAGCGTCAGCATGAGAGCGTTTTGGATGTTGCGGGCGGCCCCAAACCGGGCTTCGGCCATCAGCGCGGCATGGGCGTCGTTCAGCACCCGCACGGGTTCGCCCAGAAACGCCGACCAGTGAAGACCTTCCAGCCCCGGCAACCGGCCCGGCATGCAGGCAATTGCGTCGTTGGAAGGGGTGGGCAAACCCGGTGCCGACAAGCCAACGCCAGCCACCGGTTCAGCGGTTACGGCTTTGAGCTGCCGAAAGGTGTCGGCCACGGCCTCTTTCCATTGCCCGTCTTCCCGATCGTTGGTCGGTGTAATGACCCGGTGCAGCACGTCACCGGTTTGGGCGTCGATCAACACGCCTTTAATTCGGGTACCGCCAATGTCGATGCCGATTGCCTTCATTTATCTTTTTTTACAGGTTTTGGTGAATGCCTCCGTCTTGTGCCGGAACTGACCCGGATAAGAACCGAGCCACCTATTCTCAAAACCCGCTATCTGGAAAACTCTACTCAATATTGCCCCTCACTGACCTCCCAGCCGCCATCGACCGCCAGGACCTGCCCCGTTGTAAACCGCGAATACTCCGACATAAAATAAATGGCGGCCCCGTCCAGATCGGTTGGCTGGCCGATGCGGCCCCCGTTCAGCGGTTGTTTGGTGCCGATAAACGCCCGGATTGTTTCGTCGTTGGCGGCCCGCTGCGCCATTGGCGTTTCAACCAGGGCGGGCGCCAGCACATTGATGCGGATGTCGTTGGATGCGTAATAAGCCGCAATGGACTTTGTAAAACCGATAACGGCCGACTTGGTAGCCGCATAGGCGTGGGTAGCGAAGTGCTTCGGCGAGGGCGAAAAACCAAGCACGGAACTCATGTTCAGGATGGTGCCGCCGGTATTTTGCTCCAGAAACGCCCGCACGGCTGCCTGATTGGAGAGCATCAGCGAGGTCAGGTTCAGTTCCACCGTCTTGTTCCAGCCTTCGAGCGTGAGGTGGTGCAACGGACCGTCGCCAAACCGCCGACCGCTTCCGCCCGCGACGTGGTAGAGTCCGTCGAAACCGCCAAACTCGCCCTGACACAGTGTAATGGCCGAAATGGCCGTGGCCGGATCGGTGGCGTCGCCGTTCAGGGCCAAACCAAAACCGCCCAGTTGCGCTTCGGCCGCCTTGCAGCTTTCCTCGTTTCGCCCCACCACCACCACGCGGGCTCCCTGCCCAACAAACGCCTGCGCAGCCGACAAGCCTAGGCCGGTGGTGCCGCCAATAATTACAATCCGTTTGTTAGCCAGCCACAGTTGGTCCATTGAATAAACAAAAAAATCGTACGTCGAAAACGAAGGTATAAACTACAGACTAGGATTGCAACAACTTATTATAATAAGTCTCAGATCGCGGAGATTTTTGTATACTTGCCTACCAACCTTCCATTCTCTATGACCGATCGGCCAACCCGTATTCCGCAGTATCAGTATCTTTACGAATCGTTGCGCCAGCAGATTATCCGGGGCGATTTTAAAGCCGGTGACCTGTTGCCGTCCGAGAAAGACCTTCAGAATCAGTTCCGTCTGACGCAGCCGACCATCCGGCAGGCGCTCGGACTGCTGGTGCAGGACGGGTACATCCGTAAGCACCAGGGCAAAGGCAGCATCGTACAACCGCTCCCGATTGGCCTGGGCGTAATGTCGATTGTCGGGCGGCTGGCCAACACGGCGAATGCCAGCCGGGCTGAGGGTATGACCACGACTATTTTGACCAAACCCAAGCAGCACCCTTTTCCGGACGATTTTTTGTTTACCCCAACCGAAGAAGACACCAAGGTTGGTTTTATTTATTTTGAACGGCTGCGGGCGGTTGACGAAGAACCCGTCTTTTTCGAGAAAATCAGTTTACCCAACCGCTATTTACCCGGTTTCTCACGCCAGCGGCTGGAAAACCGTTCCCTGTTTGATTTACTGCGGGCCAAATACGGTTTGCTGGTGAAAGGAGGTGAGCAGAAAGTGCTGGCCGTTCCAGCCGACGATGAACTAGCGCGGCAACTGAATGTGGCCATCCATACGCCCCTGTTGCGGCTCGACAAGCGACTTGATACCAACCGGCCGGACTTCAGCTTTTATTCTTCCCTGTACGCCCGCACCGACAGTTACCTGCTGCACGGACGGTTCTGAGGTCAGGCCGGGATGACAATGGTAAACGTTGCGCCCTGGTTGGGAACCCCTTCAGCCGTGATGATGCCGCCGTGGTTTTCCACAATCTTCTTGCAGATAGCCAGGCCGATGCCGGTGCCTTCAAATTCTCTTTTGGTGTGCAGCCGCTGGAAAATGGTGAAGATTTTACCGGCATGCTGGTTATCGAATCCAATGCCGTTATCGGCAATTTTCACCTCCAGATACGGCCGAATCGCCGGCAGACCGAGGGCATGAACGCTGCCTGGCGGTAAAAAACGGTGCGTAATTCGGACGGCGGGGGGCGTATCCTTTCGGGCAAATTTAAAGGCATTCGTCAGCAGGTTCTGGAAAAGCTGCCGGAACTGGGACGCCACCAGGGCCACAACCGGCAGCTCATCGGTGTACACCCGGGCGTTTACCTGTTCAATCTGGTGCTCGAGCGACTGCACCACGTCATCCAGAATCTGCTTCAGGCTGTGCTGCTCAAATTTCTGGTCCGACGAAATCAACGAAACCGACAGAATATCGCCGATCAGGGTTTGCATTCGCTGGGCCGCGTCGATGATCTTCGACAGATACAACTCCCCTTCCGCATCAATTTTGTCGTGCTGACTGATCGACAGCCGCTCGCCGAAGGTGGATATTTTCCGCAACGGCTCTTTCAGATCGTGGCTGGCAATGTAGGCAAACTCCTGCAAACGGGCGTTCGACTGCTCCAGTCGGCGGTTCTTTTCTTCCACCTGGTGCTCGGCCTCCACCTTGTCGGTGATGTCGATCGAAATGTTAAGCACGTGCTCGACCAGGCCCTGCGCATTGCGGTCGAAAACCGTACCGAAGGTTTGAAACCAGCGGTAATGGCCGTTCTGGTGCCGCATCCGGTATATAAATTCCGACACCTGGGCTTCCTCCGGTCCCTGATTGGCCTTGTCCAAAGCCTGCGCGTTCTCCGCCAGCAGACTCGTCAGATCGTCGGGATGAATAATGGTCAGCAAAAAATCAACTCCCTCCCGCAGAACCCGCTCCTGAGAATAGCCCAGCAACATCTCGAAACCCCGGCTGATGTATTGGTACTCTCCGGTTTGGATGTGGTAGGTAGCAATGATGGCCGGAGCGGCATCCGTAATTTTTCGGATAAAATGGACCTGTGCATCAATCTTCTCCTGCAAAAGATTGATGTACAGCCCAAACGCATTGTTGGAAAGCTCCAGCGTATAGGCGTCCATTTCCCGGATCAGCCCAACCATTTCGACCGGATCGACGGTGTAACGGGGAAGGAAAGTGAGAAAGCCTTGCTTGCGGACGTATCCCATCAGAGCAATGTCCTGCGTAGCAATCTGGTCGCGCCTAACCTGACCCAACTGATCGAGCGCCCAGCGTTGCAGGGTGGCCTCAATGTGCTGACCGGCCCGGTTTTCAACAAAAGCCGTGAGCAGTTTCACGGACGAATCGTTTAGGATTTCAATCAGTTGTTCGGGCGGCAGGTCTTTGTAAAAAGCCAGGATTGGGATGTCTACCTGCCGGTACAGGCGCAGCAATTCCCGGCTAAAGTCCGCCAGGTGATTATCCAGCAGAAATTTAGCAAATTGAGGCAGATGCGTAAAGACCAGCTTCGATGAACCGGCCACAGGAGGAGATGGTATCAATCAGGTAATGGTTACGGGCTTTCTAGGGAAGATCACGTTCCAGGATCCGGCCGGTTTCCTTGTCTTTGAGAATAACCTTATGCCGTCCGTCGTGCGTAACTTCCTCTTTGATTAAATAATAATTTTCATCATAATCAACCAGGGTCGCTTCAGGTTTCAGCCCTTCCCTCCCCCGCCAGACCGGCAACAGAACGGGTTCCCACTGCTTGGTTTCCGCCGATCGGTAAGCCGCGTCCAGTATGGCGTTGACCACATAGCCGTCGTAGAACGTTTCGGCGGGTTCACGGCCTGCTTCGGCGGCATTGAACATGTCCGTAAACATGTGGTTGTAGCCCAGATCGTTTACTTCGTCGCCCACCGGAAAAAGCCAGCCGGACGTACTTTCGGCTTTTTCGGCCACGTAATCGGCGCCTTTGCCGCTGGTAAACATTTCAAAACCCGTCCGCAGAAAATTGTTGATCCAGATGGTGCCTTCGGTTCCCATCACCTCGTCGCGCAGGTCCATCCCACCCCGGAATGTCCAGCTTACCTCAAACTGCCCGATAGCGCCGTTTTCGTATTTCACCAGCGCGATGGCGTGGTCTTCGGCGTCAATGGGCTTGACCTGCGTAGCCGCCCAGCACATGACCTCCACGGGCCTGACGTCTTTGCCAATAAAATTCCGGGCAATTTCGACGCAGTGACAACCGAGGTCGAGCATACACCCCCCACCGGCCTGCTCCTTGTCCCAGAACCAGTCGCTGTGCGGTCCGGGGTGCGTCTCGCGCGATTTGGCCCAGAGAATCCGGCCCAACGCGCCGTTTTTAACGCTTTCCAGGGCTTTCAGAAACTTGGGGGTATAGCACAAATCTTCCAGGTAACCGGCAAAAATGCCAGCTTCTTCCACGGCTTTCATCATCCGCAGCGCTTCTTCGGCGTTGCGGCCCAGCGGTTTGGTGCTTACCACGGCTTTTTTATGTTTGGCGCAAAGCAGCACGGCGGCTTCGTGCAGGTTGTTGGGCAGGGCAATGCACACCATATCAACCTCCGGATGAGCAATCACCTCTTCCATGTCCGTTGCCCAGATGGAGCAGCCGTAGTCGGTGGCAAATTTCTTGGCACTTTCTTCCCGGCGGGCGTAGATGGCCACCACACGGTCACGGCCGCGTTGACCGTGGATGGATTCGGCGTAGAACCGGCCAATAAAACCGGAACCCAGCATGGCAATTTTTCGCATAAGAATTAAGGGAATAATGGATCAGGAATGATGAACGATGAAGCGGCTGACGCGGGCCCTCATCCTTCCCGTCAAATATAGCCAGCGGGAAAATGGATGAGTAGCTTTTCCGAGTAAAAGATTGAAAACAGGGTTTATTTGTCCCAATCAGTAATAAATTTAGACGTGCCTAAATTTATTTTCTATATTTGTTTCGAACGGTATCGTTTTCCGCTTCTACTTGTTATAAAAAGCCATGCACTGGTTGCCGGTTTATCGACAGAAAATTGCCCGCATTCTGCTGATTCTGTTCAGCTTTATGCTGGTCAATTCGGTCGTTTTCCGCCACGCTCACAAGCTCGCCAGCGGGCGGATCATCGTTCACGCGCACCCGTACATTCCCATTGGCGACAGCCCCTATCAGCCCAACACGCACACCACCGGGGAGCTGTTCTGGCTCGATAATTTTGCCAATGCCTTCTACGATACCTTAACGCCGTTGGTGTTTATCTGCGCGGTGCTGAGCGTGCCGGTGCTGCGTTATTTTCTGGACCTTTACGAGTCGATCAGTACTCATTTCTTTCCTTACTTCTCCCATCGGGGTCCGCCGGTTGTCGGATAGTCACTTCCTGTTGTGTCGCTTCTCGCGATTCTTCTTTCGTGCCCCGTTGTCCCGAACCTCGGTGAAGGCTGGCCTGTAACTAGCTGTCCTTGGGCGCGTTGACACTTCCGCACATTCTTTCTTTTTATCGAACGACAACCATGCAAAAAACGATATACGCATCGGTATTGCTCCTATTGTGCAGTACCTTATTTGCCTATGCTCAGTCAACCGCCACGGTGGAAGGCCGGGTTTATTCCAAACAAAAACCGCTCGAACTGAGCACCGTGGCCCTGAAAGGAACCCGTTTCGGCGCCCTGACCGACACGGCGGGGGTCTTTAAGCTAACCGGCGTTCCGGCGGGGCGCTATCAACTGGTGGTGTCGCAGGTGGGCTTTGAGACGTTTCAGAAAACCATTACGCTGACAGCCGGGCAGACCTTCCACCAAACCGTCGACCTGCGCGAAGCTGCCAACACGCTGGGTGAGGTGGTAATAACGGGCACCATGAAAGAAGTCTCGAAGTTGGAGAGCCCCGTTCCGGTCGAGATTTACACACCCAAATTTTTCCAGAAAAACCCGACGCCCAACATCTACGACGCCCTGCAAAACATCAATGGGGTGCGGCCACAACTCAACTGCAACGTCTGCAACACCGGCGACATTCACATCAACGGATTGGAGGGACCGTATACGATGGTGCTGCTCGACGGGATGCCCATTGTCAGTTCCCTGTCAACGGTGTACGGTTTATCCGGCATCCCCAACTCGCTGGTAGAGCGGGTCGAAGTGGTAAAAGGTCCGGCTTCAACGCTGTACGGTTCGGAAGCCGTGGCCGGTCTGATCAACATCATTACGAAAAACCCGTTGAAAGCACCCGTGCTGACGGCCGATGTCTTCGGAACAAGCTGGCAGGAATACAACGCGGACCTGGGCGTAAAATTCCGGGCCGGAGCCGCCAACTCGCTGGTGGGGCTAAACTATTATAATTACCAGCGGCCGTTCGATAAAAACGGCGACGGTTTTACGGATGTAACCCTGCAACACCGGATTTCGGTGTTCAACAAGTGGCAGTTTGAGCGGAAAGAAAACCGGCTGGCCAGCATCGTGGCCCGGTATTTTTACGAAGATCGCTGGGGCGGCCAAACCAACTGGAATCGCAGCCTGCGGGGCACCGACAGCCTGTACGCCGAAAGTATTTTTACCAAGCGCCTGGAACTGATCGGGGCGTATCAACTGCCCACCACCGAAAATATTACCCTGCAATCATCGTTTAACAGCCACCAGCAGAACTCGGTTTACGGCACAACGCCCTTTTTAGCCACCCAGCGGATTTTCTTCGCCCAACTGCTCTGGAACAAAGAATTCAACCGCCACGTCAGCCTGCTGGTCGGGACGCCCTTCCGCTCTACCTTTTACGACGACAGCACCCCGGCAACCCAGTCGGGCGATTCGCTCCGGCCCGTCAACCAGCCCGACCGGACGCTGCTGCCCGGGATTTTCGCCCAGCCCGAATTTACGTTTAACGACCAGCATAAGCTCCTGATCGGGGTGCGCTACGATTACAACTCCCGGCACGGCAACATCCTGACGCCCCGGTTTTCGTACAAATGGTCGCCCAACAAAGACAACGTGATCCGGCTCAATGCCGGGACGGGTTACCGGGTGGTCAACCTGTTTACGGAAGATCACGCGGCCCTGACCGGTGCCCGGCAGGTGGTGGTGGAAGATGAACTGAAGCCCGAACGAAGCTGGAACGTTAACCTTAATTATACGAAGCTGCTGGTATTCGGGAGCGGTTTTCTGAACATCGACGCATCGCTGTTTTATACTTACTTCACCAACCGGATCATTGCCGATTACGATACCGACCCCAATAAAATCTTCTTCGATAACCTGAAAGGCCACTCAACGTCGAAAGGTCTGAGCGTTAACCTGGACGCCAGTTTCACGTTCCCGCTGAAAGTAAACGCCGGTTTTACGCTCATGGATGTGTACAAAGTGGAAGACGGGGCCGACGGGCAACCCGTCAAGACGCGTCAGTTGCTGACCGAACGGATTACGGGAACCTGGACGGTTTCTTACGATTTTGGGCGGGGGCTTTCGGCTGATTATACGGGGAATCTGTACGGTCCCATGCGGCTCCCGTTGCTGAGTTCCGACGACCCGCGCCCCGAATACTCACCAACCTGGAGCATTCAAAACATCCAGGTAACCAAACGGTTCGACAATGGATTTGAAATTTACGGCGGAGTAAAAAACCTGCTGAATTTCACCCCTCCGGCCAACAGCATCGCCCGGGCCAACGACCCGTTCGACAAACGGGTGGTATTCGGCGCTGACGGCCAGGTGGTGGCCACACCGGACAATCCTTACCGGCTGACGTTCGATCCCAACTACGTATTTGCGCCCAACCAGGGAATACGCGGTTTTCTGGGGGTTCGGTATACGATTCATTAACGAAAGCGACCGGATGCAACCTTTGCCGGTCAAATCAGGTCCTTAAGAAGAGAAGGGAGCTGGGGCGGGGCAAACATTTTTTTTGTAGTATGGTTTTATGAAAAAAACTTGTTTTGATTCGACTTTTTAAATTATTGCTTCTAGAAATAGAACAATTACCAGAAAGCTCGGATTTAATAGTTTGATTACCATTGCATTACTTATCTTTTCATATAAATTTACACCCGTAAACCAAACACTCTACTCGATATGGCACTTGCAAAACAGTATGTAAAAAGCAAGCCTACAATTTGCAAAGTAACGTTTACGCTGCCTGCTGACGCTGTTAATGGCGCAAAAGAGGTCGCTCTAGTTGGTGATTTTAACGGCTGGGACGCGTCGGCTACTCCTCTGAAAAAACAAAAAGACGGATCTTATAAAACCACTGTCGAATTACCCGTAGGTCAGGAGACGCAATTCCGTTATCTGATTGATGGTGACCAATGGTTGAACGATCCGGAAGCCGACAAATTCATTGGCAGCGGTGTTTCATCCGACGACAACTCCGTGGTGGCTTTGTAATTGGCTCAGCCTGTTGGAAAAAGCAAGCCCGACCTTTTGGCCGGGCTTTTTAGATTGTCCCCTCTTCTAATGGCCTAAAGCCGCACTACATTAAACCGCGAAGCTGTCTGATTCGACGTAGGCTTTGATCAGCGCCATTTCGCCTTCTTTGCCGGGATAGGCGTTGCCGTGCTCCATGCCCCAGATAAACTCTTGGTTGCTGGCTTTGGCTTTGTCGTAACAGTGCTTGAAAACGTTTTTGTAGTTGATTTCGCCCGTTGTCGGTTCTTTCCGGCCGGGGTTGTCGCCAATCTGGAAATAGCCAATTTCGCTCCAGCACCAGTTGATGTGCGGAATGATATGACCTTCGTTTTTTTGCATGTGGTACACATCGAACAGGATTTTGCAGGCCGAACTGTTGACACCCCGGCAAATCTCGTAGGTCTGGTCGGAGGTGCGTAAGAACAGGTTGGGCGTATCGCTCAACGGTTCCAACACCATTGTCAGACCGTGGGGCTCCAGAATCTCGGCGCCCCGGCGCAGGGCGTCAATGACGTTACCGGTTTGAATACCGATGGGCAGATCGCGCTGGAAATCGCCGGGCACCACCGTCATGAATTTGGCATTGACCCGCTTGGCCACTTCTACGGCTTTTTTACAGCCATTCAGAAAAATATCAATGTACTCCTTTTTTCCGGCGGCCAGGGTATTGGCCCCGTTGCCGCCTTTATCGACCACAAAGACGCCCATTTTCATTCCAAGCCGGGCCATTTCTTTCGCGATTTTCTCCTGCTCCTCAACCGGCCGACCCATCATCCCGTTGTCTTCCAGCGCCTTGAAGCCGTTATCTGCCATGAACTTAAGCTGGTCGATCAGGTCTTTGCCGGCGCTGTTGGTAAACATCCCGAAGTGGGGGGCATACAACAATTTGAATTGGTTTTTAGCCATAGTCTGCGGTTGTGAGGACTCATTAGCAGCCAGAGCATTTCCGGCAAGGGTTGCACCAGCCAGCCCTAATGTTGATTTGACAAAATCGCGACGTTGAATCATTTTAAAGGAAAGGTTCTATTTACGTTTTAAGCTTGCAAGGTAATCTACTAAATCCACTAATTCCTGCGTCGTCATGTTTTCCTGCAAACCGGCCGGCATCATCGAACCGTCCAGTGGCTTCATCGATACGACATCGCTCATCTTATAGTCCGTCACTACTCCACCCGGAAATTTCATTTGCAGATCGGTTTCCGTTTTGCTGGAAATGATGCCCGAAGCCGTGCTACCGTCTTTGAATTTGACTTCAAAACCTTCGTAGCCGAAGCTAATCCCGGCATCGGGGTACAAGATAGCCAGATATTGTCCTTCTTTCGGCAACTTGCTGCCAATTTCCGATAATTTCGGTCCGAAGTCCATGCCGTCGCTGTTGATCTGGTGGCAGATGGAGCAGTTGGTTTTGAAAACCGTCAGGCCCCGGCCGGCGTCGCCGTTCATGGCCAGCAGTTCCGGAATAGCGGGCAGCTTTTTGCCGCCCCCGCCTTTGGCACCGTCCAGGTAGCTGGCCGCTTCGGTCCGCACTTTTTTGCGCCAGGTGGTAGCCACGCCCTGCACGGCGGCCGATTTATACTCGTCTTTAATCTGCCCGGAACGCAGCAGCTCCAGAATCAGCTCTTCCCCGTCGCCACTCCCCCCGATGGCCCGGGTGGCTTCCCGGCGCAGGGACGTCGGGCGTTTTTCGTCCAGCGCAACCGTTTTCAGAATATCGAGCGATTCTTTGCTGCCCACCCAGCGCAACGCCGAGGCCATTGTAATTGCGGCCTGCGGGTCGGATCCGTTGATAACGTCCCACACGAGTTTCCCCCCACCCTGCCGCAGCAGTTGGCGGATTGCATCGCGGCCAACCGGGCCGCTGGACTGTTTCTGACTCAGGGCCAGCAGTCGATTATTTTCGGAGCTGGGTTCGTACCGGTTGACCAGTTCAATGTATTCGGGCGTGCCGTAGGTTTCGCTTAAAAGCTTCGACAGAGCCGCCGTCGCTTCCGGCGAGTTCTTGACAAAACTCGGATCGAGGTGGCGCAGCGCCAGTTTGGTTACCTGAACGTCGGTCGGATTGTCTTTCACCAAACTCAGCAGTGCATTGGACTTTTCGGTGGCCCCCGGGTTGAAATCAAACGCCCGGAAATACCGTAACCGGCTTTTCAGGTCCGTCTGTGAATCGCCCGCCAGCCGCGCCAGCAGGGGAACCGCATCTTTGGTCCGCGCCCGCCAGACAATGTCTTTGCCAGCCGCCGTGCTCAACGGATTGGCGCCCGCGCGCTTCAGCCAGGCCGTATAGTAGGTATCCCACTGTCCCTCGGCACCAATGCCCAGCGCTTCCAGGTACCAGCGATCGTTGCCGTTGTGCTGAGCGGCCAGTTGCGCCCACAATTCCGGCGCGTCGGGCGACGGGCTCCGGCGCAGGGCGATGGCGCATTCCCGGCGCACCTGCGGATCGGGGTCGTTGACCAACTGCTTCACGTACGGTACCACGTCGCCTTTCATCTGCCGGGCTGCCCGCAGAGCCGCCATCCGTAGATTCGGGTTGCTATCTTTCAGGGCCGCTTCGACGTACTTCCTGCCTTTGTTGCCGTCCAGCTTGCTCAGCAGCCAGAGCGCGCGGGCTTTCATGCGCGGGTCCGGCGAATTTTTGTAGAGTTTTGCCAGGTCTTTTTCGGCTTTACCACCCAGATCGTGCAGTTTATTCCAGGCTGCAAACCGGATGGACATGTTCGGGCTTTGCAAGGCTTCAATGGCGCCGGCGGTGGTGGTCAGGTTGATGTTTGGGCGCTGGTAGGGCGTGTTCGGCGGAGCAATCCGGTACACCCGACCCCGGTTCTGATCCCCCGCCTGATGACCGCCAACGCCCGGGTCGTACCAGTCGGATATGATCAACGAACCGTCGGGGGCTACGCACACGTCCGAGGGCCGGAACCACTGGTCGCGTACGCCTTCCACTACGGGTACAATCGTGGCTTTGTACCCGGCTCCGTCGTTGGTTACCGGGTAAGCCCGCACGACATTCGGCCCGGCATCGCAGTGAATCATTTGCCCCTGAAAAGCCGGCGGCAACAGTTTTCCTTCGTAAACGATGATGCCCGTTGGCGATCCCGCCCCGGTTTGCAGCAGGTTCGGGACGACGCCGGGGTCGTTGAGGTGCCAGTGACGCAGCGGGATGGTTTCTTCGAGGTTGGTCCGGTTGGCCCGCCAGCCCGCCCCGGTCATTTCGTCGGTGTAGCCGTAATTACCGTATTCCATCACGTAATTAATCCGGACGCCCTTGTTGCCGTCGTCGTCGTTGTCCGACTGCCACATGGCCCCGTAGGAATCCAGGGCGACTTCGTAGTTGTTCCGGAAATTATGGCCCAGCACTTCCATCTCGCTCCCATCGGGATTACACCGAAAAACCATGCCCTGGCGGTAATTGGGGGAGGTGATTTCCTTGTTCGTCGAGCGGTCAAAAATGGGTTTGCCGTCTTTGTTCAGGATCTGGTTTCCCTCGTTGCCGAAGTTAAAATACCACTTGCCGTCGGGACCAAACACAAACGAGTGCATCCCGTGGTCGTGGTCGGCTCCGCTGATTCCCGTAAACAGCAACTCTTTCTTATCGGCTTTATCGTCACCGTTCTCGTCCGTAAACACATAAACGTTCGGGCTGTCGGACACGATAACTTTATTGCCCTGCACCCAGATGCCCAGCGGAGACACCAGCTCCGGGCCCTGATAAAAGGTCTTGGTTACGTCGGCCTGTCCGTCGCCGTTGGTATCCTCCAGAATCAGAATGCGGTCGCCTTCCGGGCGGGTCGGATTGCCGTTGATGCCGGCCCGGTAGTTGTACGCTTCGCACACCCAGACGCGGCCCCGCGCATCCACATCGATGTTGGTCGGGTTGGTCAGCATCGGTTCGGCCGCAAAAAGTTTCGCTTCCAGCCCCGGTGCCACGTTCAAGCTTCCGACGGCGTACTTCGGATCACGCTTATCATCGTCGGAAAGACGGGCAAAAAGCCGCCCCAGGTATTCACCGGAAGCCTGGTTCAGGTTATCGTTTTGCCAGGCGCCAACCAGAACGCCCCCGATGAGAAGACCGGCGGTCGACAGGGCCAGCGCCCGCCGGGGCAACCGGACATTTTTTAAGTAGCGAGATGGAATCATAAACTGCCCGTAAGGTTAGAAGAGTTGTAATAAATTGTGTAAATGTAGTAAGAAAACCGCACATTTTGCCGCACCAACCGGGGGCCTTCGTTTCCTGCGATGGAGCGTCAAACGGTCTGTAGCGGACCCTAAGCCGCATTGCTGATTGCTTTACTCCAGTAACGGGCGAATGGCTTTGGGGTAGTCGGCAAAAGCGATTTCCGGCTCGGCAATTTCCGGGTGCCACATTTTCTCCCACTCAAAACTGTAATACCCTTTGTACCCCCCGGCTTTCAGGGCGTCAATGGCCTCTTTCAACGGCGCAACGCCTTTACCGACCAGCGTGTACGCCGGTTTGCCGTCCACGATGTTGCCGTCCTTGATGTGCGTATGGCGAATGTATTTCTGCAACGTTTTGTACACGTCGGCGGGCGGCTCCTTGGTAACGGACCACATGTTGAAGATATCCCAGATCAGCCCCACGTTCGGATGGTCGGCCTGTTTCATAATCCGGAGCAGCACGTCTTTCCAGATCACCTGCCCGTGCGACTCCAGCAACACCGTCGTTTTGCCCTTCTGCGCATATTGGCCCAGTTCGAGCAGCCCTTCACTGATCAGATTGATGGTCTTATCGCGGTCCTGGTCTTTGGGTAGGTCGTTGGGAAATACGCGGATGTAAGGGCACTCAAGTTGCTGGGCCAGGTCAATAAACCGTTTGGCTTCGTCCAGATTTTTCTGCCGTTTTGCCTGATCCGCATCGTGCAGGGCCGCAGAAGCCCCCAGGTTGCAGATTTTCACTTTATGATCGGCAACCATCTTTCTGGTTTCGGCAATGCGGGCCGGTGTGCTGAACTCCGGGCATTTGGGTAGAAACAGTTCCCCCTGAATCCCCCGGATTTCAATGGCTTCGTAGCCTTCGGCCGCGGCCGTTTTAATGATTTGCGCCAGAGGCCACTTGGGGCAACCCAGGGTAGAAAACGCCAAACGCGGCTGGGCCTTTTTAAACGAAAAACCGAGCGCAGCGGCTCCGGCGAGTCCGGCGGTAGTTTTTATAAAAGTCCTGCGCGTAGTCATGGGTAAAAGCTTGTTCACGAGAAGAAACACGGTTCGGTTAATCAAGCTAGAAAGCGTTTCAGACGCAAAAACTAATGGTTTGAAATAAGATTGATTTCGGATTTCTAATTCATGCCGTACCGTCAGATTGTGACGTCTTATCTGGCAAATGAAAAAAGGAGTTTGTTTATTAACGGTTTCATCCAAACTCAAAGCCAATTAACCATTTTATGCCCCTCTCCTGGCAACTTTCCAACCAGCGCGCCCTGGTCACCGGCGGCACCAAAGGCATCGGTCAGGCCATTGTACAGCAGTTGCTCCAGTTGGGCGCCAGCGTATTTGTGGTTGCCCGGGATAACGAATTGCTGCAACAGCAATTGTGGGAATACCGCCAGAACGGCTTCTCAGTCGACGGTTTAGCCACCGACATCAGCCAGCCCGGTGCGGCCCAGGCCTTGATCGAAACCGTCAGAAACCGCTGGGGCCAGCTGGATATTCTGATTAACAACGCCGGAACCAACATCCGCAAACCAACCACGGATTACAACCCGGCCGAATTCGACCAGATTCTGAACACAAACCTCCGCTCGGCCTACGAACTGTGTCAGGCGGCTTATCCGCTGCTCCAGTCTTCCCAAACAGGCAGTATTGTGTTTGTCTCGTCGGTGTCGGGGCTAACGCACACCAGCAGCGGTTCGATCTACGGCATGACCAAAGCCGCCCTGCACCAGTTGACGCGGAATCTGGCCGTGGAGTGGGCGCCGGACGGCATTCGGGTCAACGCCGTAGCTCCCTGGTACATCCGAACTCCGCTGGCCGAACCGGTGCTGACCAACCCGGAGCGGCTCCAGAAAATCCTGACCCGGACGCCCCTGGCCCGGGTGGGTGAGCCGGAAGAAGTGGCAGCCGCCGTTGCCTTTCTCTGCCTGCCCGCAGCGGGTTACATCACCGGCCAGACGCTGGCGGTAGACGGCGGAATGACGGCCTGGGGCATGTAATAAAAAAGGGCGAAACCACTTTCGCCCTTTTTTACTCACCGTTAAAACCGTCTACTTATCCAGCACCACCACGTCGTTGATCAGGTAGCTGCCTTTCTCGGTCGTCAGGTTGTAGACTTTCTCCACCGTCCGCAGGTTTGACTGGACGCTGGCAACTTTCCAGGCTGCTACCGACTTCGTGGCCCCATCGAAGCGGTACAGCACGTCGCCGTTGCGCAGGTCACCCAGCTTTTTCGCCCCGGTTGCGGTTTGTACGGGGTGGTTGGCGGTCGCTTCCAGCAGAACGGGTTTGGTCAGGGAAACGCTGGCCGAAATCTCCTCGACCGGCACAACCCAAACGCCCGCAATGGCCAGATTCGGTTTTTCGTGGACGGTTACGCCCTGCACCCGCGTTGGAACGAGCAGGCGCGTTTTGGCATCGTAGGCCATCACCTCGTCACCGGCTTTTACGTCCTGAATGGCTTGGGTTTGCCGGTCGGCCAGTGTCACCACGGCGTCGGCGGGGAAGCAGAAGTTATATTCTTCCTTCTTCTTGTCGCCCCCTTCTTCTTTCGAGCCGCCCCCGCCCATCAGCAGGGCCATTTCGCGCGAAAGCACAAAACCGAGCGCCGACATCAGACCGGCTTCTTTTTCACCCACGTACTTCAGATCGTCGATGTAGGCGTCCCAAGCTTTGCGGTCGGCGCTGGCTCCGGGAATAACGAACGGCTTGGTTTCTTTGGTTTTACCGTTTTCGTAGACCGCCAGCAGCCCCAGTTCTTTGGTATCGGCGGCCGTGAATACCTTATAGAGATAGATTTTCCGCGGAATCCCGTCGCTGTAGTTGAAGACGTAAGCCGGGCGTTCCTCGTAGCGGTCCAGGATGTAATCACCGGACTTGAAATAGGTATCTTTTTCCAGATTACCCACCTTGATGGCCTTGATGGCTTTCAGTTGATCCAGCGACATGCTCGCGGTGGCAGTCTGCGCCCAAACCCGTTGGGAAACCAGTTGAACCACAACCAGGCAGCAGACAAGGAAACACGTACGAAACAGGGTAGTTTTCATGGATAGAAGTTAAATCGTTATTTTTTGGTGTATTCGCCAACGCGTGCGTGCAGTGCATCCACCACCCGCCGGGCGGAGGTAAACGCCCCGGCCATCCAGGCCGTCAGGTAGGTTGTGTGCTCTCCGGCAAAGTAAATATTGCCGTCCGGTTCGAGCAGGGCCGGGTAGTATTTCCGGCGAACGGTGTCGTCGTAAACCGCCCAGCCGCCTTCGTTGTACGGGATTCTCTGCCAGGCCAGCGAAAACGAGTTTTCAAATTCCTGCGGGTATTGCGGGTGAATTTTATAGCCCTGCTCCAAGGCCATTTTTTCGCGGGCCGCCAGCGTCAGGTCGCCCACGGCTTCGGCCCGGCTGTAGAAATTGTAGTATCCAATCAGAACTCCTTTCTGGCCCATCAAACCAAAGGAAGGATACCAGATCTGGTTGATGTCCATGTTAGTGCGCGAAATGCCGCCGTAAATCGCGTCGTCTTCTTCCCAGAAACGCCGTTTGAATTGCAGCCCGATTTTGCCCGTTTTCATGTACGGGATAAAATCAGCCGCCCGTTTGACTATCGGCGACAGGTCGGAATCAATTTTTTTCAGAACCGGTAACGGTAACGTGCAGACGCAGAATTCCGCCGTTAGCTCGGCGGACTTGCCGTCTTTCTGGTAAACCACCCGCACCCCGTTTTCGGTTTTGCGCAGCTCCTTTACCGGCGCGTTGAACTGAATCTTGCCCACGAGTTTTTTCTCCAGCGCTTTCGGAATGGCGTCCATTCCGCCGACGGGTTGCAACAGCGTCGAATGCTGCTCAAACGTGTAATCTCCGTTGTTGTAGAAAACGGGCTGCATGTACCCCGACCGCAGGTAGTCCGTCAACCCGTACGGATCGGTCAGATCTCCGGGAATGGCTCCCGCGCCGGGCGGGTTTTTGTAGCCCCGGCGGTTGGTCCCTTTGTAGAGCTTGCCGGTGTTCAGGTCGCCTTCGTTTTTCAGAAAATCAACCAGTTTTTCAACGTCTTCCTTGGTCAGTTGCTGGTCGAGCGAAGACTGATCGAGTGCCTTTGCCAGTAACTCACTGGTGTAACCGCGCAGGTCGCTGTGGTACTCCCGAATCCGCATCCGTTTGTTGGCCAATGTGCCCGTGCCACCTTCGTTGTAGAGCCAGGCCGATTCGTTGCCGCCGTTGAAAATCTCGAGCGGAACGCCCAGTTCGCGGCAGTAGTGCAGGGTGAGCTGGTGGTTGTGCGGAATCCGGGCCGCTCCGCCGTTAAAGTATTGACCAGCAGCAAATTTGCAGACCTGCTCCGGACCGCCCACTTCCGTTTCCTTCGTTCCTCCGCGAACCGTCCAGACCCGCCCCCCCGACCGGCTGCGGGCTTCGAGCACGGTGCAGTCGTAGCCGAGTTTTCCGAGTTCGTAAGCCGTAGTCAGACCGGCCAGACCGGCCCCCAGAACCACCACTTTGCGGGCTTTTCCGTCTTTGGAACCGTTGGCGGGTAAATTAAAGGCTTCGGCGGGCGCCGGTTTGAGCAAGCCCCAGGCTAGCAGAGTCGCGTAGGTGGCTCCGGTGGATTCAATAAAATTACGTCGGGTCATCTTTAACGAATGATGAATGATGGATGGTAAACGATGAATGAATACGCTCGCCCACCGTGTGGACGGCCCCGTCATCGTTCAGCATTGATCACTCATAATTGATCAAACTATTTTCTTGAACGCATCCATGAAAAGGCCCATTTCGTCCTGGGTACCGATGCTGACGCGGCAATAGGGCTGGGCGTTGTATTCGCGGGTAGAGGTTAGAATGCCGTTGCTGAACATCTCCTTTTCGAACGTCTTGGGTTTCATTCGAATCGGAAACAGCACGAAGTTGGCAAACGAAGGCACGTATTCGTAGCCTTTGTCTTTCAAGCCTTTGTAAAGAAAGTCACGGGCTTTGTCGTTTTCGGTGCGGCAGAAATTCTGCCATTCTAGGTCTTGGTAGCTGGCAATACCGGCCCGTAGCGTGGTCACGCTCGGGTTCCATTCGCCCCGGGAGTAATTCTGCAACTCTTTCAGGAATTTTTCGGGTCCGATGGCGTACCCCAGTCGTAGCCCGGCAAACCCGTGAATTTTGGAGAAGGTGCGGGTCAGGAACAGGTTGTGTCCTTCGGCCACCAGTTTGGGCAGGGCCGGGCGGTCTTCCGGCTTCAGAAAATCAATGTACGCTTCGTCGATAAAAACCGGCAGTTTGGGCGACACCTCTTTGCTGAACGCCACCAGTTCCTCCGCTGGAATAACCGTACCGGTGGGGTTATTGGGGTTGCAGATGTAGACCAGTTTGGTATCCGGCGTAATTTTCGCCTTCATGGCCGCCAGATCGTACCGATACTCCTTGGTCAGCGGAACGGCTTCGACTTTGGCACCGAATTTCTTGGCGCACCCCAGGAAATCGTCGTAGGTAAACTGGCTGGTTAGCACCGTGCCGCCGGCGCCTTTGGCCGCGCTACCGGCGAAATACACCGCCATCGCCGTCAGCAGTTCCGACGAACCAGCCGACAGCATGATGTTTTCCGGTTTAACGCCTTCGCGCTCGGCAATGAGCTTTTTCAGTTCCTGGCCTTCGAACATGGCGTAACGGTTTCCGGATTCGACCGCTTTTATAATGGCTTCTTTGGCTTTGGGAGAAAGGCCGTGCGGATTTTCGTTGAACGCAATCCGGGCCTTGATCTGGGGCATGGGTTCGCCCAGACGAGCGAATTCGTTGACTAACGTTTGTTCATGAAGTGCATTGGCGGCCACCGGATTCCAGACATCCGAACCAAGGGCGGCCCCACCGAACGAAGACCGGTTTACGGTTAGACCGGCGGTTAAGAGTGCGCCCGTGCGTAACCAATTTCTGCGGGTAATGGGTAGGTTCATAGGTCTGTAAGTTTTTGTACTAAACTACGACGTTATTTTATTATTTCCGAATAATACCAAATCCAATTTCGTCTTTTCAAAAATAGTAAAATTTTATAAATGCCCTCTCAATTAACAGTAGATTTATATTCTTTTTCAATTTACTTCAAAAACAGGTTTGAAATCAGAGTCATTTTTGAAAATTATGTACGATTTGTCAGGAAATAGCTTTTTAATTAGAGTTTGGCTTAGTCGAGTATATGTTGTTTCGCAGCGTTAAGCAGAGGATAGCAGAGTTGATCAGAGTGCTCTCCACTGAACTCCGCCAAATGGTTAGGCTCTAATGCCGAGGCAATAAAAAAACCTCCAGTGCACAAGGCACTAGAGGCTGAGTATATTAACTGACTTGAGTCTTTCTATTTTCGATAAATGAGTTGCGCTTTACCCGCATTGGTGCTGTCAAGTGAAAAATTAACCAGCTCCGAAGATAACTCTTCTATGTTTTTATTCTTCGTGTACGTATAGACTTCATCAGCGCTACCGTCATCATATTTAAGCGTCAATTTGTCATTTGTGTACGTCCAGGTACCGGAAAAATCGCCAACGGCAAATTCCTGCCGATCGTTTCTTACAAATGTATTATCACTGTATACATCCAGACGAGAGCTGTAGAATTGCAAATAATATAGATCAAGCGTCAAATTGTTCAGGTTTGCACTTGTAAAACCGGACGTTCTAACGTGATTCAGATCCCAACGACCAACTACGACAGGCGGGGGCGTTGGATCATCGTCTTTATTACAAGATGCCAGGCCAGCTGCAAAGACCACTACTGAAATAAGATAAAGTAAACGCTTCATAATGCTTAGTTTTTGTTAGGTATTAAGTTTTAGTGTGATCGGATGAGATGACCGTTGGAAACGTAAGCTACGAAAAAAACCGGCAGGTTGTCATCTTCCAGCGCCAAAGCCCGAATTTTCTCTTTTACCATACGGTATAAACCGCCAAATTGTTGCGTCGTGAACTAATTTTCCCAAAAATACCGCAAGTCCTCTGAGCGTTTCACCGCAAACCGGGCCGCGGCAATACCGGCAAACTTTCGTTGCCTTCTTCGCTAACAGCCTGTACCGCAAAGAAATAATTATCTTTGGAGTACGGCAGCGTCAGGCCCAGCTTGTCGGTGAAAAACTTTTTCTGCCAGAACGGCCAGTGCGTTTCACGCATCAACACGTAATACCCTTTGATTTTTCGGCCACCTAAACTTCCGGCTTTTGGGGCCTGCCAGAACAAGGTTGTCGCGTTGGTCAGGCTGCGGGCTTCTACGGTTACGTTCTGCGGCATGGCGGGCGCTTTGGCCAGATTCGCCAGGACCGACAGGTTCATGGCAGTATTTTTCCGGAGGTAGTCGAAATCCATAAACTTTACGTAGTCGCCGTACTCCACGCCGTCCTGGGTGCGCAGGTCCTGGTGCTGGTGGGCAAAATTCTCGTTCATTTCCGTAATCCGGACCGCCGGGAAGCCGCGCGTCACAAACGGCGTATGGTCGCCCCCGCGCAGGTAACGGTCGTTGCGGTACACCATCACTACCTCCAATTGATCGACATACCGTTCGCCGACTTCTTTCGTATACCGGGCCAGTTGACGGGCTTTGCCGTCGTTTTCCAATCCGTACTGCCGGATGGTAGCCGCAACTGAATCGGTCTGATAGCCCGGTAGTCCCTCGCTGAACACCCGGACGCGCGTGTTATCGGTGATTTTGGTGTCGGAGCTGTTGTTGGAGCCAATGATGTCGTTGTTCAGCAGCGCTTCCAGATTCCACTTTTCGTCTTTGGCCCGTTGCGCCAGGTGATTGGCGCCCAGCAGCCCCTGCTCTTCCCCGCTCACCGCCACAAAGATGATGGTGGCCGGAAATGGCACCTTGCTCATCACGCGGCAAAGCTCAATAACGGCGGCCGTTCCCGAACCGTCGTCGTTGGCACCCGGCGCGTCGGCGGTGCGGTTCATGACGTCGGTCACGCGGCTATCGATGTGTCCACTCACCAGAAAAATTCGGTCGTCGGCCGGATCGGTGCCTTTGAGCGTCGCCATGACGTTGCCCATCTGCGTCACCTGGTCAACGCGTTTGCCGTCGGGTTGCAGCGTCCAGGAATCGATCTGGGCCGTCAGGCGCCCGCCCGACTGTCTGGCGTACTGCTGGAATTTGCGCAGTACCCACTTTTGAGCCGCAGCCAGCCCCCGTTTCGGATCATTGGGGTTGCTCAGGGTGTGCCGCGTTCCGAAGCTGACCAGGTTGGTGACGTGCGACCGCAGGCTGTCTGCCGACACCTCTCCAACCAACTGCGCAATAACCGGGTCGCGGACAACGGTCGTCTGCGATTGGGCGGCAAAGGAAATCAAACCCAATGCAAGCGGAAGAAAAACGTTTTTCATTCGAAAGTGTAAAGTAGTGAATTAGCGCCCCGTCGGGTGAGAATGCGTCTTACCGATGGTCTTTTGGCTGGCCGGGTGCACAGGTAACTTTTCGTCAGAATGCGAAACCGATCTGGGGTGCTTTAGCAAACGGTTGGTTCCAGGACGAGCCGAAAAAATCAGCGCAAAGGCCAGCAGGATGGACGCACCGATCGACCAGAATGCAATCCGGCGGGTAGGCAGTTCAACCACGGGCCGGTAGAACTCGCGGGTCTCGTCTTCCGAAAATAAAATCCGGAATGGCCCGCCCGTCTCCTCTTCCTGTGGTTCCCGCCAGTTCATAATCGTTTCGTTAAGCTCAGGCCCAGGGCCGTATGTGTTGTTCCGTTAATGGGTTGCGCCGAAAATCCAAAACGAGCGCTGGCCAGCGACCGGTTGTATTCGTTCACCGCTTTTTTAACCTGTCCATTGCCAATCAGGCTCAACCCCAGGGTAACTCCGATGGAGCCAAAGTAAACCGTCCAGTATTCGCCCGAACGGGTTGAGGTGGTCCGGGGGCGGGTCAGTATGTAAATCAACGGCACCACCGCCACGGCCTGTCCAACCGTCGATAACGTCCGGAAAGTCCGGAAATGCCGGTTGACCGTTGCGTTGTTCAACTCATTAAACGGTATTTCCATCGAATGGGGGGATCGCAGCCGCTTTCCCCCGTAGAAATAAGCGCCGTACGATCGCTCGATGGGCTTCAAATGAGCCGGAACTGCAGCTCCGGGGCGATCGATCGTAGGATCGTCGGGCCGTTGAGCCAAAGAGACGTTCCCAAAAACAAGACAAAACAGGATTAGACAAACAGCGCGCATACTAAATTAACGGACATTTTTGGTATTCTGCCCGATAATAGGAAAAAGGCGCGAAAAAAAGCAGTCCTCACAACAGAACTGCCCTCTTTCGTGATTATATTCAAATTAATTCGATGCTGTGGGACGAATTTTACCACCGACTTTTTGGCGCTAAACCGGCGTATGTAAACGCTTACTGAATTGCACTCATTGGGTCGCTGAGCCGATCTTTCTACCCGCACCTTTTTATCTCCGTCCGAAAAGTATCCTCCGGCGTTGCGGGTTATCGTTTCTGCCCTGATAATTTATATCGCCGATAGCCTTTGTCCTCAATCCATCCGCTCAGGGGCAAAGCTCAAGCCCTTCTTAAGCCTGGCAGCCTTAATGATGATCAGAGCGTGTTTTTAGTCTTCTCAACAAAAGTATGCTCTGATCATGAAGTTCGATGCGGGGCAAGTGCGGCAACTAAGGGGGGCATTTGCGCTCATTTTCCCTTACCTACGGGCTCAGACGATTCAGCTCTCCGTCCAATCTCTGCACTACGGCTTCGGAAACTTCTTGCGCCGGTTCAACCGAATAACGGCGTATACAACAATACTGATGGTGACAATCAACAGGATTACCCAGGGCCAGGTGCCGTGATCGATGCGGCCGTTCTCGGCAAAGTACGTGTACAGTATCACCGCGATAGAAACCGGAATGACGGCTTTCAGAATATCTTTCATCTCAGCAAAGCAACTTAATGATACATCCCTGTTCATACTACCAGGTCCGTTCACTGCGAACGATACCGTAGTAACCAAAGGATCAGGCAAATTGGCGTCGTGAGTAAGCGAACGGTCCGGGCGCTGGGAAAGGGAGCGCTTGGGCAAGTTTCAAATTAGTTGCCGGTGTAGTTTTGACAGATGTTGCAACCATTTTCCGGCCGAATGGGTCCTTGAAAAAAAGCAACCTGTTATGCGTATCGCACTCTGTGCCGTCTTTTTAGTGACTCTACTTGGCTGTGATCGGGAGGTGGATCCGGAGTGCGTCGAAAAGCCGTCGCCCGATCCGGTAGCCTGTACGTATGAACTGAACCCGGTATGCGGCTGCAACGGCAAAACATACGACAACCCCTGCATTGCCAAAGCCTATGGGATTACCCGGTACACCCCCGGCGCGTGCGGCAAAAATTAAGCCGCATCCGGGCGGTAACAAGCCTGACCGACCCATCGACTTGACTACCCCCGGTCAAAGCCAACAAACGGCTTTCTGTTTCGATCGGTGAGGGTATCATTTTTCAAACTTCCCGAACTCCATACTCCCCGTCCAGCAGGCCCCCGTCAGCCCCGTCGGTAATTTTTACATAAAATTATGTTGATCGGGAATCTTTTGCCTACGCGATTTGTACTGTAATAAAATCTATTACAGAATGAACAGCAGCCGGTTTTCCATCGCCATCCACATTCTGACCCTGTTAGACCGGGCCGGTGATGAACGGTTGTCGTCGGAATACCTTGCCGGGAGTGTGAACGTCAATCCGGTTTTGATCCGCAAAGAAATCAGCAACCTGCGCAAAAAAGGGTTCGTTAGCAGTAAGGAGGGCAAAAATGGTGGCAGTATGCTGGCCAAACCCGCCAACCAGATCCTGCTGTCGGAGGTTTATGAGGCCGTGCGCGAGTCGCCTTTGCTGGGGAAGAACAAAAATAACCCCAACCCGTCCTGCCCGGTCGGTCGGCAAATCAACACCCACCTCGATCATCTGTTTACCGATGCCGAGAAGGCGCTGATTGCCAAACTCCATCAAACTACGCTGGCGGATTTCAGCCAACAGTTTAATTAATTTTTTTAGCCAATACTGTAATAAAATCAGCTACAGTAATGCAAATAGAATTACCCAATAAATACCATAAAACAAGTAAAACCATGAAAATTGCACTGATCGGGGCCTCGGGTTTTGTAGGCTCAAGTTTGTTAAATGAAGCCCTGAACCGTGGCCACGAAGTAACGGCCATTGTGCGCCATCCGGAGAAAATAACCGCAGAAAACGAGCGGTTAACGGTTCAAAAGGGTGATGCACAGAACGACGACGATGTGGCATCGCTGGTGGCGGGTCATGATGCGGTCGTGAGCGCATACAATCCCGGCTGGGACAATCCCAACATTTACGATGACTCGCTGGTGGGCTTGCAGGCCATCCAGAGCGGCACCAAAAATTCGGGCGTAAAGCGTCTGCTGGTGGTTGGGGGAGCCGGAAGCCTGGAAATCGCTCCGGGTTTGCAGTTGGTCGACACGCCCCAATTTCCGGAAGCCTGGAAAGCCGGGGCCCTGGCCGCCCGTGACTACCTGACGATTCTGCGGAAAGAAACCGATCTGGACTGGACGTTCCTGAGCCCCGCCATCATGCTGGAACCGGGCGAGCGGACCGGAAAATTCCGACTGGGTACCGAACAGCCGGTATTCGACGCAAACGGCGACAGCAAAATTTCGGTTAATGACTTATCCGTTGCCTTGCTCGACGAGCTGGAAAATCCCCAGTTCATCCGCCAGCGGTTCACGCTGGGTTACTGATCCATGCAGCTTTGCGCGTTATTGAGCTAATTTTTACAAGACTGACGACCGCAAGGTTCTAAAAAGGGCCACGCGGTCGTCAGTCTTGTAAGAAGCGGAGAAACTACCAGGGTGGGTTACGAATGCGATTCAAACGGCAATGGGCAGCGATACGTAGAAGGTCGTTCCGAGGTTTGGTTCACTCTCAAACCAAAGTTTGCCCCGCTGCGCTTCGGCGTACTCCTTGCACAAAAACAGCCCCAGCCCCACCCCTTTTTCGTTATTGGTTCCGAAAGTTACCCGCGACTTCATCGAAAATAGCGTCTCCTGATCTTCGGGTTCAATACCCCGACCGTTGTCACTTACCGAGATAACGCAATGAGCGCCGGACGGCACGGCTTTCAGGTTAACAAAACCGCCGGACGGAGTAAATTTCAGCGCGTTTCCTACCAGATTCCGGACAATTAAGTGAAGCATGTTACTGTCTGCAAGCACGTGCACATCCGGATTGCTTATTACTTCTAAATGAAGTCCTTTCTTTGCTGCCAGCGGTTTATATAGTTCAGCGATGGAGACCAGTATGGAGGCAACATGAACCTCTGTACGATTTACGGTTAAACCGTTCATCTGGGAGGTCGACCACGACAATAAATTGGACAGCATTTCCTGCGTATTACTAACCACGTCGATCAAATCCGATTTGATTTCCCGGCGCAGATCTTCATCTAAATCTGTCTCCTGGATGATTTCAAGGTACTGCTGAATGGAAGCCAGGGGAGCGCGCAGATCATGCGAAACAATGGAAAAAAGCTTATTTTTCTCCGCATTCAGCCGCTCCAGAATGCCCGATTTTTCTTCCACCTGCCGCTTTTCGGTTTTGTACGCTTTCCGAGAAAATCGCGTTGCCAGATAGATTAGCGCGATCCCCACCACATACGTTGACGCCACATCGATAAGATAATTTAACCGGCTTGAATAACCGGCTAGAATCGCTTGGGGATAGTAATATTCGGTATACAAAAGGCCCAGAACAATCAGGATGTTTAAACACAGCCAGAAAGTAGCTTGGCGGGTTGGTGCAATAATCGATACCAGAAAAAAGGTCAGCATAAACAGCAGCAGCGATGAGCCGACAACGCCTGCATTAAAGAAATAATTAACGGCCAATAACAAACTCGCTAAAACCCCGGCAACGGTTATGCTGATGTAAAATTTATTTTTAACCCGGCAGAGATAATAAAGCGCGGAAAAAATAAAAAACAAAAGAGTGGAAATAGCCGATGCCTCCTTAAGTCCGATGTAATAATTAAACGGTATGTTATACAACGTGACCAGAATCAAAATCAGGCAGGTTGCGTTGAAGATACGGCTTTCAAGCGTAGCTTTTCCGGGCTCACCAACTAGGGAAGCAAATGATTGTTGAATAGAATCAAAAAAAGGTTTTTCCACGTAATGTGCGTATTGTAACGGCCATGCATCCCACTCAAGTATCCGGCATGAGCCTAATAAAAATAGGTGATTAAAGTTTTACATTAATCACCTATTTGCATGAATATATTATACTATTTTTATTTGACAACCTTCATGACTCCCTGCATCAGCGTATGGTGACCCGGGAAGGTGCAAACGAACTGGTAATCACCCGGGGTTGTGGGCGCTACAAAATAAATGGACTCTGTACTTTCGGGTTGCATCAGGTTGGTGTGGTACAACACGTTCGGCGTCACCGGCACATACTGCATTTTGGACCCGTTCAGGTTCAGCTTCAGGGCCGCATCGCCAACGGCATTGGCGGTGGATGGCTTCACAATCACACAGTTGTGCAGCATATCATCGTTGTTGTTGAATACCCACTTCACGCGGCTACCGGCTTTGACCTCAACCTGCGTTTTATCAAATTTCAGACCCGGTACGGTACCGATCGTAATCACCTGATCAGGGCCGTTGGTCCAGTCGGCGGGTTGTTCCGTAATGCGCTTAACGGCTGAGGTTTGCGGTTTGCCCCCGATGGCCTTGCCTTTCCCGACGGCGGCCCCTACTCCACTGGCGTTCGACGCCATCGCCATGTCGCCGTGGTTGTGTTTGGCCGGAGCCGCAATGGTCAGCTTCGTACCCGGCGCAATGTGATTCAGGGTGTAATACCCCGTATTGTGCAGCAGTGCCAGCCCGGTTGCTGACTTGATCCCTTCGGCTTTCAGCTCATGGATGTATCCTTCGCGCAGCGTGGTATCAGCCACAATTCTGACTTTTAAACCGTTATCGGCCACTACAACGCCCCGGATGGGCACCGTACGCGCATCTTCCACCGGACTACCGTAGGTTTTGTGGTACTTATACGTGAAGCTGTTCAGGCTGTACGACGCCAGGTCTTCGGCGGTTTTCTTGTCAACGGGTTGGGTAAACTCCACTTCAAAACCGTCGGGCATCGAGCGAATGGCTTTCATCTCAAACGGCGTCAATCCCGTCCAGACCAGCCGCTGAACGCCAAAGGGGTCTTTCCCGGTGGCCGCCCAGCCCCGGCTGGTTTGTCCCACAAACATGGAACCGTCCAGCCCCCAGGCCATCCGCAGAATACCGGACTGGAAACCCGACCGGAACGCAAAAACCGCCCCCTGATACTTGCCATCCACTTTTTCCAGAAACACCCGCATGATTTTGCTGTGGCCCTGATCGCCCACAAACAACTGCCCGTCGAACGGCCCAAACCGGTTGGCGGTGGTATCTTCCAGAATATCGGAGGTCGAAATCCCCAGAATGGTGTGCGGGAACCAGATCGCCGGTTCTTTCAGATTGGGAATGGATTTGACCATCTCGTGCATCGGTTTTCCGGTGCTCGGCACGTCTTCCGGCTTCAGTTTCAGGGGTGAACCCGGCTCTGAAGTCCATTTTAAACCCGCCGGATTTCCGGCAAAATCGCCCAGTTCGAGGTGGGTCATCCGCCCCGATCCAACCCAGTCACCCTGGTTTTCGGTGTAGAAAATGCTACCATCGCGCAGTTGACGATAACTTGACGGAGAACGCAGCCCCGTAGCGAACGGTTTCAGCTCGCCTTTCTCGTTGACTTTCAGCATCCAGCCCCGCCATTTGGCCAGACTGGCCCCGTAGCCAATCCAGTCGAGGTTGAGCGTAATGAGCATGTCGCCATCCGGCAAAAACAGCGGGCCGTACGAATATTCGTGGTAATTTCCCGACAACGGCCATTTGACAATGGACCGGTATTCGTTGGCTTCATCGTCGCCGTCGGTGTCGATCATTTTGGTCAGTTCGCCCCGTTGGGTGGCCCAGAAAGCGCCCTTGTTGTAGGCCAGTCCGAGGGGTTCGTGCAAACCGTACGCAAACCGTTTGTACTGCGGCTGGCGGCTGCCCTTCATATACGGGTTGCTGATAAGCCAGACCTCGCCCCGGCGCGTTGAAACACCCAGCCGACCGTCGGGCAGCACGGCCATCCCGCCCACTTCGAGTTGAACACCTTCGGGCACCGGAACCGTAATCAGCCGGTAATAATCATCTTCCGTCAACGGACGCTGAGCCAGCGCAGCAGCGGAAAGAAAGAGGGATAGAAAGAGAAATGAGAGTTTATTTTTCATGTTTTTAGAACTAGGCAATTCGGGAGCCATTTTCGGTTTCGCGTTCGGTTTGCAGCAGGGTTACTTCGCCGTCGTGGCCAAGCGCCCCCAGCACCAGGCATTCGCTCTTGAACGTCGCAATTTGCTTGGGTGGAAAATTTACAACCGCCACGATCTGCATTCCCAGTAAATCGTCCGGCTGATACAGCCTGGTCAACTGGGCCGAGGACCGTTTAACGCCTTTCGGGCCAAAATCAATGGTCAGTTTGTAAGCGGGTTTGCGGGCTTCCGGAAACGCATCCACGGCGATAACCGTACCGGTCAAGATTTCCACCTTTTCGAAGTCAGCCCATGAAATTGTGTTTTCCATCACTTACCACAAAATGGAATACTGAACCGTTGTCGATCCGCCTTTTACGTTGACCGGCATCACCAGCTCCTGCTTACCGGAATTGGTACGCACACTCGGCTTGGCTTTGGAATCAAGCTGGATAAAATATTTTCCATCCACGGAGTACAAGCCTTTGGTGACCTCTTCCAGCGACGCCCCTGACGCCAACCGGCAGTACAGCGACTCGTTCTCCGGTCCTTTCACCGTCAGTGTCCGGGTGAACGACTTGCCGTCGGTGCTGGGCATTACGGCATCCGTCACGTCCAGATCCCGCAGCCGGTACTGCATCATCGGGTAGCCTTGCTTGTCCATCGTCAGCCCCTTGTAACTCAACTCGTTGTCAGACAGGCTATCGGGCCAGAACTGCGTAGAATTGGCCAGCAGCGCCAGCGGATTCTGGGCCGACAGGACCGCCAGCGTTCCCAGCGGTTTAAGCAGTTGCGGCTCTCCGCGCTCGTACCACATTTCGGTAACGTCGGCAAACGGACCGCGCCAAACCTGCAACAACGCGCCCTGGTTCAGATCAACGGTGTAGTTCAAACCCGTCGGGCTGCCCACGGAAATACAATGGGTCTTCTTTTTGGGACCATAATTGACAAACGACCGGATAATGGACGGTTTGGTGGTGGGTTCGACCGCAATTTCACCGACGGGGTCGGGTTCCGGCAGCGAAGCCCGCGGGTGCAGCGCCTGAAACTTGGTATCGGGGGCCGAGATGAAGAAACCCAGACCCGGCCGGGGCCACGACCGCCCGAAAAACAGCTTGAAGGAATGCTTGCCCGCCGTCAGGTTGATTTTGGCCGTATTCATGTAACCCAGATCGAGCCGGGTGTTGGCCAGCACTTCCTTGCCGTCGATGTGCAGAGCCGCCCAGCCGCCCTGTTGCAGCGCCACGGTATAGGGTCCGGTTTTGTCAACCACCAGATCGCCGGTATACAGAATACCGTGCCAGCGCGGCTGCCCGAAGGAAACCTCGTAGGTCAGCGCCGAAACCGTATCTTCCTTGACCAGTTTCAGGTTAGCCAGTTCGGCTTCCGAAACCGTCTCGGTGCGGTTTTCGTATAATTTGTACCGAATGTTGGTCAGTTTGGCCACCTGCCGGTCGGAAATCAACTGATACCCGACATTCCGGATGGCAACGGTTCCTTTTTTAACGTTCAGCGCAAGGGTTCCGCTTGTTCCGCCGGTTGCCCGGGGCAGTACCAGGTTTTCATACAGCGTAATGCCATTGAGCGTCATTTTTTCCAGCGTAGCCGGTCCTTTGCCCCCGCCCTGCAGCTGCACTTCCAGGGGTTGCCACAAGCCGGGGGCTTTCCCCGCGTTCTGCAACGGCAGCAGCGTAGCGCCTTCAACCGACCCGAATGTATTCGTGTTGATGGCAGCATTGCCCCAGTTGTCGGCCAGACGAATATTGGTTGAACCGAGCGACAGGGTGGCCTCGGCGCCCGGCGAGAGCATTACGTCCATGACCAGCCGAACGTCGTTGGCGTTGGTCAGCAAGGTAACCGGCTGGCCCGGCGTACCGACCAGCACACCACTTCCATTTTTTGTTTTACTATCCGCTTTTAAAGGGTTCACCAGAACCGAAGCAGCCGGTTTCCAGTTGGACGGCAGAGAAGTCAGCCGATCGGTGGGTAAAGGCGTTAAAGATTCGTCAACAGACTGGGCCCAAACCGGCACCGCTCCCGCCATAAGCAGGCAGGCCGTTCCCCGGCTGAACCATCGTAGAATGGGGTTCATCAAATAAGTAAAGTTTCAGTGTTTAAAGCAATTAGTTGCAAGTCTGATGGATTGCCTACTTACTTTGTAAAAAGTGAAAGTAACATTTTTTTTCGCCGGCAAGCAAACCCGAACGCTTCGAATTAAGAACGGATCAGGTTTACAAAAATAATGTATTCCGATTTTATATTTTAGAATAATTACGGTGGCTAAAAATCCCTTCATCTCATGAAAAAACCGTCCTTTCCCATGACCAAGAAGTTCCTGCTGGCTGAAGTTACCCTGGCGGTTCTGTATTCGGTTTTTACGAGTCTAGCCGGTCCACTCCCCTCCGGTGACTCGCCCGCCAAACGAGCCGTTTTGCCCGCCCCTGATCCCGACAACGGTGGTTTGAAACTCACAACCGGCTTTGGAGCCCTGACAGTAGCCGACGGTCTGGGCACCGCCCGGCACATTGCCGTTGACGAGAACGGGACGGTTTTTGTTAAACTTAACAAACTAAAGGACGGCAAAGGCATCGTTGAATTACAGGACACCAACGGCGACGGTAAGGCCGACAAAACCGTTACGTTTGGCAATTACGCCGGAACCGGTATGGCAATTTACAACGGCTATCTGTATGCGTCGTCCGACACCTCGGTATACCGCTACAAAATGACCAACGGCGTAGTCGATCCGGCCACCCCGCCGGAGCCCATCGTGGTGGGCCTGACGCTGCAACGGCAGCACGCATCCAAACCGCTGGCGTTCTCGCCCAGCGGCAAACTGTACGTTACGTTCGGCGCGCCCTCGAATGCCTGCCAGGAAAGAGACCGGGTGAAAGGCTCAAAAGGCATGGACCCCTGCCCCATCCTGGAGCAATACGGCGGCATCTGGGAATTTGACGCCAACAAGCCGAACCAGAAACAAAGCGACGGAACACGCTACGCAACCGGCATCCGCAACGCCGTAGCCATCGACTGGAACACCGCCAGCAACACGCTCTACGCCCTGCAACACGGCCGCGACAACCTCAACAACTGGGGCGGTAAATTCACCGACGAGGTCAGTGCCGAATTGCCGTCGGAGGAATTTCTGATGGTGAAAAAGGGGTCGGATTTCGGCTGGCCCTACTGCTACAACGACCACGAACAGAACAAGAAAGTGCTGGCCCCCGAATACGGCGGTGACGGCTCTAAAATTGACCGCTGCGAGGGCAAAGACAAGCCGATTATGGCTTTTCCGGGTCACTGGGCACCGAACGACGTGCTGTTTTACACCGGAAATCAGTTTCCGGCCAAATACAAAAACGGCGCGTTTATCTGCTTCCACGGCTCCTGGAACCGCGCTCCGATGAAGCAGGGCGGTTACTTTGTGGCCTTTGTGCCGTTCGGCAAAGACGGAAAGCCGTCGGGCCAGTATGAAGTGTTTGCCGAAAACTTTGCGGGGGTGGCGGAACAGGGCAAACCCGGTACGAACGCCAACGCCGGAAAGCTCGACCTGACCAGCCCCGGCCAGGCCCAACACCGCCCGATGGGGCTGGCTCAGGGTCCAGACGGTTCGCTGTACATTACCGACTCGGTGAAAGGGAAAGTCTGGCGGGTTATGTACACGGCGAAAAAATAAGCACTTGGGAGAATTTCCGGTACTCAGCCACGGGCGGAGCGGTTTGCCGTTGGCCCGTGGCTGAATTGTATCTACTCGTATAAGTCGTCTACGTCCAGATTCGCCAGTTCGACCAGCAAACCGCTCAGTTTCTGCGTCACATCGTCGAAATACCGCTTGCCTTTCTCGGCGGTTGCGGCTTTGGGGTTGCCAATTCCCGTATCTTCCGTCACCTTCGACCATTTGCGTTCGGCCCAGGCCCAGCCTTCCCGCAGCCCCTGAACCTTCCAGGTTTTGGCGGCCCCATCGCCCGCTTCCTCCAGCGGCAGCACCAGATCAGGGCGCAGATGCAGCAGCAGGCTCGTTTCCATCTCGTCGGCGTGGTCGCCCTGGTATTCGTCGAAGTACTTTGTTTTGTCCAGCGTGTTAAACCAGGAGCAGGTGCTCAGAAACATGTTGGGGTATGCAACGCCCAGTTCACGCAGCATGGTTCTAAAATCATTGCCGCCGTGGCTGTTCAGAATCAGCAGCTTGCGGATTCCCTGCCGGTTGAGTACTTCAATGATGTCGTTCAGAATGGCTTTCTGGGTACTTGGGTACAGGTTGATATCCAGCAGTATATCCGCCTGGCCGGTATTGACCCCAAACGGAACCGTAGGCAGCACCATCACCTTCGCCCCCTGCTCCCAGGCCAGCCGCGCCGACTCGGCCGCAATGGCATCGGCTTCGATAACGTCCGTGGCGTAGGGCATGTGATAATTGTGGGCTTCGGTGGCTCCCCAGGGCAGGATAACCAGGTCGATGGGGTGATCGTGAATGTGTTTCCAGTTGGCTTCGGCAAGGATGTAAGGGCGCATGGTTTAGATAACGTTATTTCGCTGCGTTGAGCGGAGAACAATGGAGGTAATCAGAGAGAAATCCGCTCAACAATGGTGCTCTCTGATCCACGCTGCGAATTAACTTTTTTATTCGCAAACCGGCTCAAAAAATCTTGTCCAAAACCATGATTTCGTATCGGCTTCTACCGTACCTTGCACCCGATAGCCCACTTCCCTATCTACACCTGGCTATGGACAACGTTGAGTTACTATCCCGCATTCAATTTGCCTTTACGATTGCTTTCCACTACATCTACCCACCCCTGAGCATTGGCCTCGGTGTGTGCCTGGTCTTCATGGAAGGCTTGTATTTGAAAACCAAAGACAAAGTTTACGAAGAGCTGACCCGCTTCTGGGTCCGGATTTTCGCGCTCATTTTCGGCATCGGCGTTGCAACCGGCATCGTCATGGAATTTGAATTCGGCACCAACTGGGCGGTTTACTCCCGCTACGTCGGCGACATTTTCGGCAGTGCGCTGGCCGCCGAAGGAATTTTTGCATTTGCGCTCGAATCGGCCTTTCTGGGCATCCTGATTTTCGGCTGGAACCGCGTCAGTCCGCGCGTCCACTTTATGTCGACGGTTCTGGTGGCGTTGGGCTCCATGTTTTCGGCGCTCTGGATTGTAGTGGCCAACTCCTGGCAGCAAACCCCCGCCGGGTACCGCATCGAAGGCCAAGGCATGAAGGCCCGCGCCGTGGTAACCGATTTCTGGGAAATGGTGCTTAACCCGTCGTCCATCGAACGGTATTCACACGTTTTGATCGGGGCGTTTCTGGCGGGTTCGTTTCTGGTGCTGAGCGTGAGTGCCTGGTACATCCTGAAGCGGAAATACGAAGTGCATTCGCAGAAAGCGTTTAAAATTGCGCTGTGGGTGGCGGCCATTTCCTCGCTGGGGCAACTGTTCACGGGCCATAAATCGGCGGAAGTGGTAACGGAACACCAGCCCGCCAAACTGGCCACGATGGAAGGGCACTTTGAGACGGCCCCGGCGGATATGTATCTTTTGGGCTGGGTCGATGCCGAAAAACAGAAAGTGACGGGGTTGAAAATACCGGGCGGTTTGTCGTTTCTCGTGCACCAGGATTTTCAGAAGCCCATTCCCGGCCTGAACAGTTTCAAGCCCGAGAACCGTCCCAAAGCCGTCAACTTCGTTTTTCAGACCTACCACCTGATGGTCGGGATCGGCATGACGCTGATTGGCCTCTGCTGGCTGGCCATCTTTTTGTTGTACCGCCAGAAACTCTTCCAGACCCGCTGGCTCATGGCGGTTTTCGTGGGGGCGGTGCTTTTGCCGCAACTTGCTAACCAGGTAGGCTGGTACACCGCCGAGGTAGGTCGGCAACCCTGGGTGGTCTACGGCCTGCTGCGCACCTCCGACGCCCTGTCGCAGGCCGTCAAAGCCGAGCACGTGCTGATTTCGCTGGTGCTGTTTACCCTGGTTTATGTGGTGCTGTTCCTGCTGTTTCTCTACCTGCTGAACAAAAAAATTCAGCACGGCCCCGATGTCGAGCAGGAGGACCTGGCATCACCTCGTTCAAAATTTAACCCATCTCCTATTTAATTGTGAATGAGCGATTGAGCGAATAGCTCCGCAGGGAGCATGCATCTGGCAGGGCTATCCACTCAATCCTTCATTCGCTCATTGAAACTTATGGACACCATTCTCGGTCTTGATCTTCCCACCTGGTGGTTTTTACTGATTGGCGCCCTGATCAGCGGATACGGTATTCTCGACGGTTTTGACCTGGGCGCGGGCGCATTGCACCTCTTTTTCCGCAAAGAACAAAGCCGCCGGATTGCCCTGAACGCCATCGGTCCGGTTTGGGACGGCAACGAAGTCTGGCTGGTCATTGGAGCCGGAGCGCTGTTTGCGGCTTTCCCGCTGGTATACGGCACGTTGCTGTCGGTATTTTACCTGCCGTTTATCGTGTTGCTGGTCGCGATTATTTTCCGGGCCATCTCGATTGAATTTCGGAGCAAGGAAGAAATGAAGTGGTGGCGCACGCTCTGGGATGTCTGCTACTGCCTGTCCAGCGCGTCCATCGCCCTGCTGTTCGGCCTGATTCTGGGCAATCTGATCCAGGGGCTTCCACTGGACAAAGATCACCAGTTTGTCGGGCGGCTGCGGGATTTTTTCAATCCTTATGCCCTGCTGATTTCGGTGACGGTTTTATCGCTGTTTATGCTGCACGGAGCGATGTACCTGGCCATGAAAACCGAAGACCGGCTGTACGCCCGCATGACGGTTTTGATCAACCAGACCAGCAAATTTTTCATCCTCTGCTTCATTACGGCTTCGATGGCAACGCTGATTTACGTGCCGCACATGGAAGCTATTTTCCACAAATACCCGCTTTTTTTCGCCCTGCCCCTGTCGGCGGTGCTGATTGTGCTGAACATGCGCCGGATGATTGAGCAACGGCGGTATTTGCGCGGTTTTATCTCGTCGGCCATCACAACAGCGTTGCTGCTGATTCTGTTTGCCTCGGGTCTGTACCCCAATCTGGTGCTTTCCAAAACCGACGCACGCGGCCACATCAGCATTTACGAAGCCGCTTCGACGGACGGTTCACTGCGGACGATGCTGCTCTTTGCGGCCATCGGCATGCCACTGGTGCTTACTTACACAGTGTTTGTTTTCTGGACGTTTCGCGGAAAAGTGAAGCTGGAGGAGCACAGTTATTGAAAAGCGTTCTTTTGCGCAGTAAGAAAAGCTGTTTCCCGGAGCAAAGCTGAATCTTCGCTCCGGGAAACCTTTCTCAAAACCTTCCCAAAGCGACTTCCAGAACCTTATCTTTTCCGGCCGCAATTTCATCTTTCGTATTAACTACCCGGATTTCGGGTTCGATTCCGATGCCTTCGTAGTTCCTGCCATCGGCAGCCCGGAAATCGCCCGGCGTTACGCTGTAAATCCAGCCGTTGGGCAGTTCGCGCTTCGGATTATCCGAGAAAACACCGTAGGTTTTATCGCCCAGGTGCGTCACCGTGGCGATTTGGTTCATGGCCAAAGTAAACGTTTCGCCCGCGCTGGCCGTGATGCGGTTCGTCAGCAACACCACGGGTTTTGTGTATTGGCTTTTGCCGGCAGGCTCGACGTACCACTCCACCGGGGCCGTGAAATCCGTGTGCTTCGGACCGTTGCGAAACCGGGTGGTCATGAACAGCTTTCGCTCCGAAGCAAACCGTCCGGCCACGTGCTGGCTCGACCGGTCCAGCCCACCGGGCACATTTCGGACATCCACGACCATGCCCTTCGTATCGGCCAGGGCCGCCAGCACATCATCCATTGCCCGCTCGTAAAAATTCGGCTCCAGACCAAAATCCGTGATTAGAACGTAGCCGACGTTCCCGGCCAGTTTTCCATAAAGAACGCTTAAACCGTTTGGGCCGCTTACTTGTTTCGCATCCCGCACGTACTTTTTCACCACCTCAACGCTGAATTCGTCCAGCGGATACACCGGGCCGCTGTCGTACCGGCGGTAATTTGGTCCCGGTTTCAGCAACCAGAGGTGGCCGTTGTTTAGCTCGCCCAGCAGCCCGGAAAGTACGTCAAAAAGCTGGTTGTCCGACATGCCCGGTTTGATCTGCGCCTGGTATTTCTGCTTCATGGCGTTCCAATCGAGGTTCTGAACGTCGAACAAACCGTACATCCGGTCGAACTCCTGCCAGAGCACTTCAAAATTGGATTCGGGCGTGTTGGCCGGTTCGGGACCCACGGCCAGGTCGTTGCAGGAAATCGTCACCAGCGTCAGCAGAAGCAACAGGGCGGATTTTAGAGGATACTTTTTCATGATTTGCTTAATTTGTTGTTTACCGAATCTGGCGTTGAAATTTATAAACCGCTGACAGCGAAGCCGTGTGGGCCGCCGTCCGAATCACGCGGGGCTCGGTGTAGCGCATCCAGCCGTAGCGGTAATCGGCCCGGAAGGCCAGCCGTGAACTGGCATCAAAACGGTAACCAACCCCCACCTGCGGATTCACAAACCGGTTGACCGTCGCCAGCCGCGTTCCATCGAAAAAAGCAGCCACCTCCGACCGGTTCGGTTGGGAAACGACATTGCCGTAGGGCATCCGGCTTACGGCCGCCAGCACCGGTATCGATGCATCAATGGCAACCGCGCCCTTCTTTCCAACCACAATCCGGGTCTGGTATAGCACGTGGAGCGAAGCCGTATTCACCGCCCAGGTGTTGAGCGCCAAGCCGTCGGCGTACCCGAACGAATCGTGCAATCCCACGCCCAGCCGGGTGGTTCGGCGGGCGGTCTGCCGAACCACCCGACGATATTCCAGCCCAAGGCTGCCCCGGTACAGGGTGGGCACGAGCCACAGCGGTTGCTCCTGTTCGGGCGAGAATTTAATCCCGCGAATCCCCAGGCTCGGTGCCACCAGATCGGCCCGGCTGGCCTGCGCTTCTACCCGCCATTGATGCTTCGTGGTTTGCCGGGTGTAGGCCAACCGGCCGCCGTTCAGGTTGGCGACGTAGTGTATCGGCGACGCCTGCAAATCCCGCAGGTGAAACGTCTCGCGTACGTAGCCAACGTGCAGTTCGGAAACAGTTCGGGGAGTTTGCGCCAGGGCAAAAAGGCTCCCCGCCGACAGCAGAGCCGTCGAAATCATTCTTTTCATGGTGGTTCTATTTGTTGTTTATCGGGTTGTAATGCTACTTCCTGCGGCTCCCGCACGGGGTTGAATGAGTTGGAGCGCCTTCTTCAGGACCGGGTCGTTGCCCGTCAGCATATCGTCAACGGTGGGCACGACGATATGATCCGGAATAATGCCCTGACCGGGTTTAATTGTGGTGGGCAGGTTGGCCATGTGAAACCCAAACATCCCGATGCCGAGATCGATTTTGGAATGGGGCAACTGCGTGATGGCAAAAATGCCGCTGTTGTCCCCCCCGTAGCCTCCACCGGTTTCCTGCCCGATAAAAATCGCCCGCTGATCGGCGTGTACCCGGGCGGCTAATTCCGTAGTGACCGAGAAGCTTGCCCCGTTGACCAGCACCGCCAGCTTTCCGCGGAAAGCCTCCCGTTTTGACTTTTGGCGCTTCAAACCGGCTTGTTTGGTAAATACATACCCGTTGCCCCGCTTCCTGACAACGAGCCACTTGAACCTCTGGTAAAGTTTGGGCGACCAGGCCGGAAACGAATAGGCCTTCTTCTGCCGAACGCGGATGTAGTCGTAATATCGAAACGGTTTTAGGGCCAGATACTGGTAGAGCAGCACGCCGTACTTTTCTTCGCCCCCTTCGTTGTTGCGCAAATCCAGCACCAGGTTTTCAACCCGTTTTTCACGCAGCTCCCGAAACGATTCTCTCAGGAATCTGGCGTAATCCTGCTCTTTTTTATCGTCCCAAAACCGTTCAATGGTCATGACGGCCGCGTTACGGTCTTCCGTAAACGTCAGGCGAAACGGTTTTTGCGGTGCGGATTTGTGCTTTTCCTGGTAACGCCTGATCTGGTCCAGCGTGACCGACGGAAGGGTAACCGTTTTTTCCTCCTTCGCCCAGCGGTATTGAACTTCGTGCGCATCCGGTGCTGCTATAAACGTGGCATAATAGCCCGAAAAAAAGTCGTTCAGGTCTTCGTACTTGCCGTTTACGGTATTGCCGTCGGCAAACGTCATTTTCGGGAGCAGGTCCTGAATCACATCGCGAACCGGCTTTCCGTTGATCTGGAGCACTTCCGCCCCGTTGGGAATGCTTTCGGAACCGTAGCTGCCCACAACCCAGGCCCGGTTTTCGACCCAATACAGGTTCAGGGGAAACAGCTTGCTGGTCGAAAAGGGATAATGTTCGTCCTGCCCGGCGGGAATCCATTTGATATGTCCGTCTTTCAAGGCCACCAGCAGCGGCACCATCGTGACGTAAAATTCCTGCTGCGTCATCGGGCGGTCCAACTGCGCTTGGGTGGCGGCAAAAAGCGAATCGAAAACCGGTTTTGGCGTGTAGCGGTACGGTTCGGGGTGGACTTCGTTCAGCGCCGTTTGAAAGCGGACGAAATCGGCCTGCAACTGCTCCGGGTTCAGCGTCTGGGCTTTTACCCGGAAACCACTGAGGATGAGCAGCGCGAGAAACAGAATTTGGATTTTCATGGCATTTGTTGTTAGTCGTTCGATGCGGCAAAACTCCCCGAAAAAAGCCGCTGTCCAAACAAAACGCCTACCGAATTGACGGCTTTTGCTTCCGAAACGTCGGATTTCACTCCCCCAACCAAACCTTGAACTCCCCGGCTTTTTCGCGGCTGACAATCACTTCCTCGTCGAAAACCGGGCGCATACTGATTTTCAGCTTCCCGTTGAAATACAGATTCACTTTGTCGATGGCCCGCAGTTCGGCGATGATCTGGCGGTTGAGCCGGAAAAAACGCTGGGGATCGAGCATCGTCGAAACTTCATCCATCGAGTAGTCGATCATCCATTCGTGGCCGTCGCGGGTTTTCAAAAACGTCAGCTTGTTGCGGGTGAATACGTAAGCCAGCTCGGCCACGTCCACCGAAAAAAGCCGCTGCCCCTGTTTGACCAGAAACCGGTCGCGGTACGGTGGGCCGGTATGTACCGGCTGCCGGGTGGGTTCGGGCGAAGCCGTTCCCGCCATCTGCCGCAGCAGATTCGTCAGGGAAGTCGTCAGGCTGTCGGGTTGTTCGAGCAGCGATTCTTTCAGGCGTTGCAACTTCATCAGCGCGTTCCGCAGATCGTCTTCCTTGACGGGTTTGAGCAGGTAGTCGATGCTGTTGACCCGGAAGGCTTTGATGGCGTATTCGTCGTAGGCGGTGGTAAAGACAACCGGACTCGTCACCGTTACCCGGTTAAAAATTTCGAAACTCTGCCCGTCGGCCAGTTCGATGTCCATCAGAATCAGGTCCGGTTTCGGGTGGGTTTGCAGCCATTCGACCGACTCGTCGACGCTGACGGTCATGCCCACAATCCGGGCGGTGGGTTCTACTTCCTGCACCATCCGGCAGAGTCGGCGGGCGGTGGCTTCTTCATCCTCTATGAGCAGAATATTCATACTGAGCGGCTTCAATCAGGGGAATCATGACCTGAAAACAATCCGACGTTTGCCGAACCACCACCTCCGGCTGCTTCAACAGCCGGTATTTGGTTGTAATGTTCGCCAGGCCGGTGCGGTTGGAGGGCACGACGTTTTGTTTCTTCCGTACGCTATTGACAACAAACAGATTATTGGCTTCGTCGGTGTAAATCCGGATGAGCAACGGACGGCTGGGCAGCGCCACGTTGTGTTTGACGGCATTCTCGACCAGCAGTTGCAGCGTCAGCGGGGGGATCAGAAACCCGTTCAGCCGTTCGTCGGTTTGGACGTCCAGTTCGACGCTGCGACCAAACCGCATTTGCAGCAGGTTGAAATAGGCCCGGATAAACTGCAATTCGTTGTCGAGCGTTGTCAGCGGCTGCTCGTTGGTCTGGAGCACGTACCGGTACACCGACGCCAGTTCTTCAATAAACCGTTCGGCCTGGCGGGCATCTTCCGTAACCAGTGACGACAAGGTGCTCAGGCTGTTGAACAAAAAATGTGGGTTAATCTGCGCCTTGAGCGAATCGAGCTGGCTTTGCAGGTTTTCTTTCTTGAGTTGTTCGGCTTCGTAATACGTGGCCCACCATTGCCGGTACAGGTGCCGGCCTTCGTAAATGGCGGCAATGGGCAGCGTAAATAGGAACGAAACCAGCGTTGTCACCCAGTACGTACCGCCCGGCAGCGGGTAGCCCCAGAACTGCGTTACGTCGTAGAGGTAAGTTACCGTCACCCGTTGAATGACGGTTGCCGCGACAAACCAGCTCATTTCTAGCAAAATCCGTTTCCGGGTCTGGTTCAGTCGTGGGTAATGCCGCCGGGCGAGCAGAATGCCCTGGCGGTTGACTTCCAGCAAAACTGTCCATTCGACCAGGCTGATGAGCAGGGCGTGAAACCAGCTAATGTCTTCGGGACCGTTGTCGGGCTGGTAAAAAACGAAGTTGGCCACCAGCGCCACCACCAGAATCCCAATGACCCGCAACCATCTGTCGTTCAGTTTTTCCATTGTTCCGTAAAGATGCGAGAAAAGCCGTTGAAGCGAAAGACTGGCGGGCCGAAGCGTCGGAAAAGCGGACTCAACAGTGAGAAATCGCTTCTTTATTAAAAACCGCTGACTCAGAAATGACCGGTGCGTTTGCCACTTGCTCAAAAACCGCATCCGAATTCCCGGCAAACCGCTAAGTTTCGTTACCAGCAACCAAGCCTACATTCTCATCATCACATGAATAAGCTCCTATTCCCGCTCCTTTTGCTCCTGACCGGAATCGTCTGGCAGTCGGCTCAGGCCCAGCAGTCACGGCCCGATACCGCATCTTCTAACCGGATGGTCTTCACAGTGACGGAGAAACCACCCCAGTTTCCGGGCGGTATGAACCAGTTGGGCGAATACATGCGCAAAAACATGCGCTATCCCGAAGCCGCCCGCCAAGCCGGTCGCGAAGGAAAGGTCTTCGTTACGTTTATCGTCACCGACCAGGGCCGGATTGAGCAAGCGCGCGTACTGAGAAACGTTGACCCGCAACTGGACGCCGAAGCCGTGCGGCTCATTGAAAGCATGCCCGTGTGGACACCGGCCAAGCAAAACGGCAATTCGGTAAATTGCCGGTTTAATTTACCCGTCGACTTCCGCTTAAGCGGTAGTCGTTAACGCACCGTAACCGTCACTTCGCCCGATTCCAGGCCCGGGGCGGTGGCTTTCAGGGTCATGGTTCCGGGTTGCGCACCGGGCCGGAGAATGGCCAGACAACGACCCCGAAACGTGTTTTTTGCGGGTTTTTGAAAGCTGCTCAAATCAGTCGGATTGCCGTTACCGACGCCCGCCAGTTCTCCCGCGCCCGTCAACTGAAACGCCACGGGAACGGTCGCATTCGGAATGACTTTTCCGTTTTCGTCCACCACTTCCACGGCAACGTACGACAGATCATTGCGGTCCGCCCGGATGGCGGGGCGGTCGGCGGTCAATTGCAGGTGGTGCGGCTTGCCAACGGTCGTCAGCGTTACTACGCCAACGGGTTTGCCATCTTCCATCGCCGTCGCTTTCAGCACGCCGGTTCGGTACGGGACCATAAAGGTTGCGGTGATGCTGGTGTCCGGGATGGTCTGTTCCGCGACGAGGTTGCCGTTCAGTTCCAGCCGAACCAGCGGACTTCGCGAAAAAACCCGCACCTGGAGCGGTTTGCCTTCCGCACGCGGCCAGGTCCAGCTGGGCTGTTCATCGGGCCAGCCCCAGTTGGTCAGTGTTTCCTTCATGCCGTCGGGAATGGGACTGTGAACGACCATTTCGATGGCCCGGTTGCGCCAGACCACATCGCGGTAATACGACTGCGGCTTTTTGAAACCGATCAGATCCAGGTCACCGCAGTAGGCGTTGAACCACGGCCAGGGCAGCACCGCCGTTTGGTTGGGCTTTTCGGCCTGCGGTTGCAGCAGCGAATGACCGATGGCCGTTTCTCCCATGTAATCCATAGCCGTCCAGACAAAATCGCCAATCACATACGGGTGTTTTTCCACCATTTGCCAGTTTTCAAACGCTTCTCCGGGGAAGGTTTCTGTTCCCAGCATGATGCGATTCGGGTAACGCTGGTGATCGGATTCGTAGTTTTTCCGCTGGTAATTGTAGCCGCCGATGTCCAGCAGGGCAAATGCCGGGTCGGAATCCGGCCAGACTTTGCCAGGATGTTCCCAGAACACACACAGGGCTTCCGTCACCGGGCGGCTGGGGTCGAGCCGGTGCGCTTCGTCGGCCAGTTTTTTCGTAATTTCCAGTCCCGACGGGTCGGCGCGTTCGTTGATTTCGTTGCCGATGCTCCAGATAATCACCGACGGATGGTTACGGTCGCGCCGGATCAGGGCTTCGAGGTCGCGCGGCCACCACTCGTCGAAGAACCGGTGGTAGTCCTGCGGTTTTTTGGGCCGTTGCCACATGTCGAAAGCTTCGTCGATTACCAGCAAACCCAGCCGGTCGCAGGCATCCAGAAAAGCCGTGGAGGGCGGGTTGTGGCTGGTCCGCACGGCGTTGAAACCGTTGGCTTTCATCAGTTCCACCTTGCGCTCTTCCGCCCGGTCGATGGCGACGGCCCCCAGCGGTCCGTTGTCGTGGTGCAGGCAGCCGCCTTTCATCAGATACCGCTTTCCGTTCAGCCGAAAACCGTTCTGGGCATCAAACTGAATCGAGCGGATGCCGAAAGCCGTCGTCACCTCATCCCGCCATTTGCCCGCCGACAAAACCCTGACCCGGGCCTGATACAGCCGGGGCGTCTCGGGCGACCAGAGTTGCGGCTTCTTCACCGTAATGCGCTGTCGGCTATCGCCTTTCGCATTGGCTGCCAGCGAAACGGTTTGCTGACGCGTGCCGACCACGTGGCCGTTGCGCCCGAGCAGCGCAACCTGTACCGTAACCGGCATTGGCTTTCCGGTCGAATTTTCGAGGGTAGTCACCACGTCCACCTGCGCCGACTGCCCGGTGACTTCCGGTGTCGTGATGGAAATCCCCAGCGGGGCCACGTGGACCGGGTCCGTAACGGTCAGCCAGACGTGCCGGTAGATACCAGAGCCGGTGTACCAGCGGCTGTTTTTGCCGCTATTTTTCACCCGAACGGCCAGCACGTTTTCCTGACCCGGCGGCAGCAGGTGCGGGGTTAAGTCGTAGTGAAACGGGGTGTAGCCGTTCACCTGAGAACCGAGGTGATGCCCGTTCATCCAGACGTCAGATTCCATGTACACCCCGTCAAAATAAATGGACACGGCTTTTTCCTTCTCGTCCGCACGGGTTCGGAACGATTTGCGGTACCAGCCCGTGCCCCCGACGGTGTACCCCGTGGAAGTGCCGCCGACACTCGCCCGGGAAAAGGGGCCAATCACCTGATCCGGCGTGGGGTTCGGTAAATCTTCGATACTCCAGTCGTGGGGTAGGTCAAGTTTTCGCCAGCCCTCGTCGTTAAAATCGGGACTTTCCGCGCGGATCGTGCTGTCTTTCAGAAAACGCCAGTCGGAGTCGAAGAGCCGGGTTCGGGCGGGGTTTCGCTGCGCCAGAGCCTGGAGCGCCGTGAGAAGGACAAGAAGCAGAACTTTCATGGTGATTTGCGTTAATTGCCAAGATTCCCTGCGGGAAGCGGAACCTCTTGGCACGCTGATGATCCCGGCAAACCTGCCGGGCACCCGCATCCACTTGCGTTTAAAGCTCTCCCAAAGCCAGTTTGATATGGGCCAAATGATGCTGTACGTGCCAGGCCGACATGGCCACCGCCTGTGCCTGGTCGAACCAGAGTTGCCGAACCGGATGGTAGCACTTCCGGGCCAGTTGCGATTCATCGAGCGATTTTGCCAGGTAAGCGTACCGCCGGTGTACCCCTTCGAACAGCAGCAGCGAATCTTCAACGGGGGCGGTTCTGGCGTCGGCGGTAGAAGCCCAGCCGTCCATGCTCACCAGCGTCAGGGTGTCGTAGTCGGGTTCGGTGACGGCTTTTTTCATTCGGAAAAAATGCAGCAACTGCATATCGGCGACGTGGTGAACCAGTTGTCGAATGGTCCAGCTGCCTTCGCGGTACGTTTTCGCCAGCTCCTCGTCGGACCGTTTTTCGACCAGTTGCCGGTATTGGGCCGGAGTCGTTTCCAGAATATTGATATTATGCCTCAGTTCGTCGGGTGAGTAGGAATTTTGGATAACGAATAGGCCGATGGGAAACTTGCGGTTGATAGTCGGTTCAGCGTTCATGACTTGATGTTGTGGTTTTTAGGCTTTCGATGGAGTCGCCTTCAGGGGCTCAGCCGTAAATTTTGGCTAAAAAACGCCAAATTCCCACCACTCCCCGTAAATTATTGCCGGGGATCGCTTGCCACCCGACTGGCGATTGCGGAGTCGCCGGAAGAGCGAACCTCTTTTACCATCCGTTTCTCTGAAAAACAAAGAGGCTTCCGGTATCGGAAGCCTTCCACTAATTTTCGTTTTCTGATTAATACTTTTTTAGCATTCTTTTAAACAAAAGTGAATAGCAAATAGACATATTATTCTGTCAATTGTGCAATTGCAGCCGATTTGTATTCTTATTTTTCAATTTTAACTTTTATGTTAGCTCAATGACCTTCCCTAATTCTTGATACTATATCTACTAATAATGTAGTACTTTTTACTTATCTTTGTCTAGAACCTTCCTCTTTGCCTTTTTGCTGATGAGTGCAATTTACCGGGAAATTACGCCCCTGACGCAAAGCGACTGCTATACCCTGTTCTCCCGAGTTAAGAAGGATTTTGACTTCCCCCTGCATTCACACGAGGAATATGAACTGAATTTTCTGGCCAACGCAACGGGTGTCAAACGAATCATCGGCGATCATACCGACGTCATTGACGACCTGGAACTGGTGCTGGTCGGCAGCAACCTGCCGCACGGCTGGTTCAACCACCAGTGCAATAGTGAAGAGATTCAGGAGGTAACCATCCAGTTTCACCGCGATTTGTTCGACGAAAAACTACTCCGGCGCAATCAGCTCAGTTTCATTCGGGCGTTGCTTGAGCGGTCGGCCAAAGGCATTGCGTTTTCGCGGGAAACTATCGAATCCCTGCGCCCACGCATTGAGGGACTGGCGCAGAAAAGCGGCTTTGACTCGGTGCTGGAGCTGATGTCGATTCTGCACGATCTGTCGGTATCCCGGAACATGCGAACGCTATCCAATGCGTCGTTTACGAGCGATCCTCTGAATTACAACAGCCGCCGACTGGAAAAAGCGTTCGAGTTCATGCAGATGAATTACGATAAAGATATCTCGCTGGCTGATCTGAGCCGCGTTGTCAATATGCCGGAAGTTTCTTTTAGCCGGTTTATCAAAAAACGAACCGGAAAAACGTTTATTGACAGTTTGAACGAAATTCGGCTCGGCCACGCATCCCGGCTGTTGATCGACACTACCCACACCGTCACCGAAATTTCATACAAGTGCGGCTTTAATAATATGTCGTATTTCAACCGGATGTTCCGACGAAAAAACGGCTGCACCCCGCGCGAATTCCGCCAGAATTATTCCGGCACCCGTGTATTCATTTAGCGACAAAAGCCGTATAACTCTTATTGTATATCCTAAAATAAACCAAACTGACATTTATTAACCAAACACCTCGTGGAAAGACGAAAAGCACTTAAAAGTTTGGCGTTCGCGATGGGCGGGCTGGTGAGTCTGCCGGGCTGGGCCTCCAACTGGAACCCAACGACGCTGCCGACGGGCCAAGCCCTGCTGTCTCCTAAGGCCGACGCCTTGCTGGCCGAAGTTGTGGAAACCATTATTCCGGCCACCGACACCCCGGGGGCCAAGGCCCTGGGCGTCCACACGTTCATCCAGAAAATCGTGACCGATTGTATGGAACCAGCGGCTCAGGATAGCCTGACCAACGGACTGACGGCGGTGGATACGCTGGCCCAGAAAACCTACAACAAATCCTTTACCGCCCTGGACACCGCCCAGCGCACTGACCTGCTTAAAGGCATGAGTCAGTCCGCGGAAGCGAACCAGAAAGACTTTTTCACGATGGTAAAAGCCATGACCATCCGGGGGTATACGACTTCCGAATACGTCATGAACAACATTATGCACTACCAGATGATCCCCGGCTTCTACCACGGCTGCGTACCGGTTGTTGCTAAAAATACCACTTCCAAAAATCAACAAAACAAATAAGCTGCCCAAAGACATGGCAAATTTTGCAATCGATGCCGTAAAAGCAACCACCTACGACGCCATCGTCATTGGCTCCGGAATCAGTGGCGGCTGGGCGGCTAAAGAACTGACGGAAAAAGGATTACGGACGCTGGTCCTGGAACGGGGCCGCGATGTAAAGCATGTCGTCGACTACCCGACGACCATGCTCAATACCTGGGAAATGGAGCACCGGGGGCAGCTGCCGCTGTCGGTCCGGCAGGAAAACCCGATTGTGGGCAAGTGCTACGCCTTCAACGAAACGTCCGCCCACTTTTTCGTCAAAGACGCCGAACACCCGTACGTACAGGAAAAACCGTTCGACTGGATTCGGGGCTATCAGGTCGGTGGAAAGTCGCTGCTCTGGGCGCGGCAAACCCAACGCTGGAGTCAGTTTGACTTCGACGGGCCGGCCCGCGACGGTTTTGCGGTGGAGTGGCCGATCAGTTACGCCGACGTTGCCCCCTGGTACAGCCACGTCGAAAAGTTTGCCGGTATTACCGGGAACAAAGACGGTTTGCCCACCCTGCCCGACGGCGAGTTTCTGCCCCCGCACGAGTGGAACTGCGTGGAGAAATATTTTAGCCAGCAGATGAAGGCCAAGTACAAAGACCGGCATGTGATTATGGGCCGCGCAGCTCACATTACCAAACCGCAGCCGATTCACCTGCAGCAGGGCCGGGCGCAGTGCCAGCACCGGACGATCTGCGAGCGGGGTTGTCCGTTCGGCGGGTACTTCAGCAGCAATGCTTCCACGATTCCCTGGGCGGCCAAAACCGGCAAAATGACGCTGCGTCCCAACTCGGTTGTTCACTCGATTATTTACGACGAGAAAAAAGGCAAGGCAACCGGCGTGCGTGTAATCGATGCCACCACAAAGCAAATGATCGAGTTTTACGCCCGCATCATTTTCGTCAATGCTGCAGCGCTGAACACCAACCTGGTGTTGCTGAACTCAACTTCCAGCCGCTTCCCCAATGGCTTAGGGAATGACAGCGGAGTACTGGGCAAATACGTGGCTTTCCATAACTACCGGGCCGGTATTTCAGCCGAATACGACGGTTTTCTGGATTCTACAACGGAAGGACGGCGCCCCAATGGTCCGTATATTCCGCGTTTCCGGAACGTATACAAACAGGAAACCGACTTCCTGCGCGGATATGCCGCGGGCTTCTCAGCTTACCGGATGTCGAAAACCAATCTGGACGGTTTCGGTACCGACTTGAAGGCGAATCTGGCCAACCCGACGCTGGGCGGCTGGGGTGTCGGTTCACACATGATGGGCGAAACCATTCCGAAGGAAACGAACTACGTGGCGCTGGACCAGAGTCTGAAAGACCCGTTCGGCATTCCGCAACTGAAAATCTCCATCGCTTACGACGACAACGACGATAAAATGGTGAAGGATTATCAGGAGCAGATGACAGAAATGTTCACCGCAGCCGGTTTTACAAACATCCGCGTCCGCGACGATAAGCGTAATCCGGGCCTAGACATTCACGAAATGGGCGGTGTCCGGATGGGTAAAGACCCGAAAACGTCGATGCTCAACAAGTGGAACCAGTTGCACCACTGCAAAAACGTTTTTGTCACCGACGGTGCTTCGATGACCTCCACCTCCACCCAAAACCCGTCCCTGACCTACATGGCATTTACCGCCCGGGCCGTGGATTATGCGGTGAAGGAAATGAAAAAGACGAATTTGTAAAGCAGTTGTTGTTATCCGGAGTTGATCAGTAAAAAAACGATTAACTCCGGACAACAATCCATTAAATTCAATTTTCTTTCGCTACCGTTTCGCCGTGCGGTGTGTGCATAAATTTCTTGCTGGCGGCCTTGACTTTTAGCAGGGAGCGAATCATTCGGAATATCAGCAACGGCAACGTCAATAAATCCCCCATCGAAATTTTCTTCCACAGGTAGCCGGGCGTGGACGTCAATAGAGTGAACACCAGAATCGCCAGCAATCCGCCGAAAAACTGAAATACCGGCTGAATGCCTAACACCAGCCCCAGAAACGTCCCAAAGGTCAGCAGGGCCAGATACAGAATCCGCGGAATGAGGAATCCTTTCAACAAGCCATTGAACGCGGGCAGATTTCCCCGCAGCAGTTGCCGCATCCCCGTACCAAAATAAAGCTTGACGAAGTGAATCTGGGCCGCAATCCAGCGGGAGCGCTGCCGCTCAAACACTTCCAGGTTCTGGACTTTTTCGTCATAAATCAGGGCATCGTTCAGGTACGCAATCTGAATTCCTTCGGTCAGCAGCAGCATTTCCAGCTCCTTGTCGTAGCCGCCTACAGACTGAATCTGGTGCATAGCCCGCTTCATTGTTTCGGGCTCAAACGCCATTCCGGAGCCGATCAGCGAAGCCGACAGCCCCAGTGCCCGCTGTCCTTTCCGGAAAAGATGGTTGTTGACTTCTTCGTTCATGGCGTCAAAAACCGCCACGCTGGTGTTGGTATTTTTAGCCACCCGGTGCCCCTGCACGGCCCGCCAGCCGCTGTCGAAAGCCAGGTTAATGCGGTGCAGGAAATCGGGCGCCATGTGGTTATCGGCATCCGAAACCAGCACAATGTCGTATACTCCTTGGGGAAGTTGTTCCAGCGCTTTGGTCAGCGATTTCTGAACCGTCGATTGTTCAAAACTGACTACCAGCACTTTAACCGGAAGGTGGGATAATTCCTGTAAGGTTTCGGGGCGAAATGAATCGGCAATAACGAAAATGTCGTAGAAGTCGGCGGGGTACGTCTGTTGCAAATTAACCTGTACAGAGTCCAGGATAACCTTATCTTCTTTGTAAGCGGGCACCAGAACGGCAATGCGCCGGGTACGGGTTGGTTGTTTAGTGACGGGCACATCGTCTTTGCCGCCAAACCAGCCCGCTACGGCTGATATAAAAAGATAGAAGCTGTTAAAGATCAGATAGATGCCAACCGGCAGGATAACCAGGTATTCCAGAAGGGCCATATTGTGCTAAAATTATCGCAGTACAAATCAATTTGTTGATTAATTCCTCTGATAATTTCATTGGACCTTTCGGTTATTTAACAATACCGTCATCTCGCCTTTTGAATCATCAGATTCTGCTCATCTGATAGCAAATAATATACCATTCAATCGGGCGCAAAAAAACCTGGCCCGGAGGTTCCATCCGGATGTCCGAATAACGCCCCCAAAGCCAAGTAGATATAAAGTAGAACAGAGAAATTGCAGAGTTGTGCGCCTATAACCAAATGACTTAGTTAAAATGCAGTGATCGTAAGCCTGGAAAGTGTTTTTTCAGATCATCGACGGAACGCGGTTTTCTTACTTCCACCCGCCGGAGCATCGCTTTTATTTTAGCCTGTATTTCGAACGGATTGAACGGTTTTTCCATGCAATCATCCGCACCGCTCTCCAGGCTGCTGATCCGGGCGTTGCTATCACCGGACTCAGAAAGGGCCAGAATAGGCATTTCTTGGTAATTTTCGCTTTTGCGGAGCAATTGAATCAATTCCAGTCCGTTGAACCTGGGCAATTTCAGATCCGTCACAATAAAGTCAACCTTATGGCCCTTTTCCAGCAAGGCCATGGCTTCGAAGCCGTTAGCCGCTACAGTGACACTAAATTCATCAGACAAAGTCTTGTACAAAACATTCACTAGAAAGCGGTTATTTTCAACAACCAGCACATTCGATTTAAAGATTTCCATAGTAGACAGAGTATACTTTAAAAAGACAGAGCAATACGTAAACATCTCAAAAAAACTAACTTCCAAGCGAGTAAAAACACTTATTAAAAAAGTTGTTTTCTATTCCGTAAACTAATTCTAGGCGGTCTTCGAAATAAGGTTGTTTTGCCATCAGCCCACTACCCAAAATTCGCCCTTCAAACATAACCAGCTCTATAATAGCAACTTAAAGAAGCCCTTCCGGTAACGGTATCAATGGCAATCCCTTTCTTCATTACGTTACAAATGTAAAAATACTTATTATAGTATTAAAAAATAATTGTGAATTTATTTTTGCAACTCACCTTTCCAATAATATGAAAACACTATTTATCAGCCACTTAACTCATAATTAAACGTTTCGACACTACTCAAATCTCGAGTATAAATACTCTAAGTTTCTGAATTTATTTTCTATTATAAATCCAAGTTAGCACTTGGCACGATATGTGATAACCATTAGGAGATAGCGCTGCCTTGTTAAAAGAACAGCTTTCTCATACAGGGATTTTGGGTGGCTTATTTGGGAATTCACCGTATTTGAGCTCCGATATCCCAGTTTACAAATCAAAAAACAGCATCATTATCCGGACATCTTCCGGTACTTCTACCACTGAGCATGCGGGATCAGCTAGCTTCCATATCGTACCAGATGCAAAAGGGATTGTGGCTCTATAGCCTGTTGGGAACCCTCATTGCTCTGGCGTCCGGTTTTCTGATTGCGGAGTTTGGAATTCTGGCGTTGGCCGTGCTGGTGGTCATGCCTGTCGGACTTGTGCTGGTGGGAGCCGTCCTGGCCGAACCCAAGTTTGGTTTTATGGTTTACGTACAGTTGATCTTTCTGGTCAACGCGCTGGCCCGCTTTCTCCCCATCAACATTCCGTTCGGGATGATCATCGACGGTATTATTGGGCTAATGGTCATGAGCCTGTTGCTCAACAACCGGCAACTCTCCTGGAAAAGCCTGCATCATCCGGCTTTTTATCTGGTCGGCTTCTGGTTCTTTTTCACAGTCCTGGAAATATTCAACCCGGAGTCGCCCTACCGCGCAGCCTGGTTTTTTCACGCCCGGTCATTCTCGCTGCACTTTTTTGTCATCACCTGCACCATCCTGCTGCTCGACATTACCCGGGCCGATTTTCGGATTATTCTACGCACCTGGCTGACCTGGTCGGTGCTGGCCGCGCTCTGGGCGTTCAAACAGCAGTACATAGGTCTGACTACCAACGAGATACTCTGGCTCAACGCCGGGGGCGCTTCCACCCACATTTTGTTTGGACACCTTCGCAGTTTTTCGTTTTACACCGATGCGTCTCAATTCGGGGCCGAAATGGCCGCCGTTTCGCTGCTGTGTCTAATCTGGATTTTTGAAACCGATTCGATGCCGCGCAAAATTGGCTTTGCGGTGTTGTTGCTGATTTATTTCTGGGGATATGCCGTTTCGGGAACGCGCAGTGCGCTTTTCGTGCTGATTGCGGGTTACGGTTTTTATCTATTTCTGAAGCGCGACATGCTTAAAATCGCGCTTGGCTTATGCGCGGCCCTCCCCCTGATATTGATGCTGAAATTTACGAGTATCGGCAGTAGCAATTACCAGATTCAACGGATGCGCACCGCCCTGAATCCGATGGAAGACCCCTCCTTCCTGCTGCGGTTGAAAAACCAGGAAAAACTGGCGGCCCTGCTGAAAGATCATCCCTTCGGTGCGGGTATTGGTACGTCACTCGATACCGGACAACGGTTTTCACCCGATCACTGGGCGGCCCAGATTTCACCGGATAGCTGGTATGTTGAACTTTGGATTGAAGTGGGGCGCGTGGGTCTAACGATCTACCTGCTCATGCTGGCATCGTTAATCGGTATCGGCGTATACCGGGTCTGGAATCTACGGGACCCGGAGCTTAAATCCCTGATGAGGGCCATTCTGGCGGTTTTTGTCGGCATTGTCGTTATGGGCTATTCCAACCCGGTACTGGGTCAGTTCCCGACCAGTGCCATGCTCTACGTCAACGCCCTGTTATTTACTACGTGTAACCGCTGGGACAAAAAGCGGGTACCTCAACAAAATCTGGTAGAATAAGCTCAACGGTTTACCAAAACGGATTTCCTCTCTTGGCACAGATGGGCCAAGGCACCTCAAAATTTACCAAACGCATTCAGACTATTATTTGACGAACGATATGAAACTGGCCCATCTGATTTTGGCTCACGCACAACCCGAACAACTCGACCGGCTTATTCGGGCCTTGCAGCATCCAGATGCGGACTTTTACGTTCATGTTGATCAGAAAACCGACATCGGCCCATTCCTAAAATTACAACAGTACAAGAATGTTTACCTGGTCCGGAAACGGCAAAGGGTGTCTTGGGGAGCCTACAGCATTGTTCAGGCGACCCTCAACGGTTTTGAACAGATTATGGCGTCGGCGATACCGTATGATTACGTCAATCTGTTAAGCGGTCAGGATTACCCGCTCAAATCGCCGGATTACATCCATCATTTTCTGCAAAAACAGAGCGGAACGCAGTTTATGGAATATTATTCTGTAGAAAATGAATGGCAGGAAGCGATTCCGCGAATCAGGAAATACCACCTCACCAATTATTCCATTCCCGGCAAGCACAAGCTGGAAAAACTGCTAAACTCCCTCCTGCCCGACCGGAAAGTACCGGAAAACTTAACGCTGGTGGGCCGCTCTCAGTGGTTTACAATTACGCAGGAAGCCGTTAAATACATCCTGCTTTACCTGCAAATGCACTCGAATGTCAGACGTTTTTTTGAGCTGACGTGGGGTGCCGACGAACTGGTCTTTCAAACGCTACTGTATAATTCGCCGTTCCAATCCAGGATGTTAAACGATAACCTGCGGTATATTGACTGGTCGGAAGGCAAAGCCAGTCCGAAGACCCTGACGGCAACGGATGAAGCCACCCTGCGCGCATCCGGCAAATTGTTCGCCCGGAAATTCAACGCCACAACCCAGCCGGAGATCCTGGATTTACTCGACGCCAACTACCTGTCAATTTAACGGTTTAAACCCGTACGGCGGGCTTGACCCACGCTTTTTCTCCCGGATCGTACTGTTTCAAGAGCCGGGCCGGATTGCCTCCCACCACGGAATACGGGGGCACGTCCCGCGTCACGACACTTCCGCCCGCAACAACTGAATGCCGCCCAATGGTTACCCCCGCCGTAATGACGGCATTGGCCCCAATCCAGCATTCTTCTTCAATCACGATAGGTCGGGTTACGACGGGTTGCTCCCGAATCGACCGCGTCACGTCTTCGTACGAGTGATTCAGGCCCGACAATACCACGTGCTGCGCCATGATGACGTCGTGGCCGATGGTTACCGGACCAATGACGACCGAACCGATCCCTACCGTGCAACGGTCACCGATCGCTACCGGCCCCACGCCATTGTTCACCACGCTGAATGCTTCGATGACGCTGTGAGCGCCTAGCGAAAACGGATTGAACGGCAACACATCCATCCGCGCGGATGACCGGACCATCGATGTCCGGTGCCGTTTGTGAATAAACGGATTCACAAACCAGCTAACCCACCGGCGGGGACGTGCCTCATGGCGGGGAATCAATAACCAGTGAATCAACTGTTTCAGCCCGGGACTCCGGTCGAGGTACTCTTTCATACGATTTATATAATGGACTGCGTAGCTTTTGATTTGGAAATGCGGAGCTGATCAACGGCATCGGTCAACAGCCCCACCGAATTCTCCCAGGTGTGCTCCCAGGCGAAAGCAATCCGCTCTTCCGGCGTCGATAAAACGTTGCCATTCAACACATCGTCGATGCGGGCAATGAACTGATCCGTAGTTTCGGCCAGGTAAACGTGCTGATCAAACAAGGCCATCGTTTCGGTTTTGCCCGCGACGACCGGTTTGCCCATTGCGAGGTATTCGTCAATTTTTCGCGGGTAGTTCCCGATTGTTACTTCATTCAGGATCTGCGGGTTGATCAGCACATCCATCGCGGCCAGGTAAGCCGGAATCTCGCGGGGCGTTTTGGCCCCCAGAAAGCTGACGTTCGGCAGAGCGCTCAGTTGTTCGGTCGGAAACGAATCATCGGTGGCCCCGATCAGGACAATCTGCCAGTCAGGTCGTTGTCTGGCAACGTTTCCAATCAGGTTTCCATCCAGCCGTAACCCCGTGAGCGCGCCCGCGTAGCCGATTCGGGGGTGCGGTAGCGCGGCAATATCCGCCGGAATTTCGGTGATGGCGGCCGGATCGAACATCTTCAGGTCGCAGCCTTGTCCGACATATACCGAACGCGGGTTGTAGCGGGCCGCCTGATTGGCCAGGTACAGGGAATTACTGGCGACCAGATCAACCTTGCTCATCAGCAGTGGTTCCAGCCGGGCGCCGTGGCGCTTCCAGAAATCCACCGCCAGAAAATTATCGCGCAGGTAATAGACGTACACTTCCGGCTTGAGCAATTCTTTGAGGTAGAAGCCCTGGAGCATATCGTTATCATTGATCAGCACAAACGATGTCCAGCCCAGTTCTTTGATAGCGGCCTTAATTTCGTTGGACAGCAGGGCTCCATTGAAACGGTTCGCCCAATCATACAAGGTACTGTCTGGCAACCAGTTAAATGACCCCAGCAGTGATTTTGGGGAAAGCACCCACAGGTTTTTCTCAGCCTCAATCAAATGCCGCCCCTGGTGTTCGGCCACAAATTCGCCCCGCCGTTGTGCCCGGCCGGACTTGTCGGAAAGCCGCGCCGACCAGTCCAGCGGCTCGTTGACAAACAGCACCGAATGAGTTGCGGATAGGGTTCGAGCCATGTCCCGGATGTTACTGCCCAACTGTTTTTCCTCCCAGGGTTGCCGTGAGGTAATGACAAAATTTGTTCCGCCAGATGATCTATTCATGAGCTGATTCAAGGCCGTTACGGCAATCGATTGATTCTTTACTACATCCACCATTTGTCTGATAACAGGAAAGATGCTTCGCTGATCCTTCCTACTCTTAAGCAAATAGTATGCTTAACTAGTAAGCGCTGTAAACCATTCAATAAATACTCTTTTTCGTTAATGAGAATTTAATCTGAAGTGTAATTTGAATTAAAATTAACGAGTTCCTTTCTGAAAAAATAGCCATTGCATAAGAATACAACTAACAGCTTATCAACGGCTTACCTGTCCACCTTATAACCACCCGACTAACCCGAACGTTGGTTTTAGCAGAGAGAGTGGTACCATTTTTGCTACTTTAACACTACTAAAAGTAACTTACTTAAAATCATAAGGCTATCCTTACAGATGACAGCAACAATTCTAACTATTGTAAAATTCGCGCATCGCAAGGTTACACGATTGTCTCTTTTTTGTCTATTTATTTCTTCATTGAGCTACGGACAAAATACGGCTTTACCCAATCAGGCTCCAACCAGGCTATCCGTAGCGAGCGATACGCTGTATCTGGACATCACGCAGGATCTGGCAACCCAGCTAGTACCGTTTGAAGAAATAGCTAAAGTTGCCGTCGCCAAATCTCCCGATGTTCGGTACGAAAGCGAGGTGGTGGTCACCCAGAACGTCGACTACAAGCTTTCCAAAATAGCAATTTTACAAACGGCAACTGGATTTACAACATACTCCTTCGGGAATCAGGCCATTATATCAAATACCTCCTTCGGGCCCGATGCCTTGGGGCAGATTGCCAACGGATACCGCACCGGGGTTGGGCTCCAGTTGAGCCTGTACGATTTGTTTGGCCGGAACCAGAAAATCCGGCAGGCACGCGCGAACTACCAGGCCTCGCTGGTCCGTAAAGAGGTTGTCGAAAGGCAGTTTCGCCGGGAATTAATTACGGTTTATCAGGATATGCTGACCGCACAACGGCTTTTGAAATTACGCATTCAGGATGAACAGGCCGCACTGACGGTTTACCGGATTGCGGAAGCGGACTCCAAGTCGGGTCGGATGGATCCAAGAAATTGGGCCGTTGTTACCAACGCCTACGTGCAGGCCCAATCCGGTACCGAACAAGCCCGGGGCGACTTAATGAAAAACGTCTATTACCTCGAAAACCTCGTGGGCGTTTCACTCCAACAATTAAAACGTAAATAACCTATCAATTCCATGACACCACGAGTACTCCTGCGTCTTTTGCGGCAACATGCGCTCTGGTTTGTTTTGCTTCCGATTGTAACCGCAGCGTCGGTCTATTTTTTCACGAAGAACGAACCCAAAGCATACAAGTCACAGGCAACACTCTACACGGGCCTGGCTTCCGGCTATTCCCTGCTTACCGATCAGAAAGCGGGCTTTATTGACCAGTCCGGTATTGCGTTCGAAAACCTGCTGACGACCTTGAATTCACAGGAAACCCTGCGCCAGATTGGGGTGAGCTTGCTGACCCGGCATTTGTCGCTCAATAAACCGGACGAAAAAGTTCTCTCGGCGGAGGGCTTTCAGGACCTCCGGCAGGCTATTCCGGAAAACCTGCGGCTTTCGTTGGTCCGCAATGCGAATGAGGCCGCTCTTTACACCCGCATCGACAGTCTTTCGCGCGCAGGGACCGACAATCCGATCAAGAATTTGCTGTTCAAGTCGGAGTCGTCGTACTCGGTTTGGGCAATGGGCAAAAAGCTGAAGGCTACCCGTCGCAACTCCAGCGACATGCTGGAAATGGAATACGAATCGAATGATCCGGCGGTGGCTCAGCAAACGCTGGATGCTGCAATTGCGGTGCTGAACAAACGGTATACCGCTCTGAAAACCGCTGAAACCAACACAGTGGTTGGTTACTACGAGGGACAGACCCAGGAATTGAAGAAAAAACTGGATGATGCCGACAACAAGCTGCGCGCTTTCAATGTCGAGCACAAGTTGCTGAACTTTCCCTCCGAATCGAAAAACATTGCCGCAGCGCGGGAATTGTTTACCGAAGATTACAACAAAGAGTTAATGCGGAACAGAGCCGCTAAAGCGTCGGTCGATGCCCTGAACAAACGACTGAGCCAGCAGGGAGTTCTGATCACGGCTAATACAGACTTAAAAAACAAACAGGCCGAGCTGTCGGACGCCCAGAACCAACTTGCCAATGCGCAGGCTTATAACCAGCCGCCGGCCGTCATCAGCCGCCTGCAAGCCCGGGTTGATCAGACTTCCGAAGCGCTGAAAACAATCGCCCGAACCTACTCGTCGGCCGAAACTTCGCCAGAATCCATTCCGCAACGCACGCTTCTGGATGAGTGGCTCACCAAAACAATCGACCTCGAAGAGTCTTCGGCCAAGCTGGAAGTGTATAAAACGCGTCTGAAAGAATACGATAAGCTGACGGATGAATTCAGTCCGCTGGAGTCGCAGCTTCGGCAACTCACCCGTGATCAGGAACTGGCCGAAAAAGAATACATGGCCGCGGTTCAGTACATGAATCAGGCCGTTACCCGTCGCCAGGACATCACCGTAGACGGCGCACTGACGATTCTCGATAGTCCGAGCTTCCCGCAGGATGCCCAATCCAAACGCTGGTTATTTATTGCCCTGGGCTTTGGCGTTGGCTTGTTTATTGCCATGGTCTTGACCGCCATCCGGTTCTGGGCCGATCGTCGGATTGGTTCACCCGAACAGGCCGAGTCGGCGATTGGTCGTCCGATGACGGCTCTTTTCCCGATCGTCCGCAAGCTATCGGTGGATTCCAAAGCTGGCCGTACGGCGCTGAGCATGTTCGAACAGTTGTGCAACGCGATTAATTTCGAGATTACCAAAACCACGGCCACCAAACCGTATCCGCCCGTTATCACCCTCTTCAGCGTACGTTCGCAGCAGGGAAAGACCTGGCTTGCTACAAACCTGGGCCGGATTTACGTCGAAGCTGGTCAGAAAGTGGCTTACTGCTACCCGCGCGCGGCCAACGAACCGGAAATGGTGGAACAGGACGGGGTTACATATTTCCCGTACACCCGGCGCTCGGATCTGATGAACGTTACGGAAGTTGATTACCTGTTCGACGGCAAAACCAAGTTTGACGCATCCCGGTTTGACCGGATCATCCTGGAAATTCCGGCTCTGATCAGCAGCCCGATCCCGGTCTATCTGGTCAACCAGAGCACCGTGTCAATTCTGGTAACTGACGTCAACAGCATCTGGGCACGGGCCGAAAAGAAACTGCTGGAAATGTACCTGAAAATTGCTACCCATACGACTCTGGCAGTCTTGAACCGGGTTGACACCAGCTACATCGACGCTCCCAGCAAGACGGACGCCCAGCAACGCCCCACCGAACCGGATCATTCTTCGGAAGTGCAGCGCTCGCTCCGTTCACTGGAAAACCAACGCATGCTTCAATACGGAAAAATATCGTAGTCTACTTTTAAAGGCACATGAGTACCAAGCAACAGGCCATCAGTGGCGGGAAATGGATTACCATTTCCACCGTAATCTCTACGGTCTTCCAGTTTTTGCAGGTTTCCATTCTCGCCCGCCTGCTCGAGCCTTCCGTTTTTGGAGTCGTTAGCGTCAGCACCCTGATCATCAACTTCTTTTTTATTTTCACCAACCTGGGTTTTTCCAATTCGATTATTTCCAAACAGGAAAGTGACCCCAAGGTGCTATCAAGCCTGTATTTCATGGGCTTGATACTGGGTGGAACCGTCTTTTTGATTGTGTATTTCAGCTCTCCGCTGGTGGTTGCTTTTTACAACGAGCCCCGGCTGGATAAAGTCATTAAGCTAGCTTCTATCTATTTTATTATTAATTATTTTGGCCAGATCTACTTATTTATCTTACAAAAAGAGCTGCAGTTTAAATCCGTTGCTATTATTGAAATCATTGGCACCATTACCGGCACATCCATTGCCATTGCTCTGGCTTACAACGGGTATGCCGAAACGTCCCTGATTATTGGTTATTTAATCATGCACGTTGTCCGGACGGTGTTGTCAATTATCCTGGGGTTAAAATACTTTAAGCCGTCCCTTTATTTCAATCTTGACTTGATTAAGGACCACCTTCGGTTTGGTTTATTCAATGTCGGAGATGGTTTAATCGGCTTCATTCAGGGTAATGCCGATAACATCATCGTCGGTAGCTTATTGGGTGTCACCTCACTGGGCTATTACACCATTGCCTATCAGTTAGCGGTTTTCCCAATCAACAAATTAAACCCGATTATTCTGCAGGTGGCGTATCCGGTTCTGGCAAAAATGAAGGGAAACGATCAGGAATTAAAAAACTCCTACATCAAAATCCTGGACATTATCAGTTATCTAAATATTCCCTTACTGGCTGGTTTATTAATTACGGCCGAGAGTGTGGTTCCGCTGTTTTACGGTCCGGGTTGGGATAACACCATTCCGTTGATCAAGATTTTCGTGTTCCAAAGCTTTTTCGGCTGCCTGACTCACCCGCTGTTTACGCTCGCTTTTACCAAAGGCAAACCCAATCTCCTGTTTTACCTCAATCTGGCTACGTTGGCCGTTAAGATTCCCTTGCTTTATTTCTTCGGAAAATACTGGCACGTCACGGGCATCGCCTTTTCGTACCTAACGACAACGTTTATCAGTCTGATTCTGAATTTTTACATCGCGTATTCGCTGATCGGTAACTTCTTTAAAGAATTCCTGGCCAACATCGCCAAGCCCCTTAGTTTCTGCTTACTCATGGTGATCACCATTTTCGCCTACAAAGAGCTGGTAGGTTCGCAGGGCGTTGTCAATACCGTCATCGAGATTGCGCTGGGCGGATTGATTTATCTGGCCTTAACGCTGCGGTTTAAAGTATCGCTTCCGGAAATCAGAACGTTTAAAGAATCCCTGTAACATGGCTCAGACACAAACCATTAAACACCGATTTCAGGTTCTGGATATTTTCCGGGGCATCTTTGCCTCGATGGTGGTCTTTTTTCACTTATCACCTTTCGCCGATACGCCCCTGCTCAACAATAACTTCGTCGAAAACTCCGACATGTTTGTTGATTTCTTTTTTGTCCTGAGCGGCTTTGTTATCACCTATAGCTACCCAAATGTTTCCAACGGTTCCGAGTTTGGAGGATTTATTAAAAAGAGATTGTGGCGGATTTATCCCCTGCACGTTATCCTGCTCTTTTCCTTCGTGATCATTGAAAACATCAAGCTTTATTTCGCTACTTACATTCACATCAACCAGCCTTATAACGAGAGTAATAACATCCTGACGTTCTTCACGTCCCTTTTCCTGCTGAACTCGGTCAAATTTCCGGGGATTCGGGATGTGAGCTGGAACATTCCCAGCTGGTCGATCAGTGCCGAAATGATCTGCTACCTGGTTTTCGGGTGTATGTTGGTTCTCATACACAAGACCCGATTACAGGCCATCAAGTACGCGGTCTTTGGAGCGTTGCCGATTCTGGCCCTCTTCCTGCTCATTGCCATAACCGGTCGCTCAGAAATCAACTACAGCTTTGATTACGGTTTTCTGCGGGGCATTATCGGTTTCTTTACGGGTTCAGTCTGCTACTACGTTTTCAACAGAGCTTATCCCCTCCTCAGCCAGCTGAAATCGTCTTACTTCACGCTTCTGGAAGTTTCGACCCTGCTGGTTTTGGGATTAATGATTTATTACGGAACGGCCCTGAAAGCCATCGGCTTTGTGTATGAATTTATTTTCTTTCTCGCAATTCTTACTTTTTCATTTGAACGCGGCATCATTTCTGCTCTGTTGAAGAAGTCAGGGCTCTTGAAAAATATCGGAACCTACAGCTATTCGATCTACATGACTCATACACTCCTTTTGAGCTTGTTCAACGTCGTGTTTATCCGGCTGCTAAAGCTGCCGCCTTCGGCTTATGTGTATCTGGTTTTTCTTAATTATTACCTTATTTATATCGTCTCCCGGTGGACATACAACAACATCGAAATGCGATTTAATAAAGGAGTCCGGCTACCACAAAACAACCGAAATAAAGTATTATCCAACAGTGCACACCATTGAAAGATTGTAGTACAACCAGGTCTGATTATGAATAAGTTAAGTTTTCTGATTACCCGTGTTATCGTTCTGATTACACTTATTTCCTACACGGTTAGCTGTCAGCCGGATATCACTCCCCGGCCCGTTGCGGATTTCACGTTAGAACGGGTTTCGGGTTCGGCAGGTAAAATTAAATTAACCAATAAATCCCTGCACTCCGAACGGTATCAGTGGACGTTTGGCGACGGCCGGGCGTCGACTGAAGAATCACCGGAAATTGAATACACAACTGACGGCACATATACCATTACGTTGACTGCCAAAAACGGTGTTGGACAGGATCAGGTTTCCAATAGTGTCGACATCACTGGCCTGGTTAAAATCGCCGTGGCGGCTTTTGATTTTACCTTCGTGAACGGTTCGGCCAACCGGGTTCAGTTTACCAATAAATCAACAAATGCGGACCGGTATCAATGGCTGTTTGGTGATGGCCAATCATCCACCGACGCGAGTCCGCTTATCGAGTTTAAAAGCAACGGTGTGGTTTCGGCCCAGTTGACGGCCCGAAATGGCAACAGCGCCGATGTTATCACGAAAAGCGTTTACATCTCCGAAATACCCACAACCGGCAGCATTATGTTCTGGACCAACGGCTCCGGCGACGGTAGCGATATCGAAGTGTACGTTGCCAATGCCATGCAGGGTCTTGTCAACACCTATCAGTCGTCCGGAACACCGACAACGTGTGGGCAGGAAGGCAACGTAACCTACCGGAATGTGGAGGGGACTTACGGCTATTACGCGCGTTCCAAAAGCCGCACCTGGTCGGGCACGGTTACGATAAAAAACGGCGAATGCCGCACGAAATTATTACCGCAATAAATCAGAAACTCAGTTCCGTTACACCGTGAGCAATCTTCTCTTACCCAACTGGCTTTCTAAACATTTATTTGTTTACCGTCCGGACAACCTTGCCACGGAACAACTGCACGATTTACGCAAACGGTTGGCCAAATTCAATGTTGAAAAACCGGAGGTTTCCATTGTCATTCCGGCGTATAACGAAGAAGCCAATTTACTGCATACCTTGTCGTCGCTGGCCGATCAGAACCTGACGCGACCGACAGAACTTCTGGTGGTCAACAACAACTCAGCGGATCGCACCCAGGAGCTTCTTGACCGGTGCGGAGTACGCTCGATCACTGAGCGACGCCCCGGTGTGGCTTTTGCCCGCCAGGCCGGTCTGGAAGCGGCCCGTGGAATCTACATGGCCAATGCCGATGCCGACTGTCTTTATCCGGCAGGTTGGGTTGAAGCCATCACCAAGCCGTTGCACGATCCGGCGATTGCCTGCGCATACGGTTTGTACGCGTTTTTGCCGAGCCAAAACTCGTCCCGGCTGGCGCTGATGGGATACGAAAAAATAGCTCAACTGGTCAACAGCATTCGTAACCGCGACAAGCTCTTCATGAACGTCTACGGTTTCAATTTCGCTTTCCGTCGGGCGGACGCCCTTGCGGTAGGCGGCTTTGCCCTGGATAGCGGCCGTGAAGGGTCGGTTGCCGAGCTGGTAGCCGCCGGCATCAAACCACCCCCTTCCGGCAAGTGTGAAGATGGCTGGATGTCGCTCTCGCTGCAACAGCAAGGCAAGGGCCGCACGGTTCGGGTAACCGATCCAGCCGCGCGGGTCTGGACGAGCGACCGGCGACTGCTGGCCGACGGCAGTCTCGGCAAGGCTTTCACCACGCGCGTCTGGCAGGCGGTCCGGGGGCTGACGTTGCCCTTTTCCGCGTCCGGTTCAACCCCGTCCTAACTTTCAGAAAAGTTTCATAATTATGGGGCGGGCAATGTTGATGGTATGTGTATCAGTTCGTAAAACCATCCTGCTGACATTGCTTTTTATGAGCCTTTTAAACACCGGTTTCTCCCAATCCTGCACGGGCGTTTTAGGCGATGCCATCATCAACGAAACGTTTGGTACCGACGTTTTTAAACCGTTGGCCCCGGGTCAAACTACCTACCGTTTTGTGTCTGATCGCTGCCCCACGGACGGTGAATACATTCTGGCCAACTCTTCTTACTGTTACGGTACTAACTGGCATACGCTCACGGAAGATCACACCAGCGGTGACCAGAACGGGGTCATGCTTGTCGTGAATGCTTCGTACGATGCGGGGGAGTTTTATAGCCATTCCGTAACGGGATTATGCAGCGGAATCACGTACGAATTTTCCGTCTGGGTGCTGAATTTAATGAATCCGATTCCAGAAAATGGCTGCAATGCCCTGGAACCCACTCCCCTCGACCCCAACATTACCATGCGAATTCAACGGGCGGATGGAAGTGTGATTAAAACGATCAATACAGGAACGATAGGCCGGTCTACTTCACCGACCTGGCTTCGATACGCTATTCTGTTTACAATGCCGGAAAACGAAAGTTCTGTCTTTGTCAAACTCATCAATAATGGTCCCGGTGGTTGCGGCAACGATCTGGCCCTGGATGATATTCAATTCCGCCCCTGTCATCCGGTTCTGCAAATCTATTACGACGGAAATACCAGCGCGAACCTGGAGATTTGCGAGAATACTACTTACCTGATTAAATCAGATCTTGGCTCCGGTTATAGTCAGCCGGTTTACCAGTGGCAGGAGAGCAGCGATGGTTTAAGCTGGCAACATATTGCCAACGCCACCCAGAATACGTACTTGCTGAAAGCAGTCGGTAAGGAGCAACGGTATTACCGATTGGTATGCACGCAGCATCCTAACTTACCGGATAACCAAGCGGGACACTGCTTTTCGGTTTCTAACACCGTAACGATAACGGTCCGTCCTCCTGGCGAATGCCGGGAACCCTGGATTTACGTTCCTGATGCTTTTACGCCCAATCACGATCAGGTAAACGATGTTCTGGACATCTACCACGACGAAACAATTACGTTTGAACTCCGCATATTCAATCGGTGGGGAAGTGTCATTTTTATAACAGATACGAATGGTGCCCGTTGGGATGGAACTTACCTGGGAAAACCCTGTCAGGAAGGCATTTATCACTGGAAGATTAACTATACATCTAACAACACCAATACGGCTAACAAAGCATTGATTAAAACCGGGCAGGTGTTGTTGATGCGTTGACGCTGGAACGGTTGTACGACAAATGTGCATTAACTTATTCAACAATGGAAAACTATTTCCCGGGTGTAACCTTACTGGTTACGCATTATAATCGAAGCGGTTCTCTGGAACGGTTATTACAGACATTTAGTGAATTAAATTGCCGTTTCGATGATATTGTCGTCTCGGACGATGGCAGCAAACCCGAGCACTTAAACGCCATCAAGGCGTTAAACAAGAAGTACGGTTTTCAACTCATTACGACGCCAAAGAACAAAGGCTTAGGCAATAACATTAACAAAGGTCAGGACGCCGTTAAAACTCCGTATACACTGTACGTGCAGGAAGACTTTGTACCCCAGCCAGCGTTTGCAACGCATTTTAAAGATGCCCTTGATTTCATGAACCAGGAGAAAGACCTGGATCTCATTCGATTTTATGCGTACTTCCCGTATCCCTACCTGGAGCCTTACGGAAGAGGATTTTCGCGGATGGTCTATAAACATTCGCCCTGGTACTCCAATCATTTGAAGTTCTATTTCTACAGCGATCACCCCCATCTAAGGCGGAGCAACTTCCTGCAGAAGTTCGGGCGTTATGCAGAGGGAATCCATTCGGACAAGACAGAGTATAAAATGTGTCTTTCTGTCATTCAGAAGAAGGGAAAAGGACTCTTCTTCAATGAATTAACAACCATGTTCGATCAGAAGAACTCAAATTCAGAACCCAGTACCTTAAATCGGGCCGACTGGCGGGAAAGCAGTAATCCAGCTTTTCTGTTCTTACGCTGGTGGTATTTAAAATACCGTTTGCTTAAAAATACATTCGAACTAGCGACCCTGAAAGATTAACCCATCACCCCTATCTCCGACTAATTTGTATTGTTTCGATTACATCTTATGAGCTCTTCATCTACGCATTTTCCGGGTGTTACCCTCCTGGTAACCCATTATAATCGCAGCAGTTCATTGGAGCGTTTATTGAAAACGTTTAAGGAATTAAACTGCACGTTTGACGACGTTGTTGTTTCGGATGATGGCAGCAAACCTGAACATTTAAACGTCCTTCGAAAGTTGGAATCCGAGTATAACTTTCGGTTGATTACTACACCGAAAAACAGGGGCTTGGCCAACAACCTCAACAAAGGGCAGGAGGCCGTAAAGACACCTTATACGCTATACGTCCAGGAAGACTTCATTCCCAAACCAGCCTTTGCAACGCATTTTAAAAATGCACTGGACATGATGAATGACGATAAGCAACTGGACATTGTGCGGTTTTACGCTTACTTCTCCTATCCGTATTTAAAGCCCTACAAAAATGGCTTTTCAAAAATGTTGTATAAACCCTGGTACGGCGATTATACAAAGATTTATTATTATAGCGACCATCCGCATTTAAGACGCAGCAATTTTTTAGATAAATTCGGTCGGTATGTGGAAGGAATAAAGTCCGACAAAACGGAGTATCGGATGTGCGTCTCCTTCATTAAAAACAACGGAAAAGGCTTATTCCTGACGGACTTCAACGCGATGTTCGAACAGAAAAACTCGGAGAATGAACCCAGCACGGTAACCCGTAGTAACTGGCGCCATCAGGACAGCAATTTCTTTGTTGTCTGGGGACGTGCCTTGTACCGGCAGATTAAATACAACTTTGATTTGAATTTTTAATCTGGAGCGATAACGGACTGCTCAATGGAAATAAAATAGGGCGGCTTACAATCGCAATTCATCAAAAAAGGCTGGCAACGTTAACGTTGCCAGCCTTTTTTGATGAATTGCCTATTCATCTATTTGTCGGCTTTTATCACTTTCCGTACGACCCGCTCCAACCCCTGCTTCACTTCAACAACATACAACCCGGCTGGAAGCGCGGTCATATTAATCTTCCGTGAATACATCGTAGCAGTCTTCTGGGACTTGATACGCTTGTGCTGCGTTCCGTGGCTAACGTTGAACAGATTGATTTCCACCGGCTCATTACTATTGCTTTCGAAATCAATAGTAACATAATCGGCCGTCGGGTTAGGAAATACCCGAATGGATGCATCGAGGGATTTAACCGGTGCCTCGACCGACGACAGCCGGGCCGTTGCCGTCGTTGAATTGGATGACGTAACCAACTGATCGGATGCAATCACAAACATCGGCGTTTCGGTAACCGTCAGCGTCAGCTTGCCGGCCGAGGTGTTGAGCTTCTGCATGTCGGCCGTGTCACTGGCCATTTTGGGCGTATATACCTTGGCGTAAGCCGCCGTTCCCAAATTCAGGGTGTACTGCGCCGTCCGGCCCACTTCATCAGGCACCACCAGCACATACGCCGACTTACCCTGATACTCGTAGCGATCGACAATCGGGTTGGTATTGATCGTTTCTTTATAGGTGTATTTTCCAAGAATCTTGTTGGTCTGGAAAATAAAGTCAGCGGCTGGCTTACGGGTAAAGTTCTGATTGATCAGACCGGATGAACCAAATTGCGTTGGGTTCATAAAGTTATCATCGTACATCTGGTAGAAGAAAACCCGTTCAACACCCGAGCGAGCGTAAAACAACGCCGTCCGTAAAATCCAGTCAGCCTGGGTCTGGTATTCATTTTTGTTGCCAATCGGGATGGCTTTCAACGGGCTGCCCTGGTTGGCATCATACCCGGTTTCGGTAATCCAGACCGGCATATCGTATGAATACCGGTGAGCGGCTTCCACAAAGTCCTTTACCACATCAACCGCTGATGAAACTTCCGGCGCGGCACCCCGGCTCGACATACCGCTCTGCGACGAGTTAGAATTATCGGGATACAGGTGGTAGTTGATCACATCCCAGCACAGATTGACGGTTCCGTCGGGTTTGTAACCACGGTACTGCTTACACCAGTCGATCATGCCCTGCAGGTAATCGGGACCCGCGTAGGCCGATGCCAAACCACCGATAACCACTTTAATGTTCGGATCAGCATTTTTCACACCGATACCGGGGCCCATCGTGTTTTTATGACCATCGTAGAAAGCCGACAGGTTGGCGGCATACTCGCGGGCGGTCTGGTAAGCTTTCCGGCCTTTCCACCACTTATCCCGCTCGTTGTCGCATTCAATGTACTTGATCAGGCCCATTCCAATCTTAACGGTATTAATGCCGTCGCCGGTCCAGCGTTGGGCCGGGTTAACACTAACCAGCGCCGGATTGACATTGGTATTGTACCCATACCGGGCAACGTATTGGAAAGCGACCCGCGCCTGATCGATATAAGAAGCGGGCAGGCTGAAGTCGCTGCCGTACCGAACGGGTACGTTTTCCGTATCCCGCTGGTCTTCCGGATAGGTCGCCAGCATCCAGTTCGGCAGGGTTTTCAAGCAAGCCAGCACTTCGATTCCCTCGGCTTTGCAGCGTTCGTAGATCGCGTCATAATTCCAGCCCCCGCTGTGAGTTGGGTTGTAAGTATACTTCCCTTCGCTGGCTTCCAGCTTTTCCCAGTCGATGTAGTGACGAACTCCCTGGAACGTTTTAACAGCATTCATACGGGTTTCATCAATGACATCCGGAATCCGGCCATCCAGAAAATCCCACTCGAATGCATTCACACCCAGGAAGTTTTTCAACGGCACTGACTTCTGCGGAATGGGCGTATTCGGAACTGTAGTAGGCGTGTAATCACCGTAAAATTCTATTTCTGTCGGGTAGTTCCACCAGGCATTCAGCACCAGATACCGGGCGTTGCTGATGGGAACATCCAGCTGGAAGCGGGCGTCGCCGGTAATAGGCCGGTTCGGATAAGGTCCCACCCAGGTATTGTATTCCTGCCCGGTAAAGGTAGCGATGGGGATGCGCTCCCACTGATCGGTAATAATCGACAATGTAACCGGGTTATCCACCATCGTTCCGGCGCCGTCAAAAAACCGAATGCTTTCGATGGTCATGGTTTCGCCCGGCTGCAGCGGATAGTACGCATCAAAGTTGTTGAACATCTTGCCGTAACCCGTATTCACTTCCGCAGCGGTATTTCCATCGAATAACCCCTCTAACCCGTTGGCAACGTTGTTAAGCTGGTACCAGCGTTTGCCTTCAATCGGAATTTTGGTACCCATCAAAGCGGGATAAACCGACACCGACCGCGTTACGTTTTCGGCCGCGCTGAAGTTGGCGTTCGCTGCCTGGGAAGCCGTTATAGTGGCTGTCCCTATACCCACAACGGTTGCTTTCCACACACCGGTTGAGTTGGATACGGAAATGACGGAAGAGTTAGACGAAGAGAATGTGATAGGCGTCTGGGTGTTGTTGCTGCTGGCTACCAGATTAAAAGGCGCTTCTCCAAGGGTTTTGTTGGGTAAAGCATCGAAAGTGATGACCGACGTGCCTACGGTAGTGGGTGTAGCAGCCTTAACTTCAAACCAGTTAAAGTTCCAGTCGCCAATAAGTGCGTAAACCCGTAACGTCTGAATACCGGCGGGTAACGTAACGGTTCCGCTGATCGTCGTCCAATTTTGCCAGTTGTCTGTGATGGGCACGTCAATTGTAGTCAGGACGGTGCCGGAAGCATTTTTCACTTCGATTTTTCCGTCACCATACTGCTTCGCCACGCGGAAATTGATTGCATAGGAACCGGCTGTAGGCACCTTAATCTTATAGTCCATCCAGTCGCCGGACTCAATCCACCCCACGTTGAAACCGCCACCGGCATCCATTGAAGTCTGCGACTGAACCCCACTCATGTTTTCGTAATATTCGGCCTGAACCTTAACGGGAACGTTTCGGGACGTCATGTCGAACCAGTTGAAATTCCAGCCGCCCTGCTTATCGTAGATTTGCAGAACCTGGTTACCCGCCGGGAGCGAGATGGTCGCACTGGCAGTCTCCCAGTTTTGCCAACCGCCCGACTGAGGCACATTTACCGTAGCCAGCACCGTCCCGGCGGCATTGCGGATCTCGAGTTGTCCATCGGATTGCCAGGTGGCCAGTCGAAAACTTAAGGTGTATAAACCCGACGTTGGCACGTTTATTTTGTAATTCATCCAGTCGCCCGTTTCAATCCATCCTACGTTAAGTCCGCCATCGACATCCGACGTAGATTCGGTTTGAACACCACTCATTCCCGAGAAGCTTTCCGCTTCAATCTTTGCCGGGACAAGCTGGTATTCAGCCTGAGCAAAAAGCATTACGGATGTAAAAAAACAGAACAAAAACAATATACTTTTTTTCATAGCGATGAAATTTAATTTGGGCATAACAGCTAACTAATTTATAGGGAAAGAGAGAAAACGGGGACTAAATAACTAACGCATTTGCAATCAAATATATCTTACAATCAACGATTTAGTACCAATAAGTTAGTAAACGCAATTGCCAGACATTATCAAAAAATATGAAATTATTTCTGCAATTAATAAGTAATCAGACTTGATAAATACACATTAATTCGATTTTTTGGATAAAAAACGGTCACAGAATATGAAAATATTTTTGCGCACCTTAAAAAATATTTTTTTACGACTCTTAAATTCTTTCTGCGCACAGCCAGTTATTCTTACTAAACCAGAACCTCCTACGCGCTACCGGATTCAAGAGATAGGAAGAACGCAGCTTGAATACTCTTTTTCAATACTTTAAACAAAAAATCAATTCAAGGCTGTAACGCAGTCAACAGAAGAGAAGGCTACAAGCTACATTTCACCGGAACCGTTTTATCAGACAAAACAATCTAGCGGTTAGTTGAAAATGAACCGGTTTTAAAGAGGCTATTTAAGAGAAACAAATGAAACTTTTAAGATTTGAAGGCAACAGTCTAAACTGCTATATATTCCTTATTGGCGTAGGTAAAAACCTTTGTAGTAATAGGCTTCTAATCAGATTATATAAACACGATAAAGAAAATTATAAAATATATTTTAGAAGAATAAGCACAATCCCCAATTACGGCGCTTTAAATTCAACTTCACCCGCCCGGCGAACTTTTTCCCAAGTTCCCGACTGATTTCCTTTCAGATAACGTACTAGTCCGGCCAGTGCGCAAACGTTCATGAAGGTGAAGTAAAATGGCACAAACAGAAGTTTCCAGCGCAGATTTTGCTTTTCCAACCGGTATCCTAGCCAGGCAGCCGCGTAAAATAAACATTGAAGGCTAAATAAACTCGTCCAGCCATACCCGCCTGCCGAACCATTTAACCACTCCCGAACCGCCAGCCAGCCGTTAGCCAGAAAAATTAACGGTAAACAGGGGGGGGCCACAGCCCAACGCATAACCCGGTGAGAAACATACTCAAAGGTCAGCCAGCCGTAACGAAAAACGTTCAACAGATAGCTCAGCCGGACAATGGACTGAAAGCCCCCGGCCGAAATGCGAATTTTGCGCTTCTGTTCGTCGATTATCGAGAAGGAAGGCCGTTCCATCGCATACGCATCCGGTTCATAAGCAACGCGGAATCCCCGGCCGGCGATGCGCAGCGAGATAATAAAATCGTCCAGGATCGTATCCGTTTCGACGGGCTCATACAAGTCGGTCCGGACGGCGAAAAGTTCGCCAGCCGCCCCGACAATGGTGTGAAGGTCCGAGTCCATCCGCTTCAGGAACGATTCATACTTCCAGTAAAGCCCTTCCCCCGAACCAGCTGCTGATTCGCTATCGTTGGTCAGAATCCGTTTTTCGCCCGCTACCGCACCGACCTTCGGGTCCTGAAAATGGCGCACCAGATTCTGAACGGCCTCGCGATTGAGAATGGTGTTGGCGTCCGTAAAAATCGCGATCGGTGTAGCAACCTGCTGCATGGCGCGGTTCATCGCGGCCACTTTTCCCCGACGTTCAGTTCCTTCCAATAGCGCAATTCTGGAGCCGTAAGTCGCACGCAGAAAGTCGGATGAACCATCCGTTGACCCTTCCGTAACGAACAGAAACTTGATTTTATCGGCGGGATAATGCTGGGCAAAGGAGTTGGCCACTTTTTCGGCCAGGCACAGCCGCTCGTTGTACGCCGGAATGATCAGCGTTACTTCCGGGCTGAAAGCCGGGTCCACTTCCAGCACAGGCCGCCGTCCGCGAATGCGAACGAGCAGCCAAACCAGAATACCGTATCCAATATACGTATACAACACTAGCCCAATGCAGACAGCCAGAAAGGTTTCCATAAATAGGTTCGTTAAGAAATCGCAACGACGGGCGGGAGAACGGCTTTTGCAGGCCGGCGAATTTTATTTTTGAAATGCCAGGAGATGGCCCTAGTTAAAGATTTGAGGTACGCAATCTGCCCTTTCACCGCATACACAAGAGCCGCTTTGGTCAGGGCAAAACAGAAATAATACAGGATGAAAACATACAACGGAAAACCACCGACATTTCTTCGCATGAATAGCAAGCGGTTGCGCGTCAGGTAATAAACTTTCATCGGACTGGCCTTACCAACGCTGATCGACTCTTTATGATAAATCAGGGCCGACGGCTGGTAGTAAATCTGGAACCCAGCCCGCTGAATCTGCATTGACCAGTCCAGTTCTTCGTAGTATAGAAAGAACGATTCATCCATATCCCCTCCTTCCTCAACAGCCCGGCGGCTAGCCATCATGGCCGCACCGTGGGCAAAATCCGTCGGGCCGCCCTGATCATACTGTCCCCGATCGGTTTCGCCCAGCCCAATTGACCAGGTACGACCGGTATACAGACTCAGAGGGTGATAGCCCGCATATTGAATAATTGTCGGATGAAAGTAAAACCGGATTTTGGGACATACGATTCCAACCCGGGGGTTGGCTTTGAACGGTTTCAGCAGTTCGTTCAGCAAGTTCGGTGTCACCTCCGTATCGTTGTTCAGGAAAAAGAAATAATCGCCCTGAGCGTGTTTCATACCGAGGTTATTGCCGCCCGAAAAGCCGAGATTTTCCGGACTAACGATAACCTTAACATTCGGATAATTTCCCCTTGCAATGCGCTCAGTTGGATCTTCAACCGAAGCATTATCGACCACAATAACCTCATAACGAGGGTAGTTCAACCCCCGGACCGATTCCAGAAGTTCACAGGTAACCGCAGCCTGGTTGTAGTTGATGGTGATCAGCGAAATCAACGGTACGCTGTCTACACGTTCTCTTTCTGCCATACCGCTTTTAGGGTTCGTATCACAATCATTAAATCCGTTTTGAACGAGAACTTCTTAGCATAAAGCACATCAAGCTGGATGCGTTCCTGATCCGAAACAGCCGCCCCGCCCCGCTTGGTCACCTGCCAGAGTCCCGTCAGCCCGGCCGGAGCCGCAAACCGGCGGGCGTAACCAGCCGCGGTTAACTTTTCGGCTTCGTAAGGCGGCAGAGGCCGGTTGCCAACGAAGGACATATCGCCCCGTAAAATGTTATAAAACTGCGGCAGCTCGTCGATGCTGGTGTTGCGCAGAAACTTGCCCAGCCGGGTTACGCGAGGATCTTCCTTAAACTTCGAGAACATGGCTTTCGCTTTCTCGGTACGGAAATGGACATCTTCACAGACTTGCTTATCATCCAGAAAAAGAGGCCGCTGACAACCCGTTCCAGCCAATCGGCACGCTTCACATAGCGCATCTACCGGTTCATCCACCTTTTTCGTGTTGTACATATTCAGTGACGACATGCTGGAGAGCATCTTGTCCGCATCGGTTCGCATCGTCCGGAATTTGTACATACTGAATACTTTATACCCCATTCCAACCCGCTTAGAACCGTAAAAAATAGGCCCTTTTGAATCGAGTTTTACTAAAATGGCAACCACCAGCAAAATGGGTGACAGGATCAGGAGCAAAATAAAAGCACCCGTAAAGTCGAAAATCCGTTTCCAGATTGGCATCCGAACTTGAACGCTTTTCTCGGCGTTACCGCCCGTTTCGGCGTACTGCTTTTTGCGAATCAGATACGACAACCGCGTTTGTAAAGCTTCCTCGGAATACCCGTAGCGAAATACATCGATCACGCGCCCCCGAAACGGTTCTGATTGCAGGTCAATGCTGGGATCGTCGGTTAGCAGAATGGTCGAGATTTTCCCGCTGTTCGGATTGTTCCGAACAGCGTTCAGAAACGACGTACTGTTCAACCGGTCGTTGAAAACCACCAGATCGATATCAGGTTCGGTTTCCAGGTAAAAAAGAGCTTCTTTCAGACTGCTCACCACGGTAATCGACGCGGTTTCACCGAACGCCTGATTAAAATCCGCGGCCATCTGAGGGTTATCTTCGACGTATAAAACTCGAAAGGCAGTTCCGTTTGCCAATTCCGCTAGCATAAGGATGGTAAGCTAAAATATCAAAAAGCTGGCCTGTTTTTAGGCATGGGTGCTGAATAAACGGCACCGTTCTTGTCGCTCGTCCGGCGCAGGATCGCATTAATTTTCGCTCTCACTTCGAGCGGATTAAAAGGCTTGATCATATAATCGTCGGCCCCTTGTTCCAGGCAGGCAATTTTAGTGGCGCTATCCGTAAACGTGGACAAGACAATGATGGGAACCTGGCGCAACAGCGAACTGGCGCGAATCGTCCGAATCAAATCCTGGCCGCTTAGGTATGGCATCTGCAGATCCGTAACGATAATATCAACCGGATTGCCCGCTTCCAGCCAATCCATCGCTTCGATTCCGTTATTCAAGGTTGTTACTTCAAACTCCGTTTGCAAGGTGTGACGTAGTACCTTCCGGATGTACGTATCATCTTCTACAACAAGAACACTGTATTTATTTTCCATATAAGTAGGTTGTTCCAATCAAATTAACACGCTTCATGGCTGGTGGCTGTTCTTCTTCAACCCATCACGCCCCTCCGCCCCGGGCAACGATTACCATTTACAATCTATTGATATCAGTAACAAAAATCGTACACAAACTAAGCACGCATACAGATTTTGTCTGACAATTGGCCTTTTTTGCTCTAAAATGACGTTTTTTAATCGAAAAAGTCACTTTTTTAATAAAACTTTAATCAACCTGCATTCCCATTTCCGCAGTTTTGAGAAAGCAGCGGGGTGCGCCAAAATCTTCGAAAACCAACCAGTTGCTCTTACTTCATCCGTTCTAATTCACTATTCAGCACAAGTGTCATCTGCCGCAATTTTTCTTTGAAGGTACCCCACAGCGCCAGCAGAGTTTCGCGATCCGGACGGTTTCCGGCAATCCTTTCCATCTCCCATAATTTATTTTCCAGATCGGTCAAGCCCACCATGCTCAACCACGGCCTGAGTTGATGGGTCAGGGACCTTACCCCCGCCCAGTCCATAAGATGAATCCGCTCTTCGAGTTCCTGAAATTGCGGAATTACTTCACCCAGAAACAACTCGATGTGGGTGATTAGCATGTCGGTATCATCCGCATAAAGTTGCAGCAAACGTTTTTGATCCAGCTTATCAGGTATTGTATCCGTGGAAGGGGGCCTACTGCCAGTAAGTATAGACATACGATATGCAAGTTCGTTTTGGATTGGTTTCAATTCAGCCGTTGACAATGTTTGGCTATCTTGTGAAATAAGTCGTTGGGATTGAACGGCTTTGTAACATAATCATTGATCCCGGCGCTGATGGCCCGGTCGCGGTTGCTGTACGTGGCCGAAGCGGTAAGGGCAATCACCGGAATTTGTGAATCGGTTTCCCGAATTTGCTGCGTCGACGTGTAGCCGTCCATAACCGGCATCTGGAGGTCCATCAAAATCAAGTCGTAGGAACCGGCCAGGAATTTTTCCAGCCCAATCAAACCGTTCTCCGCAACGTCCACCGAGACGCCCCACCGACTCAGAAACTTCAACGCCACTTTTACATTGACCGGATAATCCTCGACGAGCAATACCCGGATGCCCTTCAGCGTCTGGTCGTTGATGGTGTCGGTGGGCAGGTTGTAAGTTTGTTTGACAGCGTAACCAATGCGCAGGTCAAGCGTGAAAAAGAATTTAGCGCCTTTTCCCTCCTGGCTTTCCACCTCAATTGTGCTGCCGTGCAATTCCAGCAGACGTTTGGTTATAACGAGCCCGAGTCCGGTCCCGCCAAATTTTCGGGTTGTGGCCGAGTTGGCTTGCGTAAACATCTCGAAAATGGCCTGCTGCTTTTCGGGTGCAATCCCGATTCCCGTATCCTGCACCGAAACATACATGGAGGCCACCTCGTCATCCTTTTTCAGGAGCGACAGCTCGATGGTAACGGTCCCCTGTTTGGTAAATTTGATGGCATTCGAAACCAGATTGGACAGAACCTGACCGATCCGCAACGAATCGCCCATAAGAATATCCGGAATGTCGTCGTCGATCATTAGTTTGATGCGTGTTCCGCTTTCCTCCGCCTTGAACTGGTGCGCCCGTTTGATGTTGGATACCAGATGCTTGAAATCGAAGTTAGTTTCTTCCAGCTCAACTTTCCCGGCTTCGATCTTGCTAAAATCCAAAATATCATTGATCAGCGCCTGCAGGTGTTCAATCGAAAATTGCAGCGTTTTAAGGTTCTCGGACAGGCCGGGCGGTACTTCCTCCTGACTCATCAGGTACGTCATGCCGACGATACCGTTGAGGGGCGTCCGGATTTCGTGGCTCATCATCGATAAGAACTCCGACTTGGCCAGCGTGGCGTTTTCGGCAATTTCCTTGGCCGTCCGCAACTCCTGTTCGATCTGCTTGCGGTGTCCGATTTGCCGCTGTAGAAAATCAACCAGCGTAACGAGATTTTCCGGCCCAAACTCCGGTATTTCGTCGCCTTCAGGTGTTTTCAGGGATTGAATGGCTTCAATCAGCTTTTCTTCCGACTGCCGGCGCTGGCTGATCTCTTCCTTCAACTTCTGATTGATGTTGGCGTACTCCCGTTCGTTCAGAAACGACGAATGCTCAAACAGTTCTTTGTCCCGATCGAAGTTTTGATAGGAGTCATTAACAGCCTTCAGAAACTGTTGAAAGCGATCGTGTTGCAGGCATTCTTCCGTCAGGTGTTTATTGATTTGCCGGGCCAGCAGCTTGTGCAGATTATTTGCGTCCATCGGTTCAGTTTTCGGAAAAGACGGTTACGGTCATGGTTTGATTGTGTAGTTCACAGCGGGTGTTGAGGGGAGAAATCTCACCGTATGAATAGAACCCCGTCATCACGGCATTTTGGCCAAACACTTCCCGGGCCGCTTCCACTTCTTCTTCGGTCCGCTGGCCCAGCACTAGTTTGCGGCCGACGCAGCTAATGAGAATGGCCAGTTCGGGCGTAAAATCCAGTTGTTTCATGGATATCTGGGCAGCCGTGGCCGACGCATCGATGAGCCGATCCAGGTTGGCGGTCATAAACCGGATCAGGGCTTTCTCCGGCATATCCCCCGCAAACGTCATGCTCTTGGTTGCTTCGTCAATTGTCAGAATGGTTCGTACCAACGGCTCGGAGTCGGTTGTCACCCGCATGGACAGAGGAAAAAGAAAGGCAGCCGCCGGCAGGTTTTCGGCGTACTTACCCAGATATTCTTTGTATAAATCCAGGGCGTGCTTGTCGTCAATCTGGTACAGTACATTGTAATTAGCCTGGGTCACTTCGCGTTCCGGGCCGAACACGTCCCAGCCGCCCATGGAACCGTAGCCAATTTTCAGGTGCTCGCCGTAGAAGCCCACACCGACAATTTTCCCGGCCGACGGGTTCTGATTGAGGCCCACCAGAGTCTGTTCAAAACGGGCCGCATCGCCCGCCAGTCCGCCCGTAATGGGAATGGAAGGTCGTAAAAGCTGATTGAGGGCCCGCGTCAGGTCACTGCCATTCACTTTTCCGCCGTCGGAAATCAGAAACAAAGCAGCCAGATCAGGCGCATCGAGTGCTTCGGCCAGTTTTTGTCCGGCCTGGTAACTCTCCGTATGCTTGTTGATGTCGATCTGAACGGTTTGAATCCGGGTTTTCTCAAATTCGATAGCCGTCACAATGACCGAATCATCGTGAACCTTATCCAGGTAAATTTCCCCGGACGTGGAGTTGATAATGATATCCGCAACCGGAAACCGAAGCCGCAGTTCGTCGTACAGATTTAGCTTCTCCAGGAGAAACCGTTCGCCGAAAGCCAGCACCAACTGAGCATTCGTAGCAGAAAAGCCCGGCGTTTCGGACAAAAAGGTCCACGCCTGATCTTGATAAACGGATTGATTCAATTTCATTCGTCTAGCAACCAGTCAAAGTTAGGTAGGTACTTTCATCAACCGCCTACTGTCGGGACAGTGACTTCACTAAGTAGTCTTGTGCAAAAAATGGACATACGACTGTTTAGTGCCACTGCCCGGGCACATCGGGTGATTATTTTTTGATGCCTGACCCCACAATCAACCTGGTTCAATTCGGTAGAATGCATCGGCAACAAACCGGGTAACGTTATATCCGGTCAGTTCCGTTGAGAGTGACACAGCGGCAACGCTACCTTCTGGCGCTCAATAGCTATCAAGCAGCGAATCGAAATGTAAACCTGAAAAAATCTGAAATGAAAAGCGCAAATCTGCCCAACTACCGGTTGCCCTCAGCCACTGAGAAAGTGGCAAATATCGTGCTAGATCCGTCCAGTAGCTGGGGATTCGTTTAAATTAGAGAATGGGGCAAAAAAGGATGGGAGAACTGCCGGTCAGTGACTTTCGAGCGGCAACTCCATTTGGTAGATATCAGCGAAACACTCCTGCAACTCGTGCACGAAATACAAGTACCGGCGGCTGCTCACACACAGCCAGCAGTTCAGACCCGGCACGAGCTTTAAATCCTGAAAATACCAGAACGTGCGGTGGGGATCAGGTTTAAAACCGAAGAGAGACAACCATTGCTTGGTCAAACGAATGGGCTGTGGGCGGTGATGAGGCAGGATTTCCTGTAATAATTTTTCAGTAAACAGCGTCGGTTCATTTCCGACATAATAATATCGGCCTGCTTGGGGAGAGCTGATATTCATGATCGAGACAGTTATGGGCGATCCGTGTGCGAAAGATCGTGAGCTTAAATACGTCGAGTAAATTCAGTGCTGAAAGATAGCATTTTTTTAATGTTCCGATCATTCAGGCCACTGACCGAACAAAAAAACGGTTTTTTATCGATTTAACGGTCCATTTTTTACGAAAATCGCAACGGATCGAAAACACTCAGGTCCAAATCCGGGGTGTGATTCCCGACGCAGTCCGCAACCAGCTTCCCCGTTGCCGGTCCCAGACTAACGCCCATCATACCGTGCCCCGTCGCCAGCGTCAGGTTTTCGAAGCCCGTTGTCCGGCCAATATACGGCAATCCATCGGGCGAGCAGGGCCGTAACCCGCTCCATACCTTCGACACCTCCGGCAGATCGGCGGGCAATTCCGGGTAATAATTCTGAATGGAATTGACGATTCCCCGCACCCGGTTCATGTTCACCGACAAATCCGTTCCGGCCACTTCGAGCGTTCCGGCAAACCGCAAATCCGCCCCCATCGGCGTAGCCGTAGCTCGGGCTTCGAGCATGATGGCCGGAACCCGAATGTTCGGCTGCTGGTTTTTCACCATGAAACTATACCCCTTGCCGCCCTGCAACGGCAGCGATAGGCCCAACAACCGCGTCAGCCCGGGCGACCAGGCTCCGGCGGCAATCACCAGCTCATCGACGGAATGCTCAGCGGTTGTTGTCCGCACCGACGTAATGCGCGCCCCCGACCGGCCAACTCCCGTTACCTCCTGCCCTTCCAGCACGGTTACGCCCTGCTTTTTCAGGTACGTTACCAGCGACCGGATCAACTGGCCCGGGTTCAGGTGCGCATCACCGGGGAAATAAACAGCGCCCCGTACGTTCACGCGAACGTTTGGTTCGAGTTCCTGCACCTGCGCGCCGGACAATTGCCGGGCTTCAATTCCCGCCTGATTGGCCACCTCGGCTTCTTCCGCCATTTCGTGTTCGGCCGACGCGGTTTTGTACAGCATCAGCAGGCCAACTTCTTCCCAGCCAAACGACAGTCCCTCGGTTTGGGCCAGTTCCTGGTAGAGCTGTTTGCTCAGCAGGCTGATGTCACGCAAAGCCGGAATCGACCGCTCGACGTGTTGGGGGGTTGAATGTTTATAAAACAGCCAGCCCCAGCGGAGCAAATCGGCATTCAGACGTGGTTTGATGTAGAACGGGCTGGTCGACCGCATCAACATCCGCATTCCTTTGGCAATCATGCCCGGCTGGGCCAGCGGAATGATGTGACTCGGCACAATCATTCCGGCGTTCCCAAACGAACAACCGTCAGTGATGGGATTTTTATCAAAAACCGTAACCCGATAGCCGGCTTTGTTCAGGTAATAAGCTGAACATAAACCGATAACTCCGCCCCCAATGATACCGATGTGCTTCATATGACCTGAAAACCGTGTACGTACGGATCGTCCTCGTCCAGAATAAGGTGGTTGTAACCGTGAATGATTGCCCAGCCTTCAATGCTCGGCACAATGGCCGATTGGCCCGCCAGTTCGGTTTCCTGCTCGATCCGGCCCGTGAAGATGGAACCAATGATGCTTTCGTGCACAAAATCCTGACCGGGTTTTAGCCAGCCTTTGGCGTACCACTGCGCCAGCCTTGCCGAGGTCCCGGTTCCGCAGGGCGAACGGTCAATGGCTTTATCACCGTAGAAAACCGCGTTGCGGGCCGTCGAAGTAGCCGCCAGCGGTTCGCCCGTCCACAAAATGTGGCTCAGGCCGTTGATCGTCGGATTTTCGGGGTGCACAAACGTGTACTGTTCGTTGAGCCGTTGCCGCATCACGCGCGCCCAGCTGATGAGCTGTTCGGCCTTGAAGTGCTGCAAACCGGGAAAATTGGCCTGCGGGTCAACAATGGCGTAGAAGTTTCCCCCGTAAGCGACATCCACCGTCAGCGTTCCCAAATCCGGACACTCGACCGTCAGACTCTCAGCCGCCAGATACGACTTGACGTTCGTAATTTTCACGGATTTTACTTTCCGGCCTTCCTGACGGTATTCGGCGCGGACCAGTCCGGCGGGCACTTCCAGGTTCAGTACCCCCGGCGTTTTGGGTACGACCAACCCCTGCTCGATGGCGACCGTAACCGTACCAATGGTGCCGTGGCCGCACATGGGCAGGCAACCCGAGGTTTCAATAAACAGCACGCCCGCGTCGTTGGCCGGGTCGGTTGGCGGATACAAAATGCTGCCCGACATCATATCGTGCCCGCGGGGTTCAAACATCAGGCTTTTGCGAATCCAGTCGTACTCGCGCAGGAAATGCTGCCGCTTTTCGCTCATGGTTGCTCCCGTCAGGTGCGGAATGCTGCCCCCGGTTACAACCCGCACCGGATTGCCGCAGGTATGCGCGTCGATGCAGAAAAAATTATAATTCATAAAACTGGTTGAAAACCGTTTTCGAAAATAGGCAACAAAGAAACGTTACGCCGTTTGCAGGCTCGGGCGAACGGCCAGAGCGGCTTCAATGATTCCCAAAACCCGTTCCCGTTCTTCGCCCACCAGTGTCAGACGCGGTGCCCGGACGTATTCCGAACCAATACCCACCGCGGCCGCGGCCAGTTTGATGTATTGCACAAGCTTGGGGTGAATGTCCAGCTCCAGCAACGGCATAAACCAGAAGTACAGGCTCCGGGCTTCATCCATCCGGCCCGCTTTCACCAGGTCGTAAAGGGTAACGGTTTCCAGCGGAAACGCATCGACCAGACCGGCCACCCAGCCATCGGCTCCGGCCGACAGCGACTCCAGCGCGAGCGTATCGACCCCACCGAGCAGCCGGTACCGGTCGCCAAATGCATTCCGCATCCGGGCGATGTTGGTCAGGTCGCGGGTTGATTCCTTAACGGCCTGAATGTTGGGCAGTTTAGCCAGTTCTTCAAACATGGCTACCGTGGTCATGATCTTGTAATCAATCGGATTGTTGTAGATCATGATCGGCAGCGAAGTCTCCTGCGCAATGGCCTTGAAAAACGCAACGGTTTCGCGGGCGTCGGCAAAATACCGCATGGGCGGCAACACCATGAGTCCGTCGGCTCCTTTTTCCTCGGCTTCCCGGGCGCCCCGTACGGCTTCGCGGGTGGTGGTTTCGGCAATGTTCATGATGACCGGCACCCGGCCATTGACGGTTTCCCGCGCCGACTCCAGCAACGACAACTTCTCCGAACCCGTTAGCGTGCTGACTTCCCCCAGCGATCCGGCAATGATCAATCCGTGAACACCCGCATCCAGTTGGGCATGAATATTTTTGACAAACAGCGGCAGATCCAGTTCATCGGAAGCCGTAAACGGCGTGAGGAGCGCAGGGTAAACACCTTGCCATTGTACAGAAGTTGCCATGAGATTTGAGGATAAGTCAGTTAAACGAAACAGAAGAAATTGGCGGCTTTGGCCAGAACAAAGTTGGGGAATAAATCAGGGTAGCACTTCACAAAGATTGATTAGTTCTAGTACTTTTTTTGCCACTTTCATTAATCAGCCACAAAAAACAGACTAATTCAGTATCAATTTCCATTTCTTTTGCTACTTTGGTAAACTTCATCACCCTAAGCCCTCAGATCATATGACACTGCGTTTCACGTTCCTCTTCGGTTTTATTTACTACTTTAACTGCATCGGATGAAGCCACTGTTGTTCCGGGTTCCTACAGTGGATGATCGCTCGTTTCGGGTGCAGGTCGACGACGGCCCGCATTTTTACGACCGGCTACATTTTCACCCGGAGCTGCAATTGACCCTGATCAGGGAAAGCGTGGGAACGCAGGTGGTTGGCGACCGCATCGACCGGTTTCGCCCCTACGATCTTTTATTACTGGGAGCAAACCTGCCGCATGTTTTTCGGAACGACCCCGACTATTTTGCGCCCGATACGGCTCACCGGGCTTTATCGTACTCGGTCTACCTGCACCCCGATCACCTGAAACAAACCGTTTTCGGGATGCCCGAACTGGACCACCTGGACCAGCTTTTTCAGGAAGCCCGGCACGGCGTTCGAATCCGGTTCAGTGAAGCGGCTTCCCTGACAACACACATGGAACAGTTGCACAAGCTGCGGCCTTTCGAGCAATTAATAACACTGCTGACGGTTCTGGACGGCATGGCCTCCGATTCCAGGCGTGAAATCCTGTCGATCACGGCTTACGAACAGGCCCGGCGTCCCGACGATCACCAGCGTCTCGACAATGTCTTTACTTACATCCTGAACCATTATGCCACTCCCATTACGCTGGAAGAAGTTGCCGCCCAGGCGCACCTGACACCGAGTGCCTTTTGCCGTTTTTTTCGGCTCCACACCCGGAAAACGTTTTCACAGCTACTCAACGAAGTACGGATTGAACACGCCTGCCGGTTGTTGCAGGAATCGAAGTTACCCATTAGTCAAATTGCTTTTTCGTGCGGCTACACTAATTTATCCAACTTTAACCGACAATTTAAACTGATCACCAACCTGACACCGGGTCAGTATATTAAAGCCCTCTTCTAAAAATTATGACGCTTAACTTAAGAACATTACTCTTCATCGGCATTTTTTTTACCGCTTTTAGCCAGACTTCGACGGCCCAATTCCAGGGCATTCGCTGGACTCCCGACGGAAAGGCCTACCTGTCGTCCAATCGGGAAGCCATTCTGCGAACCGACGTGGTATCTGGTCGGGAAACTCCGTTAGTTACCAAAGAACAACTGACCCCGCCCGGCTCCGGAAAACCGTTGGAAATCGCCAGTTTTGCGTTCAGCCCGGACTCATCAACGGTCCTGGTCTTCACCAACACCGCCCGCGTCTGGCGCTACAACAGCCGGGGAGACTATTACTTGCTCAACCGGAAAACCAACCAGTTGCGGCAGATCGGCAAAAGCCAGCCGAGTCAGTCGCTGCTCTACGCCAAGTTGTCGCCCGACGGTACAAAAGTGGCTTACGTAAGCCGGAATAATCTGTTTGTGGAAGACGTTGCAAGCGGCCAGACAACTCCGCTGACCACTGACGGTACGCGTAAACGCATCAACGGTACCTTCGACTGGGCTTATGAAGAGGAATTCGGCTGCCGCGACGGTTTTCGCTGGAGCCCCGACAGCAAGCAGATTGCCTACTGGCAGATCGACGCCAGCGCCATCCGCGATTATCTGATGCTGAACACCACCGATTCGATTTACTCCCGTGTCATTCCCGTTGAATACCCGAAAGTGGGCGAATCACCGTCACCGGCCCGCGTTGGGGTGGTGCAGGCTACCGGCGGAGAAACTCGCTGGCTGGCCGTTCCGGGCGATCCACAGCAGCACTATCTGGTCCAGATGGAGTGGTTTCCAACCGGTAATGATCTGATTATTGAGCAGCTCAACCGCAAGCAAAATCAAAGCCTGCTTTTCGTCGCCCAACCGTCTACCGGCACAATCACTCCCATTCACCGCGAAACCAGCACGACCTGGATTGAGGCACACGCCGGCACCCCGGGGGGCTGGCCGTGGCTCGAAGGTGGCAAATCATTTATTTGGGTATCTGAGAAAGACGGCTGGCGGCACCTTTACCAGGTAAGCCGGGATGGAAAGAAAACCGTGTTGCTTACGCCGGGTTCTTACGACATCGCCGGCATTAGCGCCATCGACGAACGCAACCGGTACATCTACTTCATCGCTTCCCCCATCAATCCCACCCAGCGGTATTTGTTCCGCACCAGAATGGACGGTAAAGGTAAGCTGGAACGCATTTCTCCGGTTAACCAGGTGGGTACGCACACTTACGACATCGCGCCCGGTGGACAGTTTGCCATGCATTCGTTCAACAGCCACCAGACTCCTCCGGCCAGCAACTGGATTCGGCTAGCGGATCATCAGGTACTGCGGGCGGCTGCTTCCCGCCGTGCACCGAACATCCAAACACCCCGGAATATGGAATTTTTCACGGTTACCACCGCCGACGGAGTGACGCTGGACGGCTGGATGCGAAAACCCGCCAATTTTGATAGTACCAAGAAATATCCGGTCGTCTTCTACGTCTACGGTGAACCTGCCAGCACGACCACCAACGATGTGTTTTCGGCGGGCTACAATAACCTCTTCGAAGGTGATATGGCTAAAGCCGGTTATTGCTACGTTGCGCTGGACAACCGCGGTACACCAACGCTCAAGGGTACGGCCTGGCGCAAAGCTATATACCGGCAAATTGGCCGGATCAACGTACGCGATCAGGCGATGGGTGCTAAAAAGCTTTTTGAGCAACGTTCTTACCTGGATACAAGCCGGGTGGCCGTCTGGGGCTGGAGCGGGGGCGGTTCCACCACACTTCATCTGTTGTTTCAGTATCCAGAGATTTACAAAACCGGGATTTCCATTGCGGCTGTTGGCAACCAGCTCTTCTACGACAATATCTATCAGGAACGGTACATGGGATTACCGCAGGAAAACCGGGAAGATTTTGTAGCGGGTTCACCCATTACGTACGCCAAAAATTTGCGGGGAAACTTGCTTTATATTCATGGCACGGGCGATGATAACGTTCACTACTCTAATGCCGAAGTACTGATTGATGAACTGGTGAAGCACAACAAGCAGTTCCAGGTCATGCCCTATCCGAATCGCACACACAGCATCTCCGAGGGGGAAGGTACCAGCCAGCACCTGCGTACCCTTTATACCAATTATTTACTGGAGCACTGCCCTCCGGGAGCCCGTTAATTTGCGACATCCAAAACCTGAAAGTTTTAAAGCCTTTATGATGAATGCCCTTCAGAAAATCATCTGGATCAGTGCAGGTCTGTTTCTCTCCTTATCAGTTTCGGCCCAGAAGTATGCGTTTACGCACGATGATACGCTGCGCGGGTCCATCACTCCCCAGCGGATTTGGTGGGATCTGGCCTATTATCATTTGCAGGTCAAGCTCAACACCGCCGACAGTTCCATCAGCGGTAGCACCACGATTCAATACCGTGTTTTGCAGCCTAACCAAACCATGCAGGTCGATTTACAGCGTCCACTGAAAGTGCAGAAAGTGGTACAGGATGGCAAAGAGCTATCTTTCCGGCAAGACGGTAATGCGTACTTTGTGACCCTTCAGAAAAAGCAGGAGACTGGAAAAACCGAGTCCGTTCAAATTTTTTACGCTGGCCAACCCAGAAAGGCCAAACGGGCGCCCTGGGATGGCGGTTTTGTCTGGAAGCGCGATAAAGGCGGGAAGTGGTTTATCGCTACGGCCTGCCAGGGCCTGGGGGCCAGTTCGTGGTGGCCTTGCAAGGATCACATGTACGACGAACCCGACAGCATGCTGATCAGCGTCACCGTGCCAAAAGGTCTCACCGACGTTTCGAACGGACGGCTACGGCGCGTTACGGAGCACAACGATGGCACTCATACGTTCGATTGGTTCGTTAGCAACCCAATCAATAATTACGGGGTCAATCTGAACGTAGGGGATTACATTCACTGGTCGGATACGCTGCAAGGCGAAAAAGGTAAATTGGACTTGACGTTCTATGCGCTACGGGAACATGAAGATTCAGCGCGTCGCCAATTTCAGCAGGTAAAGCCGATGCTTAAAGCATTTGAACATTGGTTTGGGCCATATCCGTTTTACGAAGACAGTTACAAATTAGTTGAAACACCGTATTTGGGCATGGAACACCAAAGTTCTGTTACCTACGGAAATCGTTTTCAGAACGGCTATCTGGGCAGAGACTTATCGGGCAGCGGTTTCGGTTTGCTGTGGGATTTCATCATTATTCACGAATCCGGCCACGAATGGTTTGCTAACAACATTACGTATAAGGATGTTGCGGATATGTGGGTGCACGAAAGCTTCACCAACTATTCCGAAAACCTTTACACGGAATACTACTACGGCAAAGAGGCCGGGGCGGCTTACGTGATAGGTTGCCGGGCTCTCATCCGCAATGATCGCCCTATCGTTGGTGTTTATAACGTCAACCATGCCGGATCCGGAGACATGTACTACAAAGGTGGGAACTTGCTACATACAATTCGCCAGATTATTGGCAATGATGATAAGTGGCGGGCTATTCTGCGGGGAATGAATAAAACGTTTTATCATCAAACCGTAGAAGGGAAGCAAATTGAGCAATACATCAGTCGGCAATCTGGCATCGATTTTCAGAAAGTCTTCGATCAGTATCTACGCGATACCCGCATTCCAACGCTAGAATACCGGATTGCGAACAACAAGCTGCAGTACCGTTGGGCAAATTGCGTAAACGGCTTTGACATGCCGGTGCAAGTATGTTTTAATAAGAACGGTCCCAACAAGATTTTAAAACCGACCACCCAGTGGCAAACCGTGCCTACCCCCGGCATAACTACTCTAACCAGTGATCCAAATTACTATGTTCTGGTTCGTTCGTTGGTTCAGCCGAAATCTTGACGCTGGTATTATTTTGGGTAAATAACTTTTCCCTTTTTAAAATAGCAACTGAAACGACTCAGTTGCTATTTTAAAAAGGGAGCGAAAGGCCGACAACTCTCCTATTCGTACTAATTTTTCTTATATCTGCTCCTAACTGCCTCTACTCTTATTGATTTGATTAAAATAGTTTCTAGTTAAGCATAAGGAAAATAGCCACTCCGATACGGAATTATAAACAGAAACAATCTATTGTCAGGCATACTTTACTCGGAGTTTCATCAATAAAATGTTTGGGAGGAAATCTGTCGTCTTGTAAAATCACTAATGAATAATAAATGAAGCTGGAAGCCACTTAGTTATAAAATTCGAAACAGAAGCACCAAGTTAGCGACCGAAAGATATTGGAAATATAAACGCAAAAAAAAGTCCCCATCTCATTGCTGAAATGGGGACGGATAATCTGTGGTGGCGGCAACCTACTCTCCCGGAAGTGACTCCAGTACCATCGGCGTAACGGGGCTTAACGGCTCTGTTCGGTATGGGAAGAGGTGTTCCCCCGCACCCTTGCCACCATCCCAGCTCGTGCGGTGCTGTGCCTCAACGGACACACCTACCGTGGATGGTTCTTTTTTAAGCTTCTTTAAGAAGAAAGAGATTCACAATCACCAGACTCCCACCAACAATGTCAACGCTTCGGCCCTCAGGTCATTAGTACGGCTCGGCTGTAACGGTCTCCCGTCCTGCACCTGCCGCCTATCAACGTCATCGTCTCTAACGTCCTTCAATAGAAGACTCATCTCCGGGCCGGCTTCGCACTTAGATGCTTTCAGCGCTTATCCAAACCCCACGTAGCTACCCGGCCGTACCGTGGGCACAATAACCGGTTCACCAGCGGTGAGTCCACCCCGGTCCTCTCGTACTAAGGGCAGCCCCCGTCAATCTTCTAACGCCCACCACAGATAGGGACCGAACTGTCTCACGACGTTCTGAACCCAGCTCGCGTGCCACTTTAATCGGCGAACAGCCGAACCCTTGGGACCTTCTCCAGCCCCAGGATGTGACGAGCCGACATCGAGGTGCCAAACCTCCCCGTCGATGTGAGCTCTTGGGGGAGATCAGCCTGTTATCCCCGGCGTACCTTTTATCCTTTGAGCGATGGCCCACCCATGCGGAACCACCGGATCACTATACCCTGCTTTCGCACCAGCTCGGCTTGTCTGCCTCACTGTCAAGCTCGCTTCTGCTATTGCACTCCACAGCCGGTTACCAACCGGCCTGAGCGAACCTTTGGAAGCCTCCGTTACCCTTTCGGAGGCGACCACCCCAGTCAAACTACCCGCCAACCACGGTCCCTGACTTTGTCAGGTTAGACGCCAACACACGCAAGGGTGGTATTTCAACGTTGGCTCCCCGATGCCTAGCGACACCGGCTCATAGCCTCCCACCTATCCTACACATGCTTGTGCCAGCGTCCATGATAAGCTGTAGTAAAGGTGCACGGGGTCTTTCCGTCCCGTGGCGGGTATCCGGCATCTTCACCGGAACTACAATTTCACCGAGCTCATGGCTGAGACAGTGCCCAGATCGTTACACCATTCGTGCAGGTCGGAACTTACCCGACAAGGAATTTCGCTACCTTAGGACCGTTATAGTTACGGCCGCCGTTTACTGGGGCTTC